>CAYFMQ010000010.1:0-126564 GCA_964344255.1 uncultured Thalassospiraceae bacterium
AACGGTGGGTCAATCACCAGCACAAAAAAGGGCGGCCTGCTGGCCGCCCTTTTTTCATATCCGGGAAACTGTTTATGTCTGGGCAGGGCCGGGAAATGATGCAAGATGGGTTTAACTAATGCCGGTGCTGCATTTAGGGAGAATGCCGGGCATGCAACTGTCAATCGTGAGTTTCAAAGGCCGCTGAACTGTGAATAAAGAATTACCAGACCAAAAACTTGTCTCTGAGGACATGATCGAGGATGCCGTCCGACGCATAAAAGATCATGCAGTGAGAACGCCTTTGCTGGAGTCGTCACTGCTGAATGACAGACTGGGTGCACGAGTCTTTGTTAAGCCGGAAGTGTTGCAGAAAACCGGATCTTTCAAGTTTCGCGGCGCTTACACGAAAATTTCCAGATTGTCCGTGGAAGAAAAGGAAAACGGCGTTGTCGCCTATTCTTCGGGAAACCATGCCCAAGGCGTTGCTGCCGCCGCTGCCCTGCACGGTATTCGGGCGGCTATCGTCATGCCGGAAGATGCGCCCGAGATAAAAATCAACAATACCCGCGCCCTGGGTGCGGAGGTGATTCTGTATGACCGTTACAGGGAAAGCCGGGAAGAGATCGGACAGAGGATTTGTGAGGAAAGAGGGGCCAGTATGGTCCCGCCATTCGATGATGTGGATGTTATATCGGGACAGGCGAGCGTTGGCGTTGAAATTGCAGAGGATCTGAAATCTTTGGGATTGCAATGCGATAAGGTTGTATCACCCTGTGGCGGTGGCGGGCTGATTTCAGGTGTCGCCAGCGCCCTGGCGATGGTGTCGCCGGAAACAGAGGTTTGGGCGGCTGAGCCCGAGAACTTCGATGATACGGCGCTTTCGCTAAAAGAGGGCAAGAGACTCTCGAACTCACCGGACGCCCGGACGATCTGCGATGCATTGGCGTCTCCCATGCCCGGCGAGATCACGTTTGCCATCAACCAACAATATCTTGCCGGCGGTGTGGTCGTTTCAGAACGTGACGTTGCCGAAGCAATGGTCGAAGCCTTCCAGACCTTCAAAATCACGGTCGAGCCGGGCGGTGCAGTCGCCCTTGCCGCCATATTGACAGGGCAACTGGATATTTCCGGACAGACTGTTGTTGTCATCTGTTCCGGCGGTAATGTCGGTCCGGCGTTGTTCGGACGTATCCTGGCCGGAGAAAGGAAGTTCAGGTAGGTGTTTCTGCCGTCGCTTCCGCCAGTTGACTCAGCAATGAGCGCACGTCGCCGAGCGTCCATATATCAATGATTTTTCCGGATTTGAAGGTAATCATGGCAACGCCCTCCCAGGACACATGGGTTCCGGTAGCAGGAAACAGCATAAGGTCGCCCTTGTGTCGGCCTGAGAAAGTCAAACGGGCGCTGACCTTGTTTCGTTCAGAAATAATATCGTCGATGGTGCACTGAAAATTATCAAGCCCGTTCCCGAGCGATTCCAGAAAATCACAAAATCCCTCTGCTCCGCTTTTGAAGTGACCCAGGGAACTACGGAATGTCAGATCAGGATGGCAGAATTCCTCGACACGCTTGGTGTCGGCCTTGCTAACAACTTCCTCGTAAAAAACCCGGACTAAGTCTTTGTGTTTTTTACTCACTCTTTCTTTTTCCACCCCCTTGTTTTCTAGAACGATACAGCGTGTTAATTAGTGTATCAATGCCTTGAAAGGACACTCGATGAACCGCACCCTACTTGCTTTCCTGGCCTTCTTTATCGGTGTAACGCCCGGTTCCTACAGGACAATTCATGCAGCGGAATTTCCTGTTCTCGCTTTGGAAAGCACGGTGAGTGTGCTGCCGCACCGTTCAAGCGGCAATAACAGTTCCTCGGAGAACAGCGGACACCTCGAAGAGCCTGAAGGATCAGGAATAGCGATTTTTAACGGATCATATATTGCAACAGCCGCCCATGTTCTTTCCGGTGCTGAAAAAATGTCGGTCAGGCTGCATGACGGGCGCATAATACCGGCAGTCATGGTGGGACAGGACAGGTTTACCGATATTGCCCTGCTGAAAATCACATACCCCCTAGCTTCATTTACCTTAGCCGAGTCCCCCGGCATTGGTGAGCCGGTCTGTGCGATCGGCAATCAATTCGGGTTGGGATTGAGCGTGACGTGCGGCGTCGTTTCGGCTCTGCACCGGTCCAATGCCGGTTTCAATCCGATCGAGGACTTCATTCAGACGGATGCCGTTGTTAATCCTGGCGCATCCGGCGGCGCACTGGTGAACAAACAGGGCCATCTTGTCGGTATGCTGTCGGGGATTTTTACCAAGGATAGCGATGCCAACATTGGTGTGAATTTCGCCGTTCATACCGGACTGCTGGAGCGGGTGTTGCTTGACCTTAAGGATCATGGCCGGGTGGTGCGTGCCAAATCGGGAATGGTTGTCCGCCCTCTGGAATTATCCGAGCTTGAGGTTCAGACAGGCGTCCGGGTCGTTCGGGTTGCATCTGAGAGTGCGGCTGATATTGCCGGGCTTCTACCAGATGACGTGATCGTGACGATGAATGAGCGAAAAATTCTTTACCCCAGTGATGTAAGCGCAATCATTTATGAACATAAAGCCGGGGATGTAATTCCCATCGAGATCATTCGTGGCGAAATAAAAAAATCTATTCTTCTGAAGCTATGAAACTGAAAACCGTTAGGTAGTTCTAGCCGGTGGACCAGCTATACCCTTCAACCATGAGGCCTGTTATCCATCCGGCGTCAATCCAGGTTGCAAGTAACTGGGCAGCATATAAAGAGGCGTCAACTTCAGTGCCCATACCATCCAGTGTTTCACAAAGAGCCGAGAACGTGAGGCCACTGCGAAGCGCGTTAAGGCCGGCAGCTTCAATTTCATCCAGGGGCCTATAAAAAACCTGTAACGATTCAGGATTGCGCCAGATCGCCCATGCTTCTTTGGCCGCCAGCTTTTCGGGTATTTCGTCCGGCTCTTCTTCACGCTTAACAGATTGGTGAAAAGGAATAACATTATAAGTTAGATTGATAACGTTCAAAGCTGGGTGAAAACTAAAAATCAGGTTCGGCCAGGCCTCTTGCGGAGTCGAGGATAATATCGAGGCCTCAACGGTTGCCTCATCCTTGGCATCAAACGCCAGGCCCAGAGCCCATTCAAAGGCAGCCATATCAGAAAGAACAGGGAGCCGATTCCAGGGTGTTTCACCCTTTAACCACTCAGAAAATTCCTGCCCGAGCCAACGAATTGACGGCTCGGATGAAGGGCAGGCTCGAATATAATCACTTGCCGCTTTGGCGAACTCATCATCTCCAAGCAAGGTATGAACGCCAGGGAAGTCTTCACCCATCACCTCCAGAAGGCGGGCGATATAAGCGTTATCGTATACCTTCATGAATGGCCCCTGATCCGTCAGGTGTTCCAGAATGGCCGCACTCGATCCACCGCTTAATAAGCGATCCTTGAACAGGCTCTGTAGGGAGGAAATCTCCGATATCATGCTGCTGCACCTTTATTGATGTCATCAACAATTTGCCGGGCGATCTGGAGTTCCTCCACCAGTTCAGCAATTGGCGGAATGTTATCGTCACGTTCGATCATTGTTGGGATATATCCCATTTGCTTGACGGTATGGCGGTACAAATCCCAAACAGGATCGACGATTTCACTATCGTGCGTATCAATAATGTGATCGCCATTGTTCTCATGCCCAGCGAGATGTATTTGGCAAACTCTCTCTTCCGGAATTTCTCTCAGGTACTCATGCGCGTCAAAGCCATGGTTAAATGCGGAAACGTAGACATTGTTTACATCCAGCAACAAATCACAGCCGGTTTTGCTGGTTAGCTCGGAAAGGAATTCCCATTCTGTCATCTCATCATTTCTAAATGAGACATAAGTTGAGGGGTTCTCTATCGCCAGCCGTCTTTGAATGGTGTCTTGTACATGGGATATCCTGCTGGATACGTGGTTCAGAGCATCTCTGGTCAAGGGCAATGGCAGAAGGTCGTGAAGATTGATGCCATGAGCGCCGGTCCAGCACAAATGATCGGAAACGACTGAGGGATTAATCTGGATGATGAGATCCTTGAGTCCCTTCAGATATTCCTCATCAATCGGATCAGGACCGCCGATGGATAACGAAACACCATGCATGGCTACAGGATAAAGTTCGCGGATGCCCATTAAATTTCGAAAAGGCATGCCGCCGACGTTGATAAAATTTTCGGAAATAATCTCAAACCAATCAATCCCGGGATAACGGCCATCAGGATGATTAAGCAGATCCGGGAAGTGTTGGGGCCTAAGCCCTAGGCCGAAGCCAATGAGTTCGTTATGGGGAGATGCCATTGAATTTAGCCCCTATGCTGAAGGCTAAGAGAGGCGGGAGGGCCCCTCTCTCTTAGCTCTCCAGAAACAATGAGTAATTTACTCTTGAACCGTGCCACCCTTAGACGTGCATTCTTCTGCACTGGCTGTTGATACCCAACCGTGGCCCTTGCACGAATTCAAGCCCTTGCATTCATTGCTTGCGGTTTTACATTCACCGTGTCCTTTACAAGCATTGATGCCCACGCATTTTACATCGGCGGCTTGAACCGGGGACGGGGTGATTGTAGTGGCCGCGCCAGCGAGGAACAAAGCAGCCGCAGCGGTTGCAAGTGTAGCTCCAGCGGTTTTCTTAATAACAGACATTCTAAGCGTCTCCTTGTGATGTGATTAACAATAAAGCCGGTACGTCCCGGCAGACGCGGCAATGTTTATCCCAATGAAGCGTATGATCTAATGATATTTGGTCACATCCACGTGAGAGGTCGGTGACCAATCTTACTTCGGAAGGAGTAACGTCATTGGTAATACTGATCTCTATCAGGTTCGAATTTCTATTATTCTACCGACTAAATGGCGATCTTGCTTCCAGGCATTGGTGGAGTAAATTAAGACCGGATGGGTGATGTGATGAAAGATGGTCTTATCGCTAATTTTGACAAGGACACACTTGCCGGCATGATATCGGCGGGAGAGCAGATCCTTGAGTGTTATCGTGTGCTGCGCAAAAGCAACTCCAATATCGTCGCAGAGATTATTGACAGGCAGGGTGAGTTCTTCGAATGGGATCATTACCCAAAGGGTGACGTCTATGATACCGATACCTGTTCTCAGTATTACTATCATGCCCATCCGCCGGAAACACGAATGGCCATCTATGGGCAGGAACATGGGCATTTCCATGCCTTCGTCCGCCCAAAAGGAATGCCCAAGGGAATCAAACCAGCGCCTGTCCCGGATTATAAAAAACCGGATGGGGCGAATGACGATTTGACGCATCTTGTGGGAATATCCATGAACCGGCAGGGATATCCCATCCGCCTGTTTACAACCAACCGTTGGGTCACGGGCGAGACATGGTATTCGGCATCGGATGTCCTGAAAATTCTGGATGTTTTCCTGATGGACCTTGCCTACCCGTCATGGCCGGTCAATATCTGGATTACAGCGATGATGCGTCTTTTCCGACCGCAGATTACATCGCTGATTGAGGATCGGGACAAGGCTGTTGGAAAATGGATCGATGAAAATCCGGACTCTAATCCTTACGAAGATCGTAATCTGGAAATTACATCCTTTCTCGAGATTTCCGTGGAAGATCAGATGGCCGCTTTACGGCATGAAATGAATAAGCGCTAGGTTCGCTTGGACTGGTTCACCTGCTTCCAGGAAAATCTTGCGTAAAAACGCAAAGAAATTCATTGGGTGTGATGACCCGCACAGCCCGTGGGCTCAGGACGTTGTACATAACCTGCAGATAGACAAAATAATCTTCTCAGGTACAGGAACAGTCAATGTCATCCTTTTCCCGATATTTTAACAACGTCATCCGGCTGCTGCGTTGGCGTAGCGCATCCCGACCCGTGATGCTGGTCCTTCCCCCTTCTTCTTACTAAGGAACTTTCCTGACCCGATCAATTCTGCGTGACGTGGGGAAACATAATCCTCACGCGTGGTTTCATTGACAGAAAACTGGAATTGTTGATCCTGTAACAGGAAATGACAGTATTGGATCATGTTATTTTCTGGATAAAGGGATCGCAATCCGATGTCCGAGACAGGACTGGAACATCAAAACGGTAAACCGACAACTTTTCAGGCTCTAAAGACATATGTTTTCGGCACCGCGACAGAAGGACGATTCCCTGACCGGGTGCGCTCGGCACTTGTCCACCAACAGAACCGGAGTGAAATCCTCGTAGGCTGGATCCAGCTTATACTTGTCGTCATTTTTGGCGCGCTTTATATCGTATCGCCAAAGACCGCGTCGCCGGATGCGCTGAATATTGTTCCTTGGGCGTTGGGGCTGTATTTCATTTTTACCCTGGCGAGATTACTGGTGTCTTATCGCAAGACCTTGCCATTCTGGACTTTGATGGTCTCGATCGCCATGGATATGGCGTTGCTCATGGCTCTGATCTGGAGCTTTCACATCCAGTACGATCAACCGGCTTCCTTCTATCTGAAGGCGCCGACCATGCTGTACGTCTTCATCTTCATCGCGCTCCGCGCCTTGCGGTTCGACTACCGTTACGTGCTCATGGCCGGCTCTGCTGCAATCATGGGCTGGTTGGTGCTGGTTCTCTATGTGGTTTATTCCGATCCGCTCGATCCCATGATTACCCGGAACTACGTCGAGTACCTGACTTCCAACAGTATCCTTATCGGCGCAGAGATCGACAAACTGCTTTCCATCGGTCTCGTAACAATTGTCCTTGCCGTCGCCATATTCCGGGGAGAGCGTACATTGCGAAACGCCGTGATTACCGAGGCGGCGGCGGAGGATCTGTCACGTTTTGTTCCGCAGGAAATAGCCGACCATATTACCCAGGCTGAGCAGACCATTGAGGCAGGTGACGGTGAATCGAAGGTGGCTACGGTTCTTTTCACGGACATAGAAGGCTTTTCGACAATATCCGAGAAGATGACGCCTGAGGAACTGGTTGCGACCCTGAATGATTACTTTGGCGCCATGCATGAAGTCGTACAAACTCACGGTGGCGTCATCAGCCAGTATCAGGGTGACGCCATGTTGATAACATTTAACACCGTCAAGGCGGATGATAACCATGCCCATAACGCCGTTAGAACGGCGCTGGCTATTCGCGACCTGACGCAGGAACGGACCTTCGGCAATGGCATTACGCTCAAGACGCGTTGCGGGATCAATACAGGGGAAATGACGGTTGGCGCCGTAGGGGCGGCCGACCAGTTGATCTTTACGGTTCATGGAGATGAGGTGAACATCGCTGCGCGACTGGAGCAGCTTAACAAGGAATACGGCACTTACGTGCTTATTTCCAAAAACACGCGGGAATGCCTGGATGATTCCTTCATCTGTAAACACATGGGCGAGGTTGTCGTACGTGGACGTAGCCTGCCAACGGGTGTGTGTTCCGTCGATCTCAGAAAGGTCTAGTGAGAAATCGTGCCAGTCAGGCATCTAATCCAGTTTCAGTTCCTGACGCTGCTTTCGGGTTAGTTTCCTGGAAACGATGTAATGTGATTCCAGCAAGTGGTCCTTTAACTCCTCATTCGACAAACCAGGCTCCGCATAGTGCTGAATCCACTTCATGCCCCGTGATGCAAAGTATGGAGCCGGGCGCAAACCGGGCTGTTCTTTCAGTACCTCATAGCCGATATCGGAAACCTTGAACGTGATACCGGCGTATTTGCTTTCCGACCATACGCCGATGGCAAAGACCTTGGTTCCGACTTTCCAGACATGAGAACCATTCCATTGCACAACGTAGTTCGTCGCGGGGAGGGTGCCGCAAAAGGCATTGAATTCTTTTATGTTCATGTAGGGGAATTTAACCCGCTCTCGGTCAGGCTTCAACGTAACGGCTAATGAGTACGGGCTAGGGATGGTCATCGAATGACTGTTGATTTATCCACCGTCGCCTGTGTTTGATCTCTGAGCCGTTTGATCAACTGTAAGAGCATCCGTCGGATGACGGGATCGGCGGTATCAAGCCGATGCCGGAAGTCTTCTTTAGGGATAACCATGACAGTGGTTTCAACGGGGCAACGGGCTGTCGCGCTTCTTGGCGCTGGATCGATGAGCGACATCTCGCCCAGTAGTTCGCCCTTTTTCACCATACCAATGACGACGACATCATCGCCCTTGCGTACGGTCAATTCAACCTGCCCTTCCTGGATGAGGTAGGCGCAATCCGACTCGTCGCCTTCAATAAAGATACGATCACCCGGTGCGAAAACCTTTTTTTCCATGATATCCCTCCACAACTGACCAAGCAGCTATGATTGGATTATGATCAGGATCGCAGAACGCCACCAGTCGCAGAGGAGACCTGATCAATGATTTTTTCCGCTACGGATTCAATATCGGCATCGGTCAGAGTTTTTTCAACCGGTTGCAAAATGACATTGATGGCAACGGATTTCATGCCGTCATCAAGGCTTCCACCTTCGAAGACATCAAAGAGACGGACATCTGAGATCAGGCTCTTATCGGCGCCACGTACAGTGCGCAGTATATTTTCGGCCGGCGTATCGCTCGATACCACGAAGGCGAAATCCCTTTCGACAGGCTGCAGGTTTGGCAACTCCAGATGCGGTTTTGCGGCGCTTTTCTTCGCCTTTGGCTCGGGAAGGTTTTCAAGCAGAACCTCGAACCCGACGACAGGGCCCTTGATGTCCATCTTGCGGAGTATGCCGGGATGAATTTCACCGAAACGGGCTAGGGTTGTCTTTGGTCCCAGTCGTAGTTCTCCCGACCTGCCCGGATGATACCATGTGGGCGCTTCAGCGAAGACCTGCAATTTTTCTGTCGGCGCTCCCAGATTTCCCAGCAAGGCGATGGCGTCCGCCTTGGCATCGAAAACGTCGACTGCGCGCGCTGCATGGGCCCAGGTACGGACATGCATTTCACCCGAACGAATGCCGGCCAGGATTTGCGATTGCTCGCCAGGCGTTTCGCCGTGGAATGCCGGACCGATTTCAAACAGGGCGGAATTGGGAACGCCCTTGTCCGTATTGCGCCCGGAAGCGGCGATCAGGTTTGGTAACGGGGACGGACGCATGACGTCGAGATCGCTGCTGATCGGGTTGATCAGGCGCAGACCGTCCGGCACGCCACCGAACAGGTCGGCGTGGGAGCTTGGCAGGAACGAATAGGTAACGGCCTCGACCAAACCACGGGATGCGGCGCAGCGGCGAACGGAATTCCGGCGGCGCTGAAAAGATGAATAAGCCGTATGGGGCAGGTATTGGTCGCCCATGAAGGGAACGGCGGGAATTTCGCCATATCCGTTGATCCGGATAATCTCCTCGACAAGACAGGCTTCGCCGACGATATCGCTTCGCCAGGACGGTACACTGACTTTCAGGGTTTCTCCGTTGTTTTCAGCGTTGAATCCCAGAACCTCCAGAATGCGGATGCTTTCTTCCGCTTCGATGTCCACGCCGCCGAGGGTTTTGACTCGGTCAAGCCGGAGATCGATTTCCCGTTGCCAGGAAGGCGTCGAGCCGGCAATGACGTTTCCCGAAACCTCGCCTCCGCACAGGTCCAGGATCATCTGAGTGGCGATCTCCATACCATCGACGAGGAATTCGGGATCGATGCCGCGCTCGAAACGGAACCGGGCGTCTGACTGCAGGTTCAGCTTACGGCCGGTCGTCGCCGTGCGAATGGGATCGAAGAAAGCGGATTCGACGAAGACGTTGACGGTCGCTTCCGTGCAGCCGGAGTCTTCCCCACCCATGACACCGCCAAGACCCTCGGCCCTGGCTTCGTCGCCGATGACCGTCATGGTCTCGTCCAATGTGTATTCCTTGCCGTCAAGCGCCAACATGGTTTCCCCTGGCTTCGCGAGGCGTACATGAATGTCGCCCTCGACCTTGTCCGCATCAAATACGTGAAGTGGCCTGTTGTAGCCAAACGTCATCAAGTTGGTGATATCGACGAGCGCAGATATGGGGCGAAGTCCGATCGCCAAAAGACGGTCCTTCAGCCACTTGGGACTTTCGCCATTGGTGACGCCGCGCACATAACGCCCGACGAAATAAGGGCAGGCGTTAGCGGTCTCCGCATCGAAATCCAGATGTACCTTAATGGGGCTTTCAAATGTACCGGGAACCGGGTCGACTGGCATGGGTTTCAGCGTGCCTAGGCCGGTCGCCGCCAGGTCACGGGCGATTCCACGAACACCCAGGCAATCGCCGCGGTTCGGCGTGATGGCGATCTCGATAACCGGATCGTCCAGGCCCATTACTTCGACAGCCGGGGCGCCAATGGGACTATCCTGGTCCAGGTCGATAATACCGTCGTGTTCGTCGCTCAGGCCCATTTCCCGTTCGGACAGCAGCATGCCGTTGCTTTCCACGCCGCGGATCTCGGCTTTCTTCAGGGTGATATCCGTACCGGGAATATGCAGGCCGGAACGGGCGAAGACGCCTTTCATGCCGGCCCGTGCATTGGGCGCTCCGCAAACGACTTGAACCGTTTCATCACCGCCGAAATCGACCTTGCAGACTCGCAGACGATCCGCATCGGGGTGCTGTTCGGCCTCGACGACGGTGGCAATGACGAACTCTTCCAGACCGACTGCACGATCCTCGACGCCTTCAACCTCGAGGCCAACCATGGTCAGGCACTCAACGACTTCATCAAGAGTGGCGTCCGTATCGAGATGTTCTTTCAACCAGCCAAGCGTGAATTTCATTGGTTCAGCCCTCCAACCATGTTGGGGACGTGCAAGGCGGGGAAGCCATAGTGGCGGAGCCAGCGAAGGTCCGATTCATAAAAAGTACGTAGATCGGGAATGCCATACTTCAGCATGGCCATGCGTTCGATCCCCAGCCCGAAGGCGAAACCCTGGTACTCGGAGGGATCGATACCGCAGTTTTCCAGAACCCGGGGATTTACCATGCCGCAGCCGAGGATTTCCAGCCAGTCGTCACCATGACCGATGCTGAATTTTCCGCCTTCACGGGTGCAGCCGATATCCATTTCGGCGGACGGTTCGGTGAAGGGAAAATAGCTGGGCCGGAACCGGGCCGGCAGGTCGTCGACACCGAAAAAGGCGCGGCAGAATTCGATCAGGCAACCTTTCAGGTGACCCATATGCGATTCCTTGTCCACGACCAGTCCTTCGATCTGGTGGAACATGGGGGAATGGGTTGCATCGTAATCGCACCGGTATGTACGGCCAGGAACGATTATGCGGATCGGCGGTTTGGTGTTTTGCATGGTCCTGATCTGGACCGGCGAGGTGTGTGTCCTGAGCACCAGGCGTTCACCATCCCCTTTGCCCGGCAGGTAGAATGTATCGTGTTCCTGGCGGGCCGGATGGTCCGGCGGGATATTGAGAGCCGTGAAGTTATGCCAGTCGTCCTCGATATCCGGGCCTTCTGCAACGACAAAGCCCATCTCACCGAGAATGGCGACGGCCTCCTCGATGGTCTGGCTGATCGGATGGACGGTGCCCATTTCCTCTGGCCGTGTCGGCAAGGTAACGTCAATGCGTTCCTGCATCAGCCGGGCGTCCAGTTCACTGTCGGCAAGGGCGCTCTTTTTTTCTTCGATGGCCACGGCGATATCGGATTTCAGCTTGTTCAGATCCTGACCGGCCGCCTTCCTGGCTTCAGGCTCCAGGCCGCCGAGTTCCTTCATCATGGCCGTGATGCGGCCCTTTTTCCCCATTTCGGCAACACGAATGGCTTCCAGCTCGTCGAGGGACGCCGCGGCCTCGACGCTGGACATCAATTCCGATCGTAAGGAGTCAATATTTTCCATTCTTGCCTTCTCGTCTTCTTATCCGTTTAACGGCGGTATTTCCGTTGTCAGGTTATCTTTTCCGGTGGTTTAAATGACGAAAGCCGCCCAAAGACACGGTCTTCGGGGCGGCTCCCATCATACCAATCAATAATGGATGTTCGTCTGGCTTAAGCCGTCTGCGCGAGAGCCGCCTGCGCCTGGTCAACCAGGGCCTTAAAGGCGTCCGGCTCTCGTACGGCCAGATCCGAAAGAACCTTGCGGTCGATCTCGATACCGGCGCGAGACAAGCCATTCATGAACTGGGAATAGGTCAATCCGTGCTCACGGGCGCCAGCATTGATGCGCTGAATCCAGAGGCTGCGGAACGAACGCTTTTTGGCTTTGCGGTCGCGATATGCGTATTGCAGCGCCTTTTCGACGCGCTCAAGCGCTACCCGGTAGCTTGAATTGCCACGGCCGCGATAGCCGCGGGCCATTTTGATGACTTTTTTGTGACGGGCGTGAGATGTAACGCCCCGTTTTACGCGTGCCATTTTCTAATGTCTCCTCACGAATAGGGCATATAGGATTTCACGATACGGGCGTCCTGGTCCTTGAGGATCATGGTGCCGCGTGCCGTGCGGATCATTTTCTGCGGGCGTTTGCTCATGCCGTGCTGCTTGCCGGCTACATTCGCGCGCACTTTGCCACTTGCGGTGAGACGAAAACGCTTCTTCGCGCTCGATTTTGTTTTCATTTTGGGCATTTCGCTATCCTTTCGAAATGACGGCCCCGCCAATATTTCTGTGGGGCCGATGAGGTCGCTTTTCGAGCCGCCAGGCATGCCCCGCCATGCTGCTCATTTGCCGGTTTTCCGGCGGAGGCCGGGTTATAGCGGTTGCACCAAGGGAATGCAAGGGTTTGAGGGTGAAATAATGCTCATTTAAAACACCCTGTAAAATCTCATTCTGCCGATCATTTACGCTACCGCTTGCAGCCCGGGTATTTTTACAGTATCGAGCGTAGCAAGGATGGTATACCAGAAGCATCCAACAAGGAGAACTACGTTACATGGGTAAGAAAATTCTTATTTTAGGCGCGTCTTACGGCTCGCTTTTGGGCACGAAGCTGTTGATGGCGGGGCATGATGTTACGCTCGTCTGCCGACGCAAGACTGCTGAACTGATCAATACGGAAGGGACGGAAGTCCGGATCAAGCTGAAGGGGGAAGACGAGCACCGTTCGATCTTTTCTAAAGATCTGCCGGGCAAGCTGACGGCGAGCACGCCTGAGGATGTGCAACTCCCCGGCTTTGATATGGTCGGTCTTGCCATGCAGGAGCCGCAATATGCGCATCATACCATACGTACGCTCCTGGTGCGGATCGCCGACGCGGGCATACCCTGCCTGTCGATCATGAATATGCCGCCGCTCACCTTCCTGAAACGGATTCCCGGCCTTGATACGAGCAATCTTGGGGCGGGCTATACGGACCCGACGGTATGGGAGCATTTCAATCCCGACCTGATGACGCTCTGCAGCCCCGATCCGCAGGCCTTCCGCCCGCCGGAAGAAGGCGCCAACATCCTCCATGTTGGTCTTCCCACCAACTTCAAGGCCGCCCGTTTTGCCGATGAAAAGGCCAACGAGATGCTCAAGCAACTGGAAGAGGATATCGCCGCCGTCCGGCTAGACGACAACGACGTGCCGGTGAAGCTCAGGGTTTATGAATCCGTCTTTGTACCGCTGGCGAAATGGAGCATGCTGCTGACCGGCAACTACCGTTGCATCACCCGTAACGGCCCCCGCAGCATCCAGGAAGCTGTTCACAGCGATCTGGAGAAATCCCGCGCGATCTATGAATTTGTCGACGGCATAGCCCAGCAACTTGGCGCCGACCCGGCGGACGCTGTGCCGTTTGAGAAATATGCAAAGGCGGCGGAAAGCCTGCTCAGGCCCTCCTCGGCGGCCCGCGCCGTCGCCGGCGGTGCGCCGTTTATCGAACGGGTTGATGTCCTCGTTCAATTGATTGCCGAGAACCTCGGCCTTTCGAATGATGAAATCAATGAAACGGTCGAAATCGTTGACGACAAGCTGACGAACAACGACCCGTTACCGGCCTAAACCCACCGGATTGAACAAAATAAAAAGCGCCCTCGTATTCAGGGCGCTTTTTTCATGCTTGATACGATATGGCTTATTTCGGTGCGAGGACCATGGTCATCATACGGCCTTCGGCCTTGGGGAATTGCTCGACCTTGGCCAAGTCTTCCATCTCGTCACGGACACGGTGCAGGACGTTCATGCCTAGCTCCTGGTGCGCCATTTCACGGCCCCGGAACCGGATGGTCATCTTGACCTTGTCGCCGTCTTCGATAAAGCGGCGCACGTTGCGCATTTTGACCTGATAGTCATGCTCATCGATGCCCGGACGCATCTTGATCTCCTTGATCAGGATGACCTTCTGTTTCTTACGGGCCTCGTTGGCCTTTTTCTGGGCTTCGTACTTGTACTTGCCGTAATCGAGAATTTTACAGACGGGCGGATCGGCATTGGGGGACACTTCAACGAGGTCCAACCCGACCTCGTCTGCCATTTCGATACCTTCCTGGACTGAAATTATACCAACCATTTCGCCATCAGCGTCCACGACACGGACTTCCGGGTTGGTGATCTGCTCGTTGACACGCGGTCCCTCGCGGGTTGGTGTCTGGTTCATCGGTGGCCTGGCTATGGCTCAATCCTCTTCGTCTGTTGCTCCGGGGTTAAACTAAGTATTCAGACCTGATTGGCACCGCCTACCCTCGGAAAAAAGCGATTGCCGTCTGCGATGGGCCCTAAAGAGGCTTATCCGCCGGTATTGCTCCTTAGAATATCCGGCGGGTTGGCTTCTGAATTAAGTCTAGCAACTGCATCATCCAGCGCAAGAATTTCTTGATCCTTGCCGCCCAGACGGCGCATGGCGACGGTCCTTTCCTCGGCTTCGCGGCCTCCGACAACTAGAATAACCGGCACCTTGGCGTGGCTATGCTCCCGAACCTTGTAGTTGATCTTTTCGTTCCTCAGGTCCGTGACAGCCCTTAAACCTGACTTGTTAAGCGTTTCCGCCACTTCGTTGGCGTATTCATCGTGGTCATTGGTGATCGAGGCGACAACGACCTGTTGCGGCGCCAGCCAGAGCGGAAAACGGCCGGCATGGTCTTCGATCAGGATGCCGATGAAGCGCTCGAATGAACCCAAAATAGCCCGGTGCAGCATGACGGGGCGGTGCTTTTCGCCGTCTTCGCCGACATAATTGGCGTCAAGGCGTTCTGGGAGCACAAAATCCACCTGAAGCGTGCCGCACTGCCAGTCCCGGCCGATGGCGTCGCGTAGGACGAATTCAAGCTTGGGACCATAAAACGCACCTTCGCCTGGATTCAGGATGGTCTCAAGGCCAGCCGCCGCCGTGGCTTCCGTCAATGCGGCTTCGGCGCGATCCCAAACGTCATCTTCCCCGGCGCGGACATCGGGCCTGTCCGAGAACTTCACGACCACGTCTTCAAAGCCGAAGTCCTTGTAGATACTCATTAGCAGGTCAATGAATATCTTGGTTTCAGAAGTGATCTGGTCTTCGGTGCAGAAAATATGGGCGTCGTCCTGGGTGAAGGCGCGCACCCGCATGATGCCGTGCAAAGCGCCGGACGGCTCATTCCTGTGGCACGAACCGAACTCCGCCATGCGGATCGGCAGGTCTCGGTAGCTCTTGATGCCCTGACGGAAGATCTGCACATGGCAGGGGCAGTTCATGGGCTTGATGGCGAGCGTGCGGTCTTCGGATTCAGAAATGAACATGTGCTCGCGGAACTTGTCCCAGTGGCCGGAATTTTCCCATAAGGCGCGGTCCACCATTTGCGGCGTGTTGACTTCCACGTATCCCGCCGCATCCAGTCGGCGGCGCATGTAATCCTGAACGGCGCGGTAAAGCGTCCAGCCGTGCGGATGCCAGAATACGCTGCCCATGGCCTCTTCCTGTAGGTGGAACAGGTCCATTTCCCTGCCCAAACGCCGGTGGTCGCGCTTTTCGGCTTCCTCCAGCATATGAAGATGTTGTTTCAGCTGCTTGGAATCCGCCCATGCAGTGCCGTACATCCGCTGCAGCATGGCGTTGCTTGAATCGCCGCGCCAGTAGGCGCCGGCCAGTTTCATCAGCTTGAATGCTTTCGGCAGCTTCCCGGTGGATGGCAGGTGCGGTCCGCGGCAGAGGTCAATCCAGTCGCCCTGGCGATACATGGAGATTTCATCGTCCTCGGGAAGCTCCCAAACCCATTCGGCCTTGAAGCTTTCGCCTTTTCCCTCGAAGAATTTAGCGACCTGGTCACGCTCCCATACCTCGCGTACGATTGGCACGTTCCTATCGATGATTTCAGCCATGCGCTTCTCGATCGCCTCGAAGTCATCCGTGGAGAACGGTTCGTTGCGATGGAAGTCGTAATAGAAGCCATCTTCTGTTGAGGGACCGAAGGTAATCTGGGTTCCGGGAAACAACTCCTGGACCGCCATGGCAAGGACATGGGCGGCGTCATGGCGCAACAGTTCGAGTGCGTCATCGTCCTTAGATGTGACGATCGAGATTTCGGAATCTTTTTCGATGACAGTCGCCAGATCGCGCATTTCACCCTCAAGCCGGATGGCAAGGGCCGCCTTGGCGAGGCCGGGGCCGATATCGGCGGCAATTTCTGCGCCGGAAACAGGGCCGTCAAAATGCCGGACGCTGCCGTCCGGAAGGGTAATCGCTACCATAATCTCAAAATCGTCATTATCCGTTGTAATCTGGGGATGTTCCTTGCAAACGATCCGCGCTGGAAAGTATACCAGCAGGGCGCACTGTCAAGCGCACTGAGCAATACTTCAGCTTCAGACTTCACCGGATTTTATCGGGGGCAGGCCAGGTGCAATTTCCTGCATGGCTTCAATTGCTTCCGTTATGGCGAGACTCTGCAAATCCTTGCGCTGAAGGGTCTTTACCGCATTGCCGCGAGGCGTACAGAGCGCAGGATCCGATTCATCTGAAAACAGCACAACACAGGGGCATCCGGAACTCGCCAGCATGTGCATGGGCCCTGTGTCGTTCCCGATGGCGACTGCGGCGCGTCTGGCAAGCGCTACCAGATCGAAAAAATCCGTCATGCCGCACAGATTGCGTGTGCCGGGGCAGGCGGCAGCGATGACGTCCATCAGCTCAACCTCTCCCCGTGCACCGAGAAGAACGGGTGTAACGCCTGATGACATAAGTGTATTGGCTAGCCCTGCATAAAGATCAGCGGGCCATCGTTTGCGGGGGCGGTGGGGCGCCCCACCGGGAACGATAAGGCAGAGTGGTTCATTCAATTCGAAGCGGCTGGTGTCTGAATCGGCCCATGAAAGATCGGGTAGCGGCACGTCGGCAATACCAGCCGCCAACAACTGGTCCGCTTGACGATCGAGCGTATGCATGTGATCGCGGCCCGGGTTAGCATGTGGGTGGGAGCAGCCCCGCGCAATACCGGACCATTCCGGCATGGGACCCGGCCAGTACAGATGATAGTAGAAGCTGGATCTGTCAGACGTTTGCAGATCATAAACCCGATGAAAGCCGGCACTGCGCAAACGAGAGCGTATATCAATCCATGCTCTCAGTTCCGACCAACCGGGCTTTTCATCGAGCCAGACTTCGTCAACGTAACCCGAAGCCAACAGAAAGGTTTCGTAGGGCGCCGTCGTCATTATAGTTATACGGGCGTTCGAATGATGCCGCCTGATAGCGGCCAAAGGCCCTAATGCCTGGACGATATCTCCCAACGCTCCCAGCTTGATGACCAGAATCTTTTCGGGCGTCCGATCCGGACTTTGATCCATGCCTATGCCCCGTTCCTGGATACCAGAACCTCGTCATAAACATCGAGGGTCTTGCGGCACATGGTGTTGGTAGAGAAGTGTTCACGCACGTTTTCGATGGCCTTTTCTGCCAGTACCGCCCGGCGGTGTTCGTCCAGTCCGATGGCGCGTTCTATGGCGACGGCAAGAGCGCCCGGGTCGCCGGGTGGGACAAGCCAGCCGGTTTCGTTCTCGATGACAGTTTCCTTTGCGCCGCCATGATCCGAGGCGATAACGGGTCGGCCAAGGGCCTGGGCTTCGATAATGATCCGGCCAAACGCCTCTGGATCGGTAGAGGCAGAAACCACGACGTCTGTCAGCATGTAGGCCGCTGGCATGTCGCGGCAACTGTCGACGATGCGAACGATTTCGCCCAGGTCATATTTTTCCACCAGGTGTTCCAGCTCTGCGCGATATTCATGCCGGCCCTGGTCGCCGCCGACCAGAAGACACCGGATATCACGCCGGTTCAGTCGGGATATGGCTTCGATGAAAACGGTCTGCCCTTTCCACCGGGTAAGCCTGCCGGGCAACATGACGACAGGATAACCATCCGTGATGCGCCATTCATTCGCGAGCGCAATGACCCGTTGCGCCGTGACATTGGAGGCGCTGAAACGGGACAGGTCAACGCCCCGGTGAATAGTCCGTATTTTATCCGAAGGAACGCCATAATACTGACGAATGTGCCCGGCGATGAAGTTTGAAATGGCGATGACGCGCGCGCCCCTTGTCATGGAGGAATTGTATAAGCGCTTAAGAAAATTCCCGCGTCCGTAAGTGCCATGGAAAGTCGTGATGAATGGTATTTTTGTTCGTTTGGTGGCGTAAAGGGCGCTCCAGGCAGGGGCGCGCGACCGGGCATGAATGATGTCGACGTTCTCCCGCCGGATCAAATCCGCCAGGCGGGAAATATTGTTGTAAATGACAAGAGGGTTTTTGCTGTCAAGCGGCAGCGTAACGTGCTCCGCATGCACGCGCTGTAACTCATGCTCCTTGGCGCCACCAGCAGAGGCAACAATGGCCCTTCCGCCTGCCTGAACAACGGCATTGGCGATTTCCACCGTCCCGCGTTCGACGCCGCCACTGGTGCCAAGCGCCGGAAGAACCTGCAGAACCGTTGCACGGCGAACAGCCTGTGGTGGCGCTTCCTCAGTCTCAGTGATGGTGCTATTGTCCGGTTCGGTACTCATTTTCTGATTTTTCTGTTTCTTTTCGTATAGTTGGCTCGATAACGGAAGTGATGGCTGCGATATGACCCCAGAAATCCCGAAGACGCAATTCCTGGATGGAAAAAACGATACACGGATTGCCTATCATTATACACATGGCGAAGGCATTGGTGTGATGTTCCTCACCGGTTTCAAGTCCGATATGACCGGCGGTAAGGCTCTGGCCTTGGAAGAACACTGTAGAATTCAGGGCCGACCTTTTTTGCGTTTCGACTATCAGGGTCATGGTGAATCCTTTGGTCGTTTCGAGGACGGATGTATCGGGGAGTGGGCCTCCGATGCCGTTGCGGCGCTCGATGCGCTGACGGAGGGGCCACAAGTTCTGGTGGGCTCAAGCATGGGCGGCTGGATCATGCTGTTGACGGCGCTGGCCCGAAAGGAACGCATAGCGGGGCTCTTGGGGCTTGCGGCTGCGCCTGATTTCACGGAAGACCTCATCTGGAATACCTTCGATGAGGGGCAAAAGGCGCTCATGGAACAGGACGGCCGTGTGGAAATCCCGAATTGCTATGACGAGGAGCCTTACCACATCACCCGTAAACTTATTGAAGATGGCCGGGATCATCTGCTTCTGCGTGACAGGATCGAGCTGGATGTTCCAGTCCGCCTGATACAGGGAATGAAGGACGAGGACGTTCCCTGGGAAACAGCCCTTAAAATATCCGAACACCTGGATACGGACGATGTGGAGGTTCAACTGGTCAAAGACGGCGGTCATCGCCTGTCGGAGCCGCATGACCTTGCACGGTTGTGCCAGACGCTGGAATCACTGATCGGGCATATTGAAAAGGGCGGTATTCAGGCCTCACAGTCCTGAGCGTTCAGCCTTCCCGTTCCCCCGCAAGGATGGCTTTCAGGCCTTCCCGGTAATTTGGGTATTTTAGCGTCACCCCCAATTCGTTCCGGAGCCGTGCATTGGAAACCCGGCGGTTATCCTGCCAGAACGACAAAGCCATGTCGCTCATGGTTTCTTTCGCCTCATCGAAAGGAACAAGCGGCGGCAGCTCGATGTCCAGCAATTCACAGGCAAAGACCGTAACATCGGATGGCGCAGCTGGCTCATCATCACAGACATTATAGATTGCGCCGGAATTTGGTTTCGCCATGGACGCCAGGAGGGCGCCGACGATGTCATCGACATGAATCCGGTTAAATGCATGGCCGGGTTTATGAATACGGCGGGATTTTCCTCCCCTGACCTGATCCAGTACTGAGCGGCCGGGGCCGTAAATACCCGGCAGGCGGAATATATGTACAGGCGATCCATTATCCCTATGCAAGGAAAGCCAGTCCTGCTCAGCAGCTACCCGCCTCTCGCCCCTTATTCCTGAAGGCGCTGTCGGAGCTGTTTCGTCAACTTCCTGGCCGTTAGTATCGCCGTACACGCCCGTTGTGGAGAGGTAGCCGATCCACTCAGCCAGCGGGAGGTTCTTCAGGTGTTTCTTAAATATGTGTAGGACCGGATCGCCATCAGAGGGGGATGGCGGAATGGTGCTCAGGATATGGCTGGCTTGTCCGAGGGCCTCGTACAGGGGGGTGTCGTCCTTGATTCCACCATCCCCGTCAAACACATAGGTGGCAATCCCCTCATCGGTTAAAGCATTTGCAGAAGATGATGTGCGGCAGGTGCCTGAAACACGCCATCCTTCGGATAACAGCCGGCGCCCGAGGGCCAACCCGGTGAATCCCAGGCCGAAACAGAATAGATGCGGTGTGTTCATCAAGTCGATGCTTCCTTGCATGGCGGATCAGGGCCAAGTAAACAAACAACGGGTGTGCAGGGGGCGCCCCCGACCCCGATGGAGAACCAATGAAGGTTATCGCACATTGCTTACTGTTGATATGTGGCACTGCCGTCAAGGCAAGGCAAGACCTGGCTGCCATCATGCTTGGTCTTGTGCTGTTGCCGGCCTTTCCGACGGTGGCCCAGGATCAGGTACCAGATTCGGTGAACGATTACAAAGGGTGCATGGCTTTGATCGAGCAGAATCCGGATCGTGCCTTTGACAGGGCTGTTGAGTGGCGTGACCTTGGCGGCGATGCTGCCGCGGAACACTGCGCATCAGCAGCCCTGATGGCGCTCGGCTACTATGCGGAAGCTGCAGAAAGACTGGAAGAGTTGGCGCAGCAGCCAACCGACAGTCTTGACCTGCGGGTGGAACTACTGCAACAGGCTGCACAGGGATGGTCCCTGGCGGAAGAGAATGAACGGGCCTACGCCACCCTGACGGCTGCATTGCAACTGGATGACGATAACCCGAAGTTACTCCTTGAACGAGCCGTGGTTCAGGCTGAAATGGGATTGTATGACAGGGCTGTCGATGACCTGTCAAAGTGTCTGGCAATCGATCCCGGCAGCGCCGATGCCTACGCCTTTCGAGCAAGCGCCTATCGCTATCTCGACCGTCTGGACCTGGCCAAGGCCGATGCTGAACAAGCCCTTGAACTGGAGCCCAATCATCTGGAAGCCCGGCTGGAACGGGGCATTATCAGGCGCTTGCTCGGCGATGATACAGGCGCGCGATTGGATTGGTTGCTGATACTCGATCTGGCGCCCGATTCACCTATCACCGAAACGGCCCGTAGGAACATCGAGCTTCTGGATATCAAGCCGGAATAAAGTTGGTGGTAGCGCTCCGGAAGTTGATCGGCCCACCCATGATCTTACTATCATTTCTTTAGAAACATTTTAGATTTGATTAGGGCATCAAAGGAAGCATCGCTTTTTCGCCGCAATTTGTCGAAAAATTACCGGATATTTATACGGCGCTGCCCCATGATAATGTTCTCTTAAATCGGCATAATACCTTGCCGATGAAGGGGTAGGTATCATACTATTGCGAACTGTGATCACAGTTTAAGCGCTGTTTTAATAGATAAAGATAATAAGCCATCACCTGAAGATGGCGGGAAATGAGCTTTGAGCTTTAATTAGGGAGGCACAGCCAGATGACCAAAGACCTAACCAAAGATACTTCCAAGGCGGAAGTTAGCTTTGAAGATTTCAACGAATCCGAAAAGGATATCCTACGCTCCGCGTTGAAGCGCGGTGCGACGCGCCGTGAAGCCATGAAAATGATGGGCGCAGCCGGCTTATCCATAGCAGCAGCCGGAAGCATTGTTTCAGCTGCTTCAGACGCCCTCGCGGCAACGCCCCAGAAGGGCGGTTCCATCAAGTGCTCTACCCATATCCAGGGACCGGATGATACGCTTGATCCCGGCATGATGGGTACGGCTACGGATTACAGCCGTGCCCGGGCGCATTACAACAATCTTGTCCAATTGAACGACGATGTCGTCCCTCAGCCGGAACTCGCCGCGGAATTTGGCCCGAACTCGAATGCTACCGAGTGGACCTTCAAGCTCCGTGAAGATGTGCGCTGGCACGATGGGAGCAAGTTTAATGCCGATGATGTCCTTTACACCATGAGCCGCCACTACGGCGAAGATTCCACGTCAGTGGTCAAATCACTCGTCAAGACGGTTACGGAATGGAAGAAGGTTGGCCCCTATGAGGTGAAGGCCATTTGTGAAACGCCGTATGCCGATCTTGCGAACGTTCTCGGTGAGAAGCAGTTCAAGATGATCAAGGACGGCACCACTGATTTCCAGAACCCTGTCGGCACGGGCCCATTCAAACTGGTTGAGTTCCAGCCCGGCGTTCGTTCAAAGCACGTTAGGAACGATGACTACTGGCGGGAAGGCGCCAATGTGGATGAGATTGAGGTTTTCGGCATCACCGATCCGTCGGCCCGCGTGAACGCCCTGATTGCCGGTGATGTGGACCTGTCCACCAGTATCGACCCGAAGTCCATCAAGCAGATTGAAAGCGCGGGTGGCGCCGAGATCATTTCGACGCCTTCAGGCGCTTACATGGGCATCTGCCTGCTGGCGACCAAATCACCCGGCAACAACCCGGATTTTCTTAATGCCATGAAGCTGCTGCAGCGCCGGGAGAAGATCGTCAAGAGCCTGCTGAAAGGGCATGGCACCTTGGGTAACGATCATCCCATCAATGTCGCTTACGGTGTCGATCACTGTAGCGATATCCCCCAGCGGGAATACGATCCGGACAAGGCCAAGCACCTGATCAAGAAATCGGGAATTACCAGCGCCCAGATCGAAGTGGCGGAAGTGACCAGTGGCGTTACGGATGCCGTGCTGATGCTCCAACGTGAATGCGCCAAGGTCGGTTTCGATCTTCAGGTCAAGAAAATGGCGACCGATGGTTTCTGGGGCGCCGTATGGCAGCAGACACCAATGAACGTGACGGCCTGGAACATGCGGCCCACGGCGACGATCATGCTTGATATCGCCTATCATCCGGAAGCTCCTTGGAGCGACACATGGTGGAAGGACGAACGTATGGGTACGCTGTTGGCCAAGGCCAAGGCGGAAACCGATCCGGCCAACCGCTATGCGCTGCAGTGTGAAATGCAGTCCATCGTCCGTGATGGTTCCGGCGTTATCATTCCGGCGCACCGGAATTACATCGATGGCCGGGCGGCCAACGTCCATGGCATTACCAAGAACCCGCTTGGCGACCTGGGCGGTTGTGAATGGCCCGAGTTCGTCTGGAAGGCATAAACAATCCCCGATAAGGGGCGTAATAAACAGATCGAGAGGCCGTTTAAAGCGGCCTCTCTTTTTGCCCAGATGTTCTCTTCAGGCTAGAAATCCAGATTGGTGTAATGATTTGGGGGCGGGGCGCCTGGAATGTGATCTGAGAGGATCGGACGAAAACTGGGGCGCGATTTGATTCGTGCATACCAGGATTTCACCGTCTCGTTTTCCTCCCACGGAACTTCCGCAATGTAATCGAGAGATGACAATTGAGCTGCTGCCGCTATATCAGCGAGGGAAAGATCATCGCCGGCAATCCAGTTGCGCCGTTCAATCAGATAGGCGAGATAGTCAAGATGCGTACGAAGGTTCTTGTACCCGGCGCGAATAGCCGAAGCGTCCGGTTCGCCAAGACCGAGAAATCGCTTCATCATTTTCTCGCCCAACAGATTGTCCGTTACTTCCGAGTTGAACTTGTTGTCAAACCAATGAACCAGACGTCGGACCTCAGCCCGGGCCATGGGACCGTTTCCCATCAGGGGAGGCTCCGGGTAAGCCTCGTCAAGGTATTCGCAAATGACCGTTCCGCCGGAAATAGCGGTGCCGTCGGTTTCAACCAGGACCGGCACATCGCCGGCAGGATTAAGTGACAGGAACTCGTTCCGGCGCTCCCAGATATTTTCCGTCCGGAGTTTGCATTCAACCTTCTTTTCACCCAGCGCTATCCTGACGGCGCGGCAAAATGGTGAAAGCCAAAGATGGTAAAGAGTCCGCATAGTGTCGTGATTACCCTGGAATAGTAATGATGACGGGAGACATAATAAGGTTCAAATCTGACAAAATCCTGAATATCAACTTTTTGTCATATGATGTGTTTAGCTTTCCTGTTTCCCTCCCTTTATGCTGCCCTTCAACAGTTCAGGCAAGGCCTATCATTGACTGCACCATTTTAGGCTGCTGGATAAGCTAACCAATGATGACGAAGGAATAGATAACGCATGTTGATCGGTAGAAATCCTCATCCGGGAATCAATCCCTCAGAGATAACGCCCCGTAACGTGTTTGAGGGCCGGCGAAGGTTTTTGCAGACCGCCGGCATGATGGGTCTGGGCGCAATCGCGGGCTCTGTTGTAGGCGCGACAGGAGCGCATGCCCTGAGCAATTTTTCATTCTCCAAAAGTGAGCTACATACCCTGCAATCGCTGGGTGAGGAGATCCTCACGGATAAGGTAGTTGCAACGACTTACAACAATTTTTACGAATTCGGCACAGGTAAGGATGATCCTGCAGAGAATGCCCAGGAGTTCAACCCGCTACCATGGACCGTCGCCATTGAAGGAGAAGTAGCAAATCCAGGCGTTTACGACCTGGAGGACCTGATTAAGCCGCATATGATGGAAGAAAGGGTCTACCGGTTCAGGTGCGTGGAAGCTTGGTCCATGGTCGTGCCCTGGGTGGGGGTTCCTCTCAGACAGGTCATTTCCAGGTTGGAGCCGACGGCAAATGCAAAATATGTCGCGTTTGAAACCCTTTATGATCCGGAACGAATGCCGGGTCAGAAACGCAGCGTGATCCCCTGGCCCTATGTCGAGGGCCTCAGGATGGATGAGGCCATGAACGACCTGACCCTGCTGACGCTGGGAATTTACGGCGAGCGCCTGCCGAACCAGAATGGCGCGCCGATCCGCCTGGTCGTGCCGTGGAAATACGGCTTCAAAAGCATCAAGTCGATTGTCAGGATCAGGTTTACAGAAGACATGCCTCCCTGCACCTGGAATATCGCTAATTCCAGGGAGTATGGATTCTATTCCAACGTTAACCCGGAAGTGGATCACCCCAGGTGGAGCCAGGCAAGCGAACGGCGAATCGGCGAAGGTCTTTTTGCGGAACGCAGGCCAACGTTGATGTTCAATGGTTATGAAGAGCAGGTTGCGGGTATGTATGCCGGTATGGACCTGAAGAAGTTCTACTGATCTATTAGTTTTTATGATCAATACAGTTCTACGTCATGGGGCGGCGAAGCCCGTGATATTTTTAGCCTGCCTGCTGCCGGTGGTTTGGCTCGCGTGGTCGTTGTTCGGCGATCCGGCGCCGTCCGGGGCGATTGTTGCGAACCCGCAGGAATACCTGAACCGGTATCTCGGCGACTGGTCGCTTCGTATGCTTTTGCTTGCGCTGGCCCTAACGCCGCTGCGCGGAATAACGGGGATAAACAGCCTGATGCGGTTCAGGCGCATGCTGGGGCTCTATGCCTTCTTTTATGTCAGCCTGCACGTAATCAGTTATGTGTGGCTGGATCACGGCCTGAACTGGCCCGAATTATGGAAGGACATCCTCAAAAGGGCTTACATCACGGTGGGAATGGCGTCTTTTGTTCTGTTGATCCCTCTTGCCGTGACTTCCTGGAACGCCATGATTAGGCGCCTTGGCGCCGAGAGGTGGCGGCGCTTGCATCAGCTTGTGTATGTCATAGCGCCGCTTGCCTGCCTGCACTTCTTCATGATGAGAAAAGGATTCCAGATCGAACCTGTCATTTATGGACTCATTTGCGTGCTGTTGCTGCTCTACAGAGTGCGGGATAAGGTGGCTAGAGCGGGTCAGAGAAACGCCTAGTCGGCGGCATATGATTTTGATGAGAATACCACTGTATTTTCTGTTGAATTGATGCCGGATATAAAGAAAATAAAACAAATCCAGCAATAAGTGTTCGCATTCTCAGGAGTAGTTGATTCATGGAAAATGACGCCGATATGGAGATGCTGCTTGCGGACATGCGTTTCGAATTTATTGAAGAAACGCGGGACCGTCTCGAACGTGTGGAAGAGCAGATAAAACAGATCGAGCATCGGCAAGGTAAACTCGAACATGTTTTGCTGGAACTGAAGCGTGACATTCATTCCGTTAAAGGGTCGGCGGCTCCCTTTGGCTTCCCCATCATCACCAAAATCGCACACGGTCTGGAAGATTACCTGGAAACCACAGGCGATATTGCAAACGTGGCGGCAGAGGACCTACGAATATTTATTGAAACTATCCAGGACGTCCTGGATGCCGGTTATGAGCCCGACGATCAACTAAAGGAAATGATGTTGAAGGGTCTGCCCAGTGGGCGGACACAGTTTGGCGAGCACCGGATTTCAAAAGGCACTATCGTGTTGCTGATGCCGAAAGGCGTTCAGAGAAAAATCATCGGCCAGGAACTGGCGGAGTTCGGTTTCATGGTGACGATTTTGGACAATCCGGTAGAGGCCATTGACACGGTGCTGGTTCTGAAACCGAATTTCCTGATCACCACCATGGTCCAGTCTCCATTGAGCGGACTCGAGATGGCAAAAGTTCTATCGGTAATTGATGCTACGTCGTCATTGAAAACGGCAATCCTGTCATCCTCATCGGATGAAGGCGAAGTTCCTGACGATCTGCCGACTAACGCCACCATTCTGCACAAAGGGCCGAATATGACCCGGAACCTGCTGGCGTTCCTGAAGGAAACTTAAAAAAAGCCTGGCAGCGAATCAGCCGTAACGGGACAGACTAATGAGCCTCATCCCAATTGGCGCCTGTGCCTGCATCCACAACCAACGGCACATCAAGATTGGCGGCGCTCTCCATAACATCCGTTACCAGAGCGATTGTAGTTTCAGTCTCTTTTTCCGGCACCTCGAAGATCAGTTCATCGTGAACCTGCAGGAGCATGCGTGCGCCTAAGCCGGCGCTGGACAGTGATTCAGGAAGACGGATCATGGCGCGCTTGATGATGTCTGCAGCGCCGCCCTGAATGGGCGCGTTTATCGCAGCACGCTCGGCAAATCCCCGCATGTTGTGAGATTTATCATTGATTTGCGGTGTGTGACAACGCCGTCCGAAAAGGGTCTCGACGTACCCGTGTTCGCGGGCATGGGCCTTGGTATCTTCCATGTATTGTTTGATGCCGGGGTATTGCGTGAAGTAGGCATCGATATATTCCTTGGCTTCGCCCTGGGGGATACTGAGCTGGCGTGCCAGCCCAAACGGCGAAATACCGTAGATGATGCCGAAATTGATGGCCTTGGCGTTACGGCGGATCATCGGATCCATGCCTTCGATGGGGACTCCAAAGACCTGGGAGGCCGTCATGGCATGGATATCAAGCCCGTCGTGGAATGCCTGTTTCAGGGCGTCGATACCTGCAACATGCGCCAGCAGCCGCAACTCAATTTGCGAGTAATCGGCAGACAACAGTGTAAAACCGGTATCGGGAACGAAGGCCTGGCGAATTTTGCGCCCTTCTTCTGTCCGTATCGGGATGTTCTGAAGATTGGGATCGGAAGAGCTTAACCTGCCTGTAGAAGCGACGGCTTGGGCATAAGACGTATGAACCCGGCCGGTTTCCGGATTGATCTGTTCAATCAGGGCGTCCGTATAGGTGCTTTTGAGTTTTGACAGTTGCCGCCAGTCAAGGACCCGGGCGGGGAGGTCATGCCCTTCCGCGGCAAGTGTCTCAAGAACTTCGGCTCCTGTAGCGTAGGCGCCGGTTTTGCCTTTCTTGCCGCCGCTTAAGCCCATTTCGTCGAAAAGAATCTCACCCAGTTGTTTCGGCGATCCGACATTGAATTCGCGTCCCGCCAGGGAATGGATTTCAGTTTCAAGATCGCCCATCCTGGCGGCGAAATCGGAAGACAAGGTATTGAGGACTGCAGCGTCAACCCGAATGCCGGTGCGTTCCATGGCTTCTAGGATACCAATGAGCGGCCGCTCAAGCGTCTCATAAACTGTCACGAGATGATCATGGGTCAGGCGTGGCTTCAGAATATGATGCAGGCGGAGGGTAATGTCGGCGTCCTCCGCGGCGTAATCGAGCGCCTGGTCCAATGCAACCAGATCGAAGGTAAGCTTGGATTTACCCGTTCCGGTGACATCCTTGAACTTGATGGGCTCGTAATCGAGCATTCGTTCGGCCATGGCGTCCATGCCATGACGTTCGAGACCGCCTTCCAGGACATAGGAAAGCAGCATGGTGTCATCGACAGGTGCCAGGGCAATGCCGTAACGGGCCAGGACCTGCATATCGTACTTTATGTTTTGCCCGATTTTCAGAATTGATGGGTCTTCCATAATGGGCTTGAGCAGCTCAATGGCCTTTTCCAGGGGAATTTGTTCGCTAAGCAAGCCGCTTCCCAAAACGTTGTCGTTACCTTTCGTAGTGTCATCATTCCCGCCGCCCAAATCGAAACTGGCCTGGGCTTCGGCTCGCCGGTGTCCCAGCGGGATGTAACAGGCCTTGCCGGGCGTAACGGACAGGGATATGCCCACCAGATCGGCGAGCATGGAATCCAGAGAGGTGGTTTCCGTATCGACGGCGACAAATCCACACTGATAGATGCTGTCGATCCAGGCTTGTAGCGCCTCCGTTGTCTGGACCAGTTCGTATGTCGCATCCTCGCGCTTGATGCGAAGATCTTGGCTTGCGGAAGAAGCTGCAGCGGGGGTGTCGGCAGATGTGCCTTCCTGCGAGATTTCTTGTGGGCGGCTGCCCGGCGACGATGAAGCCGGGGGGGCGACAATGCCATAACGGCTTTCAACGACGCTGATCAGCGACTTGAATTCCTGTTCGCGCAGGAAACCGAAAACGGTTTCCGGATCAGGTTCCCTGACAAACAGTTCTGCCAACGGGACTTCAACCGGCACATCGTCCTTCAGACGGACGAGTTCCCTGGACAGGCGGGCCATATCGGCCTCTTCCATTAAGGCCTCCCGGCGTTTGGGTTGCTTGATTTCCTCCGCCCGCTCCAACAGCGTATCAAGATCGCCGTATTCATTGATAAGTTGGGCGGCCGTCTTGACACCGATCCCACGTATGCCTGGCACGTTGTCCGTCGAATCCCCCGCCAGGGCCTGAACATCGACAACCTTGTCAGGGCCGACACCGAATTTTTCGATAACCTGATCATGTCCGACGATGGTGTTCTTCATGGGGTCCATCATCTTGACCTTGTCATTGACAAGCTGCATCAGGTCCTTGTCGGACGAAACGATGGTCACGTCGGCCCCCGCTTCCTTGGCCTGGCGGGCATAGGTGGCGATCAGGTCATCGGCCTCAAATCCCTCCATCTCGACACTCATGACGTTCAGGGCGCGCGACGCTTCGCGAACCAGCGGGAACTGGGGAATCAGTTCTTCAGGCGGCGCATCCCTGTTGGCTTTGTAATCGGGATAGATATCGTTGCGAAATGTTTGCCGCTTGGTATCAAAGACCACGGCGACGTGGTCGGCGTCGGTTTCGCCGACCAGCTTCATCAACATCTTGGTAAATATAAAGACGGCGTTTGTCGGTGTGCCGTCCGAACGGCGCATGCGGTCACGGTCGCGCATCTGGGCAAAAAAAGCCCGAAACAGAACGCCCGATCCATCGATCAGGTAAACATGTTCCATTTTTTCCGAAGGTTTACTCAGTGTTCCGCCGCCAGGCTGGCGCCTTCCTCAAGAACATAATGTCGGCTGCAATAAGGGCAGGTGACTTCATCCTGTTTGTTCAGTTGCAGGTAAACCATGGGGTGTCCCAGGGCGCCGCCTCCGCCATCACATCCGACAGTCCCTGTGGTTACGTAAATGGTTTCTTCGGGATCCATGATCAGCTCCTTGAAACGGAAAGATGCGCTTGGCTGATGATACCGCATGTCACCCGGTAATCAACGCCAACTGAATTCAATTTTCGGGGAAAATTGTGGGCAAGTCCACCAGCGCCATACTTTGACTTGCACGGTCCGCAGGTGTAGGCATGGGCAAATCGAACACCAACCTGGATATTCAGTCATATGCCAGATTCCGGAAACGAACATAACCTTCGATACGCGGTGGAGGTCGAGCACCTTTGCAAAACCTACCGGGCCGGCAAGAACGCGTCGGGGAAACGGGCCCTGAAGGATGTTTCCCTTGGAATCCCTAAGGGATCTTTCTTCGGCTTGCTCGGCCCCAACGGAGCCGGCAAGTCCACGCTGATCAACATTCTTGCTGGGTTGGTTGTAAAAACATCAGGCCAGGCCAGGATCTGGGGGCATGATATCGAGACCGACATGCGCCAAGCCAGGCGCGCCATTGGTGTCGTGCCTCAGGAACTGAATATCGATCCTTTCTTTACCCCCTTTGAAACACTCGATCTGCATGCAGGCCTCTATGGCGTCGCCCCCCAGGACCGGCGGACGGATGATATTCTCGCTGCTATCGGGCTGGCCGATAAAAGAGATGCCTACGCCCGTTCATTGTCCGGCGGCATGCGCCGGCGTTTGCTTATCGGCAAGGCGCTTGTTCATGCGCCGAGGGTGCTTGTCCTGGATGAACCGACAGCCGGTGTCGATGTGGAATTACGCCATCAACTTTGGGCTTACATCAAGGAATTGAACGAACAGGGCACGACCATACTCCTGACGACACATTATCTGGAAGAAGCCGAAGCCCTGTGTGATGAGATCGCCATTATCAACCATGGCCGCGTCATAGCCTGTGAACCGACTGTGGATTTACTGAAACGGATAGACGCCAAGGAAATGACGGTAACGGTGGACCAGGACGTCGTTGATGTGCCAGCCAAGTTGCAGGAATTTCACTTTGAAGCACGAGACAAGCGCACCCTCGTTTTCAGTTATCCACCCAGTAACGTGCATTCGGGTGAAATCCTCGCTGCTGTTCAGCAATGCGGGCTAGGGATTGTTGATGTCTCCACCCGTGAAGCTGAATTAGAGGATATATTTATTAGCCTCACCAGCGGACCCGACGAAGATATCCGGCAATGATGCGCTTTTCGCCCAAGTTTTTGAAACAATGCCTGGGCCTGATAATCCTGGTTCATTTGACCGGCGCTTGCGCCCCTACGGTAATAGAGCCAGGTCCAGTCGTGCAGGCGCCGGTTTTATCTGACAGCGCTCTGATCATGGCGGACGGTGCGGAATTGCCATTGCATATCTGGGAACCTGTCACGGGTTCTATCCGTGCGGTGGTTATCGCCCTGCATGGTTTTAATGACTATGGCCTGTTCTTTCAGGATCTGGCTGAATACCTGGCCGAAAGGGGCGTGATGTCTTACGCCTACGATCAGCGTGGTTTTGGGGCTTCACCGAATGCCGGTTTCTGGGCAGGCGTCGATGCATATGTGGATGATGTAATAACAGCCTTGTCCCTTATCCATTCACGACACCCGGATGTTCCGGTCTTCCTGTTCGGCGAAAGCATGGGGGGCGCCGTGCTGATGGCTGCGGCGGCGGAATCCGGCCACGGCCTGGTGGATACGGAAGGGCTCATCCTTTCAGCGCCTGCGGTCTGGGCAAGGGAGACAATGCCGTTTTACCAGCGCTGGGCCTTGTGGCTGGGTTCCCACACCGTTCCCTGGCTGAAGTTGACGGGCCGGGGTCTGAAGATAAAGGCTTCCGACAATATTGAGATGCTGCAGGCCCTTGGCCGGGATCCGCTTGTGATCAAGGAAACCCGGGTTGATGCAATCTGGGGGCTGGTCAATCTCATGGACCGGGCCATGGAGGGGGCGTCACGCCTGCAAAAACGAACATTAATTCTCTACGGCGCGCGGGATGAAATAATCAGGAAACACGCGACGCTCGAAATGCTGCATCGCCTGCCGAACGGGCCGGAAGCACGCCACCGGATAGCCGTTTATGAAGATGGTTACCATATGCTCATCCGTGACCTAGCAGCGCAAACATACTGGGACGATATTATTGCATGGATTGAAGATCCAGGGGCTGGTTTACCTTCCGGCGCAGATCAAGCGGGCGTATCCATTCTGGAATCAGATGGTGGGATTCAGTGATGCAGGGCAATCGCACCATCTAAAAACAGAACCTCTGAAGGAACCCAGGCAAGTGAAGTCACCTCAAAACCAGAAAAAACGAAAACGCCCTTCTGGGCCGAAGGGAAAAAAACAAAAATCTGTGACGACCACGCTCAGCATTACATCTCTGGGCCGACACGGACATGGAATTGCCGAAACCGGCGAAAGACGCCTCTATGTTCCCTATGCTTTGCCAGGTGAAGAGGTGAATGGCAGGGTTACGAGCAACCGAGGAGAAATAATCGAGATTATCAAGTCATCAAAGGACAGGATAAAACCTGAGTGCGCCCATTTCGGCAGGTGCGGCGGATGTGCCGTGCAGCATCTGAAAGAAGAGAAGTACCGGGAATGGAAACGGGAAGTCGTCGTTCAGGCATTGAGGCATAAGGGGTTGAACGGAACCGTAGAGCCTCTGGTAAACGCCCATGGCGCCGGACGTCGACGGGTAACGCTGCATGTTCGACGTCACGGACAGGAAATCCATATCGGATTTATGCAAGCCGGCTCCCACAGGCTTGAAGATATTCAGTCCTGCCCCGTGCTTGAGCCCGGACTATCAGAAACCATCCCCCTTTTGCATGAGCTTGGGCGTCGTGTTGGTGTGTCCCGCAAGGGGATTGATGTTCAGGCAACATCCAGTGAAACAGGGCTTGATCTGGATATAATGGGGGTTGTCGAGCCGGGTTACGATCAGCATATGATCCTGGCAGAACTTGCCGATAAGCATGACGTGGCCCGGCTAACGCTTGATGGGATTGTTGTTTCCGAAAGAAAAAAACCGCAGGTCACGATGGGTCACATTCGGGTAACGCTACCTATTGGGGGATTCCTGCAAGCGACGGCGGAAGGAGAAAATGTCCTGGCTGATCTGGTATGCAGGTTTGCCGGTGATGTTGAGGCCCGGTCGGGCGCGGACCTATTTTGCGGCATAGGCCCCTATGCCCTGAGATTGGCGATGCAAATGCCGGTCTTTGCCGCAGATAACAGCCAAGTCTCGATTGAAGGCCTGACGAACGCATTCCGGCAGTCAAAGGGCTTGAAGCCCATCGTTGCCGTAACCCGTGATTTGTTTGACAATCCTGTATCTGCGGATGAGCTGAACGATTTCGACTTCGTGGTCTTTAATCCACCGCGCGCAGGCGCGGAGGCCCAGGCATCGCAGATAGCTGCGTCCACGGTTTCCAATGTGGCTGCCGTTTCCTGCGATCCTGCAACTTTTGCCAGGGATGCGCGTTTGTTGGTGGAAGGCGGATACCGCATGGAACGTGTTGTTCCGGTGGACCAGTTCAGATATGCGGCCCATGTTGAAATTGTCGGACTGTTTACGCGGCAATAACCCGATTTCTGCCCTGTTCCTTGGCGGCATAAAGGGATTTATCCGCCCGCGTCAGGGTCTTCTCTATATCTTCGTCTGTATCAATACTGGTTGATACGCCGATGCTTATCGTAAAGCGAAGAGGTTCTGAAGGCGTGTCGATAACGATCCCCTCAATGGCGTTACGAATACGTTCAGCTACAATGAATGCCTCATCAAGATCGGTTTGCGGGAGCATGATCGCGAACTCCTCCCCGCCCATGCGGCCCAGCGTGTCTTCGTCACGAAGAATATCATCGATCACCGAAACGGTCTTTTTCAGCGCTTCGTCACCGATGCCATGACCATAGGTGTCGTTTACGGATTTGAAGTGATCAATATCGAGCATCAGGAAGGAAAGGTGATGTTCGTAGCGCCTGGAGCGGTGAAGCTCCGCGCTGCCGGCCTCGAAAAAATGCCGACGGTTGTAGGCGCCGGTGAGGGGGTCAGTTGAGGCAAGGCGTTCGAGCTTTCGCGTTGCCGTGAGCAGCTTCAGGATATTTGTTGTTCTGAGGCGGACAATCCCAGGGGAAATCGGCTTCCGGATGAAATCAACGGCGCCGACGTCCAGGCCTCTTTCCTCGTCCTCGGTGCTGTCGCTTCCTGTCAGGAATACAACGGGAATATCGGTCGTTAATTTATTCGCTTTCAGTTGAGTGCATACCGCATACCCGTTCATGTCGGGCATTTCGACATCGAGAATGATCAGGTCCGGAGCGATCGAGTTGACGTTTTTAAGCGCCTCTTCACCCGATTTCACGCATAAGACTTTCCCGTACTCCTGCAAAAGCACGGTAAGAAGCTGTGCGGTGACCTCATCGTCATCGATGACTAGAATTGTCTGATCTTGCTCCGGATCGGACACCTAACCCCCCTTCACTAGGGTTGTCTCTTCATAGCGACGCCTGAACGGTTGGTATTGTCCCTGACAAGGCGCTTTGTTGTCAAACCATAGAACGGACAAGCATAAACCTTCTTTCTTAAAGGTTTGTCACCCTCACTATTTTTCAAGTTGAAATCGGCGATACCCGGCGCGTAGATGGTTGCAGGTAAAATGTGAATCCTGCACTTGCGTATAATTCATACAGGGCGTAACTTCCCCCGCAATGCACCCGTAGCTCAGCTGGATAGAGCGCTGCCCTCCGAAGGCAGAGGTCACACGTTCGAATCGTGTCGGGTGCGCCAATTTTTTCAAATTATATAATCTCTTTTGGCCTGGCCAGATATCCTGGCTAACGATCGCATATATAACTCAATTCATTGAATGCTCACCAATGGACTTAAACTTGCAATGCGTTATCATGTGCGTATGAATAGAATTTTTAGAAATATAATCACTATTACCGTGTTACTTTCTATTCACATTTTAATTGTGGATGTGTCTGAGGCTAATGAGATCAAACTCCCCTCAGAGATAAAAACTATCGGCGATTTTTTATCCTATTTTGAGAATGGAACAGACTCTGTCCGTGGGGGCATTGTCTACGGAGTGGGTGAGGCAGGTGATGCTTTTGGCTGGGCAAATACTTCACGCGAATATGATGGTTATCCAATGAGTTATTGTGCCCCTCAGGATAAGCCCATGAGCGATCAGCTTTATATGAATCTTTTTTTAAATTTCATCGCTGACAATCAACAGTTCCTCAATAAGCCAGCCAATATCAGAAACTTCGTACTATTTTTGGCGCTGAAACAGGCATTCCCATGTGAATAATAGAGTGTCTTTCCACGACTCTATTGCAAACATTCCGCCTTTGATCAGCAGTTTTCGTTCAAAATTAATTATTGATACGGTAGTGATCAAAGCGGCTTCTTTCGTTTGGCCGTGCAACGGTTCGTTTATCTGCTAAAGCATCCAATAATCTCTTACGTAGAGTAGGGTCGGATGTTAATTCCTTGTATGCGTCAAAGGTGATCTCCCCCAATCTCCCATCTACTTCCAACTCAATATTTGGCTTAACTATCAGAATGGCCTCCTGGATGGCCACTGTTCCTCCTTCGCGACCGTCTCTGAAAAGGGTATCGCCAAAAGCTGAAGCACTTTTGGGGTCTTTAATAGATCCCAGTGCTACACTGCCACCAATAGGTTCTAACACATCATCAAAGTAAGCCCTGTATACTTGCGCTCTTTGGTCCGGGGATAGATCAGCGGGTGACATGTTGGCTGGAATTCCACCAAGCTTACTACGGTTGTTAAGATCGTTTAACGTACCCTGTCGTATGCCGCCAACTGCAGTTCCTTCCTGATCTTGTTTGACGCCACCTTCTTGACCAAAAATCTCCATATATACGTGACTTTCTGTTTCGCTGTTTTTAGAAAGATTGTTGAATGCATCATGCTGCGCCTTCCAGTCTTTCTCTTGACCGGCAAGAAACTCTTCTTTGTTAGTGGGAAAGGGCGGGATAAGAACATCTGATTCTTCATGCTTTTTGGCGTTTTCTCCTCCTCGTATAGTTTGATCACTATGATTTTGCGAGTGATTACCCTTTGAGCTTCCATTAAGCTCACCATCGTTAATACTTTCCGTATTTAGCATACGTTCAGCCTCTTCCGGCACTTCTTGGGAGAACGTCTTAAACCAGCTTTCATGTGCCTTGGGATTGGCTTTTTTGAGTTGCTTGCTGAACTCGGCGATCTCGGCCAATGCGTCGTCCTCGAAGTCTCGGACTGCCTGGGCATGGAGCTTTGCCAGATCACGGTGGTTGGAGGTCTTGAGTGCGGCTTTTACTGTGCGTGCGCTCTCGGTGACCACTTCGTTGTCCTGTGCTTTTTTAGCGATTAGTTCCAGTAGTTTTCTTATGTCTTGGATAGGCTTCCTGGTTTGTCCTGGAAGCTCTGGAAATGCGATGTCCTGTGTCTTGCGATTATTCCAGTCGTGCTCTTCGGGCATGATGCCAGGAGTCGTCGGGGGTAGTGAATCAAGCAGAGAGGGGTTGGAATGCTCGCGCTTCTTCTCAAGCGCCTTGCCAAGTATCCGTTCGGTCTCGCCGCCCGGATTCATGACGCCGTCGCGTTTCAGACCATGGTCGGACTGAAACCGCCTAATGCCTTCGAAGAGATTGTTGCTGTCCAGGATTGACGGTTTCCTGGCGAGGGGCTTGTAATATCCCAGCGACCCAAAGGCGTGCTGGGCGTTAAGCAGGTCATTTTTATCCGCGGGCGTTGAAGCGGACAGGGTGGATCGCAATCGGAAGGGGTTTCCGAACATGGGCGTTCTCCTAACTGAAACAAAAATTGCTCCACGGTAAAACTGTCGGAGCAGGGGGAAACAAAAAACCCGGCATCTCAGGCCGGGTTACTGTGGGCGCATGTGTCCCTTTCGAAGAAAGGCACTTAAGCACAAAATAGTGTAAATGTCAAGAATTATTTCCTAATTTTATCAAACTGGGTATGACCCTGTATATGATTCGGATAAACATGATCAGGTTTTTAGCTACAGAGTAGCAACAGTGCTACATGGGAAAACATAGGAATAACGTCTATTTCATTCCATGATTACGCCCGAAAACCGGTTATAATTCGTGCTGTATAGTACTGTGTGGTAATACCGTGTTCGTTCTCCGAAGGCAGAGGTCACACGTTCGAATCGTGTCGGGTGCGCCATTTTTATCCGCCTGTCCGGTTATCCCCCCAATTCCAGATCGTATTTGACCGTCTTGAATGGAACGCCATCAGGATCCACGTCCGTATCCATTTCGCGGGCGAATCTGTGACCTCCGTAGACGGCGGCGGCTATGGTCCCCGGTCCGTAACAGTCACCGATGCGGCAGACGGACTTGATCCCGGCTGCTTCCAGCTTTGCCGGATCGGCCATCAGCGCGTTGTACAAGTCGTCGTTGGGCAGGCGCATGGTCACCGGCACCAGCGTACCGGGGCGTTCGACGGATTCGCCGGTGATGAGGTTGGTCATTTTTACCATGCCGCCTTCGATAGCCGTTACACAATGGCGCGGCAGGATTTCCACGCCCATCTCAACAAGGCGTTTTTCGATATGCCCCTGTTCGAGGGTGTATTCCGTCCAGGTGCCGACGCACAGAGCCGGTGTCGCAAGGGTAACCTGATAGCCCTCGTCGGCCAACAGGTCGGCCATCATGGAGGCCATGTAATATCGGTCGTCATCGAACACGACGACAGAGCCCTTCGGCGGGCGTTTGCCGTCCATGATGTCATCGGGACTGAAAGAGTGGTCCTCGTCTGCTCCCGGAATAGCCTCCCGAATGGTGCGTCCGATGCCGTCACGCTGCCAGCGGGAACCGGTGGCGAGCGCCACATGATCAGCGCCGAATTCCAGCACCTGCTCGGCGCTTAGCTCGCTTTCCAGGTACATCTCAACATTCGTCATGGGCGCGATTTGCCCCAGGCGATAATCGCGTACCCGCGCCCATTCGTTCAGGTTGGGGAGTGAGCTTTCACGTGTGACACGCCCGCCCGCCTCGCTCAAGGCCTCGGCAAGCGTTATCTTGTAGCCGCGCTTTCCAAGCTGATGGGCGGCTTCCAGCCCGGCCGGCCCGGCGCCGACCACCAATATATGGCCGTCGGATTCCTTTGATGCGATTTCTTCGGGATGCCAGTCCTTGCGCCATTCCTCGCCGAATGTCGGGTTCTGGGTACAACGGCTCGGCGCCGAAACGTTATTTGTTGCCGCGCAAATATTGCAGCCGATGCATTCACGGATATCCTCCAGCCGGCCTTCCTCGACCTTCTTGGGCAGGAACGGATCGGCGATGGAGGGCCTCGCAGCGCCGATCATATCGACGACGCCTCGTTTGATAGCGGAAACCATGGTGTCCGGGGATGTGTAGCGGCCCACGGTTGCGACGGGCTTGGTGGTCATCTTCTTGACGAAGGCAACGTATTCTTCCTGGTAACCCTCTGGTGCGAAGCGTGAGGTCATGGAATCGTTGTCCCAGTCACTGACGTTGACGTCCCACATATGGGGCATTTCAGCCATCATCTCGATGGCTTCCTTGCCTTCCGATTCCCATTCAAGACCGTCAGGGCCCATCATCTCGTCGACAGCGAAGCGGGCCACCACTCCCATCGTGTCTCCTACGGCCTCGAGGGTGTCTTCCAGCAGTTCACGATAGAACCGCAGGCGGTTTTCCAGGCTACCGCCGTATTCGTCCGTGCGCTGGTTATGGCGGCGCGCAAGGAAGTGGGATGGCATGGTGCCGTCATGCCCGGCATAGACCACGACAATATCGAACCCGGCCTTTTTGGCATTCAGCGCCCCTTTGCGATGCCAGCGGCGGTAGGCGCGAATGTCTTCCAGGTCCATGGCGCGCGCCTGCACCGGATGGCTGAGCCAGCTCACCGGGCGGTGCATGGGACCGATGGGTATCTCGCGGCTATAAATGTTGCCGGTATCATGGCCATTGTGGACCAGCTCGACCGCAGCCAGGCTACCGTGCTTATGCACCTCATTGCACATACCGGCCAGGTAGGGAATGTCCATGTCGCCCCACAGACGGGTTTCGCAAAACGGCGTTACGTCGCCCGTGGGATGGAAATCACACTGTTCGGTGGAAACGATGCCCCAGCCGCCTTCGGCCTTCATGCCGCGCATGGCGATCATGCTGTCGGGAAAAAGGCGTCCCATACCATTACAGTGAGGAACCTGATAAAACCGGTTCGGTGCGGTGACCGGGCCGATCTGGATGGGTTCAAACAGGATGTCGTAACGGGGGTCGCGTGTCATGCGTCTCGCCTCCTAGGAGATTATGTTGATTTGTTCTGGATCGTGATGCGAGGACGAAGAAGCGTCTATGTCAGTTCCGGGACATGTTTCAAACAGACCAGAGACACTAAGCTGCTTTGAATATACATTTCCGATAAGAACGACAAAGTCGTATGGTGTAGACAACAGGCTGAAATTCAGCGCTCTGACAAATGGAATAGATGGAGAATTATTGTGTCGGCGACAAAGAAACGGGTGTTGATTTGTGATGACGATCCCTTGATGAGGAAGCTGCTCAACCGGTTGCTGTCCTCAATAGGCTGCGATGTGGTTGGAGAGGCCGAGGATGGTGACGGAGGTGTCAGACTGTTTAAGGAACTCAAGCCCGACTTGACCTTGATGGATATCAGCATGCCTGGCAAAAACGGAGTCGATGCACTGGCCGGCATTATGAAGGCAAACAGCGAGGCCGTTGTCGTTATGCTGAGCGCCATGGACGATACGACCGTTGCCGAAAGCTGCCTTCATAAAGGTGCGCTGGGTTACATCAAAAAAGGCACGGATATGGGGGAATTACAGGCTGCTCTCGGAGAGTTCATCTGATTTTTCCATAACCGGCGACGCATGGGGGTAAAAACAAGTGAGCGATTCATCATCCGAAGAATTCGATATCGAGCAGGCCAAGAAAGAAATGGAAGCCTGGTATTGGTGGGGTATTCCGACTTTCTTCAAATGCCCGTGGGACGAGGATCCGAACAACTGTGATATCGCACTGGTGGGTGTGCCGCACAGCAGTGGAAACGGCTCGACAGAACGGGATCAGCATTTGATGCCGCGCGCTATCCGTAACGTTTCCGGATGGTACCGGCGGGGGCACCAGAAATTCGGTATCGTTCCCTGGGATATTTGCCGCATTCACGACCTTGGCGATGCGCCGTTGCCTGAGGCCATGGTCAATGACATAAGTGTCCGGCACATCGAAGCCTTCTATAAAACCATTGACGCCGCCGGCGCCCGTCCTGTTTCCGTTGGCGGGGATCACTCCATCACGGGTCCCATTCTCAAGGCGATCGCCGGTGAAGGCGCCAAGACGACGGGTGGCAAGAAATGCGCCCTGCTGCATTTTGATGCCCACCGGGATGATTACCAGCACCTGCCTCACTGGCTGGGATCACGCCGTTCCGCCGCCCATTGGGCGCACTATACGGTAACGGAAAACCATGTTGATCCGGCTCACAGCGTACAGTTGGGCATGCGTGGCAATCCCATCAAGCCCCGCAAGGACCCGACCCACAGCGAACTGGGTTACAAGCTGATCCCGGCGGAAGAGTTCCATGAACTCGGCATCGAAAAAACCGTAGAGATCATCAGGGAGCGTGTCGGCGATATGCCGCTTTATATCACGTTTGACGTGGATGTCCTTAATGCGGCGGAGGCCCCGGCGGTTTCAAATATGGAGCCCATGCAGCGTGGCCTTGCCGGTTGGGAGTGCGAGAAGATTTTTCATGGACTCAGGGGGCTGAATATCATCGGCGCCGATCTTGTCTGCATGATCCCGTCCAAGGATACCGAGGCCAAGATCACCGCCATGACGACCATGGCCCTGATGTATGAACTGATCGCCCTGGTTAGTGACTGCATCGCTTCAAATCGTTAGGGGCACAGCAAAAAAACTTGTTCAAATTGACAAACAGAATCTGTTTTCATCGTGCTATATTCTGTGATACGGCACGTTCCACCGAACACTGATATTGGGAGACAGCCCATGGAAACCGTTAGCTTTACCCGCATGGAAGACGGCACCAAGGAAGAGTATGAATTCCTTGAAGGATTGGAAGCCAAGGCGGCAGAAGGATTGGCCGACCGCGTATTGGCGGAATTGAAAACGACCAAGGATATTCTGGGCGGCTATGCCATTGACCGTTATGAACATTCCTTGCAATCAGCAACGCGAGCCTATCGTGATGGCCGGGATGAGGAATACGTCGTCATGGCCCTGCTGCATGATATCGGCGATGGCATGGCACCCTTTAACCACGGCGAATATGCCGCTGCGGTCATGCGTCCCTATATCTCCGAAAAAGCCTACTGGATCTTGAAGTACCATGGCATTTTCCAGGCCTATTATTACGCCCATCACCTGGGCATGGACCGGGATGCGCGCGAGCGTTACAAGGACGAGCCCTATTACGACGAGACGGTCGAGTTCTGTCATAAGTATGACCAGAACTGCTTCGATCCTGACTATGAGAACCTGCCTCTTGAATTTTTCGAGCCCATGGTCCGGAAGCTTTTCGACCGCGAGGCGTTCGCCTACGACCGCACGTAAAAAAAGCGCCTTTTAGGTGGAGATGCGCAGCGTCCGTATGATATAGGAAGCCTGCATGCGCCCGTAGCTCAGCTGGATAGAGCACCAGATTCCTAATCTGGGGGTCACAGGTTCGAATCCTGTCGGGCGCGCCATTTTCACGAAAACCCGGAAAAACGAGTGATCAAACAATCACTTTTTCTGCATGATCAGGTCAATGCCTGCAGGACCTGACGCCACGTGTTCGTATCCGATGCTTTCCAGATAGTTCCGGGCGGCGTACTGGTCGTCTCCGGGCAGGCTCACCTCATTCTGTTCGATGACAATCAGGGGCCATGACGCCTCGATTGTCTTCATGCCCCCCTTGATGACTTTTTCCTCGAATCCCTCAACGTCGATTTTTATGTAATCGACATCAGGTATCTCAAACTCATCAAGACGGTAACAGGGTGAAGTCCACATTCTCCCTTCAACCTGGCGATGAGTGCCGCCGCTCATAACGATTTCCGTATTTTCATCACCGAGCGCGCACGTAAAGTGCGTCACTTTTGCAAGATCGACATTGTAAGAAAACTTCTCCAGTTTTCTGGCGTCAAAGGCAAAGGTGTGGTTGAAGAATTTTTGCAGATACCGACTGTAGACGCCCTCGCGGCAGCCAATGTCAAGCGCCGTTCTGAACGACCTGACAAAGGGCTCTGATGTTAGCCAGGTTAATTTGCAGGGATGATCTTTCTGTTCCCCAACGCCATCCGTATGGACATAGAATTCCATATCGAACCAGTCGTCGTGATAGGGGTTGATCTCGAACCGGGTTGGGGGAATAACGCACCTGATCCCTGCCGGAGTTTGTTCATTATCGGGCCTACCTGTCCCGATTCTGAGGGGCTTCTCCCCCCTTAACCTCTTCTGTTTCTGGATAACGTTTAGTGCCCTGGGCAGGTCTTCTTCAGCCTCAAGAATGCGCCTCATTGCATCCACGACATCCAGGTCGGCTTCTGTTAAATCTGGATCTTGAAAATATTCATCCACGATGGCGCGAGAAATGATGAGGGCAAGATGATTGTCCCCTCCGTTCAGGGCGGTTACAGCCATATTGGCCAGCCGCCGCATTTCCCGATCTTTATCGAGGTTGCGCATTGTTACTGTTTAACGGATTTAGCGAAACGATGACAGCTACATCCACTAAAGACGGATAGCCGGGAACATTTTACCACACCTGTTCAGGAGATTTGTGCACAGGGCTATCGTCGATGCCAAACAAGGCACGGGTGCGCGCCTCGATGCTACCAGCCAGGGTATCTGCAAGATCGAGCGCCGCACGCAATTCCGTTTGGCAGTAGTAAGTCAGGTAGTGTTCAGCGAGTTCGATTTCGCCTGAGTCCAGTAATGTCCTGGCTGTTTTTACAACATCAACGTGTTCATCGAGTAGGCGTTTCTCAACGGCTTCCCATACTTCTGTCACTTCTGGCAGGAATTTCTCTTCATGCTGGAACACGAGATACATCAGCCTCTTGAAAACAACATTCGCCGAACGGGTCGATTCAATCCCCTGAGGGATACCGCTGACGGCTTCGGGGGAATCGTCGATTTTCCGGCTGTCCATGAAACGGGACGATTCACCGGTCGTCAGATACCGATGCTGCCGAAATTCTTCGGGCACCTCCCTGATGCCCAGGAATACCGGCACAAGCGGTGCTGCGATGGCGCCGATTTGTGTATGCCAAAGAACGCGCAACGCAGTGTGATCGGGGTGCATGAGCGGCACGACCTGACCATAACCGGCGGTGTCCCCGGTCAGGCGCGGTGTGCGAATAGCCCACATCATGTCGGTGATGGATATTTTCTCCGGACGGGATTCGCGCCTGGCCATCTCTCCTTCAATCCACTGAACGCCGTCCCATCTGTATTTGCCGTCTCCATAAACCTCATTGAAGTTGAAGCTCTTTGATCCATCCGGGTCGAACCAACCCTGGGAAACGGCAAAGGACACAAGGTTGGGGGCGTAGAGGTAATCCGGGTGATCCGGTTCGTCTACAGGTATATCCCCGATATAGCCCGGGCGGGATGCGCGAATGCTGTCGGATCCCAAACGTTCGGCCGCCCAAAGCCCCTGGCCGCCGGCGCACTCGATGACAACCCATGCTTCGTCTGGGTCGGCAATCAGATGGGAATTCCCGCCATAGGTCGAATAACCATGCTGTGCGATCAGTTCCCCGATCAGTTCGACGCCTTCGCGGGCGGTATGGGCGCGCTCGAGGACGATGCGGGCCAGGTCACTGTAATTGGGACCGGATTGATCCTTGGGCGTCATGTCGGCAAGCTCGGATCGGGAAGTCGACCAGATATCCCGGACGGCGACGCCATGTTCGTTCAATCCGCCGTTGGTCAGGGGTGAGGGAACGCCCAGGTAATAGGAGTAACTCACCCGTAGATTCCGCGCCGTTTCCGCCGCCTGCGGAATTTCCTTCAAAACGCCGGGCATTTCCGCCTCAGGCGTGACGCCGACGGTAATGGTTGCATCCGGTTCGTGCATGGTACGGGGAACGACTTCCAGCCAGTGACTGGATGGTTCATCTCCATAGCCGGCTAAATAGGCGATGCCGTCAGCGGTCAGGTTTTTACCGACGTAAAGTCCGTAACTCATATTGTCATTATCCTTTGATGATGTGCCGTATGATTATGACGCTCACGATATCAGAAAGCTGGCGATGCTCATCTGAAAATTTAATCGCTGGCGGAATAATGTTGTATGATGCTTTCATCATAGCCGCCGTATTACTGATTGTTGGAATATCACATGACAAAAGAAACCAGTGACACATCCCTTTCTGACATGTCATTTCTGATTGTTGACGATGAGGCCATGAGCCGCTCTGTGCTTGTAAGGCTTCTGGAAAAACGCGGCGCCGGATTTATTGAAACGGCTAACAATGGTGAAGAGGCTCTTGAGGCATTGGCGGCCATGGATCAACCACCTGATATTCTGTTTGTGGATATCCATATGCCGGTATTGAGTGGACCGGAGCTTTTGCATGAGTTGGCAAGCCAGGACTACGAGGGAGCGATCACTGTAGTAAGCGGGATGGAGCCGGAGACGCTGGATGTCGCGGAACAACTTGCGCGAATGCGCGGCTTGAACATATCAGGCGTCATGACCAAGCCGGTAACGGACCAGTCGATGGCCGATAATCTTGCAGACATATTTGAAGGCGGCTGACCGGGATACCCGTTTAATCAATCAAACAGAGCAGTCGTCGGTATGCTGTAGTTCAGCATCAGGCTTTCCGTTCCCGGATTTTTGTCGCCGATGCTGGCATTTGAATAGTGCGAAATGGACAAGCCGAGCCTTGAGCGGTCATCGAAGCGATAGGCGACCTCCAGTTGGGAACGAAATTCCAGTTCATGCCCAAGATCCTTATCCGAACTGCCCTGAGAATAATAGTGCGGCGCCAGGCTGATCGTGGAGACGATCCGGCGGCCGAAATAGACGTCCATCAAAAGACCGGCGCCAACAAAGAAACTACCCGTGCTGGATGCCGCGACGGCAGCAAAGGGCTTGAGCTCCCAGAGTTTGTAATCTGAACGGTATTCAAGCCGGAACTCGGCGCCCTCATCGTCCTGTTTGTTGAAGTCCCATGCCCCGGCGGCAATGGTTATGAATGCAGGGTCATCGGCCTTCGCCGAACTGATCGTCATACCTGTCGCCAGGCCTGTAAAGATAATTGCCATGGCGGCGGCAAATTGGCTGATGGATTTCAAAAGGCTTTTGAACATGTTCCCTCACCTGCATTAAGGATTCTTTTTCGATCCTTCGACGGAGCATAATCCGTGATAATTGATAAGGATGCAAGGCTGGAGAACAGAAAACCGCTTGAAGTTTCAGCTACTTCAATCTGTTCATTGCACCGACCAAAGCGGACTTGATGCCCGGCTCGAACGCCGTATGCCCGGCATCGTCGATCATGACAAGTTCGACATTGGGCCAGGCGTTAGCCAAGGCATGCGCCGTCCAGGGAGGACAGATGACGTCGTAACGGCCCTGAACAATGGAACAGGGAAGGTGATTTATTGTCGTAATGTTGTCGAGAACATGATGTTCAGGAACGAACATGGAATGCATGAAGTAATGCGCCTCGATACGCGCCAGAGACAGGGATACGCCGATGTCGCTGGTATAGGACGGAATTAGCCGGACGCAGGCGGATTCATACCCGCACCAGGCTCTCGCGGCGACAGTATGGATATCCGGATCAGGGTCCGTCAGCCGTTTATGGTAGTTAATTAGCGGGTCTGCACGCTCTTCTTCCGGCAGTACGTCCAGGAAGGCACGGTGTGCATCAGGGAAGAAACGGCCCATGTCTTCGATGAACCAGCGCAACTCTTCTCCCGTTCCGAGAAATACACCTCTTAAAACAAACCCGGCACAACGGTTGGGGTGCGATATTCCATAAGTCAGAGCCAGTAATGACCCCCAGGAGCCGCCGAACAAAATCCACTTGTCAATGCCTCGATCTGTCCGGATCGCTTCCATATCACGGATGATATGCTGGGTGGTGTTGGCTTCAACTCCCGCTATCGGACGGGACTTGCCGCATCCACGCTGATCAAACAGGATAACCCGCCAATGGCCGGGATCAAAGAACCGCCGGTGGGCCGGCGCGCACCCGGCGCCCGGTCCGCCGTGAAGAAATACCACGGCTGGCCCGTCAGGATTTCCGCATTCCTCCCAGTAAATCGTATGGCCGTCACCGACATCCAGATAACCGCTGTCGTAGGGCTCAGCGGGCGGATAGAACGGATCCTTGTCGGGGTGTGATTGATTAAAAAGCTTCATTCGTTCCTACGCCAGCAATGATGGGACCCGCAGCCCCATGACCAGGGAAGAGTACTCCGGATCTTCGCAATCAATGATTCCGTGCCTGATCAGGAAGTCGATATTAACCAGTGCTGAATCAAACATGAACTCATCCGTCTGATAAAGCGTATCCCTGACCCTCTCAATTGACCAGAGATCAAAGGACGCAACCTCTCCGTCGATGTTAACCGGGGTGAAATCTTCAGGCATGGCCAGATCGTAAACATACTGGAACTGATTGATGACCTGACCACATTGTTCACTGCAAATGGAAATGCCGCCAACCGGAACGGCCTTTCTCGCCAGCTTCTCGTCGATGCCGGCTTCCTCATGGCATTCCTTGATCAGGTTCTCCCACAGCCCCATGCCGGCGGGGTGGCCTCCGCCGACGATCAGGTCCAACTCGCCCGGATAGGTCGCTTTGTCATCGGCGCGACGGGCGGTCCAGAGGTGGAGTCCGTCATCTCGACGGACATATCCGTTCAGACTGATGGCATGAGTGCGAACACCGAACAATCCTGTTGCCGAGCGTTCCATGTCGAACAAGCTTTGTCCCTGCACGTCAGTTCCAATGGCATATTTTTCATCCCTCCAGCCGGGAATCAGGCCTTCATCCCGCAGTTTTAAGAGAACACTCTCAAGCGCGTCGGTCCTCTCCCTGTTTCCTTTTAAAGCCGGGGACAGGGATATCCGGCCTTCTTCAATCTGAAAGACATCGTTATGGGGCGTCAGTGATTTGGCGAATTCCGGCGGAATAAGTCCAATGCGGACTCCATCCACATAAAAACCGATGTAGTCGGCGGGGGTGCAGGGCGCAGCCTCATTCAAGCGGTTGATAAAACTCATAATGCTTCATCATAAGCACCCCTTGTCAACGAAACCAGCCTGTGTCAGCCTATTTGTATCGGCCCGGCATTGACCGGAATTCAGAGGGAGTTACGGCGGTATGAGCGTCTCGGTACGCAGGCTGGAAAACGACAGGTTCCATCTGTCCATCCATGGACATGACGTCATTCTGGACGGTCCGAGCTATCGGGCACTTGTGGAAGACATGTCGGCGTTGCTGGAAAGGCCGGATGGGCTCGGTTCAGACGATGAAACGGCGGAATTCCTGTTCAATGTCCGGCGCGGTAACGATGTAGGGATTCAGGCCTTGTTACGGGTTGCTGAGCACGAAGACGTTCTGGCCTTATTGAAGGCATCGGAGAAGGATGATCTTGCCCGAAAAAAACTGGTCAAGAATATGGGCAGGAATTCACGCAAGATTTTTTCCGAAGACGTTACGTTCCGATACGCCAACGGTGTACCCGATGGCGAAATCAACAACGCCATTCACAGGCTCAGTGCGACAGTTCGTGAGATCGAAAAAGAAGGCACGCCGGTCTTTATCTGACCTGACGTGCCGTTCCTGATGTTTAACTGAGACCTGGAGATCAGGCGATGGCGACTTTACGGCCGTCCTTTGTCACGCGCACATAGGCGCGGCGGCAGTGTTCCTGGCAATAGGGCTTGTCGTCGACTGCCTTTTCCCCACAGAACCGGAACTCATCCGTTCCCGGCTCCCCCTCGGGCCAGCAGCACATGCCGGCTGTCAGCTTGTCCAGTTTGATCACCTCGCCCAGGGGCTTCTCTTCTCGTACGGCGGATTTCCGGATCGGTGACTGTCTTTTTGGCAATCCCAGCCGATGGACCTTGCCGACCACGGCATTTTTGGTTATGCCCAGACGGTTGCCAATTTCGCTGGTGGTCAATCCTTCATTCCACAATGCGATCAACGCGCTGATCCGTTCCGGCGTCCATTCATTGGGTGCTTTTTGAGGTGTCTGTGTCTGGTCGGTCATGGTGAGTTGTCAGAAGTGTTCCGGACTTGCTCCGGTACGGCTCCGCCCCCTTTTAGTTGTTAATTTACGAAAACCACAAGATGTAGTCACTCATACCCTATTTCGTATATTCAGGCAATTCCAACTGGCATATTTTGTTGTGGATAAGGCTAAAAAAGGCCGATTGAGGGACATATCTCTTGGACTTTTTATTTCGCACCTGCAAAAAAAGGTGTCGAAGAACGGCATCGCCACGGTATACTTCGCCCCCTGTTTGAAGCGTTGTTTACGCGTTGATGACAGGGCTAGGGTCAAGGAACTGCTGTGGAGAAAGCGCTGATGAGTGCTGGGAAAAAAGACAATCCGGGGAAGAAAAAAGCCGATACGGATATGCCGGCATGGCGTGATGCTGCGGCTAAGGAATACAAAGGCGTCGCGCCGGAAGACCATCAGTGGATGACGCCGGAGGGCATCGCCGTCAAGCCGCTCTACACGGCTGAAGACCTTGAAGGCCTGGAACACGTAAATACGCTTCCGGGATTTGATCCCTACATGCGCGGCCCGAGAGCCACAATGTACACCGGCCGCCCCTGGACCATTCGACAGTACGCCGGTTTTTCCACGGCGGAAGATTCAAATAAGTTCTATCGTGACAATTTGGCAGCCGGTCAAAAGGGTCTCTCCGTCGCCTTCGACCTGGCGACGCACCGGGGCTACGATTCCGATCATCCGCGCGTGGTGGGCGATGTTGGCAAGGCCGGCGTCGCCATCGATTCCGTCGAGGACATGAAAATCCTGTTCGAGGGCATCCCCTTGGATGAGATGAGCGTATCCATGACTATGAACGGCGCTGTGCTACCCGTCATGGCGGGATACATCGTCGCCGCAGAGGAACAGGGTGTGAGCCCGGAGAAACTGTCGGGCACTATCCAGAACGATATCCTGAAGGAGTTCATGGTTCGCAACACCTTCATCTATCCACCGGAACCCAGCATGCGAATAGTCGCAGACGTAATCGAGTTTTCTGCCAAAAATATGCCCCGGTTCAATTCTATTTCCATTTCCGGCTACCACATGCAGGAAGCCGGCGCGACGGCGGTGCAGGAGCTGGCTTTTACCTTGGCCGACGGGGTTGAGTATGTGCGCGCCGCCCTGTCCAAGGGTTTGGACATCGACGATTTTGCGCCGCGCCTGTCCTTCTTCTGGGCCATCGGCATGAACTTTTTCATGGAAATCTCCAAGATGCGTGCCGCACGCCTGTTGTGGTCGGAATTGATGGCGCCTTTCGGGCCGAAGGATCCACGATCTTCCATGCTGCGCACCCACTGCCAGACATCGGGCGTGTCGCTGACGGAAAAGGATCCCTACAACAACGTGATCCGCACCACCATCGAAGCCATGGCAGCCGTGCTGGGCGGTACCCAGTCTTTGCACACCAACGCCCTGGACGAGGCCATAGCCCTGCCCACGCCATTCTCGGCGCGCATCGCCAGAAACACGCAACTGGTCATCGCCGAGGAAACCGGCATCACCAATGTAGTCGATCCACTGGGAGGCTCCTATTACGTGGAACATTTGACCGCCTCCATCGCCGAGGAAGCGCGAAAACTGATTGATCAAGTCGAGGAGCAGGGCGGCATGACTAAATCCGTCGAGGCCGGTTTCCCGAAACGCCTGATCGAAGAGTCAGCCGCCCGTCGTCAGGCTCGTATCGACAGGGGCGAGGACGTAGTTGTCGGCGTCAACAAATATGCCCTCGATAAGGAAGACGAGATCGACATTCTGGATATCGACAACACGGCTGTCCGGGAAAACCAGATCAAACGCCTGAACGATATTCGCGCCAACCGAGATGAGGCCGCCTGCCAGGCTGCGCTCGATGCGCTTACCAGTGCGGCGGAAAGCGGCGAAGGGAACTTGCTGGAACTCGCCGTGGCGGCAACTCGTTTGCGCGCCAGTGTGGGCGAGATCTCGGGCGCGCTCGAAAAAGTTTACACCCGCCACAGCCCCAACACGTCCACCATCTCGGGTGTCTACTCTCAGGCCTATGAAGGCGATGGCGACTTCGCCGCAATCCGCTCGGAAGTAGAAACCTTCGCCAAGACCGAAGGGCACCGGCCGCGCATGCTGGTCGCCAAGATGGGCCAGGACGGCCACGACCGCGGCGCCAAGATCATCGCCACGGCTTTCGCTGATATCGGTTTTGACGTGGACATCGGCGCACTGTTCGCGACACCGGAGGAAACGGCGCGCGAGGCCATTGAAAACGACGTGCACGTCATCGGCGTCTCAAGCCAGGCGGCGGGCCACAAGACCCTGGTGCCGCACCTGATCGAAGCGCTGAAAGACCAGGGCGCCGACGATATCCTGGTCGTGGTCGGCGGCGTTATTCCGTCAAACGATTACGAGTTCCTGAAATCAAAGGGCGTGGTCGGCATCTTCGGTCCTGGCACGCACATCCCCACGGCGGCGCGGGATATTCTGGGTGTTATTCAGGGCCAGCGTGCAGCGGCGGAGTAGCCCATAGCAACAACATAAGAAAAAGGACCGTCCCTGTATGATTGGAAGGAACGATCCTTGTGCTTTTCGGTGCGGCGGTAGGCCTTGGCCGACGGAATGCGTTTGGGTTTCAGTTTTCGCACCGCTACGGCCATGGGGTTCCGCCGCTTGAGTATGCGGCGTTTCATGGGATTTCTCCTTTAATGTGAGACAATGGTGCGTTTCCGCGCCGGGAATGTAGTCGGGTTGGCTGAAAAATTCAATCTAGCGGTTTGTTCCCGGCTTTAAGGGCCAGCAACTCACGCAAAAGCTTGTCACGCCGCTCAACCATGCCGGCAATGCTTTCCCCTTCGGTCATTGCTTTGACCTCTTCAATGATGCGTTCGATGAAATCATCCGTCATGTCCGCCGTGCCGTGGTCGGCCCAGCGTTTCACCTGGGATGGGCCTAAGTGCTTCATGTAGTGCTCGATGCCGCCCGGGTTGCCCTCGGACGGCAGGCCCCCCCCTAAGTGATAACCCATGAACGGCCCCATCAGCGCCCAGCGCAGGCCGGGGCCTTCGGATATGCAGGCGTCGATGTCTTCGGCGCTGGCCACGTCCTGCTCCAGGATGTAGAGCGCCTCCCGGAACAGGGCCGAGGTCAACCGGTTGGCGATGTGGCCGATCATTTCCTTTTTCATCACCACCGGCCGTTTGCCGCAGGCGCGGAAGACGGCCGCCGCCTGTTCAACAATAGAAGCGTCTGTGCCAAACAACTCCACCAGCGGCAGCAGATGCGGCGGGTTGAACGGATGCGCGATAATGACGCGATTCTTGTTTCGGCAATCAGCCGCGATGCGGCTCAGCAACAGGGACGAGGTCGACGAGGCAATGATGGTCTCCGGCGCAGCGATGTCATCAAGCTCGGCCAGAAGGGTGATCTTGACGTCTTCGCGCTCTGGTGCATTCTCGAGTATCAACCCGCACCCTTCGGTCATGTCGGTCTTATCGGTATGAAAGGAAACCGTACCCCGTTGATCGGACGGCAGGGCGCCGGGCACGGCGTCAATGGCTGTACTGAGAAATTCATTTAGACAATCTTCCGCGCCATCCGCAGGATCCCAGGCGCGAACACCGAAACCATGAGCGGCGAAGCACGACGCCCAGCTCGCCCCGATCAGTCCCGTGCCGGCGATGCCGATGGTGGGTAAATTAGTGCTCATTAGTCCCTCTTAAGATCAATCGAAACGGGAGCCTATCATGCAGCCTGCGGGCCCGTCATGGACTCATTCCTTCCGCCACATCTTGCCGCCTTCCCGGCGGGACGTTTGATAACTATAGTGATGGTTGCATTTGCATTATGTTGATTGGAAGGATGACATGATGACAAACCCGGTTAGAAAGGTTTTGCTAATTACCGCTCTCTTTATGACAATGGTTTACACCTCATCCGCAGCCCAATCCGGCGGTATCGATCCGGATTTCGAACCTCACGATGCACAAGTCTTGATTGATGAATGCGTTGCAAAACAACAGGCATTGCTGGATACGGGCGTGACGGCTGTCATGCGGGAGGGAATGGCGAAAATCGTCGGCTGCCTTGAGGATGTCATCGTAGAACTGACGCCGGTGCTGTTCGAACCGGATGTCAGGACGCCAAAGCAAACCCAGGAAATGCTGGATACGATAAGGAACGCCTATCAACCTTTCATGTGGAAGCTATACAACAACTTCCGTGGCTGTCCGGGGTTTTGCGGTACGCTCTACCACATTTTTCATTTAGACGCATATGCCTCGGTCCTTAGTACGATTATTAATCGCATGGTTGACCAGATGAATGAAGCGTATCTGAGCCGGCCATAGCAACTGGAACGGCAATAATTTCTATTTTTTCCCTTTTGTAAGCCGGAAGGAATAGGCGCGGTTTAGAAGACCTGCTAAGCGATCTCGAATAAAAGGATCGGCTTTTGCGGCGGGCGAATTGATTAATCATGATCTCATTTCCTGTTTATGGACGTGCCGGTTCAACGATTGAAACTGGATTGGCTCATTCCTTCCGCCACACCCTGATGCCCTTCTCCACGCTGCGGCCGACGACGTAGCCGCCGACACCGAGTTTCAGGAGGTCCCACATGTCGGGTGGGATGTCAGCCATTGGCGTTCCGAACAGGGGGACGACGATATAGTTGTTGGCGACGATCACACCGAACAGGCACATGAGCAGGGGCCGCCAGTTGCGCTGCAGCCAGCTTTCGCCCGTGGCCTCGGCGCGGATCACCTGCGCAGCTTCCTCGATTTCGCGCATCTGACCGGTCAGGACCATTTCCTGCAACCGCGCTTTGATACGGGCGGCTTCGTCCTTGTCTTCCACCGCCTGGTCGACGGCGTTGAACAGGCCGTTGATCACAGGCGCGGCCAGAGCGCCGATGAGATTCAGCATAGGTTTCCTCCTGATATTGGCAATTCGACATCATTGTGGAACTGATGACGGCCGACCTCGGCGTCCGCGACGGCGTGACCAGTCTGTACTTGATGAAAATATGATATGTTTATGGCGCGTTGGATAAGGCAGTAGGATTCAGTTTTCCGATTCCAAAAGGTACTCCGGCCCCTCGCGGCAAAAAACAGTTGGGCCAAAGATTGGTTGTTCCGCGGTCAGAGTATTCTCAGCCGTCTTTACCCAATGTACCCATTCGTACTGTTCGGAAATATTTTGCGCGACTTCTTCGCAGGCTTCATGTGTCGGATAGGAAACATGCGGTGGATTGTCCACACCTTCAACCATCAGGTTTATGATTAATAGCCACTCCATATTTCTAGCATAGGGTGAAACGAATAAATGGGTCAAATCCACTTGCTGCGTGGCCGGGGTTCATTGGGATCTATGACGTTTCGATCCAAGGTTGATGCAATAATCGACTCGTTCAGCACAATATGAATAAGAAGGCGGGATTCAGTTTTCCGTTTCTATTTTGTGTTCCGGAGCTACGAAACAATAAACAGATGGCCCGAAAATAGGTTGTTCAGTCGTTGACACGTCATCTCCGGTCTTAATCCAATGTATCCATTCATACCGTTCAGATATTTTCTGGGCGGCATCTTCACATGATTCATATGTTGGATAACGAACCTCAGGTGGATCTTCCACTCCTTCAATCATAAGATTTATTGCAAGAAGCCATTCCATAATACGACTTTAAGGCGGAATCGCTCAGTGGGTCAAATCCACTCACCGCGTGGTCGGGGTTTTTTGAATTTTATGTTAATCTCATCCTGTGTACCCGGGAGGTTATCACTTGGTATGTTCATCCGGTCTCGTGTTTCCAAGGGGTCAGGCGGTAGTATTTTTGGTGACCTTCGCCGCGGGCGGTTGCCTGGAATTCTGTTTCTTTCATCGCCACCAAAATTAACATCGTCGGCATAATGAGCCAACTTTCTAATTGTTTCACCCTGCGGTCGCACCAGACCATCTTTTTTGAGATTGTGATCTTTCTGAAATTTTTCTACGGCCTGTTTCAAACGCTCTCCGTAATACCCCGTCGGGCCATCTGTTTGCCGTAAGTCCAGATAACCGGTGCGGTCCATAAGGATTTCAATCTTGGCCACATCGCGGCGATTGTTAGACGCCGTCATGCCAACGGAACCTGTAAGCCTGAACAGTTTCTGGATATTTTCGATTTCCGGGTCCGGTTGCCTTGGAACTGGAATGCGGCTGAAGGGATCGCTGTGGCGAGAGGAAAATGAGGAATAGGACATGAAATTGACTCCTGTTTTCTATTCGACATCGTTGTAGAACTGGTGCCGGCCGATCTCGGCGCAGGGCGCCCTGCGGCGTGACCAAGCTGGTTGCACTCCCTTGACGTGGTAGTGCGTGGCGCCATAGGTGGGGTCCTTCAGGGTGCCGCTTACCGCCCGGCGGGCGACACGCAGGCAGGTCTGGAAAATCCGATTGTCGGCGGTGACGTTCTCGACCTTTTCCCGGTTGGGGTCATTCGGGTTCCAAGCGGAAAACTGCCAGGCTTTGCGGCAGACTTCTTCAATGCTTGATCCCCACCAGTAACGCCCGCCCCTGTCACGGGCGCGCCGCACGCGATTGAGAACGACAGCGGCGACGGCCTCCTGGCCGCGCACCAGTTCTCCCCTGGCTTCGCCATAAATAGTCCGAGCAAGGACTTCGACGTCGCGGTCTGCCCGGCGTTTGGCCTGTGTTGCTTCTTTTTGAGGAGCATGTGTCGTGGCGTTCATTGGTTTTCTCCTGCATTGCCGGCATTGGGTGTAAAGCGGGGAGCGGAATCCAGCTTGTTTTCGATACGAACCAGGTGACTGGTCAGGCGGCGTTCGACCTCTTTCAGGTAGGGGATGGAGGCGTATGACTTGGCGACTTCCAGTTTGTAGGCGGACAGGCTTTCGCGCAGATAGCCAAAGCCGGTTTCCGTTTCGTGGCGGGAGTCGTCAACGGCGTCTTCCAGGTCACGCCTGGTTCGCCAGATCAACCAGAACAGGCCAGCCAACACGGGCATTTCGACGGCGGTTAATTTTCGCTGTTTATAAAGTTGGTTGACGATGCGGTATATGTCATCGGGGTCACAGGGCCGGGCGAAGGCGGTTATTGAACTGGGTGGTTGGGCTTGTTCATGACGTAGCATTTGACAGCGGACAAACCAGAACCATGCTTCCTCGCTGGACTGGAACGGCTCGGTATTCTTGATAGGAAGAGGAGTGTGTGAAAACTTTGATCGCAATTCATTAAAATCCTTGATGGGAATCAGATATTATTCCTATAATAGGTTTGTAAATATGAGTCAATCAAATAAAAGAATATGTTCCTAATGACGGATTGTGGTCAATATATGAACATGTTCCCATGCTAAAACATTCTGAAGTCTGGACGGCGATTGACCGCCTCGCCCGGGAAAACGGGTATTCCGCATCAGGCCTGGCGCGCAAAGCCGGCCTTGATCCCACAACATTCAACAAGAGCAAACGAACGACCAGGCACGGGAAACTTCGTTGGCCGAGTACGGAAAGCATCTCCAAGATTCTCCAGGCCACCGGATCATCGTTGGGTGAATTCGTTGCCCTGATTGGGGATGCAGAATCCGGCGGCGTCTACCGAAACATTCCGTTGCTCGGTCTTGCCCAGGCAGGCGACGACGGATTCTTTGATGATGCTGGTTATCCTGTTGGCGGCGCCTGGGATGAAGTACCGTTCCCGGGTGTGGGTGATCCCCATGCCTATGCACTTGAAGTAAGCGGCAACAGCATGGAGCCGGTTTACCGCGATGGCGACACGATCATCGTTTCCCCGGGTGCAAGCATTCGCCGTGGTGACAGGGTGGTTGCAAAAACCAAGGAAGGTGAAATCCTTGCAAAGCAACTACGCCGGAAATCCGCCCGGAAAATAGAATTGCAGTCCTTGAACGACAGCCACGAAGACCGGGTTCTGGATATCCAGGAACTGGACTGGGTCGCTCGAATAGTCTGGGCAAGTCAGTAACTTAACTTCTATAGTCTTTCCGGTATTTATTAATCTGGTTACGGGGATGTTTTTGGCATGGCAAAAGTGCACGAGGGTGGGCGCACGATCACATACAAAGATGGTGAATGGCATGATGGCAATGTTCCGATCATGGGGACGCTGGACGACGGTGCCTGGTTGGGGCAGTCCGTGTTTGACGGCGCCCGGTATTTTGACGGCGCCGCCCCTGATCTTGACCGGCACTGCGAAAGGGCGATCCGCTCGGCGGAGCTTCTTGGCATGTCGCCGCGCGTCACCGCCAAGGATATAGAAGCTATCGCCCGTGAAGGCATAAAGAAGTTTCCGCCTGAAGTTGCGCTTTACATCTGCCCCTATTTTTTCCTGGCCGAGAGCTTTTTTGGCGATACGGATGATTCGACTCGTTTCGTGATGGCTATATGTGAAGCTCCCATGCCAGAACCGGAAGGTTTCACCGCCTGCCTGACCCGTTTCCGCCGTCCGTCGAAAGACACCGCGCCGACGGAAGCAAAGGCGGCCTGCCTGTATCCCAATGTGAGGCGCAGTATGGCTGCCGCCAAGGAGAAGGGGTACGATCAGGCCGTCATGCTCGATCCAAATGGCAATGTAGCGGAATTCTCCTTCACCAATCTGTTCATGGCGAAAGACGGCGTGGTCTCGACGCCTGCCGTCAACGGCACCTTCCTGAATGGCATCACGCGCCAACGCGTTATCAAGTTACTTCGCGATGATGGCTTTGACGTGCAGGAACGGAGCATAGATTTCGACGAACTACTGGATGCCGACGAAGTGTTCAGCACCGCCAATTATTCCAAAGTGGTGCCGTGTTCGAAGATTGAAGACCGCAACTTCAATGCGGGTCCGGTCTATGTCCGAGCACGTGAGTTGTATATGGAATGGGCGCGTACCCAGAAGACCTGACTGACCATATAGGTCAGTCGCTCAGGTCTTCCCCGGCCAAAGCCCGGTCAATCAGGTCGATGGATTCGTTCAGGCCGTAAAGCGCGATGAAGGACCCCATGCGCGGACCCTGGCTCTGGCCCAGCAAAATCTCGTAAAGCGCTCTGAACCAGGATTTCAGTTCCGGGAATGCTTCACGCTTGCCGGTTTCATAAACAAGGGTCTGGATATCTTCCGCGGGGGCGTCTGAGGGCAGCTTTTGCAAACCTTCTTTCAGGTCGCTAAGGGCCTGGGCCTCATCCGGTGTAGGCTGGCGGTAGTGCTTATCCGGCCTGATGAAGTCCTGATAATAGCGGATGGCGTATTCAACTAGGTTGTCCAGAATGGGCGCGTTCTCTGCGGTAACGCCGGGCCGGTAGCGGCTGATGAAGTGCCACAGAACGGACTTGTCCTCCGTATGGCAGACACTGGCGAGATTGAGCAGGATATTGAAGCTTAAATGCGCTTCCTCATGCGGCGGTTCGCCCAAGTGAATATGCCAGGCAGGATTTTCCAATTGCTTGTCCTGCTCCTGTCCGGGGAACTTTTCAACGTGACTCAGATATTCATCGACGGCCTTCGGAATAACATCGAAGTAAAGACGCTTGGCCGTTTTGGGCTTTTGGTACATGAACAACGCCAGGCTTTCGGGCGGCGCATAACGCAGCCATTCTTCCACGGCCAAGCCGTTGCCCTTGGACTTGGAAATCTTTTCGCCCTTGTCGTCGAGGAACAACTCGTACGTCAGGTTGACGGGCGGGGGGCTGCCCAGAACCCGGCAAATCTTGCTGGAAAGCTTCACGGAATCGATCAGGTCCTTGCCCGACATCTCGTAATCAACGCCCAGTGCGGCCCAACGCATAGCCCAGTCGGGTTTCCATTGCAGCTTGCAGTGACCGCCGGTTACCGGTGCCTCGATCTTTTCGCCGCTTTCGTCTTCATAGACGATTGTCCCTGCGTCGACGTTGCACTCCAGGATCGGCACCTGCAAAACCTTGCGGGTCTTCTGGCAGATCGGCAGGAAAGGGCTATACGTCTGCTGGCGTTCTTCACGCAGGCTTGGAAGCATGACCTTCATGACCTCGTCATAGCGGGCCAGAACCTTCAGCAGGGCTTCGTCGAAGACACCGGCTTTGTACATTTCCGTTGAGCTTTTGAAATCATACTCAAAACCGAAAGAATCCAGAAAGGCCATCAACCGGGCATTGTTGTGGTGCCCGAAGCTTTCATGGGTCCCGAAGGGGTCGGGTACTTCCGTCAGGGGCTTGTCCAGGTGCTCGGCCAGCAGTTCCTGGTTCGGCACGTTGTCGGGAACCTTGCGCAGGCCGTCCATGTCGTCAGAAAAGGTAAACAGCTTTGTCGGAATATCGGACAATTGCTGAAAGGCATGGCGCACCATGGATGTGCGGGCCACTTCGCCAAAGGTGCCGATATGGGGCAGCCCGGACGGGCCGTATCCGGTTTCAAACAACACATAGCCTTTTTCCGGCGTGGTGTCGCCGACACGTTTCAACAGCTCGCGGGCCTCTGCAAAGGGCCAGGCGGAAGCGTGTTGGGCGTAACCTCTTAAATCGGTCATGGTTCTCACATGTGTTGTCTGGTTTATGGAAAGCCGGAACCTAAGGAGATGTCAGCCAAAGGTCAACGGCAGAAAGCAGGATTATTACTTCCAGATCGGCTTGCCGCTTGATGGAATGCCATAGCGTTCCCATTTCTCCGTGACCTCCTGGATAATATCGTCGGTCATACGGATTTTGCGGCCCCATTCACGCTTGGTTTCCGGCTCCATCTTGGTGGTGGCGTCAATCCCCATCTTGGAGCCCAACCCTGACTCGGGCGAGGCGAAATCCAGGTAATCAATGGGCGTGTTCTCAATCATGGTGACGTCGCGCGCAGGGTCTACATTCGTAGATATCGCCCACATGACATCGTTCCAGTCTCGGGCGTTGATGTCGTCATCCACCACGATGACGAACTTGGTGTACATGAATTGCCGCAGATAGGACCACACGCCCAGCATGATCCGCTTGGCGTGGCCCGGGTAGGCCTTTTTCATGGAGACCACGGCGACGCGATAGGAGCACGCTTCCGGCGGCAGCCAGAAATCCACCACTTCGGGGAACTGCTGGGTAAACATGGGGACGAACACGTCGTTGAGTGCCTCGCCCAGGATGCTTGGTTCATCCGGCGGACGACCGGTATACGTCGACAGGTAAATGGGTTCGCGCCGCCGAGTGATGGCGCTAACCTTAAAGACCGGGAACGACTCAATGGCGTTGTAGTAGCCGGTGTGATCGCCATAAGGCCCTTCATCGCCGTATTCATCAAGGGACACGTGGCCTTCAAGGATGATCTCGGCCTGAGCAGGCACCTTCAGCGGGACGGTTTTGCAATCCACCAGTTCCACTTTTTCTCCCCGTAGCAGCCCGGCGAACTGATATTCAGATAGGGTGTCAGGGATGGGCGTTACGGCGGCCAGAATGGTTCCAGGATCGGCGCCGATAACAACGGCGGCGGGGATGGGGTCGGGGCGCTTTTCTTTCCAACGGGCATGGTGTTGAGCGCCACCCCGGTGTTTGAGCCACCGCATATAGGTCGAATCCTTGCCCGTGACCTGCATGCGATAGATACCCAGGTTGTAATCGTCACGCTTATCGCCGCCTTTTTCGTCGGCATCAGGACCGCGTGTCACCACAAGCGGCCAGGTGATCAGGGGAGCAGGCTCTCCCGGCCAGCAGGTCTGGATGGGAAGCTGGTTCAAGTCGATTTCATCACCGGTCTGCACGATTTCCTGGCAGGGGGCGGTACTGATGGTGCGGGGCTTCATGGCCATCAGTTTCTTGACCAGCGGCAGCATATCCATTGCCTCGCGCCATCCGCCGGGCGGCTCTGGCTGGCGCAGAAAAGCAAGGGTTTCACCGATTTCACGCAAGCCTTCCGGCTCCCTGTTCATGCCCCAGGCGACACGCTCAACCGTGCCGAACAAGTTGACCAGAACCGGTATGCCGTAGCTGCTGCCATCCTCCTTGACGGCATTTTCAAACAGGATTGCTGGCCCGCCTTCCGCCATGACGCGGGTCTGGATCTCGGTCATCTCCAGAACCGGCGAAACCGGCTCGCTGACACGTACCAAACGCCCTTCTTTTTCAAGGTGAGCGATAAAATCTCTTAAGGAGGCATAGGCCATAATCGGGTCTTTCCTGGGTAATTACTGGAATTGACACCGTCCTTACCCAAAGCGTCAAGGATTTTAGGGGTTTATGTGTGATTCGGTTGTAAGGAATCATTTTCCAAGATACTTTATGTAAAGATAAAGAGCTTGGGAGACGGTGAGTATGCGGTGTGATGAAACGCATCGGCAACGTATGCTCAATGCCCTTATGATTGGTTGAATAAATTCTGAGGGATCTGGGGACAGTCCACTATGGATAATAGCGTTTCAGGTGGAAACGGTCAGGCTGGTGCAGGAGCCGCCAATTTTCAACGACTGATCGAGATCGGCATCGCTCTTTCGTCCGAGCGCAATCATGACCGGTTGATGGAACAGATCCTTCTTGAAGCGAAGGATATCTGCAACGCCGACGGTGGAACGCTCTATTTGCGCACCGAAGACGATCGCCTGAAATTTGTCATCATGCGGACGGACTCCCTTGAAATTGCCTTAGGCGGCACGACCGGTAAGGACATCACGTTTCCGCCGCTTCCTCTCTACGACGCCGAAACCGGTGAAGCGAATCACAAGAACGTGGCAACGCATGTGGCCTTGACGGGCGATTCCATCAATATCAAGGATGCCTATGATTCCACGGATTTCGATTTTTCCGGCACCAAGAAATTCGACGAGGGAACCGGCTACCGGTCAAAATCATTCCTGACGGTTCCTCTGAAAAATCACCAGGATGAAATCATCGGCGTTTTGCAGTTACTGAACGCGCAGGATAGCGAAACGGGCGATGTTATTGAATTCCAGGCAACAATTCAGCCGTTGGTCGAGGCGCTGACTTCCCAGGCTGCCGTTGCGCTGGATAACAACATGTTGCTAGAGGCGCAAAAGGCCCTGTTCCGGTCCTTCATCGACCTGATTGCATCGGCCATCGACGCCAAGTCGCCCTATACCGGCGGGCACTGTCAGCGGGTGCCGGAACTGACCATGATGATCGCGGACGCGGCGGCAGAATCGAGCGAAGGGATTTTTGCCGATTTCTCCCTGACGCAGGAACAGCGCGAGGAACTGGAAATCGCCGCCGCACTGCACGATTGCGGCAAGGTAACCACGCCTGAATATGTCGTCGACAAGGCGACCAAGCTTGAAACCATCTATGATCGGCTGCATGAAATTCGGATGCGTTTCGAAGTGGTTAAGCGCGATGCGGAGATCGAATACCTGAAACAGATAATCGGCGGCGGCGATGCCGATGCATTAAAAACCGAGCTTGATGCGAAACTCGCCAAGTTTGATGACGATTTCGCCTTTATCGCCGAAAGCAATGTGGGCGGCGAGTTTATGGCGCCTGAGCGCGTAGACCGCGTGAAGGAAATTGCCTCGGTTAAATGGACGAGGACGCTCAGCGACCGTATCGGCCTGTCCTATGAGGAACAAAAACGCAAGGATCGGACAGCAGAACCCAAGTTGCCGGTTGAGGAAAACTTGCTGTCTGACCGCGAAGATCACATCATTTACCGCGAGGCGGGTGAGGGTGATACCTATGGCGAAGACAATAGTTTTGGCTTCAAGCTCGATGTGCCCCAGCACCGCTACAATATGGGCGAGATCTACAACCTCTGCATCGGGCGCGGTACGCTGACCGAAGAAGAACGCTTCAAGATCAACGACCATATTGTGCAGACCATCATCATGCTGGAGCAACTGCCGTTCCCGAAACACCTGAAACGGGTGCCCGAATTCGCGGGCGGCCACCACGAGAAAATGGACGGAACGGGATATCCGAAGAAACTGAACAGGGATGATATGACTCTGCCGGCCCGGATCATGGCCATTGCGGATATCTTCGAGGCTCTGTCGGCGGCGGACCGGCCGTACAAAGCCGCGAAAAAGCTTAGCGACTGCATCAAGATCATGTCGTTCATGAAGAAAGACGCCCATATCGATGCCGATCTTTTCCAGTTGTTCCTCACCTCCGGCGTTTACAAGACATACGCCGAACGTTTCTTGCAGCCCGAACAGCTTGATGAAGTCGATATCGAGCCCTATCTGGAAAAACCGGTTGCCGAATAGCGCTCCCGGAGCAAAAGATGCTGAGCGACCCCGAATACCGCGCCCGAGGTTATCCTTACCAAATTCCCGAACGATCCTATGTCATGACGAACGGCGATCATGCTGTGGTGGATCATGATGGGCATCTCGATGGCCTGGAAGCACGGCGTCCTGTGCTGGCCGTTGGATCAAACATGTCGCCGATGCAGCTGGCGCGAAAGTTTCCGGCTCCGCACGGCGGCACGATTCCCGTGACCAAAATCCGTCTGCTGCATTTCGATTCTGTCTATTCCACCCACTTCACCAGCTATGGCGCCATTCCGGCGACGTTGTTCCCTTCCCCTGACACGGAAGTTACCCTGTTCGTTACCTGGCTGGATAAGGAACAGGAGCGCCACATGCATACGACGGAGATCGCCAGCGAAAACTATCATTTTTGCCGGCTGGGCGACATCCAGGCCAAGGTGGAAAATGGCCCTGACCTGGATCATCTGTATTTCTATCAATCCAGCCGCGGGGCGTTGCCTATAGATGGAGAACCTGTTCCCCTGGCGGCCGTTGAGGCAACGAACAGGCGCTGGAAAGCCATGTCACAGGATGAAATACAGGAACAGGCCCGACAGGATCTGGCGGCGCATCTGAATTTCGCCGCCTTCATCGAGGACAATATCGAAAATGCTGAGACCCGGCGTTCAAGAACGGACAAAATGCACGCCACGGCGCTTCCGTTTGCTTATGAAAAAATCGATTACATCGAGGTCTAAACGACTTTTGCCAGAATGATGGCAGCGCAAAGCAACAATCCGAAATCCCTGTTGGATTTGAACTTGGTTAGGCAATCGGCAGAATTGTGGATATCGACACGCCATGCCTGCCATATCAGGTGCAGGGCGCAGGGAACAAGTGCTGCATAAAAGACTGGCGCCAAACCTGCCTGGTATCCGGCAAGGGCAATCAGGATGATCGTCGCGCCATAAAAGCCAAACAGCCAGGGACGGGTCGAATCTCCCAGCTTCAGGGCACTGGACTTGACGCCGATCAGGACGTCGTCTTCTTTATCCTGATGCGCATAGATGGTGTCATAGCCCAAGGTCCAGAACACCCCGGCCGCATACAACGCAACGGCAGGCCAGTCCAGCTGCCCCCTGACGGCGGTCCAGCCAAGCAAGGCGCCCCAATTAAAGGTCAGGCCCAGAACCAGTTGCGGCCAGTAGGTGAACCGCTTGGCGAAGGGATAAATGACGACAAGACCCAATGATGAGATTGCCAGCCAAATTGTAAACTCATTGAACTGGAACAAGACGACAAGTCCGATAAGCAATTGCATGCTCAGAAAAATAATAGCCTGCCGGACGCTGACGTCCCCACTGGGGATGGGCCTGGTCGCCGTGCGGGCGACCCGCCCGTCAAAATCCCTGTCTACAATATCATTGATCGTGCAACCCGCCCCTCGCATTGCGAGAGAGCCGACAACGAACAGGACGGAAAACATCAGGACTTCCGCACTGAATATCTCATCCGGTCCAGCGGCAAGGATCAGGCTCCACCAGCAGGGTAGCAGCAACAGCCATGTGCCGATAGGCCTGTCCATCCGAGCCAGACGTAAGTAAGGCCGCGCAGAGACCGGGGCGTATTTTTCAACCCAGCTTTCGCTGGGAATATCCGTTTTTGATGAGGCTGTTTGCGCCATAACCGAAAGTCAAATCTGTAGTTTTATGATGCGGCGTACTATGCCATTCACGTCCGGTTTGGAAAACCTTTGCTTCCGATGAATGTTTGGGCTCCTGGGGTCTTGCATAAAACGTCGGGGTTTCCCAAACTTGGCGCATGTCAGATTCGAAACCGAAAATCCGTCTGTATGTGCCCGATGGTCTCTCTGAGGGCGGCCGCGTTACCTTGCCAAAGGATCAATCGCATTACGTAATCCGTGTCATGCGACAGGATGTTGGCGGGCAGGTTTTGCTGTTTAATGGACGCGACGGTGAATGGGCTTCACAGATTGAGGATGCTTCAAAAACGACGTGCCGATTGTCAATTCTCGAACAAACCCGCGTACAAGCTGAAGAGCCGGATATCTGGCTTGTTTTTGCGCCCATCAAGAAGTCCCGTTTGGACTTTATGGTTGAAAAGGCTGTGGAGCTGGGTGTGACACGCCTCGTCCCTGTAGTGACGGAATACACAGACGTGACCCGGGTCAATGTGGAGCGTTTGTCCGCGACGGCAAAGGAAGCGGCCGAGCAGTGCGAGCGCTTGAGCATCCCTGATGTGGATGAACCGGTTAGCCTGAATAAGCTATTGGATGACTGGAATACAAATCGGTTATTGTATGTGATGGATGAAACCGGCGGCGGTAAGGTCATGCCGGAGGCTTTCGGTAACAGGTCTTTGTCCTCCGGCGATGGCGGTAACGCGATTATGATTGGCCCTGAGGGCGGATTTTCCCCCAGGGAGCTTGACGTACTGCATGATCTGCCATTTGTTACGCCGGTAACGCTGGGTCCGCGCGTATTGCGCGCAGAAACGGCGGCCCTGGCGGCTTTATCCTGCTGGCAAATGCTGGCGGGAGACAGTTGCGAAGGACGCCTTAGGTGACCATCTGTCTATGGCGGGTGAATATAAATAATTGCGAAACGGGACGCATATATAATGGCCGATACTTCCGAGACCTTCATGGGGCAGCCTCTGACAGACAAAGGCGTCCTGATTGATTATCTGGCCTCCGGTTGCAAACCGCCCGAAGACTGGCGCATCGGTACCGAACATGAAAAATTCGCCTACCATCGCGAAGACCTGTCTTATCTTCAATATGAAGGAGAAAGGGGCGTCCGCGCCATTCTGGAAGGATTAACGGAATATGGCTGGGAACCGGTAACGGAAAAGGGCAACATCATTGCGCTTACCCGGCAGGGCGGTGGGGCTGTATCACTTGAGCCCGCCGGCCAGCTTGAGCTTTCCGGCGCGCCTCTGGAAAATATTCACCAGACTTGTGGCGAGGTGCATGAGCACCTGAAGCACGTCAAGGAAATCGCCGCCAAGCTGGGTATCGTATTTGTCGGCATGGGATACAGGCCGGAGGAACAGACTGCCGAAATTCCCTGGATGCCCAAGGGCCGCTACAAGATCATGCGTGAATACATGCCGAAAAAGGGCAATCTGGGACTGGATATGATGCAGAACACCTGCACGGTTCAGGTGAACCTGGATTTCGATTCCGAAAAAACCATGGTTGATATGTTCAGGATCGGTTTGGCCCTGCAACCGGTCGCCACGGCGCTGTGGGCCAATTCTCCCTTCCGTTATGGGAAACCGAGCGGTTTCCTGAGTTTCAGGAGTCACATCTGGACGGACACGGATCCGGACAGGTGCGGAACGCTCCCCTTTGTTTTTGAAGACGGATTCGGGTTTGAGCGTTACGTCGATTACATACTCGATGTGCCGATGTATTTCGTTTACCGCGACGGCAATTACATTGACGTCTCTGGGCAATCCTTCCGCGATTTTATGGCCGGCAAGCTTCCCGGCCTTCCCGGCGAATATCCCACCATGAAGGACTGGGAAGACCACCTGACCACGGCATTCCCCGAGGTCCGGTTAAAGAAATACCTCGAAATGCGGGGCGCCGATGGCGGCCCCTGGGCCAGATTGTGCGCGTTGCCGGCTTTTTGGGTTGGTTTGCTTTATGATGACCAATCCAGAGCTGAAGCCTGTGACATGATCGCCGACTGGACCCAGGAAGAGCATCAGTATCTGAGAGCGGAAGTCCCGCGGTTTGCCCTTAAAACATCTTTCAGGGATGGCACCGTACAGGACCTGGCGCTCGAAGCGCTCAGGATTTCCCACGGCGGCCTGTGCCGCCGGCAACGCCTGGATAGTGTCGGGCTGGATGAAACCCATTATCTGCGGCCTTTATGTCAGATCGCTGAGTCCGGCATGACCCAGGCGGAAGAAATGCTTGGAGCTTACGAGAGGCGTTGGAACCACTCCATCGCTCCGATTTTTCAGGAATATGCCTACTGATCTTCCTGCGGGCGGATCACGGATTTATAGGCATGCCAGGTGGCGTGCCCGATCAGGGGCAGGGTGACAGCCAACCCGATCATGGCTGTCGCCATGCCAAGTATCGTTATGCCGAGAATAATGACCGCCCATAGCGTCATTGCTTTCGGGTTGCGACTGACAGCCTGGATGGAAATCAGGATTGCCGGCAAAAAGTCGGCCCGTTCGCCAACCATCATCGGCAACGAAACGGCGCTGAGAAAAAAAGCCGTTATGGCGTAAATGGCTCCGATGACGGTTCCGACACAAAGAAAGATGAGGCCCTGTTCAGAGAAAAAGGTCTGATTGAGCAGGCTTTGGATGGTGAGCATTTCGTAGGGGTAGTTGAGGACATAAATAAGGGCGGCTGTGCGTGTCCACATGATCATGAAGAATGTCAGCGCCAGACCGGCGCCGAATATGCGGCTTGGGTTTCGTTGCCATGCAATCAGGGCGCTTTTCAGCGTTGGTTTTTCTCCTTCGCCCAGAAGATGGCTTAACTCGTAAACGCCGACAGCGAATACAGGCGCTACTAGCACGAATCCGGTAAGAAACGGCCAGATCAAATGAACGTAGTCCATCTGATAAAGCCCGATTGTGACCATATAGCCCAGGACGACGAAGATCAGGCTATAGTAAACACTGACATAACGCGCTTTTTTCAAATCTGCCCACCCAAGGGCAAGCCATTGCCAGGGCTCATCCGTCGAAATAATGTTGATGCGGTTGGCAAACGGGAAAGTCGACGCTTGTTGTGTGGGCGTTTTATCTGATGAGATATCTTGGTGTTCGCCTGTGGACAATGACCCCTCCATCATTACGGCTTAACAGGGTAGCCATAGTTTCATTCCTTGCCAAGCCAACAAGGTGCGTCTGAATTCAAGACATAAGCGTGAAAACCTAATGTTAAGATTTGTCGCCTAAGGTGTCAGATTGACGCCATAAACATCCATATGACGATAAAGGTGTCATTTTGTAACCATAGACGTCGTTATGACCCGTTAGGCGTCATGATGACAATATAGGTGTCATTATGAATTTTATTGCCAAAACGCCCGCTGTTCTCCTACCGGAAGAACAGATCGCTGAAATTCTTGAATTGCTTCGCCCTCTCCTTCGTCTTAGCGAGAGCAGGATCAAGAAACAGCAATCCGATGGGATAACCCCTGCCATGCAGCGCGTTCTTTCTCATCTTCAGATACAGGGCGACGCAACCGTGCCGGCGCTTGCCCGCACATTGGGAACGGGGAGACAGCATGTCCAAAGGGTGGTCAATGAATTGCTGGCCCTGGGGTTGCTTGAACGCCGGGAGAATCCAGCTCACAAGAAATCCTTGCTGATCGCACTGACGGATGAGGGGTGCGACAATCTTGATCGGATCGAAAGAGAGAAAAAAGGCTTGCTGGAAAACATGACGGAAGGCCTTACCGATGATGACCTTCAATGTTGTCTCGAAGTTATGGGTCAGTTGATAGCTTCTCTTGAAGATTCGGAGACCTCAAAATCCGCACCGGTCACCAAGTCAGTGCGGGAAAACAGGCAAGCACCGCCTGAAAAGATTCCTGAGATTGAAGTGCTTCAGTCCGAACCGGAAAACGGGCATGAGCCTGCCTTGAAAGAATCCGAAACGGTAATGGAAACGCTAAAACCAGTTGAACCGGAACATCATGAGGGGCCTGTCGTTCTGAACTGGAATGGCGGTGGCGGCCTTGGGATACCCTGATCCGGTCCAGGTAAATTACACGGACGTTCCGCCAACCGTCAGTTCGTCAACCAGCATTGTCGGCTGCCCGACGCCGACCGGAACACCCTGGCCGTCCTTTCCGCAGGTGCCGATGCCGGGGTCGAGTTCCAAGTCATTGCCGATCTTTGAAACCCTGGTCAGGACATCGGGGCCGTTGCCGATTAAGGTTGCGCCTTTGAGGGGACGACCGATTTTTCCACCATCGATTTCATAGGCTTCCGTGCATGAAAAAACGAACTTCCCGGACGTTATATCGACCTGTCCGCCGCCAAAGGTGACGGCATAAACACCTTTATCGACGCCTGAAAGAATATCTTCCGGATCGTGATCCCCATTCAGCATGATGGTGTTCGTCATGCGTGGGATCGGGGAGTGGGCGTAACTTTGCCGCCGGCCATTGCCAGTGGAATTGGCGCCCATCAGTCTTCCATTCAGGCGGTCATGCAGGTATCCGGTCAGAATCCCGTCTTCAATCAGGACCGTACGTTGAGAAGGCGTGCCTTCGTCATCAACAGTAATCGAACCGCGCCGGTCGGGAATGGTGCCGTCATCGACGACGGTTACCCCTGGCGAGGCGATACGCTGACCCATCAGGCCGGCGAAAGCGGATGTCTGTTTGCGGTTGAAATCGCCCTCAAGCCCATGACCAATGGCTTCGTGGAGCAAAATGCCGGGCCATCCGGAGCCCAAGACGACGGGTACCGTTCCCGCTGGGGCTGGAATGGCTTCCAGGTTGACGCTTGCCTGCCGCATGGCTTCGTTGACGGCTTCCTGCCAACAGGAAGGGTCAACATAAGCTTCATAAGAAGCGCGGCCACCGGTGCCGTATCCGCCAGATTCCATCCGGCCGTCCTGTTCCATAACAACGGAAACGTTCAATCGGACGAGAGGGCGGATATCACCGACGCGATAACCCCCGGCACGGATAATTTGTACGGTCTGCCATTCACCCGAAATGCTGGCGCTTACCTGCCTGACACGGTCATCCTTGCCCCGGGCGTAGGCATCAATGTCCTGAAGCAGCTTTACCTTGGCTTCAAAGGCCATATCCGTAAGGGGGTTGTCTTCAACATAAAGCCCTTGGTTGGTGCCTTTAGGCGATTCCGAAGCGCTGCCGGAATGCCCCGCAGTAACGGCACGCACCGTATCCGCCGCACGTTGCATGGCGTCTTTGCTGAGCTCGGAAGCATGAGCGTAGCCCGTGGACTCCCCGGCGACGGTTCTAAGACCGAAACCATGGAGCGTGTCGTAACTGGCGCTTTTAAGCTGACCATCATCGAAGTTGAGGCTCTCGCTTTGGCGATACTCTAGGAACATTTCGCCGTCATCGGCATTTTGTGATGCGTCATCAACGATACGTTCGACACTGGCGCGTTCCAGTCCGGTGTTCGTGAAAAATATTTCATCCGTTGTGGTTAGGCCAGTCATGACGTCTGTTCCTGTTTAAATAGCATTTCGCAGGGAGATGACACAGGTCAATCCCAATTCCGTTATTGTTGTTTAATATATAGTGTAGCAGGGCTCGGCTGGCGAGTGCCTGGTAGTATTTTTGTAGCTTGAACGACAAACATGCTGGCGGGGAAGCATTAGCATGAAGAAATATTTGTTTTTTATTGTTGATGTATTTTTCCTTGGCGCACCAGCGGCTGAATCATTCGCTTATGAGGAGCAGCACTTAAGAGGGCAAGTGCATTATGAACCTTTTGAATTTTCGGTTCCCGCCATAAACGATTATGTCTATTTCACCCTGTTCATTATTCCCAACAAGCAAAGTAACATGCTGGATCTTTGTGAGATGGAGCCAGTTGTCCGGGATGTCGTGAACAGAACCCTTTATGGACAAAAGGGGCTGGAGAAACTGGGCCTTAAAGACAGGCACATGAAAAACGCCTCAAAAATTCTCAAGCAACGCATCAACAAGAAACTCAATGCGGATTGGGTCTATGAAGCGATTTTTATCCGGGGCGCCATTGATATAGGATCAGGCCCTCTGAAAAATCCGACCGTACCCAAACCGCTCAGTTGTGATCAGATATATTTCAAGGCGAAAAGCAGCAAGGGGCTCGACGACGACTGATCTTGCAATAATGAATCCCTTGACCGAAAGGCAGACTTGGGCGTATATGTCCCCTCATACGTGGTGATTTGGTCGACCGGCTTGCGGCCACGTTAAAAAAGCTCGCTAAAAGGTCTTTGGTTCAAAGAGCCCTGGCCTATGCGTGCTGGGGCTTTTGTCGTTTATGCCCATCGAGTTGCCGTTTCCGGTCGTTTGGCACCATTAATTGAGCGAGGAACCAGACAATGGCGATCAACAAACCTGTTCAGAATTCATGGCGGCCACAGACCAAACTGGTGCGTGGCGGAACCGACCGCTCAGGCGCGGCCGAAACCAGCGAAGGCCTATTCCTGACGTCGGGTTATGTCTACGAATCGGCGGAAGAAGCGGAACTGGCTTTCAAGGGCGAAAAAGACCGATACATCTATTCCCGTTATGCTAATCCGACGATTGCGATGTTCGAGGAACGCATGGCGTTAATGGAAGATGCCAAGCATTGCGTCGCCACTGCCAGCGGCATGTCGGCCGTGTTCGCTGCATTGCTGTGCCAGCTACAGTCTGGGGACAGGGTTGTCGCTTCGCGGGCGCTTTTCGGCTCCTGCCTTTTCATCATAGACGAGATGTTGCCTAGGTACGGCGTTGAAACGGAACTGGTGGATGGAACGTCCCTGGAGCAATGGGAGGCGGCCTTGTCCAAACCCACGAAAGCCGTGTTCCTGGAAACGCCATCGAACCCGACGCTCGATGTCATCGACATAGCAGCAGTCTCTGAATTGGCCCATGCCGCAGGCGCGCGCGTGATCGTGGATAACGTCTTTGCTACGCCCATCTTGCAAAAACCCCTGACTCTGGGGGCGGATATTGTCATGTATTCGGCAACCAAGCATATCGATGGCCAGGGACGGGTGCTCGGCGGGGCTATTCTGTTTAACGATACGAAATTTCTGGAAGATCACCTGAAACCTTACATGCGTCATACGGGCCCTTGTATCAGTCCCTTCAACGCTTGGACATTATTGAAAGGGTTGGAGACGCTGGAGCTTCGGGTTCGTCGTCATTGTGAAAATGCCCGTCACCTGGCGGCGTTCCTGGATGATGATACGCGCATTTCAAGGGCCATCTATCCTGAACTGCCGTCCCATCCCCAACATGATCTGGCGAGCAGCCAGATGGATGAGGGTGGCACCATGGTGTCTTTTGAGGTCAATGGTGGCAAGGAGGGCGCTTTCCGGTTTCTCAATGCGCTGCAACTGGTCGATATTTCCAATAACCTTGGCGACGCAAAGAGCCTTTGCACCCACCCGGCAACAACGACACACCAACGCTTAAGTGATGAAGAGCGTGCGGCTTTGGGGATAACACCCGGTCTGGTTCGTTTGTCGGTTGGCCTGGAAGACGTTGCCGATATACAGGACGACCTGTCACAGGCGCTCGGTTCAAACCGGTAACTAACAGGAGGCAGCCTTAACGTTGCTTCCAGGGCAGGCCGTGGAATTTCCAACCCCCGAGATTGCTGCGGTGTTTGTTTTCGTCCATATCGCCCTCAAAGCCTTCAAGCACGTTATAGCATGCCGTGTAGCCTTCGGCTGACAACGCCTGCGCCGTGGAAACAGATCGTACGCCCGAGCGGCAGATGAACAGGATCGGCGTTGACGTGTCGGTTGCGATTTTTTTCACCCTTTTGATGAAATTCGGACGGATTTCCATGTCCGGAAACTCCTGCCACGCCACCATATGAACCTTTTTCTGGATTGCTGAAAGGTCCGGTACGCCCACATAGGTCCACTCCGCCGTCGTGCGGGTGTCAACCAGGATGGCTTCGGGAACGTTTTCGAGCATCTTCCAGGCTTCCAGGGGCGTCTTGTCGCCGGCGTAGCCTGGGTCATTGTTCAAAGGAGTCTCATTGCTGCTCTGTTTCGGGGCAGTATCCAGTACCTGGTTCATGTCACCATAACCTTATGTTGCCGCACAGGTCGCCGGGGAAGTAAGGTGAATGATGTTATTAACGCGAATTAGCATTCATTTTTTCCTTTATCCCAGGCAGTCGGGAGACTATATCAGGTTTTTCTATTAACGCAAAAAAAATCGTATAATTAGTAATAAAACAAAATATTAGTGTAAATTAGGTTAACCTCTTGATACTGATAATAAAAAGATAAATTTTGATGGATTCCGTAAACGGTTCAGAGATTCAGAATTCAAACAAAGAGCTTCAATTTGGTCTCGATGTGACCTTTGAAGACCTTTATTGCCGTGAAGGCGTCATGAAAATTGACGGCTTTTTTCTGGATCATTTGAGCGCTTCTGATCCGTCATTAAGCGACCGTCTCCAAGCCGCCCGGTCAAATCCTGATGTCCTGGAAAAAGGGGATGAGGACGAATCTGACCTGTTGATCGCTCTTGCGCCTCATGTTGATGATTTCATCGGCAAGTTATTCGGTATCGCCAAGGAAATGCAGGCGCGGGCCAAAGACCACCACGCTCTGGCGCCGGTGTTCACCTGCCGCCGCCTGTTCGTACAACGGGTGGCGCTCAAGAAGATCAAGCCGGTGGAAGCTGCCGCACTTGATGGTAAGAGCGTTGTTAACGCCATGTCATCGCTGCTTGGGGGCGACATCGACGATGTGGCCTACGCCGAGGCCGTTCTGGATTGGCTGGAAGATGATGAAAAATTTGCCGAACAGCTACAGACGGCGGCGGAATATGCGGCTTGGCGGGTTCATGTCGATATACGCCCCCATGGGGAAGGTAGCGTGTTATTCAAGGAGCCTGTACGTATTGATCCCCATGACCTTGTCCCGAATCTGGTTGAGATGGCTGTCAGCGGCGTAGACATGAAGGTTATGAACCCGGCCCTTCTCCGCTATAGGCCAGGATTTAGCCTGACGGATACGGGTACTGACCTGGCCGGTTGTTTAAGCGAGGCGAATTACTGCATCTTCTGTCATAACCAGGGTAAGGATTCCTGTTCAAAGGGTCTGCAGGACAAAAAAACCAACGATTTCCGCCAAACCCCATTTGGCGTCGAGATGGCAGGATGTCCGCTTGAAGAGAAAATCTCCGAAATGCATGTGGCGAAGACGGATGGCAACGTTGTCGGCGCTTTGGCGATAGCTATTGTCGACAATCCGATGGTGGCGGGAACAGGGCACCGCATATGCAATGACTGTATGAAAGCCTGCATCTACCAGAAGCAGGAGCCGGTCAATATACCCTTGGGCGAAACACAAACCCTGCGGGATGTTCTGGACCTCCCCTGGGGATTTGAAATTTACAGTTTGCTGACGCGGTGGAATCCCCTCAACATCCACCGTCCGGTGCCGAAGGAGAATAGCGGCTACAAGGTTTTGGTTGTCGGTTTGGGTCCGGCCGGATTCACCCTGTCCCATCATTTGATGAACGAGGGGCATGCCGTGGTCGGCATCGACGGCGCCAAGATCGAGCCGCTTGAACCACACCATTCCGGTGTGACGCCAATGGGCAAACGCATCGCTTTTCAACCGGTTCGCGATATCAATGATCTGATGGAGTCACTGGACGAAAGGGTTATGGCCGGTTTCGGTGGGGTCGCCGAGTACGGCATTACGGTCCGTTGGGACAAGAATTACCTGAAAATTATCCGCTTACTGCTGGAGCGCCGCCGGGAATTCGCCATGTTTGGCGGCACCCGCTTTGGCGGTGCCCTGGCGGAAGATTCCGCCTATGCCATGGGATTCGACCATATCGCCTTGTGCGCCGGCGCTGGCAAGCCGACAGTTCTTGATATTCCCCATGGGTTGGCCCCCGGGGTCCGTCAGGCATCCGATTTCCTGATGGCGTTGCAACTGACAGGGGCGGCCAAACCGGATTCCATCACCAATCTTCAGGTCCGGTTGCCCGTTGTCGTTATTGGCGGCGGCCTGACGGCCATTGATACGGCGACGGAATCCCTGGCCTATTATATCGTGCAGGTGGAAAAGTTCCTGGCGCGCTACGAGGTCCTGGTCGAGGAAAGCGGTGAGCAGGCTGTCCGGGCAAGATGGGATGAGGCGGAAATGGAAATAGCGGATGAATTCCTGGCCCATGCGCGAACCATCCGGGATGAACGTGCCGTAGCTGGTAAAGAGGGGCGAAATCCCGATTTGCAATCCCTGCTTGATAATTGGGGTGGTGTAACGATCGCCTATCGTCGCCGCATGATGGATGCGCCCAGCTATACACTGAATCACGAGGAAATCACCAAGGCCATGGAAGAAGGCATCCGTTTTGCGGAACTGCTCTCGCCCGTCGCCGTTGACGTGGATGAAGCGGGATACGCTTCGGGGCTGCAACTGGAACGCCAGATCGTGGACGAGGAAGGCAAACTCTCTGCAAGCGGCGACATACTAAAACTGCCTGCCAGGACAATACTGGTTGCCGCCGGCACCAAGCCGAACACCGTTCTGGCCCGCGAGCGGGGCGGCATTTACCAACTGGATGGCAAGTATTTCCGGGCGATTGATGAAGACGGCAACGATGTTTCGCCTGAACACTCTTCAAAACCGGAAGTTCCCTACGTCCTGACATCGCTGAATGACGATGGTGTCGATGTCAGTTTCTTTGGTGATTTGCACCCATCCTTTAACGGAAATGTTGTCAGCGCCATGGCGAGCGCGAAGCAGGGCTATTCGGTTATCAGCCGGACCCTGGCAAGGCGTAAGCCGTCCAGTGTTTCTGCCGAGAAACTATTTGAACACCTGCAGCAGAGCCTTAGGGCCAGAGTCCACGAAATCGTCCGGCTGACGCCAGATATTGTTGAGGTTGTCGTCGAAGCCCACCGGGCTGCAAGGACGTTCCAGCCCGGTCAATTCTACCGCTTACAGAACTATGAAACATTCTCAGACAAGGTGGACGGTACAACACTGGCAATGGAAGGCCTTGCTATGACCGGTGCCTGGGTGGACCGGGAGCAGGGGTTGGTAGCCGTCATTGCGCTGGAGATGGGAGGCTCGTCCGATCTCTGCGCTTATCTGAAACCTGGCGATCCTGTGATCCTGATGGGGCCGACAGGCGCCCCGACGGAAATCCCGGCAGGTGAGACAGTCATTCTTGTCGGCGGCGGGCTTGGTAATGCGGTGCTGTTTTCCATTGGCCAGGCGTTGCGTGCGCGTGGATCCCGTGTGCTCTATTTCGCCGGTTACAAGAAACAGGCGGATCGGTATTACGAAAATAACATCGAATCTGCCTCCGACATGGTCGTGTGGTGTTGTGACGAAGAACCGGGTTTTGAACCCAGCCGGCCGCAGGACCGCGCATTCGTCGGCAACATCGTGGAGGCCATGGTCGCCTATGCCACAGGGGAACTGGGGCCTATCGGTATCGCCATGCATGACGCGGACCGCATTATCGCAATCGGCTCGGATGGCATGATGAACGCCGTGCGCAAGGCGCGCCATGATGTACTCAAAGATCACCTTAAAGAAGGCCATGAAGCAATCGGATCGATTAATTCACCGATGCAATGCATGATGAAGGAAATCTGCGCCCAATGCCTGCAGCGCCACGTCAACCCGGAGACGGGCGAAGAATCGGTCGTGTTCTCCTGCTTTAATCAGGACCAGTCCCTGGATTGGGTGGATTTCAGGTCCTTGCGGGAACGGCTGTCACAGAACGGCGTTCAGGAAAAGCTGACCGCACAGTGGATTGCCAGGAGTTTGCGTCTGCTTGAGGAAGAAAAAGCGGCCCGAAGCCCAGACATCATTGCCGATCTGGGCGCAGGCATATAATCTCCGGAGCGTATCTACCGGGAGATTGATATGATCAACGGCGACAACCGCCTCGACCTGCTTGAAGAGCTGCTCAAGAAAACAAGTGCCGCCGGCGCGGATGCGGCGGATGCCATTTTTGTAGAGGGCATATCCCTGTCGCTCGCCTGCCGCCTGGGCGAGACGGAACAACTGGAACGCTCGGAAGGCTATGATCTCGGGCTGCGCGTGTTCAAGGGCCATCGCCAGGCTGTAGTATCCAGTTCGGATGTTACGCCCGAAGCCCTGGATGAGTTGGTATCACGGGCCGTCGCCATGGCGGCTTCCGTACCTGAGGATCCTTTTTGCGGCATCGCCGAACCCGATCAGATAATGGCGAATACGGCGGCCGACCTCGATTTGGTGGAAGAAGGGGAGCCGTCGGCTGATACGCTGAAAGAACGCGCCCTTGAAGCCGAAGACGCCGCCCGTGCTGTCGAGGGCATCACCAATTCAGAGGGCGCCGAGGCTAATTGGGGGCGTAGCAACATCGCCCTGGCGGCATCAAACGGGTTCAGGGGCGCCAGGCAGAACACGAGATCAGGACTGAGCGTTTCCGTCCTGGCGGGTGAAGGCACCGCCATGGAGCGGGACTACGATTACGCCAGCGCCATTCATTCTTCGGACCTGCCGGCGCCGGCGGAGTTGGGAAAGCGAGCCGCAGATCAGACGGTTGCACGGCTCAATCCGCAGAAAGTCGAATCGGCCCAGGCGCCCGTTGTCTACGCTCCGCGGGTTTCCGGCTCTATCCTCGGCCATCTCTCCAGCGCTATCAACGGCGCGTCCGTTGCCCGCGGCACCAGTTTTCTGAAAGACTGCATGGGCGAGAAGATTTTTCCGGACGCCGTCACCATTGTAGATGATCCCCTTCGCCAGAGGGGCCTGCGATCAAAGGCCTTCGATGGGGAAGGTTTGGCGACGTCCAGGCGCAACATGATCGAGAATGGTGTTCTTAAAAGCTGGATCCTCAACCTCAGGAGCGCGCGCCAGCTTGGCCTACCGCCGACGGGGCACGCTTCCAGGGGAACCTCGTCACCACCCGGTTCCGGCGTGACGAATTTTTATCTGGAGGCCGGCGCCGTAAGTCCTGAAGAGTTGATGGCTGACATCAAAGAGGGCCTGCTGGTAACAGAAATGATCGGCCACGGCATCAACTATGTCACAGGCGATTACAGCCGTGGTGCAACCGGATTCTGGATCAAGGATGGCAAACCGGCCTATCCCGTCAGCGAAATCACCATTGCCGGCAATTTGCGCGACATGTTCGCCAATGTAACGGCTGCCGATGATCTGGAGTTCCGTTACGGCACCGACGCACCGACCCTGCGTATTGACGGCATGACGATCGCGGGGAAATAACCCGGGGAATATTGGGCGCCTCTCTGGCACCCCGGTTTCTGTCGTGCTAGTGTCCCGCATCATAGGTTTCAGGAAGTTAACTCCTTGAACAAAAACATGGATCGCAACCAAACGGGTTATACCTCCAGCCGTATCCTGATGATGCGGTTGATCCGTGAGTTTATCTCCCCTTACAGATGGTGGATGGCCCTTGCGGTTGTCTTTATGGCGGTATTCGCCGGTGCGACAGCGTTGAGCGTTTGGCTGCTCGATCCGGTTATCAATGAGATATTCATTGCCAGAAATGAGGAGCTTCTGCTGCTTGTGGCCTTGGCGATCACCGCCACCTTCGCCGTGAAAGGAATAGCGAACTACCTGCAAACCGTCCTGATGAGCAAGGTTGGTCTCAGCATTGTCGCCGATTGCCAGAAACGGTTATTCGCGCACCTGACGGGCATGGATGTCGGGTTTTTTCAGAATCAGCCCGTCGGCTCGCTCATTTCCCGGTTTACCGTCGATATCAACGCCATGCGCGGCGCCGTGTCGAATGCGATTACCAGCCTGGGGAAGGATGTGCTGTCCCTGATCGGGCTCGTCAGTGTCATGGTCATACAGGACGCCCAGCTTTCCGTCGTTGCGCTGGTGATTTTCCCGATAACGATCTACCCCATCATACGGATCGGCAAACGGTTGCGTAAAGCCGTCGCGAACACCCAGAAGGAAATGGGATTGATGACGGCGCTGCTGGGGCAGACGTTCCAGGGAATCCGTGTGGTGAAATCCTATCGCATGGAGGGCTACGAGGGGGCGCGTATCGGTGGTCTCGTGGACCGGATTTATTCCCTCAACATGAAGGCCTCTAGAACCCAGGCATTGCACAGCCCCTTGATGGAAACGGTTGGGGGATTCGCCGTTGCGGCTGTGATCGTTTACGGCGGCAGCCGGGTTCTGGACGGTCATACGGATCCTGGTTCGTTCATATCATTCATCGCGGCCTTGCTGAGCGCCTACGAGCCGATGAAAAAGCTCGCCAATCTGAATGCCATCATTCAAACGGGCCTCGCCGGCGCCGAGCGCATGTATCATGTCCTGGATGCGCAATCGTCCATCGTGGAAAAACCCGGCGCAGCCGAGTTGAGCGTCAGCGCCGGCGCCATCCAGTTTGATCGCGTCTCCTTTGGCTACGATGACGAACGCAAGGCGATAAGAGGGCTAAGCCTGGATGTTCCGGCCGGCAAGAAAGTGGCCCTCGTCGGCCCGTCCGGCGCCGGAAAAACAACCATCATGAACCTGATCCCCCGTTTCTTCGATGTCGATGAAGGAAGCGTCCGGATCGATGGCGTTGACATTCGCGATGTCACGTTTTCATCCCTACATGAAAACATTGCCCTGGTGAGCCAGGAAGTGACGCTGTTTGATGACACGGTGCGCGCCAACATCGCCTATGGCCGCGCCGGTGCGTCGGATGCGGAGATCAAGTCTGCGGCCAGAATGGCGGCGGCGCACGACTTCATCATGGAGTTGCCCGAAGGCTACGACACAATCGTTGGCGAACAGGGGCTGAAACTTTCCGGCGGCCAGCGCCAGCGCCTGTCCATCGCCCGCGCCATTCTGAAAAACGCGCCGATTCTCCTTCTTGACGAAGCGACGTCGGCGCTGGATACCGAATCGGAGCAACAGGTGCAGGCGGCATTGGCGAGCCTGATGACGAACCGCACCGCCCTGGTCATCGCCCACCGGCTTTCAACGGTTGTCAATACCGACCTGATTTACGTGGTCGTCGACGGCAACATTGCCGAACAGGGCACCCATGACGAGCTGATTGCAAAAGACGGACATTACGCCCGCCTTTACGAAATGCAGTTCCGCGAGAATGACCAGGAAACGGCCACGGAAGCCCCCGCGCCCTGATGCAATGGAGAACGGCCGGTGCGCCTGTCTAAACGAATTCTGAGCAGTGACATCGTCCAGTCGGTCGTTTGCTGGATCGCTTCGCTCTACATTCGCCTGGTCCATGTCACAGGCCGCTGGGACGTCGTCCGCGGCGAGATCCCCGCTGCCTTCTGGAACGAAGGGAAACCCTTCATCCTGGCATTCTGGCACGGGCGGCTGCTGATGGTTCCCCATTTATGGAAAAGGGGGCTGACCTTTCATGTGCTGATTTCGGGCCACCGTGACGGCCAGTTGATCGCCAAGACGGTCAGGCATCTGAACGTCCAGTCCGTCACCGGCTCCAGCTCAAAGGGCGGGGGCGCGGCGCTGAAAAGGATGCTGGGCCTCCTGAAGGCAGGCGAGTACGTCGGCATTACGCCGGACGGCCCCCGCGGGCCCCGCATGCGCGCCAGCAACGGGGTCGTGGCCGTTGCGCGGTTGTCCGGGCTGCCCGTCATTCCCGTGGCCTACAGTGTGACGCGCCACAAGGTGATGGGCTCATGGGACCGGTTTGTTCTCGCCCTGCCGTTTGGCCGGGGCGTCTTCGTCTGGGGCGAGCCCATCGAGGTGCCCCGCGATGCTGACGAGGCGATGCAGGAAGACTGCCGGAGCAGAATCGAAAACGCGCTCAATGACGTGTGCAAGGAAGCGGACCTGATGACGGGCCTGCCGGCCATCGAGCCGGAAAACCCGGAAAATACCGAGCCGGCCCTGGCGGAGGAGGCCTCATGAAAGCGCCTGCCTTCTGGTCGCCCGGACAAGGCGGGATGCTGGGTGCCCTGCTGTCGCCGCTGGGGATGCTTTACGGCTATGGCACCTATGCCAGGCGCCTGTTTTCCAGGCCCTGGTCCTGCCCCGTGCCGGTGGTCTGTGTCGGCAACCTGATCGCCGGGGGGGCCGGGAAGACGCCGGTGGTCATGGACCTGGCATCGCGGCTGTTGGCGAAGGGCGTAACGCCGCACCTGATCTCGCGCGGTTACGGCGGTACGGAAAAAGGCCCCTTGCGCGTATCCACGGACCGCTATGACGCCCGACTGGTCGGCGACGAGCCCTTGCTGCTGTCCACCATCGCGCCGACATGGGTCGCCGACAACCGGCAGGCCGCCTGCCGCGCCGCCATGGCGGATGGCGCCATGTGCATGGTCTTCGACGATGGCTTCCAGGATCCCTCCGTCACCAAGGACCTGTCGCTGGTCGTCGTCGACGGCGGCTACGGTTTCGGCAATGGAAGCCTGATCCCGGCGGGGCCGTTGCGGGAACCCGTCGCGCAAGGCCTCTCGCGGGCCGACGCCGTTATCGTTATCGGCGACGACACCGCCGATATTGCAAGGCAGGTTTCCGGGCGCTGCCCGATGCTGCAGGCTACCCTGAAACCCGGCGCCGAGGCCGAAGCGCTGGCCGGAACCCCTGTGTCCGCCTTTGCCGGTATCGGCAGGCCCGATAAATTCTTCGATACCCTACGCCAAGCCGGCTGCGATGTCCGCCAGACCAAGGCCTTTCCCGACCATTACAATTTCACCAAGAAGGATCTGGAGGGTTTGCGGGAAAACGCCGCAAAACACGGATGCAAGCTGGTGACCACGCAAAAAGACCTGATGCGGATTCCGCCTGATTTACGGGGGGATATCGAAGCCCTGTCCGTTTCCCTGGCGTGGCAAGACGAGGCGGCGATCGACGCCTTGCTGGAACCGGTGGTGAACGATGCCCGCTGATACCGACACCCATGACAAGGACACACGGCCGCCAAGCCCGGGTGATAGAGTGCAGGCCGCTCTCGCCCATATCGTCCTGTTCCTCGTTCGGCTTATTCCCATCGGCGCGGCCTCGGCTTTCGGGGGCTGGCTGGGGCGCAGCCTGGGCCCCAGGTTCGGGGTCACGCGCATCGCCCGCAAGAACCTGCAGGCAGCATTCCCTGACAAGACCCCGGCTGATATCGAGGCCATTATCCTGGGAATGTGGGATAATCTCGGGCGCTCGTTTTTCGAGTTTGCCCATCTGGACCATTTGCGCTTTACCGGGCCGAACCCCCATGTGGAAATCGTCGGCGCCGAGAACATCGCCCGGCTTCGCGACGACGGACAGCCGGGAATTTTCGTTTCCGGCCACCTGGCGAACTGGGAAATTCCGGCCTGGGGGGTACACAGCCAAGGACTGGATATCCACCTGATTTACCGGGCGCCAAACAACCCGTTGATGGAATCCCTGTTCGCCCGCCGCATGCCGGGCCGGGGCGAATTGCTGCCCAAGGGCCGGTTCGGCGCGAAACGGGCGCTTCAGTTGCTGAAAACCGGCGAGCACCTGGGTATTCTTGTCGACCAGAAAATGAACGACGGCATCGCCGTGCCGTTTTTCGGACGCGACGCCATGACGGCCCCGGCCGTGGCGCAATTCGCCTATCGCCTGGGCTGTCCGGTCGTGCCGGTTCATGCCGAACGGCTGGGCGGCGTTAAATTCCGGATTACCTACCATCCGCCCATGCAGCTCCCCGACACGGGCGAGAGGCAGGCGGATATCCTGCAGGCCATGACGGAAATAAACGCGCAGCTGGAAAGCTGGATCCGGCAGAATCCGGAACAGTGGCTGTGGGTGCACCGGCGCTGGCCATCGGATTGATTTGCCAGTGTAGGCAGATTATTTATTCGCGCATCGTCGTCGCTTCGCTCGGGATGTGCTTTTTTAATTCGCACATCGTCGTCGCTCCGCTCGGGCTGCGCTTTTTTAATTCGCACATCGTCGTCGCTCCGCTCGGGATGTGCTTTTTTGATTCGCGCATCGTCGTCGCTTCGCTCGGGATATGCTTTTGTCATTCCCGCGCAGGCGGGAATCCAGACCGGTATACAGCGCTCAAACCGCCGGTTCCGGGTAGGGTAAACCTACCCGGGTTAAGTCATTGAAATTCAACAAAATGTAGACATTTGTCTACTTTTGTAGACTTTTTTGCGCGTTAACCTTTGTGTTTTCTTTAGTTTCAATCACTTAGGCCGGATTATTTTCCATAATAATGTAGACATTTGTATACTTTTGTAACGCGACCCCTCCAAAACACCGAAAACGGCAGAACCGGGCCCGTTCACGGTTTCAGAACGGCCATATCCATTAAATACGGCGCCGTCCCATCACAGATTCACCATGTCAAAGAGCATAAAACCAATCTAGGAATATAAGCATATTTTAAGGCAAAAGTCAAGTTAAAACGAAAAGTGCCAGCTTTTAGGGTTTAACCGGACGTGTTCTTGAGTCGGATAGGATGTCAGCTTCTGACCCATTGCGGTAAATTGATCCCGAGATAAGTCTACGTCCGCGACCGACCAAAAGATGAAACATATGGGGTCCATTTTACTAGGAAAGATGTGTGAAGATGAGTCAATATAGATGCACAAAGGTGAGGTAATTTGCTTTTTTCCTGAAATCTCACAACAATTGAGAAACTAGATTAAGATTTAGGAGTAGAAAACTATGTGCCAGATTTTTGCCGGACAGGACCCAGAGCGGTATGCATCGACAACTCGTCGTCTGCGGCTTAATGGACAAAGCACCAGTATTCGACTCGAGAATGCGTTCTGGGCAATCCTTGATGACATTGCAGAGGCCGAAGGCTCGACTACCCCTGCCTTCATATCAACCCTGCACAATGAGGTCCTATTTCTAAATGGTGAAGCAAAAAACTTCACCTCTCTTCTTCGTTGCGCCTGTCTGCGGAAAATGCAATTGAACGCTGAGAATCCAGCGTCTGACGGGAAAATTCTAGCTGCGGAGTGAACCGCAGCCTGTAGTAGACTCATACTACCACGGCCTGGAATTGATTCCATAGACTCCTCTTGCCTTGATCAGCAAGATCACAAAAAAATAGGGGAGACAATGGCAAAACTGATTCACTCGATGATACGTGTCCTCGATGAAGAGCGCTCGGTCAAATTCTATACCGAAGCCTTCGGTATGAAAGTATCGAAACGCCTCGACAAGGAAACGTTCACACTCGTCTACCTGCGAGGCGACGAAACCGACCAGGAATTGGAACTCACCATCAACAAGGACCGCACTGAGCCTTACAGCCACGGTGACGGATACGGCCATGTGGCATTTGCCGTGGATGACATCGATGCGGAACATGCCCGGTTTGAAGTTGCAGGGTTCAATCCGCGAAATCTCGTTGAGTTCAAGGATGGTGACGAACTGATCGCCAAGTTCTTCTTCGTGGAGGACCCGGACGGTTACCAAGTCGAAGTCCTGCAAAAGCACGGACACTATCAATAAGAGGGATGCAAACACACAAAAATGGTATTGGGAGAGAAAACGATGACAGAATTTTTGGATCGCACTTCGTTGACGCGGCGATCGCTTCTACAGAAAAGCGTCACGGTTGGCGCGGCATTTGCCGTTGGTAGCGGCTTTGTCGCCGCCGGGAACGCCGCGTGGGCTTTGGAAGTTATGCACATCAGTCCGACCTCCATGGCCACTCTTATCCAAATGGCCCGTGATATCTATCCCCACGACCATGTGGCCGACGAATACTATGCAGCGGCTGTCAAAGGGTACGATGCAGCGGACAAGAAGGATATGGTTGACGCTGGCATCGTCTCGCTCGATGCCGCGGCGCGCGCCAAGGGCTTTGCCAGCTATCTGGACGTCGGCTGGGAACGCGATCGCGTAGATATCCTGAGAAGCATGGAAGACAGTGCGTTCTTCCAGACGGTGCGGGGCGGTCTGGTGACCGGCCTCTATAACCAGAAACCGGTCTGGGCGCTTTTCGGCTACGAAGGAGAGAGCTTCTCCAAGGGTGGTTACATAAACCACGGCTTCGATGATATCAACTGGCTCTGAGGGGAGGCGATCTGATGAGTGCTAAATTTGACATGAATGATGATGGCGTTGTCGTTGTCATCGGTACTGGCGCCGGTGGCGGCGTTCTTGCAAACGAACTTGCGCAAAAAGGCGTCAAGGTTGTCGCCCTTGAAGCAGGTGGCCGCTATATGCCGGACGACTACGTCAATGACGAATGGGAAAGCTTCGGTCAGCTCGCCTGGACCGACGCTCGCACCACCAGCGGTAGCTGGCGCGTCGCCAAAGACTTTTCCGGCCTTCCGGCCTGGATCGTGAAGGCGGTCGGTGGTTCCACCGTTCACTGGGCGGGTGCTTCACTGCGCTTCCAGCCCCACGAATGGAAAGCTCGGACCACGTACGGCGACATTGCAGGTGCTACCCTTCTGGACTGGCCGATCGACGCTGAAGAAATGGCCCCGTGGTACACGAAAGCCGAGGAAAAGTTACGTGTGACTCGGACCGGCGGCAGAGAGGGCCTGCCAGGCAACAACAACTTCAAGGTATTCGAGGCTGGTGCCAAGAAACTTGGATATCAGAGTGTTCACACCGGGCGCATGGCAATCAATTCCGCCGAGGGTGATGGTCGAGCCGCTTGCCAACAGGTGGGCTTCTGCTTCCAGGGCTGTAAGTACGGCGCAAAGTGGTCGGCGGCCTACACGGATATCCCGCGTGGCGAAGCGACGGGGAACCTGGAAGTACGCGACCGGGCACATGTGCTCCGTATCGAGCACAACGCGGTGGGTAAAATTAATGCTGTGGTCTACGCTGATGCCGATGGAAACCTCCAACGGCAGAAAGCGCGCACTGTCTGTGTTGCGGGTAACTCCTTCGAGAGCCCCAGGATGCTTTTGAATTCGGCCAGTAACATGTTCCCCGATGGCCTCGCCAACTCTTCCGGACAGGTGGGCAAGAACTATATGCGTCACATGACAGGGTCCGTTTATGCGGTCTTCGACAAACCTGTGCGGATGTGGCGTGGCACAACCATGGCCGGCATCATCACGGACGAGTCCCGTCATGATCCATCCCGTGGTTTCGTGGGCGGTTACGAGATGGAGACCCTCTCCATCGGCCTGCCGTTCATGGCTGCGTTTCTCGATCCCGGCGGTTGGGGCCGAGAGTTTGCTACAGCTCTCGATTCCTATGAGAATATGGCCGGTATGTGGCTCGTCGGCGAGGATATGCCGCAGGAGTCCAACGGCGTGACCCTTAACCACGACGTGAAGGACCAGCACGGCATGCCGGTTGCTAACGTCCACTTCGACGACCACCCCAATGATATCGCCATGCGCAATCACGCCTACCAGCAGGGTGCGGCTATTTACGACGCCGTGGGGGCGACTCGAACCTTCCCGACTCCACCGTATCCGTCAACGCACAACCTCGGCACCAACCGCATGTCCGAGAACCCGCGTGACGGTGTCGTCAACAAATGGGGTCAAACCCATGACGTCAGCAATTTGTTCATTTCGGATGGCAGCCAGTTCACGACGGGTGCGGCGGAAAACCCGACACTCACCATCGTCGCCCTGGCCATCCGTCAAGCGGACCATATCGCGAGCGAGATGAGCAAAGGAAATCTCTGAGATTGGTACTTATGCCTAAGAGAAGGGCTGCCATTTTGGCAGCCCTTCTTTTACATCCCATTCAGAGAATTATTACACTCTCCAACCACTGTCTTCTCCAGATAGACAAAACCGTCTAATCATCAGCGATGAAACTTTCGGCCCACTGAACATCCGAAGCCAGTTGACCGCTTCTGGCTAATCCCGGAACTGATAAACCTTCACAAAATACGGCTGCTATTGAGGTGGAACCGGTCGCCGGACTGTTTGTCCCGCTACGAGTAGCCTGATCAGGCTTCTGCTCTGACCTGTCGCGTCTGCGTGGTTGAGCCTCCAGCACACCCGGGCGATGAGCAGGGCGCCGAAGGCATAAACCCAAGTCTAAATTCAGTCTAGAGGACGAAAATGCCGAGTATCGCCCCCACAGGCGGCACCACGGAACAAACCGGATGAGAATCAAAAGGTTATTACGTTCTCATCTTGGCTGTGCGCCGTCGCACCCCTAATATGCAGTCATGGAAGTTCATGCATTTTTCCTCCATTTGTTGATCGTTTTATTGACAGCCAGGGTGTTTGCCGAATTGGCGACCCGGCTGCAATCGCCATCGGTTTTGGGAGAACTCGTCGCCGGTGTGGTGCTGGGGCCAAGCTTGCTTGGCTGGATCGAGCCGTACGAGGCAATCAAGCTTCTGGCGGAAATCGGCATTATACTGTTGTTGTTCGAAGTTGGCCTGGAAACGAACCTGATGCGTCTTTTGCGTTCAGGCGGGCAGTCCCTCTTGGTTGCGATAGGCGGATTTGTCCTGCCGTTCGCGTTCGGCGTAGGGTTGAGTTACGGCGTGTTTGGCCTGTCAATGCTGGTGTCGCTCTTCATCGGCGGAACCCTGACCGCTACCAGCATCGGCATCACTGTCCGCATTCTGAACGACCTGAACGTACAGCATCGCAGGGAATGCCAGGTCGTGCTCGGTGCTGCGGTGATCGACGATATTCTTGGCGTCCTCCTGCTCGCCCTTTTGTATGAATTTGCCGTTGGGGGCGGAATTAGCTATGCGAACACCGGCAAGGTTCTGATCTTTGTCATCACGTTCTTTGCCATAGCGCCGGTTGCCGCCAAACTGATTTCTATCGTGATCAGGCGTGCAGAGGGCGTAACAGAAGTCCCCGGATTGATCCCCACTATGATCGTATCGCTCGTGCTGTTGTTTGCCTGGCTGGCGCACGAGGTCGGCGCGCCCGAACTCCTGGGCGGTTTCGCCGCAGGCCTGGCCTTGTCGAGGCGATTTTTCCTGCCTCTTGGCATTGCCTTGCATGCTGACTCGAAGTTCGCGTACCGCATTGACACCCAGATGAGGCCGATCATCCGTCTGTTTACGCCGATTTTCTTCGTCATGGTCGGGTTGTCCCTGAACTTGCGCGAAATTGATTGGGGATCGCCTTACATCTGGATCTTTTCCCTGGCCATGTTTGCCGTTGCCATGGCGGGCAAATTCCTGGGCGCGTTCCTTGCGGGTGGATCATGGTATTCGCGGTTTGCCATCGGCATAGCCATGGTGCCGCGAGGCGAAGTTGGTCTTATTTTTGCGGAGTTGGGGCGGGAAAGCGGCGTGTTCAACAACGAAATATACGCCGGAATGATCATTGTCATTACCTTGACGACTTTCATCGCGCCTTTGCTTTTGAAGAGTTACTACACCCGCTATGACCGGGAACTCCACGCTGACGATACGCATGAAGATATTGCAGACGAGATTGATGAAAGAAAGGAATTCGAGGCGGTTGACCGTGAACTCGATAAAGACAATTCCTGAGAAATTATCGCTTGACGTTCACAAGGTTAAATGCGGGAAGGCTTGGTTGGACCTTCAGCGCCCCCAGTCAGACGAGCAGGGCGCCGAAGGCCTGAAACCAAGTCCAAATTCAGTCTAGAGCAGGTCATGTTCCGCCGCTCTAAATCATTTAAAACGTGATCGGATCTAGAGGACGAAAATACCGAGTATCGCCCACACGGCGGCGACAATGGCGAGGGCAAGAGCGCCGCACCCGAAAAAGGCGTACATCAGGTTTTTCAGAGATACAGTTTCGTTCATGACCATAAGGGAAGTCCTTTCATTTCAATATTATTGGAACAATGGCTGCTCACGGTAGACACAGTCAATCCCCGACTAGATGGGGATGAATGACTGGTATGCCAAGATGAATTTTCGGGAAAAATTCGAAGGCGTCGGTCACTGTGTGTAACGGTGTCCGTTCGTGCGTGCACGCAGAAAACAGAAGTCCAGTGACGTTTTTCCGGTAGTGGCTGTGAGCCGAGTGTGTGGGGCGTTTGACCCGTTACCGGATACCCGATCAGGTTTCCGCCCGCGCCCGGTCGCGCTTGCGTGACTGGGCCGTCAGCACGCCCAAGCCGACGAGCAGGGCGCCGAAGGCTTGCGCCCAGTTCCACGGCTCGTTCATCATCGTAACCAGGATGATCATCACGTAGAACGGCAGGGCGTTCATGTGAAACGACGCCAGCATGATGCCCAGACCGCCCGCGCCCCAGATCCACAGCGTTTGCGCCGCGGCAACGCCGACCAGCGCCGATACCGCCAGCAGGCTGATGTTCAGTTGATCCGTCAAACCGATGGCCGTCTCGCCGAGACCGAAGGCCAGCGCAAGCCCGTGGGCCAGCAGGACGAAAACCAGGCCGCCGCCGAAGGTGACGGCTGTCTGCCCGATGGGCGTCAGGGTCGGGAAATTCCGGGTGGCGGCGCGTGTCGCCCAGGCGAACAGGATAACGGCGATCAGGCAGTAGAGCGCGCCGAGGCCGAACGTCGCGTCGGCGAAGTTGACGCCCGTCGCCAGGTAGCCGCCGGAGAGCGCGAGGGACAGGCCGACCACCAGATGAAGCCGCAAGCGCCGGTTGTCGAAGGCGACTTCCAGCATGGCGCCGAAAATGGGCATCATGGCGACGGCGATGGCCGGCATGACCGCATCGGACATCTTCTGTCCGACCAGAAAGAAGACGGAGCCGATCCCGAAGCCCAGGCCGCCGACGAAAATTCCGCCGCGCAGCCAGGGCGCCTGCAGGACGGCCCGGGGGCTTTCAACCAATGCCCAGATCACGACCATGGCAATAACGGCAGGTCCCATGCGCGCCGACAGCAGGGCGAGCGAGCCCCAGGTTTCCAGCAGGACCTCACCCGCCGGGAAGGTGATCGACCACATCAGGATGGACATGAAACAGGCGATGTTGGCGGTGACAGGGCCGGGCGGGGTCGTTTTGTTCATCCGCTACGCCGATCAGTTCTGACCATCTGCTGCCGGCATGGGGCCGACCACCAGCATGGGGTCCAAGTGGGTGGAGAACAACGTAATGCCCCAGTGCAGGTGTGCGCCGGTGACGCGGCCGGTCTTGCCGATCTTGCCGATGGGCGTGCCCTTGCGCACGACATCGCCCTGCTTGACCAGGATGTCGCTCATGTGCGCGTAAACCGAGGTCAAGCCGTGACCGTGGTCCAGCATGACCGTCATGCCGGTGTAAAACAGATCGTCCTCGACCAGGCGCGCGACGCCGTCGGCAATGGCGAGTATGGGCGTTCCCACCGGTGCGGCGATATCCACGCCATTATGCGGGCTGCGCGGCTCGCCGTTGAGGATGCGCTGGGAGCCGAACACGCCGGAAATCGGCCCCAGCACGGGCCATTGAAATCCGCTGGAGAAATAGTCGGTAGCCTCGTCATGGCGGCGCACGTCCATGATAAGCCCCCTCTCGCGCCCGATGCGCTCCAGGGTTTCCGGGTCCGGCGTGACCTGCTTCTTGGGCAGGCCGTCAATGCGCTGGATGTCGTACTCCCGCTTGGGCACGGAAAGCGTGTGAGAGGTCAGCCCGCCATCGGCCGCGGCCACGTTGATCACGACATCGCCGGCCGCGTCCCGCCCGAGACCGATAAGAAACCGCCCGTCTGATGTCACCCGAATGGCACGCCCGTCAATGGTTACGTTGTTATCCGGTGCGGTTCTGCCGATGATCAGCCCGCCCGGCGAGACGGTGCCTTCGAAAGAAACAATATTACCGGCAGGCGCCTCCGGCGCCAGCGACAGGACCGCCAAAAACGCGGCAGAGGCAAGGAAACGGCGCAGCATCACAACAGCGATCCCTGCCGGTCGTCGCCGGATTTTTTGCCACCGGCCTTTTTGGGCTTTTTGGGTGCCTTTTTCGGTGCGCCCGAAGCAGGAGGGGGCGGTGCGCCGTCATCCGTTGTTGTCGCCGAGACAGCGCCATCGAAGAACTCGATGGACAGGGCCGTCCCCGCCGGCGCATCGGCGGCGCGGCGGAGGGCGTTGCCGTGCTCGTCGCTAACCAGGGCAAAGCCCCGTTCCAGCGTGCGGCGGTAGGAATAGCTTTCCAGCAAGCCGGCCGGTTGTTTCAGGTCCGAGGCCTTTTCCTTCAACAGGGCGCGCATGGCGGAGGTGAGCGCCCGGGTTTCCGATTCCAGGCGTTCCGAGGCGCGGGCAATGATGGGCTCGGGGTGGCGTAGGGCTGCGGCAAGCTGCCGCAAATCGCTATCGCGCTGTTTCAGGCCGACGTTAAGGCTGTTGCCCAAGCGCTCGCCCCAGTCGTCCAGGCGCTGGGTCGCCTCGTCCGTCAGTCTTCTGAGATTGGGAAGACCCCGGGCCAGTCCTTCCACCCTGACTTTGGCGTCGTCGAGCTGGCGCAGCATGGCTCCCGAGAGGCGGCGGGAATCGTCTGCCAGCTGGCTGACCAGTTCGAGACGCACCGGCACGGCCATTTCCGCCGCCGCCGTGGGTGTCGGCGCCCGCCTGTCGGCGGCGAAATCGATCAGGGTGGTGTCGGTTTCGTGGCCGACGGCGGAGATCAGCGGTATGTCGCTGTCCGCCGCCGCGCGCACCACGACCTCTTCGTTGAAGGCCCATAAATCCTCCAGGCTGCCGCCGCCGCGGGCGACGATCAGGATGTCCGGCCTCGGCAGCGCGCCGGTTCCATCCAGGTCATTGAAACCCCGGATGGCGTCGGCGATCTGTTCGGCGGCGGTTTCGCCCTGCACCAGGACGGGCCACAACAGGACGCGGCGTGGGAAGCGGTCGTCGATGCGGTGCAGGATATCGCGGATCACCGCCCCGGTGGGTGACGTCACCACGCCGATGACGTCGGGCAGGAACGGCAGCTCCTGTTTGCGCTCGCTGTCGAACAGGCCCTCTTCGGCGAGCTTCCGGCGGCGCTCTTCCAGCAGCTTCAGCAGCGCGCCTTCGCCGGCCAGTTCCATGCTCTCGACTACCATCTGGTACTTGGAGCGCCCCGCATAGGTGGTGATGCGGCCCGTGGCGATGATTTCCATGCCGTCTTCGGGCCTGAGTCCCAATCTAGCGGCGGTGCCTTTCCAGCAGACGCCGTCCAAAACGGCGTCCTCGTCTTTCAGGGTGAAATAGAGGTGGCCGGAGGCCGCGCGCTTGAAGCCGGAGATCTCGCCCCGGACCTGGACCCGGCGGAAGGCGCCTTCCACCGTTTGCTTGACGGCGAGCGAGATTTCGCTGACGGAAAATACCGGGACATTTTGCTCGCTCAGGTCCTGTTCGGCTTCTGGAATCAGCTCTGACATGGTTTTCCTGAAAAAAATACCTGTGGGGAATTGTCCCGGCACCAAAGGCATGCTTAAGTTAGGCCAACCCCTTAACCTGTTGTGCAGAGCATAATGCACAACAGGCCGGGGCGGAAAGACAGAAAAAGGATGGAGAAGCCTTACATGAAAGTACTCGTCGTCGGCTCTGGGGGGAGAGAACATGCGCTTTGCTGGGCGATTGCAAAGTCGAAAAAGTGCAAGCGCCTGTACGCGGCGCCTGGAAATCCCGGTATCGACCAACTTGCCGAGTGCGTCGACATCAGTTCGGATGATCTCGACAGTATCGTCAGCTTTGCCCTGTCCGAAGGCATCGATTTCGTCGTCGTCGGACCGGAGGCTCCCCTGGTTGACGGTCTTGTGGATAAGCTGGAGGCTGCCGGGGTCAAGGCATTCGGCCCGACGGCGAAGGCCGCCATCCTCGAAGGCTCAAAAGGCTTTATGAAAGACCTGTGCGCCCGCTTCGGAATCCCCACGGCGTCCTACCGCCGTTTTGACGAGCCCGACGCGGCCAAGGAATACATCCACGTCCACGGCGCGCCGCTGGTCGTCAAGGCCGATGGCCTTGCTGCCGGAAAAGGCGTCATCATCTGCCGCAACGAGAACGAGGCCCATGCCGCCATCGATCACATCATGACGGAACAGGCCTTTGGCGAGGTCGCCGGCGCAGAGGTGGTGATTGAGGACTTCATGGAAGGCGAGGAAGCCAGTTTCTTCGCCCTGGTGGACGGTGAACACGCCCTGCCCCTGGTTTCCGCCCAGGACCACAAGCCCGCCTTTGACGGCGACGAGGGCCCCAATACAGGCGGCATGGGGGCCTATACCCCGGCTCCGGTGGTGGACAAGGACATGGTCGATCGGATCATGGCGGAAATCATCGAGCCGACGGTCAAGGGCATGGTGGCCGAAGGCCGTCCCTACAAGGGCGTGCTCTATGCCGGTCTGATGATCACCGAGGAGGGGCCAAAGCTGATCGAGTACAACGTCCGCTTCGGTGATCCGGAATGCCAGCCGCTGGTGATGCGTCTCAAATCGGACCTTCTGGAGGCCTTGCTGGCCTGCGCCGACGGCCGGTTGGACGAAATCAAGCTCAAATGGCACAAGGACGCGGCCCTTCTGGTGGTCATGGCGGCTGAGGGCTATCCCGGCCATTATGAAAAAGGCACCGTCATCAATGGCGTCGACAAGGCCGAATCGCATAAGGATGTCGTAGTTTTCCATGCCGGTACGGCGCGCGATAACGGCGCGCTGACGGCGAACGGTGGGCGGGTCCTGGGAATCGGCGCCATGGCGTCCTCCGTAAAAGAAGCCCAGAAGCGCGCCTATAAGGCCGTTGACGAGATCGACTGGCCGGAAGGCTTCTGCCGCCGGGATATCGGCTGGCGGGCCGTGAACAGATAAGCCTGGCGGGCCGTGAACAGATAAGCCTGGCGGGCTGAAACTAGACTAAAAGGATAGAGAGATGGACGATCAGACTCGCACCGAGTTGGAAGCCGCCGCTTTTCGCGGGCTGGTGAAACACCTTCAGAAACGCACGGACGTGCAGAACATCGATATCATGAACCTGGCCGGATTCTGCCGGAACTGCCTGTCCAAGTGGTACCTGGCGGCCGCCGAAGAGCGCGGCGTGGATGTCTCGAAAGACGAGGCGCTGGAGGTCATCTACGGCATGTCCTATGCGGACTGGAAGGCGAACCACCAGACTCCGGCAAGCGAAGAGCAGCTCCAGAAGTTCGAGGACACCAAGCCATTGCACGCGGAGATCAGCGGCCACAACTGATCGTTTCCCGGCGAAGCGCTCTTGATCCAGACGTAATCCTATCCAGATTCCCGTTGCCAGAATTCAAAAGCTGGTCTATGACTCATGTAAGTATTTTACACAAATCACACGTAAAATATGTATAACATAATAAAAATGTAAAATGGACCAGTAACTGACTGACTTAACGGAGAGGACCAAAAAATGGGAAGCACAAAAATCCTAGGCCAAACCGGGAAATATCTCTTCGTGGCTTTCGCCATGTTGATGTTTTTCTCCCCGGCGGGTGCCGTAAAGGCCGATATGGCCTCGGACATCGTACTCGCGAATACCTGCTTTTCCTGTCATGGAACCGACGGTGACAGTGTCGGCGCCATGCCCACCATCAAGGGAAAATCGGCCAAGTATATAGAAGATCAGTTAAACCAGTTCCGGGAAGAGAAGCGGAAAGGCACGGTCATGAACCGGATCGCCAAGGGTTTCACCGCCGATGAAATCAAGACGCTCGCCCGTTATTTTGCTGGCCAGCAGTGAGGGAGGAAGCCATGAAAAAGATCAACAGAAGAACCTTTAACGGCTTGCTGGGCGCAACGGCGCTGACAGGCCTCGCTGCACCCGCTGTCCAGGCAAGCGCCAAGGCGCGCGTTGTCGTCGTCGGTGGTGGCTTCGGCGGCGCTACGGCGGCCAAGTATCTCAACCGGTTTGACCCCGCCATAGAGGTTACGCTGGTCGAACCCTCAACCCGCTTCGTGACCTGCCCGTTCTCCAATACGGTGATCGGTGGCATGAACAACATGAGCTACATCACCCACAGCTACGACGCCATGAAGGATCGCGGCGTCAATGTCGTGCATGATATGGCGACGGTCGTCGATGCGGCCAACAAGCAGGTCAAGCTGGGCAGTGGCGGCGCCATCGATTTCGACCGCTGCATCGTATCCCCCGGTATCGATTTCCGCTGGGGCGCTATCGAAGGTCTCACCCCGGACATCATCACGAAGATCCCCCACTCCTGGAAGGCCGGGCCGCAAACGACATTGCTGCGGAGCCAGCTCGAAGCCATGCCGGACGGCGGAACCTTCATCATTTCACCGCCGCCCAATCCGTTCCGGTGCCCGCCGGGTCCGGGTGAACGGATCAGCATGGTCGCCCACTACTTCAAGCACCATAAGCCGAAATCGAAAATCGTCGCGCTCGATCCCAAGGGCAAGTTCTCCAAGGAAGGCCTGTTCCGGCAGGGCTGGGCGGAACTGTATGACGGCATGATCGATTACCATAAGGCCGAAGATGACGGCGTCGTCGAACGCATCGATGCCGATAACATGACGCTGCATACGCAGTTCGGTTCCTACAAGGGCGATGTCATCAACTTCATTCCGCCGCAGAAAGCCGGTGCGATTGCTGACCGCTCGGGCCTCAGCGATAACACAGGCTGGTGCCCGGTCGATCAGAAGACGTTTGAATCCACCCTGCAGCCGGGCGTTCATGTGATCGGCGATTCCTCCATCGCCTCACCCATGCCGAATTCTGGCTTTGCGGCATCGACCCAGGCCAAGGTGTGCGCGGCCGCCGTTGCGCATATCCTGAACGGGGAAGCCCCGGGAACGCCGAAATTCGTCAATACGTGCTACAGCCTTGTCTCACCGGATTACGGTATTTCCGTCGCCATGGTTTACGATTTCGCCGATGGCAAGATCATCAAGGTGAAAGGCTCCGGCGGCCTCAGCCCGTCTGAGGTAAGCGAAGGTTTCCGCGGCCAGGAAGCCCGTTACGCCGACGGCTGGTACCGGTCCATCAGCCAGGATATCTGGGGCTGATTCCATCGACATCGTGAAGGAAAAGGGGCTCTCCGGAGCCCCTTTTTTCTTCTGTGTGAACTGTATCGCTTAGACAACGCTTGACTTCTCTGGCCGATGAGAGCATTTAAGCGCCAGCGACACTCCCCCCGCGTCGAGTTTTCGATCGCTCGCCGGTCCAGAGCGTGAATACCCTCTGGCATAAAGACCGGCCTTCTTTCTTTCCGACATATCAGGGCGTTTCGTCAGGCAACGGCATTTTTTACAGGCCTTTGCCGATGGTACGGGCATGACGGACGGTCATTCGCCCGGCTTTTTGCTTTGTAATATGTATTGAGACTGAAAGAACAAGAACAACATGACTGAATTCAAGGACTTCAACCTGGTCCAGCCCCTGCTTCGCGCCATCGCCGAAGAGGGATATACCCAACCCACCCCCATTCAGGCCAAATCCATCCCGGTTCTGCTGGACGGTAACGACATCATGGGCATCGCCCAGACCGGCACCGGCAAGACGGCGGCCTTCGCCCTGCCGTTGCTGAACCGCCTGTCAAGGGTAGGCGGCAAGGCCGAAGCCCGGGCGCCGAAGCGCGCCGCCCGCGCCCTGATCCTGGCCCCAACCAGGGAGCTGGCGAACCAGATTTACGCCTGCATCAGGACCTACAGCAAGCATATGAACCTGCGCAGCGCCGTGGTCTATGGCGGTGTGTCGATCCGAGGCCAGATCGGCAAGCTGTCGCGCGGCGTCGATATCCTGGTGGCGACGCCGGGACGGCTGATGGACCTGATGAACCAGAACTTCGTTCGCCTGGATTTCGTCGAGACCTATATCCTCGACGAGGCCGACCGCATGCTCGACATGGGCTTCGCCCCGGACGTCAGGCGGATTACCAGCGCCCTGCCGGAAGACCGCCAGACGGCGCTGTTTTCCGCAACCATGGCCGACACGGTCAGGGGGCTGGCCGAGAGCCTGCTCACCGATCCGGTTCGCGTCGAGGTCGCGCCCGTGGCGACGACGGTGGACCGCATCGACCAGCGGGTCATGTTCGTGCCCAAGGCCAAGAAGCGCGCCCTGCTGGGTGAACTGCTGGGCGACGACAGCATTGGCCGGGTGCTGATCTTCACCCGCACCAAGCACGGCGCCGACGCCGTGGCCCGTCATCTGGCGCGCGATGGCATGAATGTCGGCGTCATCCACGGCAACAAGAGCCAGAACCACCGCGAACGCGCCATCAAGGGGTTCAGCTCCGGGCGCATGCGCGCGCTGGTGGCGACCGACATCGCGGCCCGCGGCATCGACGTCGACGGCGTGACCCACGTGATCAACTTCGACCTGCCCAACGAGCCTGACAGCTACGTGCACCGCATCGGCCGCACCGGCCGCGCCGGCGCCGTGGGCGAGGCCATTTCCTTTTGCGATATCGAGGAAAAGGCCTACCTGAAGGACATCGAGAAAACCATTCGCCAGAGCGTGCCGGTGTTCGAGGACCACGCCTACCATTGCCCGGAAGCCGCCAACGATCCCGGCGCCAAGCGCAAGAAGCGTGGTGGCGGTGGCGGCCGGTCTCGTGGCAAAGGGAGCGGTAACGGCAACGGCAACCCCAACGCCCGCCCGCAGGGCAGCCGGAACCGCAAGCCGAACTGGAAACGGGGCCGGAAAAAAGCGGCGTGAACCTGCTGATTTGTGAATAAGAAAACAAACACCCGCCTGTGGAGAAGCCCGGGCGGGTGTTTGATTCCGGTTACCTTTGATCCGCCCGCGTTCAGGACTACCTGAAAACGTCGGCGATGAAGCCGCCCCGGCAGAGCCTTGGCTGGCACGTCCTGGTGCAGACAAGCTATGGCCTGATCCCTGAATTACCGCTAGGGTTCTGTAATCACGATCTGTTTTGCGACATGAAAGAGTGAGACATGCGCCTGCAATTAAGAACATGGCCGGAAGTTGAGGATTACCTGAAAGAATCGACCGGGATCATTATTCCCATCGGATCCACCGAACAACACGGGCCTACCGGTTTCATCGGAACCGATGCCTTGTGCCCGGAACTGGTGGCGGTTGAGGTCGGCGAGCGACGGAATATCATGGTTGCGCCGACACTGAGTATCGGCATGGCGCAGCATCACCTGGGATTCTCAGGGTCAATAGCGTTGCGCCCGACAACGCTGATTGCCGTGATATGCGACGTCGTAAATTCCCTGACCCGCCACGGGTTTGACCGGTTCTTCTTTCTGAACGGGCATGGCGGCAATATCGCCACCTGCGAGGCGGCATTCTCGGAAATTTATGCCGAAAGCAGTTTTGGCACCGCGGGACAGAACCGGCCATCTGTTCGCTGCCATCTGCACAATTGGTGGGACAGCGACGCCATACGGGATATCTCGAAAAAGGAGTTCGGCGATGCGGAGGGCGATCATGCCACGCCGTCCGAGGTTTCGCTGACCTATTTCGGTTACCCCGAGGACGCCGCCCGGGTGAAGCGTGATAAATTGACGCCCCGCCTTCCACCCAACGGCCCGGTTTACGACGCCAATGATTTTCGCAACCGTTACGCCGATGGCCGGATGGGATCGGACCCAACCCTGTCGACCGGCGAGATCGGCCAGGAATTGTTTGAAGCGTCCGTCCTTTCGGTTGCCCAGGCCTATGATAAATTCTTGGCGGCGAGTTGAGGCTGTAACATTCCTGAGTGTCCGGGGATAAGCATTTCCACTTGATCCATTGAAATACCGATCACAAGCCACCCTGCAAACGGGACCGGAAGAACACAACTTGATCTTATCGGTCTACGTTGGGTTCCGCCCCCTATATCTGATGCAATTTATGAACGTTGATCATTTTTGATTGTCGCCAGCAGCGGAAATCAGAAGATTTTTTTGATTTATGCTCTTCATACTTTCGTAGGTGCTCTTGCGACTTATGGATAATTGAGTTGTGAGCACATCGAAGTCAGTATCCCTCTATTAACAAGATCAAAGTGATTGAGAAAAACAAGCATCAGGATCTGTAGAATTGTATTGGTGTTGCTGAAACTCCACATGTCTGAATCTTACACGCCTGAGACTTGATATAGGGGGGTGTATGGTCACCAAGCTGGAATGGTCGGAAGATTATGAAACCGGAAACATAATGGTGGACCGAGAGCATAAGGCTCTGTTGGAGCTTGTCTCGCTAATCATAGAATTGGACGAAATGGAGGAAAGTTACAAACGCGATGAAGCTTTAAAAAAAGAACTGGAGGCAATGCATAGATATGTTGCTCAGCATTTTTCACATGAAGAACAACTTCTTGAGGCCGTAGAAAGCCCAGAATATCCCAAACAGCGGTTGTTGCACCGCCGGTTGCGATTTGAACTGAATACGTTCTGGGAACCGGGGCAAGATACTCCTTCTAGAGACGTTATTCATCAATTGGCGAAGTGGTCTCAAGAAAGGTTATTCGCTCACTTCACTGATGAAGACTATCATTCATTTAATACCTTTCCCTTTGTTGATGAATGACATCTTTGGATCATTTGCAGACTCTCTTCAGGCTCATAGAATCTGTCCGTTTTGGCTCACCAGGCAAAAGCACTATTGAATCTCTAAGACACAGAAGGACAGGGTAAGTCACCGTTTCCCGGCGAAGAAATCTTTTAGCAATTCACCTGCTTCCGTCTCGCTGAGGCCGCCGTAGACTTCCGGTTTGTGATGGCAGGTCGGCTGCTGGTAAATGCGGGGGCCGTGGTCGACGCCGCCGCCTTTGGGATCATAGGCGCCGAAGTAAAGCCTTCTGATGCGGGCAAACGAGATGGCCGTGGCGCACATGGGGCAGGGCTCCAGCGTCACGTAGAGGTCACAGTCCGCCAGCCGCGCCGAACCGGCCTTGTACGCGGCCTCGCGGATCACCAGCATTTCGGCGTGCGCCGTGGGGTCGTTCAGTTCCTCGACCCGGTTGCCGGACATGGCGAGGATCTCCCGGTTGCGGGCATCCAGCAGCACCGCCCCCACAGGCACCTCGCCCCGCGCCGCCGCGGCGCGGGCTTCGTCGAGGGCCTTTCCCATCAGGCCGAGCTGAAAAGCGTCAGCGTAGTTCATGCCTTTTCCTACCATGGGGAGCTTATGCATGCCATGACAGACGTGCCGTGCCCTGATATAACCCGCATCCCGTATATCTTAAAACCTACTGGACTTTTTCATGGCGAAACCGCCGTCACAGGAACAAAGCACCAAGACGGAAGTAAAAGGCGAGCGTATCGCCAAGGTGATGGCGCGCGCCGGGTTGTGCTCGCGCCGGGACGCCGAACGCTGGATCACCGATGGCCGTGTCGTCGTGGACGGCAAGAAGCTGACCTCTCCCGCTTTCACGGTCACGGCAGCCAATAACATCGTCGTGGACGGCAAGCCGCTGGCCGGACAGGAGGAGACAAAAGTCTGGCGTTACCACAAGCCGGCGGGCCTGATCGTCAGCCACAAGGACCCTGAGGGCCGGCCGACGATCTTCGATAAGCTGCCGTCCTACCTGCCGCGCGTGATCTCCGTGGGACGGCTGGATCTGAATTCCGAGGGATTGATGCTGCTCACCAATAACGGCGAACTGTCGCGCTACATGGAACGCCCCGATACGGGCTGGATCCGGCGCTACCGGGTCCGGGTCAACGGCCGGGTGGACGAGGCGTCTCTGGCGAAGCTTGAGAAGGGCGTCACCATCTCCGGCATTCGCTATGGCTCCGTCAAGGCGGCGCTGGACCGCCAGCAGGGCGCAAACGCCTGGCTGACCATTGCGCTGACGGAAGGCAAGAACCGGGAAATCCGCAAGATCATGGAGCACCTCGGTTATCGGGTGACGCGCCTGATCCGCACGACCTACGGCCCGTTCCAGCTGGGCAACATGGAGAAGGGCGCGGTCTCGGAAGTCAGCCGCAAGATGCTGCGCGAAAGCCTGCCCAAATCCTTCAAACTGGACTGACGGGATATTGCCATGCGGATTGTCGGCGGAATTCTGAAAGGCCGGGCGCTGAAGGCCCCCAAGGGCAAAGACGTCAGGCCCACATCCGATAGGGCGCGGGAATCCATTTTCAATATCCTGGTGAGCGGCAAGGCGGCCTGTGACCTGGACGGCGCGCAGGTGCTGGACGTTTTCGCCGGAACCGGCGCCCTGGGATTGGAAGCCCTGTCCCGGGGGGCGTCTGATGTCATGTTTATCGATCATGCCGGGCCATCATTGGCTGTTATCAAGGATAACGCGGCGGCGCTGGGGGTGATAAAGCAGTGCCGGACGCTGAAGCTTGACGCTGCGAAACTGGGCCCGCCGCCGAGACTGCTGGAGCGCCCGGCGGATGTCGTCTTTCTCGATCCTCCATATAACCAAGGGCTGGAAAAACAGGCCCTGCTCGGCCTTGCCCGGCATGGCTGGATCAAGCCGGGCGCAATCGTCGTGGTGGAAACCGATCAATCCGTTCCGTTCGAGGCGCCGCCGGGCTATGTAAAGCTGGATGAGCGGACTTACGGCGCGGCGCTGGTGACGTTTCTGAGATTGAAAGAGCGGCAGCCATGAAGGAAACCGATCCCCGATTTACCGCCGAAGCCCTGACGGCGCTGGGCGTCCGGGTGCTTTCCGCTATGGGGTGCCGGGAAGAAATCGCCCGGGAAGTCGCCGGGCATCTGGTTAATGCCGACCTGGCGGGGGTTTACTCCCACGGCATCTTCCGCCTGACCATGTACCGGGACTGGGCGGAGAAAGGCTACTACAATCCGGATGCCTTGCCGGAAATCACGATGACGGATGGTGGCGGTACCGTTGTCGACGGCAGGGAAGGTTTCGGCATCCTGGCGCTCCGGCTTGCCGCCGATGAAGCCGTCCGACAGGCGCAGGAAAAATCCGTTGCCGCCATCGGCGTCGTCAACGTGGGCCATACCGGACGCATCGGCGAATTCACCGAACGCGCTGCGGAACAGGGTTGTCTCGCCATCCTGTTCGGCGGCGGCGCGCGGGCGGAATGGCCGCAGGTTGCGCCCTACGGCGGGGCCAAGGGGATGCTGCCGACCAATCCCTACAGTTTTGCGGCCCCCGGCGGCGAGAACGGTCCTGTCATGCTGGATTTCGCCACGGCGACCGGCGCCGGCGGCAAGGTGTATGCAGCCAAGGCGGCGGGGCGCTCCCTGCAGGAAGGCCTGATCATTGACGCCAAGGGCAACCCGAGCACCAACCCGGACGATTACTTCAACGGCGGGGCCTTGCTCCCCATGGCGGGACCCAAAGGTTACGGCATGGCGCTGATGGGGGAGCTGATCGGCGAAGCCATGCTGGGGTCCAGCCGGGACGGCCTCAACTGGATTTTCATCTGTATCGACATGCAGCGCTTCCGAGGAGGCGAAGGGTACCGGAGCGTGGCCGAGAAAATCCTGGCCGAGATCAGGGACTGCCCGCCCGCGCCGGGTTTCGAACGGGTGGAAGTCCCCGGTGAGCGGGAGCGCCGGTTGCGGGCTGAACGGCTGGAGAAAGGCATTCCATTGCCGGCAGAAACAGTTGCCGAGCTGAACGATACGGCAGCGGCGCTCGGCGTTGCCGGTCTGGATCGTTCGGCCGCCTAACGCCGGCCGAACAGTTTCTCGATATCGCTGAGCTTAAGCTCCACATAGGTGGGACGGCCGTGAGAGCACTGGCCGCTGTGGGGCGTGGCTTCCATTTCGCGGAGCAGGGCGTTCATTTCCTGGGCGTTCAGCTTCCGGCCCGCGCGCACGCTGCTGTGGCACGCCATGGAGGAACACACGTCACCCAGTTGATTGCGCAGGCTGAGCGCCTCATCCATCTCCGCCAGATCGTCCGCCAGATCACGGACAAGGCCCTTGATGTCCATCTCACCCAACAGCGCCGGGGTTTCGCGGACGACGACGGCGCCGTCACCGAAGGCTTCCAGCACCAACCCCATCTCCGCCAGCTCTTCCGAACGGGCGCTCAGGCGATCCACGGCAGGGCCTTCCAGGTCGACGACTTCGGGGATCAGCAGGCCCTGACGCGCCACGCCGCCGCTTTCGAGGGCGTTTTTGATGCGTTCATGCACCAGCCGTTCATGGGCGGCATGCTGGTCGACAATGACGATGCCATCGGCGGTTTGCGCGACAACGTAGGTGGCGTGAAGCTGGGCCCTGGCGACGCCCAGAGGGTAGTCTTCCACTGCTTCTTCGGGCGTGATGTCGTCCGCCATGCGGGCGTCCGGCGCCGTGTCCAGCGCGGGGAGCGGTTGATGGTATTCGTAAGCCTGTTGCGCCAGGCCTGGTGAGATGGGAGGCTTTGAATAGTTCAATGCTCCGCCGCCGCGGGAAACATTGCCGCCGCCGCCGAAGGGGATGTTCGATCCTTCCGCCCGGAAAGCGCCAAGGGCTGTGCCGGACGCCGTGGTCGAGGCCCTGTGGCCCGTTTCCGCCAATGCATGCTTGAGCGCTCCGACGATCAGCCCCCGAACAAGCCCGGCGTCTCGGAACCTGACTTCCGTCTTTGCCGGGTGAACGTTGACATCGACCTCGTCCGGGGGCAACTCGAGAAACAGCGCCACCATGGGATAACGGTCGGAAGCCAGGAAATCCCGGTAGGCCCCCCTTAAAGCGCCGACCAGCAGCTTGTCCCGGACCGGCCGGCCATTGACGAACAGGAACTGCATGGCGGCGTTGCCCCGGTTAAGGGTGGGCAGGGAGGCGTAACCGCTCAGCCGCACATTGTCCCGGCCTGCGTCGATCGGCATGGCGTTGTCGGCGAAATCCCGGCCCATGATCCCGGTCAGGCGGTCGAGCCGGGCGCTGAAAAGATCGCCCTGGGCGGGGTTGAGGCTGATCAGGTGACGGGTGCCGTCGGAAAGGCTGAAGCCGATATCGGGATGGGCCATGGCCAGCCTGTTGAGGATTTCAACAGCGTGGTTCTGTTCCGTCCGGGGCGTTTTGAGAAACTTGAGACGGGCCGGCGTGGCGTAAAACAGATCGCGCACCTCTATTCGGGTGCCGGCGGGATGGGATGCGGGCGCCGGTTCGGATTTCACGCCGCCCTCTACGGTCAGCTTCCAGGCCTCGTCGCTGTCTGTTGCCCGTGAATGAATGGTCAGCCGGGAAACGCCGCCAATGGATGGCAGGGCTTCGCCCCTGAATCCCAGGGTGCGGATATGGATCAGGTCATCGTCCGGCAACTTGGAGGTCGCATGCCGCTCCACCGCCAGCAGCATTTCCTCGGGCGACATGCCGCACCCGTCGTCTTCGACGGAAATCAGGGTCTGGCCGCCATCGCGCAGGATGACGTCGATATGGCGGGCGCCGGCGTCGATGCTGTTTTCAACAAGTTCCTTGACCACGGATGCCGGGCGCTCGACAACCTCGCCCGCGGCGATCCGGTTAACTAGCGTTTCTGGCAGCAAACGGATGGTCATGGAGCGTTACCCGGGCTTATTTCGGCTTCGGACAAAGCGATTGACGAGGCCGTTGGTAGAGCCGTCGTGATCGAAAACGGGCTCGCCTTTCTCGATCTGGTCAAGGATGGATTTGGCCAGTTCCTTGCCCAGTTCAACGCCCCACTGATCGAACGGGTTCACGCCCCAGATGATCCCCTGGACAAAAACCTTGTGTTCATAAAGCGCCAGCAGCATGCCCAGGGTTTCCGGCTCCATGGCGTCCAGCAGGATTGTCGTGCTTGGCCTGTTGCCGGGGCAGAAATGGTGAATGTCATCACCGCCATTCGATTCCGTGCGTCCCCGCATCAGGGCCTCCGTCTGGGAGAACAGGTTCGCCATCAGCCGGTCATGATGGTTGTCATGGGGATGGTCCTGGCGGATACAGCCGATGAAGTCGGCTGAAATCGTCCGCGTTCCCTGATGCAAGGCCTGGAAGAACGTATGCTGGGCGTCATTGCCCGGCATGCCGAAAACAATCGGCGCCGTGTGCCATTGGGTAAACTCATTGTGTTGATTGGCGCTTTTGCCCGTGCTCTCCATTTCGAGTTGCTGCAGGTGTTGCGGCAGGTTGGCGAGACGTTCGTCATAGGGAAGAATGGCATGGGCGCCGGTGTCCTGGAAATCGGTGTTCCAGATGCCGACCAGGGCCAGAAGGACGGGGAGGTTCTCCGTCAGGGGCGTCTCGCAAAAATGCTTGTCCATCTGGCGGGCGCCGTCCAGCAACCGGTTGAAAGCATCCATGCCAATGGTCAGGGCAATGGGAAAGCCGACCGTCGACCAGAGCGAAAACCGGCCGCCGACCCAGGGCCAGAACGTCAGAATATTCTCTTCGGGAACGCCAAATTCAATCGCAGCCGCCGGTTCTGCGGTGATGCCGACAAGATGGTTGCCTATATCTTTTTCGGGCAAGGCCTCCAGCAGCCATTCACGCGCCGTTTCCGTATTGGTCAAGGTTTCCAGGGTTGTGAAACTCTTGGACACCGATGTAACCAACGTTTGTTCCGGGTCCAGGGACTCCAGGATGGGAAAAATCGCTTCAGCGTCCACATTCGAAACATAATGGACACGGACCGAACGACCATTGGTTCTCGCCAGGGCGTGTGCGGCTGCAGCGGGCCCAAGGATCGAACCGCCGATGCCAATGTGTACGACGTCGGTTATGGGTTTCCCCGTACTGCCCAGCCATTGACCGCTGCGTATCCGGTTGACCATCCCAGTCATTTTATCAAGCCCGTTCCGTACGGAGGCCGTGACATCTTCCCCGTCAACGATAAAGGGTGGACCGTCCGCATTGCGAAGTATGACATGCAGCGCCGCCCTGTTCTCGGTGCTGTTCACCGGCTCACCGGAAAACATCCTGTCGCGCCAGTCTTCCACTTCGGCGATCCGGGCCAGTTCAACCAGGGTAGACAGGGTCTCGTCATCGAGGTGATTCTTGGACAGGTCCACGAACAGGCCGCCGAGCTCGAACGAGAATTTTTCGAATCGTTCAGGGTCGTTGGCGAACATCTCCATGGTGTGAATGCCATGCAGACGTTCCGCGTGCTCGAACAGTGTCTTCCGCACCGGGGAGTCTGGAGTGGTTTTGTTTGTCATCGGGGGTGAATCTAGAGGCTTTCCGGCTCGCCTACAATAACGATAGTAAGGTGTTCCGGATCAAGCCATTGACGGGCGACGCGATTAACATCCGCCAGTGTAACCGCCTCGATATATTCATTTCGCTTGTCGAAATAATCCTTGCCCAGATTGTCGAGCTGGATGCTCATCAGCATTCTTGAAATCTTGCCGCTGGCCGTAAATCTTAACGGATAGGACCCCGTCAGGTAGGTCTTGGCGTCGTTTAGTTCTTTTTCTGTAATGCCGTTTTCGGCAATACGCGCCCATTCTTCATTTAACACGTCCAGGGTTTCCTTGACGCGGGCATTGGCGGTTCCGGCGCCGCCAAGGATCAGCGCCGTGTTTTCGTAAGGCGTAAGATAGCTGTAAACGGAATAGGCAAGTCCCCGTTTCTCGCGTACCTCGGTATAAAGGCGAGAGGTAAAGCCCCCGCCGCCCAGGACGTAATTCATGACATAGGCGGCATAAAAATCCGGATCGTCACGTTTCAGGCCGCCTTGGGCGAAGAGTATGGCGCTTTGCGGCACATTGATCCTCACGACCACCTGCTGCCTCTCATCAGGCGGTGTTATGTCAGGTATAACCCAGGAATCGGCCTTTGCAGGAAGACCGCCAAAGGTGTCGTCCAGGAGTGAGGCGAGCTCATCGGACGTGATATCGCCGACGACGCCGATAACAAGGTTATCCCGGGCAAGCCGCCTGGCGGCGAAAGAGCGCAGGTCGTCTGTGGTTATGGCCTCGATGCTTTCCAGGGTGCCGCCGCTTGGCCGACCGTAAGGGTGTTCGCCGAAAAGCGTCTTGAACAGTGTTTTCCCGGCAATGGCGTTGGGATCTTCCGATTCCTGGCGCAAGCCGGCAAGAATCTGGCTCCGGATCCGGGCAACGGGTTCCTCGTCGAAACGGGGCTTGGTCAGGGCCGTTTTCAGAAGGGAGAACGCCTCGTCCCTGGTCCTGGTCAGGGTTGAGAGGCTGCCGCCAAAGGTGTCTCGTCCAGCGGAAAAACTGATGCTGACGGCCAGCTCTTCGAGCCGCTGCCGGAACGCCTGGCTGTCCAGATCGCCTGAACCTTCATCCAGAAGGCCTGCAGCCATGTCGGCCAGACCCTCCTTTCCTTCAGGATCGAGCGCCCCGCCGCCCCGGAAAGCAAAGTTCATGGTAATGATGGGATTTGTATGATCCTCGACCAGCAGGGCGACAATGCCGCCGTCGCTGATGACTTCCCGGACTTCTACGGCCCGCGCTTCATGAAAGACAGCGAGACAGCCCAACAACAGCAGGAACGTTGAAAGAACACACTGTTTCAGGCTTGCTGGTGCTCCGGCTAATATCTTCATGTTAATTCTCTTCCGGCAACAACAGGCCGGTTACCGAACGCGATACGGAAAAGACGTGCTCCGCCGCCGTTTTTACGTCACCCGGGGTTATGGCGGATATGCGCTCCGGCCATGATTCGACGTCTTCGATTGTCTGTCCGGATGTAATTGCAGCGCCAAGGGTTCTTGCCCCGCCCGATAATGAATCACGTGCATAGATGGCGCTGGCCTGCATGGTGTTTATGGAGCGGCTTACTTCTTCGTCGCTTACGCCTGAAGACAGTACGTCGCTGATGACATCTTCGACAGCCGCGCTGATCTGCGCCATATCGGTACCGGGGACAGGGCTGGCATAGACGACAAACCGGCCGGGCCCAAGATTATCGGGGCTGTAATAGGCCCCTGCGCTGAGAGCGATCTTGTCCTCGACGACCAGTTTGCTGAACAGCCGGCCCGTAGAGCCCCCCATGACATCGGAAAGAATTTCCAACGCATAGGCATGTTGGGATTCACCGGTAACATAACTGGGCGCCAGAAATATCCGATGCCAGGAAGGTTGCCGGACGCGTGCATCCCTGTAGGTTACTTCCCTTGCGGCGCGCTGCGGCGGTTCCTCCGGTCGCACCCTTTCAGGCGTGTCGCCCCGTTGGATGGAGCCGTAATATTTCTCCGCCAACGGGCGCAATTCATCCACCGTGATGTCGCCGGCGACAATCAGGATGGCGTTGTTCGGGGCATACCAGCGGCGATAGAAGTTCAGGATGGCATCCCGGTTGAGGTTCCTGATTTCGTGTTCCCAACCGATGATGGGCCGGCGGTAGGGATGGTTGAGATAGAGGGCGGCGTTTACCTGTTCGCTTAACAGGGCGGAAGGATTGTTATCGGTGCGGGAGCGGCGCTCCTCCAGAACGACCATGCGTTCCGTTTCAATGTCTTCATCGGAAAGCACCAGATTGGTCATCCTGTCCGCTTCCATGTCCATGACCAGTTCGAGCCTGTCCTTCGCGACGGTCTGGTAATAGGCTGTGTAATCGTAGGACGTGAAGGCGTTCTCCTGTCCGCCGTTTCTGGCGACGATTTCGGAAAACTCCCCGTTCGGGAAACGGGGCGTACCCTTGAACATCAGGTGTTCGAGAAAATGGGCGATGCCGGTTTCTCCCGGCCCTTCATCCGCTGCGCCAACGCGATACCAGACCATGTGCGTAACGACCGGAACCCGATGATTCTCGACCACCACTACCTGCATGCCGTTATCAAGCGTGAACGTATCAGGGTCGAAAACAGAAGCGCCAAGAGGTTTAAATGCGATTGCGCAAAACGTTGCCGCAATAAACAAAAGGGATACGAACTGACGGTGCATGTGGTTCATGCCTGTTTATGGTTGAACGTTTTTAGAGCAGGTCATGTTTAATTGTAATCACTTTGTGAGACAATAAAACGTGTTCCTCTGCTCTAAGTTATTGAATTCGATCGGATTCACACGTTTCGATGAAACGCGCAGCGTTTCCGTCTAAACGTGATCCGATCTAAGAGATATGAGCCAGCCAGCGGAAGGGCAAGGGAGTTAATCGAAAATTCCTTCGAGAAGACCTTTGCGTTTTTTCTCAATTACAGGAACCTCGCCACTATCCAATGGTTGGCCGAGGGCCTGATTTTCCTGAATACGTTTATTCTCTTCTGCCGCATCAACCGAGGAGCCGTACTCGTTTGGGGTTCCCCAGAAAATGATCCGCTCCATGACGGAGGCATCTTCTTCGGCAAGAATTGATGTTTCCTGGTTGATGATGGATCGGATGGAAGGGTCCGCATCCGTGGCGCCTGCATCACGAAGTAGCGCCTGAAGCCCGGGTGTAAGATTGGCCTGCTCCTGCGAGCCAGGTTCTGCAACCCGGGAGCTCGATCCCAGAATCGCCTCTTCGACGATATCACGGGGGCTGACGGCTTGCGGACGGTCCGATCCCGGCGCGGGAACCCGTAAGTTGTATTCCGGCGGCAAGGTCAGTGGTGCGCGCGTGTAAACGGCGAACTCATCCGGCGCCCGCTTGGACGGGATGATGCTTTCACGCACATCGCTGCACCCGGCAACAAGCAGGGCTAATGCGAACAGGGCTGTAACGCGTTTTGCGTTCATGAAATCTCCAGCAAATCCTTAACTAACTCTATTTTCCGACTTTGAGAGCAGGGAATCAAGGATCAGTATCGCTGCGCCTACCGTGATGCCGGAATCGGCGATGTTAAAAGCCGGCCAATGATATCCGCCCACGTGGAAATCCAGAAAATCATAAACGGCTCCGTGGACCCCGCGATCTATGACATTGCCGATAGCGCCGCCGATGATCATGCCTATGGCGATAGATATGCGCCTACGGTCTGATTTGCGCAACCAGTTCAGGAGAAAGATAACGATACCAACGGCAATGCCGGAAAGAATCCAGCCGGAATAGGTTGAATCGGAATCGAACATGCCGAATGAGATACCCCTGTTCCAGGCCGAAACCAGATTAAAGAACGGCAGTACTTCTATCCTCTGCGGGGGCTGCATGACGGAAAGCAACATGAACCACTTGCTGATTTGATCCAACAGCAGGATAGCCAATGCAACGCCCAGGCCTTGCCGCATTCGATGGTTCATTCCGCCGCCATTGCCGCATGCGAGGCCGAGTCGGCGCACCGGGTGCAGACGTCGGGATGGTCCGAATCGCTTCCAATATCAGGCAGAACCTTCCAGCAGCGATTGCATTTTTCCCCTTCGGCGAGTTGGGGCACGACGGCAATTCCGGGAACGTCTTCGGCGCGGAAGGCATCTTCCGGCGCATCGCCGTCAGCGAACGTCGCACCCGAAGTGATAAACAGGTCGGCGATTTCGGCGTCAGTTAGATTGCCGAGGGCGTCTCGGTATTCCTGTTCGGCGTAAACCAAAGGCGCAGCCTGGAGACTCGATCCGATCCGTTTTTCGGCCCGTTCTATTTCCAGGGCGCCGGTAACGGCCCGGCGAAGCTGGCGAATGGTCTGCCACTTCTCGTTCAGGGCATCGTCACGCCAGTTATCGGGAATATCCGGGAAGGTTCTCATGTGAACGCTTTCCGCCTCTTCGCCATGCCGCGCTTTCCAGGCCTCTTCCGCCGTAAAGCAGATAAACGGCGCAAACCAGGCCGTCAGGCAGTTGAACAGGGCATCGAGGACCGTCCGCGCGGAACGGCGCTGAACTGAATCGCGCCGGTCGCAGTACAAGCTGTCTTTGCGGATATCCAGGTAGAAGGCGGAAAGGTCCAGGGCGCAGAAATTGTGCAGCTCCGAAAACAGCGGGTGGAAATCATAATCGTCACAGGCCTTGCGAATGGTCCGGTCCATTTCCCAGATGCGGTGCAGGACCCAGCGGTCGAGCTCCGGCATTTCGGCGGGTGAAATTTTTTCGTCCTCCGAGAACTCGTTCAGATTCCCTAAGAGATACCGAAGCGTATTTCTCAGCCTGCGGTAGATATCCGCGTGATGTTTGAGAATTTCCGGACCGATCCGCAGGTCTTCGGAGTAATCGGACCCGACGACCCAGAGGCGCAAAATGTCGGCACCGTGCTGGTCAACGACATCCTGTGGCGAGACGATGTTGCCGAGAGACTTGGACATTTTCTGTCCGTCTTCGGCCATGACGAACCCGTGGGTCAGAACGGCATCGTAAGGCGCACGCCCGCGTGTGCCGCAGCTTTCCAGCAAAGAGGAATGGAACCAGCCGCGGTGCTGGTCGGTGCCTTCCAGGTAAAGCGACGCCGGCCATTGCAGGTCGTCGCGGGCTTCCAGGACGAAGCTGTGCGTGCTGCCGGAATCAAACCAGACATCGAGAATGTCCGTGACCTGCTCATAATCATTTTCGTCATGCTCGTTGCCAAGGAACCGTGACGGGTCGGATGAAAACCAGGCATCCGCGCCTTCCTGCTCGACGGCGTCGGCGATGCGGTCGAGGACCGCCTGGTCCCTTAAGGGCTCACCGGTTTCCTTGCTGACGAAAACCGTGATCGGCACGCCCCAGGCCCGTTGGCGTGAGACGCACCAGTCCGGGCGCTCCTTGATCATGCCATGAAGGCGGGCGCGACCGGATTCCGGCACAAACCGGGTGTCGGCGATGGCCTGCAGGGCCGTTTCCCGGAGGTTGTTTGTCTCCATGGAGATAAACCATTGCGACGTGTTGCGGAAAATCAGGGGCGCTTTCGACCGCCAGCTATGGGGATAGCGGTGGACCAGCTTGCCCTTGGCCAGCAATGCACCGGCCTGTTGCAGGGTTTCGGCGACCTCGTCATTGACCTTGTAGACATGCTTGCCGGCGAACAGCGGGACGTGATCATAGAAACAGCCGTTCTCGCCGACCGTTTGCGGCGCTTCGATGCCGTTGCTGCGCCCGAGAATCCAGTCATCCGCACCATGACCCGGTGCTATGTGAACGATGCCGGTGCCGTCTTCGGTCGTGGCGAAATCGGCTTCCAGCACAGGCACGTCAAAATCAAAACCCTGACCGTTCAGGGGATGATGGCAGATACTGCCCGCAATGGCGGAACCTTTCAGCGTCGTAAGCGTTTCATGGCTTTCGATTTTCGCCGCCGCGCAGAAATCTTCCAGCCGCAGCGTTGCGATGACCAGAGTGTCACCGGTTTTCACCATCGATTCCTCGGCAACGGCCGTAACCTTGATAACGCTATAGTCGATATCCGGCCCGACAGCCGTCGCCCGGTTACCCGGCATGGTCCAGGGCGTGGTCGTCCAGATGACAACCGCAGCTCCCTCCAGTTCAGGCGTCGCGGGCTTTACGATGGGGAATCGCACGTGAATGGTGGTCGAGGTATGGTCGTGATACTCGATCTCAGCTTCCGCCAGGGCGGTTTTCTCGACCGGCGACCACATCACCGGCTTGGCTCCTTTATAGAGCGATCCGTTCATCAGGAATTTGCCCAGTTCCCGCACGATCTGCGCTTCCGCGGCGTAGGTCATGGTCGTGTAGGGGTTGTCCCAGTCGCCGAGTACGCCAAGGCGCTTGAATTCCTGACGCTGGATGTCGATCCATTTGTCGGCGAATTCCCGGCATTCCCTGCGGAATTCGACAATCGGAACCTCGTCCTTGTCCTTGCCCTTCTTGCGGTACTCTTCCTCGATTTTCCATTCAATGGGAAGGCCGTGACAATCCCAGCCGGGAACGTAGACGGAATCCTTGCCCATCATCTGTTGCGATCGGCTGATAACGTCTTTCAGGATCTTGTTCAGCGCATGGCCGATATGCAGGTGGCCGTTGGCGTAGGGCGGACCGTCATGCAGGATGAACGGCTCGCGCCCTTTGCTCTGTTCGCGCTGGCGGTGGTAAAGATCGCCGTCCTCCCAGACTTTCAGGGTTTCAGGCTCACGCGCCGGCAGGCCGGCTTTCATGGGGAAATCGGTTTTCGGAAGGAAAACCGTCGATTTGTAATCAACGCTCATGGTCTGGATAATTTCCGTGGTGATTTAAAAGAAGATCGTCAGTGAAACGTTTAGCTGTCAACCCGCGCAGGACTGCTCCGCAGCCCGTCAGGCGCGGGTCATATAATTCGTGCTATGCCGCCTGCATTCGGCGAAACAATCAGCAATATGTGACGCTCTTCGTTCATGGCGGCGGATCATAGGCGCTGAACGGCATATTCGCAAGGCCATAGCTAGATTAAGGGGGTAAACCTTAACCCTGTGACGACAGGATGTTGCGCGCCGTTTCGCAATCGGCGGCGATCTGGGCCTTCAGGGCGTCGAGGCCGTCAAATTTCTGCTCGGGCCTGATGAAGTCGATCATCTGCACCCTCAAGTGCTTGTCGTAGAGGTCGCCTTCGAAATCGAACAGGAAGACCTCCAGCACAGGATCGGTTTTATCGAATGTCGGGCGGATGCCAAGATTGGCGACGCCGTCGATCCAGACCGGTTCTTCCGTCGTTTCGATGGCGACGCGAACGGCGTAGACCCCGTGTGTGGGCTCAAGGTAGTCGTCAAGGTGGATATTGGCGGTCGGAAAGCCGATGGTGCGGCCCCGTTCGTCGCCGTGACTGACCCGGCCCGAAATTTCAAAAGGGCGGCCCAAAAGGACGGCGGCCCCCTTCGGATCGCCGTTTGTCAGGCAGTTCCTGACCCTGGTGGAGGAATAGGCCTCGCCGTCCGGGTCGTCGATGGCGCCCACGGCCGTGAGCCCGAAGCCGCTTTCCTTGCCGACATGAAGCAGGAACTCGCAATCGCCCTCCCTTCCCTTGCCGAAGGAGAAATCGTAGCCGCAGACGACATGGCTGACGCCAAGACTATCGACCAGGACGGTTTCAACAAAGTCATGAGCGCTGAGACCGGCGAGTTCCGCATCGAAACGCAGCACGACCATGAAATCCGCGCCGAGGTCGGTGATCGCCTGGGACTTGGCCCTTAAGGGGGTAATGCGGAAACTGGGCTGGTCGGGTTTGAAAAACATCCGGGGATGCGGCTCGAACGTCATCACGCCCCAGGGAATATCCGCGGCAATGGCGATGCGGGAGGCCTCTCCGATAACGCCGCAATGCCCCAGATGGACGCCGTCAAAATTGCCCACGGCAATGACGGAACCCTTCAGGTCATCGGGAAAATTCTCGTAGTGTCTGAATATCCGCATGGCCATAGGACAGTGGCAACCGGATTAGATCAGGTCAAGTCAAAGGCACAGAATAATCTAGGCGTCCTTCGACGGAACAAGCACGACCGCTTCGCCCGTAATGACCGGCTTGCCGGATACGTAGCAGTTGGTTTCCAGCTCAACGAAGCGTTTCTCGGGGATCATGTTCGTGATCGTCACTTTCGCCGTCACCGTGTCATTGGCGCGAACCGGGGCCTTGAACTTGAGGTTCTGGCTCAGGTAGATGCACCCGGGGCCGGGCATCTTGGTGCCGAGCACGGTCGAGATGAAACCGGCGCTGAGCATGCCGTGAGCGATTCGCCCCTCGAACATGGTTTCGGCGGCGAATTCATGGTTCAGGTGAACGGGGTTGTTGTCCCCGGACATGCCGGCGAACAGGACAATATCCGTTTCCGTGATGGTCTTCGCGTAGGTGGCCGACATGCCGACCTCAAGCTCCTCGAAATAATACCCGTGGATGTCTTCAAAAGGATCAACCATAACGTCCATCATGCACTCCTGAAAATAGACTAAATGTGCAACGCAAAAAATTATGCTGCATTGCATATAACAGACTGCGCCTGCATTTAGAACATGTAAAGCTGAAAATACGGTAAACGCTTTTGCGATGCAAAAATCACATTAGCAAGGTGTTGCAGGATCGCGCGGAACGGTCCCTCGCATGTCGAGGACCTGTTCCGCCTGATGCGCCGCCGCGATGACCTTGTCTTCCCGGCCATAGGGGCCGCAGAACTGCATGCCGACCGGCAGGCCATCATGGGTGATGCCGACCGGCAGGGACAGGACCGGGCATCCGCTTAAGGACAACACACTGGGCAGGCGAAGCCATTCCATGTAGTTCTCGAACGTTTCGCCGCCCAGTTCCTCGGGACAGCGCCATTCCACCGGAAACGGCGGCAGGCAGGCCGTCGGCGCCAGCAGCAGGTCGTGGTTCTGGAAAAACTCGGCCATGGCGTGGAACAATGCGCCCCGCTCCTGTTCGGCCCGGGCCAGATCGGCGCCGCTCTGCCCGAGGCCACGCTCGATGTTCCAGATGTTGTCGGGCTTAAGAAACTCGCGGTTGTTTTCCAGCAGTTCGCTCATCCCGGCGGCGAACGTTGCGGCGCGGATAGCATGAAACGTGTTCATGGCCGTGGATAGGTCGGGAATCTCATCGGTGATTTCCCAGCCCTGCGCCGCCAGGGATTCGGCGGCCTTTTCGCACAAATCGGCGACCTCGGGATCGACCGGCGTGACGCCCAGATCCCGGCTGAAGGCGGCTTTCCGGGGCCTGCTGTCATCCGAAAGGGCCGAGGCATAGGACTGATCGGGGCGTCGCAGGGACAAAGGATCCGATGGATGGGCCCCCGTCATGGCGTCCAGGAACAGGGCCGTGTCTCTGACCGAACGCGCCATGGGGCCTTCGACGGAAACGGATTCGAAAGGCTGCGGCCTGGGGCCGTTGGCGATGCGTCCCGGCGTGGGGCGCAACCCGACGATGCCGCAAAAACTCGCCGGTGTGCGCAGCGACCCGCCGTAATCGGAGCCGGTCGCCAACCAGACCTCGCCTGATGCGAGCGCCGATGCAGCGCCGCCCGAGGATCCGCCGGCCGAGCGGGTCGTGTTCCAGGGCGTCGTGGTGGACGGAAACACCGGGTTGAAGGTGTTGCCGCCGGCGCCGAACTCGGGCGTGTTGGACTTGCCGATGACGACGGCGCCGTTGGCCTCAAGGGTTTCCACCATGATATCGGACCTGTCCGGCACATGGTCGGCGTAGATGGGCGAACCGTAGGTGGTGCGTACACCCGCCACATCGACCAGGTCCTTGATTGCAACGGGCAGTCCGGCAAGCCAGCTTGGGTCGTCCTTGCGCGCCTTGTTCTGAGCCGTATCCGCTTCAATGGCCTTGGCGGCGGCATAGGCGCGGTCTTCGCACAACGTCGGCATGGCGTTGATCAGTGGATCGACCTCTTCGATCCTGTCATAAGCGGCGTTCACGGCCTCGGTGGGTGTTACCTCACCCGCCTTTAACAGATCGATCATGTCGGAAGCGCTGAGTTTATAGAGCTCTGTCATGGGTGAACGCCTTTCGGTCTACATCCGCCGCCGGCTGACAAGGCGGGGTTGGCTGCGCATGGTCTGCCGCCGGGTGATCGGCGGAATCTGGGTATCTTCCTCCTCATCTTCCGCATCGTCATTGTCCTGCGCCGGAACGGGGTGCGTTACGGAAGAAGCCAGGAAATCCTTCGCTTCGAACAGGTCGGAGCGATCCGGCGCCGTGGAGCGGCGGCGGTAGATGGAGCCGAGCGTACGCTCGATCATGGGGTGGTTGTGCGGCGAGCGACGTCCAGCAAGCAGATGCGCCCGGGAAATGCTTTTCAGCGCTTTTTCAGCGTTTTCACCGTCGTGATGGGTGTCCATCCACCGCAGGTAGGCGGCAATGGTCCAGGGATGGGCGGGCAGGGGCTTCAGGTGGCGTTTCTTGCACCAGTGTACGAACTCGTCCCAGATCTTGTCGCGCGTCTGCCGTCTCATGAGTTCCCTGAAAAGCCGTTTACGGATCTAGCTCTCGCCGCCGCCGGCGACGAAGCTCGCCAGCATGCCGTTCAGTTCGCGGTGCCGGCTGCGCCACATGGCGAGGTCTTCCTCATCCGCATCCGGATCGTCTTCCTCGATCATCTCCTCGTTCATCTTGACCATGGCGGCGACGACGTCGGTGACCTCTCGCAGGTGTTCTTCGGAAATGGCGTTGATGGTGACCTTGCCGTCGAACAACAGGTCGGCCCGCTCCATGGGGCCCAGGGCTTCCGATTTGTCTTCGAGCTGCTTCCACTGGTCCTTCCATTCGACAAAGACGGACTCGGGCGAGGGCTTGGCGCCCTTCAGCTCTTCATCGATGTGGCCCATGATGGCCATGAACTCGTAGACGGAAAACTGTAACTTCGACATGCTTTTCTCCTGCCCTGTATCAACGCCGGGCCTTGCGAATCTCTAAGTATATCAGAAAGACGCCGGGAACCTAAACGATGCGCTCCGGTTCGGCAATTGCTGGTTTTTGATTTTTCTTAAATGCTGGCCGCATGGACCGGCGGGCGGCGGTCGATCCACGGATGCGCCTGTTCCAGGTCCCGGGCGATCCTGACCAGCGACGCCTCGTCGGCGAACTTGGCCGCAATCTGCATGCCGATGGGCAGGCCGTCGCCGCTCATCCACAAGGGCAGGGTCACGGAGGGTTGGCCCGTGGCGTTGAAAACGCCCATGTAGTAGAACGCCGACGTGTCGCCCATCTGGAATTCCTCGGCGCTCATGTCGTCGCGGTTCGTGGAATAGGTGCCGTGGGGCAGGGCCGTTTGCGGCATGGTGGGCGTGAGCAGCAGATCATAGCCTTGCGTCGCCTCGGCGAAACGCTGGCGCAGTTCCCGCATGTCTTCCAGGACGCCCACGGCCCAGGCCGCATCGCCTTTTTTCGCCAGCTCGTAGAGCTTGATGGAAACCGGCTCAACCGTATCCGGGCCGATCTCCCGCCCCGTCATTTTCGCCATGGCGTCGAGATCCAGCATGCCCAGGTTGAACCCGCCCATGACAGCGCGCATGATCAACTCGATCTCCACCGGGGCCTCGATTTCCTCCAGCGTGTGGCCCATGGACTTGAGGGTCTCCATGGTTTTGGCGAGCGCGTCCTGAACATCGGGTTCGATCGCGCCTTCGCCCCACGGCGTCGTCGCCACGCCGATGCGGCATTTCTTGAGGGGCGCGTCGAGCTCCGCCGCATAGGGCCGCTCCGGTTGTTGGATGATGAACGGATCGCCCGGTTCCGGTCCGGCGAGCGCATCCAGGGCGTGCGCCATGTCGCGCACGGTCTTGCAGACGACGAATTCCCGCGCCAGGCCGTAAAGCGCATCCTGATGGCTGGGGCCGCTGGAAATGCGCCCCCGGGACGGATTGAGGCCCACAAGCCCGCACCACGATGCCGGGATGCGGATGGAGCCGCCGCCGTCTGAGGCATGCGCCATGGGAACGATGCCTGAGACCACGGCCGACGCCGCGCCGCCGGACGAGCCGCCGGCGGAACGGTCCAGGTTCCACGGGTTGCCGGTGATGCCGTAAAGCGCGGTTTCGGTGAAGCCCGCCGTGGCGAATTCGGGAATGTTGGAGCGACCGACGATGCGCAGTCCCGCTTCGCGCACCCGGCGGGTGTAGTGGCTGTCTTCCTTTGCGATATAGCCCTGACACAGGCGTGAGCCCAGTTCCTGCAAGCGCCCCTTTTCCGTGGCGCCGATGTCCTTGCGCAGGAACGGCACGCCGGCGAAGTGGCCGTCGTCGGAGCCGGGCACGCTTTCCGCGTCGTCATAGAATTCCGGCATGGCGTTGGTGACGGGATTGACCTTGTCATGGGCCTCGCGGGCCAGCCCGGCCAGTTCGGCGGGCGTTACCTCGCCCTTGCGCACCAGTTCGCCCAGGGCCGTTGCGTCGAGGTTGGTGTATTCTTCCAGGTTCATGGCCGCCTCCCGTTGATTAAGCGTTCGTTCGAGTGTTCCAGCAGACGCGAACAACATCAAGGGTCTAAACTGAGAGAGGAAAAGAAAATGGTGCCCCCAGCGAGAATCGAACTCGCACTTCCGTAAGGAAACTGGATTTTGAATCCAGCGCGTCTACCAGTTCCGCCACAGGGGCCCCGTGTCCACGAACTTTAAGTGATCAACAGGCGTGACCAATGGCGGCATCTTACCCATGCGCCGGGGCGGGTCAATCCTTGTATGCGCGTAATTGTGTGCCTGTTCCCGCTGAATTAACCGAATTACCCCTGCTGCATTGCGCACCACCCGCCGTACTGCTAAAGGGAAGGCCGGTTTCGATGGCCCTTAAACCTTTAGCGGGAAAAAGCTTAATTGATCAGACGCCTTTATGACTGGACCATGAACCTGTCGGGGCACCCCCGCGCCAAGTGGGCGTTGGGTGGCGTATCCTTTATCGAAAGCTCTGTCTTCCCCGTGCCGCCGGACATCATATTGATTCCCATGGTGCTGGCGGACAGGAAGAATGCCTGGGTTCTGGCCCTGATCTGCACCGTGACGTCCGTGCTGGGCGGCCTTCTAGGCTACGCCATCGGTTACTTCCTGTTCGAGCAGGTGGGCGAGCCGCTTTTGAATTTTTACGGCTACGGCGCCAAGTTCGCCGAGTTTCAGGCGACCTATAACGCGTGGGGCGCGTGGGCGGTGTTTATCGCAGGGATTACGCCGTTTCCCTACAAGGTGATCACAATCCTTAGCGGCGTCACCGTGCTGGACCCGGTTACCTTCGTTATCGCCTCTATCCTGGCGCGGGGGATCAGGTTCTTCCTGGAAGCCGGCCTGTTATGGTATTTCGGCGAGCCGATCCGCACGTTTATCGAGCAGCGGTTGCAGCTCCTGACCGTGATATTCTGCGTTTTGCTGGTGGGCGGGTTCGTCGCCGTCAAGTTCGTTTTTTAGATAATTTTATGCTCGAAACCATTGCCTTACAGGGGCTTGGCACCCTACCTTATAAAGCTGGATAAAGTGCTGAAGGCATAAATTTAGAGGGGCCAACAGGGACGGGATGAGCGGCTTTCTATTCCATTCTGACGGACAACCGGACTGGGCGCGGGTGACCCCGTTTGGCGTTGCCGTTGCCTGCATCGGCGCCCTGGGCGCGGCCTATACGGCGCAATACGGTTACGGGCTGGAGCCCTGCATCCTGTGCCTGTACCAGCGCATTCCCTATGCCCTGGCCGGTGTCCTGGCCCTGGCGGCGATCCTGATGCCGCGTGGCGCCGGCCGTCTGGCGCTAACGTTCCTGTGCGTACCCATCTTCCTGGCGGGCGGCGGCCTCGCGTTTTACCATGTCGGTGTCGAACAGCACTGGTGGGAATCGGTAGCGGGGTGCGGCGGCCAGCTTGTTGAATTTCCAACCACGGCCGAACTGCAGGCGGGATTGCTGCAAAAACCCGAAAAACCCTGTGACGACATGGACTGGACCCTGTTCGGGTTGTCCATGACCGTCTACAATACGGTCATGTCCATTGCCCTTGCTTTTGCCACGGGGTACGGCATCAAGCGCATGCGCCCCAGACCGTATTGATATGAGAGATCGCCGGAGATGATGAAAACCGCCAAACAGAGCCGAAAGACCATGGAGGACCGCCTGCCGGGCGATCCGGACCGGGAGCAGGCGCTTGAGCGCATGATTCGCGTCGACCATGCCGGGGAATACGGCGCTGTCAGGATTTATGAGGGCCAGCTTGCCGTGCTGGGCAAGACCGCAAAGGCGCCCGTCATCGAGCATATGGCCGAACAGGAACGGGAGCATCTGAGCACCTTCAACAAGCTTGTCGCCGACCATCGGGTGCGGCCGACGGCCATGCTGCCGCTCTGGCATGTGGCGGGGTTTGCGCTCGGCGCCGGCACCGCCCTGCTGGGTGAGCGAGCCGCCATGGCCTGCACGGTAGCGGTGGAAGAGGTAATCGACGAGCACTACGCGGGGCAGATCGCCAAACTGGGCGATGAGGACAAGAACCTGCGGGATACATTCGAGAAGTTCCGCCTCGAAGAAGTGGAACACCGCGATACGGGCCTCGAACACGAGGCCGAGAAGACCCCGGGCTACGAAGCCCTGACGGGTCTGGTCAAGGCCGGCTCGCGCTTTGCGATCTGGCTTTCCGAACGCGTCTGATCTCCACGACTGGGCAGGGATACAGACGCGAATAAAAAACGACCTGAAGCAAGGAGTGCGTCTATGTTTAAAGTTCATAATCCATCCTCCATTGCGCCACCGGCGTCCGATTATGGTCAGGGCGTGAGCGTTGAAGGCGCAACCCGCTGGCTGACCATTTCCGGACAGGTCGGCGCGCTGCCGGACGGATCGCTGGCCGGAAACAGCCGGGGGCAAATGCAGACCTGTTGGGACAGGATCTTCGCCGTCCTGGACGATGCGGGCATGACCAAGGAAAACATCGTCAAGGTAACGGCGTACCTGACAAGGCCCGAAGACGTCGGCCTGTACCGTGATATCCGGGACAAGAACCTGGACGGCCATATCGCCGCCTCGACGCTGCTTATCATTTCCGGCCTTGCCGATCCCGACTGGTTTGTCGAGATCGAGGCCATCGCTGCAGCCTGATCCAGGGGGCTGTTAGCCCTTAACCTGTGGCCCCGAGGACCGGCTCGAAGCCGGTCCGGAACGGGGCGTAGCGCAGGTCAATCAGCCCCTGTAGAAGCCACTGCCTTAAACATACTTATGAACAGGTGTCCTTAAAAAGCCTCTTCATCTTGAATTTAGAGACGGTGAAATCCTGCGTAATTTTTTTCTTAGACTTAAGGCCGTCGATTTTGTCGAACACGCCATCAGCAAAGTCATCGATATCGCCTGAACAAAGGTTTTGTTTGTTGGTCGAAATCCATGTGTCCAATTCCGAACGTGCACCCTCTGATCCTTTGTAATCGATTTTTCTTACCAGCATAGTTCCGGCTTTTGGACCGATAAAATGGTCGAGGAACTCTTTAATGTAACCACGCGCTTTGGATGTGGCTGTTGAGCTGTAAAGCATCTTGTTGCCCCAGGCATCTGCCGTCATTTTTTTGTGCTTTTTTTCATCGAACGCATGATAAGCGCCCATCAGGACATGCAGATAAATATGATCGCTACGAATCGCCGATTTAATACATAGGGGCGAAAGCTGGCTGTCGTGTTCGGGCGCGATGATCATCATCGGAATATCTTCTTTAACGTGCCGGTGTAACATCCGGCACCCACCGTAGAACGATACTGCGGCCTTGAATTCAGGATTTCTTGAGCGGTTTCCCGATCCCGGGGTGATGTTATTGTTGAGCACAAAAGCGCCGTCGGAGAAGCCTATGGCAGCGATCCGGTCCCGTTTGATGTCGGTGCGCGATGCCAGAAAATCGAGAGCGCCATAAGCAAAGTCAGCCTGTAGAGGGTGGCTTTCCGCCTTGTTCAGGCCGACACAGTTCTGTTGACCTTGGGGGCCATAGGAATCAACCGTCAGAACGGCGTATCCGGAATCTGTCAGGAAGTCAGGCCAAACCCTTTGGACATTGGTGCTTTTAAATCCACCACAGTGGGGAAGCAGGACAACGGCAGGATATGGGGGTGCTCCACTTGGCAAGAATAGGGCGCCTTTGACAACCTGTTCCCCGGGCTGCCTGCTCTCCGTCCATACGCCGGGTTTGAAACGGACGCTTTCGGCGGCCAATAACGACAGGGGAAACAGAAACAAAAATGCTGTTACTCCAAGCCTTAAGACCACCCTTGCTATAGCGGTCATTGTGCAACACTCCCCTTTGCAATCTCTGCCGCCGCATTGATGACGGCTTCCTGATGCGGCAGCAGGTCCTGGCCGGCCTGACTTTCGATATCCTCACAATAAGGATCCTCTATGGGGTCGGTCGCTCCGCTCATCTCCTCGATAACGGCGTGCCCGCAAAACGGAACGTAAGCAGATGAGTATCCGCCTTCATGGCACATGACCAGCTTGTCGTCGCAAAATTCGTCGGCGAGATCCATGACCGTACGGGTCATTTCCCGGAAGGCCCGGCTGCTCAATTGCATGCGCCCAATGGGATCAAAGCAGTTTGCATCAAAGCCACAGGGGACGACGATCATATCCGGCTTGAAGTTCCGGATGGCCGGCGTCACGACACGTTCCATGGCGGCCTCATAAGCGCCCCGGCCGGAACCGGCCGGAAGGGGGATGTTGATGTTGTAGCCTTCACCTGCGCCTTCACCGGTTTGGTCTACCGTGCCGGAATCGGGCGGGTAGTTCATATCCTGGTGGATAGAGATGGTCAGCACATTGGGGTCGTCGTAAAAACCGCTCTGGGTGCCATTGCCATGATGCACGTCCCAATCGACAGTAACGATACGTTCAAGACCATGAACGGCCATGGCGTGCTTGATGGCGATGACGGCATTGCCGAGCAGGCAAAACCCCATGCCCCTTTCCGCAACCGCATGATGCCCTGGCGGCCGCACAAGGGCGTAGGCATTCTTGACGTCACCCCTGATCACCGCGTCAAAGGCCTCGATGACGCCGCCTGCGGACAATAGCGCGATCTCGTAACTGCCTGGACCAAAGGGCGTCGCCTCACCGGCATCGCCACCGGCATTGTCGCTCATGGTTTTCAGGGTCTTGATGTAATCCGGGGTGTGGAAGCGTAGAATCTCTTCTTCCGTGGCTTCGCGTGGGGCAATGCGGGTGAGCGTATCCAAAAGCCCCGTAACTTCCATGAGATTCCGAAAGCGTCGCTTGGTCGAAGAATTCTCCACATGCTCATCCGGCTCGATCAATCCGCCAGCTGGGAAAAACAGGCCGGCGCTTCCCGTGTCATGCCACAGGTATTTCTCATGGTGAATAAAGCCCGTCGTTATGGCCGATGACATTGTGTTTACCCCCCTCAACGTGATTACCCTTTTCGGTATAGTAATGTTCATCAGGCGTCAGGTGAACTCCCTTGTGTTTTGACGCCGGATCAATTTATCGGTGGTCATATTCCATTGCCGCTGCTGGCTATTGGCAGGCGCGCTTGCGGTTCCCGGTGAGCAAACATCGATTCCAGTACAAATATGATGTGTCGCACCGTGTGTTAACAGGGCACACTCTTCTGGTTCCAAAACGAAAGGAGTTCAGACATGATCGTCAAGACTTACGAGGGCCTGGCAGGTAGCAAGAATGAAACCGAGCTCAAGGGCGGCAGCGCCTTGACACGACGTTTCCTGCTCGAAGAGGATGGTGTTGGCTTCACCTTATCCGACATCCGTTTCGGGCCCGGCGAAGGCACGCAGCTTTGGTACAAGAACCATATCGAGGCGAATTACATCATTGAGGGCGAAGGCATTCTGGAAGAGCTCGACACCGGCATCACACATGAGCTCAAGCCCGGGGTCATGTACTGCCTCGACAAGCATGACCGCCACCGGATCATCTCCAAGACCCCCATGCGCGTGATCTGCGTGTTCAACCCGCCGCTCAAGGGGGGAGAGACCCACGACGAAGAGGGCTCCTATCCGGCAGGATAATGGCCGGCCCCGCTCATTTGGACGCCATAGTCTACCACTGGATTCATAAAACGGATAAATCACGCTCCTGCGCCGGATGAGAGAGACTACTCCGCTAGAGCATCCGGCGTGTGACGGATGAACGGCGAGTAGACGGGCGCGTCCGGCTTCAGCCGTTTCGTTTCGCCGAAGTCGCTGTCCCGGTTATAGGGAACCAGGGGGCGGGATGAGAGCGTTTCCAGCGTCATCGCCCAGCGGTTGGAATAGGTATCCATCGCGCTCAAGCCGTCTTCGTGGCCTTCGACAAAGGCGACGCCGCCAATGCCGTGCAATATCTCCGGTTCGTAAACGTCGAATCCAAGGTACCTGAACGGGAAGAGGATCGGCCAGAGAAGAAGCCGTGTGTCGCTTTCCCGGCCGTTATGGCCGCAACTGTCTTCATTGGCGCCCGTCGTGACGCACACGATCACCTTCTTGCCTGCACAGATGCCGGCGTCATAGCGCATGGCGCTCCTGTATATGCGGCCGTAAACGAAAACCCGGTCCATCCAGCCTTTCAGGATGGCGGGCATGCCGAACCACCACAGCGGAAAATGAACGACCAGCAGGTCGCAATCCAGCAGACGCCGGATTTCCGCGTCGACCTCAGCTGGCGTGGTGTCGTTGTCCGCATTGAAGCGTTGTTCGGTCTGGGCATGGAATACGTCCGCGTCTTTTCGGGTCTGGTAGTGATGTGCGCCTTCGCGGGGATCGAAATCCATGGCGTAGAGATCGGAAAGGGTGGTTCGGTAACCGGCGTCACCGAGCGTCTGCTGCGAGATGCCGGTGAGATGCGCGTTGAACGACTTTGCCTCCGGATGCGCCAGAACGATATGGGCTTTCATTGGGCTGTCCTCCCCGTGGCGTCAATAGGATTGCTCTTTCATGCCGTGGCGGGTTTTTGTTGTCAACGGGGGCTGCCGGTTATGTGGGGAAATGAGCTGGTAAAGCACAGCTGGATGTATCAGTGTATTTTCCGAGTATTAGAGGGGGGGAGGCCGACATGACCAGCCAGGCGTGCGCGCAGCAATTCGTCGAAAGTTACTTAAATGTCCTGGAGGGACATGGCGCGGCCGATGCCGCGCTCACGCCGTTTATCGAGGCGTTGCGGGGAGTCGGCGAGACGCCGGGCGAAAACGCGACGCACACGCTTGATCATCCGCTGATGCCGTCACTGCCGGGTGCCTTGGCCGCGGCGGAAGGTCCGCAAGAGCTTTGTGAGGCCGTTTCCGGCCTGGCGGAGGAGGGCGGCTTTTATCAGGTCTACGACGGCGAGGGCATCAACGCCACCCAGGCGGACTATATGGTGGGCAAGCAGATCATTGGTCCCAGGGGGCGGCTGTTCAATGAGAAGCTGCGTTCGGGCATCTTCTTCCTGGCGCATGATTTCGAATATCCCATGCACAACCATGCCGGCCATGAAATCTATTACGTCCATTCCGGCGTCGTACACATCCAGAACGGCGTCGATGCGGAACCGCGCCGGGTGGGCCCGGGCGAGTATTCCATAACGCCGCCCAATGTTCCCCATGCGCTTGTTATCGGCGATGAGCCGGTGGTCATCCTCTACACCTGGATCGGCGATTTGCAGTCGCCCATCTACTGGTGGGTGCAGGAGGTGGACGGCTCCTGGACAAAAACAATCGCCAAAGAGCTTCCCGCGCCGAGGCAGGGGTAGACATCAGTCTCCGCCGATCTACGGTCGGGTGTTATTCCGCTGCGCTGCTGACCGCGGCTGCTTTGGGCGTAAAGGCGCAATAGACCTTGGTCACCGGCACGTCGCATTGCCATTTGTATTGCGCGCCTTCAGGTACGAACACGGCTTCGCCCTGTTTGAAGGTTTGACCGGAAACAGTCGCTTCGCCTTCCAGGATGCACATCAAGTCGACGTGATCAAACTCGAACTCGGGCCTTTCGAAGGCTTCGCTGCGCCACATGCCGACGCTGAATTGTCCGGATGCATCGGTGTAAAGCGTATCGTTCCACTGTTTGGGGATCGCACCGATGATCCGGCTGGTGTCCTTGATGTCGATGGGCGTTGCCGCATCGCCCGGTTTGGGGGTGATAATACCGAACCGGGACGGATCGTCGTGCACGTTGTTTTCAGCGCTATTAAAGATCACGAAGAACTTGCGCATATATTCGGTCTGGACCCACTTGCAGACCAGGCCTTTGGGGATAATGAAGCTTTCGCCCGCCGATACGGTCGTTGAGGTGCCGTCTTCCAGTTCCATGGTGACGGAACCTTCCAGGACGTACATGAATTCATCGACATCGTAAGGCGCCATCTTGCCGACAAAGGGTGTACAGTCCCACACACCGGCCATCAGGCCCGTGGCCTCGTCATTGTAATAGAAATGGCCGCGCTGGACGGGCTCGCCGCTTTCCAGTCCTGCCGGGTCAATGGCGTCCCATTCCACAAGACCCGTATCGGCCGGGCCGTCGAATTCGAAGCGGGTTACTTTATCGGCGTTCATTTGATACTCCTGTCTTCCTGTTCTTTCATGTTTTCCAAAAGGCGGAAATTGGCGGCAGTTTAAAGCGCAATGCAAGGCGCGCCTATGTCCCTATGACGACACCCGGACTAAAACGGGTGCGTCGATTTCTAATACCCAGGCGGGCCGGGGGGGATGGGGCCGCTGGCGGCGAGCGCGCCGTCGGCGTCATGCTGCTCGTCGCCCTGGATGGGCGGGCAGAACACGCTCAGGATATGCAGGTCCGATTCCGCCGTGATTCTGTGGCGGTCCTTCGGTCCGACGCTGTAGAGCAGACCTGAGGCGAGTTTCCAGCTCTCGCCCGTGGTCAGGTCATCGAGGGTCCCTTTGCCGGAAACGATGTAGTTGCCCTCCCAGTGGTTCTTGTACCAGAGGTCCGTTGTCGCGCCGGCGTCGAAGTGTACGTCGGAGAAACTGAACCCGATGTTGTCCGCCTTGTTCAGCATGCGCAGGGTTCGGGCCGAGCCGTTGGCGACAACCAGCTCCTTTCCCTCCGCCCGCATTTCGTGGGCGCGGCGAACGAACATGCGTCGGTCCGCCGCCTCGATGACGGTACCGCTGGCTGTGTACGAGCCGTCTGCGTCGTGCGTTTCATCGCCCCTGAGGGCAGGACTGAAGATGCTGACCAGATGCATGTCCTCGGAAACTTCCACGGTGTGCGGATCGTTCGGCCCGACGACGTAGATGGCGCCGGATTCCAGCGGCACGGTTTCACCGCTGGTCCTGTCCGTCAGGTTGCCGCTGCCCGATATGATGAAATTGGCTTCCCAGTGGTTCTTGTACCAGAGGTCCGAAACGACATCCGCGCCGATTGAATTGGCGTGGAATGAAAAGCCCATGCCGTCAGCGGCCGTCAGGTAACGTTGCGATCGAATTTCAGGGTCCGATAACGTCTTTATCAGACCGGCTTGTTCCAGATCCTTGGGCGTGCGCGCGAACATTGTGTCCCTCCCTGATCAGTTAAACCCTGATTGTTCTGGGCTCAGTATGCTTTAGAGGAAATACCTGACCCAGACGTATGCATGCGCGATGACGACGCTGAAAAGCATCAGCGGTATGCCGATCTTCAAGAACGTGGCGAACCCGATGGGATAGCCGGCCCGTGCGCCAAGACCGGCAACCATGACGTTGGCTGCCGCCCCGATCAGCGAGCCGTTGCCGCCGAGACAGGCGCCCAGCGC
>CAYFMQ010000011.1:0-111973 GCA_964344255.1 uncultured Thalassospiraceae bacterium
AGGACAAGGCGACGGGCAAGGAACAGCAGATTCGCATCCAGGCCTCCGGCGGCCTGTCGGACGAAGACATCGAACAGATGGTTCAGGACGCCGAAGCGCATGCCGACGACGACAAGAAGGCCCGCGAGCTGGTCGAAGCCCGCAACCAGGCCGACAGCCTGATCCACATGTGTGAGAAGAACCTGAGCGAATACGGCGACAAGATTTCTTCTGACGAGAAATCCGCCATCGAGGACGCGGTTGCGACCCTGAAGGAAGCCAAGGATTCCGACGACCTTGAAGACATCAAGGCCAAGACGGAAGCCCTGACCCAGGCCTCCATGAAGCTCGGCGAAGCCATGTACCGCGCCGAGCAGGAAGCGGCCCCCGGTGACGCTTCGGACATGGGCGCGGAAGGCGCAGGCGCCGAAAGCGCGGATTCGCCGGAAGACGCAACGGTTGTCGATGCCGACTTCGAGGAAGTTGACCCCGACGAAGATAAGAAGAAGGACGACTAAGTCGTCCTTCCCGTCTTTTCACCTGATTTCATAGGGGTTTGCTGGCATGGCCAAGGATGATTATTACGACATCCTAGGGGTGGATCAAAACGCCGACGCGGATGACCTGAAAAAGGCCTACCGCAAGCTGGCCATGAAGTACCATCCGGACCGCAATCCGGATGACAAGGAAGCCGAGCGCAAATTCAAGGAACTGAACGAGGCCTATGACGTCCTGAAGGACGACCAGAAACGGGCCGCCTATGACCGCTTCGGGCACGCCGCCTTTGAAAACGGCGGTCCCGGTGCGGGCGCCGGCGGTTTCGGCGGCGGTTTCGGCGGCTTTGGCGGCGGCGGCTTCGCCGACATCTTCGACGAAATGTTCGGCGGTGGCGGTTCCCGCCAGACCTCCAGCGCGACCCAGGGCTCCGATCTCCGCTTCAACATGGAGATCAAGCTGGAAGACGCCTATGAAGGCAAGAAGACGGATATCAGGGTCCCCACGTCCGTTTCATGCGAAAAATGCAACGGCTCCGGCGCGGCCGAAGGCAAGGCGCCTGTGGAGTGCACGACGTGCCACGGCCAGGGCCGGGTCAGGGCGCAGTCCGGCTTTTTCACCGTTGAGCGGACCTGTCCCGCCTGCGGCGGCCAGGGCCAGGTGATCAAGGATCCCTGCCGGAACTGCGGCGGCGCGGGCCGGGTCAGCAAGGAAAAGACGCTATCCGTCAGCATCCCCCCCGGCGTGGAAGACGGTACGCGTATCCGCCTGTCCGGCGAGGGCGAAGCCGGCATCCGGGGCGGGCCTCACGGCGATTTGTATATCTTCATTTCCATCAAGCCGCACCGGCTGTTCCAGCGCGACGGGGCGAATATCCACTGCCGGGTTCCGATCCAGATGACCAAGGCGGCGCTGGGCGGGACCATCGAGGTTCCGACCGTCGACGGCAAACGCGCCCGGGTCAACGTCCCCGCCGGGACGACCACGGGCCACCAGTTCCGCCTGAAGGAAAAGGGCATGACGATCCTGCGCTCCAAGGCGCGGGGCGACATGTTCGTCCAGGTTTTCGTCGAAACGCCGCAGAAGCTGACCAAGGAGCAAAAAGACCTGCTCAAGCAGTTCGAGGCCGCCGGCAAGAATGACGAAACCCACAATCCCGAATCGGCTGGGTTCTTCACCAAGGTCAAGGATTTCTGGGACGACCTGACGGAATAGACGTCGCGCTCTTCACGTCATTCAGATATCGTCCGAGTTGCGGTTAGGCCGCGGCTTCTTTATGACTAGGTGAAACCGATTTCATCAAAACCCGAATTGGGAGGGCAGCATCATGAAAGTCGGCGTGGTCGGATGCGCGGGTCGAATGGGCCGCATGCTGGTTCAGACAATACTTTCCAACGAAAAGACGGAACTCTCCGGCGGTACGGAACATGCCGGAAGCGACTTTCTCGGCAAGGACCTGGGCTTCCTGATCGGCGCTGAGCCGACGGGCCTGAGCGTCAGCGAGGATGCCAGGGGGCTGTTTGATTCCTCCGACGCCGTGATCGATTTCACCACTCCCATGGCGACGGTCTTTCATGCCGGCCTGGCGGCGGAAACCGGCACGGCCCTGGTTGTGGGAACGACCGGCATGGGCGACGAGGAAATGTCCCGGCTATCGGATGCCGCGTCATCGGCCTGCATCGTGCAGGCGGGCAACATGAGCGTCGGCGTCAACCTGCTGACGGGGCTCATCGAAAAGGTCAGCGCCACGCTGGGGGACGACTTCGACATTGAAATCGTCGAAATGCACCACCGCCACAAGGTCGACGCCCCCTCGGGCACGGCCCTGATGATGGGCGAGGCCGCGGCGGCGGGCCGGGACGTGGACCTGGACAGTGTTTCCCAGCGGGTCCGCGACGGCCACACCGGCCCCCGCAAGGCCGGCGACATCGGCTTTGCCACCCTCCGCGGCGGCGACGTGGTCGGCGAGCACACCGCTATTTTTGCCGGCGAGGGCGAGCGCATCGAACTGACCCACAAGGCGGCATCCCGAGCGATCTTTTCCAACGGCGCCGTCCGCGCCGCCCTGTGGACGGACGGACGCGAACCGGGGCTCTATTCCATGAAACAGGTTCTGGGGCTGGCGTAACGTCAGATCCGTGCGGGCGACCATCCCGTCAGTTGATCGAGGCCACGTCTCAGCGCATCCGCCAGCTCGATCTTTTCCTGGCGGCTCAGGAAATTGCCGATCACGTGGGTTTCATCGCGATTGGCGATTTCCAGGCGGTTTCGGTAGTCGTCAATATCCTCGACACGCACGCGCAGCCAGTTGGGTGAAAGCGAGACCTGGCGCACGCGGCCCCAGTGGCTGATGCGCTCGACGGTCAGTTCCTTCTCGGTCAGGTGAATGACCTCGCGGGCGCGCCCCGCCCAGTGATGAATCCTGAGCAGGCAGGCCAGGATTAAAACATCGACGCCGACGAAGCCGACGACCGGCCAGGCGCCTAAGAACCAGAACATCACGCAAAACGGCAGGGAACCCAAGGCGAAAATAAGCACGGCCGTATTGAGGTTTCGCACGCTGGCGCTCCGGTTCGGTTCCAGCACGGCGCTGAAGATGACGGGCGCGGGCCGTGTGCTTGGACGGTATGAAGGGGCCTCGGAATTCATAAGAACCATTCTAGCTGATGACATGACCGAATCACAAATCCTTGCTATCGGCGCGTGCTCTTGCCACAAAGGGGCATGGTCAAGAAAGCCGACACCGACGAATTCTACCGCCGCCTGGCGGAAGTGAACCCGGAACCCACCAGCGAGCTCGAATGGCACAACCCTTATCAACTGGTCGTCGCCGTTGCGCTCTCGGCCCAGGCGACGGACGTCAGCGTCAACAAGGCGACCGAGCCTTTGTTCAAGGTGGTCAATACGCCGGAAAAAATGGTCAAGCTCGGCGAGGCGAAGCTCAAGGATTACATCAAGACCATCGGCCTCTACAACACCAAGGCCAAGAACGTCATCAAGCTCTCACAAATCCTGATCGACGAGCACGACAGCATTGTGCCGCAGGACCGTGCGGCGCTGGAGGCCCTGCCCGGGGTCGGGCGGAAGACCGCCAATGTGGTGCTCAACGTCGCTTTCGGTGAACCGACGATTGCCGTCGACACCCATATTTTCCGGGTCGGTAACCGGACCGGCCTTGCGCCCGGCAAGACGCCCCTGGAGGTCGAAAAGAAACTCCTGAAACGCACGCCGGACGAATGGAAGCTGCACGCCCATCACTGGCTGATCCTGCACGGCCGCTACGTCTGCAAGGCGCGCAAGCCCGACTGCCCGGCCTGCGCCGTGCGGGAGCTTTGCAAGTTCAAGGGTAAGACGACGCTTTAACGCCCGGGCGTTAATCAGGCCGAAGAGGCCGAGGCCAGCCTTTTCTCGATAATCGACCTGAGGCACTGTTCCGCCGCTTCCCTGGATTTTCCCGTTTCGCGGAATTCATAATGCTCGACGCTATGACCGCCGGATGCCGTTTCATAAAGGAACAGGTCCAGTGTGCAGACGTCATTGCGGTACTGCCACAGCTCCGCAGGCGGATCCTGGCGGGTGAAGGACGGCAGCCCGAGCAGCCCTTCGAGGGCCCGATTGTCGTATCCGATCAGGGTTTCCGGATCGGGAACAGGGATCGGTTCCGGCTCGGGCTCCGGTTCAGGGGGTGTGATCGTTGGAACTGCCGCCACTTCCTGGTTGTCAGCGACAGTGTCTATTTCCGTTTGGGAAGCCGAGGACACTTCCGGCAGTGTGTGCTCATCCGTCGTCTGGCATGCGGTCAACGGGACGGCGGACAACAGTACAACCGCCGCCAGCCCTGATCGGGATAGGAATGTCCTTAGCCGCCGGGTCATGGGCCTCAGGATGCTTCGTTGAACGACTGCATTTCACCGCTGATCTGGCCGCCGGGCTCGATAACGATGGAGCCGTAAGAGACCTTGCCGCTGATGGAGCCGGTTTCGCGAACGACGAGGCGCTTGCGGGCGGTCAGTTCCCCCTCGAAGCGTCCGGCGATGACGGCTTCGTCCACTTCGGCCTTCCCCTTGAAGGTTCCCTTCGGTGAAACCTCCAGGACCTGCGCGCCTTTCAACTCAGCGCCCTCGATCTGGCCGTCAAGGGTCAGGTGCTTGCAGGAGGTAATTTCGCCGCCTTTGAGGTTTATATCGCGGCCCATCAACAGGTGCTGCGGTTCGATGACGACGGCGTTGCCGGTATCGCCGCTGGGCTTGGCGGGCATGCCGGGGATGCTCGGCGTGCGTGACGGAACGTCCGGGTGGAATGCGCCACGCGAAGGAGGAGGCGCTGTTCTGGAAAAAGGCTGCAAGGGCGGCGGCGTCGAATCGTCCTGGACGTCTACAGGACCGTCGTCGGACTGAATGGCTGCAGATGCCGCATCAACGATTGCGTCGGCTTTATCTTCATCCTGCATGGCGCAGATCTCCTCAAGAGCGTGTTAGTAGAAATCCACTATCATATATGATCATGGATTCAAGGGCTCAGGCAACTCGGGCCGCCATTTCTCGAACAAATGAACCATGGCGGCGGTGGCAATCAAGGGCGTCAGCAGGTTCACGACCGGTATGGTCAGTAGAAAAGCGATACAAACGCCAAACACGAACAATGTTCCCTGCTGCCTCTTGCGTATGCCATGAGCCTGTTCAAGGCCTATCCGGCGTAGCGAAACCAGCTCGAAATATTCCCTGCCTAAAAGATACCCGTTCACGGAATAGAAAACAAAAGGGAAAACCGGCGGAATGATCAGGAACAGCAGCAGGAAGATATTCAGCACCACCAGCATCGCGACGAACCTGAGGGAGGCGAGCACCGTTTCGCCGATTGACAGGCCGCTCGCCGGCCCAAGCCCCGGGTAGTGTTTTGCCTCTACGGCGCCGGCGACCCTGTCAAGAAACAGGGCGATAACGGCGGTAACGATGCCCGGAAACAGGAACCAGGTAATGACCAGCGTGGCGAGGCCGCCCATAAGGTCCACGATGGTGTCGAGCCAGCCCCAGGCGAAGAACGCCGTGTTGGTCAAAAGGTAGCCGATAATCAGCCACAGGACGACAAAAACGCTGACCGCAGCAAGGATGCTGGCGAACAGCGGCTGCTGAATGTTTTTGTCATTCAGCTGGGCGATTGCCTTGATAAAAGCCTGAATCATGTATTGAGCCTCACCAGTTCCGGTGATTGTTTATCGGGGGGATGGGCGCGAGGCAAGCAACATGAAACTCTCAAGGCCGATCGCCGGTTCATCGCCCGGCACATTTACTTGTCTTCTCTGTATTGAGGCATTGCCCGGTATCGCTATACTGCCCGCCCTGTAAATCGGTATGTAACTGTCCTGCAGGCAACTGATCCGCAGGACCATTGATAAGAGATATGTTTGTTGCCGGGCTGTAACAACCCGGCGAAATCCCAGGAGCACTGAATGAGCAACTCACGGTTTGATGTCGTTGGTATCGGAAACGCGATTGTCGATGTATTGGCGAAGGCCGATGATGATTTTCTGGCGGGGCACGACCTGCAAAAGGGCGCCATGACGCTGATCGACGGCGGCGCTGCCGACCGCCTGTATGGCGAGATGGCCGAGCCCATGGAACAATCCGGCGGTTCCGCGGCCAACACCATCGCCGGCCTGGCATCACTGGGCGCCGAATGCGCCTTTATCGGTAAGGTTCACGACGACATTCTCGGCGAGAGGTTCCGTGATGCGATCCGGGGCGAGGGCGTGACGTTCGAAACGCCCGCCGCGACGGATTCAGCGACGACGGCGCGCTGCCTGATCTTCGTGACGCCGGACGCGCAACGGACCATGCAGACTTACCTCGGCGCCTGTGTCGAACTGGCGCCCAAGGACATCGATCCGGAAATCATCGAAGGCTCGAAGATCACCTACCTGGAAGGCTATCTCTGGGATCCGGAAGACGCCAAGGAGGCCTTCATCCGCGCCGCGGACATTGCCCATAATGCCGGCAACCGCGTGTCGCTCAGCCTGTCCGACCCGTTCTGCGTCGACAGGCACCGGGCCGACTTCCTGCGCCTTTTAGAAGGCCATGTGGACATCCTGTTCGCCAATGAGCACGAGATCATCTCGCTCTACGAAGTGAACGACTTCGATGAAGCGTTGCAGTATGTCCGTGGCCATTGCGAGATCGCCGCGCTGACCCGGGGTGAAAAGGGCTCGGTCGTCGTCTCCGGCGACGAGGTGCACGTGATCGACGCCGCCCCCGTCGAGCAGGTGGTCGACACTACGGGTGCGGGCGACGCCTACGCCGCCGGATTCCTCTATGGCATCACGCATCACCTTGATCTTCACGACGCCGCGCGCATCGGCGGGGTTGCAGCGGCCGAAGTTATCAGTCATATGGGGGCGCGCCCGGGCGAACCCCTGGGCTCGCTGATCGAGCACAAGCTCCATATCAACCTTTAAACCGCTCTTCCCGCGCCGCTGAACAAGCGCTCCGGGAGACGGGATTTACCTAACGCAGGCTTTTGCATGACGGAACTACGGAATATCGCGATCATCGCCCACGTCGATCACGGCAAGACCACGCTGGTCGACCAGCTGCTGAAACAGAGCGGCGCCTTCCGCACCAACCAGCAGGTGGCCGAGCGCGCCATGGACAGCAACGACCTGGAGCGTGAGCGCGGCATCACCATCCTCGCCAAGTGCGCCTCCGTCGAATGGCAGGGTGTGCGCATCAACATCGTCGACACACCGGGTCACGCCGACTTCGGCGGCGAGGTCGAGCGGATCCTGAGCATGGTGGACGGCGTTCTGCTGCTGGTCGATGCCGCCGAAGGCCCCATGCCGCAGACCAAGTTCGTGACCACCAAGGCGCTGCAGATCGGCCTCAAGCCCATCCTCGTCGTCAACAAGGTGGACAAGCCCGACGCGCGGCCCTACGCCGTGCAGGACGAGGTGTTCGACCTGTTCAGCGTGCTCGACGCCAATGACGAGCAACTGGACTTTCCGACGGTCTTCGCCTCCGCCAAGGCCGGCTGGGCGGCGCTGGAGCCCGAAGGCCCGCAGGACGACATGTCAGCGCTGTTCGACGTCATCCTCGAACACGTCAAGCCGCCCGTCGCCGAGCAGGGCGGGGCGTTTTCCATGCTGGCGACCCTGCTGGAGGCCGATCCCTACCTCGGCCGCGTGCTCACGGGCCGGGTCTATTCCGGGACGGTGAAGGTCAACACCCAGCTCAAGGCCATCAACCGCGAGGGCGAAGTCGTCGAGCAGGGGCGCATTACCAAGCTGCTGGCCTTCCGGGGGCTGGAGCGCGTGCCCGTGGACGAGGTTTCGGCGGGTGATCTGGTCGCCATTGCCGGGCTGTCCACGGCGACGGTCGCCGATACGCTGTGCGATCCCAGCATCGAGGAGTCCATTCCCTCAACGCCCATCGATCCGCCGACGCTGGCCATGACGTTCTCGATCAACAATTCCCCGCTGGCCGGAACGGAGGGCTCCAAGGTGACGTCTCGGGTCATTCGCGACCGCCTGCTCAGGGAAGCGGAGGGCAACGTCGCGATCCATATTGCGGAAACCGAAGACAAGGACGCCTTCGAGGTCGCCGGGCGGGGCGAGCTGCAACTGGGCGTGCTGATCGAGCAGATGCGCCGCGAAGGCTTCGAGCTTTCCATTTCCCGGCCGCGCGTGCTGTTCCGCAACAACCCCGATACGGGCGAACGGGAGGAGCCGGTTGAAGAGGCCGTCGTCGATGTGGACGAGGAATACGCCGGCGTCGTCGTCGAAAGCATGAGCGAGCGCAAGGCGGAAATGATCGAAATGCGCCCGGGCGGTGGCGGCAAGACGCGCATCGTTTTCATCGCCCCGTCCCGCGGCCTGATCGGCTATCACGGCCAGTTCCTGACCGAAACCCGCGGCACCGGCATCATGAACCGCGTGTTCCACGGCTATGTCGCCTACAAGGGGCCTATCGCTTCCCGTCGCACCGGCGTGCTGATTTCCAACGCGCCCGGCAAGACGGTGGCCTATGCGCTCTGGAACCTGGAAGAGCGCGGCGTCATGTTCGTCGATTCGGGCGTCAAGGTCTACGAGGGCATGATCATCGGTGAGAACAGCCGCGCCGGCGACCTGGAAGTCAACCCCATGAAGGCCAAGCAACTGACCAACATCCGCGCCGCCGGCTCGGATGAAAACATCCGCCTGACGCCGCCCCGGCGGTTCTCGCTGGAACAGGCGCTCGCCTACATCACAGACGACGAGCTGGTGGAAGTGACGCCCGAGAACATCCGCCTCAGGAAGCGCCATCTCGACCCGCACGAACGCAAGCGCGCCATGCGGGCAGAGAGCGCTGCTTAAAGCAAATCCCGAGCCGATGGAACCATCGGCGACGACGCATTTGTGCTTTAAATAGTATATCTCTGCGAGTCGGGATGAAAAAATCCGGTTAGACTGCGTCCATGCGTGACTGGACCCACTCCCTGACCATTTATGTCGAGCGCCGGGTCGCGGTGATCACCGTGTTCGGCTTCGCAAGCGGCCTGCCGCTGGCCTTGGTGTACGCCACCCTGTCGGCATGGCTTTCCGAGGCAGGAATTTCCAAGACCGCCATCGGGCTGTTCGTGTGGGCCAGTACCGCCTATTCCATCAAGTTCCTGTGGTCGCCGCTGGTCGACCGCATGCCCCTGCCGATACTGACATCCTGGCTCGGGCAGCGGCGGGGCTGGTTGCTGGGATCGCAACTGCTGGTCGCCGCCTGCATGGTGGGCCTGGGCGGCACGGACCCGGCCGCCAATATCTGGCTGACGGCGGCCTGGGCCATGGCGCTGGCCTTTGCGTCGGCGACGCAGGATATTGTGGCGGACGCTTACCGGGTTGAAAGTCTGGATGAGGACCAGCTCGGCGCGGGCGCGGCGACGTTCGTGTTCGGTTACCGCATCGCCATGATGGTCTCCGGCGGCGGCGCCCTGATCATCGCCCATTGGGCGGGGTGGTTCTGGGCCTATGCGGTCATGGGCGCGTTGATGGCGCTCGGCATGGCGGCGACGCTGATCAGTCCCGAGCCGGATCGCTCCGCCATTGCGGAAGAACAGGGCGAGGAAAAGAACCTTGCCGCGTGGCTGTACGGCGCTGTCGTTGCGCCGTTTGCGGACTTCCTGCAGCGCCCCGGCTGGCTGGTCATCCTGCTGTTCATCGGTTTCTACAAGTATGGCGACGCCCTGTTGGGCGTCATGGCCAATCCGTTCTATATCGAGACAGGATTTTCCATGGCCGAGATCGGCGTCGTCAGCAAGTCCTACGGCATGGTGATGACCATCCTGGGCGGCGTCGCCGGCGGCGTGCTGGTTGCGCGGATGGGCATCCTGAAGGCGCTGATGATCTGCGGCATTCTGCAGGCGGCGTCCAATCCCGTGTTCGCCTTGCAGGCCTGGATCGGCTACTCGATTCCCATGCTGACGGTGACTATCAGCGCCGAGAACTTCACCGGCGGCATGGCGACGACGGCCTTTGTGGCCTACCTTTCCAGTCTGTGCAATATCGCCTATACCGCCACGCAGTACGCCCTGCTCTCCTCTTTCCTGGGCGTGGCCCGGACGGTGTTCGCTTCCGGCGGCGGGTGGCTTGCCGACAACATGGACTGGGTGGGCTATTTCATCCTGACGACCGTCGCCGCCGTTCCGGGGCTGGTGCTGCTGTTGATCCTGATCAGGCGATACCCGCCGGAAGAACCAACCATGTCCTACGCGACGGCTCGTTCCAAGTGATTGCGCCTCAATTGATTGCATTGGGGGCGATAGTCGCTTAAAACCCCGCACACGGCCCGGGAAGCCGGATGAGAAAGTTTGCGACCGACACTACATTTTAGAGCAGGTCATGTTTTGTTGAAATCACTCCGTGTATCAATAAAACATGTTCCTCTGCTCTAAATTACTGATATCGATCGGATTCACACGTTTAGATATAGCGCATAGCGCTTCTATCTAAACGTGATCCGATCTAAGACATAGGAAAGTGACATTATGGACCTGAGCAAAGTCCCCGTCGGACGGAACGTCCCTTACGAAGTCAACGTCATCATCGAAATCCCCATGGGCGGCAACCCGGTCAAGTACGAGTTCGACAAGGAGTCGGGCGCCATGTACGTGGACCGGTTCCTGCACACCGCCATGTACTATCCGTGCAATTACGGATTTATCCCCCATACCCTGTCTGACGATGGCGATCCCATCGACGCCGCGGTGCTGGGGCAGATCCCCGTCCAGCCCGGCGTTATTATCCCGTCCCGCCCCATCGGCGTTCTGCTGATGGAAGACGAGAGCGGGGTCGATGAGAAGCTGCTCTGCGTTCCCCTGGACGATTTGCATCCCTATTACGGCAACGTTGGTTCCTACCGTGACGTGCGCCCTGTGCTGCTGGACCAGATCGCGCACTTTTTCGAGCACTACAAGGACCTGGAAGCGGAGAAGTGGGTCAAGGTGAAGGGCTGGGGCGAGGCCGAAGCGGCGCTCGACCTGATCCGCGCCGCCAAGGATCGCGCCGAAGCCAAAAAATCGGGCTGAAGCCGCCCCACCCTCTGGCAGCCGCATCGCCAATGCGCTAAAAAAGGGCGATGGATGTTAACAGGTTACTTCTGACATGACGGAACGCATGCGCGTTGTTACGGGCGACATCACCTGCCTGGACGTTGACGCCGTGGTGAACGCCGCCAACGAAAGCTTGCTGGCCGGCGGTGGCGTCGACGGCGCCATTCATGCGGCGGCGGGCCCCGGTCTGCAGCAGGAATGCCGGACGCTGGGCGGATGTCCCACCGGCGAGGCGCGCCTGACGGGCGGCCATAATCTGAAGGCCCGTCATATCATCCATACCGTCGGCCCCATCTGGCAGGGCGGCGTGGCTGACGAAGAGGAATTACTTAGCAGTTGCTATGCGACTTCGTTAAGCATCGCCTCGGCGGAAGGGCTGCAGAGCATCGCCTTCCCGGCGATCAGCACGGGCGTGTATCGCTTTCCACCTGACAGAGCTGCCATGATCGCGGCCGGAACTGTTTCAGGCTTCCTTGAAAACAACCCCTGCCCTTCGGAAGTGATATTTTGCTGTTTCAGCGAGGACTCGGCGGCGTATCATCGGGAAGCCCTTCTTTCGGTCCGGGAACAGACATGAACGACGCCCCTGCCCTGAAACAGCAAGACACGGCCCTTGACGAGCAGGCCCATGACGAACAGGCCAAGTCAGGCGCGGACCCCACCTTCCCCCCTGCCCCGCAGCCCGAAGCCGCGAAACCGGATAAGAAGCAAAATAAAAAGCACGCCGCCTCGACGCCGATGATGGACCAGTACCTGTCCATCAAGCAGGCCCACCCGGATGTCCTGCTGTTTTACCGCATGGGCGATTTTTACGAGCTGTTCTTTGACGACGCCGTCGCCGCGGCGGCTGCGCTCGATATCACGCTGACCAAGCGGGGTAAGCACTTAGGGGATGACATCCCCATGTGCGGCGTTCCAGCTCACAGCCACGAAGCCTACCTTGAGCGCCTGATCCGAAAGGGCTTCAAGGTCGCCATCTGCGAGCAGACGGAAGACCCGGCAGAGGCCAAAAAACGCGGCTCCAAGGCCGTCGTCCGGCGTGAGGTCACCCGCGTTATCACGGCGGGAACGTTGACGGAAGACACACTGCTGGACGCGCGGGCCAACAACTACCTGGCCTGTCTCGCCATTGCCAAGGGCGCCTACGGTATCGCCTGGATCGATGTGTCGACAGGCGTCCTCGTCATGCAGGCCGCTGGAACGAAAGACATCTCCGCCGTGCTGGCGCGGTTGTCGCCGGGCGAGGTTCTGGTTTCCGATACCCTGGTTGAACGAGACGAGCTGGCGGATGTCGTTTCCGACTGGCGCGCCGTGTTGTCCATCGAGCCCGCCAGCCGGTTCGACAGCGAGAACGCCCGCCTGCGCCTTGAAAAACTTTATGGCGTCGGCACGCTCGATTCATTCGGTGATTTCACCCGAGCGGAGATCGCCGCCGCCGGCGCTCTTGTCGATTACATCGAACTGACCCAGAAAGGCCAGCTCCCGCGTATCGCCGCACCGAAGCGGTTTACCCAGGGCGAGGTCATGGAAATAGACGCGGCGACGCGGCGCAATCTCGAACTGAACCAGACACTGAGCGGCGAGCGGCAAGGCAGCCTGCTGTCCGTGCTGGACAGGACCATGACGGGGCCGGGTGCGCGCCTGCTGCGCGAACGCTTCAACGCCCCGCTGACGGACCGGGAGAAAATCGAGCATCGGCTGGACGCCGTTCAGTATTTCGTGGATGACGGAAACCTCCGTGAACGCATGCGCGAAATCCTGCGCGGTACGCCGGATATGGAGCGAAGCCTGACGCGTCTCAGCGTCGGCCGCGGCGGCCCCCGCGATCTGCTGGCGATCGGTGAGGGACTGTCCCGCACCCAGGCGATCAGGAGCGCGCTCGAGGCCGGTGTCGGGATGCCGCACAGTATTTCGGCGGAATATGAGAAGCTGGACCCGCTTCATGGGCTGAACGATCATTTGAAACGCGCCCTGGCGGACGAGGTCCCGCTCCAGACCAAGGACGGCGGATTTATTCGGGCCAGCTACGCTCCGGCCCTGGATGAACTGCGCTCCTTGCGAGACGAGAGCCGGCGGCTGATTGCAAACCTGCAGGCGCGTTATCAGGAAGAGACCGGGGTGAGCACCCTCAAGGTCCGCCACAACAACGTTCTCGGATACTTCGTCGAGGTTCCGGCGAAGCAGGGCGACAAGCTGGCTTCGGACGAAACCGCCACCTTCATCCACCGTCAGACCATGACGAACGCCGTCCGCTTTACCACGACGGAGTTGAACGAACTGGAATCGGAAATCTCGAAAGCCGCAGACCGGGCTCTGGCGTTGGAATTGGAATTGTTCGGCCAGCTCGTTGACGAGGTCATGGAGCATATTTCGGGTGTGGTGGGTACGGCCCAGGCCATAGCCGCCCTCGATGTGGCCGCCGGGTTGGGTGAGCTTGCCGTTAATGCGCGCTATAACCGGCCAACGCTCAGCGATGACAGGGACCTTCACATCGTTGGCGGGCGCCATCCGGTTGTCGAGAAGGCCCTGATGGACCAGGAAGGCGAAAAGTTCGTCGCCAATGACTGTGACTTGACGGACGGCGCGCGTATCTGGCTGTTGACAGGCCCCAACATGGCGGGCAAGAGCACATTTTTACGGCAAAACGCCCTGATTGCCATTATGGCTCAAATAGGTTGTTACGTTCCTGCAACAAAAGCTGTTATCGGGGTTGTCGATCGTCTTTTTTCACGTGTCGGTGCCGCCGATGATCTCGCCAGGGGGCGTTCGACATTCATGGTTGAAATGGTTGAAACGGCGGCGATCCTGAATCAGGCGGGGCCCAATTCCCTGGTCATTCTTGATGAGATCGGCAGGGGCACCGCCACCTATGACGGCCTGTCAATCGCCTGGGCTGTCGTTGAACATCTGCATGATCAAAACAAGTGCCGCGCCCTTTTTGCCACGCACTACCACGAATTGACGGCATTAAACGCGCGCCTGAATGATCTTAGCTGTCACTCCATGCGGGTTCGGGAGTGGAAAGGCGAGGTCGTGTTCCTGCATGAAGTCACATCAGGATCAGTCGATAGATCTTATGGCATTCATGTGGCGCGGCTGGCCGGCCTGCCCACGAGTGTCATTACTTATGCGGAACAAATACTTAAGACTTTGGAAACAAATGAACAATCATCGGATATAACACAACTGGCCGAGGATCTTCCACTGTTTTCCGCGATGCCGGCCGAGGCCTCACAGGCGCCAGGCCGGAACGGACCCTCGGAAACGGACAAAATGCTGGACGAAGCGGATATCGATGGTCTCTCGCCACGACAGGCGTTGGAGCTCCTGTATAAACTTAAAGCCATGCGCTTGAGCGTAGATAGTGAAAGTGACGCTTAACCTATGTAGCGCCATAAATGGAAGGGTGCTCCGTCGATATTTGTGAGGCGTCAAGGTAATTTAATTAAGATCATTTAATTATGCTTATTATCAGGTCATTTTAAATGCTAGAAACGTTACCACGCGACATACTGTTTAGAGACGACCTGGACGCCCAGGTTGACAGCATTGTCTCGTGGTCGGGGTATTCCACCAAAACCCACGGGGAAATCTTTTCGCTTTATAAATCGGCCCTCGATGGCGCCCGCTCGGAAATTCGTCGGCGGTTCGAGGAGGATGCCTGGCCTGCCAGCGAATCGATCAGGGCCGAAGCGATGCTGATGGATGAATTGATCGGGAGCATTACCTCCTTTACGCAAAAAACCGTCTATCCTCTGGCTAATCCCACCAAGGGTGAACAGGTATCCGTGTTGGCCGCCGGCGGGTTCGGCCGCCAGGAGCTGGCGCCCTATTCCGACATCGACCTCATTTTCCTGGTTCCCTACAAGGTGACGCCGCATACGGAGCAGGTCATCGAGTTCATTCTTTACGCCTTGTGGGACATGGGGCTTGCCGTGGGCCATGCAACGCGCAGCGTCGACGACGCCATCCGCCTGGCGAAAGAAGACCTGACCATCCGAACCAATATGCTCGAAACCCGCTGTATCTCCGGCGACAGGCCGCTGTTCGACACTTTCTGGCAGCGTTATGTGGAGGAGGTCATCGAGGAAGGCCAGCTTGCTTTCGTCGACGCCAAGCTGGCCGAGCGGGACAAGCGCCATGAGCGTATGGGCGATACCCGTTACGTTCTCGAACCAAACGTCAAGGAAGGAAAGGGGGGATTAAGGGATCTCCAGACCCTGTTCTGGATCGTCAAGTACCTTTACCAGATTGGCGATGTGGAGGAGCTCGTCGATCAGGGCATCCTGACACGCGATGACGTGAAGCTGTTCGCCAAGGCGTCGAACTTCCTGTGGACCGTAAGATGCAACCTGCATTATCTGTGCGGCCGCGCCGAAGACCGGCTGACCTTCGACGTTCAGCAGGAAATCGCCCGGCGCATGGGCTATCGCGATCACGCGGGAACCCAGGGCGTCGAACGGCTGATGAAGCACTACTTCCTGATCGCCAAGGACGTGGGGGACCTGACGCGCGTGCTCTGCGCCATGCTGGAAGAACAGCACAAGAAACAACAACGGCGTTTTCCGTTCTTCGCCAATCCTTTCGGCAAGCAGAAGATCGGCGACTTCCTGATCGACAACGGGCGGCTGACCGTGGACGGGCCCAAGGACTTCAAGGACAACCCGGTCAAGCTCATCGAGCTTTTCAAGGTGTCCTTTGAAAACGACATCGACATCCACCCCAAGGCCTTGCGCTGGATGCGCCAGTCCCTGGGCCGTATCGACGACAAGCTGCGTGCGGACCCGGTGGCCAACGCGGTCTTCCTCGATATCCTGACGGCGGAAAAGAACCCTGAAAAAATCCTCATGACCATGAACGAGGCGGGCGTATTCGGGCGTTTTGTGCCTGATTTCGGCCGGGTCGTCGCCCAGATGCAATACGACATGTACCATGTCTATACGGTGGACGAGCATACCATCCGGGCGCTCGGCATACTGAACCGCATCGAGGCCGGCGAGCTGAAACAGGACCATCCCGTGTCATCGCTTGTGGTCAAGGAAGTGCAGTCACGCCGCGTGCTCTATCTCGCCGTCCTGCTGCACGACATCGCCAAGGGCAGGAAAGGGGATCATTCGATCCTGGGCGCCGAGATTGCCCTCAAGCTGTGTCCGAGAATGGGCCTCAACGAATGGGAGACGGAAACGGTCGCCTGGCTGGTGCGTGAGCACCTGTTGATGAGCCGGACCGCCTTCAAACGTGATCTCGGCGATCCGCAGACCGTCCGGGACTTTGCCGAAATCGTCCAGTCGCCGGAACGGCTGCGGCTGTTGCTGGTCCTGACGGTGGCGGACATCCGCGCCGTCGGCCCGAAGGTCTGGAACGCCTGGAAAGCGGAACTGCTCCGCGATCTTTATTACCGGACCCAGGAAACCCTGTCAGGCGCGTCGCCCGTCGATAATAAACAAGCGCGTATCCAGGCGGCCAAGGACGACCTGGCGGAACGGCTTGCCGGATGGGATGCGGACTGGGTGTCTACATTCCTGGAGCGCGGGCGCGATACCTACTGGATGACCTTCGATACCGATACCCTGGCCCGTCATGCGGCGGTCGCCTATGAAACGGAGCGCGATAACAGATTGCTGGACGTCAGGACGACGGTGGACCGGGACCGCGATATTACCGAAGTCCTGATTTATGCGCCCGATCACCCGGGCCTGTTCGCTTCCATTGCCGGAGCCATGTCGCTTTCGGGCGCCTCGATCGTCGATGCGAAGATCGTCACCCTGGCCGACGGCATGGCGATGGACACCTTCTGGATCCAGGACGGCAGCGGCCATGCCTACGACGAGCCGCGCCGCATTGAAAAGCTGTGCACCCGGATAGAACGGACGCTTCAGGGCCAGATCCTGCCGGCGCGTGAACTGGCCGAAGCGCGAAACAAGGCGCTGCCGACCCGGATGCAGGTCTTCAAGGTGCCGCCCCGGGTGCTGATCGATAACACTGTCAGCGGCGACAGCACGGTCATCGAGATCAACGGGCGCGACCGGCTGGGCCTGCTGCTCGATGTGACGGCGACGCTGACCGCCGAAGGCCTGCAGATATCCAGCGCCCACATTTCCACCTACGGCGAGAGGGTGGTTGATGTTTTCTACGTCAAGGACGCCTTCGGTCTGAAGATCACCAACGAAGACCGCATCGAGCGCATCCGGGAAAAACTGCTGGTGGCGATTGCAGGGGAAAAGGCAGGTCCGCCGGAGAAGACCGGCCAGAATATTGACATAAATATGGGGCAGGAAATCGGGGGCGGTGAAAAAACCCCGGCGACGGGGTGAGGCCCGCCTTTCTGAGGTGACTTCTAGCGTCTTTCCGTAAAACCGGCTATTGAGGCGTCATGAACCTGATTCGCGCCATTACGACCGTCGGCGGCTTTACGATGATCAGCCGCATCCTAGGCTTTGTCCGCGATATCCTGATTGCTGCGGCGTTGGGCGCGGGCCCCGTGGCGGATGCCTTTTTTGTCGCTTTCAAGCTGCCCAATCTATTCAGAAGGCTGTTTGCCGAAGGGGCGTTTTCGGCGGCATTCGTTCCCATCTTCGCCGGCTCCCTGCAATCGGACGGGCGCGACGCCGCCCGGGCGTTCGCCGAGCAGGCCCTGTCCGTACTGCTTGTTGCGCTTCTGATTATGACGGCGCTGGCGGAAATCTCCATGCCGTGGCTCATGCGCCTTGTCGCACCAGGGTTCCTGGACGAACCAGACAAGTTCGACCTGACCGTGGAATTCACGCGGATTACGTTTCCCTATCTGTTGTTCATCTCGCTGGTCTCGCTGCTGTCCGGAGTCCTTAATTCATTTGGCAAGTTCGCCGCTGCGGCAGCGACGCCGGTCCTGCTGAACCTGTGCCTGATCGGATCGATCCTGGCGCTGGCGCCCTATATGCCGACTCCCGGCCACGCCCTGGTGTGGGGCGTTGCCGGGGCAGGGGTCGTACAGTTCGTCTGGCTCTATCTTGCCGTGGCTAGGGAAGGGATGTGGCTTAAGGTTCCAAGGCCCCGCATAACCGAAGACGTCCGTTTGCTGTGTCGCCGCGCCCTGCCTGTTGCCATAGGCGCGGGGATTTACCAGATCAACCTGGTGATCGACATGATCATCGCTTCGTTCCTGCCGTCGGGGTCCATTTCCTATCTTTTTTATGCGGACCGGGTTACCCAATTGCCCCTGGGCGTCGTCGGCGTCGCTGCCGGGACGGCCCTGCTGCCCCTGTTGTCCAGGCAGGTGAGGGCGGAAGAACATGCAGCCGCCATGCACAGCCAGAACCGCGCCATTGAATTTTCCATGCTGCTGACGCTGCCTGCGGCCGTCGCCCTCTATGTCATTGCGGAACCCATCATCCATGTGCTGTTCCAGCGCGGCGAATTCGGCGCGGCGGAAACGGCGGCGACAGCGGCCGCCATGGCGATGTATGCCCTGGGCCTGCCGGCTTATGTGCTGATCAAGGCGTTGGCGCCCGGCTTTTTCGCTCGCGAGGACACCAAAACGCCGGTTGTCATTTCCGTCATTGCCATGGTCGTAAACATCGTGCTCGCCCTGATCCTGATGGGGCCGTTCCTTCATGTCGGCCTGGCCATGGCCATGGCCGCGGCGGCCTGGCTGAACGCCATATGCCTGGCGACGATCCTGATGCGGCGCGGACATCTGGTGATCGATGCTAGGCTCAAGTCGAGGTTTGTCCGCGTCGCCATTTCCGCCGCCGGCATGGGCGTGGCGTTGTATTTCGGCGCCGATTTCCTGTCCGCCTATCTAAGCGGCGCCATGACGGCCAAGGCCGTGGCCCTCGGCGCGCTCGTTATCGGCGGGGCCGTTGTTTTTGCCCTGTGCGCCCTGGTAACCGGCGCGGCGCGGGTAAGCGATCTGAAATCCTTCATGCGGCCAGCGCAGGATTTGTAAGGACGAGAGCGACGACCGGCATGCGCGCAGCTTGACCGGAAGGGCGCTTCGCGGCATAAAGCGGCGCTTTTTTATTTGAGGGACAATTCATGCAACGCATTTTCTCAGGCGTACAACCGACGGGCAATCTGCATCTCGGCAACTATCTTGGCGCCATCAAGAACTGGGTGCACCTGCAGGACGATTACGAGTGCATTTTCTGCGTTGTCGACCTGCATGCCATCACCGTCTGGCAGGACCCGGCCGAGCTGCGCTCCAGCACCCGCGAGGTGGCCGCCGCCATGATCGCGGCGGGCGTCGATCCGAAAAAGCATATTGTCTTCAACCAGAGCCAGGTCACCGCCCACGCGGAACTGGCATGGATCTTCAACTGCGTCGCAAGGATGGGCTGGCTGAACCGGATGACCCAGTTCAAGGAAAAGGCGGGCAAGAACCGTGAAAACGCCTCCGTCGGCCTGTTCGCCTATCCCAACCTCATGGCGGCGGACATTCTCGCCTACAAGGGAACGCATGTCCCGGTCGGCGAGGACCAGAAACAGCATCTCGAACTGGCGCGCGACATCGCCCAGAAGTTCAACAACGATTTCGGCGTCGATTTCTTCCCCATTGTCGAGCCGGTTATCATGGGCGAAGCGGCGCGTGTCATGTCGCTACGCGACGGCTCAAACAAGATGAGCAAGTCCGATCCGTCCGAATACTCCCGCATCAACATGATCGATGACGCCGACGACATCGCCAAAAAGATCCGCAAGGCGAAAACGGATCCCGAACCGCTGCCGGATACGAAAGAAGGCTTCGAGGGCCGTCCGGAAGCGGCTAACCTGATGGCGATTTATGCAGCGCTTTCCGACACCGGTATCGACGACGTGCTTTCCCGCTTCGGCGGCGAACAGTTCTCCACCTTCAAGCAGCATCTGTCGGATCTGGCCGTTGCGGTGCTGGCGCCTATTCAGGACGAGATGCGGCGCTTGGTGGCGGCGCCCGATTACGTTGACGAAGTCATGCGTGACGGGGCGGAACGCGCGCGCGCGATATCCGAGCCGATCATCCGCGATGTCCACGAAATCATCGGGTTTTTACACGCCCCAAAGGGTTGATCTTTCCGCCTGTTGATCCCATGTTCTCATAACGCAGGCCCAGTCATATAGGAGTAACGGGTCATCATGTTTATTCAAACCGAAGCAACGCCTAACCCGGCGACCCTGAAATTCCTTCCAGGAGCCGCCGTTATGGCGTCCGGGACCGCCAATTTCTCAGCTGCCGATGAAGCGGCCCGTTCACCGCTGGCGCAAAGGCTGTTTTCCATCGAGGGCGTCGCCGGCGTTTTCCTGGGCTCGGACTTTATCACGGCGACAAAAAACCCGGATAACGACTGGGACGCCCTGAAGCCCCGTATCCTGGGCGCCATCATGGATCACTACACCTCCGGCGATCCCGTCATTAACGCCGACGCCATTGGGGCGGCGCATGCCGAGAACGACGGAGATAGCGAGGTCATTGCCCAGATTTGTGAACTGCTGGATACCCGTGTTCGCCCAGCCGTCGCACAGGATGGCGGCGATATCCTGTTCAAAGGTTATGAAAATGGGATTGTATACCTAACCATGCAGGGCGCATGCGCCGGGTGTCCGAGTTCCTCCGCCACACTGAAGCATGGCATTGAGAACATGCTTAAATACTATATTCCGGAAATTGTGGAAGTCCGGCCGGCGGAGTAGCCAGTCAGGCAACCAATGAATCCACTTAACAGGCCATAGGACCATTCCCCCGAAAAGGGAATTCGGTCAGACTGGAAAATGCCTCTCGCCTGTGATAGACATCACACCCAGCCGGCCAAGGTTACGCGTGTAGGATCAGCAATGACCCGCAGGCGAACCAGTGAAAACGAGTACAGAGACTAAATTGAATACAAGCATTACCCAAGACGACGCGCAGGTTGCGTGGGCGGGAAGATTTTTTTCTGTCTTTGGAAACACCACCAGATTCCAGCGGTTCCTGCTGGGACTGATGGCCGGTCTTGTCATAACCGGCGCCGTCGCGTCCCTTTTGATGCCGCCCGGCTCCATCACCCGTGCGCCTAAGGCCAGCCTTGACTTGCTGGCGTCGATCACCGTCGGTTCATTGCCTGTTATGTCCGTAGAAAGCGAGATCCTGCCCGGCATCGATGGCGCAAGTGCAGGCCCGACGGTTACACAGTTAGCCGCGGCGCTTTCCTATGAGCTGGATGATGTGGTTACGGGGAACGCCGGCGTACCTCGCGTTTTCATGACGTCCATTCCGCAGGACATGTCCGATATCCGAGAAACAGCGGAAAAAAAGGCGTTGTTCTTTAAAACCGTTTTGCCGCTTGTTCTCAAGGTCAACGAATCGCTGCGTGCCGACAGGGCGCGGCTTATCTCTATTCGGCGGATCCTCGATGAAGGTAAAAAGCCCAGCGCGGTTGACCGTTTGTGGCTGGCGATGATGAGCGAGCGCTATAACGTGGCGCGGGACGACATTACGGCATTGCTCGTAAAGGTCGATGTTATTCCTCCCTCTATGGCCCTGGCCCAGGCTGCCGCCGAAAGCGGCTGGGGCACATCCCGATTTACCCGTGAAGGAAACGCCCTGTTCGGGCAATGGACGTTCGCTTCCGGCCACCTTGTTCCGGAAGACCGTGATGACGGGAAAGAGCACATGATCAGGCGGTTCAGCAATCTGCTCGAATCGGTGAGCGGTTATGCCCGGAACCTGAACACAAACCGAGCCTACCGGGAATTCAGGGCGCTACGCACAAAGCTAAGGAAGAGCGGCAAGCCGCTCGATGGCCGTGTGCTGATGGGCAAGCTGCATCGTTACAGTGAACGGGGCGTCGATTACGTGAACGAAATCAGGTCCCTGATCAGCTTCAATAAGCTGCACCGCCTTGATGACGCCCGGCTCTCCGGCAGCCAGTCGACGCCGTCTACCTGATCCGATTTAAACGTCAGCCGGATTTTCCGACATAGAACTGGCGGCCGAACCAGTACCAGCGACCTGCGTTGTCGCCCCATCCGGGCATGGTGCAGTTCAGCCGTGTCCTGCCTTTCGGAAAAGGCGTTTCCACGCGGACTTCGAAGCGGATGTCGCCCAGGTTTTCAACGGATGCCTTTCCTTCGTGTGACAGGAAGCACCCGATTTCAGGTGCCCGCTTCATTTCCCTGGTCAGCGTAAAGCCCATGGCCGGCGGGTTGGCTTCTTTCACGATGGTGTCTTCAGGCGTCAGGTCCGCCGTCGGCAGGGCGAGGGCGTTGATGGCGGTCTTGAAGCGGCCCATGTCGCCATATTTTTCGTTCATGGGAAAACGGGGCAGGTTGAATATGTCGTCTTCAGGACCGAAGGCGCCGGAATGCTGGCCGAAGGCGGCAATGTAGCCGGCCTCAGCCACCAGGGCCGATATATCCAAGCCACCCTCGCCATACGGGTAGGCGAAGAGTTCCGGAACAACCCCCAGTTCTTCCTCGAAACGTTGGTTGGATTTCCGGATTTCTTCCTCAAGTCGTTCCATCGAGTGGTCGGGCATATGCAGGTGCGAGGCGGTATGGGCGCCAATCGTAACGCCGGCAGCCGTAAGTTCGCGGATCATGTCCCAGGACATCATGCCTTCATATCCCCTGTCTATGGGGTCCGTGGAAACGAACAGCGTAAACGGCAGACCGGCATCCCTGAGCCGGGGCCATGCTTCGGAATAAACGCTCACATAGGCGTCATCGACGCTGAGTCCGACAACTCTTTCGGGAAGCGCTTCGCCGGCCCGCTGGCGGCGCAGAATTTCCGGCAAGGGCAGGACCGTATAGGGACCGCTTTTCAGCTCGGCAATATGGGCATCGAGTTGCTCAAGTCTCAGGTTCGTCGTTGGAAACTCGCCTTCGCCAAAGCGGTGATACATCAAAACAACAGCCGAATCGCCCGCAAGGGACGCAGAAACCGGCACAGCAAAATAGGAAGCAGCAATCAGGACTGCCGTGCAGGCCTTGCGTATGCGAGAACGAGAAAGGGCGAAAAGCTTCATAAATGACATCGTCTTCAAAAATCGTAAGTTATTGCTTGTCTTCCTATTTCCCTTATAACGGCCAAAGTAACAAGCGGCATTATAGAATTTCCGGCAGGCGCGAGCCGTTTCAATACAAGCAAGTTATCCTGTTTCCTGGTGAAAGTAAGTTTATCCATGCGCATTCTGGCTCTCGATAGCTCGACCGTTGCCTGCTCGGCGGCCGTTTGGGACTCTGAAAGTTCTCCCAAAAACATGATCGCCCACCGCTTCGAAGAAATGGAACGCGGCCAGTCGGAGGCCCTGGCCCCCATGGTGCAGGGTGTGCTGGATGAGGCCGGCATGGCTGTCCGCGATATGGATTTTATTGCCGTTACGCTCGGGCCCGGCGCCTTTACCGGCGTCAGGATCGGACTCGCAATGGCGCAAGCGCTTGGCCTTTCATCGGGCGTGCCGATCATCGGCATATCCACGTTGCAAGCCGTTGAGCAGGGCGTCCCGGCCGGGGAAAGGGGTAATGATGACGCCTGGGCCGTCGTTGTCATGGATACCAAACGCGGCGATATCTATACCCAGACATTCAACCCATCGGGCGCCCCGGCAGGAGAGCCGGAAATAATCATGCCGGAGGATATCCCGTCTTTGTTGCGGCATGTGCCGGCAGGCAGCCCGGTCGTTATCGTCGGCGATGCGACGGAGCGGGTCGACCCTGGGGAGATAAGCCAGGAAGCCCGCGTGCTAGACGATGTTTGTTTGCCGGATGCGGCGATCATTGCGGAATTTGTCGGCCGAAACGACGCCATCAGGGAAGAAGCGCCTTCCCTGGAGCCTATCTATCTGCGCCCGCCCTATGCCAAGATATCGCCGACCGGCGGCAGGCTGAGGCCCTGAATCTAGTTCTTCTTCAAGACCAGCCGGTGGATGCCGAACTCTTCCGTGGACCCCTCCTCGGGTTCGAGGAAAAGGACTTCGTGGCCATATTCCTTGACCGAGCGGGGAACGTTGTCCAGCGGTTCCTGTCCCTGGAGACGGACCTCCGCCGTTTCGCCCACAGCCATTTTCTCGATGAGCAGCTTGGTTTTAACAAAGGTCATCGGACAAATCTGGTCGGTAATATCAAGGAAGTAATCGGCTGTTTCGGGTTCGTTCGTCATGGATTCCAGGGCCCGTCTTTTTCTGATTCTTATGTATTTCCAAACTATTATTAGTTGAATGGGGGGATTACACTCTTATGATGCTTAATGAAAAGAGATCATAATTGTTTTTTTAAATATAATCCTTGTACTGGACAGTACAAAAACAAATTCAGGTGATATGTAGATTAAAAGTCGAAAAGAGGTTTTAACGGAATGTCTGATAAGCCGACAACTTCAGAACTGCTGGAATTTACAACGGATATCGTTGCCGCCCATGCCAGCAACAACACGGTTTCTTCCGCAGATCTGCCGCAACTCATTCAGAGCGTTTACAACACCCTTGTCGGCATAGGCGGAGAAACCGAGGCCGCGGGCAAGCCCCGCCCGGCTGTCGCCGTCAAGAAGTCCGTCTTTCCCGATTACATCATTTGCCTGGAAGATGGCAAGAAGCTGAAAATGCTTAAGCGGCACCTCAAGACGGCTTATAACCTGAGTCCGGAAGAGTATCGCGACAAATGGGGGCTCGCCCCTGACTATCCGATGGTCGCACCCAATTATGCGAAAACAAGAAGCCGCCTGGCCAAAAAAATCGGTCTTGGCACCAGAAAACGCTGATGCAAACAGAGCCTGTTAGCGTATAAAGCGTATAAAAATGACAGCTTGATTTTCCGGCGACGCAACAAACATAAATACGGAACTCTGGCTGGCTTCGAATTAAATAATCTAGGAAATGGCGGCATCGATGGCGCTGACGCGAATTGAACAGCTTTGTATGGATCATGGCATGAAGATGACGGGCCAGCGCCGCGTTATCGCCCGCGTCCTTTCCGATTCAGACGATCACCCGGATGTGGAGGAGGTCCATCGCCGGGCTTCCAAGCAGGACACACGGATCAGCATTGCAACCGTTTATCGCACTGTCCGGCTTTTCGAGGAGGCCGGTATCATAGAACGGCACGATTTCGGCGATGGCCGCGCCCGCTATGAAGAAAGCACGGATCACCACCATGATCACCTGATCAATGTTCATACGGGTGAAGTCATCGAATTCGAGAATCCTGAAATTGAGGCCCTTCAGGAAGCCATTGCCCAAAAGCATGGCATGAAGCTTGTCGGGCACCGTCTTGAACTGTTTGCCGTCCCGATAGACAAGTCATCGGAGAAAAAATCCGGGAATTGAAGGGGTGCGGCCTGCTTATGAACATGGATGGTGTTTCTTGACAGGCGCATGCAGACTGATACTTTATTAAGGAACTTGCGGCGTAATCCATTGGGACGCTTACACCGGTAATGACCATCGGTTTATTTTTGCCTAGAGAGGCAGCCAGTATAAAATCTTTCTGCCTGTATCCATGCAGCATTCGGGGCTGGCGTGGCTAAATCTCTTTATATCAAGACATACGGGTGCCAGATGAACGTCTACGACTCTGATCGTATGGCGGAACTTCTGGCGCCTTTGGGGTATGGCGCGACTGAATCGCCCGTTGATGCGGATATGGTGATCCTGAATACCTGCCATATCCGGGAGAAGGCCGCCGAAAAGGTTTTCTCGGAACTTGGCCGTCTGCGGGACATCAAGGAAGAGAAAATTGCCCGGGGTTCCGGGATGATCCTGGCCGTTGCCGGATGCGTCGCCCAGGCCGAAGGCGAGGAAATCGTCCGCCGCGCCCCGTATGTCGATATGGTTTTCGGCCCGCAGGCCTATCACCGGCTGCCGGAAATGGTTGCCCAAGCGTCCAGGCAGGCCGGCGCTGTGCTCGATACGGACTTCCCCGTTGAGTCAAAGTTCGACCATTTGCCGGACTCCACGCATGTTGAGGGCAGTGCGGCATTTCTCACCATCCAGGAAGGCTGTGACAAGTTCTGCACCTTCTGTGTCGTGCCGTATACGCGCGGCGCCGAATTTTCCCGTCCCGTACAGGATGTTCTTTCCGAAGCCGACACCCTGGCCGAAGCCGGCGCTAGGGAAATCACGTTATTGGGCCAGAATGTGAACGCCTATCACGGTACGACGCCGGATAATTCGGAATGGGGCCTGGGGCGGCTGATCCGGGCTGTCGCCGAAATAGAGGGAATTGACCGAATACGCTACACGACATCCTATCCGGCCGAAGTCGATGATGAGCTGATCGCCGCGCACCGGGACGTTCCCGAACTGATGCCGTTTCTGCACCTGCCGGTTCAGTCCGGATCGGACCGCGTATTGTCGGCCATGAACAGGCGGCACAATGTCAGTCAATACCGCGACCTGGTTGAGCGCCTGCGCGAAGCCCGTCCGGACATCGGCCTTTCATCGGACTTCATAGTCGGGTTCCCGGGCGAAACGGACCGCGATTTTGAGGAAACGATGCAGCTGATCCGCGATGTGGAATTCATTCAGGCCTTTTCCTTCAAATACAGCCCGAGGCCGGGAACGCCCGCTGCCTCAATGCCGGGCCAGGTTGATGACGAGGTCAAAACGGCACGGCTGGCGGAGCTTCAAGGCCTTTTGTCGGAACAGCAGGTTGCGTTCAATGAGTCCTGCATCGGCAAAACCCTTCCGGTCCTGTTTGAGAAAGAGGGCCGCCACGAAGGGCAACTGGTCGGGCGAAGCCCTTATATGCAGGCCGTTCATGTTTCCGTTTCAAAGGATAGCCTCGGTTCCATAAATCCGGTCACGATTGTTTCCGCCAGTGCCAACAGCCTGTCGGGAACGCTATCAGGTGGTCATGAGTCCGCCTGTTCATCCCCGCAGCCGGATCGTATTTCAGCATAAGGGCCGCCATGAAGAGTACAGCCGGCAAATCGCATAATCCGCAAAAAGACAACCAGGCAACGATTGACCTCGATTTTGAGAACAACATCCTGGCGCAGGAATTGTTTGGCTCGCACCACAGCAACATTGCCCGCCTTGAGCAGTTGCTCGACGTAACCATTCACCCAAGAGGGAACGAACTGACCATCGTGGGCGATGAATGCGGGGTCAGGGATGCCGGCAATGTGCTTGAATCGCTCTACAGCCGGCTTGAGCGGGGACTGAACGTCACTCTGGATGAAGTTGACGCCGCCGTCCGCATGGCGGGCGACGCACCCGTCAAGTCCGGCGGCGATAAGAGCGGCGACCAGATAACGGTCTACACGCACAACCGATCCATTACGCCCCGCTCGCGTAACCAGGCCGTATACTTTCAGGCAGTGGATAAGTATGACCTTGTTTTCGCCCAGGGCCCGGCCGGGACCGGCAAAACCTATCTTGCCGTCGCCAAGGCCGTTGAGCTTCTGGTTAACGGCGAGGTCGACCGCATAATCCTGTCCCGCCCGGCCGTAGAGGCGGGCGAGCAGCTCGGGTTCTTGCCAGGCGACATGCGTGAAAAGGTCGACCCTTATCTTCGGCCGCTCTATGATGCGTTGTATGACATGCTGCCCGCGCCCCAGGTCGTGCGGCGCCTGGAGAGCGGAGAGATCGAAGTCGCACCATTGGCGTTCATGCGCGGCCGTACGCTTTCCAACGCATTTGTCATCCTTGATGAGGCGCAGAACACGACGGCGGTGCAGATGAAGATGTTCCTGACCCGCCTGGGTGAAAATGCCCGGATGGTCATAACCGGGGACTTGAGCCAGGTGGACCTGCCACGGGGCATCCGTTCCGGGCTGCGTGACGCCATGGAAACCCTGAAAAACGTTGAAGGCGTCTCCTTTGTGGAATTCACCTCAGCCGATGTGGTTCGCCATCCGCTCGTAACGCGGATCGTGAAAGCCTATGACACCGTCGAAAGCAGCAGGCGGGCGTCTGCGCGTTATGAAAAAGCCGACAGCCGAAGCTCAACAACGGACAAGGACAATGACGGCGACTGATCCTGTTAGTCCGGATTTGGCGGAACAGCTGAATATCGACATCATTATCCGGGACCCAAAATGGGAAGAGGCTGTTTCAGGTGTGGACGGGGTTTGCCGGCATGCGGCCCAGGCTGCCTTTGCCGCCGCCAGGGCGGAATTGTCAGCGGCGGAAGCTGCGATCGTGCTGGCTGACGATGAATTTGTCGCCGGTCTCAACCAGCAGTATCGGGAGCGGGAAGGGGCGACCAACGTGCTTTCCTTCGCTGCGGCGGATTCGGACATGCCGCCACAAGCCCTCCCCGGCATGCCGGCCATGCTCGGCGACGTTATTGTGGCGCGGGAAATAACGGAACGGGAAGCCGTTTCGGCAGGGATAAGCATAGAGCACCACCTGAGACACCTGATCGTTCACGGCATGCTTCACTTGTTGGGCTTTGATCATATGACCGATGAAGAAGCTGCGGAAATGGAATCCCTTGAAACCGCGATCCTGGGGGAAATGGGTATTCGGGATCCTTACGGCCAGGAGGTAGTCGGACCTGCGGAGCCAAAGTCATGAATAAAGTCATGAGCAATGACACTAACGGCAACGGACATAAAAACGGCGATAGTGGTCAGCGGAAGGGCGGCGTGGGCGCCTGGATGCGATCCTTGTTCAAATCAAAGAACGGCGAAAGCACGCTCAGGGAATCCCTTGATGAACTGATCGATGACCGTGTTGACGCAGAAGTGCCGATCAATGACAGCGAGCGCGCCTTGCTTGAAAACGTGCTGGAGTTGCGCGGGCGGACGATCAATGACGTCATGGTGCCGCGCGCCGACATCGTCGCCGTTGAGACGGGCACGCCATTTGAAACCGTGGTAGAAACCATGACGGGCGTGGGACATTCCCGGTTGCCGGTCTACCGCGAAAGCCTCGACGATGTGGTCGGCATGGTTCACATCAAGGATCTTGTCGCCTGGCGGGGAAAGGTCGAAGACTTCAAGCTGTCCAATGTGCAGCGAACGATCCTGTTCGTTTCTCCCTCCATGCAGGTTATGGAACTGCTGCTGGAAATGCGGGTCAAACGATCGCATATGGCTGTCGTCGTGGACGAGTACGGCGGCGTTGATGGCCTGGTCACGATTGAAGACCTCGTCGAAGAGATCGTCGGCGAAATTGAGGACGAGCACGACCGGACCTCCGAACCTGATTTCTCGGTTAGGAATGACGGCGCCTATGATGCCGATGCCCGTGTTTCGATTGATGTCCTGGAGGAAACTTTTGGTGAACTGCTCGATGAGGATGAACGGGAAGATATCGACACGCTTGGCGGTCTGATCATTTCGCTGACCGGTCATGTCCCCATCCGTGGCGAGCTCGTCCGGCACCCTGCCGGCGTCGAATTCCAGGTGATGGACGCAGATCCCCGCCGGATAAAACGCGTAAGGGTCAGGCGGGTAGAGAACTCCGCAACGGATGGAGCCTGATGCCTTGTTGGAAAGGCTGCATGAGAAGTGCATTTCCGGAGGGCTTCTGTCCCGCCTTGCGGTAAGCTTTCTGCTTGGCGGATTGGCGGCTCTCGCCATGCCGCCGCTTTACCTGCTTCCCTTGCTGTTTCCTTCGTTGATCGGTCTTTACTGGCTTGTGCAATCAGCTCAGAGGCCCAGGACGGCGTTTGCCCTGGGCTGGGTATACGGCACAGGGTATTTCGTCACCGGCCTTTACTGGATCGGCAATGCATTCATGGTCAATGCGGACAAGCATGCCCTTATGGCCATCCCGGCGGTCGTTGGTCTGTCGGTATTTCTCGCGCTGTCTATCGCCTGTGTCTGCTGGTGCCAGCGAATATTTTTCCGGCGGGACCGGCCTGGCTTTGGCGGCGTCATGGCCTTTGCGGCGCTGTGGGCGTTTTTTGAATGGGTGCGGTTGTGGGCCTTTACCGGATTTCCGTGGAACCTGCTGGGAAGCGCCTGGACCTTCTCTGACGCCATGGTTCAATCGGTCGCCTATATCGGAACCTTTGGCCTGAGCCTGTTAACGGTCTTTGTGTTTTGCTCCCCTGCCGTCCTGGGCGAGGCCCGGGTGTCCGCCGCGCACTGGGGCCGCTGGCGGGCGCCGATCCTGTTTGTAGGTATCGTCGGCTTGTTGTGGGTGGGAGGCGCCTGGCGACTTTCTGAAAACCAGACAGCCTATGAACCCGGTATAACGCTTAGGCTCGTACAGCCGAACATTCCCCAGGCGATGAAGTGGAAAAAGGATTTAAAAAACGGCCACGTCATGCGGCAACTGGATATGAGCCTGAATGGCAGTAGCGGGCTGTCCGGTTCGTCGGGCCAGCCGCCGACGCATGTCATCTGGGCCGAAACGGCTGTTCCTTTCGTCCTGGCGCATGACACGTCCATTCTGGGAGCCCTGGCCCGCGCTGCGCCTGAGGACGGGGTGCTTATCACAGGTATCGTCCGCAGCAACCTGGCGCAGGGCAATACCGAGAAACCGAAGTTCTGGAACAGCCTTGTCGCGGTCAATGCGACGGCGGACATTGTTTCGCACTATGACAAGGTCCACCTTGTTCCCTTCGGAGAATACATGCCCTTGGAAGATATCCTGCCGTTTGAAAAGCTGACGGCGGGCGCCGGCAGTTTCACACAAGGGGTAAGCCGACAATTGACCGAAGTGCCGGGCCTGCCGCCGTTCAGCCCGCTGATCTGTTATGAAGTTATCTTTCCGGGCGAGGTTTCAGCAGACAACGGACGCCCGGGATGGTTGCTTAACCTGACAAATGACGCCTGGTATGGAATTTCGACGGGCCCTTACCAGCATTTTGAGGCCACACGGCTCCGGGCCGTTGAAGAAGCCCTCCCGGTAGTCCGGGTAGCCAACACTGGAATCAGCGGGGTTATCGATGCCTATGGGCGGGTTGTATCCTCTCTGCCTCTGGACTCGGCGGGCGTTCTCGATGCCGCCTTGCCTTCCCCGGGGGCGGTTACACCTTATGCACGGTATGGAAACAGCCTGCCGCTCATGATCTGTGTCATTTCTTTCGCTGCGGGAATTCTTATGATCAGGCGTAAGCTGGCATCAAGTGATTGAGCGCTTAAGGCCTGTGTAAGGAATAAAGGATATAAATTATACCATTAATGATTGAATATCATTGTATGTAGTCTTATATATGTTAACACGTCACAGATTGATTATCGCCAAGCGATATCGAATATGGATATAATCACTGGCTAATATGGATAATCGTTCTTGATCCCACCAATTCAGAAAAGATGGTCTAATGGCAAAAGCGAATACACAAAAAGGACGCAAGGTCCGCCGGTTACCGCCGGGAACCCCGAACCCCGTTGATGTCCATGTCGGAAACCGGGTCCGGTTGAGGCGAACGCTTCTGGGTGTTTCTCAGGAGAAGCTCGGCGATGCGGTAGGCCTGACATTCCAGCAAATCCAGAAATACGAACGCGGCGCCAACCGGATCGGTGCTTCCAGAATCTATGAGCTAAGCCGTATTCTGGACGTTCCCGTGTCGTTTTTCTTTGATGACATGCCCGATGAGCTGAAAACCCATGAGGGCCGGTTCGAGGCCGGGCTCCGAGACAAGGAGCAGGGGAATTATGAAGCGGACCCTCTTGCACGCCGTGAAACACTCGAACTGGTGCGGGCGTATTACAAGATCACCGACCCCCGCGTCCGTAAGCGGCTGTTTGAGCTGACCAAAAGCATTGCGAAGGCTGAAACGGACGACTAGTCCTTCCTGGTTCTTAAAGAACATGCGCGCGGCCTGGCCGGCGCATGCTCTGTCGTTTTTCAATCGTTAAATCGCCTATTGACTGGGGGCGCCAGCGGGCCGGCGCGTTGGTCTTTATCCGCTTGACGAAAACCGCAATCCTTGCGAAAAGCACGGTCGTTGAACCGGCGTTGCCGGTCAATTTCGTGTCGTGGATGGATTTCGACTGCTTGCCACCACGTTAAAAAAGAAGCTAAGTGGGCGTCCTTGATCGGCATCGCCGTTGTCGCCCCCGCGAATTTTTTCTTGGGCTTCGGGCCCTAAAAGACAGGAGGGCGAAAGTGCCTTTATCGAACTATCTCTTCACCAGTGAATCCGTTTCCGAAGGTCATCCCGACAAGGTTTGTGACCGGATTTCCGATGCCGTCGTTGATGCGTTCCTTGATGCAGATCCGTATTCACGGGTTGCTTGTGAGACACTGTGCACAACGAACCGTGTCGTCCTGGCCGGCGAAGTACGCGGCCCCGAACCGCTGGTTAATGAAAATGGCAACGTTTCGACGGGACTGATCGAGCAGATCGCCAGGGACGCCGTCAAGGAAATCGGCTACGAACAGGATGGTTTCCATTGGGATAACCTCAATGTGGAAATTCTCCTCCACTCCCAGTCAGCGGATATCGCCATGGGCGTCGATGCGTCCGGCAACAAGGACGAAGGCGCTGGCGACCAGGGTATCATGTTTGGCTATGCCTGCCGTGAAACGGATGTCTTGATGCCGGCCCCCATTCATTTTTCCCACCAGATTCTTAGCTCGCTGGCCGACGCGCGCCATGGCAGCGCCGATTCAGGGCTGGGCCCGGACTCCAAGAGCCAGGTCACGCTGCGCTATGAAAACGGCAAGCCTGTCGAGGCGACAAGTGTGGTTGTTTCAACACAGCACGCCGACAACCTTTCCCAGGAAGAGGTTCGCGAGATTGTCCGGCCCCACGTCCTTTCCGTTCTGCCGGATGGCTGGATGTGTCCCGAAGAAGAGTTTTACGTTAATCCGACGGGCCGGTTCGTGATTGGCGGCCCGGACGGCGACGCCGGACTGACGGGCCGGAAGATTATCGTCGATACCTATGGTGGCGCGGCGCCCCACGGCGGTGGCGCCTTCTCCGGCAAGGATCCCACCAAGGTTGACCGCTCAGCCGCCTATGCCGCCCGCTACCTGGCGAAAAACGTCGTGGCCGCGGGCCTGGCGGATCGCTGCACCATCCAGTTGGCCTATGCGATCGGCATATCGAAACCGTTGTCGGTTTACATTGACACCGCCGGTACGGGCGAAGTCGATGAAGAAAAACTGTCCGGCGTCCTGACCGATATGGTCGATCTGTCGCCCCGGGGTATCCGTGAACATCTGGGCCTTAACAAGCCTATCTATGCCCGTACGGCAGCCTATGGCCACTTCGGCCATGAAGCCCAGGACGATGGCGGGTTTTCCTGGGAAGCGACCAACCTGGTTGATGATCTTAAGTCTGCATTTGGGGCGAATTGACCTCCGAGAAAAAGACCAGCAGGGATTTTCAGTTTTACGGGCGCCGTCAAGGACATGCGCTGAAGCCGGCGCGCCGTAAGCTTGTCGAAACCCTGCTCAACGATCTGCGCATCCAGTTGCCTCCCGAAGGCGAAGCCCTTGATGTCGCTGGCTTGTTCAAGGACGACAAAAAGTCATACCGCATTGAAATCGGTTTTGGCGGCGGCGAGCATCTGGCGGCCATGGCGGAAGCAAACCCGGATATCGGCTTTATCGGGTGCGAGCCCTATGTGAACGGCGTTGCGTCCCTGCTGGCGCATATGGAAAAGCGCACCATCACAAACATCCGTATTTTTGACGATGATGCGCGGTATTTGCTGCCCGCCCTTCCCGGCGAAACCTTCGAGCGGTTTTATCTGCTTTATTCGGACCCCTGGCCGAAGAAGCGCCACAACCGGCGCCGCTTCGTTCAACCCGATACGTTAAGCCACATCGCACGCCTGCTGGAAAACGGCGGAGAGTTCCGGTTCGCCAGCGATTATATGGACTATATTCGCTGGACGCTGGCCATGGTAACGGGCCACCCCGACTTTGAATGGCTGGCAAGAGGCCCTGAAGACTGGCGAACCAGGCCGCATGACAGCATCGAAACCCGCTATGAAGCGAAGGCGAAAAGGGCGGGATCGAACTGTGTTTATCTGAAATTCAGGCGGTGGCGTCGGCCCTGACGCACTCTGTTTTTGATCGCTGATGTCTTATTTCCCTTGTCAAAACAGGGATTGCGGGTGTATACCCCACCCACGATTAACAAAGACTCGTTATTCCGATTGTTCGGTTTGGTGAGGTGGGCCAGCGGCCCGCCTTTTTTGTTACCTGATAATCACGGCGGAAGCCGTCATTGAGATGGGCCCACGGACCGGCTGTAGGAATAACCAGTGGATGGATTTTTATGGATTTGATCCAGCGGATAACGGATTTGATCGAACCGACCGTTCAGGACCTGGGGTACGATCTTGTCCGCGTTCAGATCAGTGGTGACAAGCGGATGCAGCTTCAGATTATGGCGGAACGCTCAAACGGAACCGGAATGGGAATCGACGACTGTGCCACGCTCAGCCGTTCCATATCGGCCCTGCTTGATGTCGAAGATCCCATTCAGGGCGCCTTTACGCTTGAGGTCAGTTCCCCCGGGATCGACCGGCCATTGGTCAGGCTGGAGGATTTTGAACGATTTGAAGGTTTCGAGGCACGTATCGAAACATCCATGCCGTTGGACGGCAGGCGCCGGTTCAAGGGCCTGCTGGGCGGCGTCAGGGATGAGACCGTCATGATCGCCACGGAGGACGGGGAGGTCGTTATTCCCTTTAACGATATCGCCCGCGCCAAACTGATACTGACCGACGCGTTGATTAATGCGGCGGCGGATAAGGGGTTGTCGTAAACGGTCTTGCGGATGCAGGGCGTTTGCGGCTTTGGAGTAAACTTGATTGAAAACGGACTGAGATAAAGTCATGGAAACGGAAGCAGTCTACGCACGACCAGAACTTTTGCAGGTTGCCGATACGGTCGCCCGCGACAAATCCATTGAGCGCGACGAAGTGCTTGAAGCTATGGAACAGGCTATTCAGAAAGCCGGGCGTTCCAAGTACGGCCATGAGCACGACATTCGCGCCAGCATCGACCGGACGACGGGTGAAATTTCTCTTGCCCGTTATCAGGAGGTCGTGGAGAACGACGCAGAGATCGAAAATGAAGCCGCACAGATACACCTTGATGCCGCGAAATCCATAAAGGAAGACGCCGTTGTCGGTGATTTCCTGGTCGACTCGCTGCCGCCCATTGATTTCGGACGGATCGCCGCACAGACGGCCAAGCAGGTGATCGTCCAGCGTGTCCGGGAAGCTGAGCGGACACGCCAGTATCAGGAATACAAGGACCGCAAGGGTGAAATCGTCAACGGCCTCGTCAAGCGGATCGAGTACGGCAACGTTATCGTCGATCTCGGCCGTGCGGAAGCGCTTCTGCGCCGCGATGAATCCATTCCACGCGAGCATTTCAACAACGGTGACCGTATCCGCGCCTATATCATGGATGTGCGCGAGGAAACGCGTGGACCGCAGATTTTCCTTTCCAGGACGCACCCTGATTTCATGTCCAAGCTGTTCTCGCAGGAGGTTCCTGAAATCTACGACGGCATTATTGAAATCATGTCCGTTGCCCGCGATCCCGGGTCCCGGGCGAAAATCGCCGTTATGTCCCATGATGCGAGCATCGACCCGGTTGGCCCGTGTATCGGCATGCGCGGCTCGCGCGTTCAGGCCGTTGTCGGTGAATTGCAGGGTGAAAAGATCGATATCATCCAGTGGTCGACCGACCCGGCAACGTTCATCGTGAACGCGCTGGCGCCGGCCGAAGTCGCCAAGGTCGTTCTGGATGAAGAAAAACAGCGTATCGAGGTCGTCGTCCCGGACGAGCAGTTGTCGCTTGCCATCGGACGCCGTGGTCAGAATGTTCGTCTGGCCTCGCAGCTTTCCGGATGGAACATCGATATCATGACCGAGGCGGAAGAGAGCGAGAAGCGCCAGGAAGAGTTCCATACGCGCTCACAGATGTTCATCACCGCCCTCGACGTTGACGATGTTATTGCGCACCTGCTGGTGACGGAAGGCTTCTCCTCCATCGAGGAAGTTGCGTTTGTGCCGGTTGATGATCTTCTTGAGATCGAGGGTTTTGACGAAGAAGTCGCCGAAGAGCTGCGCGCTCGGGCTCGGAATTTCCTGGAACAGCAGGACCAGGAATTTGCAGAACGGGCAACCGAACTGGGCATCAGCGATGACCTGCGTGAGGTAGCAGGCGTCAGCGCCGCCATGCTTGTCGTGCTGGGTGAAAACGAGGTCAAGACCCGTGATGACCTTGCCGACCTGGCGGGTGACGAGCTGATTGAAATGCTGGAGGGCTCCACGCTTGCCGGAAAGCTTTCCGAGGATCAGGCCAACGAAATCATTATGGCCGCTCGGGCGCACTGGTTTGAAGACGAGGAACCTGCAGAGGCCGAAGAGACCGGCGATGATGAGCAACCAGCCGAGACGGAATCGGAGGGCACTGCTGAAAATGCGGACTCTGAAGCCGAGGCCAACGAGTAGATAAGGAGAAGCCGTGATGGCGCGGGGCAAGGCGCGCAAGAGGAAATCAGGTGGCGATAAGCACGTTGTCGAACGAAAGTGCATCGTTACCGGTATAAGCCTGCCCCAGGAAAGACTAATTCGGTTCGTGGTCGGACCTGATGACTGCCTTGTTCCTGACCTCGAAGCACGACTGCCCGGTCGGGGTTTTTGGTTGAGTGCCGACCGGGATGTGATAAATACAGCCTGCGCTAAAAACCTTTTTACCAAGGCGGCGCGGCAATCGGTCAAGGTATCTGAAACCCTGGCCGGGGAAATAGAGGCCCTTTTGGTCCGTCGGTGCCTGGATAAAATATCCCTGGCGCGCCGGGCCGGTCAGGCGGTAGCCGGGTTTGAACGAGTCGGAGAATTTCTTCGGCAGCCGGATGCCAGACTAAAGGGCGGTGTTCTGTTGTCGGCCCGTGACGGCGCCCCAGGCGGCCGTAGGAAGATAGAACGCCTGGCAGAGGGGATGACGGTTATTTCTCTGTTCAGCATGGCTGAATTGGGAAGTGCCATAGGCAGTGAAAGAACGGTTCATTTGGCTGTTGCGCCAGGTGGACTTGCAGATGCGATAGTAAGGGATACCCGGCGACTGGACGGGTTTCGCCAAGTCATCTCCGATAACGGCGATGATCAGGTAAATGGATTTGAAAGAGCGATATGACCGAGACCAAGAACACGGATAAAAAGGGCGAGAAACAAGAACTGTCCCGCCCCAAAAAGCTCGAGTTGAAGAAAACTGTCGAGACCGGACAGGTGCGTCAGAGCTTTTCGCATGGGCGGTCCAAAATGGTCCAGGTCGAAGTTCGTAAAAAAAGGACGTTTGCTCGTGATTCCGGCGGCAAGATGTCCGAGGTCAAGGGCGGAGAAGAGCACGAAAGCGTCTTTGTCTCACCCGGCGCTGAGGATGAAGCGTCAAAAGCTCCCGGCAAGCTGACCGAAAAGGAAAAAGAGGCCCGCGCCCGCGCTCTTGAGGATGCTGCTGTTGCGGCGGAACGCGCCGAGGCCGAGGCCAAGGCTGCTGCGGAAGAAGCGGCGCGCAAGGCCGCCGAGGAACCTGAACCCGAACCGGAGCCAGAGCCCGAGCCGGAGCCGGAACCCGAGCCGGAACCGGTTGCCGAGGAACCGGAGCCCATTCCGGCCGTAGACCCATCCGTTATTCAGGCGGCTGAGGAAAAGCCCGAGGAAACCAAGCGCGCTGCGCCATCGAAAAAGTCGCAAAAACAGGATGCGGGTGCCGAGAAAAAACCCGCATCGCGGCGCGGCGGCGAAAAGCGCCGCAGGTCCGGCAAGCTGACAATCGCCGAGGCCCTGGGCGACGGTGAGGAAAGGGTACGTTCTCTCGCATCCGTCCGGCGGGCCAGGGAACGCCAAAAGGCTGCGATGCGGCAGGGTCCGATTGAGACCACGAAGATTGTGCGTGAAGTCATTATTCCTGAAACCATCACGGTGCAGGAACTGGCAAACAGAATGGCCGAACGCGGAGCCGACGTTATCAAGGCCCTGATGAATATCGGAGTCATGGCGACGATCACGCAGACCATCGACGCTGATACGGCCGAACTGATCGTTACGGAATTCGGCCATACCCTTAAACGTGTTTCCGAATCGGATGTGGAAGAAGGCTTGCGCGGAGATGACGATCCCGAAGAAAGCCTGCGTCCCCGGCCGCCGGTTGTTACGGTGATGGGCCATGTCGATCACGGCAAGACGTCCCTGCTGGACGCGCTACGAGAGACGGATATCGTGGCAGGTGAAGCTGGCGGCATCACCCAACACATCGGCGCATACCAGGTGACGATGGAAGGTGGCGACCGGATCACCTTTATCGATACGCCTGGCCACGCCGCATTTACGGAAATGCGCTCACGCGGCGCAAAAGTAACGGATCTGGTCGTATTATGCGTGGCGGCTGACGACGGCGTCATGCCCCAGACCATTGAGGCAATCCATCATGCCAAGGCGGCGGAAGTTCCGTTGATTGTCGCCATCAACAAGATCGATGTTCCCGGCGCGGACCCCAACCGGGTAAAGACGGAACTGCTTCAGCACGAGGTTATTGTTGAGGACATGAGCGGTGAAACCCTTGCCGTCGAAGTGTCCGCCAAAGAAAAAACCAATCTCGACAAGCTGGAAGAGGCGATCCTGCTGCAGGCCGAAATTCTTGACCTCAAGGCGAATCCCGAGCGCCCGGCCGAGGGTGTTATTGTCGAGGCCCGGATGGAACAGGGCCGTGGCTCCGTGTCTACGGTTCTGGTGCAACGCGGCACCCTGCGTGTCGGCGACATTTTCGTTGCCGGTGCCGAGTGGGGCCGGGTGCGGGCATTGACGGACGATCATGGTAAGGTGGTGGACTCCGTCGGGCCGGGTCAGCCTGCCGAAGTCCTCGGCCTGAACGGCACGCCGTTTGCCGGCGATGAGGTTACGGCTGTCGAATCCGAAGCCCGGGCGCGAGAAATTACGGAATACCGTCAGCGTAGGCTCAAGGAAACGCAAGCCGCCAAGATCGCCCGCGGCACCCTCGAACAGATGTTCGAGAAAATCCAGCAGGGCGAGAAAGAAACGCTTCCGGTTGTCATTAAGGGCGACGTTCATGGATCCGTTGAGGCCCTTGAGGGCGCCATTGAAAAACTGAATACGGACGAGGTCAGCGTTCATGTTCTTCACGGCGCCGTCGGCGGTATCAACGAATCGGATGTAACCCTCGCCAATGCATCGAACGCCCTGATCATCGGCTTCAACGTGCGGGCCAATCCGCAGGCCCGGAACATGGCGCGGCGTGACGGGGTTGAAATTCGTTACTATTCAATCATCTATGACGCCATCGATGACCTGAAGAAAGCCCTGTCGGGGATGCTGGCGCCTGAAATTCGCGAGACGCTTATCGGCTACGCTGAAATCCGCGAAGTCTTCAACATCTCCAAGACCGGCAAGATTGCCGGCTGCATGGTGACGGAAGGCCTGGTCAAGCGCGGCGCCAAGGTTCGCCTGTTACGGGATGATGTTGTCATCCACGAAGGCGAGCTTAGCCAGCTGAGGCGTTTCAAGGACGATGTTAAGGAAGTCAAGGAAGGGACCGAATGCGGCATGGCGTTCGCGAACTATCAGGACATCCAGGTCGGCGATATCATTGAATGCTACGACGTGGAAGAAATCGCCCGAGAGCTTTGATTACATTATCAGGGCGTTTCATCGGACAGAGCACACGAGACTAGAGGTTCCATATGAGCGGACGGGGCGATAAGGCACCCAGCCAGCGCCAACTTCGTGTTGGCGAGGAAATACGCCATACGCTGGCGATGGTCCTGGAGCGCGGCGAACTGCGTGACCCGGGCCTGACGGGAGTCTCCATAACGGTTACGGAAGTGCGCGCCACGCCTGACCTGCGCCACGCCCATGTCTATGTGATGCCGCTCGGCGGGGGAGACAAGGAAACCGTCCTCCAGGCTTTGAACCGCGCACGCCCCTTTCTGCGCCACCAGGTCTCCAAGGCGCTGACGCTTAAGTACTCGCCCGACCTGCATTTCGAGTTTGATGAAAGCTTCGACGAATCAAACCGGATCAGTACGCTGCTGCGTGATCCGCATGTTGCGCAGGATACGCAGGGGCCACACGATAACGACATAGCGTGCGACAAGGCGGACGGCTGAGTCTCATGGCGCGGCGACGCAAAGGCCGACCGGTCAGCGGCTGGATCAATCTGGATAAACCGAAGGGTATTTCGTCTTCGCAGGCCGTCGGCGCCGTCAAACGCATTCTTGACGCCCGCAAGGCCGGCCACGGCGGAACGCTGGACCCGCTGGCGTCGGGCATCCTGCCTATCGCGCTGGGCGAGGCCACGAAAACCGTTTCTTATGCCATGGACGGCTCAAAAACATATGCCTTTACCATCTGTTGGGGCGAATCTAGAACGACCCTCGACAGTGAGGGCGATGTCATCGATACCAGTTCCGTTCGCCCGGAGAAGGACGCGATTTTGGAAGTCCTTGCCAATTTCACCGGTATTATTGACCAGATTCCACCAGTCTTTTCTGCCGTGAAAGTGGACGGTCAGCGCGCCTATAAGCTGGCACGCGACAAAAAAGACGTGGAACTGAGCCCCAGGCAAGTTGAAATCCATAAAATTGAACTGGCAGACGTGCCCGACAATGATCATGCAAGCTTCATCGTTGATTGTGGAAAAGGTACTTATATCAGGAGCTTAGCACGGGATATCGCCGAGGCGCTTGGCACTTTGGGGTATGTTAGCGAACTGCGTAGAACCCGCGTCGGCCCATTTGAAGAAAAAACGGCGATTTCGCTGGATAAACTTGAATCACTGGGGCATAGTGCGCCGCCCGACGACGCAATCCTGCCTGTCGAGACCGTGCTGGACGACATCCCGGCACTGGCCCTGACAGAAAAGGAGGCACGGCAGCTTCGCCACGGACAATCGGTTTCGGCCTTAATCGTGGCTAATCGTTCACCACTAACCGGCATCGAACAAGGTGATGTCATTTGTGCCATGAACGATGGACGGCTGGTTGCGTTGGCAGAATTTGCGGGTGGAGAAATTCGTCCCGTACGCGTTATGAACTATGAAGACATATTGGAGTAGACGATGTCGATTACACAAGAGCGCAAGCAAGAGCTCATCAAAGAGTATGCTGTAAAAGATGGCGACACGGGTTCGCCTGAGGTCCAGGTGGCCATCATTTCCGAACGGATCGCCAACCTGACCGACCACCTTAAAACCCACAAGAAAGACTACCATTCCCGACGTGGCCTTTTGATGCTCGTCGGTCAGCGCCGCCGCCTGCTGGATTATGTAAAATCCAAGGAAGTGAAGCGCTACGAGGACTTGATCAAGCGCCTCGGCCTTCGTCGCTAAGCGATTAAGGATTAAGTGCAAAGGTAATGAACCGGCGTCATAGGGAGCACCCTGCGCCGGTATTTGCCTTTTTAAGCGCCATTGCCATAACGCGCCGGGACGCTGTGTCCCGTGGGCCATATGGAAGACAGGGCGCAGTGGCAAGACCGGAAAGGCCGGACTTGCCGGATGTATGTAAGGAAAGATGAGATATGTTCCAAGAATATCGTAAGGAAATTGAATGGGGTGGGCGTACGCTGACCCTCGAAACGGGCAAGGTTGCCCGACAGGCCGACGGCGCAGTCATTGCGACCTACGGCGGCACCAAGGTTCTCTGTGCCGTGACCGGCGAAAAGTCGCCGAAACCCGGTTTGGATTTCTTCCCGCTGACGGTCCACTACGTTGAGAAAGCTTACGCTGCCGGCAAGGTGCCGGGCGGTTTTTTCAAGCGTGAAGGCCGTCCCAGCGAAAAGGAAACACTGGTTTCCCGCCTGATCGACCGGCCGATCCGTCCGCTGTTCGTTAAAGGCTTCAAGAACGAAACCCAGGTTATCTGTCAGGTTCTGAGCCATGACATGGAAAACGATCCAGATGTTGTCGCCATGGTTGCGGCATCTGCCGCGCTGACAATCTCCGGCCTGCCGTTCCTCGGCCCAATCGGCGCGGCGCGTGTCGGTTACATTGATGGTGAATATGTCCTGAACCCGCGCACGGATGAAATGGAGAACAGCGTTCTTGATCTCGTTCTTGCCGGCACCCAGGAAGGTGTTTTGATGGTTGAATCGGAGGCCAGTGAGCTTTCCGAAGACATCATGCTCGGAGCCGTTTCTTTCGGCCACAAGGAGTTCCAGTCCGTCATCGACGGCATCATTGATCTGGCGGAAGCCTGCGCCAAAGAGCCCATGGACCTGGCGGGTGAGCCGGAAGGCAAGGACGACATCGTCAGCCGTGTCGCTGCCGCTGCGGAAGCCGACCTGCGCGAGGCCTACAAGGAAACCGTCAAGCAGACTCGCCAGGAAAAAATCGGTGCAGTCAAAACCCAGGTTCTGGCTGATCTCGAAGCCGACGAAAGCCTTGATCAGGAACTGCTGGCCAAGGTCTTCGGCGAAGCTTTCAAGGAACTGGAAAGTCAGATTGTCCGCCGCGACATTCTCGATACGGGCAAACGCATCGATGGCCGCGATACAGCGACCGTTCGCCCGATTGCGTGTGAAGTCGGTGTTCTGCCGCGTGCACACGGTAGCGCCCTGTTCACCCGCGGCGAGACCCAGGCCCTGGTTGTTACAACCCTGGGCACCGGTCAGGACGAGCAGATCATTGATGCACTCGCCGGTGAATACCGCGAGCACTTCATGCTGCATTACAACTTCCCGCCCTATTCCGTGGGCGAAGCCGGGCGTTTCGGTTTCACGGGACGGCGCGAAGTCGGTCACGGCAAGCTGGCCTGGCGGGCCGTTCATCCGTTGCTGCCGAGCAAGGAAGATTTCCCCTACACGATCCGGGTGGTTTCCGAGATTACGGAATCGAACGGTTCTTCTTCCATGGCTAGTGTCTGCGGTTCCTCGCTGTCGATGATGGATGCCGGCGTGCCCCTGTCCAGCCCGGTGGCTGGGATCGCCATGGGCCTGATCAAGGAAGGTGACGAGTTCGCCGTCCTTTCGGATATCCTGGGTGATGAAGATCACCTTGGTGACATGGATTTTAAGGTTGCCGGCACCAATGACGGTATCACGTCCCTGCAGATGGATATCAAGATCACGTCCATCACGGAAGAGATCATGCAGATCGCCCTCAATCAGGCGCGTGACGGCCGGATGCATATCCTTGGCGAAATGTCTAACGCCCTGACCCAGGCGCGTGACGGCGTGAGCGAAAACGCACCGCGTATCACGACCCTTACCATCAACAAGGACAAGATCCGTGACGTCATCGGCCCGGGCGGCAAGATGATCCGCGAGATCTGTGAGACCACCGGCGCCAAGATCGATATCGAAGATGATGGCACCGTCAAGGTTGCTGCCGTTGATGAACAGGCCGCCGCCGCTGCGGTTGACTGGATCAAGGGTATTACGGCTGAACCGGAAGTTGGCGTCATTTACACCGGCAAGGTTGTGAAAACCGTCGACTTCGGCGCTTTCGTCAACTTCATGGGCACCCGCGACGGGCTGGTTCATATCTCCGAGATGAAGAACCACCGCGTCGAGAAGGTGACTGATGTCGTCAATGTCGGAGACGAGGTCAAGGTCAAGCTGATCGGCATTGATGACCGGGGCAAGGTGAAGCTTTCCATGAAGGTCGTTGATCAGGAAACCGGTGAGGAAATCACCGAAGACAAGGCTAAAGAAGACTAATCCGCTTTAAGTGTCAGTTTCCGCCCTGCCGGTATCTCATCCAGGTGTCGACAGGGCGGGATGACACGGTTTATTCTTCTTCCCGATTTGGATATGGTTCCTGCAGGGGGAGCTGTGTATAAGTCGGATACGAGCCCCAATAACATTGCCGGAAAGGCGTAAGTTGAAGGAAGCTGGTTCCTTGGCGCAAAAAAATCAATACTCAAAAGAAGACATTCTTTCCTGTGGCCGTGGCGAATTGTTCGGCCCCGGCAATGCCCAATTGCCTTTACCGCCGATGTTGATGTTCGACCGGATCACGGAAATCAACGATTTAGGCGGCGTTTACGAAAAAGGCATTATCAAGGCCGAATTCGATATCACGCCCGATTTGTGGTTTTTCGATTGCCACTTTCAGGGCGATCCCGTCATGCCTGGCTGTCTTGGCTTGGACGCCTTGTGGCAACTGCTCGGCTTTTATCTCGGCTGGACGGGCGCGCCGGGTCACGGTCGAGCCCTGGGTGTGGGCGAGGTCAAGTTCACCAACCAGGTCCAGCCCCATTGCAAGCTGGTTACCTACCAGGTTGACGTCAAACGGGTTATGAGCCGCCAGATCACGCTGGGCTTCGGTGACGGTGAAATGCGCGTCGATGGTGAATTGGCCTATGAAGCCAAGAATTTACGGGTTACCCTAGTACCGGAAGGTATGACGGAAGAGTGAGATAAGAATGAGACGAGCTGTTGTCACCGGTATGGGAATTGTTTCGCCGATTGGTAATACGCTTGGCGATGTTACCGACAGCCTGCGCGAAGGGCGTTCCGGAATCGTGTTCTGCGATGAGTATGCTGAACGCGGGTTTCGCAGCCATGTTCATGGTGCGCCTGTGATTGATCTTGATGCTCGAATAGACCGTAAGCTTCGCCGCTTCATGGGTGATGGCGCAGCGTACAACTACGTTGCCATGGAAGATGCTATTGCCGATGCGGGCCTTAGCGAGGCGGAGGTTTCCAGCGAAAGAACCGGCCTTGTTATGGGTTCAGGCGGGCCGTCGACATCAGCGCTCGTCAATGCTGCGGATACAGCGCGTGAGAAAGGCGCCAAACGGGTTGGCCCGTACGCGGTTCCCAAGGCAATGTGTTCGACCAACTCCGCAAATATGGCGACTGCATTCAAGATGCATGGCCTGAGCTATTCGATTTCTTCCGCCTGCTCCACAAGCGCGCATTGCGTTGGCAACGCGGCGGAGCTCGTGCAATGGGGCAAGCAGGATATCGTTTTTGCCGGTGGCGGCGAGGAACTGCACTGGACGTTGACGGTGCTTTTCGATGCGATGGGCGCACTATCATCCAAGTATAATGATACGCCTGAACGGGCGTCTCGTCCGTTTGATGCGGACCGGGATGGCTTCGTCATTGCGGGCGGCGCGGGGGTCGTTGTGGTCGAGGAGCTGGAACACGCCAAAGCCCGAGGCGCCAAGATTTATGGCGAAATCGTTGGCTACGGCGCGACGTCCGATGGTGTCGATATGGTTGCCCCTTCCGGAGAGGGGGGACAGCGCTGTATGCGTATTGCAACCGAATCGCTCGGCAATAAAAAAGTTGATTATATTAATGCCCACGGCACCTCAACGCCGGCGGGCGATATGATTGAAATCAAGTCTATTCAGGAAGTGTTTGGCGATCATCGGCCCTATATTTCATCGACCAAATCCTTGACCGGTCACTCGCAAGGGGCGACGGGTGTTCACGAGATCATCTACTCCCTGTTGATGCTGGATAACGATTTCATTGCCGCTTCGGCCAATGTTGAAACACTCGACCCGGAAGCTGGCGACGCCGCCATCGTGACCGAGCGGATCGATAAAGCAGGACTCAATTGTGTCATGAGTAACAGTTTTGGATTTGGCGGTACGAATGCGTCGCTTGCTTTCACACGTTACGAGAACTGAGAAGCCAATAACGGATGACAGCTTGTGTCAGGAACTGAAAGAATGAAAACCGGAGATCAAATGGCATCAAGCGGCGCAGGCCTTATGACAGGAAAGCGCGGCATCATCATGGGTGTTGCGAATGATCACTCCATTGCCTGGGGGATTGCCCGTAACCTTGCCGCCCATGGCGCTGATCTTGCCTTTACCTACCAAGGCGAAGCGCTGGAAAAACGGGTCCGGCCCCTGGCTGAATCCGTCGGCTCCGATTTGCTGTTTCCCTGCGACGTTGAACATGATTCCTCCATTAACGAAGCTTTCGAAGCCGTTGCCGATGCCTGGTCGACCGTCGATTTTGTTGTCCATGCCATTGCCTATTCCGACAAGGATGAACTGAACGGCCGGTATGTCGAAACGTCGCGGGATAACTTCCAGCGCACCATGGATGTCTCCTGCTATTCATTCACGGCGACGGCCCGGGCTGCGGCCACCGTTATGCCGGAAGGCGGCAGCCTTCTGACCCTTTCCTTCTCCGGTTCGGAGCGCGTCGTTCCGAATTATAACGTCATGGGTGTTGCCAAGGCCGCCCTTGAAGCGAGCGTCCGCTATCTTGCCTCGGATCTGGGTGGGCAGGGCATACGCGTGAACGCCATATCCGCCGGCCCTGTCAGGACACTGGCAGGCAGCGCCGTGGCCGGCGCGCGGCATATTTTCCGCTGGAGCCAGGACCACGCGCCCCTGAAGCGCAATGCCGGACTTGAAGATATCGGCGGTTCAGCCCTATATCTGCTAAGCGATCTTGCGAATGGCGTAACCGGTGAGGTCCACCATGTGGACAGCGGGTACAATATCGTTGGAATCCCCGCCCCGGAGCCCAAAGTCGAAGGGTAAAATAAACCCTTACATTTTGAATGGCTTTATGCTAAGCAGTGATTTCTAGTTTAAAAACATTATAAACTATTTCAGAATTCAAGGATCAATAACGACCATGTCCCGTCCTTATAGCCACATTATAGACCGTATCCGGAGCGCTGGCTTGCGTCCGACTCGTCAACGTCTCGCCCTGGCGAAGCTTTTGTTTGATAACGGTAACCGTCATGTTACGGCTGAAATTCTTCATAATGAATCGCTGAACAACGGTATCAGCGTTTCCCTGGCGACGGTTTACAACACCCTCAATCAGTTTACCGATGCCGGGCTGTTGCGCGAGATCATAGTTGATGGCGACAGGTCCTATTTTGATACCAACGTCAGCCAGCATCATCACTTCTATCACACGGAATCCGGGGACCTGGAAGATATCGATGTTGAAGAGGTCGTGATGAAGCAACTGCCCGATGCACCAGAGGGCATGGCGATTGACCGCGTTGATGTTGTCGTAAGGGTATCTCCAAAATAATAATATAATCAATGAGTTATAATATTATTTAGAATATTTATAAATTTCTTGACATGCCAGTATCATATCGTCATAGTGTTTCGACAGATACGGACATAGACCATCCGGCGCAATGCCCGGGTGGAAACGTGCATACTCAACCATAACCACTTCAACCCATAGGGAGAGACAGATGAGTCTTAAAGACACCAAAACCGAAGAAAACCTGAAAGCTGCATTCGCCGGCGAATCCCAGGCCAACCGCCGCTACCTGTACTTCGCGCAGAAAGCCGATATCGAAGGTTACAACGATGTCGCCGCTGTTTTCCGCTCCACTGCAGAAGGCGAAACCGGTCACGCTCACGGCCATCTCGAGTTTCTTGAAGAAACCGGCGATCCGGCTACCGGCCTTGCCATCGGTGGCACGTCCGACAACCTGAAAGCGGCCGTTGCTGGCGAAACCCACGAATATACCGACATGTATCCCGGCATGGCGAAGACCGCCCGCGAAGAAGGTTTCGATGAAATCGCCGACTGGTTTGAAACGCTTGCGAAGGCTGAGAAGTCTCACGCCGGCCGTTTCCAGAAGGCGCTCGACAGCCTGGACTCTTAAGGCCCGTCGTCTTTGTTCAGGGAGAGGGGGGCTGCATGGCCCCCTTTTCTCTTAATCAGGCATTACTTCGATACCGCTAGGCTCAGGGAAGAATATCATGTCAAGAGAAGGCAGCCTCGATGCACCCATCCGTCATCCGATTCCATGGCATGACGAGGATTTTTACAATGAGGAAAAGCTCGACGAGGAGCTGAGGCGGGTTTTTGATATCTGCCATGGCTGCCGCCGCTGTTTTAACCTGTGCGATAGCTTCCCGCTTCTGTTCGACTTGATCGACGAGTCTGAATCGGGAGAGTTGGATACGGTCAAGAGCGCTGACTTCAAGCCCGTCATCGATGCTTGCACGCTCTGTGATATGTGTTTTCTGACGAAGTGCCCCTACGTTCCACCCCACGAATTCGACCTTGATTTCCCCCACCTTATGCTGCGCGCACGCGCCATCGAGCATAAAAAACAAGGGACGGGATTTTTCGACAAGCAGATTACGGAAACGGACCGTAACGGCAAGCTGGGCTGCTCCATGTCCGGCCTGACGAACTGGGCCAGTAAATGCGGCAACGGCCTGACCCGCCCCGTGATGGAATCCGTTGCCGGAATTCATCGCGATGCGCACCTGCCGGAGTATTCGGCGAAAACGCTGCTGGATCAGGCGAAGTCGACACCTGTCAGCATTAATACGGAAGCGCCGGCACATGGCAGGAAGGCCGTGATCTACGCGACCTGTTTTTCAAATTTCAACGCGCCCGCCATCGGCATGGCCGCCAAGCGCGTGCTTGCCCAGAACGGCGTCGATGCGGAAATCAACTATCCCGGCTGTTGCGGCATGCCGCAGCTTGAGCACGGCGACATCGCCCGCGTCGCCGAGCACGCCCGCACGGTCGCCAAGGCCTACAAACCCTGGATTGAAAAGGGCTACGAGGTCATTTCCCTGGTGCCTTCGTGCACGTTGATGATGAAGTTCGAGTGGCCCCTGATCGTCCCCGACGACGAGGACATTGCGGCGCTTTCCAAGGCGACGTCCGATATCAGTGAATACGTTGTCGACATCGCCAAAAACGAAGGTCTGGCGGATGGAATGAAACCGCTGGATGGCGGCGTGACGGTTCATATCGCCTGTCATGCCCGGGCCCAGAACATGGGACAGAAGGCGGCCGACATGCTCCGACTGATCCCGGATGCGGAGATTAACGTGATTGAGCGGTGCTCGGGTCACGGCGGTTCCTGGGGGATCAAAAAGGAGAACTTTGAAACAGGCATCAAGGTTGGCAAGCCCGTCGCCCGGCAGGCCGCCAAGAATGCCAACCGTTATATCGTTTCGGAATGCCCGCTCGCCCGTGACCACATCCTGCAGGGGATGGACAGGCTGGACGGTGAAAAATCGACGCCGTCAGAGGATAAGCATCCCATAGAGTTGCTGGCGGCCGCTTACGGTCTTTGACTTATAGAACGGATTACTTACGAAAAAGCCATGAAAACAGAAATTACCCGCGATGACCTCATGCCCATGTCGGACTATGTAAATGTTCGCCTGGAGCGGCGTAAGCGCATGAGCGAGATCAAGAAGCACCGCCGGGTTCATGTCGGCCCGGATGCGACATTCTATTTTGAATGCTACGAGACCATGTGGCACCAGATCCACGAGATGCTCTACATCGAACGGGGTGGTGACGAACAGGTCGAGGACGAGCTTTCCGCCTATAACCCGCTGGTGCCGAATGGCCGCGAACTGGTTGCGACGTTGATGTTCGAAATCGACGACCCTGTCCGCCGGGCGAAGTTTCTCGACGGGCTCGGCGGGGTCGAGGAAACCATCACAATCAGCGTAGGCGGCGAAACCATTACAGGCGTTCCCGAGACGGATGTCGACAGGACGACGGCGGACGGTAAGGCCTCGTCGATCCAGTTTATCCACTTCCCCTTTACCGATGAGCAAGTCGCCGCATTTCGTCAGCCGTCTGCCCAGGTCACCCTGGGCATCGGACACCCGAAATACGGTCACATCGCAATCCTGCCGGAAGACGTCCGCGAAGCGCTGTCCGGAGATTTTGCTTAAAGGTGCTTAGCGGATGTTCGGGGTTCCTTTGACTTAAATAGCCTTAGTCAAAGACCTCGTTCTTATAGGCGCCCCAGAAATCGACATGGCGCAGCCAGCCCTCTAAGCCGGCGGCCTCAATCCGGCACCAGCCGTTCCCTTTTGGGCAATCAATCAGCCGTCCGATGACGCCGGGTTCGATCTTTGCCTTGGTCTGGCTCTTGGCGTCGTCCTCTGCACGCAAGGACCGGACGTCACCGGTTATCAGCACGGTTCGTTTACCGCTTAGCATGCTCTGGTGAACCCAGCCCTGGGTACCCTCCCAGTCCCGGACCTTCCGCCAGGTCTCGAATTCAGCAATGATTTCAACGGGCAGGTCCTTGCGCGTGTATACCCATTCAACGGGATACTGGACGCCGGGGCCGGTCCGCATGTTGACCTCTTCGGCGCGCAGGCTGACAAACCGGGGGAGCGGCAAACCGGACGATCCTTGGGATGCGGCATAGGCCTTAAGGCCCGAGGCCGACAAAAAGACCAGGGTCAAAGCGATCAAAAGCAAAGAGGGTGATAGGTGGCGTTTCATGGTATTACTGGATAGATCGGATAGGTTAAAAAATAGCGAAAAACGCAGACAAGAAAAGTACCGATACAATAGGTGTTTAGAGCTTATACGCCATTGCGGCTAGTATGGCGGATTTGAAATCCCTATCATAATTGCGGGCTGACTCCTTGAGGAATTTCAAATCCCGGGGCCATACCAGATTCGTTCATTTCTAGTGTCGGATCTGTATCAGAAATTCGTCCCGGAGTCTGAATTGAATGATGCGAATTTCTGATACACGACACTAGACAATTCGCGGCGCACTTGCTATGGCGTGGGCAGGTATAAGGCGGATCACGCTTAAAAGCGCCGGATTGCCCCGGAGGAGAGTTCATGCCCACCAAAAAACCCCGCGTTGTCGTAACCCGGAAGCTGCCGGACGCCATCGAAACCAGGATGATGGAACTGTTCGATGTGCATTTGAACCTGGACGATACACCGATGAGCAAGGCCGACCTGATCGAGGCGGTCAAAACGGCTGATGTGCTCGTGCCGACCCTGACGGACCATATCGATGCAGGGCTGCTTGCCCAGGCGGGACCGGATCTCAAGCTGATCGCCAACTATGGCACAGGCGTGGACCATATCGATCTTGCCTCCGCCAGGCAGCGCAACATCACGATCACGAATACCCCCGATGTCCTGACCGAGGACACGGCGGACATGACCATGGCCCTGATCCTTTCCGTGCCGCGCCGGCTGACGGAAGGCGAGCACGCCATGCATTCCGAACAGTGGAAGGGCTGGTCGCCGACCTGGATGCTGGGGCACCGGATTTATGGCAAGCGCCTGGGCATTATCGGCATGGGCAGGATCGGACAGGCCGTCGCCCGCCGCGCCAAGGGTTTCGGCCTTTCGATTCACTACCACAACCGCCGCCAGCTTCATGAAGATGTGGAAAACGAACTGGAGGCAACCTACTGGGAAAGCCTGGACCAGATGCTGGCGCGCATGGACATCATTTCCGTCAACTGCCCGCACACGCCGGCAACCTATCACCTCCTGTCCGCTCGCCGGCTTAAGCTGCTTCAGTCGCACGCCTACGTGGTTAACACGGCCCGCGGCGAGGTGATCGACGAAAACGCCCTGACCCGGATGCTGATCGCCGGCGAACTGGCGGGCGCAGGGCTGGACGTGTTCGAGCACGAACCGGCCGTCAACCCGAAGCTGTTGGAACTGACCAACGTTGTTCTGCTGCCGCACATGGGGTCGGCAACCGTCGAAGGACGTATCGACATGGGCGAGAAGGTCCTGATCAATATCAAGACCTTTGCCGACGGGCACAACCCGCCGGATAGGGTTATCGGCGATACTTTCTGACGGACCTGAAATATCTAGATAAAAACGACCGAGCCGTTCTTGCTGGTGTTGGACAGGAACGTAACCAGGCCTCCTGGCTCAACAGGGATGTCCTGACGCAGGCTCTCCGCTGACAGGTTCCGGGCCTTGAGACCCATCTCGCAAACCATGAATGTCACGCCCAGTTCGACGCATGCTGTCAGCAGGTCTTCAAACGCGCCGATTTTCTGCGACTTGAACTGATCGTCCATATCACGACCTGCGCCCTCCTGCTCGCTCAACGGCAGGTCCTGCCAGACAGGATGACCGTCATCGGCGGATAGCATCAGGGCTTTGCTTGCGTTCATGGTGAAGAACAGCGTAACCGGCATTTCCAGCGCCGCGGCGGAGGACGCCATGGCCAGCGCGTAGTGGACCTTGTCATAATGCCCGTCGTAAACGACGATGGACAACCGTTCGATGCGATCATCCTGTGACACAGGCTGCTCCCGCTTGGCCGTGATGAATGGATAAATCGGTTATGGTGGGCTCATCACCGCAAAGGGGACAGCCGGGGTCAGCCTTGACCCCGATCCGGCGGAACTCGGTCGTCAAGCCTTCGTACATCAACAGCGTGCCGGAAAGGCTGTCGCCGACTCCCAGCAGTTCCTTAACGACCTCTGTTGCCTGTAAAGACCCCATAACGCCGCACAGCGCACCCAGGACACCGGCTTCGGCACAGGAGGGAATCTGGCCCGGCGGTGGGGGCTCGCGGAATATGCAGCGATAGCAGGGACCGTGCCCTCCTTCATCATCCCTAATATGGGCCTTGTAGGTTGAAAGCTGGCCGCCGAAGCGAAGGATCGCGGCGGAAACCAGCGGTCTGGCGCCCAGGTAACAGGCGTCGTTGATCAGAAAACGAGCTTCGAAATTATCCGTGCCATCCGCAACGATATCATATTGTTCGATCAGGCCCATGATGTTGTCGGGATCGAGCCGGGCTTCGTGCGTTTCAAGGGTTATATCCGGATTGACCGCGGCAATGGCGGCCCGGGCGCTTTCAACCTTTGCGGTGCCGATGCGGTCCGTCGTGTGCAGGATCTGGCGCTGCAAGTTGGACAGATCGACTTCATCCGGATCGATGACGCCGATCCGGCCCACGCCGGCGGCGGCCAGGTAGAGCAATACCGGGGAACCAAGCCCGCCCGCGCCGACGACCAGGACGCTGCTGTCCAGTAATCTGGCTTGTCCTTCACCGCCGATTTCAGGCAACAGGATATGCCGCGCATAGCGCTGAATCTGGTTTTCAGAAAAGTCCATTACGTATTCCTGTTACGGGCTTAGTCGAGCCCAAGTCCCTCAAACAAGGCGGTAGACAAGTACCGCTCGGCGAAAGAGGGAAGAATGACAACGATATTCTTGCCTTCCATACCTTCCCGTTCACCGACCTCAATGGCCGCGGCGAGGGCAGCGCCGGAAGAGATACCACAGGGCAGGCCTTCCAGTTTCGCAACCTTCCTGGACATGGTCATGGCCGTTTCGTTGCCGATCTTCAGAACCTCATCGATCAAGTCGGTGTTCAAGATGCCGGGAATGAACCCGGCGCCGATGCCCTGGATCTTGTGCGGACCAGGCATGCCGCCTGAGAGCACGGGGCTGTCTTCCGGCTCAACGGCGACGACATGAAAATCAGGGTTTCTTTCCTTGATGACTTCCGAAACGCCGGTCAGGGTGCCGCCGGTTCCGACGCCACTGATTAACACGTCGGCCTTGCCATCCGTGTCCTGCCAGATTTCCTCGGCAGTGGTAATCCGGTGTATTTCCGGATTGGCCGGGTTCTCGAACTGCTGCAGAAGAATGGCGTTCGGATTTTCATCGACGATTTCTTTCGCACGCTCAATGGTGCCGGCCATACCCTTGGTTGCAGGGGTCAGCTCCAGTTCGGCGCCCAGAAATACCAGCATCTTGCGCCGCTCGACAGACATGCTTTCGGGCATTGTCAGGATCAGCCGCAACCCTTGAGCCGCGCAGACGAAGGCAAGAGCGATGCCGGTGTTACCGGAAGTCGGCTCCACGAGGATGGCGTCCTCCTTGATCTGGCCGGACTGCTTCGCCGCGTCGATCATAGCGAAACCAATACGGTCCTTAACGGAAGCGAGAGGGTTAAAAAATTCGCACTTTCCCAGCAGGTTCGCCCTGCAGCCGGTATCTTCCGCCAGGCGGTCAAGACGAACCAGCGGCGTGCCGCCAATGGTATCGAGAATGGAATCGTATATTTTACCGCGAGGGGAAGCTGGGGTGGTCATATAGGTGTTCTCCTGGGCTGGTGGCTGCTTTCAGTTGCATCCGCTCAATATAAGCTAAATCGTGAAATCGAGGTTCTGGCGACCTTCGCTGACGATGTTCTCGCTAACAGCACGGTTGCACAGATCGTCAATGGTCGTTTTGTTGAGGTGCTCCATCATGCCGTCCTGAATTTCGTTCAACAGGGGGCGGACGATCTGTTTCCCCAACTGGGATTCACAGACATCGGCCTCCTTCTGTTCGGCGCGTTCCATTTCGCGGACAACACTGACAATATCGCCGACAGATATACGCCGCCGTTCCCTGGCGAGTCTGTAACCGCCTCGCGGGCCCCGCACCCCGATCAGGATGTCATTCCTGACAAGGTGTTGTAGAGCCTGTTCCAGATAACGTTTCGGGATGCCCTGACGCCGGGTGATTTCCTGGCTTTGAACAGGGGCGCTCCCGGCATGATAGGCAATATCAAGAACGGCCTCGATGGCATACAGCATTTTTTTAGATAGTCTGAACAAGTTGTAACTCCGTAATTCCTGTTCCTGATCTGTATGAATGATCTTAAATTATCCTTGGGTTCCGGTGGACCCGAATCCGCCTGTGCCCCTGTCGCTTTCGTCGAGCATGGCGACCTCCTGCCATTCAAGCGTGTTGACCGGGGCAAGGATCAACTGGGCGATTCGCATCCCACGGTCGATTATGAAGTCGCTCTTTCCGTGATTGATAAGGATCACGCCCACTTCCCCGCGATAGTCCGCATCAATGGTGCCGGGGCTGTTCAGGACCGTAACGCCATGCTTGGCGGCGAGCCCTGAACGAGGGCGGACCTGCGCTTCATAGCCCCGGGGCAGGGCAATGGCGATGCCGGTGGGGATGACCTGGAAGGAACCCGGTGGCAGATTGACCGGACCATCGACGGCCGCCAGCAGATCCATTCCCGCCGCATCCATGGTTGCATAAGACGGCAGCGCAAGATCGGCGCCTGATTGAAGGCGTTGTACGGGAACGGAAACAGTACTCATGCATCAGCCTCTAACACATCTGCAATCCGGGTTGCCAAGCGGTCGGCCACGGCGGCCTTGCTCATCCGCGGCCAATCCTCGGTGCCTGTTTCATCGACCAGATGGATGACATTACTGTCACCGCCGAATGTGCCGGTATCGCTGGAAACATCATTGGCGAGAATCCAGTCGCATCCCTTTGCTTTCCGTTTCAGGGCGGCGTTTTCAGCCACGTTCTCCGTTTCCGCCGCAAACCCGATCAACAGGCCGGGACGCCGATTTCCCGCAGCACCTAACGTGCGGAGAATATCCGGATTTTCCTCCAGTTTCAGAGGAGGCAGGGGCTCGCCGGCAACCTTCTTCATTTTCTGGCCTGCTTCCTCGGCGACGCGCCAGTCGGCAACCGCTGCGGCGCAGACGGCAACGTCCGTCGGCAACGCAGCCTCGCAGGCCGCCAGCATGTCTCGCGCCGAGAGAACACGGACCACGGAAACACCGGAAGGATCAGGCAGGTTGGTCGGCCCGGATACAAGTGTGGTTTCCGCGCCCATCGCCGCCAGGGCCGAGGCGATGGCATGACCCTGCTTACCGGATGAATGATTGGCGATATAGCGGACGGGATCGATTGCCTCATGAGTCGGTCCGCTTGTCACCAACGCCCGGCGGCCGTTCAGCCGTCCCGAGAGCCGAAAAAAACGGGTGATGGCGGCTATGATGCCGTCAGGCTCCGCCATGCGCCCCATGCCGTATTCACCGCAGGCCATGTCCCCTTCCTCGGGTCCGACAACACGGACGCCCCGAGAAACGAGGGTTGCAAGGTTCTTCTGCGTCGCTTCGTGCTCCCACATGCGGACATTCATGGCCGGTGCGATCAGGACAGGCTTGTCCGTCGCCAGCAGGGCCGTCGTCGCCAGGTCGTTCGCCAACCCGTGGGCCATTTTCGCCATGATATCGGCGGTCGCCGGCGCGACGACGACAAGGTCGGCATCGCGCGAAAGCTGAATGTGGCCCATGTCGCTTTCCTCCGTCAGGGAAAAAAGATCCTCATAGACCGTGTCGCCGGTGAGTGACGCCAGGGACATGGGTGTCACGAACTGAGATCCCGCTTGAGTCAGGACGGCGCGCACATCGATGCCCTGCTTGCGCAGGCCGCGCACCAGCTCAAGGGATTTATAGGCGGCAATGCCGCCGGAAACGATCAAAAGGACTCGATGGGCTTGTGTCACGCTTTCGTCCAAATCTAGGGGCGCAAGGTTGCGCGTTGTGAATTAACCATATTTCACGAAAATTTTGTGTGGTTACACTAATGGGACGGACGCAATACCGCAAGAACTAGATTATATTTCTTTTATTTCAATGCCTTGAATTAATGCAAAATGAACAGGGCAACCAATGTGATAGCCACAATCGCCCAAATACCGATTGTTCGCAGTGTTTTGCCGTTGCCGTCACCACGGAGCGCGCGAACGGTTCCTGGGTCAAGTTTCAACTGTCCTTCGGCGATCATTTCCGCGCCGCGCTCAAGCTGTTGAATGACCCGGGGTATGCGTTTTGCCGTTTCTAAGGTTTCGCTAACGGCATCACGAAGCCTGGCCTCAGGGCCCAGGTTCCGGATGACCCAATCCTCGATCAGGGGGCGGGCCATGAACCACATGTTGGCCTCAGGGGCCAGGGTGCGGGCCGTTCCCTCGGCGACCAGCATGGTTTTTTGTAACAGTAATAGTTGTGGCTGCGCTTCCATTTCAAAGGTCTTGGTGACCTGGAACAGCAGCCCCAACAGCCTCGCAATGGAAATCTCGTTTTGCGGCCTGTCCAGAATGGGCTCGGCGATCGCTCGGCAGGCCTGGGTAAAGGCGTCAACGGACTTGTGCGCAGGCACCCAGCCGGCCTCGAAATGGATTTCCGATACACGTTGAAAATCACGGGTGAGAAAGCCCAGCAGCATCTCGCCAAGATAGCGCCTGGTATGCATATCAAGGCGACCCATGATCCCGAAATCGACGGTGATGATCGTGCCGTCTTCAGCAACAAACGTGTTGCCTGGGTGCAGGTCCGCATGGAAAAAACCGTCCCTGAAGACCTGGTTGAAAAAGGCGTTTGCGGCATGCTCGAGAACAGCCAGGGGGTCGTGGCCGGCGGCCATGACGGCATCCCGGTCATCAAGGGGGATGCCGGATATGCGTTCCGTGGTCATTACCCGTTTGCCGGTCAGTGACCAGTCGACGGCAGGGACATTGAATGTTGGGTCGTCCGCGAAGTTTTCAGCAAGCTCGCTTGAGGCTGCCGCCTCAAACCGCAAGTCCATTTCCATGGAAACCGTTTCGGCCATGATGTCGACGGACTGAACGGGCTTCAGCCGACGGGTTTCAGGCGCAGAACGCTCCAGGGTTTCGGCAACCCAGCGAAACAGTTCCAGGTCACGCCGGAAGGCGCTTTCTATATCCGGCCTTAGAATCTTAACGGCCACGTCCTGGCCGTCCAGGGTGGTTGCGAAATGAACCTGGGCAATGGAGGCGGCTGCGACTGGTGTGTCATCAAATGAGCTGAACAAATCGCCTACGGGTGCGCCAAATTCCGCTTCGATGGCGGCGCGGGCTTCAGCGCCCGAGAAAGGCGTCAGGCGGTCTTGTAGATGAGACAGATCCTCGCACATCTGCTCGCCGAACAGGTCGGAACGGGTCGCCAGCGCCTGGCCCAGCTTGATGAAGCTGGGTCCGGCCTGCTGCAGGGCGCGCGCCAACCGCTCACCCGGGCGGCCCTTGCTTCGCCGAAAGCTGCCCAACCGCGCCAGCCAGCAAACCGCCGGTGCGACGCCCAGCTCCTCGAGCATGAACAATGCATCATGCCGGGCGAGGATGCGGGCGACTCGCAAAAGCCGCAGGATGTTTTTGACGTCTCCGGCCATGGGTTCAGATCCGCCAGGCCGAATGGATGGCCGCTATGCCGCCGGAGAGGTTGTTGTACTTGACCTCGCCAAACCCGGCGGCCCGGATCATCTCTGCGAATTGCTGTTGTGAGGGAAACCGGCGGATACTTTCGGCCAAATACTGATAGGCCTCCCTGTCTCCCGCGATTGTGGCGCCAATAGCAGGGAGCACCTTGAAGGAATAGGCGTCATAGATCTTTTCGAGCCAGGGCGCCGCAACGTGAGAGAACTCAAGGCACATGAACCGGCCGCCGGGCTTCAGGACACGGCGGGCTTCTTCCAGGGCGGCATCAATGCGGGTTACGTTACGGATACAAAAGGCAATCGTGTAGGCGTCAAACGCCGCGTCCGGCAGCGGCAGGTTTTCCGCATCGCCGTTCAGCCAGGTGATGTTTTCCAGAATGCCTCTGTCTACCGCCCTGTCACGTCCGACGCTGAGCATCTCCTCGTTGATATCGACGACGGTTACATCGCCGCCACCACGCTCTAGGAAGCCGAAGGCGATATCGCCTGTGCCGCCGCCGACGTCGAGTAATCGCATGTTGGGTGCGGGCCTCAGCCACTCAAGAAACGACGCCTTCCAGAGACGATGAACGCCAAAACTCATGAGGTCGTTCATCAGGTCATATTTGGGCGCAACTGAATCAAAAACGCCCCTGACAAGACCGGCCTTGTCCTCTTCGGCGACGGCCTTGAAGCCGAAATGAGTCTCGGTTCCTGCCTCAGGGTCTTGCGGCTGATTGGTGTTTTCCGTATTCATGGCGCGACACCATAACCCAAGGTGAACTGACAAGCTAGAATTACACATGCCTGAATTACCCGAAGTTGAAACTGTTTGCCGTGGCCTGGCCCCCGTGCTGGAAGGGCACAGGCTTGAGCGTGTCATCACCCGCCGCCCAGACCTCCGATTTCCGCTGCCTGACGGTTTCGGGCAGCGATTGACGGGCAGAACGGTCGAGCAGGTCTCCAGGCGCGCAAAATATATCCTCGTATATCTCGAAGACGGCCAGATATTGATCTGGCACCTAGGCATGTCAGGGCGTGTTCTCATCTATAAGGATACGCATCTGGATGCCCCGCCGCCGGAGCAGCCCCATGACCATGTCATCCTTGAAACGGATTCAGGGACCCTGGTCCGTTTCAATGACACACGCCGCTTCGGATTCATGGACCTGACCGACAAGGAGAACCTGAATAGTCATCCCATGATCGCCCGCTTAGGGCCGGAACCCCTCGACCCGGAATTCACCGCCGAGACTTTATCGGCCCGTCTGAAGGGCAAGAAAACGCCCATCAAGGCGGCCCTGCTGGACCAGGGCGTGGTGGCGGGGCTCGGGAACATCTATGTATCGGAAAGCCTGTTCAAGGCGGAGATTTCCCCCAGGCGCTCGGCCCATACAGTCCAGGGGCGGCGTGCCGAACGGTTGATCCCTGCGATTAAGGACGTTTTGAAGGAAGCCATCGCCGCCGGCGGTTCGTCCCTGCGTGACCATCGCCAGACTGACGGCGAGCTGGGGTACTTCCAGCATCAATTCTCCGTTTACGGCAAGGAAGGTGAGCCCTGCCCCAACAAGGGCTGCGAGGGTAAAATCCGGCAGATCGTCCAGTCCGGCCGGTCGACTTTTTTCTGTTCCCGGTGCCAGAGATAAAGCGATACCCTAAACGCTTCTTTGCGTGCAATTGTTGCACCGCAGCGATATAACGGCGGCCATGAAGACCATCAAAGCAGTTCTGCTCTTCTCTCTCATCCTCCTGGGCGCGGGAATGGAAACGGGCTCTGCGTATGCGGACTCTGGCAGTCCCGCCGCCGGATTTTTCAGCGAGATTGAGGACTTCCCCCTCATGCCCGGCATGGAAGAACTGCCTGACGCCACGCTTATCTTTGATTCCCCCTCCGGAAGGTTTGTCGAGGCCTATGCTTTCGGCCGGATCACTGCTTCTGATCTTAGGACATTTTACGCGGCGAGCCTGCCGCAACTCGGATGGCAGCCAGCAGGCCCTTCGGTTTTTCAGCGCGAAGGGGAACTACTTGAAATAACGATCGTCGGTCCGGTTGCGGACGACGGCTCACAGACGGTCCGGTTCGCCATCTCACCAAGTGGCGGCGGGACAAACAGCAACTAACCGCCGCTATTAAGGCGCCGGCAGGAGACTACGAAGAAATGTACGAAACCATCATCTCGGAAACCCGCGATTCAGTCGGCCTGATTACGTTGAACAGGCCTGACGCCCTGAATGCACTGAACGGTCAATTGATCAAGGAACTCGGCCAGGCTCTTGTTGCATTTGAAGAGGACGACGCCATCGGCGCCATCGTCATTACGGGCAGTACGAAGGCGTTTGCCGCTGGCGCGGACATCAAGGAGATGAAGGACTTTTCCTATATGGACGCCTACCTGTCGGACTTCATCAGCGAGTGGGAACAGGTCACCCGGTGCCGCAAGCCGGTAATTGCTGCAGTCGCGGGATTTGCCCTTGGCGGCGGATGCGAACTGGCCATGATGTGTGATTTCATCCTGGCCGGCGATAATGCGAAATTCGGCCAGCCCGAGATTACACTGGGCATTATTCCCGGTGCCGGAGGCACGCAACGTTTGACACGGCTTGTCGGCAAGTCCAAGGCCATGGAACTGTGCCTGACGGGCCGCATGATGGATGCCGAAGAGGCCGAACGTTCAGGCCTTGCGAGCCGGATCGTACCGGTTGATGATCTTGTTGAAGACGCCGTTGCCACGGCGGCGAAGATCGCCGCCATGTCCCGACCCAGCGCCATGATGGCCAAGGAGGCCGTCAATTCGGCCCTTGAAATGACGCTACGAGATGGTGTGCGGTTTGAAAGAAGGTTGTTCCATTCCACTTTTGCGACCGAGGATCAGAAAGAAGGAATGGCCGCATTTGCCGAGAAGCGGAAACCTGAGTTCAAGAACAGGTAACACCGCCAGATAAGGCCGTTTAATCATAGGACAATTCATTGCAACGCAAGGGTTGACGCCCGGTTCCGGCGGATATATAACCCGCGCTCCAAAGCATTGATAGTGATAAATCAGGACGAAACAACATGGCGAACAGCCCACAGGCAAAAAAGCGGATCCGTCAGACAATCCGCCGTACAGAAGTCAACCGCACCCGGCGGAGCGCTATCCGTACGTACCTTCGTAAAGTAGAAGACGCGATCGCCAGTGGCGATGCCGCAGCGGCCAAGGCTGCTCTTCAGGCTGCCGAGCCCAAGATTGCCCGCGGCGCCCAGAAAGGCATCTTCCACAAGAACATGGCTTCCCGTAAGATTTCCCGCTTGAGCGCACGCGTAAAAGCGATGGCAAGCTGATCGCATTGGCGATATTCAGATTTCAAAAGCCGCGTCAATGACGCGGCTTTTTTGCTGCCGGGGGGATATCAACGAAAAGGGGTCTCGGAATTTTATAATTGAACAAAATGTCAATACCATAATTTTTGTTTTTTTCCCCCTGTTCCCCATACGATCACGTTGCCAGCCAAGAAATACATTATTAAGATCACTTCCATCGCAACGATAGATTGCGTAAAAAAAGATGCAGGAAAAACTGTCATAATGACGACCGTCACATCCTGTAAAATGAAAAGCAGTTAAAAAAGACCACAAATAGAATACGAGCCAGGGAGGCAGTACGGACAACCACCGGATAAGACACTCAATAATGTCATAGGGCGGTTGTTTTTTTATGGGCTATTCAGCCTTCACAGGGGGTGTGCCTCATCCCTGCGGTTGCTGTTCCGGTAACCGGCCTGGACTAGAAAATATCGGGCTGTCTGGAAATAATCCGGAAGGCCATTAGAACTAACAATATACGCTGGCGGCTTGCGCCAGTGGCCGGGGACAGAGTTGATGACGAGTGAGCGCGCCGTAGACACGCAGTGGACGGAAATTAGTGAACAGTTGCGTGCCGAGATAGGCGAAGCCGCGTTTCAGAGTTGGATAAAACCGATTACCGTTCGCGAAGTGGAAGAAGCGACGGTCCGGGTTTCCGTGCCGACTCGTTTCATGCGCGACTGGGTTCTTGCCCATTATGTGGAACGTCTGGCGGAATTATGGAAAACACACGATTCAAGCATCAAGGACGTCGATGTCAGCGTGCAGCCTGACCGTTACAGCTCTGCAAATTCGGAAGACAACGCCAAGGGCCGTAATTATTCCGGACCGATGCGCCGTGCGAGCGATGATGATGATCTGAAGAAGACCAATAACAACGATGATATCAGTGCGCCGCTGGATCCGCGTTTCATGTTCGATAATTTTGTCGTCGGCAAACCGAACGAGTTTGCCTATGCGGCGGCGCGCAGGGTTGCTGAGGCTGAAGCCGTGCCCTTTAACCCTCTGTTCCTGTATGGCGGCGTCGGGCTCGGCAAAACTCACCTGATGCACGCAATCGCCTGGCATATTCGCCGTTCGACGCCGAACCGGAATGTCATCTACCTTTCCGCCGAGAAATTCATGTACCGTTTTGTCCGCGCCTTGCGCGAACAGAATACTGTCGACTTCAAGGCCCAGTTCCGCTCTGTCGACGTGCTGATGATCGATGACGTGCAGTTCATCAGCGGCAAGGACTCAACGCAGGAAGAGTTTTTCCATACCTTCAACGCCCTTGTCGACCAGGGCCGGCAGATTGTCATCACCGCCGATAAGTCGCCGTCCGACCTGGCCGGAATGGAAGAGCGCCTGATTTCCAGGCTGAATTGCGGCCTTGTCGCCGATATTCATGCCACCACCTACGAGTTGCGCCTCGGTATCCTGCAGTCCAAGGCTGAACACATGGGTGCGAATGTGCCGCCGAAGGTTCTTGAATTTCTGGCCCACAAGGTCACATCCAATGTGCGTGAGCTGGAAGGCGGCCTCAATCGTGTCGTCGCCCATGCACAACTTGTCGGCCGTGACATCACGCTTGAATCGACGCAGGACGTCTTGCATGACCTGTTGCGCGCCAATGACCGCAGGGTCACGATAGAAGAGATACAGAAACGCGTCGCCCAGCATTTCAATATTCGCATTTCGGACATGCATTCCGCCCGCCGTGCGCGGTCAGTGGCCCGCCCCCGGCAGGTCGCCATGTACCTTGCGAAACAGCTCACGTCGCGTTCCTTGCCCGAGATCGGACGTAAGTTCGGCGGTCGCGACCACACCACGGTGATGCATGCCGTCAAGAAAGTCGACGAGCTTCGTGATCGCGATTCGAGCTTTGCCGAGGACGTTGAACTGCTTCGGCGTATGCTGGAAGGCTGAACGTCACTTTCCGCCCCCTAACTCCTTGAAAACAAGCCCTTATTTGATGGCCTTTCAGGCGGGAAAAAGCTTACCTTTCCAAGGCCTTCTGTTATAATGCAAGTCCCTCCAGGGGGTTGTGCATAATGGGTTTCTGCCGTTCTGGCAGGGGACAGCACAAAACGAAATTTTTACTGTTTTCCGTCGGCCAAAGTGGTGGCCGTCATGGCGGGAAGCGGGGTACGGACAGAACCTTAAACGCATCTTTTGTAACGAGTAGCCCATCCGCAATGAAATTAACGATAGAACGCGCCACCCTTCTTAAATCTCTTGGTCACGTACAAAGTGTCGTAGAACGCCGAAACACCATTCCCATTCTTTCAAATGTCAAAATGACGGCTGCAGACGGCCGGATCGACCTGAATGCGACGGATATGGACCTGGATATTGTCGCTGCCGTCGAGGCTGATGTATCCGAACCCGGCTCGACAACAGCACCTGCCCATACGCTTTATGAGATCGTCCGCAAGCTGCCGGATGGTGCGCAGGTGGAGCTTGATGCGACAAGCGGGGATGGTCAACTGGTGCTTCGCGCCGGACGCTCCCGATTCTCCTTGACCTGCCTGCCGACCGATGATTTTCCGGTTATGGCGGGCGGTGATCCGACACATTCCTTCAGCGTCTCAGCCGGCGAAATGAGGGCGCTGATCGACAAGACCCGTTTCGCAATCTCGACCGAGGAAACAAGATACTACCTGAACGGCATCTATCTGCATGCAGCGGAACGGGATGGTGCGGCTGTTTTGCGGGCCGTTGCGACGGACGGGCACCGGCTTGCCAGCGTCGAATCACCGCTTCCGAGCGGCGCCGAGGGCATGCCCGGGGTGATTGTTCCCCGCAAGGCCGTGTCGGAGCTTCGCAAGCTGATCGAGGACCACTTGGACGATATCGATATCGCCCTGTCCGAGACCAAGGTTCGTTTTACCTTTGACGGCGCCGTCATGACATCCAAGCTCATTGACGGGACCTTCCCTGACTATGAGCGGGTCATTCCTGAAGGAAACGATAAGCATATGGATGTCGATCACCGTGTTTTCGGTGAAGCCGTGGACCGGGTTTCCGCCATATCCAGCGAAAAGTCCCGCGCCGTCAAGATGCGCCTTGCACCGGGTGTTCTGACTCTGGCCGCTTCCAGCAACGAACACGGCAGTGCGACGGAAGAACTTGAGGTCGCCTATGCCGGTGATGAAATCGAGATCGGTTTCAATTCACGGTACCTGCTCGACATCGCGCAGCAAATTGAAGGCGATTCCATGCGGTTTGTTCTGGCGGATGCCGCGTCGCCGACGATTATCCGTGAGATTGATGACGCCAGCGCACTTTATGTGCTGATGCCGATGAGGGTATGACGGGACAGTCTATGCGTGATCATGGCCAGGCGCTGCATACTAAGGAAGCCGCGCCTAACTTCTTGAATAGATGGCTGATACGGTGATGCCCGACGCAAAAGGAGCACCGATTGAATCCGAAGCGCCTTGTGGCGCCTCCGGATACGACGGTGAGCCGTTCCCGACGGTTATTGAGCGGCTTACGCTTACCGACTTCCGGTGTTATGGCTCGGCACGTATTGAAACCGGGGGCCGCCCAGTGGTCCTGACGGGCCCCAACGGCGCCGGAAAAACGAACATCCTGGAAGCCATTTCGTTCCTGACACCCGGCCGCGGTCTTCGCCGATGCGGGCTGTCGGATGTATCCAGACAGGGTGTGGGTGTCCCGGATAATGAGGCCACATCTCCTTCCAGGCCGTGGGCCGTTGCGGCAAGGGTCGGCACACCGGATGGAACCATCGAGATCGGAACGGGCCTGGCGGAACCGGGGGCGGAAAAGCGTACGGTCCGAATCGATGGGGAAAACGCCAAAAACCAGACATCGCTGTCCGATTATATGGACGCCCAATGGCTGACGCCGCAGATGGACCGGCTGTTTATTGACGGAAAATCCGCCAGACGGCGGTTTCTTGACCGCCTGGTGTACGGCTACGACCCGGCGCATGCGGGGCGGATCAGTAGCTATGAGCACGCCATGCGCGAACGGTCCCGGCTGTTGCGCGAGGGTCAGGGTGACGAAACCTGGATTGCAACACTTGAGGATACGATGGCGGCGAAAGGCATCGCCGTTGCCGCGGCCCGCAGTGAGTTGGTCGACCGCCTGGGGCGGTTCTGCCGGGCGCCGCATGGATCGTTTCCCGGCGCTGGCTTGATGATAGAAGGCGATGTCGAGCAGTGGCTGGCGGAAGGCCCGGCGATTGAAGCTGAAGACAAACTACGTGAAGCTCTGGTTGCATCCAGGGGGCAGGACAGCATTTCCGGTGGCGCCCAGGTTGGGCCCCACCGGAGCGACCTGCATGTCCGCCATCTCGAAAAGGACCAACCGGCGGAACTATGTTCCACAGGGGAGCAAAAGGCGCTGCTGATCTCGATTGTGCTGGCCGATGCCCGGATGGCGGCGGCGGAACGGGGCCGTGTGCCGGTCCTGCTGCTCGATGAGGTCGCTGCGCACCTCGATGAGCAACGCCGGCGCTCGCTTTACGATGAATTGCAGGCGATCGGCGCACAGGTTTGGCTGACGGGAACGGACCGTCGCCTTTTTGAGCCCTTGTCAGGCAAAGCATTGTTTCTTTCGGTAGCAGATGCCCGTGTAACCCCCGATTTGGAGGCGGTTTGATCAGTATGAGTGACGAAACCCAAAACCAGGAAATTGAAGATCTCGATGGTGATGAGGCTTATGACGCCGAATCCATCAAGGTTTTGCGCGGTCTCGATGCCGTCCGGAAGCGACCGGGCATGTATATCGGTGACACGGATGACGGATCGGGTCTGCACCATATGGTCTACGAGGTCGTCGATAACGCCATTGATGAAGCCCTTGCCGGGCATTGCGATATCGTCAAGGTGATCCTGAACGGTGACGGCTCCGTTACCGTCAGTGATAATGGCCGAGGGATCCCGGTCGATATCCACGCTGAAGAAGGTGTGTCCGCAGCGGAAGTGATCATGACCCAGCTACATGCCGGCGGTAAGTTCGACCAGAACTCCTACAAGGTTTCCGGCGGTTTGCATGGTGTGGGCGTTTCCGTGGTGAACGCGCTTTCTGACTGGCTGGAGCTCAAAATCTGGCGTGACGGCAAGGAACATTATGTCAGGTTCGAAAACGGCGAGGTTGTTGAATCGCTCAAGGTGGTGGGTGATGCACCCACGAAAGAGGACGGTTCGGGGCCCGTTTCAGGGACCGAAATTACCTTCTCCCCTTCGCCGGAGACATTTTCGAACGTTGAATTTGATGTCGGCACCCTGGAGCACCGTCTGCGAGAGCTCGCCTTCCTCAATTCCGGCGTGGCGCTTCGCCTGACGGACGCCCGCAGCCCGGAAACGGTCGATGTGGACCTGCACTATGAAGGCGGCCTGCAGGCCTTCGTTGAATACCTTGACCGGTCAAAAAACGCGGTTACGGAAAAGATTATTACCGGGGACGGCGAACGGGATGGTGTGACAATCGAATTTGCTATCCAGTGGAACGACAGCTACCACGAGACCACCCTGTGCTTCACGAATAACATTCCGCAACGTGACGGCGGTACTCACCTGGCCGGATTCAGGGGCGCCCTGACCCGGACGATCAACAAATTCGCCAACGAAAGCGGCCTGGCGAAAAAGGCGAAAGTCAGCATTACGGGCGACGACGCCCGGGAAGGCCTGACCTGTATCGTTTCGGCCAAGGTGCCTGATCCCAAGTTCTCTTCACAGACGAAGGACAAGCTGGTGAGTTCCGAGGTCCGCCCCATTGTGGAAGGCATTATCGGCGAGACGCTGGACCGCTACTTCGAGGAGCACCCCAAGGAAGGGCAGAAGGTTATCAGCAAGATTGTCGAGGCTGCCGCCGCCCGCGAGGCCGCCAGGAAGGCGCGAGACCTGACCCGGCGCAAGGGAGCGCTCGACTTCTCATCTCTTCCGGGCAAGCTGGCGGACTGTCAGGAGCGGGATCCGTCCCTGTCCGAGCTGTTTATCGTCGAGGGTGATTCCGCCGGCGGATCGGCCAAGCAGGGCCGCAACCGGGCCAACCAGGCCATCTTGCCCCTGCGCGGCAAGATCCTGAATGTCGAACGGGCGCGCCTCGACAAGATGTTGAGCTCCGCTGAAATCGGGACGCTGATCACGGCGCTCGGAACCGGCATCGGCGATGATTTCGATCCGGAGAAATGCCGCTATCACAAGATCATCATCATGACGGACGCCGATGTTGACGGCAGCCACATCCGCACCTTGCTGCTGACGTTCTTCTTCCGTCAAATGCCGGAGCTTGTCGAAAGAGGTTATCTCTATATCGCCCAGCCGCCGCTCTACCGCGCCAAGCGGGGAAGTTCCGAGGTCTATCTGAAGGACGATTCGGCGCTGGAAGATTACCTGTTAAGCGCCGCCATCGATGAAGGGGCGGTTTTCACCACCTTCGATGGCGGACAGATTGCCGGGCTGGACTTAAGAGAGTGCGTTGATAAGGCGCGCATGGTTAAGCAACTGCTGTCCCGCCTTGCCCAGCATCTCCCACTCGCCATTATCGAGCAGGCGGCGGTTCTCGGCGCTCTCGATCCCGTTATCCTGTCTGACGGAGAAATGGCGACAGCTGCCGCCGCAGAGATTGCCAAGCGGATGAACGCTCTCGCAGACGCATTAGAAAAAGGTTGGGAAGGCAGCCCCCTTAATGACGGCGGGCTGGCCTTTAGCAGAACCTTGAGGGGCGTTACCGAACAGCACGTGATTGACGGCGCTGTCATCCGATCATCCGATGCAAGGCGATTACTGGATGAGGCGCCTCATCTGCAGAAACTCTATCTCGGTCATGGCAAGCTGATTGTGAAGGAAAAGGAACATAGCATCACCGGCCCGCTTTCGCTGGTCGATACGGTTATGGATCTCGGCCGCCGCGGTGTCGGCATGCAGCGTTACAAGGGTTTGGGAGAAATGAATCCGGAACAGTTATGGGAAACGACCCTGGATCCGAATGTCCGTTCCCTGCTTCAGGTCAAGGTGAGCCAACTCGACGATGCGGAAGAGGTCTTTTCGACCCTTATGGGCGATATCGTGGAGCCGCGCCGCGACTTCATCCAGCAAAATGCTCTCAAGGTTGCAAATCTGGATGTTTAGGTCAGGAGTTTCTCCAACGCCTTAACCCAATTCTAACGGCCCGTGGGGCATAAGACCCCATGAGCAGGAAATCCGAATCACGGAGTAAAAAGACGCCGCCCAAAAAGCGCGGTTTTTTCCGCCGTCTTTTTGGCGGCATGGTTTACTGGGGACTCGTCGCCAGCATCTGGGGCGGCATTCTCCTCGGTGGCGTGCTTGCGTTCTATGCTTACGACCTGCCTGACGTCGACGATGCCTTCAGCGCCACGCGGCGCCCATCCATAACGATTCTGGCCGCGGACGGATCGGAACTGGCGACAGTCGGCGATCTGTACGGTTCGGCGATCTCTCTGCAGGACCTGCCCCCCGTTCTGCCCCAGGCCGTGTTAGCGACCGAAGACAGGCGGTTTTATGATCATTTCGGCGTCGACCTGATAGGTCTTGCGCGGGCCATGTGGGTGAACGTCCGAGCCGGGCGAATCCGCCAGGGCGGCTCGACCATTACACAGCAGGTTGCCAAGAATCTGTTTCTTGAACCCGAGCGGACGATCAAACGCAAGGTGCAGGAATTGCTTCTCGCACTGTGGCTTGAAAACAAATTTTCCAAGGATGAAATCCTGACGGTTTATCTCAACAGGGTGTATCTGGGCCAGGGCGCCTGGGGCGTGGATGCCGCCGCACGTAAATATTTCTCCCGCCCGGCATCGAAAGTTTCGACCTGGCAGGCGGCTGTCATCGCCGGATTGCTGAAAGCACCAAGTCGTCTGAATCCCATATCGAACCCGAAAGCGGCGGCCGAACGGGCAGGGGTTGTGCTGAACAATATGGTTGCCGCCGGTTATTTGACCAAAGATGCTGCAAAGCAGGCCAAGCAGGAAAAATCCAGCCGCATAGCTTCGGTCATAGGCGGCGGTGGGCGCTATTTCGTCGACTGGGTGCTTGAACGCTTACCCGATTATATCAGCGTGGACAGGGACGTTGTCGTCCGGACGACTCTGGACCCTGTTATTCAGAAAAACGCCGACCGCATCATGGCAAACGTACTAGACGGCCCGGGCAGGCAGGCGGATGTCTCTCAGGGTGCGCTAGTCGCCATGACGCCGGATGGGGGCCTAAGGGCCATGGTCGGCGGTCGGTCCTATGGGCAAAGCCAGTTTAATCGGGCGACCCAGGCGCGTAGGCAACCGGGCTCGGCTTTCAAGCCAATCGTTTATCTTGCCGGTTTGGAAGCAGGCTTAAGGCCCCGCAGCCTGTTGGTGGACGAGCCGATGGATATCGATGGCTGGCGGCCGCAGAACTTTGACCGGCAGCACCGTGGCAGCATGACCATGGAGGATGCTCTTTCAGCATCCATCAACACGGTCGCCATCAAAGTCGCGCAGCATGCCGGGCTGGGTAATGTCATAAAGACGGCACGGCGTCTCGGCATTACGGATGAGCTTCCTACCAATCTGAGCATTGCCCTCGGCACGGCGGAGGTTTCCCTGCTGTCGCTTACCGGCGCCTACGCTACATTTTCAAATGGCGGCATGGGCGTCTGGCCCTATGGTATCGTCGATATTCGCGACCGGAAGGGAAATATTCTGTATGCTCGTGCTGGCGACGGGCCCGGACGGGTAATCTCGCGGAACCACGTACAGTCCGTCAACGCCATGTTGAGCCGGGTTATCAACGCCGGAGGGACCGGCAAGAAAGCCAAGCTCGACAGACCCTCCGCCGGCAAGACCGGCACCAGTCAGGACTACCGTGACGGATGGTTTATCGGTTACACGGCGAACCTTGTCACAGGTGTCTGGATGGGCAACGACAATGGTGGTCGAACGAAAAATCTGACGGGCGGGGGACTGCCAGCCATTGTCTGGCGTGACGCCATGACGGCGTCGCATTACGGCGTACCGGTTAGTTCATTGGCCGGCCATGAGAGCATAGTCGCTGAAAACAGTACCGGGAATGGCGGTTCCGGTTCGATTTTCAGTCTTATATCCGACTGGCTCGTCAACAAGGGCGAGAGATAAAGCCCTACTCGGCTATTTTTGATATGGTACCTGTTGTGGAGTGGCCTTCTTCCATCTCCGCAAGAATGACCTTGCCGCCATACTTCCTGACTACATCGGCGCCAACGACCTGGCTGATCTTGTAGTCCGCGCCCTTGATCAGAGCGTCGGGTTTGATGGCCTTGATAAGTTTGATCGGCGTGTCCTCATTGAACAGCACGACGGCATCAACGGATTCGAGGGAAGCCAAGACGGTCATGCGGGCGGCTTCGTTTTGAACGGGCCTGTTCTCTCCTTTTAGCCGTTTGACCGAGCCGTCGGAATTCAATCCGACAATCAGCCTGTCACAGGACGCCTTTGCCTGCAGGAGCAGCGAAACATGCCCGGGGTGGAGCAGGTCGAAACATCCGTTGGTAAATCCGACCTTGAGCCCACGGCTTTGCCAGCGCTGTGCCCTGTCGAGCGCCTGGTCCAGGGAAAGGATTTTTGATTCAGCATCGGAAATTCCCTGGTGGTGAAGCGCCGCGTTGAGATCGTTGGCATAGGCCGCCGCAGTCCCCACCTTGCCGACAACGATGCCCGCCGCTACATTTGCCAATGCCGCCGCATCCAGAAGGGGGGCGCCTGCGGCAATCGCCGTGGCGATCGTCGCAACGACCGTATCCCCGGCGCCTGAGACGTCGTACACCTCGCGGGCTTCGGCCGGCAGGTGGGTAACAGAACCGCCACTGGTAACGAGGGTCATGCCGTCCTGGGACCGGGTAACGAGAACGGCGCCCAAGTCATAATCAACGACCAAAGATTTCGCTGCATCGACAATTTCGCTTTCGACAGTGACCGGATGTCCAACGGCTTCGGACAGTTCAGCACGGTTTGGCGTCACCAGATCAGCGCCCTGGTAACGCCAATAGTCACGCCCTTTGGGGTCAACGATTATGGGAATGCCTTTCTTCCTTGCAGCATCAATAACGGGCTCAATGACATCAGGAACGAGCACGCCTTTGCCGTAATCGGAAATGACAACGGCGCCGCATGTTTTCATGGCCCGTTTTGCCGCACTGACGACCCGCTCGGCAATCTTGCCGTCAATGGGTCGGACAACTTCCCGGTCAGTGCGGAGCATTTGCTGGGTGCTGGCAAGGTAGCGGGTCTTGATGCCGGTGGAGCGGGCTTTGCTGCGAACCAGAGCGCTGGCTGAAATACGATCTTCTGATAGAAGTGACTTGATTTCATCGCCTGCCGGGTCCGCGCCGGTGACCGCAGCTACCGAAGAAAAGCCACCCAGCGCGGAAACGTTTCTCACAACATTGCCGGCGCCGCCAAGCATGCCGATCTCACGTTCAACGTGCAGCACGGGAATTGGCGCTTCGGGAGATATCCTGTCAACGCTGCCATAAACAAATCGGTCGAGCATAATGTCGCCGACACACAGAACTCGCGCAGTGTTTAGCTTGTCAACCCAAACGGCCAGATCAATGCGCTCCGTCATAACAACCCCAGTTCGGTCTCAAGCGCGCCGCAGAGCATATGCCCGATAATGATGTGCATTTCCTGAATGCGTGGTGTCGACTGGGAGGGAACAATCAAATAGGGATCTGCTATATCCCTGATGTAGCCCCCATCCCTGCCGCCGAAAGCGGCCGCTGTGCAACCGATGGATCTGGCAGCCTTGAGTCCTTCCAGAACATTTGCCGAGTTTCCGGACGTGGTGATGCCGATAACGGTATCTTCTGGTTTGCACAGGGCCTCGACCTGGCGGGAGAAGATGTTATCGAATCCCATATCGTTTCCGGCGGCGGTGAGGGCGGAGGTGTCCGTTGTCAGGGCAATTGCGGCAATGGGCGCACGGTCCTTGAGATAACGAATCGAGAGCTCAGTAGCCAAGTGCTGGCTGTCGGATGCGCTGCCGCCATTGCCAAAGAATACAATTTTCCCCCCATCACGAATCGACTGGGCGCAAAGGCCGAGCAGTCGGGTGAAAGGTTCGCGGATTGTATCACGCGTTGCCTGCACAATGTCGGCATGCTCTTTGAATTCAGAATCAATAAAAAGGTCTATATCCATGATAGCCCGTTTGTTTCAGGAGGAGGATCAGCCCCGGATTACAAATGATCTTTTACGCCACACATCATGCGATTGCAAAGATACGCACTAAATAAAATACAAATAACCTGTATTTTTCCGGAATTGATGCCCCGTAGCGGCATTGAGGGGGAATTCAGAAAAGAATAGGGCGGGTCATTCAGGTCGTTGAGCTGAAACAAAAATCCATCCCATTGAGCCTTCATACGCTTTGTCTCGTGCAAAGCGCCATGTTTCCAGATTCCAGTCGATAACGGTTGGGCTTATGTCTTTCTCAAGATCGTTGTAGTTTTCTTCGATAAAACGGGCCAGTTCAGCAAAATGCCTTGCCATATGGTCGGTCCAGTCAAGGGATTCGAGAATAATGAATCCCGCCTGCTTCGTCGCCCGGATGAACGCAGCCTTATCGTAGAGGTCCGGCGAGCCGTGCCGTTCGGCGATGCGGTCACATTCCGCCTTGCTCAACCGTTCAGGCGCAGTCGTCTGATCCGTATAGACTAAACGTCCTCCGGGTCTTAAGACCCGATAGGCTTCCTTCATAACCTGTTGTTTGTTGGTGGCGTGAACGAGGGCCTCCTGCACCACATAAGCGTCAAAGCAAGCTTTCTCGAACGGCAGGTTATGGTAATCCGCATAGCTACAAACAACGTCTTCCGTCATGCCGGCCTGCTCTGTTAACGCGAGGCACTCTTTGTGATGCTCTTCAGATATGTTTGTCGCCATGACGTGACAGCCAAAGGTGCGCGCCAGATAGCGTGAGGTTTCGCCGAGGCCGCTGCCGGTTTCAAGTACCCGGTGCTCAGTCCCAATATTCATCGCCATGCCGATGCGCTGTTTGCACCGGAGTGCGGCTGAGGAAATGGACGAAACGTCCTTTTCCCATAGACCGAAATGAAAACTTCTCCCCCAGACCCGTTGATAAAGAAGATTGGCATCGGCGGTGTCATAACGCTCTATGCCGGCGATTCTTTTATCGGACCGGGTCTTCCGGTCAGGCTCAGACAACTTGGGTGCGCGCGTCACGTTTCTGCTCACCTATAATAGAGAAATCCACAAAGTAGAAAACTAACACGAGCATTATCGTCTTCACATATCCAATTTAGAGTGATATATATAGTTGTATATATTTTTGGATATACACTTATGACGATACACATTCAACCTCCCGCCAATATGCCCCCGCAAGACACTGGACAGATCACAGAACCTCCTGTTCCGGATATTCCGGATCCCACCGGAAGTGTTTACTGGCAACAACCTGCCGGACGGCTGACCGATCTGGTTGCCACCCGGAACGATCCGCTCGGCCGTTCGATCGCCCGTTGCCTGGACCAGTATGAAGCCCAGGCCTTTGCCGCCGGTATCCATCTCGAACTGCACACGGATTTCCACCATTTGGCGGAGATTAATCCCCATCTGGACAAGCTCCCCCTGACACCGCAATTCGACCCGCTGGTTTCCGACATATCCGCCGTCAATGGATTCTGGCTCAAAGGAGTCGATACGCGCGGCGAGATCGTTCAGACTCAGGCGGTCCGTATGGATGACCTTGCTGGAACATCGCTTGCCCTTCACCTGAAAAGCCTCAAGGCTTTTTACAGGAATCCGGAAGAGAGCGCTCACCCGGAAGAAACCTGCGAGGTCGAAGCTCCTGCCGCATACGGCATGACGGGGCGTATCGGGTATCATGGCGAGTTCTGGATCAAGGGGGGACACAGTGGCTACCGCGGCCACGATCTTGCAGTCGTCCTGCCGAGGATCGGTATGACGATCGCCCTTGCCCGGTGGTCCCCGGACTTCATGTACGGGACAATTCAGCCGGCCATAGCGGAAAAAGGAATCGTCGCCAGATACGGCTATCATAACGTTCAGCCGCACGGCATCATCTGGAATCTTCCGCAGAAAGGTGAAGTACTAGACGAGTGGCTGATGTGGATGAGCTGGCGCGATATCGTTGACCTGATAGAACGCTCATAAGAATGACGAAAGCCCTCGGCCACTCAAATGGCCTGGTCGAGAGCTGCTTCCAGGAAAGGGACTCTCAGGTGTTGGTTTCGCTGGGAACAGCACATGATCATGGGTTCGCCACTTTCCGTCGCCCAGGGCAGCAATAGCCATTCATAGCTGAGCCATAAAGGATCATCGTTATCGAGATGAAAATAGGCGTGGATATGATCCAGCCTCGGTTCACCAGACAGAATAACGCCGGGATAATCGGAACATACTTCCGATTCGTACTCATCGTCGGAATAACATCGGTCCGATGGCATCCCCAGCGCCATATAGCGCCAGTTATCGCCTAGTAGCGAGCAGGCCATTGACTGGTGCCCGACTGATTTGTAGATCAGCCTATGATCAAACTTATCGTGTCCAAGTAGCAGGCATAAGTCGTCAAGTTCACCCAAGCCGTTTTGCGGATCCGTTCCAAGAATACCCTTCATGGCCTGCCATTTTTCCATAAGCGAGGAAATGATTGGATGACTGTCACCGATATCGCTCAAGTCAACGCGGGCGATGGTTATCGTTTCGCCTGGAACGGCATGGGCATACTCGCTCAGCTCCAATATGCGTTCAACAGCCTGACCGGGTGTATTGAACAATTCGGTATTCCACGCGCCGAAAAAGAATTTCAGCGCAATCAGTTGCCTTTTATGACCGGGTGTTTCAAGGGATATGAGATGGTCGAGCAGTGAGTTCAGGGAGCCTGTCGTGATGTGGCGGATATCCCATTGGCAGTCGATCAGGTTAGGATGGGCCGTTACCTTCGCCATCCCCAGCATATCGAAAGCCGGTCCATGCAGGTGATCCTGTTGCGGGAAATAACAATCGGGGAAGCGGGACTCGTAGGCACCATCGAAACTCAACCACTTGCCAGTTTCGTCGATCCACCATGTCTTAGCTTTACGAGGTTTTATCGTGGCCAAGGCTCACACCCATTATCTCCCGTCAGAATAGCATCAATTAGAATGACGCCATTTATGTTAGAATCAAAGTAATAATTCACATCGGTGTTTCAGGCAGTCAATCCAGGTGTAGTGAAAAATTCCCGGCTGTCCTGCCACAGAGCTACGCAACTGAGTTTTCCCGTGCCAACGGCGCCGGTGTCCAGGCCTATGGCGTTCGCCCTCTCATAAGGTTCAGGCCGTACGGTATGGCCATGAACGACCGTAACGCCGAAGTCGGTTGTCGATTCGATGAAATCCCGGCGAATCCAGAGCATATCTTCAGGAAGCTGCTGATCGATGTCGATGCCGGGGCGGATTCCGGCGTGAACAAACAGGTAACCGCCCAGTTGGAACGATAAAACAGTACCGGATAAAAAATCCTGATGTGCCTCGGGGATGGTGTTCCTGATTCTAAGGGATGCGTTTGCCGGTGACGCTCGCTCCAGCTCTCGAATATCGAGTATGCCGTAGCTGTTCAGCGTTTGCCGGCCTCCATTTTGCAGCCACAGGGATAGACCACTGCCCGTTTTCATGGTTCGCATCATCATATCTTCATGGTTGCCACGCAGGCAGGTTATCGAAAAACCTGCCGGTGGTTCTGCCGACAAACGGTCAAGAACGCCTTTTGAATCCGGCCCCCTGTCAATCATATCGCCCAGGATGACAATGTGTTGTCGACTAAAGGCGTGTTCCGCGGCATGCCCCTCAATCCAGTCAATGACGGAATCGAGCAACCAGGAACATCCATGTATATCGCCAATAGCGTAGGTTATGGTGTCGGGAGGCATATGCATTGGTAGAAGCCGGGCATTTCTCAATACAATATTGTATTCAAGCTTGTTCGATCAGGGTCAGTAAAACAAGGTTCAATGGTTGGAAAAAAATGAAATAAATTGATTAACAGGTAATATGTTAGAGATATTATACGCTTATCATTTGGGTCAGAAGCCGGGGCCCCCGGCTTTTTCAGATCAATCATTTTCCGGGCTTCTCCAGTCCGGACAGGCACGGAGGCGCGGTTGGCCGAATTAGGTGCATCGGCTTCATTAATGGCGGAGCGGCCAAGCGAAGAGGAATTGCTCCTCACGCAATTATCGCGTGTCCGCGATAATGCGTCTGGGTGCTTTGTCGTGCATATGCATATGTCAAATCTGCGTCCGGGCAACAAGCAGCCCCACTTTCTCGATATTGCCAGTCGCTCGCTGATGGACTTTGTCTCCGGCAACGACGCCCTGCTGTTCAGAATGTATAACCGGGACATGGTGCTGATTTGCCGGAACGTGCCGATCGATGACGTAGATCCGGTTGTTGAAAAAGTCAGAGGGCTATTTCCGGAAGACCCCCTGACGCAAGCGCCCATGGGCAGTTTCGACGACGAGTTTACCTCCTGGCATGACCTGTCACAGCCGGAGGAATACCGCACCTTTCTTGCAATTGCCAAGGACCAGGCCGCTGCGGCTGAAGCGGAAAAAGAAAAGGATAAAAAAGAACAAGCGTCTCAGGCGGCATCGGCCGACCTGGGGAAGCCTCTGGCGCCGGACAACCTGGCCGCCATAGACCAGAAAATGAAAAGCACCCAAATTGCTGACTTGATCAAGAACCAGCCGGTCTACAGGGTTGTTCCCGGCCAGAAGGGTGAAATCATCTGCCGCGAATATTTCATCGCCATGGCGGAACTGAAAAACCGTGTTGCGCCGAATGTCAATCTGTTCGGCAGCCCATGGTTGTTTCAGTATCTGACGGAAACGCTGGATAAACGCATGCTGTCGGTGATCAGCCGCCGCGATTTTGCCGCTCTTCCTGATGATCTCAGTCTTAATCTGAATATAGCAACGGTCATGTCCCGGGATTTCCAGCAGTTTCATGAAAAGGTCGAAGACAATGCTTCGCGGATCATAATAGAAATCCAGGTTATCGACATTTTTTCGGATATGAAGAATTTCAATTATGCCAGGGACTTGCTGCATGAAAGGGGCTTTCGTGTTCTGGTCGATGGCCTTAGTCCCTTAGGCATCCATTTTTTTGATCCGTCCATGTTGCAATCGGATTATCTGAAAATCAGTTGGGGCCCTGAATTCGTGGGCGATGAAAAAGAAGAAAAAATCCAGGAAATGAAGGAGATACTTCGCCATGCCGGAAAGGATGGCGTGATTCTCTCGCGCGTTGATTCCCAGGATGCCGTTCAATGGGGCGCGACAATCGGTATTTCCCGCTTTCAGGGCTATTTCATCGATAAACTGGTTGCCGCAATGCGCGCCCAGCAGGCAACAAAGAAGACTGGTTGACGACAATGGCGGATGTAAACGAGGCCAAGAAAAAATTACCGAGCCAGGAAATGTTACTGGTCGATTATGTCCAGCGGCTGGAGCAGCATCGGCATGGCCGCTCGATGGTTCATGTCCACCTGTCTAATCTCCGCCCCTTTAACCGGCGCGACCAGCATTTACGGGCTGCGGCAAATATATTTGAACCGATCATCAAATCCATGTCGGGGCAACTATTTACACTCAAGAACGGGGACATGTTCTTCTTCTTCAAAAATGAGGCTCGCGGTGAGGCCGAGACAGCGGTTCAGCAGGTGAAATACATGTTCAGCGATGATCCTTTGGTCGCTGATGAAGCGGAAATGCAAACAACATTCGCCACTTGGATCGACGCCGTTGCGGAATTCGAGGAAATTCAACGCATTGTACAGGCCCTCACCGAAGCCGAGGAGCGACGTCAGGAAGAAGCACGGAGCCGGATGGATGCGCGCGCGGCTCTCAGGGCGAAACAGAAAATGGGCGAGCCCATGACGCCCGAGATTCTGACGCGCATTGAAGACGCTTTGACCAGGGCGGACCTGTCAAATCTTGTCAGGCGTCAGTTCGCCTGTGCAATTGATGAAAACATGGTGCCGGAGCAACGGTTCAGCGAACTGTTCATTTCTATTCAGGATCTGCGTGAAACGCTCATGCCGGGCGTTAACCTGGTGGCGAACCGATGGCTGTTCAACCACCTGACGGAAACCCTGGACCGCCGGATGCTATCGATGCTGAGCAAGACGGACCGCATCAGCTTATCGGGCGAAATCAGTTTTAATATCAATTTGCGGACTCTCGTTTCTCCTGAGTTTTTGCAATTTGACGATAATGTCGCCGCCAGCCGGCGAGGCGCAATGATTATCGAGTTGCAGAAAGAGGATATCTTTTCCGATCTCGGCTCATACCTGTTTGCCCGTGAGTTCGTCCAGGCCAAGGGCTACAGGGTCAGTCTCGATGGTTTGACGTTTGATTCAATGCAGATCATCAATCACAAACGGTTGGGTGCGGACATGCTCAAACTCATCTGGAATTCCGAACTAACCGATGGTGGTGACAATGTCCTGGCCCAGGTCAGGAAGGTGACGGAAGACCTCGGCGGTGATCACGTCGTCCTGTGTCGTTGTGATAACCGCGAGGCAATTGATTTCGGTATGGCGGCAGGCATCAGTCTTTTCCAGGGTCGGTATGTAGAGAACCTGATCGCCGAGGATGATCGCCGCAGAGACCTGCTCAAGCTCAAGCGTCGTATTGAGCGCTCGGAAGAACAGACCGATGGTGAGGAGGAAGATCTTTGGCAGAGCTAGTCTCCAGCCGGAATGTATTTTCCGGCCTATCGGTCCTGTGCTCTCAATCTTTATCGCTAACGCCTGCTTCGGCGAACGTCGCCATGCCGGTGTGGCAGGCGACGGCTGACCTGACAACGCCAATGGCGACTGCCGCGCCGGACCCTTCGCCAAGGCGCATCCCGAGGTCGAGAAGGGGAGTCATTCCAAGGCGTTCAAGCAGTTTCCGATGGCCCGGTTCTTTTGAAACGTGCCCGGCATAGCAATGATCCAGGGCATCCGGGCTGCAGGCGGCAAGGCAGGCAGCGGCCGCTGTTGCGACATACCCGTCAAGAATAACCGGGATGCCCTGCAGCCGGGCTGCCGTAACAGCCCCGGCCATGGCGGCAATTTCGCGACCGCCGACATGGCGCAGGACCTCAATGCCGTTATCCATGCCGGCCCGGTGGTCTTCCACGGCCATGGCTATGACGGAAGCCTTGTGGTCCAGTTCACGTCCTGAAACACCGGTCCCCGGTCCGGTCCAATCCGCTGCCGACCCATGGTAAAGGCTCATCGCTATGGCTGCCGCAGCTGAAGTGTTACCAATCCCCATTTCCCCAACGCACAGCAGATCGATTTCCGCTTCCACGGTTTCCCATCCGGTCCGGAATGCATTGACCAATTCCGCAGGGGCCATGGCGGGTTCGATGGAAAAATCGGCAGTGGGGTTATCCAGCTCAAGGGGAAAAACCTTCAACTCCGCCCCTTGGGCCTTGCAAAGCTGGTTGATAGCGGCGCCTCCGGCCTCAAAATTACCAACCATTTGTACCGTGACTTCTGATGGAAAAGCCGAAACCCCTTGTGCCGTTATACCGTGGTTCCCGGCAAAAACATGAACAGCGATACGATTCAGCCTGGGGGGATGATTGCCCTGCCATGCGCAAATCCAGCGGGCGATGTCCTCCAGCCTGCCCAGGGAACCCGCGGGCTTTGTCAACTGGGGCTCCCGTTCATCGGCCTTGGACTGGGACTCCTGGTCGGGTCCCGGCAGGTTTCCCAGGATGGAAAGAATATCCTCCAAGCTGTGAATCTCTGGCAGAGCCATTGCGCCATTCCTTTTAGCTATCGTATCGGGGCTTGCCCGGGCGGTCGTCCTTACCTATAGCTCTAGACAGTGGCAAGGTTGTTAAGAATGCGGATTAAGACAGATGGCGACTGAACGCAAGCCTGACGATGAAATAACAAACGAAGGATCGGCGGTCGGATTCAATCCTTTCCGTGACATTGTGCTGGCCGTCGTCTTTCTGACACGCCTACCGCTTCCCATGATCGGGCAAGCCCCAATCCCTCTTGCAAGGACAGTGTGGGCGTTCCCCTTTGCCGGCGTTCTTACCGGCGGTATCGGTGGTGGCGTGTTCCTGGGCGCAATCTATCTTGGCGTTTTTCCGCTCATTGCTATCGTTCTGGGCCTTGCCGCATCCATTCTGGTCAGCGGCGCCTTACATGAAGACGGCCTTGCCGATGTGTCGGATGGATTTGGCGGCGGTGCGACCAAGGAAAGAAAACTGGAAATCATGCACGACAGCCGTATCGGCGCCTATGGAGTCCTGGGTATTCTTTTCAGTGTACTTCTCCGAATCGTATCGCTGTTCGTCCTCATGGAAATTTCCGGAGCCGGAACCGTTTTCGTGACCATGATCGGCAGCGCGGCTTTTTCCCGTGGCGCCCTCCCGGCCGTTATGCGAGCTTTGCCGCCGGCGCGGAATGATGGCCTGTCAAAAGCCGCCGGCAGGCCCGGCGTCCTGGGCGCTTTCATGGCCCTTGCACTAGGTGTGGGCTGCGTTGTCTTGTTGTCTTATCCTCTTTATCAACCGGCCTTTATCGCCATGCTGGTTTCCGCCGCCGCCATCGCGCTTTTTTGCCTGGTGTCCATGCGCCAGATCGGCGGTCAAACCGGCGATGTCATCGGAGCTGCACAACAGGTCTGTGAAGTGGTATTCCTCGTGACTCTTACGGTAACACTGGGAGAGGTTGCGTGACCAAACACCAGCAGACAAAATTCGGTTCATTTTCCCCGACCGGGGAGCAACCGCTGGTGACCCGCTGGTGGTGGATACGTCATGCACCGGTGATCAATGGTGAAGGGCGGCTGTACGGGCAAGAGGACCTCGACTGCGATGTCAGCGATTTCCCAAGGTTTCAGGCACTCGCCGAACACCTTCCAGGCAACGCCGTCTGGATCGTCACCAACTTGAGCAGGACGCATAAGACAGCACAAGGAATTAGGGACGCAGGACTCGACGGGTCCGAATTCATTGTCGAACAGGATTTTGCCGAACAGTACTTTGGCGACTGGCAGGGCCTCACCTGGTCTGAAATGGAATCACGCGACAAGACAGCCTATGAGGCTTTCTGGCAGAATCCGTCCGGCAATGCCCCGCCCAAGGGAGAAAGCTTTGCAGACCTGATTGGCCGCGCCGCACCCACCATAGATAAGATGACACAACAGTATGCCGGTCAGGACATTGTCTGTGTCGCCCACGGCGGTTCCATCCGTGCGGCAGTTTCCCATGCCCTGGATTTGCACCATGAGAGGGGCCTTTCCATAACCATCGATACGTTGTCGCTTACCAGGATCGATCACGTAGAAGGGGGTGTGCTGAACGGAAGGGGCAAGGCATGGCGTGTGGGCGGCGTTAACATGGCGATTCGTTAATTGTCGCATGACGATATTATGCCAGTTGATGGCGCTCCCGGACGCGACAACTTGGCGGCCACGCTTATTTTGACGGAACCTCGAATAAGAAAACTGAAATCCCATGGCTGATATAAAAGAGATGATGCCCTTGCCGCCGCTGACATTGATTTTGGGCGGCGCTCGCTCCGGAAAGAGCAGTCTGGCCGAGCACCTCGTTGAGGCGGCAGGCGGTGGGATTTATCTAGCGACGGCCGAGGCGCATGACGCTGAAATGAGCGAAAGGATTCTTCTGCACAGGGAACGTCGTGGCGAACTCTGGCATACGCTTGAAGAGCCTCTTGATCTTGCCGGCGCCCTTCGGGAAGGGAACAAACTGGGTAAAGGGCCGGTTCTGGTCGACTGCCTCACGTTGTGGCTGTCAAACCTTATGGCTGCGCAAAAAGACATTGCCCAGGAAACGGATGCACTTATATCAACACTGAACGAAATCGATGCGCCCGTTATTATGGTGTCCAATGAAGTCGGGCTCGGTATCGTTCCAGACAATGCTCTTGCCCGTTCTTTTAGGGACGAAGCAGGCAGGCTTAATCAACAACTAGCCGGGGTGGCGGATCGCGTGGTATTCGTAGCCGCCGGGTTACCCCTGCAATTGAAAGGCTGAATACGACATGAAGATTCCCGCCACAGTCATTACGGGATTTTTAGGGGCCGGCAAAACCACGGCCATCCGTCATTTGCTGGAAAACGCAAACGGAACGCGTATCGCATTGATCATCAATGAATTTGGTGATCTCGGTATCGACCGTGAAGTTCTGACCGGATGCGGCATCGAGGACTGCCAGGATGATGACATCATGGAATTGGCCAACGGGTGTATTTGCTGTACCGTCGCCGACGATTTCCTGCCGACGATGGAGGCGCTGATCAACCGGGATAATCCGCCGGACCATATCGTGATCGAAACCTCCGGGCTTGCCTTGCCCAAGCCTCTCGTCAAAGCCTTCAACTGGCCGGAAATCCGCGCCCGTGTCACCGTCGATGGCGTTATCGCGGTCGTCGATGCGCCTGCTGTGGCCGCCGGGCAATTTGCCGATGACCCGGATGCCGTTCAGGAAATTCGCGAGCTTGACGACATGCTGGATCACGATTCGCCGCTGGAAGAAGTGTTCGAAGACCAACTCCATTGCGCCGATATCGTTGTGCTCAACAAATCCGACCTGCTTGAAAGGGAAGAGCTCGATCGGGTACAGGGGGATTTGTCCGATGCCGTCCAACCCGGCGTGAAGGTGATTCCGACACGTCATGGGCAGATAGACGTATCTGTCCTTCTGGGCGTTGAAGCCGGTGTGGAAGACGTTATTGATTCGCGGTGGTCGCATCATGACGATGAGGACGGTGAGCACGATCATGACGATTTCGATACCATCGTCGTTGCTCTTTCCGATCTGGATGACCCGCATGTTCTGGAAGAACGAATCAGGGAGGTCGCCGCTTCCCATGACATATTGCGCGTCAAGGGATTCGTCCATGTGCCGGGGAAACCCATGCGCCATGTCGTTCAGGCTGTCGGAAGCCGGGTGCAGCGCTATTTCGACCGTGAATGGCGTGATGACGAAAACCGCGAAAGCCGCCTTGTCGTCATCGGCCAGACGGGGTTTGATCGAGATGCCGTAACAGCCGCCCTTCAGGGAATGGCGTCTTAAAGACGAACAGCGGAAAACAGGATCAGGCCATATGCATTTGCTGGCGGCACAACCGGGATCAGTATCCGATGGGTCGGAGGCCGTCGATCTCGGCCAGACACCGGGTGATATCGTTATCCTGTCCGCCGCCGACACGGAGCTGTCACTACTGGCACATGCTGTTGCTAAAGCGCAGGACGGGACGGCTGGTTCACAGGTTGATTTCCCGAGTGTTCGCCTGGCAAACATCCTTCACCTCGGCCATAACATGTCGGTCGATCTCTATGTTGAGGATATTATCCGTCACGCCAAGCTGGTTATCGTCCGGTTGCTCGGTGGTCGTGGGTACTGGCCCTATGGCGTCGAGCAGATCGCAGGAGTTTGCCGTGAGAACAACATCCCTGTCGCATTCCTGCCAGGGGATGACCAGCCGGACGCCGAGTTGATGGGCTTCAGTAGCCTGGACGGGGAAAGCGTTCACCGGCTGTGGCAATACTGTATTCATGGTGGCGCAGAAAACGCTCTTTCTTTTATAGGCTACGCCGCATCCCTGATTGGTGTCGATACTGAGTGGCAGGAGCCAAAGCCGCTGGTCCGTGCCGGGTTGTACTGGCCGGGCGAGATCATGCCGGACTTAGGTGTCCTAAAACAGCACTGGCACCAGGATCAACCGGTTGTTGCTGTCGTCTTTTACCGCGCCCTGGTCCAGGCCGGGAACACAGGCGTGGTTGATGCGTTGATCGGCGCGCTCGATGTGGTCGGCCTGAACGCGCTACCGGTATTTGCTCAAAGCCTGAAAGACCCCGTCGCAGCCGCAATCCTCGAAGAACTGATGGCGTCCGAACCGCCTTCGGTAATACTGAATGCTACAGGTTTCGCCGTTTCCGCGCCTGGTGCGGAAAGATCGGCAACGCCTTTTGACGGTCCTGATTGTCCCGTTCTCCAGGTCGTATTTTCCGGCGGCAACGAGGAAACGTGGCGAAATGGAACAACTGGGCTTGGCGCGCGTGATATCGCCATGAACGTGGCCCTGCCCGAGGTGGATGGCCGCATATTCACCAGGGCGGTTTCCTTCAAGGGCAGCACGCGGCGCGACCTCCTGACCGAAACGGATATTGTAGCTTATGAGCCGGTGGCCGACCGGATCGGATTTGTGGCCGAACTGGCGCTAAATTGGGCGCGGTTGCGTGGGAAGGCCGTACAGGACCGACGTGTTGCGCTTATCCTTGCAAACTACCCGAACCGGGACGGCAGGCTGGGAAACGGCGTCGGGCTTGATACGCCGGCCGGCAGTATCGTTGCCCTGAACGGCCTTGCAGATGCCGGCTACGGCGTTGCCGATATTCCTGCTGATGGGGAAGCGCTTGTACGCCATTTGATGGCCGGTCCGACCAATGACATCTCGGCCCTCGATAGGCGTGAGGTTCGCGAAACCGTTTCCATGGCTGATTACCAGCTATTTTTCTCTTCGCTGCCTGAGGCCGTTCAATCAGCGGTTACGGAGCGCTGGGGCGTACCGGAAACCGATCCTTTCTTCCGGGCGGGCGAGGTCGATTGCGGCGTCTTCCTGATCCCTGCCTTCTGCTGCGGTAATGTCGCCATCGGGCTACAACCGGCGCGTGGTTATAATATCGATCCGGTTGAAAGCTATCACTCTCCCGACCTAGTGCCTCCCCATAACTACTTTGCTTTCTATCTCTGGGTGCGCCAGTCCTTCGGTGCGGATGCCGTCATCCAGATGGGCAAACACGGCAACATGGAATGGCTACCCGGCAAGGCACTGGCGCTGTCTTCGGAATGTTTCCCGGAAGCTGTCTTCGGCGCCATTCCCCATCTGTATCCGTTTATTGTCAATGATCCCGGCGAGGGAACTCAGGCAAAACGTCGATCCGCCGCCGTGATCATCGATCACCTGACGCCACCGCTGACCCGGGCGGAAAGTTACGGCCCGCTTAGGGATCTGGAGCAACTAGTTGATGAATATTATGAAGCTTCAGGCGTTGATCCCCGGCGACTCAAGGTTCTGAAGCAGGAAATTCTCGAATTGTGCAATGCCACAGGCGTTGGAGTCGATTGCGGTATTTCCGAGGGCGAAGACGAGGAATCAGCGCTCAAGAAACTGGATAATTACCTGTGCGAACTGAAAGAACTGCAAATCCGTGACGGGCTTCATGTTTTCGGCAAAAGCCCTGAGGGCGATCAATTAACGGATTTGCTGGTTGCGCTGGCCCGGGTTCCGCGCGGTAAGGGAGAAGACGGCGATGCCTCCCTCTTGCGGGCGTTGGCCGATGATCTGGGGCTTTCGCAAGATGGCTTCGATCCGTTGGACTGCGTCATGGCGGACCCCTGGGCGGGATCAAAGCCGGACCTTCTGGTGGACGTGATTATTGATGAGCCCTGGCGTACGGCAGGGGATACGGTCGAAAGGCTGGAAGCCCTCTCTCGCCTGCTTGTATCCGGCGCGTGTGAGCCGGACAAAGCATGGCGGGCGACAATTGCCGTACTGGACGCCATCAAGGCACAGATCAGGCCCGGCGTCCTGGCCTGCGGCGAAAAGGAACTGGAAGGCCTGCTCACAGGCCTGGACGGACGCTTTGTCGATCCCGGTTCGTCCGGTGCGCCGACGCGGGGGAGGCCGGATGTCCTGCCGACAGGGCGTAACTTTTATTCAGTCGATACCAGAACCGTTCCGACCCCGGCGGCCTGGACGCTGGGGTGGAAGTCGGCCGACCTGCTGGTTGAGACTTACCGTCAGGAGCACGGCGACTGGCCCCGCGCCATGGCGATCAGCGCATGGGGCACCTCCAACATGCGGACAGGCGGCGATGATATTGCCCAGGCGTTAGCGCTCATGGGTGTGCGGCCGACGTGGGATTCGGCCTCACGGCGGGTCACCGGATTCGAGGTTTTACCCATATCCGTACTGAGTCGCCCACGCGTCGATGTGACACTCCGGGTTTCAGGATTCTTCCGGGACGCTTTCCCGGCGCTAATCGATCTGGTGGACTCAGCGGTTCGCGCCGTTTCCGAGCTGGACGAGGCCGAGGCGGAAAACCCCCTTGCCGCCCGTGTTTGCTCGGATGCCCTGTCGTTGCAGGCCGGCGGTATTGAGGAAGCTGAGGCGCGAAAGCGGGCCGGCTTCCGTGTCTTCGGGTCTATGCCTGGCGCCTACGGCGCTGGCCTGCAAGCCCTGATCGATGAAAAGGGCTGGGAAACCGATGCCGATCTGGCAAAAGCTTACGTTGCCTGGGGCGGGTATGCCTATGGCGCAGGACACAGTGGCGAAAGCGCACACGGTCTGTTCGAATCCCGTCTGAAACGCGTGGATGCCGTCATCCAGAACCAGGACAACCGGGAACACGACATTCTTGATTCTGACGATTACTACCAGTTCGAGGGTGGCATTACGGCAGCCGTCCGTGTGCTTTCCGGCACGCAGCCTAGCGTCTACCACAATGATCACTCCCGGCCCGAAAGCCCGAGGGTCAAGACCCTGGAAGATGAGATCGGACGTATCGTCCGCGCTCGCGTGGTCAACCCGAAATGGATCGATGGCGTCATGCGTCATGGCTACAAGGGTGCTTTTGAAATGGCGGCTACGGTCGATTACCTGTTCGCATTCGCTGCGACGGCCCGATGTGTGAAAGACCACCATTTCGATGCAGTTTACGAGGCCTATCTTGAAAATGACGCTGTTCGTGACTTTATTCGCAAACACAATCCGGCGGCGTTGAAGGAAATGATTGACCGTTTATGTGAAGCGCAGGACCGGGGCTTGTGGCGACCCCGGCGCAATGATACCCGTGAACGTCTGGACCAGATCGCGGCATAAGGCTTTGAAACGAATGACAGGGATCAAGGGAGTAGGATCAAGGGAGTAAAAGATGGCTGACATGGATGAAGAAGAACTGAACCGCCGCCATGCGGAAAAAATGAAGAAGAAAAAAGCCGCGCGGGACAAGATCATTGCGACCAAGACCATCGAAAAGGGCTTGCTGATGGTCCATACCGGCAAGGGCAAGGGCAAGTCCACCGCAGCCATGGGTCTTGCGGCACGCGCCATCGGCAACGGCATGAAGGTGGGCATTATCCAGTTCGTCAAAGGCGTCTGGGAAACCGGCGAGCGTGTGGTGCTGGAGAAGTTTCCGGACCTGTGCGTGATGAAGGCCATGGGAGACGGTTTTACCTGGGAAACGCAGGACAGGGAAAGGGATCTGGCGGCGGCGCGCCAGGCCTGGGATACGGCGAAGAAAATGATGGCCGATCCCAGTTTCGACCTGGTTATCCTCGATGAACTGAACATCGTTCTCCGCTATGACAACCTGCCTCTCGATGAGGTCCTCGACACATTCCGGAGTAAGCGCGATATGCTGCATGTGGTCGTAACCGGCCGCAACGCCAAGGACGAACTGATCGAGATTGCCGACCTGGTTACCGAGATGACACAGATAAAGCACCCCTTCCGATCCGGCGTGAAAGCCCAGAAGGGGATCGAGTTTTAAGCTTTCGCTTTGCGACGAAGTCTGGACGAACCCCGGTCAATGGATAAAAAAACCAATATCGGGATTGTTAGGATAGTCAGGCGTATCCGGAATAGGTTAGATTGTTCAGGCGTTCGTCATACGGTGGCAGAAAAAACATGAATGGTTTGAAGAATCTATCGCACCTGTACGCTCTTGTCGGTGTTCTTTTTATTTTGACACTGGGTGGGTGCACGCAATTTACCGGGGCGCCCTCCAAGGCTGCGCCCATGTTGATTGAAGGAGCCCAGGAGACTCTTGCGCATTTTCGCGGGACTCCGGATCTGGATGTCATCGACGAACTTATCCCCGATGCCGCTGGCGTCATGATTCTGCCAAGCGTCATCAAGGCGGGGCTTTTCGGAGCAGCTGAAGCCGGTACCGGCGTGCTGCTCGCCAAGACGCCTGACGGGTGGAGCTATCCTGCCTTCTATATGCTGGCGGCTGGCAGCATCGGATTCCAGGTCGGCCTGCAGGAAACCGAGGTTATCCTGATTATCCGCAATCTGGGCGCGTTGAATGCCATTGTTGAGCACCAAGCGAAACTGGGTGCTGATTTTGGCATTACGATCGGCTGGAAAGGCATTGGCTTTGAAGGCTCAACAACCACTAATGTCGGCGCGGATATCATCGCCGTGGTTGGCCCCGGCATGGGCGTTTATGGCGGTGTATCCTTGGAAGGCGCGGCGCTGGTCCGCCGTACGGACCTGAACGAGGCCTTCTATGGCGAGGGCACACTCCCGGGCGAAATTATTTTCGATGGCACGCGAACCAATCCTGTAGCGGATCCTTTACGGGCCGTGATTTCGCCCCGCTGATTTACGGACTGTCTCCCTAATGCCCAGCGCTTGCAGCCGTGCTCCCGCCATCATGTTCCAGGGCACAGGCTCTGACGTGGGGAAGTCGCTGCTGGTGGCCGGCCTGTGCCGGGCATACAAGAAGCGCGGCCTTTCCGTCGCACCGTTCAAGCCGCAAAACATGTCCAATAATGCGGCTGTAACCATCGAAGGCGGGGAGATAGGCCGAGCCCAGGCGTTACAGGCGCGCGCCGCCGGCCGACGGCCGAGCGTTCACATGAACCCGGTCCTGCTGAAACCGCAATCGGAGACCGGTTCCCAGGTCATCGTGCAGGGCGACATCGAGGCGACGGCAAAGGCGCGTGACTATTACAAGCTGAAACCGACCCTGTTGCCTCGCGTGCTTGAAAGCTTTGATACGATAAGTTCCGATGCCGATCTTGTTCTTGTCGAAGGGGCGGGCAGTGCTGCGGAGGTGAACTTGCGTAAGGGCGATATCGCCAATATGGGGTTCGCGCTCGAGGCCGATGTGCCTGTGATTTTTATCGGCGACATCGACCGTGGCGGCGTCATCGCCAGTTTTGTCGGTATCCATGAGCTGATTACTGAAGCGGAACGCGCACTTGTACGGGGCGTTGTCGTCAACAAGTTTCGGGGCGACCCGGACCTGTTTACATCCGGGCTTGATCTGATACGGGAGAAAACCGGCTATCCGTCTCTCGGCGTGGTGCCCTATTTCCCCGATGCCCGCTTCCTGCCCAAGGAAGACGCCATGGCATTGGACAATCGTGATCAAATGCAATCTTCAAAGCAGGACAACCTGATCAGGGTTGCCGTTCCCCGTCTGCCGCGAATCGCCAATTTTGATGACCTGGACCCGCTTATGGCCGAGCCGGACGTCGAGGTTATCATTGTCGAGATCGGCGAGGTCTTTCCTGGCGATGTGGACGTTGTGCTGATACCCGGCTCAAAAGCGACGCTATCCGATCTCAAGGCCTTGCGTGTACAAGGCTGGGACATCGATATTGCGGCCCACCGCCGCCGCGGCGGCATGGTGATCGGGCTGTGCGGCGGTTACCAGATGTTGGGCAGGACCATCGCCGATCCGAAAGGCATGGAAGGACCGCCCGGCAAGAATGAAGGCCTCGGCATGCTGGAAGTCGATACCGTTATGGGCGGCGATAAAACCCTGGTCGAGGTCGACGGAGCGGAAATATCCGGAAATCTGACGATTCATGGCTATGAAATGCATATCGGTGCGACATCAGGCACCGATTGTGAACGCCCCTGGTTTGTCCTGGATGCCGGGACATCCAGGGAACGGCCAGAAGGGGCCGTTTCGGAAGATGGCCGGGTTCTCGGCAGTTATCTGCATGGAATTTTTGCCGCAGATGAGTTCAGGCATGCCTTCCTTGCACGTCTCAGGCAGGGACGGCACTCTGAAGTCGCCTATGAATTGACGATCGAAAAGACCCTCGACGCCCTGGCCGATCATCTTGAAAGGCACATGGACCTGGATGCGCTCCTCAAGGTAGCAAGTCGACCCTGAGAAGGGTGAGGGCGGCTATCCAGGCGGCATTGATAAGACAAGCGACAGCGTAAAGATAGAGCGCCCGGCGAATGTCCCGGTGCGTCGCCTTCGCCGTTCCGTCTCCGATCCAGCGGTCCTTAATCACCCGTTCGGAATATCGCCTGGGCCCGGCCAACGCCAGGTTCAGGGCGCCGGCCATGGCGCCTTCGGGCCAGCCGGCGTTCAGGGATTTGTGCTTGCCGGCATCGCGGAGCATGATCTTGAATGCCTGTACAGGGTTTGCTGTCGGCACAAACAGGGATGCGAGCGCGATAAACAGGCCTGACAGCCGGGCAGGGATCAGGTTAACGATGTCGTCAATGCGTGCTGCGGAAAACCCGAAAGCCTGATACTTGGGTGTCTTGTGCCCGATCATTGAATCCATTGTGTTGATGGCTTTGTAGATAAGTAGTCCGGGGAACCCGAACAACACATACCAAAAGATCGGGGCGACGACCCCGTCGCTGAAATTTTCCGAAAGCGATTCGATTGCCGCCCGAGCAATGCCGTGATTGTCCAACTGCGTGGGGTCGCGTCCGACAATATGCGATACGGCTTCACGGCTTTCTTCGAGGTTCTCGCCCTTCAGAGAAATCCCGACCTTGCGGACGGCGTCAAACAGTGCGCGTTGTGTAATCAGGGTGACAATCAGCAGGAACTCGATAATCCAGCCCCATGGGTGGTTCTGGCTGAGCCACGCCACGCCAAACCCGATGGCACCGCATATGGCGACGACGATAACGACGGTAATGAAACCCCTGACAGCCCGGTCCATCTGACTGCGTTTGTCGCGGTTGAGTTTTCTGTCCAGCAGGTCGATTAGACTGCCGATAATAACAACGGGGTGACGAACGAACCTGAACACAAACTTGGCGCCGCCCACGTAGGCCTCGATCACCATAGCGAGCAATAATATGAGGAGCGGGTCAAAGCCGGCAGGGCCGCGAATCATGTCTAAGCCAAACATACAAAGAGAATGCTGTTGGCGTGATCCCGCGTCAATGACGATCAGAATGATTATTGTGCATTCGCGATATTTTCCCGCCGTGCAAGGGAACATCTGCCCAATACGCGCTGCATGTCGTATAAGTATGGATTCGGTATAGCTTGTCCATAAATGCAGGAAAAAATGGATTCCGTGAAAGAATTTATTGAGCGCATCATAAGCTCCCTGGTGCAGGCAAGCGGCCTGACATTTACCGAACTGGCCGCCCTGGCCATTATGGCGGCCATTGTGCTTTTCTTTTTTCTCAGGCTGGTTTTCGCCAAATCGCCTGCAAAGCCACCTGAAAAGAAAGAGCCCCTGCAGCAACTGACGACTGACCGGGCGAACCTTGATCCGGAAAATCCAGCACTTGTGGGCTATCGCCAGATCCTGGAATCGAAAGGAACCGCTCCTGCGGAGCAGCATACCTTGATTCAGGAATTCGCCAGCCAGCTTGAAAACCTGCACGGACGACTCTCTCAAATTGCAACCGGACAGGGGGAGGAGAATCCGTCCCTGCAGAAAACCCTGTCCGATGCGCGCATGGCGCTAGCTAGTGGGGCGGTGGATGAGGCTGCGGAGATACTTGGTGCAATCGGACAGACAGAGACCAATTCCGGACGCGGGCTTCAGAAAAAGGCCGAGCGGCACCTGATGGATGCGGCCTTGTCCCGTTTGGTGGCTGGCGATTTGGAAATGGTTGCGCAAAACACGCTTGAAGCCGCAGAACATTATCGGGCGGCCATTGAATCCGTTCCGCCCGGCAACGAGATACTACTGGCGGAATGCCTGAATAAACACGGCACGGCCATGTATCGCGGCCGGAATCCCGAAGCGGCAGCTATCTCGTTCAAGCGTTCGATCCGCCTTGTGGAGCGCATCAAGGGGCCGAACGATCCCGACCTGGCGACGGCGCTGAATAATCTTGCCATGCTGTACTACATACAGGGGGAATATACGGCGGCCGAGCCTCTCTATAAACGCGCCATCGAAATTGACCGATTCTCCCTGGGCCCGGAAGCGGTGGCGGTTGGAACGGACCTGAACAACCTTGCTTTGCTGTACAAGAAACAGGGCAGAGTGAACGAGGCGGAGCCTGTGATGAAGCAGGCCCTGGAAATCAAGAAAAAGCACTTTGACCCGGGGCACCCGAGCCTCGTAAAGGGGTTGAGAAACTATGCGAACCTGTTGCGTGCTCTGGGACGAGACGAAGAGGCGGAAACCTTTGAGAAGCAGGCGGATGTCCTGCCACCCAAACGCCGCCCTGAAGGTGCGGATACCTGATATGCCGTTACCGTTACGATGAGGACCTGCTTCTGACAAAACCGCGTGTGGCGGCAAGAAACGTAAAAATAAAAGCGACAATTCCCAGGAATGTCATGAACCCGAAGTTCCCCCACGTATCCATGGCGAAACCGGCAGCCGGCGGGCCGGCAATGTTGGCAATCTCGTAAGCGACGACAAAGGCGGCGTTGGAGGCCGCAAGCGTGCCGGCCTTGAACCGCTCTCCCAACATGGCGAGGCCGATAGCGTACAGCGCCCAGGCACATCCACCCCACAGGAACAGGACACATCCAAGCGTCCATAGTGAAACGGAATCCGGCGACGCAAACGTGGTAACGGCGAGGGGACCCAGAATGCACATGGTGCTGCAGCCAATCAGGACAAGGCGCTTGTTGATATGATCGGCAAGCCAGCCCAGTGGCAAGGTCATGAAAACGTTTCCGAGAACGAAGACGCTAAGCAACCGGATAGCGGTCTGGTTATCGAGCCCTGCGTTGATCCCCCAGATGGGAAGGAAGCTGAACAGGGCGGTGTCCGTCATGCCGCACAGGAACCCGGCGCCCATGATGGTGGGGACCATCAGGAAAAAACCACTCATCTTGACACCATGAGGGAGGTGCAGGACCGGCGCAAGATGGCGCACGGTAAAGATGGGTATAAGGCTGATCGTCATCATGGTTGCAAAGCACAGGAACGGAAATGCTCCTTCGGTTCCCACAAACGTCAGGAGGAAGGGCCCGATTGAGAACCCAATGGCCATGACACCGCCGTAAAGAGCCGTGATCCGTCCCCGTGTGCGTTCAACGGCGATGGCGTTCACCCAGGTCTCCGTGACGACCCAGGGGACGGCGCCGCACATCCCGTTCAGGAACCGCAGGATGACCCAGCCGATTATGGAATCGAAGACGGGCAGGACGCCGACGGTAATGATTGAGCCAACTGACGCCAGGATCAGGGAATTGAATGTTCCGAATTTCCTGACAAACGGCGCAACCAGCGGCGCGCCCAGTACCACGCCGATAGGGTTGGCGGCGGCGACAAGCCCGATCAGAACGGGGCTTGTGCCGCGTTCTTCCAGAACGAGCGCCATGAGGGGGACCAACCCGGCGAAAGACATGCCCCAGGCCACAAGGCTGGCGTAGATGGCGATATAGGAGCCCGTTCGTTGTCGGGGAGTCAGATCGTGAAGGACGGATTCGGTCATATCTTCAGTTCTCACCCCTCTTATGGCGGATAACGCCGCGGATGATGATCCCTAAGGTAAACAGGCCGGTCATGCTGCCCAGGAAGGCAAGCAGCCCGTCTGGCCCTGCAATACCCATTACATAGCCGGCTGTCGGCGGGGAGGTAATATTGGCAATTTCAAATGCCATGACAAAGGCCGCGTTGGCAGCAGCCAGCGCGCCACCCTTGAAACGTTCCCCCATCATGGCGAGCGCCAGGGAATACAAGGCCCAGCCAAAGCCGCCCCATAGAAACATGACGGAAAGCATGGGAAACCATTGGCCTACCAATTGTGATGTCAGGAATGCGCCCAGCGTCGCCATGCTGCCGCACAGGATCATGACCTTGCGCCGCCCAAAACGATCCCCCAACCAACCCATGGGAATCTGTAGTAGAAGGTTGCCCGCTATAAAAACACTAAGCGCTGTTACCGCCTGGGTTTCATCCAGGCCAATCTGCAAACCCCAGACCGGCATCAGGCTGAAAACGGTCGTATCCAGGGCGCCGGCGACAAAGGCTGCGGCAAACACGGTTGGGGCGATCAGGAATATCCCGGACACCCTTGTTCTTTCGTGCTTCGGTATTTCCGGGAACCAGCGCTGAATAATGAACAGTGGCGTCATGGCGCAAATCAGGATGCCGGCACAAAAATAGAACGGGGTTGCGCCTTCCGTTCCGATCACGGTCAGAATGGCAGGTCCGACGGTAAATCCGGCGGCGATGGTTGTGGCATGCATGGCCATTACCCGGCCCCGGATGCCTTGGGTCGTGACCTGATTGGTCCATGTTTCGGATAAAATCCACGGCATGGCGATCCCGGCGCCGACAAAGAAGCGGATAATCAACCAGCTCATGTAACTGTCGAAAGAGGGCAGGATGGCGATTGAGCCGATAAAAACGACAGAGAACAGATACAGAGAAGGCGCAACACCGATCCGGGCAATGAAAGCCGGCGCCAGGGGGGCGAAGCAGACGACGCCTACAGCGCTTATGGCGGTGTTCAACCCGATCAGGGCCTCCGATGTTCCACGGCTTTCCAGTATCAGTGAAATCAGGGGTGACAGGCCGCCGAAGGCAAGGCCAAAAGCGAAATTACTGGTAAAAATGGCGCCCAGGCTGACATTTCGCCTGATGCGCGAGAAGTCCAGTTCCGCTTGATTTGATGCCAAGGTTTCCATTATCGCCCCAAAAAAAATCCGACCAAAACACCGCCGGAAACCCACCTTTCGCCCGCGGTTGCGGACAAGTCAACTGTCCTAGATCGGACCGCGTTTAGAAGAAGACGTTATGCGTTTCATCGAAACGCGTGAATCCGATCGATTTGTATAATTTAGAGCAGAGGAACATGTTTTTTGGAATCGCCTCGTGATCCAATAAAACATGACCTGCTTTCGTCGGTATGAGGATAAGGACTGTCCATTTCAGGTGTTTTCTCAATCGAAAAAGAGCCTATAGTGCGTGCTTGATAAATTAAGCGGCCGAAGGCAAGGACCAGCCGTACATAATGCTCGAAGGCAAGGACCAGGCACATGACAAACAACACCGCCGTGATGATTTGCGGCCATGGCAGCCGTGATCAGGCTGCCGTCGATGAATTCAACTCCCTCGCTGGACACTTCCGTGAACAATTGCCCGACTTCGATGTGGAGAGCGGCTTTCTGGAGTTCGCCCTGCCTGTGATTCACGAGGGGCTGGACAAGCTGAAGGAGCGAGGGGCGAAGAAGATCGTTTGTATCCCCGGCATGCTGTTCGCCGCTGGCCATGTGAAAAATGACCTGCCCTCTGAAGTGAATAATTTCGGTGCCGATAATCCCGGCATTGAGATGGTCTTCGGCAATGAACTCGGTATTGATTCAAAACTGTTGGCCGCAGCGAAAGAGCGCATTGAAGAGGCCGAAAAAGCGGCGCCAACCAAGGTCGCGCGAGAAGATACCCTGTTGATGGTCGTTGGTCGCGGCACAAACGATTCGGACGCCAATTCAAACGTATCGAAGGTTACCCGCATGCTGTGGGAAGGCATGGGTTTCGGCTGGGCTGAAGTGAGCTATTCGGGTGTCGCCTATCCGCTGGTCGATGCTGGATTGGAGCGCGCCGTCAGGTTGGGATACAAGCGCATCATCGTTTTTCCCTATTTCCTGTTTACCGGAATTCTGGTGCGCAGGATCTATGCCTGGGCGGACGAAGCACAGGCGGCGAACCCCGATGTTGAAATCCTGAACGCGCCATACCTGAACGACCATCCCAAGGTGATCGAGGCCTTTATTGAACGCGTGCATGGAGCGCTGGAAGGCGACAACGCCATGAATTGCCAGTTATGCAAGTACCGCGAACAGATTATCGGTTACGAAGGCGAAGTCGGCTTGGCGCAGGTCGGCCATCACCATCATGTCCAGGGTGTTGGCACGGATGGTCACGGGGCAGAGGATCATGGCGTGCATCACGGCCATCACCATCACGACCATCATCATGGGCACCACCATCATCATCACGGACACAGCCATACGGACCATAAAGATGGGGAGGCCTCTTGAACATCTGCCATATGCTTCAAGAGATAAGCCATGTTCGATTATATCCGTAACCCTGAAGAAATATATGCCGAGTCCTTTACCGCCATTCGACGGGAGACTGATCTTTCGTCGTTGCCCGAAGATGTGGCAACCGTGGCGGTGCGCCTGATCCATGCTTGCGGCATGACGGATATCATTGATGATCTTGTCTGGTCTGCCGATATCGTTTCTGCAGCCAGCCGGGCCATTGTCAATGGCGCACCCATCCTGGTTGACGCCCGTATGGTCGCACACGGCATCATTCGTGACCGGTTGTCGGCGGGTAATCCCGTGATCTGCACACTGAACGATCCGACGGTTCCGGAAATGGCCCGGAAAGAGGGAACGACGCGTTCCGCCGCCGCTGTGGATTTATGGGGTGAACGAATGGGCGGGGCGGTCGTCGCAATCGGCAATGCGCCGACAGCCCTGTTCCGGCTGCTGGAACTGTTGGCGGACGGCTCGCCCCGTCCTGCGGCTATATTCGGGTTTCCCGTCGGCTTTGTCGGTGCGGCTGAATCGAAAGACGCTCTGGTACAGCATGCAGAGGGCATTCCCTATATGACCCTCCGTGGCCGCAAGGGCGGAAGCGCCATGGCGGCGGCGGCGGTCAACGCCATTTCTGGAGGCGAGGGTTGATGGGCTGGATTACGGTCATTGGCATTGGTGCAGACGGTCATTCGGGGCTTTCACAGGAAGGCTGCGAAGCGCTTAAGCACGCCGCCCTGGTTGTGGGCGGGACCCGCCACCAGGAGATGATCGCCGATGACCACCTGTCACCGGAAACGGAACGTCTTACTTGGTCCTGCGGCATTGGCCCTGCCATGGATGAAATGGAGAACTGGCGGGGCAGGCCCGTGGTGGTTCTTGCTTCCGGCGACCCCATGAATTACGGCGCCGGGTCCACACTGGCGAAACGATTTGATTCTGGGGAAATCTCGGTCATTCCCTATCCGGGGGCGTTCAGCCTCGCCTGCGCGCGCATGGTGTGGTCGATTCCCGATACAGTCACCATGACCGTTCATGGACGCGCTTTCGATACCCTTAATCTTCATATTCTGCCGGGCGCCAGGATCGTTGCGCTGAGCTGGAACGGTGAAACCCCGAAGATTCTGGCGGACATTCTCGTCGCCAGGGGGTTTGGCGAAAGCGCCATGACGGTGTTCAGCGACATGGGGTCTGTGGACGAACAGTGTTTTGAAGGCACGGCTGAGAACTGGTCCCATGAAACCGTACCGGACCTCAATACCGTTTGCATCGAATGCATCGCCGGGCCCGAAGCTGTATTCTGGCCGCGCTCGCCGGGTCTGCCTGAAGCGGCCTATCGCCACGACAGCCAGATTACCAAGCGCGAGGTGCGCGCCGTTACCGTTGCGCAACTGGGCCCCCGGCCCGGCCAGTTTCTCTGGGATGTGGGCGCCGGTTGCGGTTCCGTTGCCATAGAGTGGCTTCGGGCTGTTGATGGAACACAGGCTGTTGCGATTGAAAGTGATGACAGACGAAGTGACATGATCCGCCATAACGCTGATACGTTGGGCGTACCTCAACTGGGTGTTGTCATGGGCTCTGCGCCGGATGCACTGGCGAACCTGCCGGATCCTGACAGCATATTTGTCGGCGGCGGTGTTTCCCGTGAAGGAATTCTGGAGACCTGCTGGGAGCGCCTGAAACCAGGCGGGATACTAGTCTCCAATGCGGTAACCCTTGAGGCCCAACAGCGCCTTGTGACTGTCGGAGAAGAAATAGGTGCGGAGTTTACACGTCTGGCATCGGCCCGTTCTGGGCCTGTCGGTGGATTGACGGCCATGCGGCCCATGATGGAAGTCTTGCAAATGGTGGCGAAAAAAACATGAGTGGAACTCTTTACGGACTGGGCGTCGGCCCGGGAGACCCCGACCTGATTACGCTGAAGGCGCACGGTATTCTCCAGCGTGTCCCGGTTGTCGCTTATCCGGCGCCGGACGAGGGCGACAGCCTTGCCCGCGCCATCGCTGCGCCGCATTTACCGGGCGGACAGACGGAAATCGTCATTCGTACGCCCATGATTCCGGGCGAATTCCCCGCCCATGACATCTATGACAAATACGCTGCTGAGATAGCGGAGCATCTTGATGAAGGAAGGGACGTCGCCGTTTTGTGTGAGGGCGACCCTTTTCTCTATGGTTCTTTCATGTATGTCTTTGCCCGCCTGATCGGCGATCATCGGGTCCAGGTCATTCCCGGCGTCTCCTCCATTGTCGCCTGCGCCGCCGCCGCCGGGGCGCCGCTGGTTTCACGGAATCAGGTTCTGAATGTCCTGCCGGCAACGCTGGAAGTCAATGATCTGGAGCGCCGCATCGCCGGCTCGGCCGCCACGGCGATTATGAAGCTCGGCCGCCATGCGTCCAAGGTGCGGGATGTTCTGGATCGTCTTGGACGAATAAACGATGCCTGGTATGTGGAACACGCCAGCATGGACAACGAGCGTGTCATGCCGCTTTCCGAGTTCAGCGGTGACCGCGCGCCGTATTTCTCCATGATTCTCGTTCGCCAGCCGGAAAGAGAAGCTGGATGCTAGATGCCGCCGTCTTCGTCGTGCTGGACCGTATTGCCGCCGAACAGGCGCAAAAGCTGAAACGGCTGTACCCGGGATCGGAAATTCATGGTCTGGGGAACCGTGTCGGAGATGTCGCCGATTTCACCTTTTCCGATACGTCCGGCCATTTGCAGGATTTGTTCCGTGCCGGCAGACCTATTCTCGGTTTCTGTGCAGCCGGTATCCTGATTCGTGCGCTAGCGCCCATCCTGTCGGATAAGATGAACGAGCCGCCTGTCCTGGCAATATCCTTATCGTCCGGTGGCGGGGGAACGGTAGTGCCGTTGTTGGGCGGCCATCATGGTGCAAATGGCATCGCCACTCAGCTTGCAGAATCGCTAAACATCACATCTGCTATAACCACGGCAGGTGATGCCCGCCTTGGCATTGCGCTGGATGCCCTACCGGACGGGTGGCATCTCGCCAATCCCGGCGTCGCCAAGAACGTTATGGCGGCAACGTTGGCCGGTGATAGCATCGGGCTGTCTGTTGATGCCGGGAATGCGGACTGGTTGCAGGAATCAGGGATTTCGTTTCTTGCCGGTGAGGGATCCGGCTGTCGTATCAGGATTACGGAAAAAGCCGATAACGGAGACGAAAACACACTCGTTTTCCATCCCCCAGTTCTGGCCTTGGGCGTTGGGTGTGAACGTGAAACGACGCCGGATGAGCTTTTGGCTCTTGCAGAACAAACCCTTGCGGAGGCAGGATTCGCCCGGGAAGCCGTGGCCTGCGTTACTTCAATAGACCTCAAGGCCGATGAAGCGGCGGTTCATGCTCTTGCTGACAAGTTGGGCGTACCGGCCCGGTTCTTCAGCCCTGAAGACCTGGAGCGCGAGACCCCAAGACTGGCAAATCCATCCGACATCGTGTTCAAGGAAACGGGTTGTCATGGCGTTTCAGAGGGGGCTGCATTGGCTGCCGTCGGTGCAGAAGGTGAGCTGGTTGTGCCCAAGGCCAAATCGCTCAGGGCAACCTGCGCCATTGCGAAGGCTGAAATTGGCAGCCTTATCGACCCGAATTCCGTCGGACGCGCCCAGGGGTCCCTCACCATCGTCGGGATCGGTCCAGGCATGGCGGATTGGCGGACACCTCAGGCAAGCCGCGCCCTTATCGAGGCGGAGGATGTCGTCGGCTACGGTCTCTACCTCGATCTTGTCGAGGACCTGATCCGTGGCAAGCAGCGCCACCAATCTGAATTGGCCGAAGAGGAAGTGCGTACGCGTTGCGCCCTTGACCTGGCGGCCGAAGGGCGGCGGGTAGCACTAGTGTGCTCCGGGGACGCCGGCATTTATGCTTTGGCAACACTGGCCTTCGAACTGCTTGACAGGGAAGACCGCCCTGAATGGAACAGGCTTTCAATTTCCGTGTGCCCCGGCGTTTCCGCCATACAGGCGGCGGCGTCACGAATCGGTGCGCCGATCGGCCACGATTTCTGCACGGTTTCCCTGTCTGATCTGCTGACGCCCTGGGAAGCTATCCGCCAGCGTCTGGAAGGCGCCGCCCTAGGTGATTTTGTGGTGGCCCTCTATAATCCCGTATCCAAGCGGCGGCAGAGGCACATTGTCGAGGCGCGCGATATCCTACTCAAGCACCGCCCTGTAGATACGCCCGTTGTTTTGGCGCGGAATCTGGGCCGTGAAGGCGAGGATATATCCGTTATCCGGCTCGAGGATCTGGGCCCTGACAAGGCGGATATGCTCACTCTGGTCCTGATTGGAAACAGTCAGAGCATTGATCTTAATCGCGGGATTAATCGTTGGGTCTACACTCCTCGCGGGTATGCCGCTAAATTGACGCCAGCCAAGGATACAGGCACCTGATAGCAGGGGTTATCATGAGACATATTTTCTTATCCGCCCTTTTAACGCTGGCGATTGGCATGATGTGGCAGATCGAAGCTGTCGCCCAGGATAGCTCCACCCCCACGCCGCAAACCCTCGGCTCAATTATCACTGAACAGGAATCAGCCATCCTGAAGGGGTTCTTCGACAAACTGAGTGAAGCGGCACAAGGCGGAGCAGAGACGGATACAGGCCCTACTATTGGCGATATCGTCACCGACGTCATCAAGACCGTCTCGACCGAGTCATCCGGGGAAGATGACAAGGGTGAGGATGCTGATGACGACGCCAGAGAAGAGGACGATGACGAGGACGAGTCGGCCAAGGACGATGATGCGGATGATGACAACGGCGAAGGGAAAGGCAAAGGAAAGAAAAAGGATAAAGGTAAAGGCAAGGGTAAGGATAAGAAGGCCAAAAAAGACAAGGGCCGGGGCAGCGGCTTGCCGCCCGGACTGCAAAGGCAGTTGAGCGAGCGTGGATCATTGCCTCCAGGTCTCCAGAATAAGTTGCGAGATACGGGCGCCCTGCCGCCGGGACTGCAGGCCAGCGCGCTTCCCGAGGAACTGGAAGCAGAGTTGCCTGAACTGCCCGAAGGCCAGCAACGGGTGATTATTGACAACGATGTGTTGGTTATCGAGGAAGTCACAGGGCAGGTGCTTGATGCCATCCCCGACATCATTCCCCCGGAACTGGCGCCGATTCTCAACGAGCTGCCGACGATCCTCCAGCAGCAATGATAACGGTTTCAGGATACAGAAGGCATACAGACCGATGACAGTTCATTTTATAGGCGCAGGCCCCGGCGCGGCGGACCTTATTACAGTTCGGGCTTTAAACCTGATCCGGACCGCCCCTGTGGTTCTATATGCCGGTTCGCTGGTGCCGGAAGCCATTGTCGCGGAGGCCGCGGATGATGCCGTGGTCAGGGATACGGCCCCCATGACGCTTGATGAAATCGTGGCGGAGATGGACCGCGCCCATTCCGCCGGGCATGATGTCGCACGCGTTCATTCCGGCGATCCGTCCATATACGGCGCCATTGCCGAACAAATGCGGCGCCTGGATGAACTGGGTATTCCCTACGATGTAACGCCCGGCGTTTCCGCCTATGCCGCCGCCGCCGCCGCGCTGGGCCAGGAACTGACTCTGCCTGATATTTCCCAGACGGTTATCCTGACAAGGACGGCAGTTCGGAGCTCCGCCATGCCGGAAGGCGAAGACCTGGCGACCCTCGGCAAAAGCGGCGCGACTCTGGCCGTTCACCTTTCCGTCAACAACCTGGCCAAGGTTGTACGCGAACTGACGCCCTATTATGGAGAGAACTGCCCCGTCGTTGTCGCCTATCGGGTGAGTTGGCCGGATGAGCAGTTTATCCACGGAACGCTTGGCACAATCCGCGACAAGGTGAAAAAATCCGGTATAACCCGAACAGCGCTTATTCTTGTCGGACGTGTCTTCGGTGATGAAGGGTTTGACGACAGCCGCTTATATGCCGAAGATCATCATCATGTGCTAAGACCCAAACGGGCCTGACAGGATACAAGGGTTTTTGGAATGTTACCCGCTGAATGGATTTCACAATATCCCGTTCTGGAGAATCTCGGGGAGTCTGTCCGCTCACGCGTCCTGAACGAAGCGGCACCCGTTGAAGCGCCCAAAGGCTCTCTCTTGTTCCAGCCCGGCACCGTATGCCCGGGTTATGGCATTTTGCTGAAAGGAACGGTTCGGGTGCAGATTGTTTCCCAGACCGGCCGAGAGATCGTTCTTTATCGCGTGCGCCCGGGCGACACCTGCGTTCAAACGGCTGTTTGCCTGATGGGCGGCGCAGATTACAGCGCCGAGGGCATCGCCGAGAGCGATGTCGTCGCCGCCATGGTTTCGCCGGAACTGTTCGAAGACATGCTTGGCGAATCGCCGTCGTTTCGCAAATTTGTCTTTTCATCCTTTGGCGCCCGTCTGGGCGATATGATGCGCCTGATCGAAGGCGTCCGCTTTGAATCCTTCGACCGACGCCTGGCCCGTTTCCTGCTCGATCATATGAATGATGACGGCAAGGTATCCATGACGCACCAGAGGATTGCGACCGAGCTTGGTTCCGCGCGTGAAGTAGTATCACGGCAACTCAAGTCCCTGGAAGAAAGTGAAATCGTCGGCCTCGGGCGTGGCGTCATCAGGGTCGAGGATGTTTCAGCCCTGGAACTGATCGCCAGCGCATCACAAGCGGCCTGAGCCGGATCTTTTTTCAGCATACTAGAAGGCGATCGTATTAGGTTGAATCACTGTGTGATCCACCTAATGCGTGAATCGGCCTCTATTTTTTTGTGTTTAGGGGCTGATTCACCGTTTAGGTTGCGTCAACCAAAAAGGATCAGACTCTTTGTGACACGGTCACCGACTTTTCCGGTGGCTGATGGCATGGTTGGCATACTGTTAAAAGGCTTGCTCTTCGCGATCCGCACTGTCTTCTCCCCCCAGCGGAGGGCGAACCTGGAATGCCCCCGAACCCTTGGGTTCGGGGGTTTATTTTTACCTAACCGATTTTCTGCCTTAACCACACCAACGCTTCTTCAGGCGTGGCCACTGTTTCACCCGCCGGAGGCGCGGGGCGCTCGATCAGGATTACCCTGATGCCGAGTTTGTCTGCTGCAAGTAGCTTGGCCCCCGTTGCTTCCCCTCCGCTTTCTTTGCTGACCAGCGCGTCGATCCTATTATCGGTCATCAATGTGAGTTCGGTTTCAATGGAAAAGGGAGGTCTCTGCGTGATGATGCGGGCATTCTGTAGAGGTATTGGGTTTTCGGGCGGCTCGATCAAACGAATCAGGAATGAGGTCCCGGTGGCTGCGGTAAGCGCCTCAAGGTTTCTTACGCCTATCGTTATGAGGGCGCGTTCGGATTTCATAGCATGCAGTGCCATTGCGGCCTCTTCCATGGAGGCGACACGTGTAACGTCAAGGGAAGGAGGCAGCTCCCAACGCGCCCGGAAGATGGATAACCTTTTTACGTTTTTCTGATCAGCGGCTTCGGCGGCATGAGCGGAGATCGTGGCTGCAAAGGGATGGGTCGCATCGATCAGGAAGGTAACATTATCTGAATCCAAATACTCAGCCAAGCCATCCGGCCCTCCGAACCCACCGGATCGGACATCGCCGGCGATTGCACGAAAGTCTTTCGTGCGTCCGGCCAGTGACGTGGTCAATCGGATGGCCGGGCCGAAATGTTCGGCAAAAAATGATGCAAGCCGCCGGGCATCAGCTGTCCCGCCGAGAATAAGAACGTGCGGTTTGTCAGGCGTCTTAGTCATGGGATGGGATCATCCGAGTTTGCGACAAGAACACCCTGTCGGTCAAAGACAGCGATATTCAAATGCACACCGCCGGACAGGGTGGCCAAGGCGACTTCTTTCGCCTGGCTGGCGATTCGATCAGCCAATGGCAGATCGTTTTGCCGGGCGTGGGCCAGGGCCTCCATGGCTGTGTTGGCGTTTTTAATGCCTTCGATTACAGTTTCGGGCGCCCCTAGTGACCTTGCCTGTTTCGCCAGATTTTCCATGTTTACGCGGGACCGGGAAGAATGCAGGTCCATTTCCCCCTGCGCCAGCTTGGCGAGCTTGCCGAAACCGCCAGCGATGGTGACGTATTCGACAGGGTGGTTTCTCAAATATTTCAGCGTTCCGCCGACGAAATCTCCCATGTCGATCAGCGCCGTTTCCGGAAGGTCGTAAAGGGCCTGGACGGCGCTTTCAGACGTAGAACCGGTTGACGCCGCTATATGCGTGATGCCGCCTGCACGCGCCACGTCGATGCCACGATGGATGGAGTGGATCCAAGACGCACAAGAGTAAGGAATAACAATACCCGTGGTGCCCAGTATGGACAGGCCGCCAACGATACCCAAACGGCCGTTCATGGTTTTCGCCGCCAGTTTGTCCCCACCCGGAACGGAGATAGTAACATCTACATCCAGGGGTGACGGCCGGCCTGCAGCCCGCATCAGATTCTCGGTTATCATCTCGCGGGGTTTGGGGTTAATGGCTGGCTCGCCTACTTTGAGCGGCAGGCCCGGCAGGGTAACCGTACCGACGCCCTCGCCGGCAAAAAACCGGATGCCGGAGCCTTCGGAATTCAGGCGGACAGAAGCGAGGATTTCAGCGCCATGGGTAACATCCGGATCATCGCCAGCATCCTTGATGATGCCGGCTGTTGCTGTGCCATCGGGGGCAATGTGGCTTGTGCTCAGGGTAAACGACGGAGTCATGCCGTTTGGTAGATGGATGGTCACAGGATCAGGGAACTGGCCGTTCAACAGCGCCTGATAGGCCGCACTTGCGGCGGCAGTTGCGCAGGCGCCCGTTGTCCAGCCTTTTCGCAACTTACCCTCAGGCTTCCGGCCTGTAGGATGGCGAACTGTCGATTCCTCATCTCTCATGGTGGTATATTCATCGTTTATCTTGCAACTGTCACCGAACATTCATCTATCAGGCGACGAAAGTTATCACAAACCCGGGATCATGTACCTCAGGGGGTGACTGAGCGGCTTGTGCGGCTTATATGTATGTCAATCACATGGAAATCACATCGTTGCGGATATTTTAAACAAGGGGTGAATCATATGAAGCAGGCAAGGGCATATCTCGCCATCTTGTTTCTGATTATTGCAGCCGGTGCATTCTGGTATGCCGTTCAGTCCGGGCATTTTGGCCGGGGCCCGGGGGCTACCCAGGAAGTCGCTAAAGTTAAAATCGGTGGTCCTTTTGAAATGACCAACCAGTATGGTGAAGTTGTTCGTCATACCGATTTTCAGGGTAGCCACATGCTGATTTTCTTCGGCTATACCTACTGCCCGGACGTGTGCCCGACAATTCTCACAACCATATCAACGGCGCTCGACTCGCTTGGCGATAAAGCCAACAAGGTCGTGCCAGTCTTTGTCAGCGTCGACCCGGAACGGGATACGCCGCAATACCTTAACGACTATCTTGTTCATTTCCATCCCGCCATTCAGGGCCTTACCGGCACAATGGAACAGGTAAAAAAAATCACCAAGTCTTACGGTGTCTATTATGCGAAGGTGCAGGAAGAAGGCAGTACGGACGAGGATGATTACCTGATGGATCATACCGCCCTGACATATCTGATGGGCCCTGACGGCGAATACGTCACCCATTTCAGCCATGGCACAGATAGCGACACTATGGCGGAAAAGCTTGCCGGCATTCTTGCCGCTTCAGGTAGCTGACAACCGTGTCCCCCATCGACAATGAACATGCCCTGGCGTGTAGGGGCATTGTCATTGCCGCCCCGTCGTCAGGAAGCGGAAAGACCCTGTTAACGCTTGGGCTGCTGAGGGCGCTGAGGGACAGGGGTAAAAACGTTGTTTCGGCCAAGATAGGGCCGGACTATATCGACCCAGCTTTCCATGCATCGGCTAGCGGAGAGGCCTGCCTGAACATAGATCCCTGGGCCATGCGGCGCACACTGCGTGAGCAGGTGGTAGTCGGTCTGTGCCATGATAAGGAGCTCATTGTATGTGAGGGCGTCATGGGTCTGTTTGACGGTGCAACGGCCCGTGATGGCTCCACGGCCGACATTGCTGCAGAAAACGGATGGCCGGTTGTGCTGATCGTGGACGCCCGGTCACAGGCAGCTTCTGCAGCCGCCGTCGTGTTGGGGTTCGTGAAAATGCGAAATGACGTAAAAATCGGCGGCGTGATTTTCAACCGTATCGGCAGTGACCGTCACATGGACGTCATCAAAAACGCCATGGCGTACTACGCCCCGGATACACCGGTTTTCGGCTACTTGCCGAGGGTGGAGAACCTAGAACTCCCCAGTCGTCATCTAGGCCTTGTACAGGCCATAGAGCATGAAGGGCTGGACAGTTTTATCAATCAGGCTGCTGCTCACATTAATGAGCATGTGGACCTGGACGCATTGATGGCAATCGCCTGCCCCCCGCAATTGCCGATGGATTCTCATAGCGGTCAATTGGCGCTGTCCCTGCCCCCTTTGGGGCAACGAATTGCCGTGGCAAAGGATGAAGCCTTTGCCTTTGCCTATCCGCATGTCCTGAACGGCTGGCGCGAGAACGGTGCGGAAATCAGGTTTTTTTCCCCCCTGGCCGACCAGGAGCCTTGGCCTGACGCCGATGCGGTTTACCTGCCCGGAGGTTATCCAGAGTTGCACGCTGGCGCCCTGTCGTCAGGATCAGTCTTCCTGCCGGGACTGCACCGGGCCGCTGATAACAAGACGGCTATTTTCGGTGAATGCGGTGGCTATATGGTTTTGGGAGAAGGGCTGATTGATGCTGACGGCAACCGTCATACCATGGCCGGCCTGCTTCCGCTTGAAACTTCCTTTGCCGAGCGCAAGCTCCATCTGGGATATCGGCAGGTTGAACTGGCGAACGGGCAAAGCATCAATGGCGGGCTGACGGCAAGTCAGTACAGGGGCCATGAATTCCATTACGCGAAAACGATCCGCGAAGGCGATGCAGCTCCTCTTTTCCGGATCAGCGATGCCGCCGGCAACGATTTGGGAACCAGTGGATTATGCGTGGGTTCCGTTGCGGGCTCGTTCATACATCTGGTGGATCAATGGTCATGAACGAAGACGAAGTGCCAAAGCAGCATGGGACGTTCTGGGAATCCAAAGAGCTGGATGAAATGAACCGGGATGAATGGGAATTGCTGTGCGACGGTTGCGGTAAATGCTGTCTTGGCAAAGTTGAGGATCCGTCCGGTGGCGGGCTGCGCCATACATCCGTGGCCTGCCGTCTGCTTGATCCAGAAACCTGCCGGTGTACGAGTTATGAAGACCGGCACCGGTTTGTTCCTGATTGCGTCAGGATAACGCCCGGAAAAATCAGTAAGCTGTCTTGGCTACCGTCTACCTGCGCCTACCGGTTGCTGGCGGATGGATTTCCTCTGCCTGAATGGCATCCTCTTAAAACGGGCGACAATGAAAGCGTGCATGCTGCCGGGCAGTCCGTCCGGGGGCGCATGGTGTCTGAGCGTGACGTTCTGCCTGAAGACCGCGTTAGCCATATCGCCGACTGGCCTGCATGAGAAATGAGGCGAACGTGAGCCAGGAACAGCCCGTACCTGTCTTGAAAGCCAAGTCTCTGTCGGAACTGACGCCTGCAGAATGGGAATCACTGTGTGACGGTTGCGGGAAATGCTGCCTCAACAAGCTGATCAACGATGATGACGATTTGTTCTTTACGGATGTCGCCTGCCGCCTGCTTGATCTGGAAACCTGCCAGTGCCGGAATTATTCGGAACGGCGCAAACACGTCCCCGATTGTCAGGTTCTGACAGCCGACAATATTTTGGAGATCAAGTGGCTGCCCTCAACCTGCGCCTATCGTCTGCTGGCGGAAGGTGGGGAATTGCCGGGCTGGCATCCGTTGGTTAGCGGTGATCCGGAAAGCGTTCACAAAGCGGGCATTTCGGTGCGGGGGCGCTGCTTCTCAGAAGACGATGTTCTCGATCTGGAAAACCGGATTGTCGAGTGGCCGGAATAGGGATCCATGAACTATCAATCCGTTTCTGCTATAAACGGATTCGGACTGGATTAAGCTTGGTTAAAGGACAATTGATTTGCCTCCGGTAACGAAGGTCATGAAAGGCGTCTATGCCGCCGTAACGACTCCCCTTCACGAAGACCTTTCACCTGACCATGCCCGCATGGTGAACCATTGCCGGTGGTTGTTGGCGAATGGGTGTGATGGCCTGGGCATACTTGGCACGACAGGTGAATCCACTTCTTTCAGCGTTGCCGAACGCAAGGCCATACTGGAAGGCTTGGCGTCGGCCGGTATCCCCCCGGAAAAATGTATGCCCGGCACGGGTGCGGCTTCGTTTGCAGATTCTGTCGAACTGACCTGTCATGCTCTCGATATGGGCACAGGCGGGGTTCTGATTCTGCCACCGTTTTATTTTAAGGGAGTCACCGACGATGGCGTTTTTGCAGCCTATGCAGAGATTATCGAACGCGTTGGCGATCCCGGTTTAAGGATTTATCTCTACAATTTCCCCCAGATGTCGGGAGTTCCGATATCTTTGGACGTTATAGCCCGGCTGATTGAGCAATATCCAGGTACGGTGGTTGGCGTCAAGGACAGTTCAGGTGACGTCGATAATATGCTGGCCATGGTGGAGCGCTTTCCGGGGTTCGCTGTTTTCCCAGGTTCGGAATACTCATTTCTGAAGGTCTTGCGTGCAGGTGGCGCAGGTTGCATTACGGCGGTCTCAAATATCTCGGCTCCCGTTGCCCAAAAGGTCTACTCGTCATGGTTTGAGAGCCAGAGCGTCAACGAGCAGGCCAACGAGACGCTGCTAACGTTGCGTAAGATTATTTCTGCCTACCCGCTTTCAGCCGGCATCAAGGCGATCCTGGCCCGCCATTATGATGACGAAGGATGGCGTCGCGTTCGCCCGACATTGACGCCCCTTGGCGATACTGATCGGGCAGCCTTATTCAAGGCTCTTGACGACTCCGGCTATACGCTAGCTCCGGTCATGCCGTGAACATGAATTTACTCAGGAAAAAAAAGAAAAAACGCCGGCCGGAACCGGAAATGACTTCTATTGAGTTGGGAGACAGGACAATTCCGTTACGATTTCGGGTTAACGCCCGGGCTCGGCGCATGATTCTGCGCGTCAATCCCGCCCAGGGAATAAATGGCGAGGCCGTCGTTACCCTGCCACCTGGTGTGGGTAGGAATATGGCAATCCGGTTTGCCGAGGAACGTTCCGATTGGATACAGGGGCAGTTGGAGAAAGCTCCGCCCAGCGTCCGCTTTGCGGACGGTGCCATAATTCCTTACCTGGGTGATGGGCATGTGGTCAAGCACAGCCCGAATCAACGTGCGCCTGTTGTCCGAAAGGATGGTGTTCTCACTGTCGGTGGGGGCTCTGAACACCTCTCCCGGCGGTTGACATCATGGTTGAAGCAGGAAGCGCGTAGGCATATCGAGAAACAGGTGGTATCTCTGTCTGAAAAAATTTCCAGACGTCATGGCCGCATTACCATTCGCGATACCCGTTCGCGCTGGGGTTCGTGTTCTTCGTCAGGCGCGCTGAGCTTTTCCTGGCGATTGGTCATGGCGCCTGAATGGGTGCTGGAATATGTCGTTGCCCACGAAGTGGCCCATCTGGCCGAGCATAATCACAGCCCCGCCTTTTGGGCGATTGTTGCAGAATTGAATGCGAACGCTGATCGTGCCCGGGACTGGCTGAACAGGAATGGCGAAGCCTTGCACCGCTACGGATAATTTCGAGTGCCGGCGGCTTTGTAATAACGCCGCAAACTTCGGATAGATTCCTAGCATAGAGTCGCTACCATACGAGTATGACGACTACATCTACGAGCACTGCACCCACGATGGCTGGGGATGATAATGACGTTCTCTGGCAACGCTTCAGCGACCGCGATCGACGGTATGACGGAGATTTCGTGATTGCCGTCCGAACAACGGGTATTTACTGTCGGCCATCCTGCCCGGCGCGGCGCCCCAAACGCCAGAACGTTGCTTTCTATGACGTGCCGGAAGCGGCTGAAATGGCAGGGTACAGGGCATGCAAACGGTGTAACCCGGGTTCAGCCGAGCCTCACGATCCGGACCTCAGGATGATTCGATCCGTTTGTCGTATTATTACTGAAACGGAGGAACGTATCCCCACTCTTGAGGACCTGTCGTCCTCAACGGGCGTGAGCCCGTATCACCTGCAACGCCGGTTCAAGGCATTAATGGGGGTATCTCCCAGATCCTATGCCGACGCCGTACGGCGGAAGCGAATTCGCTCAATGCTGAAGGAGGGAAACGGTGTTGCCGACGCCCTTTATGGGGCCGGGTATGGATCTTCTTCCAGGCTTTATGAAAACGCCGATAGTTGGCTTGGCATGACACCGGCAAGTTATGCCAAAGGAGGTAAGGGGGCACACATGCATTATGCGATATCCGATACGCCGCTCGGGCGGATGATCGTCGCTGCGACGGAACGAGGAATTTCTTTTCTGGGCTTCGGCGACAATGACGATGATCTTGTTGCGGAGCTGTCCTCTGATTTCCCGGAGGCTAGAATTGAGCGGGATTCAGGTGCTCTGCGGGAAGCCCTGTCCGAAATTCTTGAGAACTTTGACCACCTCACGCCAGCCCTTGATTTACCGTTGGATATTCAGGCGACGGCCTTTCAGGCCAGGGTGTGGCAGGCGCTCCGCGACATTCCTCCCGGGGAAACCCGGACATACCAGGAAATTGCCAGGACTATCGGTAAGCCAAAAGCCGCCCGGGCTGTCGGGCGCGCCTGCGCTACAAATCCGGTGTCGTTGGTTGTACCCTGTCATCGTGCCGTTGGCAGTGGCGGCGCCTTAACGGGATATCGTTGGGGAGTCGAAAGGAAAAGGGAGCTCCTGGATCGAGAACGCTCAGAAGAGACGTAAAATTTCTAATATCGTCATGATCAGTGGAAACGGGCGCTTAGCCGGGATAGCATGCAAGAGTAACAAACCGGCAATGACGACAGGGCGCGGTTATGACGGAACATTCATCATTATCGTCTTCGCAAAAACACCACACTGTCCAGGTCCATACGCGTGGTCAGGGATTGTATGAAATTACGTCGGATGTCAGACGCTGGCTTGCAGGGACAGGCATTACATCCGGGTTGTTAACGGTTTTTTGCCGTCACACCAGCGCCTCTTTAACCATACAGGAGAATGCTGATCCGGACGTCCAGCATGATCTGGATGCTTTTTTCAGACGTATTGTCCAGGAAGACCCCTCATTATACCGCCATACAATTGAAGGCCCGGATGACATGCCGGCCCATATAAGGTCCGCCTTGACGGATTGCAGCCTGTCCATCCCGGTTGTGGATTGCGAACCTGTGCTAGGTACCTGGCAGGGAATTTATCTGTTTGAGCATAGGACATCGCCTCACCGGCGCGAAATAACGTTACATATCATAGGGTAAATCCTTAAAAGAAACTTCATTCCGGCATCATTACAAAAACAACCATAACACACTGATATTCCAATCGTATTGGAAATATTAGCAAGACTTTTTATTATTTGTGTTTAATATGGCGCATACACAGTTGTTTATAACTATCTGTAACAGTCGGAAATTTCATTGGGGGCTTCATGACGCCGGAACAAATTGCACTCGTACAGGATTCATTCAAATCCGTAGCGCCTATAAAAGAAACAGCAGCTGAACTGTTCTACGGACGCTTGTTTGAGCTTGATCCGAAACTCGAAGGTCTTTTCAAAGGCGATATGAAAGAACAGGGCCGTAAGCTGATGGCGATTATCGCCACGGCGGTTAACGGCCTTAACGATCTGGATAGTATCGTTCCGGCAGTTCAGGACCTGGGCGTTCGCCACGTTGATTATGGCGTCAAACCTGAAGACTACGATACTGTTGCAGCAGCCTTGCTTTGGACACTCGAGCAGGGGTTGGGGGATGCTTGGAGTGACGACCTGAAGGATGCCTGGGCCGCAGCTTATACGTTGCTGGCGGAAACCATGAAGGACGCTGCCGCCAAGAGTGAAAAGAAACCGGCTGCGAAAAAATCTTCGAAAGCAGCTAAATCATCTAAAAGTTCTAAAAGCACAGGGGCCAAGAAAATGGACGACACGATGTTCTCCCAGATGGTTGAGGATATGCCGATCAATGTGATGGT
>CAYFMQ010000012.1:0-50778 GCA_964344255.1 uncultured Thalassospiraceae bacterium
TGCCGGCGAAATCGTCATCTCAAGCGGATCGGACGAAGACGAACTCGTTTATTAAGGCCTTGAATTCATTCCTCGGACCCAAAATGCCAGCGGTTTTTTTTGAAATGATTTTGCTGTCATTGACAAGTCGTCAGTGAGATGAAATAACCACCCTAAGCGATTGCACTACAAAGTGTTTTTGATTGTTTAGTATTTTCTAAACTTCAAATGCCCAGCAATCATCGGACGATAGAAACGTTAATCCGTTCTTCGCAACTTGTAACGTCTCTTGCGCCCAATTCTTTACTATTTCGCACACCCTGATCCTGTCAGAGCATAATTAAGCATGGATATTTATCTTCCTATTGCCGAAGTTTCAGTAAACGTCTTTCTGATACTTGGCATGGGTGGAGGCGTTGGCTTCCTTTCCGGGCTGTTTGGTGTCGGTGGGGGGTTTTTGATGACTCCCCTTCTTATGTTCATTGGAATCCCTCCAGCCGTAGCTGTTGCAACAGAAGCCAACCAAATCGTTGCCTCTTCCGTTTCCGGTGTCCTGGCTCACTGGCGCCGGGGAAACGTGGACATAAAGATGGGAATAGTCCTGCTGGTCGGTGGTGTTACGGGATCAAGCGTCGGCGTTTTACTTTTCACATTTCTCCGTGAACTCGGCCAGATCGACCTTGTCATCAAGCTCTCCTATGTTGTTTTCCTCAGCATCATTGGCACCCTGATGCTGATTGAAAGCATCAAGGTCATGATGGTTCGGAAAAAAACCGGCACCATCATGACCCGGAGAAGCCATACGTGGTTTCACGGGCTGCCGTTTAAAATGCGTTTCAGGAAGTCGAAGCTCTACATCAGTGCAATCTTGCCATTTGCCATTGGGTTCTTCGTTGGTGTCCTTGCTGCCATTATGGGTGTCGGCGGGGGGTTTGTGATGGTTCCGGCCATGATCTACCTGTTGGGTATGCCAACATCCGTCGTTGTTGGAACGTCCCTGTTCCAGATTATTTTTGTCACAGCTAACGTCACGATCCTGCAATCCGTCAGCAACCAGACGGTTGATATCGTACTTGCATTGTTGCTTTTGATCGGCGGTGTGATTGGGGCGCAAATCGGCGCCAGGGCCGGCGCCAAACTTCACGGTGAGCACCTGCGGGGGCTGCTGGCAATGATGGTTCTCGGGGTGTGCCTTAAGTTGACCTACGATCTGGTTGCTACGCCATTTGACCTGTTCGAACTTGGGTATCTGGGAGGGCACTGATGCAAATAGTTCGAACGCACTTTAAATGGATTGGGTTGGCGCTTTGCCTCATTGTCGGACTAATTCCCGTTCTCAAGGCGCAGGATCTGGTCATTGACCTTTCCGATCCCATTGTCGCCATCACGACGGGATTCGCCGGAACAGACGTTTTGCTGTTTGGCGCCACACGTTCAGAGGGTGACTTGGTTGTTGTCGTTCGCGGCCCCCAGGAAAATCATATTATTCGGCGCAAGGAACGTATTGGCGGCGTCTGGATCAATCGCGATGAGGTTGAGTTCAGTGAAATTCCCTCTTTTTATGAAATTGCATCCAACCGGCCACTTGAAGAGTTTATCCCTGTTATGGATGCCGACATACACCAGATTGGTGTTGATAAACTGATATTCAAACCGGCTCCGTTACAGAAGCCCGTTGATGATATTACGCAATTCAGTAATGCGCTGATCCGCATCAAACAGCGGGAGGATCTGTATTCCAAGGAACCGACCGAGCTTGTTTATCTTGGTAACGGCCTGTTCCGAACGGAGGTTCACTTCCCTGCAAATGTTGCCGTCGGAACCTATGGAATTGATGTTTATCTGTTCCAAAATGGAGAGCTTATAGAAAACCAGACCTCGCTTCTTAATGTCAGGAAGTTTGGGATCGAGGCTGGTATTTTTGATTTTGCGCATCGCCATTCCCTGGCGTACGGTGTTCTTGCGGTGTTAATCGCCTCATTGGCTGGCTGGCTGGCCAATGCGGCATTCCGAAAGAGATAAGATGGCTGACGAAACGGAAAATCAGAATCAAGACGAAGGCGCTCCCATTGAAGGGCGTACTTTCCTGTGCCTTGTCGATGATAGTGAAGAATTCGGCCCCACCCTCAGGTTTGCGTGCAAGCGTGCAATGAATACCGGGGGTCGGATTGCCCTGCTTTACATTATTCAGCCAGCTGAGTTTCAACATTGGCTGGGCGTTGGCGATCTGATGAAACATGAAAGCCGTGAAGAAGCCGAAGAGATGTGCAATGTCGTCGCCGACGTGGTCCAGAAGCGAACCGGTAAGTGGCCGGTTATCTACATTCGCGAAGGCAGCCCTCAAGAAGTCCTGACACAGTTAATCGAAGAAGAACCATCCCTTTCTGTCCTGGTTCTGGGCGCTTCGACAAAAGGTGAAGGGCCGGGCCCCATCGTTTCCCACCTTGTCAACAAGATGGCAGGCGAGTTCACTCTACCTATAACGATTGTACCGGGTGGCCTGTCCGATGAGGAAATAGACGCCATCACCTGATAATTAGGCGTAAGAGGAGCGGATCGCAGCGATATTCGCCGCGTAATCGTCCCCTGAAAAGATGGCGCTGCCGGCAACCAGAACGTCTGCTCCCGCTTCCACGACATTGGCCGCATTGTCCGCCTTGACGCCGCCATCAACCTCCAGCTCTATGTCGCGCTCACCGATCATGGATCGAATCTGGCGGATTTTATCCAATTGGCCTTCGATGAAAGTTTGCCCGCCAAAACCGGGGTTAACGGTCATCACCAGGATAAGGTCCACCTTGTCCAGGACGCATTCAATCGCTTGCACTGGTGTTGAAGGATTCAAGGAAACCCCTGCTTTCTTTCCCAGTGCCCTTATTTGCTGAAGAGACCGGTCAAGATGAGGGTCAGCTTCGACATGTACCGTAATCACATCAGCTCCGGCTTCGGCGTAATCTTCAAGAAACGGCTGGGCGGGGTTGATCATCAGATGGACGTCGAACGGTTTTTTCGTCGTTTTTCTCAACGAAGCAATAACAGGCGGACCGAATGTCAGGTTGGGAACAAAGTGCCCATCCATGACATCGATGTGGATGTAATCGCATCCGGCCGCATCGATAGCGGCGATTTCTTCCCCCAGAATGGAGAAGTCGGCTGAGAGAATTGAGGGAGCGATTTTAACCGGTTTATTCACAATAAAGACCTTCCATGTTTATCGCCCATATTCCGCAAGTTACTTGACCGTAGGATCCAGCGACCCTTCTGCGTAGCGTGTGGCCATCTCGCTCAAGGGAACAACCTTGATCTTTGAAGCCTTACCGGTGCATCCAAACCGTTCAAAACGGTCAATGCAAACTTCTTCCATGGCCGCGATCGCAGGCTTCAGGTAGGTGCGCGGATCAAACTCCGCTTTCTTTTCCCATAAAACCTTCCTGATCTGGCCCGTAATCGCCATTCGGTTGTCCGTATCGATGTTGACTTTCCGAACGCCGTTTTTAATTCCGGTTTCAATTTCTTCCACCGGCACACCATATGTCTGGGGCATCTCACCGCCGTACTCGTTGATGATGTCCTGGAGTTCCTGCGGAACGGAAGAGGAGCCATGCATGACGAGGTGTGTATTCGGAAGGCGTTCATGGATTGCCTTGATGACGTCCATTGCAAGTATATCGCCAGTCGGCTTGCGGGTGAATTTGTAGGCGCCATGCGATGTGCCGATGGCCACGGCCAAGGCATCAACCTTGGTTTTCTTGACGAAATCGGCCGCTTCATCCGGATCGGTGACGAGCATATCCTTGTCGAGCGTCCCTTCGAACCCGTGGCCGTCTTCCTTGTCACCCTTTCCGGTTTCCAGTGAGCCTAGGCACCCCAATTCACCTTCAACAGAGACACCGACAAGGTGCGCCATATCGACAACCTTTGAAGTTACATCGACGTTGTAATCATAGGATGCCGGGGTTTTTGCATCTTCCTCCAGCGATCCGTCCATCATGACGGACGAGAAACCGTTGGTAATGGCTGACATGCAGGTGGCAGCATTGTTGCCATGATCCTGGTGCATGCAGACAGGAATGTCCGGATACATTTCCGTCGCAGCGATGATGAGGTGACGGAGAACGATGTCGTTGGCATACTTCCTAGCCCCCCGGCTGGCCTGCATAATGACGGGGCTGTCCGTTTTATCCGCCGCAGCCATAATCGCCAACATCTGTTCCATATTGTTGATGTTAAAAGCCGGCATGCCATAGTCGTTTTCTGCAGCATGGTCCAACAGTTGCCGAAGGGAAACTACAGCCATTTTCTTACACTCCTTGAAAGATCATCTCTTTTTTCAAATTCTACCATGTTTTAACACAGTGTATTTCGGCTATTTGAAATATGTTAAATCCTGGATTTTACTTCTGATACGATGGCGTCAGGCGTAATTCCGAAATGTTCAAACAGTTGTTTTGCAGGGGCTGAAGCGCCGAAACCGGACATACCGATAAATACATCGTCCTCCTGCAAGTATTGATCCCACCCAAACCTGACAGCCGCTTCAACAGCAACACGTAATCCCTTGCCAAGCACTGAGGAGCGGTAGTTTTTATCCTGTACGTTGAATAATTCCCAACTGGGCATTGATACAACTGCGACTGAAATGCCCTCATCCTCAAGGGCCTCGCGAGCCATCATTGCAACAGAGACTTCAGATCCTGTCGCCAGCAATGTCGCCTTGCGAGATTCTATACCCCCCTTGGCTTCAGCAAGCACATAGGCGCCGCGAGCACACAGGTTTTCATCAACATGTTCTGTACGATAGGTCGGAACACCCTGGCGTGTCAGCACCATGCCTGATGGCGTTTCCCGCTCCTTTAGTGCAAGAGCCCAACATTCCGCCGTTTCGACGCCGTCACAGGGACGATAAACCGTGAAATTGGGCAAGGAGCGAAGCGACGCCATTGTTTCAACTGACTGGTGGGTCGGCCCGTCTTCTCCCAGTCCGATTGAATCGTGAGTCAAAACATAGATAACCCGTTTCCCCATCAATGACGAAAGCCGCATGGCGCCTTTCATGTAATCGGCAAACACCAGGAAAGTTCCGGCGTAGGGGATAAACCCACCGTGCAAGGATAGACCATTCATAATGGCCGCCATGCCATGCTCTCTGACACCATAGTGAATATACCGGCCCGTAAAGTCATCCCTGGACACCGGTTCCATTCCTGGCGCCTTGGTGTTGACGGATCCTGTCAGGTCTGCAGAACCACCCAGCAATTCAGGTATGGAGTCGGAAATCGCTGCAAGCGTTTCACCGGAAGCAACACGTGTAGCCCATGAAGGCGCTTCTTCGGAAACCCGTTTTTTGTGCGCGTTAATTGAATCTTCCCAACCCGCCGGTAGTTCACCTCGCAATAGGCGATCGAACTCATTCCTCTTTTCATCATCAAGGGCAGACAACCGACCCAGCCATTCATCTCGTTCTTCTTCGCCTCGTGAGCCGACTTCCCGCCAACCCGATAAGACATGATCTGGAACGACAAAGGGCTCGTGGTTCCAGCCAAGTCTTTCACGAGCGGCGATCAATTCATCATCACCCAAAGGCGCCCCGTGTGTTGACGAGGTTCCCTGTTTGTTGGGTGCTCCAAAACCAATAATGGTTCTACAGGCAATCAGTGTTGGTTTGTCAGATCGTTTTGCACCGGAAATCGCGACTGATACGGCCCCTTGATCGTGGCCATCCACCGAACAGACGTTCCATCCGGATGCTTCAAAGCGTTTCAGTTGATCATCTCGGACAGACAGGTCAGTGGAGCCGTCGATCGTTATAGAATTATCGTCAAAAAGAACGATAAGCTTGGATAGTCCCAGATTACCGGCAAACGAGACAGCTTCATGGCTGACGCCTTCCATCAGGCAGCCGTCGCCAGCGATTACATAGGTGTAATGATCGACAATTTCATCGCCGTAACGTTCATTCAGAAGTCTTTCGGCAAGCGCCATTCCCACCGCTGTTGCAATACCCTGCCCGAGAGGACCTGTCGTTGTCTCGATACCTGGCGCATGGCCATATTCCGGATGCCCGGCTGTAATCGAACCCAATTGACGAAAATCCTTAAGTTCATCAATGGTCATGCGGGGATAACCCGTAAGGTACAGCAAGGAATACAACAACATCGATCCGTGGCCTGCAGACAGAACCAGCCTGTCGCGATCCGCCCATTCGGGATCTGACGCCACAAACTTCAAGTGTTTGGATACCAGAGCCGTTGCGGCATCAGCAAAACCCATCGGCATTCCCGGATGCCCTGATTTAGCCTGTTGAACGGCGTCGGCAGATAGAAACCTGATGGCGTTTGCCATTTCAAGGGGCATTGCGTTCTCTAGGGCGCCGGAACTCCTATCTGCAGGTTCTGAAGGGATTTCGTTAGAGGTAGTTTCAACACTCGACATGAAGTGTCTCCCGCTGATTTAAACGCCCAGAGAGTATGGCTTTGCTTGTCGCGAATCCTGAAGCAAATGTCCAGTACTGCAGTCGTTTTTTTTGGAAATTTGTTAACAGAAAACATAATCAGTTTACATTCCGCTAGAATCGGCACTAATCTTATGGTGGTTTTTAGATTGAATTCGGTTCACGAATGACGTGTGTCACAGATTCTTGGGGAAAAACCGGGTAAAATTACCTAATTGGGGATAAACAAGCCAGAACGTCTTGTCCTAATGTTAAGTGGTATCCGACATGCCGTTTAGGAATTCGGAGGTGTTTGTGTATACGCATCCGAAGGAAGTGGACATATAAATGGACCAGACACGACCGGAACAGTTAGATACTATTGATGATGCAGACAGGGATTCTCTGTGGAGACTCCCTTTGCTCATGATGCCCATCGAGCATAATGCACTCAAGCAGACTAAAATTGTTAAGAACAATCACCTGGAAAGCGTTATCGAACTTTTTAGCGATAAGGACACTGGCAAAGGGCATGTCCATCCTGCAGATTTGAAACAGGTGTTTTCTTCCATATCCAGTTCTGACTTGGATATTATTCATACGTTAGCGAAACTCGATAGTTACGACGTCTACAGTTTGCGTATCACACTGCGGCAAAACGGTATTGAAATTGATAACTATGACGATCTGAAACTTTCTGAAAGCAAGCAAAAGGAACTCCGTTCCTACATGCAGCCATTCCTTCAACAACTCGTCTTGAGCTTGTTCGGACCGGGAAACAATCCGGAAGGCCTGATCAACGGACAGGGCATTGACTGGTTATCGCTGTTTCAAAATCCTGACGCCAGCGAAACACGCGAGCGGTTGAAAAACATGGCTGTCAAACTCGATATCCCCATACTTGAGGTACCTAAATTTATTCAGGAATACGGTGATGTCTACTTATCCGTTGCCTACTACAGGGAGTGCCTGGACAAGATAAAACCGACGATACACAGTTTTCTCAGGTCCACGACGGAAATTCTCAACCATCAGCAACTATCCCAGAACTATTCACTTCAGAAAGTATGCTCCCGGCTTAAGACGAAAGTGGAGAAAATAGAGGGAACACTTGGCTATCAATTGTCTGTGTTTGGAACGAGCAACCTGCAGATGTGGGAAGATATGTCACCTGAAAGTTTCAAGTCATTCCGCGAAACTGTGCACAGCAATCATACAAAGATGGGCGGTCTGATGTGCGCTTTGGCTGTTAAGATGAATGCCTGGCAGGAACGTTTTCCAAAACAAGATGATGGCGGTCCATTACGCCGGGCAGATTTTATCCTGACGGATATGGGCCAGGGCTGGTAGACAGTTATCTAAATTGAATTCATACGGATTCGTTCAGACATCAGATCGCATGATGTCCTAACGCCGCCTTCACCATATGATACGTAATCAGTAACTGGGAAAGGGCAAGCGTGTGGCTCACCTCTTCCTTGTTGCCCTCTCCGAAGCTGCCGAGTTTATCGCGTAGATACTGGGCTTCAGGTATCAGGTTCCAGAGAAGGTCTTCCATCCCGCAGGCCCGCCGTTCGCTGATACTGCCGAGAATTTCAAGAACATCGACAGGCTTTCCATCTCTGTCGCGGGATAACTCCAGTTTAATGCCGGCTTTCGCTCCCGCTTCAATAATCGGTGAGAGATCAGGGTGAGGTAACGTCGGCCGCAATGTATGGCGCACGTTAAGCCCTGCCCCCATTTCCTCCTGATTGTCTTTCGGCGAGAAAAACTGAACGACCATGTCGGCGAATGTTCTCTGCGGCCGGATGTATTGTTCGCTGGCATTCGTCCGGTAACGCAGTGCATCCATGACATCCTTGCGGGTGTAGCCACGCATCTGGGTGTCGCGTTGGATTTTCCAGCGTACACGCAAGTCTTCCGGTGGCTCGAGGTAGACTTTTACGTCGTAGCAGTCACGCATCGAACGCGTGGAATAACCTAACAAACCTTCAATGATGATATATTCACGCGATTCAATGTATTCGGAGGTGCCTAGCGTTCCGTCAACATGGTTGTAAACCGGCTTCAGGATTGGCTTTCCTTCCCGAAGGAGCTGAATATGCTGCTCCATGATATCGATGTAGTTTGCCGCCGGCTCCAGTGCGGTAACCTTTCTGTCCCGCCTTTCCTCTCTCGAATAACGGTGATAGTCATCGGTACAGATAGTGACAACCCGATCTGAGCCAAGAATATCGGCGATACCCTTTGCAAGAGTTGTTTTGCCTGTTGCCGAATCACCCACTATTCCGAGAATGATCGGACGGTCTGAAAGACGGTTGCTAGGCATCATTTGTTTCCGGTATCGATATGTCTTTCCGTGAATGATACGTCGTCAGGTAATGACGCTCACCTGTCGTCCCTGAAATCAACATGCTTTCTGTACGAAGATGGCTATCCGACACCTCTACGCCATCAAAGAGCAACCCGGTTGTAATACCGGTTCCGGCAAAATAAACATGATCCGACTTAACGAGATCGTTTAAGCCCATCCACTCTTCGGTATTCATTCCGGCTTCGCGAACGGCAATATGCTCGCTGGGGAGTTGGGGATTCAACTTGCACAAAAACTCACCTCCCATCGCCCGGATGGCGCATGCGGATATAATCCCTTCGGGCGTACCGCCGGTTCCGATCAGGGCGTCAATGCCAGACCCGGGAATAGACGCCATAACCGCGCCGGCGATGTCACCGGCAGGGTACAGGACAACACGGGCTCCCGCCTTGTTTAAGCCTTCTACCAGTGAACGGTGCCGGGGTTTTTCTAGAACGTAGATGATGAGCTCGGAAACAGATTTACCAGTCTCCTTCGCTAACACCTGTAGTTTGTCCTCCAAGGGGGAGGCTGGATCGATCTTGCCTTTAACTGCGGGTGGACCGGCAAATTTCTCCATATAAAATGCCGGACCGGGTCTGAACATCGTTCCCTTGGGCGCAAGCGCCATTACGGCCATGGCGTTGGTCATTCCCTTGGTCAGGTAGCTTGTGCCTTCAACCGGATCAACGGCGATGTCGAAGACGTGATCGGCATCGCTCTTTCCAATCATCTCGTTTGGTGAAAAGGCGGCGCGCTCTCCGTCCGTATCACTGCCGTCCCCTACGACGACGTTGCCCTTGATCGGCAACTGGGAGAAATTTGCCCGCATCGCGTTAACAGCCGCACTATTCACTTGATGCGCATCGCCCCGGCCGATCCATTGTGCAGCAGCTTCAGCAGCCGCCTCTGTTACGCGCCTTAATGAAAACAACAGGAACTGGGATTGTTGTTCAGGAGATGTCATTTTTCAACCGTGCACACTAGAAGTTATCTGATCCAGCCAGATAACGTCCAACGGCTTGCGCCCTGTTGTTAACTCCGAGCTTTTCGTAGAGATTTTTCAAATGAAATTTTACGGTATTGAGAGAAATACCCAGCTCTCGCGCAATCTGGGCGTTGGTCCTGCCGTCAGCCAGGGAAGCCAAAAGATCCTGCTCTCTGGGCGTCAACGAATCCATGCCCTCTGAAACCGGCGCATCGACATTCATGAACGGGAAGACCATGCGTCCTTCCGCTACGGAAATCACCGTATCTATCAAGACCTGCGGGCTATCCTGTTTCGAACAGAAGCCGGCGCCGCCAAGTTGTAGTACCTGACGGGCGACGCCCGGTTTAATGCTTCCGGTGTAGACAATGATCCGTGGGGCATTGGCTATGCTTTTCAGGGCTGAAAGAACATCTTTACCGTTCATGAAAGGCATTTCCCAACCGATGACGGCGACATCAAAACTCAGGCGTTCTACGGCTTCCATGAATCGCTCGCCGTCTGCTGCCGTCGCAACGATAGAGAAGCGCTGATCGTCGCCAAAAATCTTGCTCAAGCCAGAAAGCACTAGAGGACTTTTATCGACCAGAACCACATCAATGGGGGTCATAACATCCAATCCAAAAAATAAAATTTGGCGCACCCCACCTTTTCGGGTAGGCGTTAGTCAACGTAATCTCTGGGAGGTGGTGTGTAAAGGATAAACCGTATAATTCCAGAGGGTTAGTATACCTACCCATATGGAAAAACAATGGTTGCCGATATTTTACAAGATTAACCGGATAATCTTGAATGCTATTGTGTGATCTATATCACAGACAGTGACCTAAATGGTGACTATGTTCATCATAAGATTCTTCATGAATCTTATCTCTGTACCTCCCTGTAAAACTCGCCGGGCCTTTTTGGCCCGGTTTCTTTTTCTCTGACATGCCTGACAGGGATTGGCTTCCGTTAGGTTATAGAACCTGACAGATACAACGAGTCATATTAGAGGGAAAATGGGGTGAACGACGGGACTCGAACCCGCGACAACCGGCACCACAAGCCGGGGCTCTACCAACTGAGCTACGTTCACCGTTGTGGTAAATTCTTGCGCATTCTTTAGACGCTGTACTGTTGTCCGTCAAGCGGTGCTACGCCTAAAGTTACAACTCTTTTCAATAACGTAAAAAAAGGGCCGTCCTTTTAAGGACGGCCCGTAATTTATGGAAGTGTCAGAGAGCCTCTAGGCTTTCCAACACCAAGGTCAAGCCTTGGTCAGTACCCTTCAGCGTGTGCTTTTGCACCCTCCATGACGGATTCGGCCGCTGAAAGTTTTCTGGCATTGGCCAGCTTGGCCTTATCCTGGAAGACAGCATCCTCTTCTGCGAGAACGTTACTTTCCATCTTGATCTGAACAAGGTGCCAGATGATCCAGGAAGCAATACCTGCCCAGGCCAACAGCATTTCTGTTCCAACGAAAGGATACAACTCTGTCAGCTCATTCAGGTTACGAGTCCAGGTTTCAAGTCCTGTTGACATAATATTTTCTCCTTTCTATCAGATCAGGCCGCGTGAACGGGCTTCCTCTTCCTCAGCGGCGAATACTTCCGCTTCGTCAAGGTAGCGACCGTGGAATTCAGTCAGATCAAGACCGGCAACTTCGACACGCTCCGGAATACGCAGCAGGCCCATGCCATTCAGGATCTTGGATGCGATCCAAGCCGGAATAAAGCCAAGTACCCAGAACATAATGATGGCGCCGATGAACTGACCCCACGGGGTAATTGTGGAATCTAGGTACATGGAAGCCGGATAGCCCCACAGCATCACGCCGGCCGCACATACGCCGAAGAAACCGGCATAGCCGTGAACGGCTACGGCGCCAACGGCATCGTCGACCTTGAACTTGCGTTCCACCCAGAAGTGAATCTTGTACATGAAGACCACACCCAGAGCCGCGATGAACATGGCCTGGATCGGGTGGTACAGGTCGTTACCGGAAGACGCGGCGATAACACCGGCCAGACCGGACGAATAAGTCCAGAAGGCATCACCCTTGGAGATGAGGTAACCCATCATTAAACCGCCCGAGAGTGACATCAGGAAGTTAAAGGTGATAGCCGACGTGGTGGTAGGAGTCAGGTAAATATTGGTTGTCGAGAAGAACGACTCGCTCATACCAGCCATTTCGCCAACATCCAGTATCGGAATGTTACAAGCCACATAGAAGCCCCAGAAACCGGTATAGATCAGGAACAGACCGATCGTAACCAGCCACGGGTTATGCGGCACGATGTTGCGCGGTGTGCCGTCGGCGGCAAACTTGCCGATCCGCGGTCCGAGGACCACAAGAATACCGAGAGCGAAACCGCCTGCAATGGCGTGGATAACACCGGATGCATAGGCATCATGGTAGCCGAGTTGGGCAACCATCCAGCCGTCCGGGTGCCAGCCCCAGGCAGCGTCGATAATCCAGGTGAAGGAACCGATAATAACGGCGAGGATCCAGAAAGCGCCGGAACGAATACGTTCGATCACGGCACCGGATACGATCGAAGCAGCGGTCCATGAGAAAAGCAGGAACGCGGCCCAGAATACGCCGTTGATGTGAGACCAGTAACCATCGCCTTCAGAATGCAGCGTAGCGCCCATGAGCGGGCTCCACGGAGCGGCCCAGTTGATATCCGTCAAACCATACGGTGCCGGGTCGGCGCCGATCAGATTCGGAATACCGTTGTGCCAGCTGAAATAGATGTACCAGCCGAAATAAAAGAACGTCACAGTCACCAAGGGGATGACCATCGTGTTCTTCATAAGAGTGTGCATCATGTTCTTGCGCCGAGACGCGCCGACTTCGTACATACAAAAGCCAACGTGAATCAGAAACATGAAGACGACCGTGATCCAGTAATAGACCTCGGTAAATATAACTGTTAGTGCGCCTGTTGGGTCAGACATAAAGGCTTCCCCCTTCTCCATAAGTTGAAGCATTCCATGAGCCGGGTACAAAGCCCCGACTTATTCGATTTCTTTGGACAGTCATTCCCCCCCATATTTGAAGGTTTTTATATCTGTCGTTAATGAGAATGCCTGAGGTCGTTTTAAAAAGTCAATTGATTCAATGGGGTTTTGGTAAAACAATTTTCATGTGGGTTAACAGAGCAATTATAAAGGTATTGAAAAAAAAGGATAATTGAGAACATTGGTATGAAAATGGGCCGAAATATATTTTTTCCTTACTAGCGTTTTTCCTCGTGATTATTCCCATAAAGGGAATCGTTTTCGGCTATTTTTTGATACGAAATTCAAATGGTTCCCCATTGCTGGCATACAAATATACCAATCACAGCATTTGATATTTAAAAGATAAGTCTAACGCAAATATGCCTGCAGTTTATCGCAAGCTGAAGACAGGATGTCGGGTTTCTTCGAGAAACAGAAACGAACAAAATGCCTGGGTAGCGGCTCTCCGTGTTCGCTTTCGATATAAAATGCACTGACCGGCAGCATGGTGACGCCGGCTTCCTTTGTCATCAATTGACAAAACGCCACGTCATCTTCTTCGAAACCTGTCGGGCGAATGTCCGCATTCAGAAAATAGGTTCCTTCAGGCAACATGACGCCAAATCCTGCAGCAGATAATCCATCGGCCAGAAGGTTTCTCCTGGTTTCAAGATCGCTGGACAGTCCTGAAAAATAAACATCGTCGTTACGGAGTCCCGAGGCAACGGCAGCCTGCAGCATAGGTGGTGTGGTGAAGGTGACAAACTGATGCGCCTTGGCAATCGTCGCCAGCAACGCTGGCGGCGCCGTGATATAACCAACCTTCCATCCCGTCATGGAAAAGGTTTTTCCGGCAGAGCCAATCCGCACACAGCGGTCCCGCATGCCGGGAAGGGTCATCAATGGTATATGTTTATGCTGGTCGAAAACGATATGCTCATACACTTCATCACAGACGGCATAGGCATCATGCTCAATGATCAATTGGGCAAGAACCTCAAGCTCCTCTCTGGAATACACCTTTCCAGCCGGATTTTGCGGCGTGTTCAAGAGGACCATTTTCGTGCGATCTGAAAACGCATCACGTAAACCATATTCCGGCAGGCGCCATTCAGGAGGCTCCAGTCTCACAGCTCTCGGGACGCCCCCTGCCCGAATGATCATCGGCATGTAACTGTCATATAGTGGCTCAATGACGACGACCTCATCACCGGGGTCGAGGATCGCCAGCATACAGTCCGCCAATGCTTCCGTTGCGCCTGAAGTCACGAGAACTTCGCTTTCCCAGTCAACATCCAGGCCATAGAAACGTTTGTCATGTTCAGCCACGGCCTGGCGTAAATCCGCCGTTCCCATCATGGGCGGATACTGGTTCAACTGAGTCGCCATGTTAACGCTGGCGATTGACTTCATCTCTTCCGGTCCATCTTCATCGGGAAACCCCTGCCCCAGATTGATGGCGCCATGTTCACGAGCCAGTACGGACATGACCTCGAAGATGGTTGTTCCGTACATGGACAGGACCGAGTTAACCGTTTTCATCTGGTCTCCTGTATAATTTGGCGCTGTTTAGGCAGAGCCGAAGAAGTCGAGATACCATTCCATATCCTCGTCGGACAAGGAATACTCACCATCTTTTGTCGGGTGAATGATCGCTTTCCCAGTCAGGGATGCCATTTTTGTTTGCAGGCTAAATGAAAGTTTAGCCGAAAGCCCGGCTTTCCAGGAAATTGCGGCAATGGATTTACCGCTTTTTGAATTCATGGCGTCTCTGATGTTTTCCCAGGTAAACCCTGTCAGCAAGGCAAGGGCGTGAAAGATGAACCAGCGATCCTCCTTGTCAATTGCTTTGGCAATAGCCTTGTCATTGAGCTTGTCTTCCTCGAACAGCTTTTCTGCTTTTTCCCTGGCTTCAGCGCCGGGCAAGGTTTCCGTGTCCGCATCGCCCTTGACGATCCTCTCCGCCACGTGTTGGCGAATATCACGCACTTCCTCTTCCTCAAGCTGAAGTCGCGAGCTGTTCTTTTCAAGAATGCGATCGATCACGGCATTGCCGACAAACGTTGCGATGCGCCGAATGGTGGACAGCATCAAGTCATTTCGTTCAATGAGGTGATCACAAATCTTCGTTGAACGGGATGCCATGTCGCTCACATCCAGCAAGGTTTCTTCATCCAGGGAAGCCGTATCGTTATTGAGCAAATCAATTGTCGCTGCTTCGTCCTTGTAGCGCACCACGGCGTTTGAAACGGGTGAGGTCAATTTATGCCGCCTTGCTATGGCGGCTAAAGCGCCGCCATCGATACCGCTTCTTATAATTTCCAGGAGTTGCCGCTCAGACAGCAATGGCGAGTATTCCAATACAGGCATGGCAACTGTTGTTTCCGCATCCCAGGCCAACTGCTCGACGATCTGTTCGGGAACATTACCGAGGGTCTTGATCTCCTCGGAAATGATTTTTCTGACCTTTAGCGCATTGTCGTTAGCCAGGACTCCAACGATCTCCAGCACCATTTCCGTAACTTTATCTTTTCGGGACTTGTCCAGTGTCGGCATCAGGCGACCGATCTTAGCGGCAAGTTCCTCGCGAACTTCTTCGCTTTCGTCTTTCGCCAGTATCGCATCAGCCTGTAGCGGGGTATCGTCATTGCCGGCAACGGCAAGACGAACGGGCACTTCAGAATCGGTTGCAAAATAATAGAGGAATTCAGGCTGCAGGCCTGCTTGGGACGCCAACCATTCCCTTTCCGAGGCATCCCCTTTCTCGGCTATGTCACGGGATTCCTCGTAGGTGGGCAACTGGGTGTTCTTGCGGGTTCCGGCCTGGTTACCAAACAGCCAATTCAGCATGCAAAGTCATCTCCCTGGAGTGCACAAGCGGCATCACAGCATATTTTACCAATACTCATAAAAGCATGCGAGTAATCAAGAAAGAATTGGTTAAAGTCGGATACGGCTCCGACCACGCCCGGTAACCAGACTTCGTCCCTTAACCGTTTCACGGTGCAGGACATACAGCCCACTGCCGACAATCAGAAGAATGCCCATTATCGTCGTCATCTGCGGCAGTTCGTTCCAGACGAGAAACCCCCACATTGCGGCAAGAGGCATGGCGACATATTCAAAAGGAGCAACGATACTTGCCTGAGCCACCCTGTAGCCTTGAGCAAGACAGTAAAATCCACAGGCTGCGATCAACCCGCACAAAACCAACAGCATAAAATCCCTGGAGGCGGGCATCATCCAGGGCCGCAAGAGAAAGTCTATGCTAGGGTGGATATCCGTCGCGAAACGGCCATCGCCGAAAACACCACCGGCCAGGGAACTGACGGCTAAAAAAGTAAGCATGGAGTATAGTGCCATGCTGGCGCCTGTGTTGGTGCGCCCCAATCGGCGTGTAATAATGATACTGGCTGAATAGGTCACAGCAGCGATCATCGGCAACAAGGCCGCAATACCGAATGTTCCCGATCCAGGCCGAACAATGATCAGCACACCGCAAAAACCGAGCAACACTGCCGATAAACGCCGCATGCCAACCTTCTCACCTAAAAACATGATGGAAAAAACCGTGACGACCAGAGGCGCGATAAAGAAAATCGCCGTACTGTCCGCGATGGGAAGATAGGCCAGTCCCATGTAATAAGATGTATAAGAGAGCATCTGTAAAATTCCGCGCAGAAACTGCATGTTAAACGTCGGGGTCCGCAACGTGCCAAACCCTCCTTCCCAATAGACAAACAGTGCCATTGGACCGAGAGCGACAAGAGCCCGGATAAACATGATCTGCAGAACGGAATAGTCACCGCTTAACAAGCGAATGATGACGTCTTGCAGGGAAAAGATCGAAATGCCGACTGCTACAAGAACGATACCCTTGATCGTCTGGTCCGGAAATTCCTGGATAATAGCTTTTTCCTGCATGCGGCACTCCCACTAACCAGCTTGCCCAACATTGGCTATGGTGCACACAAATCCTATTTCGGCTTATTTTTAGAATTCTGGAAGCAAAAAGAATTTGTGAATTGAAGGAGAAATTTTTGCTGACTGATTAGAGGCTAATCATACGCTGAGACACATTTTCAAGATATTCAAAATGCATGACATGGAAGAGATGAATGCATGCTATGATCTTGTGATTCGATAACAGGGGGAAGCGTTTTAACACGTGCTGCATAAACGAATTATATCGCCGGTCATCACCGCCCTGGACAAAGAAAGGGCAGCTTATTTCGGGCGTGTTGTTGATCGGTTGGAACAAGACCCCCGTTCCGATTTGTATCCCAATCTGCCCGTGTTGGTGTTGAAGGAAACCGTCGAGCTATTACCGATCTACCTTGAGCCAACCGTCCTCGTAAACCATCTGTTTCGGTTTCTTGAAAGGAAGCATGAATCCCTTTCCAGGGTTATTCACAGCGCCCCTTATGTCGCCGATAATTCCGTTCTCAAATCCCATTGCGTGGAGTTTGTGGAAAGCGTAATCCGTGACACGTTTGAAAACGTTTCTGAAACAGACCAGGATGTAACTGATCGTAAAGAATATCGGTTGAAATGGCCAATCTCTCCTGAAGAGTTTCCCTACACGGATGACACAGATTTTGATGAGAATGAGTAAACTGCCTCAATCTGTATGGGCAGTTTTCAAGATCTTCAACAGCACATTATCTGGGCAGTTGCCTAAATTATGGGCAAATAGCATCGGCCCAGAACCTCATCTTGTTATTGCCAAACTCCGCTAATCGTTTGAAAAAAAGCGATTATTTCCATAAGAAAAAAATTGGCACGCACCATGCAATATAGAGTGCGTGATACGGACACGGGATAAACGGGAGATCTGCTCTCCCCCCTCTGTGTTGATAAATTCGTCACAGGAGGAACTAATCGATGAAAAAAATCGAGGCCATCATCAAACCCTTCAAGTTGGATGATGTTAAAGAAGCCCTGCAGGAAGTTGGCCTTCAGGGCATTACGGTTACCGAAGCCAAGGGTTTCGGCCGGCAGAAGGGCCACACAGAACTTTATCGTGGTGCTGAATATGTCGTTGATTTCCTGCCGAAGGTTAAGCTGGAAATCGTTGTTGATGACGCCATGCTCGAACAAGCTGTTGAAGCCATCAAACAGGCTGCTCATACAGGTCGTATCGGGGATGGCAAAATTTTCGTCCTACCGGTCGAGAACGCCATTCGTGTTCGCACCGGTGAAAGTGGCACAGACGCCATATGACCTTTAACCCAAGTAAACAGGCTCAGCACTAGGCGCCGCCTGTTCTATTTTCTTACAGCCCCTAACTCAACAGGTAGATAAAATGTCACTTAACCTGAAAACACCATCCGACGTACAGAAATACCTCAAAGACGAAGATGTTCCGTTTGTTGATCTTCGGTTTACGGACCCACGCGGTAAATGGCAGCACCTTACCATGTGTGCTGACTTCATTGACGATGACGCCTTTGAAGACGGTATCATGTTCGATGGCTCCTCTATTGCTGGCTGGAAAGCGATCAATGAATCCGATATGGCGCTCATTCCCGATGCCAGCACCGCTGTCATGGATCCCTTCTCGGCCCAGCCCTCGCTGATCCTGTTCTGCGACATCATGGAGCCGACGACAGGCCAGGGATACAACCGTGATCCGCGTTCGGTCGCTAAAAAGGCCGAGACCTTCCTGGCCTCTACCGGTGTTGGCGACACGGCCTACTTCGGACCTGAAGCTGAATTCTTTGTTTTCGACGACGTCCGCTTCGATGTGCAGATGAACAGCTGCTTCTATGAATTCGACTCAGAAGAAGGCCCCTACGTCACCGGCCGTGTCTTCGACGAAGGCGGCAACACCGGCCACCGTCCGGGTGTCAAGGGTGGTTACTTCCCGGTACCCCCGGTCGATTCATCTCCTGATCTGCGTGCGGAAATGGTCACCATCATGAAGGAAATGGGCCTCAACATGGACAAGCACCATCACGAGGTTGCGCCTTCCCAGCATGAGCTCGGCATGACCTTTGATACGCTCGTTCGGTCCGCCGACAACCTGCAGATTTACAAATACTGCACTCACATGGTCGCCCACACCTACGGTAAGACGGCTACCTTCATGCCCAAGCCGGTCGCTGGTGACAACGGTTCCGGCATGCACGTGCACCAGTCGATCTGGAAAGACGGCAAGCCCACTTTTGCCGGTTCGGGTTATGCGGATCTGTCCGATACCGCGCTTTACTACATCGGCGGCATCATCAAACATGCCCGGGCGCTTAATGCCTTCACCAACCCGTCCACAAACAGCTATAAGCGCCTGATCCCCGGCTTTGAAGCGCCGGTCCTGCTGGCCTATTCAGCCCGTAATCGTTCCGCTTCCTGCCGTATTCCGTTTGCAACGTCGCCGAACGGCAAGCGTGTGGAAATCCGCTTCCCTGATCCGACGGCCAACCCGTACCTGGCCTTCTCGGCCATGATGATGGCTGGTCTTGACGGCATCCAGAACAAGATTCACCCGGGTGACGCCATGGACAAGGACCTCTATGACCTGCCGCCGGAAGAACTTTCCGATATTCCGACGGTTTGTGGTTCGCTGCGTCAGGCGCTTGACGCCCTGGATGCGGATCGTGACTTCCTCAAGAAAGGTGACGTCTTTACCGACGACGCCATTGACGGATACATGGATCTCCGCTGGGAAGAAGTTTACAACTTCGAGCACACCCCCCACCCGGTCGAGTTCTTGATGTACTACTCGGTCTAAGAATCCCGTGGCCTGATGGCCGCTTAAGCGGGGCCTGCCCTTCGGGGCGGCCCCGTTTTTTCATTGCCGGGAAGCATGAAAGAACGCGTTACAGATCTATGAGAGGGTCAAAGTCCTCCGGCAGCAATGGGGCTTCATCGACGCTAACATAGGCTTCCGGATAAAATCCGTTGAAGCGTGTCGTCATGGCATTTGAATAGGCTCCCATCTGGCCGAATTCAATCCAATCTCCTTCGTTAATGTCTGCTGGAAGATCAATCTTGTAGGGAATGACATCGGTGCTGTCACAGGTTGGACCGAAAATTGTAAATCCGGCCGTATCGCTAGAAAAATCCCCCTCCAGTCGCAAGGCGCGGGTTGGCAGTTTGAAGCCGGCCTTGGCTTCCGAAAGACTGTGATAGACGCCATCGTTCAGGTACAGGGCATCCTCCTTGCGAAGTTGCACCTGTGTCAGCAGTGACGCGCCACTGGCGACAAGGGCGCGTCCCGGTTCGCACATCAAGACGCAATCGCCGCGGAGGTTGATCTTCGAAACCCCTTCCCTAATCGTTTCCACATAGTCGTTCAACTGCGGTACTTTTTCATCGACGTAATGAACGGGGAAACCCCCGCCGACATCCAGGTAATGAATATCAACGTCCGATTGTTCCAGGATTTCGCCAACCGTTCTGACGGCATCTTCAAAGGCTTCCGGTGTTCGGCATTGCGACCCGACATGGAATGCGAGGCCTGGCTGGTATCCGGCCTTGGCTACCTTATCGAGGAGACTTGCGGCCTGCTGTGTCGGCGCACCGAACTTGTCGGATAGCTCAAAAGCAGCGCCAAAGGACTTGGTGCGGATTCGAACCAGACAGACCTGCCCGTTTCCAGCGCCGGTAACATCGACCATTTTCTCGAGTTCGCTTTCATGGTCTATGACCCAGTGATCGACACGATAAACCTCACTGGCGCTCAGGATCGAAGCACGGGATTTCACTGGATGCATGAAATACGTGTCGGCATCGGCGAAGTTTTCCCGAATTGTCGCGACCTCGGTCAGGGAAGCCGTATCAAAATGGCGAATGCCTGCATTATAAAGGGCTTCAAGAACCATGGGGTGAGGATTGCATTTGATCGCGTAAAGCACGCGGCCGGGAAAATTATCCAGAAATAGCCGGGCTGTCCGTTCCAGTTCACTTGGCCTGAGACAGAAGACGGGATAACCAGGTTTCAAAGCATCAATGACCGAACGGACGTCCGGGAAGTGAGAATCTTTAATTGCCACGACAGTTCTCCACTGCGTAACAGCACCCCTCTCTATGCAGGGTGCCGGACAATGTCTGGTTTGGGAAATCAGAGTATTGCCCGATTATCACTTATCCAAACATAGGCCAAGTGATTTTCAGTTCGCCCGAAAAGGAAACACCTTTTGCCCCAGATCATCGGGGAGGCAGATCAACTTCCAATTCGACACTGCCGTAACCATCGACATTGCAGTTTGCCCGGATGGTTACTTTTTTGGCGCCGATCGGCGTCGAAACATTGGTCAGACTTCTGGTAAAGGGAACGTTGTTTTCATGTGGATGATACAGCGTCCTGACTGCCAGAACCTTGCCCGTACCATCCAGCACTTCCCATTTATCAACGTAGTGGGACCAGCCTTCATCAGCGTGCACGACCGTAACGGAAAAGGCATAAAGTCCGTTCGCCTGAACCTCCACCTTCGCATCAAGCACTTGTGGCTCATCTGCACTGGATGCAAGTGAAAATCCAGCGATCAGGAAAAATGAAAAAACTAAAACTCTTGCGAATCGGATCATATTTTTTCCAATTGATTGCCATCCATGTTTGTCAAAATGCAATCCGATACACCGTTTAGCAACAGTTTAAAAATTTTCAGGATTCCATTCACCGGTATGATCAAGACACATATGTTTCCAAAATCACAGAGGCCAACATCTGATCAGATTGTGTCACACACAATCAACCCCGGATCGCTTTTTCTTTAGGTTTTTGCTAATTTCTTGCTGTTTCCAGATATTTTATCCACTTGTAATTCCTGACTTATTAAAAATTGTTCTTGTTTTGTTCTTTTATGTGCTATAAAGTCTTTCTCTCGTTAGGAAGAAAACCTGGGAGATTGAAAATGACACAGATGACAAGCTTTCTTCGTGATTTTTTAGGCATGACGATTCTGGCCTGGGCCGGCTACGCCCTGCTCATCATAACCTGAATGATTTGTTGAAATGACATATGCCGCTAAATACTAATTGGCGGCGGAATATCTTATGATACATAAATCATGAGCCGTTAATCCGGTGTCTCTCGTAACGCTTAACAGGAATGTTTCTTCATTCCGGTTTCAGGCATCGAGAGGAAAATGCTAATTCAGGATAAGAAATAACAGGAATTATGGAAGATCTGTTCAGCCACGCAGACACCGGGACAAAGTCCAAGGCTGCTGCAAGAAAAACTACCAAGCAAAAGAAATCAAAGACCAAGGCTGATACAGCGCCCAAAAAGAAAAAGACCGGTAAGTCGAACACCGAACCGTCAAACTATTCTGCAAAGGATATCGAGGTTCTTGAAGGTCTGGAGCCTGTCAGACGGCGTCCTGGCATGTATATTGGTGGAACGGATGTTCACGCCCTGCACCATCTGGCTGCTGAAATCCTTGATAATTCCATGGACGAAGCCGTTGCCGGACATGCCAGCCGCATAGAATTAGAACTAAAACCCGGCAATACAATTACGGTAACGGACAACGGCCGCGGTATCCCGACGGACCCCCACCCCAAGTTCAAGGACAAATCGGCGCTTGAGGTTATTATGACCACCCTTCACTCAGGCGGAAAGTTCGATGGCAATGCCTATGAAACATCGGGCGGTCTTCATGGCGTCGGATTGAGCGTCGTAAACGCCTTGAGTTCAGAGCTCACCATCGAGGTCGCACGGGATAAGCGCATTTGGCGCCAGACTTACGCCAAGGGCATCCCGACATCAAAACTGCAGGACAAGGGATCGACAAACAATCGTCGCGGCACAACGGTTACTTTCACATCCGATCCCGGCATCTTCGGGGAAAATACGCACTTTTCCCCAGCGACGCTTTACCGGATGGCCCGCTCAAAGGCGTACCTTTACCGGGGTGTGGAAATCCGCTGGTCTTGTGACAAGTCACTTATCAAGGACAAGGATGAAACGCCTGAAAAGGCAAGCCTCCACTTTCCGGGCGGTCTTGTCGATTTCCTAAAAGCCACGCTGGAAGGCCGCAGAACCCTGTCTGCAGAGCCTTTCTCCGGACAAGCCAAGGCCAACGGCGAGGGCAAGGTAGAATGGGCCATCGCCTGGCCCCTGGACCAGGAGCCCTATCTCAGCACCTATTGCAACACGGTCCCCACGCCCTTGGGCGGCACGCACGAAAGCGGTTTGCGTTCCGGCCTATTACGCGCTCTCAAGAATCATGCGGAACTCGTTAACAACAGACAGGTATCCAAGGTGACGGCCGACGACATCATCGGCGGTGCCGGCGCCTTATTGTCCGTATTTATCCCGGACCCGCAGTTTCAGGGGCAAACAAAGGAAAAGCTGGTTTCAGCCTCGGCGACAAAGGTTGTTGAAAACGCCATACGGGACCATTTCGAGCATTGGCTGTCCGGCGATCCGGAAACGGCGCAGATGCTGATGGAGCACGTTGTTGAGAGGGCCGAAGCCCGTCTCCGTAAACGCGAGGACAAGCAGACCAAGCGTCAATCGGCCACCCGCAAGCTGCGGCTCCCAGGCAAACTCTCTGACTGCACGAGCAATTCCTCAACAGGCACAGAGATTTTTCTTGTCGAGGGCGACTCAGCCGGCGGCTCCGCCAAGCAGGGCCGCGCGCGACAGACCCAAGCCGTTCTCCCGCTTCGCGGCAAGATTCTTAATGTAGCCAGCGCCACGCGGGAAAAGATGAACGCCAACCAGGAAATCAAAGACCTGATCGAGGCTCTCGGCTGTGGTACGGGATCAAACTTCGATGAAGAGCGTCTGCGTTATGAGAAGGTTATCATCATGACGGATGCGGATGTCGATGGCGCCCATATCGCCTCCCTTTTGATAACCTTTTTCTTTAAGGAAATGCCACAACTTATTGAAAGAGGTCATTTGTTTCTTGCCATGCCACCGCTTTACCGGATTTCCCAGGGCGGCAAGACGATCTACGCCCGCGACGATCTTCACAAGGACGAGCTGCTTGAGCAAGAGTTCACAGGGCGCGGTAAGGTCGAGATCAGCCGCTTTAAGGGTCTCGGCGAAATGCCGCCCCAGCAGCTCAAGGAAACCACGATGGACCCGGATAAACGCACACTTGTCCGTGTGACGCTGCCCACCGGAAATGAAAAAGAAGATATTCGCGAGACCCGCGATACGCAGAAACTTGTCGAAACGCTGATGGGCAAAAAAGCCGACAAACGCTTTGCCTACATCCAGAAACACGCCCAGTTTGTCGAACAGATTGATGTCTAGCCTACAATGCACATTGGTCTGACCTGATTCGAAATATAATTTGGGACTTTCGATAAACGTTTACAGATCAAGGAAAGCGATCATGGATCTAGGTCTTAAAGGGAAATCAGTTGTCATAACCGGCGCCAGCCGAGGAATTGGTTACGCCATGGCCGAGGCTTTTGCAAAGGAAGGTGCAAAAATCAGCATCTGCGGCCGAAGCGAAGAATCCCTTAAGAACGCGCAATTGCGTCTCTCGGAAACATTAAGCGAGGTCCATGCCTTCCAATGCGATGTGGGCAATCCCGACGAGGTTGAGCGATACATCAACGATTCCGCCGCTGCGCTTGGAGGGATCGATGTGCTGGTGAACAATCCTTCCGGGTTTGGTGAACTCGATGATGAGGAAGGTTGGCAAAAGAGTATCGACGTAGACCTGCTGGGTTTGGTCAGATCAACCCGTCATGCCCTGCCCCACCTGGAAGCCAATGGCGGTGGCAATATCATACACATTTCCTCCATTTCCGGCCTGATGGCGTCGCCGGAAAGCCCACCCTACGGCGCCATCAAGGCTGCGGTTGTGCATTATACCTTGTCCCAGGCCTCGGCATTCGCTGCGAAAAACATCCGCGTCAACGCCGTCGCGCCCGGTTCCATCTATTTCAAGGACGGTGTGTGGGATGAAGTAAAACGCGATGATCCGGACCTGTTCAATGCCGTGGAAGCCGACATCCCCTTCGGACGCATGGGCAAACCGGAAGAAATCGCGACAGCAACCGTTTTCCTGGCATCCGATGCAGCAGGATGGATCACGGGACAGACACTGGCTGTAGATGGCGGCCAGATGCTTCCGAACTTCCCCTGAATTTCCTCTAAAGTTTCAGACCTGATCCCGCCAGGAATACTGCGGATCATACCCCAGTTCACGACGCGCCTTGTCAATGGACAACAAGGTTTCTTGGTCGCCGATACCATCCTTTAAGGGAGTCTCGGGGAAAACTTCAGCCATCAACTCGCTGTTTGTCTGCGTCATGACCGTATCCGCCGCCGCAATGATGTAATTCCTGGCGCCCGATACGTCGGCTGTCAGCGCCATCCTAGTCGCCTGCGCCACATCCCGGGCGTCAACGTACCCCCACAGGTTCCACATTCTTTCTCTGGGATCGTCTGAAAAACCGGGGAAATCTGCATACTCTTGCGGTTCCATGATGTTGGAAAACCGCAAACCGATTATTGGAATCTCCGGATACCAGCGGCTGAACTGCTGCGCCATCGTTTCGCTCACGACCTTTGAGAGCGAATAGCTCCATTCCGGACGATCAGGCGCCTCTTCGTCAATGGGCGCGTATACAGGCGGCGTATCGAACGGCAGACCCAGGATCGTCTCGCTGGACGCCCAGACGATCCGCTTCATGCCCAGGTGGCACGCCGCACGGAATACATTGTAAGTACTGATCGTGTTGATCCTGAATGTTTCCTCATCGGTCGTACGACCGGGCCCCGGAACGGCAGCCAGATGAACGACGGCATCGATATCCTGCAGATGGCAATCCGTGCCTCTCAAGGCGCTGAAAGCCTGACCGTAATCGGTCAGATCAACATAGGTAAAATAATCGCCCGGATTCTCAGGCTCGATCAGATCCAACACCTCGACAAGATAGCCATGATCGCGGAGATCCCGGACGACGGCCCTGCCGGCCTTGCCCGCACCGCCGGTAACAATGATGTTTTTCATCAGAAAGTTATATCCTGGTCTGTTTTTGGAATTTGGTGATTGGAGAATAAGATAAAACTGGCGACCCCGGCAGGACTTGAACCTGCAACATTCAGCTTAGAAGGCTGACGCTCTATCCAGTTGAGCTACGGGGCCGGAACATTGGGTGTGCCGAACGCCTTATATAACAGGTATTCAGTTTAGTAGAGACGGTTCGGTGAAAAATTATCGGAATAATTCTTGGGCCGGATAACACGTTCTTTCGGCTCTTCGATTTCGTAGGTGAGATTATTCCTTTCGGCGTAGGCCACGGCTTCTTCTTTCGAATCAAAGCGCAGCTTGACCTGAACGCCTGTATCGCCGGAACCGGTCCAGCCCATCAGGGAATCGATTTCTTTCGGACCCGAGGGAACGGGTTCGACAATCCATCTTCTGGTGTTCGCCCGACCGGATTGCATGGCCGTTTTTGCCGGCCTGTAGATACGTACCTTATCGCTCATGAGACTCTCGAATTTAGTTGAGCACGATGACCATGTTCATCAGCCTAAAGATATAACCCATGAGGCCTGTTGTCACGACCAGTTACGAATAGGAAATGGAGGAAATGGTCGGGGCGAGAGGATTCGAACCTCCGACCCCCTGCTCCCAAAGCAGGTGCGCTACCAGACTGCGCCACGCCCCGACAGGATGGGTTCTAGGTGGTCTTCAGGAACTTTGCAATGCGAAATGAACCTGCCGGTTTTTATGGAGAACCAAATATTGCATGGGTAATCCTGTCGCCGATCTGAATGCCATGTTTTTCGATACTTCCCGCCTTAAGCTCCAAAACCGCGCGCACTGGTATGGTCGAGGAAATCGTTTCCAACGAATGGGGAACCGTATCTTTTGCGAACGACATGATTGTTCCGTTTTCGGATATAAACAGCATATCAAGCGAAATGAACGTGTTTTTCATCCACATGTTGACGATACGCTCAGATTGATAGTCGAAGAGCATGCCCTGGTCATCCGGCAGCAGCTTGCGAAACATCAATCCTCTCTGCCGGTCTTCAGACGTTGAGGCTACTTCCACCATAAATTTCTTGATGCCTGCCGATGCGTGGATTGACAACGCCGTCAATCCTATTTCATCGCCATGGGCCACCCTTGGTCCGTAAGCAAAGAGGATAAAAATGAGTAAAAAGAGTCCAACACGGTTATTCATGGAACGAGGATAAAGCATAAAAACCATATTCACTATATTGTCCGTAACCGGATAAACGGAGAAAGGCGAAGCCGATGGTATTTCAATTGTTCGTTCATCATAAGGATAAAGAACTAGATCAAGCTTGAAAGAAACCCTCCTTCCCACCATGAATTACGTTTGGGATTTCCGGTAATAACGAGAGAGAGGATTCCATGGTTGATTCCATATTTGATTTAACGGGCAAGGTCACCGTTGTTACGGGTGCCGGCCGTGGACTGGGCGCCGCAATGGCGTCCGGATTGGCCGAGGCCGGCAGTTCAGTTGTTTGTGCCGCCCGCACGGTAGCGGAAATCAACGAAACGGCGGACAAGATTCGGGCGAATGGCGGTCAGGCCATTGCACAGGATTTCGATGCAACGGACTTGAAGAGTTGCCACAATCTAATTGAAAAAGCATGCGAAACATTCGGCAAAATCGATGTCATGGTCGTCAATCACGGTATTGCTGATCAAATCCCTGCCGAAGAGGTGAGTGAATCCAATTGGCGTGAAACCATCGATATCAACCTGACAGGCTGTTTCAATTGTGCTCAGGCTGCCGGAAAGAAAATGATCGCGCAAGAACAGGGCGGTTCCATCATCCTGACATCATCAAACGCCAGCATTGTCGCTTTCAGGGGGCTTACCAGCTACGCTGCCAGCAAGGCAGGTGTTGATCAGTTATGCCGACAACTGGCGCTGGAATGGGGAAAGCACAACATACGCGTCAATACGATTAATCCCGGATACATGACTCACGCCATGCGTGGCGCCGAACAGCGTTATCATACCCCAGAACTTGAAGAAAAAATCGCCAAAGTGACGCCGCTGCCCCGCAGGGGAAACCCTGAAGAACTTGTCGGGCCAGTGGTTTTTCTGGCTTCCGACGCCTCCTCATTCGTCACTGGACATATCATGCCGGTCGATGGTGGCTATACGATTCTCTGAGATTACGTTTTTAACCGATTCTCTGTATTAATTACATGGCCTAACCCGGGCAACATCTGGTATACCACGCTCAAGTTTACAATAAGCTTCAGGTTTTCATGTTTGATTGCCTCTTCAAATCTCTTTTGATAAGGCTATCTATCACTGAAGATTGACTGACAGGGAAGTATTTCGACGTGCTGCATGCTCTTGGGTCCGGATTTTTTCTAGGATGCCTTTGGCTTCTGTTGTCCGGCTACTTTGAAGCCTGGCTGTTGTGGCTTGCCTTGGCCTCTGTCGTTTCCATTGTGTTTATCACCCATCGCATGGATGTGGTCGACCACGAAGGATTCCCCCTCCACCTGGGCCCGCGCGCCCTGTTGTATTTTCCCTGGCTAATTCTGGAAATCATCAAATCCAACATCGATGTGGCCAAGGCGGTTCTCAGTAACGAGATCAGCCCTCAGGTCATAACGGTAAAGGCAACACAGGACAGTGAACTGGGACGCACCATCTACGGCAATTCTATAACCCTGACTCCCGGCACCGTAACCATCAATCTGGAAGGTGATCAGGTCGAGGTTCATGCCCTTCTCGATGAGACAGCCGCCGGCGTAGAATCAGGCGAAATGGACCGACGCGTGTCCGCCATGACCAATCATAAACAGGCAGGCCAGTCATGATGTACGCTGTTGCAGCTGTATCTCTTTTAGTTTGTATGTTGCTTGCCTTGGTTCGTGCTGTCGCTGGACCGACGGTTTTTGATCGCATCCTAGCCGTCAACACATTCGGTACGCTCACCGTTGTCCTAATCTGCGTATACAACTTTCTCAATGATAGGCCGGAGTTTCTCGATATAGCCCTCGTTTACGCCTTGATCAATTTCATCGGCACGCTGGCCGTCGCAAAATACGTAAGAGATGCCCATTTCCAGGATGCGGATGACCTGGATACCCGGGGGGATATCTGACATGGAAGCTATCCTCGATATCGCCACCTGGGCCTGCATGATTGTTGGTTCCGTCTTTTGCCTGATCGGCGTCATCGGTATCATCCGATTCCCGGACGTCTATTCTCGCATGCACGCAGCTAGCCTAGTCGAAACAATGGGTGCCGGGCTTATTATTCTGGGGTTGATCCTCCAATCCGGCATGACCCTTATAAGCGTTAAACTGCTGCTGATACTGGTCTTTCTGTTTTTCACGAACCCGACCACCACCCATGCCCTTGCACGCGCACTGATTTATTCCGGCATCAAGCCCTACGTGGCGGCGAAAAAGGATAAAGCCGGATGACAGACCAGATCATCATTAACAGTCTGCTTGTGTTCATGGTGCTGACGGCTCTGGCGTTGGTCAGGATCAGGAATCTTTTTGCCGTAGTAATGCTCTCAGGCATCTACAGCCTGCTTGGCGCCTTGATTTATGTTGTCATGGATGCCGTCGATGTCGCCTTTACCGAAGCAGCCGTCGGTGCAGGTATCGCAACAGTCCTGATGTTGGCAACCCTTGCGCTCACGACGGCTGAGGAAAAGACGCACAAGCCCTTCCGGCTGATGCCGCTACTGGTCATTTCTCTGACAGGCGGAATTCTCGTCTACGGAACGCTGGATATGCCGCGTTATGGGGACCCCAACGCTCCGATTCATCACCATGTCGGCGGTTACTACATCGAAGAATCCGGTGAAGAGGTCGGCCCGCCGAATATCGTGACGTCCGTGCTGGCCAGTTATCGGGGTTATGACACGCTGGGTGAGGTCTTTGTGGTCTTCACGGCTGCAACGGGCGTGCTTGCCATTATCGGCCGTGCACCGTTACGGCGTCGTCGTGAAGATGAAAAATCTAAGGAGGATCAGGCATGAGAAGTAAGCCGATCGTCCGCGTAGTTTCAAAGTTCCTTATTCCGCCGATCATGCTGTTTGGGCTTTATGTGCAGTTTCATGGCGACTTTGGTCCCGGAGGCGGTTTCCAGGCCGGCGTTATTTTCGCCAGCGCCTTTATTCTCTACGCCATTATTTTCGGTGTCGCCAAAGCCCGCCGCGTTGTTCCTGCCTGGCTGACAAGGCTTTTGCTTGGTGCAGGTGTCATGCTCTATGCCGGTGTCGGCGTCGTCGGCATGATCAAGGGGGGGAATTATCTCAATTACAGCGTCCTTGCCCAGGACCCGCTCCACGGCCAGCACCTGGGTATCACCCTGATTGAGTTTGGCGTCGGTTTGGCGGTCGCGTCCGCCATGATCACCATCTTCTACACCTTTGCCGGACAGGATACAGAACGATGAGTGAATATCTGGGCCTGTTCACTTATTGGGTCGTCATTGCCCTGATGATGACGGGATTCTATGTTGTTGTCGCACAGGAAAACCTCATCAAAAAGGTCGTCGGCCTCAACATATTCCAGGTTTCCGTCTTCCTGTTCTATATCGCCATGGGTAAAGTCGAAGGCGGCACGGCCCCAATCCTTGATGATACCCTCACGGCTTATTCCAATCCCCTGCCCCACGTATTGATCCTGACGGCAATTGTTGTTGGCGTCGCCACGACGGCATTGGCATTGGCGTTGATTGTCCGCATCAATCGTGAGTTCGGCACCATTGAAGACGATGAGATTGAAGCCCAGGAGAACCCCTCGTGATCGAACAACACCTACCGATCCTTCAGGTCATTCTCCCCCTGATGGCCGCGCCGATCTGTCTCGTTCTCAGACGTGGCGATGTGTGCTGGTTATGGGCGACGGTCGTTACCTGGTGCACCTTTGTTGTTTCTCTACTGTTGCTCTTCGGCGTCCTTGATCATGGCACCGCCGTTTACGAGATCGGCGACTGGGCTGCCCCCTGGGGCATTGAATACCGGGTCGATCTTATCAGCGCCTTCATCCTGACGATCGTATCCGCAATCGGTTCTGTCACCGTTCCCTATATGGCAAAGAGCGTTGCAAAAGAGATCGATGCCGAACGTCAATATCTCTTTTACCTGATGTACCTGCTGTGCTTGGCCGGTCTGCTTGGCATCGCGATAACCGGGGACGCCTTCAACCTGTTTGTTTTCCTCGAAGTTTCCTCGTTGTCCTCATACGTTCTGATCAGTCTTGGCAAGGACCGCCGGGCGCTGAGCGCATCCTTCCGCTATCTGATCATGGGAACGCTTGGCGCGACCTTCTACATCATAGGCGTTGGCCTGATGTACATGATGACCGGAACCCTGAATATCGTCGATCTGGCAACGTTGCTGCCGGCCGTGGCGGACACGCGAACGATCCTTGCCGCTCTTGCTTTCCTGACTGTCGGTTTATGCTTGAAACTGGCCCTGTTCCCACTGCACATGTGGCTGCCGAACGCCTATACCTATGCACCGTCCGCCGTGACCGTGTTTCTTGCATCGACCGCCACGAAGGTCGCGGTTTATGCATTGATCCGAATTTACTTCACTGTTTTCGGACAGGTCGAATTGGTTGACGCCAGCGCCATTCAGCTCTTGTGGATCGTGTTGGCCGTCGCCGGCATGTTTGTCGGCTCCATTGTCGCCATCTACCAGACCAACATCAAACGCATGCTTGCCTACTCCAGTGTGGCGCAAGTCGGGTACATGGTGCTGGGCCTGAGTTTCGCATCCGTTACCGGCGTTGCCGCAGGTATCGTCCATATTTTTAACCACGCCCTGATGAAAGGCGCCCTCTTCATGGCTTTGGGCGGGATCGTTTATTGCATAGGATCGTGCCGAATTAACGATTTTGCCGGACTTGGTAAGAAAATGCCGTTGACCATGGCCGCGTTCCTCGGCGGGGGCTTGAGTCTTATAGGCGTTCCCCTGACCGTTGGCTTCGTATCGAAGTGGTATCTTATACAGGCAGCGATTGATGACGGCATGTGGTTCGTCGCCCTGCTGATCGTCGCCAGCTCGCTCCTGGCTGTGATCTATATCTGGCGGGTTGTCGAGGTTGCCTACTTCAGTCCTGTACCTGAAGGCGCGGATACAGCCGTCAAGGAGGCGCCGCTTTCCATGCTTGTTCCAACATGGATTCTGGTCGGCGCTTCCGTTTATTTCGGCATTGATGCGACGACAACAATGGATATTGCTCTCGAAGCGGCGGACTTCCTGTTGGGAGGCCGGCAATGAGTATCGAAACAACGATCCTGCTGGCCATCGCTCTGCCCTTTATCGCCGTTATCCCCATTTTGATAAGCGACGCATCGCCTAATCTCAGGGATGGCATATCCATCGCCATAGGCATCGTCGTTTTCTACCTTGTAACCAGGATTTATGACGTTTTCATTGAAACGGGCGAAATTACAGTGACGGTCCTGGAAATGATCCCCGGACTTTCGATTACTTTCAGCGTCGAGCCCTTAGGCATGATCTTCGCCGGCATCGCCAGTTTCCTGTGGGTCGTTACGACCGTCTACGCCATCGGTTACATGCGAGGCCATCACGAGCAGAACCAAACCCGTTTCTACGCCTGTTTCGCCATCGCCATTGGGTCGACCCTTGGCGTTGCCTTTGCCGGGAACATGCTGACGCTGTTTATCTGCTATGAGGTTCTCACCATCTCGACCTTCCCACTGGTCACACACCATGGCACGCAAGAAGCGAAGAAGGCCGGACGCACCTATCTCGGCATCCTGCTCGGCACCTCAATCGGGCTTCAGTTACTGGCCATCATCTGGACCTATGCGGCAACAGGAACCCTGGACTTCCGCGAAGGTGGTATCCTGGAGGGCAACATCCAGGGACCGATGATCGGCCTGTTACTGGCGCTATACGCCTACGGCATCGGCAAGGCGGCCCTGATGCCTATCCACAGATGGCTGCCGGCGGCCATGGTCGCGCCGACACCGGTCAGCGCCCTTCTTCATGCCGTGGCCGTTGTGAAAGCCGGCGTGTTTACCGTTGTCAAGGTGATCGTCTACATCTTCGGTGTGGACTTCCTGGCGGACGAGGCCAGTGCCGAATGGTTACTGTACGTCGCCGGGTTTACGGTTCTGGTGGCATCCGTCATTGCCATGCGCCAAGACAACCTGAAACGCAGGCTCGCTTATTCGACAGTCAGCCAATTATCCTATGTCGTCATTGCAGCAGCTATTCTTTCGCCCATTTCGATTATCGGCGCAGCCATGCACATCGCCGCACACGCCTTCGGCAAGATTACCCTGTTCTTTGCTGCAGGATCGATCCTCGTGGCGTCACACAAGAAAAACGTCTCCGAACTCAACGGCATAGGACGCCGCATGCCCTGGACCATGACGGCGTTTGGCATCGGCGCAATTTCAATGATTGGTCTTCCACCAACCTTCGGTTTCGTTTCGAAATGGTACATTCTGCAAGGCGCGCTTGATAGCGGGCTCATGGTTGCCGTTGGAGTCATCGTCGCGAGTACACTGCTTAATGCAGCCTATTTCCTGCCGATCATTTATTCCGCTTTTTTCCGTGAGGAAGACAAACATGATGACGGCAACCATCATGCCGATCACGGTGAAGCGCCACTGCCGATCGTGATCGCAATTAGCGTCACGGCGTTCATGACGCTCGCCCTGTTTTTTATTCCCGACATACCGCTTGAACTTGCCCAGGACATGATGGGAGAGTTGCGATGAACACACCTGAAACACACTGGCTGCGACGCCCGGAAACAATCAAGAAGCTCTGGCGCTGGGGGATCATCGCGCTGATCCTTATCGCGTTGCTGGACCTTGTCGTTCTACCGCATCCTTATTTTGGCATCGATGGTACGTTCGGTTTCTATTCCTGGTACGGATTGTTGACCTGTATCGCTATGGTCGTTATCGCCAAAATCCTGGGTATTTTCCTGAAGCAGGGGGATGATTACTATGATCATTGACCTTTTGCCCCCAGGAATTGTCCTGATATTGGGCGCTTTGCTGGTGCCCATCACCAAAGGGTTTCTACGCAGCGTCGTTGTCATGGGGCTGCCGCTTCTCACCCTGGGCCTGATCTGGCAAGTTCCCGATGGTCCGGTTCTGACCACGACATTTCTTGATCTGCAATTGACCATATTGCGAGGAGAAGCCGTCGGTCGTGTCTTTGCCATCGTTTTCGCCCTGATGTCCTTTGCCGGCGGCGTGTTTGCCCTTTACCAGGCGCGCGCGTTGGAAATAGCTGCTGCTTTTCTCTACGCCGGCAGCGCCATCGGCGTCACCATGGCGGGCGATTTGATCACCGTTTTCATTTTCTGGGAAATCATGGCGATCGGCTCCACGCTGGTTATCTGGGCTGCAGGCACTGAGGCCGCCTACAAGGCGTCCATGCGTTATGCCCTCATGCACCTATTCGGCGGCGTTGTTCTTATGACAGGCGTTATCGGTTACGTGATATTGAGTGGAAATGCCGAATTCGTCCGAATGACTCCGGACAGTTTCGCCACCTGGATGATCCTGATCGGGTTCCTGATCAATGCCGGCGCACCGCCCTTTTCCGCCTGGCTGCCGGACGCCTACCCCGAGGCCTCGCCGTCGGGCGCTGTTTTCCTCTCGGCCTTTACAACCAAAACGGCTGTCTATGTCCTGATCCAGGGCTTTGCCGGAACAGAGTTCTTGATCTATGTCGGCCTTTACATGGCCTGTTACGGGATCATCTATGCTTTGCTGGAAAACGATATGCGCCGCATCCTGGCCTACAGCATTATCAACCAGGTAGGCTTCATGGTTGCTGGCATCGGTATCGGTACGGAAATGGCATTAAACGGTGCCACGGCCCACGCCTTCACGCATATCATTTATAAGGCGCTGCTGTTGATGTCCGCCGGCTCCGTTCTTTACATGACGGGTAAACGGAAATGCACGGACCTTGGCGGTCTGTTCCAGAGCATGCCCTTGACCTGCATCTGCGGTATTATCGGCGCCCTGGCTATTTCGTCGTTCCCCTTCACATCTGGTTTCATTTCAAAATCAATGATCTCCCAGGCTGCCGCCGATGAGCACCTGACTTTCGCCTGGTTCATGCTGATGGCCGCCTCGGCGGGCGTGTTCCTGCACGCAGGAATCAAATTCCCCTGGTTCGTATTTTTCCAGAAGGATTCAGGCCTGCGTCCACCTGACCCGCCAGGTAACATGAAATTCTCCCTGGTTCTGTTCGCCTTCCTGTGTATTGCACTGGGCGTGTACCCGGCGCCACTATACGCCATTCTGCCCTTCGAAGTGACATATGTGCCCTATACGGTCGAGCACGTTGTGAAAGTATTGCAGCTTCTGCTTTTCTCCGGCCTGGCCTTCTTTGTCATGCTGCCGGTCATGAAGCGGACATTGACTATTACGCTTGATACGGACTGGTTCTACAGAAGGCTTGGCGCCTCACTGGCCCATCGGCTCGTGCACAATTGCTCCCAGGCCCGTAACGCCATGGAAAACATCGGCCTGAAAATGCTCGACATTCTTCTTCTGAAGGTCGTTCGCCACCACGGCCCGGATGGCCTACTGGCCCGCTCCATGACCGCGAGCGGCATGGTTATATGGGTTGCTATCTTGCTGGCCGTCTATCTCGTGATTTATTTTATATAGATATATAAAGCCTGGCATTGAGCCATTGAAGTCAATGGGTAGCCAAATTCTTCAAAAATCGGTTAAACTCAGTGCGTTACGCATGGGTGTATAAATATTTTTGATACAGGTCTCAATGCAGTTGCCGGCTAACACGTTAAAGGGAGGGGAAGTTGGCGAATAGCCCACAACATTACGCCCCTCCGGCGAATGAGTTGTTGAAACAACTCACGTCGGAGAACTTCACCACTTCCGAATTCAACACGCTGATCCTGATTTCGCTCGAGGGACTTCCGGCGCCAGACGACAACGCCTATTGGGAACAGTTCATGGATGTTCTTGCGACATTCAAGACCCGCTTTCCGTCCCAGGCCTACCGGGTTTCGAATATCGAATATGTCGTCATGATCAAAGTGACGGAACATAATCAGATCAATATCAATACCTCTCTCAAGTTTGATTTGCTGAAACTCATTCAGCAGCATTTTCCGGACTTTTTCGGATTGGTGGATCAAAGCCGCCTGGTCCGAATGATCGATCTGAATCTGCGGTTGAAAAATGCGATCGGTTACCTGGAATACAGAACGAAAGAGGTTATTGAAGCGAAAGAAGGTGACACAAACCTACGTGGGTTGCGCGAACCCGATATTCACCGGGTCAAGCAGGTTCTTAAACACATCGGGCCAGACGCTTTCGCCAAACTGTTTGTCACTCGTCAACCCATCATCGTTCTGAAGGAAGGCGACAAGATCAACATCGCCATGTACGAATACTACGTGAAGATGGATAACTTGCGTAAACATGCATTTCCCGATGTCGAACTGCGGGGGTCCGGAAACCTGTTCAACCAATTAACGGTGGAACTCGATGGGATTTTAATGAGTATCTTTGATGACATCGTGCCGAAAGGGACGAACGCTTCCATCAACCTGAATGTGGAAAGCGTGTTCACGCCCATGTTCGAGAAATTTCACTCCAAACGCGGTAGCGACGGTTTCGCCAATCTGGTGTTTGAATTCCGCCAGCCGAATATCCTTCAACATTTCGATCAGTTTGAAGTTGCCGCAAACATGATTCACGAACGTTCCGGCAATATCGCCGTGGATGCGATTTTCCCGGAAACCATCGGGATCGTTAACCTGAACAGGATCGGTGCCAACATGGCTAAAATTTTCTGGCGTCAGGGTGCAGAATCGACACTGCCTGGGTTAACCGATGAAATCAGGGCAATGCAGTCAAATGGGCGCATGGTCATCATGTCCCGCGTCGATGAGGATATTGCCGTAGAAGTCGGATCAGGTTTCGGCATCAATATGTATCAGGGCTTCTATGTTGATCGCCTCGTTAAGTACAATGAGGAAGACTCTGAAAAAATAGCCTGAGCCCGGAAATCCGCTAACCGCCCAGGAACAGACGCCCCACATCTTCGCTTTCCAACAAGTCATCCCCCCTGCCCGCCATGGCAAGCCGTCCGGAAACAAGGACATACCCGAAATCAGAGAACTCAAGACCTTTCTTGGCGTTCTGTTCAACCATGATGATGGTCTTTCCATCAGTTTTCTGCAGATCGGTAAGAATTTCAAAAACCATATCGATGTAGCGCGGTTCGAGCCCGATACTCGGTTCATCCACGAGCAGGATTTCCGGATCCATGATCAACGCCCGGGAAATCTCAAGCAGGCGACGCTCACCGCCCGATAAGACACCGGCACTTTTGGATCGCCTTTCCTTAAGGCGCGGATACCGTTCGAACACCCGTTCCGCCGCCTCCATGGATTCTTTTGGACGACCCTTGAGAAATCCGCCCATTAACAGGTTTTCTTCCACCGTCATGTCTGGAAAAACGGAATTGTCCTGCAAGATATAAGCAATGCCGGCGTTCTTCAGCTTATCGTTGGGCGCAAGGTTGGTGATCTCCCGTTCTTTCATTGAAATGCGTCCGCCCATAATATTGGTAAAGCCGTAGATCGAATGCAGGATAGTCGATTTACCGGCGCCGTTGGGGCCGATCAGGCATAGGGACTGTCCTGAACCAATACGGAGATCGAAACCATGAATGATTTCCATCTTGCCGTATCCCGCCACTAGGCCATCGATCGACAACAGGGGGGCGCTTTCGATCAGTTGGCATAGCTCCTCCGCCTTCGGGGAGTTAACGGACAATTCATCCGCCTGTTTTGCCACGTCGTCGACGGAAAGCACCGTGTCGACTGATCCCAGACCATACCCCCTTGTCGTTGCGTCACCGGTTTTCGGGTGGTCGGCCATCAGTGCGCTCCCAGGTAGGCGTCAATAACACGCTGGTCATTTTGTAGTTGATCCGGCGTTCCGTCCGCCAGCATTTCGCCATGCGCCAGACAGTATATGTGTTCCGCCAGGTTCATGATTACGCGCATGTTGTGTTCAATAACTAGTAGCGTAATGCCGAGCATTTCGTTGGCCCGCCGCAACCTCTCAATCAGGCCATTGATCAATGTCGGATTAATTCCAGCGGTCGGTTCGTCGAGTAACAGCAAGCGCGGCTCATTCATCAGCGCCATGGCGAATTCGAGAAGCTTCTGCTGACCGAAGGATAAATCGCCGGCCCTGAGATGGCGTTTCGAGTAGAGGCCGACAAATTCCAGCAGCTCTTCCGCCCGTTCCGTCACTTCCGGAATATGCTTGGAAAACATGATACGGAAACCCTCATGCGCGTGGGGAACGCTTATACGCATGTTTTCGACACATGTCATTTTCCCGTACACCCGGGTCTGCTGGAAGGTCCGCAACAAACCAAGACGGGCTATTTCCGGAACGCGCAGGCGTGAAATGTCATTGCCCTGAAAAACGATAGATCCGGCGTCGATCGGATGGAAACCGACAATCGAATTGAACAGTGTCGTTTTACCCGAGCCATTTGGCCCTATCAGACCGATAATCTTTCCTTCAGGAACCGCGATTGAAATATCGTTGTTGGCGATGACGCCGCCAAACGATTTGGATACACCCCGAACATCCAGCAGCGTAGTTGTCATTGGGAGCCCTCCCCGCCAGCAGGTGAGGTCTTGGGATCGATCCGATGGCCCAGCCATTCGGGACGGTGTTGGCGGATAAAGCCCATGATACCTTCCGGGAAAAACACAACGATCGCCACAATCAGGACGCCTAAGGCGACACGCTGCCAACCAAACAGGTATGTCCAGAACAATTCCTGCGTAATGTGGAAGATGACGGCGCCTATCACAGGCCCCCAGATCGTGCCTTTCCCGCCCAGGATGGCCATCAGGACCATCCACACGCCATAAGTCGCCCCGGCAAAGGCGACCTCCACGGGATCGATGAATCCGATCAGGTTTCCAACCGCCCCACCGGCGAGGGCCAGGAAAAAGGCTGATACACACCAGGCGATCGTTTTATACCGCGTAGTATGGACACCCATGGCTTCCGCCTTGTCCTCATCATCTCGGATGGCGTTGATTGCAAGCCCGAAGCGCCCGGCATACAGCCAGCGCAGGAAAAGGAAAGTAACCACGGCCAGGATCAGGAAGTAGTAATAGAAGAAGTACCCCCTGTCGCCCAATGCTTCAGCTGGGAAAACGGGTGTGACGAGGCCGGAACCGGCGCCGATGTAATCCGTACCGGCCGCGATTTCAGCGGTAGCGATACCCAGACCGAGCGAGCAGATGGCGAAATAATGCCCCCGCAACGCCAAAATTCCCGATCCTAAGATGGCGGCCAGGATTACGCATATCACCACGGCGAAAAGAAGGCCGGCAAAGAAACCAACCAGATAATCGCTGGTGCTGATCGCATTGATTGCGCCAGCAATGGTTTCATACTCATCCGCCGTGAAAAACAGATCGCGCTGCATGACGGCAGTGACATACATGCCGACTCCGAAGAAAACGATGTTTCCGAAGGAGTTGTATCCCATCTGCCCGCCCATAATATCCCAAGTCAGGGCGAACACGACCATGACCCAGAGAAACGCCATCTGGGTTTTCAGGGTTGGAAACAGTATGGGCGCAAATAGCGCAAGAAGGCCAAGTGCGATAATGAGTAAAATTCGGCGGCTCATCTCAGCACCTTACGCTGGCGCTTCAACCGCCAGCTTCTGAGAATCAGAATGATAACCAACAAGGAAAAAATGAAGGCTGTCTGGAATTCCGCGCCGAGAATAAACCCGGCGAAATTCTCGGCAACCCCCAACCCCATTCCTGCGACGATGACCCCTCCGACATTTCCCAGTCCCGCCAGGATGACGATCATGAAAGAACGAACCGTATAGGCTAGCCCGATAAAAGGTTGGATAACCCAGGTCATGGCGACAAGGGCGCCGGCTGCACCGCAGATGGCTGCATTAAGCGCATACGTGGTTGCATAGACCCTGTTGGTGTCGATGCCCAGGATTCGAGCAGCCCTGGCGTTTTGCGCAGTCGCGCGGATGGTCTGGCCAAGGCGGGACTTTTTAAGGAACACGAACAATACGCCCCCAGTAATCAGGGCGATGAAAAAGGCCATAACCTTCACCTGGTTAACGGAAACCTGATCATCGAACATGAACCAAGTGCCTAAGCCCGATTCAACAGTTTGCACATCCGCTGTAAAAAGCTGATTCATCAGCTGCTGCATCAGGATGCTGATGCCGAAAGTGGCCAGGATCGAAATAAACAGATCACGGTCAACGACACGGACAATAATCGTCGTGTAGATCAGCCAGCCGATACAGAACAGGACGACAACCGCAGCTGGAATGCCAATAACGGGATGAACGCCGTACTGAACGAGAACATAGGTTACATAACCGCCGAGGATTACGAATTCACCTTGTGCGATGTTGATGATGTTCATCACCCCCCAGACCAGGGCCATGCCATAGGCCGCCAGGGCGAAAATTGCGCCAACAAGTAAGCCGTTGATAAGCAACTGCATTGAGAACACAGGCGCGATGAAAAGAAGTTCCAGATTATCCATTATTCACTTTATATAACGTGGCGAGCCACACACGATATGTGTGTAGCTCGCTTGTCTTGTTCGTTTACCCTTACGGGCGAGGGTAGACTACAGGTTTGGAAGCAAACTTAGTCGGCGCAACAGCGACATAACCACCCCCCTGCACCTGACGCAGGACCATGGGCTTCGCAATGTTGTTGCCGGCTTCGCTGAACTTGATGGGACCATAGAAGGTCATCATGTCCGTCGCCGCCAGTGCATCGCGGATTTTTTCCGTATCGAATGAATTGGCGCGCTCAATGGCATCCACATACACCTGAACGGAAGCCGTAGACTCCGCTGCCTGGTAGGGCGGGAAGTAGCCGTACTCCGTATTGAAGTCGTTGTAGTAATCCATGGCCGTACCGAAGTCGCTATCATTATAGGACATGGTTTCCGTCCATTGCGTAGCACATAACGTGTTTTCGGCGGCATCCCCGAACTTGCCGATGACATCAGCCGATTCACAATGCGTGATAGCCAGCATGGGAACATTAACCTTCATTTCGTTTACCTGGCGTACGGCAAGAGCCGCGCCCTTTGAGTGCCCGGAAACGACCAACAGATCCGGCTTTAACGCCTTGGCTTTCGTCAGCGTCGCCGTCATGTCGTTGAGTTCCTTAGGTAACTTGTCATCAATGATGATCTGCATACCGAATTTGGCGGCATCATCGATAACTCCGGCGCGGATATCCTGGGAAAAAGGATCATTTTCAACGGCAATGGCGATTTTCGCCGAAGCGGGATCCTTGCCGGCTTCCTGGAATTTTTCAGCCAGCAGATTGACCGATTCCGCCAGGTATTGTTCAGAAGTGGACAGGACGGCGAACAAGTACTTGTAGCCTTTGTTGAAAAGGGATCGCGAGGCGCCGTTCCCTTCTACCATTGGGATTTTGTGTTTTTCGGTAACAGGCGCGACGGCTTTCGTGAGGCCCGAACCATAGGGACCTAGGATGAACTGGATACCATCCTGCTGGATCAGGCGTTCAGCTAATTGGGCGGCACGCGCAGGTGTGGATTCATCATCATAATACTGAACGGATATTTTGTAGGTCTTGCCATCAACCGTTACACCGCCTTTCTCGTTAATGCGTTTAACGGCCAAATCGTACCCATTTTTGGTGTGTTTCCCGTTTGTCGAATACTTGCCTGTAAATGATACGGCAGCACCAAAGACGATTGTATCACCGTCAACCTTCGCCAATGCCGGTGATGAAACGGCAACCATGCCTGCAATCGCAGCAGTAGCCGTCAACCCCTTGAGGGTCTTGGTAAAATGAAACATGTGACAGCCTCCCAGACTGATTTTATTTATATTTCTGCAGCGGTTATTATTTTATCCGCTTACATATTTATATTTTAGAGTTTGATCAGGTCAAAGCAATAGCAGATCAATTGAAAAGGGTGATGTTGGGGGCTGCTTGGAAGGTAATTCAGTGGCTTCGCGCCGGTTTCATGCCCGGTGTCCACGCCTTCACAACGACGGGTTTGCCATCCTGGGTCCGCATGATCTTCGGCTTCACAACCTGCTCTACTTTCGGCCCGGTTTCACCACGCATAAATGACATACGCATCATTTCCAACGGAATTTCAGCCCTGTCCCCCTTGTTCCTGGCCTGCTTATAGGCAAGGGTTTCATTGGTGTAGGAGTTCAGGCGTTCGACGGAATAACGGCCGAACTGACGCCAGATACTGGCGAGAAATTCCTCGACCTCATGGGGCAGGAAGATATCCACGTCAACCTTGGGACGCCCCTGGGAGAAGGCAAGATAGATATTCGGCTCTACCGGGCCCATTTCATCAGCAACGAATATGGCGGGCATCAATTTACGCTGGGGATAAGCGACACTGTAATAAGCCTGGGAAAGAAACAGTAACCGCTGCAGTTTCTGGGGCTGCATGTATTCATTTTCATTCAGTGCCGTATCAGCAAACCAGAAAGCGATATCAAATGCGGTTTTTACATCGGCAGGCATCAGCATTCCTTATATAAACACGCCCATAAAAAGACATGAACTATATTAACTATAAAAAATTTACAGGTTGATGCCTAACAAAATGGTAACAGATCAGGCAATACAAGGAAATTCCTGGGTGCCAGTAGAACAGCAAAAAACAGATTGAATTTAAAGAGTCAGGCTGATCGTTTCGCCACGAAGATTCCGGTTACCGGCTGCAATATCGATGACGGCTTCATAGAGCGATGAGGCATGTTCCAGTCCCATCCCTTTGGCCTTGCCACGATTTTTAGCTTCTACGTTTGCTGAACCAGAAGTAAACGTCTCACGAAGTTCAAGCAATTCTACAAACCCCTGGGATGTGAAATCGACGATACCGGTTCTTGGGTTGGGAAGCTCATCTCCTGGCTGGCGGCGGCTACCAGGCGTAAAGGAACGGCCGGTATAATTACTGTCATCTTGAGTAACTGCAGCGGAAAAAGCGCCATCACCAAGCGCTGAACCTGAAACATGGGTCAGGGATTCGACGGGACCGGACAAGGACGCCGTTTGCTGTCCGCGCGCGCCTGCCACAACGGGACGGTTAACCGTCGCGTTGCTCGGTGCTGCTACCGGTAGCGGTTTGACAATCAAAGCCATTCCGTCGTTCCGTTCCTAAACCATTCAAAGAATCGGGTTGAAACGCAATGAGCGCATTTCACCGCATTCTTACATTACTACCCTTTAAATTTATCGATTATGGTTAAAAAAGTCAATCAAACCAACGCACCTGCACAATAAAGTGGGAATCCGGCATTATGGTTAACGGTTCGGAGACAACCCGGCCAGCCATGTAAGCAGATGCTCTCCTGCGGCATGCTCAAAGATGTCGACATGCCCCGCATCGGAGAGCCAGAGTCCGGTTTTTGGTTCCTTTGCAGCTTGCAGCAGTTCTTTGCCCTGCTCAGCGGGAACTGTTCTGTCGCGTTGTCCGTGAATAATCAGCAATGGCGTGCTGATTTTGTCAATTTTTCCAATAGAATCAAAGCGGTCCCAGACTAACAACCGGGCAGGCAGCCACGGATAATGATAAGCTGCTGCATCACCCATTGATGTAAAGGGGGCCTCCAGAATGACACCCGACAAACGGCTTTTTAGCGGATGATTTTCATTCAGGGCAATCTCATAGGCTATTTGAACGGCAACGCCACTTCCCAGGGATTCACCATAAAAAACAATGTCGCCGGTGATTTGCCCCAGATACCCGAGGACAGCCCTGGCGTCCCTGTAAAGCCCCGCTTCATGAGGAGATCCTTCATTTTTTCCGAATCCTCTGTAACCGGCCAGAATGACACCGTATCCCGCATCCAAGAAAACTCTAGCCTTGAAGGCGCGATTACCAAGCGTACCGGCGTTTCCGTGGAACAGAACGACCGTTGGTTGATCGGGAGACCCGTCACCATGCCAGCTTTCGATCTTTAAGCCATCATCAGTCACAAGAGACAGCACCTTCATTTCAGGTACATGCCAATCGGCGGGAGTCGCTTCCATATGGCTCGGGTAGTACATCAGATGACGCTGAAAGACGAATATAAGCCCAAGCAATATGAGATAGACAGCGGCTGGTATAAGGACCACCCACTTTAAAAACAAAAACATCAGATTGATAAACGGCTTCTAGTGGAAGGCGTCCGCCACCAGCACCCAGTCACCTTGATTGCTGCGGCATGCGGCGCCGGCTCCGTTCAGCACCTCATCGGAAAAAGCAACAGTAGACCGATATGTCCTGCACTGTTCACCATTGCCGTTCAAAAATGCCTGATCGACGCGAATATATCCGCCATTGCCAGTCGTGTGGTTTTTCCAGTTTGCATGGCCGACATCACCGTTTATGGCGCTAGCGACGGCCCGATTGTAGTCCGGCCTGTCAGCCATATTGATCTGGCGACCGATATCATAGCCGGTCAAGGCGCCACCAGCGACGCCAAGAACAGTGAAAATCGTTTGTCCGGTTCCACCACCGAACTGAGCGCCGGCCCAACCACCGGCAAGGGCGCCAAGTGCAGCTCCTGCAATGCCGCCCATATTTGCATTCTGCGTTCCGCCACAGGCACTGATCAGTAACGTCGTCGCCACAACTGCAGTTCTTGCAAGTTTCATGACTGTTCTCCGCCCAGTTAAAAAAACCGTACAATCCTTCGTACGGTGCATTAATACTATAACCTATTCATCGAAAAGGGCAAAATTGTATGCCCACTGACGGCCTGTATAAGGCGGTTTTCATCAATATTGGTAATAGCCATAACCCTGTTTTGAGGGTTTTTCTTCACACTCATAATGAGCCGAAACCGGTGTTAACAATGGGCACGCAGAATAGTTCTGGTCCACGAATTTAGCCACTTTGCCAAACCTGGCGCATTCATCAACAGCCAGTTTGCGAACGACATCAGGCGTCGTGTCATCGGCACTGTAACAGATTGTTACGTCCGCCCTGTCGGTAATGTCCTTGCCAAAGTCCTCTGATCCACGATTGAATTCGTCGGGAATGTGGACATAGGGCTGGCCTCCACAGGCTGCAAGGCCAAGGCACATGACAAAAACGGCAGCCATAACGATTAAAAAACGGTTGTTTTTCATATCGTTTCTATAGCGTGAAAAACCGCTGACAACAATGCGCTTGGATAAATATCAAACACCTTCCTGAAGCGACATCAAGGCTGCATTACCACCTGATGCAGTGGTGTTTACGCTATAGGATCTCTCGGTAGCAAATCGATGGAGATACCGCGGCCCGCCGGCTTTCGGACCAGTCCCGGAAAGCCCTTCCCCGCCAAAGGGCTGAACCCCGACAACGGCGCCGATCATGTTCCGGTTCACGTACATGTTTCCGACCCGGGCATGCCTACGGATATGCTCAATTGTACTTTCCACCCGACTGTGCACACCGAGAGTCAGACCGTATCCTGTATCATTGATGCTATCGATGACTGAATCGAGATGAGAGCCGTCATATCCTATAACATGGATTATGGGCCCGAAGACTTCACGCTCCAGAAGGGAAAGATCATCAATCAAGTAAGCCCTGGGCTCAAAGTATGTTCCATGTTCGCAATCCTTATCCAGCTCAGCTTTGCAAAACAGTTTCGCCTCGCGGTTCATTCGTTCGGCGTGATTTTCGAGCAATTCCCTGGCATCGGAATCAATGACAGGCCCGACGTCCGTCTTCAGCAGTCCTGGATCACCGACAGCAAGCTCCTCCGTCGCCCCGGCCAGCATCTCAGTCAATTCACCAAGGATATCGTTCTGCACGAACAGCACCCTGAGAGCGGAACACCGTTGCCCGGCGCTCCTGAATGCGGAAAAAATTGCGTCCGAAACGACCTGTTCAGGCAATGCGGTTGAATCAACAATCATCGCGTTTTGCCCACCCGTTTCGGCAATAAGCGGTGCAATGGCGCCGGGCCGGGAGGCCAGAGACATCTGTATCAACCGCGCCGTTTCAGTCGAGCCCGTAAATGCGACTCCGGAAATCCTGGGATCATCTACAAGAGGTTTCCCGACAGTCGGCCCATCGCCCGGCAACAGTTGAATAACCTCTTCGGGAATACCGGCCCGGTGCAGCAGCTCAACGGCACGGGCGGCAATCAATGGCGTTTGTTCCGCCGGTTTGGCGATCACAGCATTCCCAGCCGCCAAGGCGGCGGAAACCTGCCCAAGGAAAATAGCCAAGGGAAAATTCCAAGGGCTGATGCAGGCGAATACCCCCCTGCCATGCAGGGAGACCTCGTTCAATTCGCCGGTTGGTCCCGGCATGATCTGGGGCGATGAAAAATCCTTACGTGCGCATGCGGCGTAGTAACGGCAAAAATCAACAGCCTCGCGAATTTCAGGTAGAGAGTCAGATAATGTCTTGCCGGCCTCCCGCACACACATGGCTAGCAGTTCCGGGGTGTGTTCCTCCAGGAGATCAGCCGTCCTTTCGAGACTATCGGCCCTGCTTCCGGCATCGAGAGCTGACCACTCGTGAGATGCGGACACAGCAGTTTCGATTGTCCTCTCGACATCAGCCGGCTCCGCTTCATAGACAGATCCAACGATCACCCGCCTGTCAGCCGGATAGCGCACATCCCTTACCCTGCCCTCCCCTGTCGATGGTCTGGCGATCCACTCGGAAGGCGTATTCGCCAGCGACGATTTCAGGGAACGCAAAACGCTGAGATCGCTCAAATCCAGGCCCTTGGCGTTCTTTCGGTCCGCTCCGTAGATATTATCCGGCAAGGGAATGTGCGGATGAGGCTTGTGCTGCAGACCAGCTACTTTCGTCCAAGGGTCCGCGATGATGTCTTCAATGGGTGAAGCCTCATCAACGATACGATTGACGAAAGAGGAATTGGCGCCATTTTCCAGCAAGCGGCGGACGAGATAAGCCAGCAAATCTTCGTGGCTTCCCACGGGCGCATAAATTCTGCAGGGAATGCTTTCTTCACCGGCACCGACGATCTGGCCGTATAGGGTTTCCCCCATCCCATGCAGTCGCTGAAATTCAAAATTTCGGTTACCACCGGCCAATTCCAGAACCGTTGCCAGCGTATGGGCATTATGCGTCGCAAATTGCGCGTAGATACGATCATTGTAACGAAGCAGTTTTTTGGCGCAGGCAATATAGGAAACATCTGTCGACGCCTTGCGGGTAAACACGGGATATCCATCCAGGCCCTGTTCCTGGGCGCGTTTGATTTCCGTATCCCAATAGGCGCCTTTCACCAGGCGGACCATGAATTGCCTGTCGTGTCGTTGGGACAGATCCGCAAGCCAGTCAATAACGTAAAAGGCTCTTTTCTGATAGCTTTGCAACGCCAGTCCGAAACCGTTCCATCCAGCCAATTCCGGTTTGGCCGACACGGTTTCCATGACATCCATTTGCAGATCCAGTCGGTCGGCCTCTTCAGAATCGACACATAGGCCGATATCGTATTCCTTGGCTTCCCGGGCCAGCCGATATAACCGTGGCACGACCTCGTTCATGACCCGATCGTACTGTGCCATTTCATAGCGTGGATGCAGTGCTGATAGCTTTACGGAAACACCTGGGCCATCAATCACCCCCCGACCCGCGCTTTCCCGTCCGACGGCAGCGATAGCATCCGAATAGGCTTCGAGATAAGCATCGGCATCCGACATGGTCCTTGCCGCCTCGCCAAGCATGTCAAAGGAATGGCGATAACCGTTTTTTTCGTCGCCGCTGGCGCGTTCAAGAGCTTCGTTTATCGTACGCCCCATGACGAATTGCCGGCCGATGATTTTCATGGCTTGAAGCATTGATTGCCGGATAACCGGCTCTCCGCTGCGTGCAATCAGCTTCTTGATAAAGCCACCGATATCCCTTGTTACGGTCTCATCGAGCTGGACAACCCGTCCTGTCATCATCAAGGCAAGGGTCGAAGCGTTGACAAACAAGGAAGAACTTTGCCCGAGATGGCCTTCCCAGTCCGCTTCGCCCAACTTGTCCTTGATAAGTTTTGATGCCGTTTCACCATCAGGAATGCGTAACAGAGCTTCCGCCAGGCACATCAACACAAGACCTTCCTGGTTGGATAACTCATACTCGTGCATGAATGCGTCCAGCCCCCCGGACTCTTTGCCCTGCCGGCGCATTTCTTCGACCAGGTCATAAGCCCTGTCCTGGATGCGTCCCTTAAGCGTGGTTTCAAGTGCCGCTTCGCCAAGCAGCATTTCAACAATCGCGATTTCTTCTGCCCGATAGGCCTGGTCAATTTTCTGACGAAGCTCTGAGGCCTCAGGCAACGGCCCGATAAAGTCCGGCAAGCCCATGACTATGTCTCCTGAAAAGCAGCTATCTCGCGACACGGGACGCAAGCGAGTTATTAGTGCAAGGATATCAAAATAACAGGAGCATTTCTCACTTATTTCATATACTAATAAGGTTATTTATGCTTCTATATACGAATATATAGAATATAATTTTGTCCTATTAAAATTTTTCAGGATTATTGGTATGCCATCGCCGGAAACACTATCCCCCATACGCCTGGACATCACCGATGTGGAGATCCTCAGGCACCTGCAGGCCGACGGCCGATTATCCAACATCGAACTCTCGAAACGTGTTCACTTAAGCCCGACACCTTGCCTGAACCGTGTCAAACGAATGGAACGTGAAGGCGTCATCACGGGTTACGGCGCCTTTGTTGATCCATCCAAGCTTGATGCCGCCATGCTGGTTTTTGTCGAGGTCGTTCTCGACAGAACGACGGAAGATGTTTTCGCGCAATTCAAGCAGGCCGTCATGGACATTCCGGAGGTTCAGGAATGTCATCTGTTATCCGGCGGGTACGATTACCTTATCAAAGCCCGCGTCAAGGACATGGCTGCTTACAGAAGTTTTCTCGGGCAATCACTTGTAAGTCTGCCCAGCGTCAGGGAAACGCACACTTATGTCGTTATGGAAGAAGTAAAGAATACTACGGTTATTTCCATCTGAAGCGGACGGAAACTTATCGGAAAGGACACTGTAAAGTATCAAGTAGCACCGATCTGTTTCAGGAAATCATCAACAGCGGATTTCACGTCCTCCTCGTCCACATCATCAGCCTTGGTCTCGTCTTTGGATGCAGACGAACCGGTTTCAGTAGAAACTTCAGGCCTATGGATTGTCTCACCCATAACCTTATCAATCGAGGTCGCCAGATCAGCCCGGTCAATCGGCTTTGTGACGACAGCATTCATCCCGGCATCAAAATATCCTTTGATATTCGCTTCAACGGCATCGGCCGTAACGGCAATTATCGGAATCCGTGATTTGTCCTCTCCCAATTGTCTGATTGCTTGGGTGGCTTCCGGGCCAGACATTTCAGGCATGCGCACATCCATCAGAATAAGATCGAAGTTACCTTGTTTATGGGCCTTAACGGCAGCGATACCGTTTTCAGTGATATGGGACTTATGACCGAACCGGTCCAAAGTTGCTTTGATAATCTGCTGATTGATCTCGTTATCTTCCGCAACCAGAATGTTCAATGGACGAAGGGCGCGGTAACTGATGCTCTGGTAAACTGTGTCCTGATAGCTCTGTGACACCTCGGAAGTCGCTGCCTTAAAGGGAACGCTAAACCAGAATGTCGATCCCTTTCCCAATTCACTTTGAGCGCCAATATCGCCCCCCATCAATTCTACAAGGCGCTTGCATATGGATAGCCCCAGGCCTGTACCCTCATACTGTCGGCTGATAGAGGAATCGGCCTGGGTAAAAGCTGTGAACAGGCGTTTGATGACATCTGCGCTGATGCCTATGCCCGTATCGATGACCTCCACATAGATGAATTCCTTGCCGTTATTCGATCTTTTAAGTTGGCATTTAACAGTAACGCTGCCGGTTTTGGTAAATTTGACCGCGTTACCAATCAGGTTAATGAGAATTTGTCGAAATCGCGTTGGATCGGAATTAATGGCGTCAGGGAAACCGTCGGCAAACGATACATTCAAATCCAGGTTTTTCGCCCGTTTTCCTTTCCGCTTTTCATGAAATAATCCAACCGATTCCTTGATCAGGGAGGGAAGATGGAAATCCAGATATTCAACTTCCATTTTTCCTACCTCTAATTTGGACATATCAAGAATGTCATTGATGATCTTGAGAAGGGATCTGGTTACATCCTTTATCTTGAAGATTTTTTCCTTGCTTGCATCATCCAGGTTGTCCTCCAACAACATATCGGCAAATCCCATGACGCCGGTCATCGGCGTCCGGATTTCGTGACTCATGGCTGCAAGGAATTCCGATTTTGCAACTGTCGCCATTTCTGCGGCTTCAGAGGCTTTAATCAGCTCCTCGACTTTTCGGTCGAGTTCCATTTGGGCGTTTTTAGAGTCCGAGATGTCAGAGATATTGATGACAATGCCGTCATCCAGGGCAACGCCGGTAATGCGATACCAGCCGAGCATGGTTGATTCGTCGAAGTATTGTTCAACATCAAAAGGCTCCTTCGAAAGCACGGTGTTTTTCGCCAGATCGTAGAGACCGCTGGTGACGAAGCTGGGAACCTCCAACTTGATCAGCCGCCCCAGGAGCTTCGCGCTTGTATCGCCAAGTAGTTCTTCAGCCTTACTGTTCACCCGGGAAATTGCGAAATCTGCGATGACGCCTGCGCTCGAATGGATTGCTTTAAGGACAAGGAAACCATCCTGAGAGGTGTTGAAGATGCTCTCCAGCATGGCTTTGCCCTGCTCGACCTCCCAGTCCCCATGTTTTCTGATTGTCGTATCGGTTCCGATGCCGTGATAGCCACTATATTCACCGTCATCGTCGAATACAGGGTGTCCGTTAATACTGAACCACTGTAGCTCACCACCTTCGTGCTTAACCCAGAATTCGGCATCGTGAAAATGGGTACGACTATCCGTTTTGAGGAGAAAATCCTTAAAATACCTGATTGGAGAGATGGCCGAGCTGGCTGAAGGCGCCCGCCTGCTAAGCGGGTAAGGGTAGTACTCCTGCCCTTCGAGGGTTCGAATCCCTCTCTCTCCGCATTTTACCCCGGAGGGGTGGCAGAGTCTGGCTGATTGCACTG
>CAYFMQ010000012.1:50788-61768 GCA_964344255.1 uncultured Thalassospiraceae bacterium
GAAATTCCTTAAGATTTCCACCCCCGTGCTGCCCCTGACAAAACTCATCGAGACGCATGCCGACCATGGCGTCAGCCTGATCGCCCATCAAGTCCTTCAGGTTGTTTGAGATTTTCGTAAATCTGAGATCCGGTCCCATTTCCCAAAACCAACTGAAACCGTCGTTCAGATAATTCTCGAAACGCAGTTCGCTATTATCGACGATTTTTTGCAGGTGTTTTTGGTGGATTGCCTGATGAATAGCGCCCCCCAAACTTCCGGCCTTATGCAAATCCTCTTCAAGATAGCTCTCAAGATTTGTGAAGATTTCCGTTGTGCCGCTATCGCAGAGTACAGCTTCGTTGAAAATGACAACGGCAATGTCACTTAAGGAAGCTTCGATTTGGGACAATGTCCTCTTTGAAAGGGCACTTAGGTCTTTTTCGTCAAATAAAACAACATCAGGTTTAACAGCTTTTATATGATCAGAGACATCCTCGATTTTTGAATTCCATGTGATTTGACAGGTGTAATATCCCTGCCGGTCGAGGGCGTTCTGACAATCTTTTGCCGTTTGTTCATTATCCGTAAACAGCAAAATGCTGATGCTAATCACGAGTTAATACCTCAAAGGTCCTTATCAATCATCGTCCCCACCCAACCATTTGATAAGAAACAAGAACATGAATGGTTGATCTTAGTGCTTTATAGTTTCAAGACAATAGCCTGGCATTCTTTCTCTATTTAGTTTCATTTCGTTGATTTTATTTTTTTATACCTTAGATGATGCATTACTGCATTGCTGTTGGTAGTTTGTGGGAACATCAAGTCAGACTGGATACATCGTTTATGACAGCACCTGTTATTGTCGGCATCAGTGGTGCCAGTGGAGCTATCTACGGCATCGAAACATTAAGGATGCTGAAAGAACTCACGATACCCACGCACCTTATCATTTCGGAACTTGGTTCTCAGACGATAACAATTGAAACGGATTACAGCCTCGATGATGTGCGTTCATTGGCTGATGAAACCTACAACATCAAGGATTTGGCGGCAGCCGTATCATCAGGGTCTTTCAGGACTGCCGGCATGATCGTGGCGCCCTGCTCCATCAAAACCTTATCGGGCATCGCCAGCAGTTTTTCGATGAACCTTATTGTCCGCGCAGCAGACGTTACGCTCAAGGAGTACAGGCCACTGGTCTTAATGGTCCGGGAAACGCCGCTTCATAAAGGCCACCTCAGGCTCATGGCGCAGGCTGCGGATGCAGGCGCACGCATAATGCCGCCGGTTCCGGCGTTCTACAATAAACCCCAATCACTTAGTGACATCATCCGTCATTCCGTCGGACGGGCGATCGATCTTCTGGGTATCGAACATGATCTGTGTGACAGGTGGCCGGATACGAGTGAAGAATAATAAGGACCGCTTACCAGGGGTATCAATTATCTCAGGCCTTGAGCATTGCCCAATGTCGTGCCAACATCCGGACGTCAATGCTGCAATGCAACATAATATTGTAAAGAGGGTGAAGACGAATGGCTAATACATCTCCATACCAGTGGGACGACCCGTTTCTTCTCGATAACCAGTTGAGTGAAGAAGAAAGGCTGGTGCGCGATACGGCACGTGATTACGCACAGGATAAGCTGATGCCCCGCATCCTTGAAGCCAATCGTCATGAAACCTTTGATCCGGAAATCGTTCCGGAACTTGGAGAACTAGGCCTTCTCGGCTCAACAATTCCGGAAGAATACGGCTGCGCCGGCGTAAACCACGTCTGCTACGGCCTGGTCGCCCGCGAAATCGAGCGGGTTGATTCAGGCTACCGCTCCGTCATGAGCGTCCAGTCCTCATTGGTCATGCACCCGATCTTCACATACGGCACCGAAGAGATGCGCCAGAAATACCTGCCCCGCCTCGCAACGGGCGAGCTGCTTGGGTGTTTCGGACTGACCGAGCCGGACCACGGTTCCGATCCCGGCGGCATGAAAACCAGGGCGGAAAAAGATGAAGGCGGTTATGTCCTTACCGGATCCAAGATGTGGATTACCAACTCCCCTATCGCCGATGTCTTTATTGTCTGGGCCAAGCTTGACGACGTGATCCGTGGTTTTGTCCTCGAACGAGGCATGGAAGGGCTGAGCACGCCGAAGATCGAAGGCAAGTTCAGCCTTCGCGCTTCCATAACCGGTGAGATTGTCCTCGATAAGGTGTTTGTACCAGAAGAGAACATGTTCCCGGATGTAACCGGCCTGAAAGGGCCGTTCGGCTGCCTGAACAAGGCCCGTTTCGGGATCGCCTGGGGATCGCTTGGCGCGGCTGAGTTCTGCTGGCATGCAGCCCGTCAGTACACGCTGGACCGCAAACAATTCAACCGTCCGCTCGCCGCCAATCAGCTGATCCAGAAAAAACTCGCCGACATGCAAACGGAAATCACCCTTGGCTTGCAAGGGTGCCTGCGCGTCGCACACATGCTGGATGAAGGTGATTGCCCGCCTGAGAACATCTCCATGATCAAACGAAATTCCTGTGGCAAGTCGCTCGACATCGCCCGCATGGCGCGGGACATGCACGGCGGCAACGGCGTTGCTGACGAATTCCATGTCATCCGCCATGTCATGAATCTGGAAGCCGTGAATACCTATGAAGGCACCCATGATATTCACGCGTTGATCCTGGGCCGTGCCCAGACGGGCCTGCAAGCCTTCACCGGGGCTTAAAGAAAGGGGAGCCGCTAGATGTCTGAATCTGTCGAACGTGCCAAACAGCTTGGCAACATACTGGATGCTTCTCTCCGCACCATCATTTCGACGGATAGTGACAATTTCCGTCCCTATGACCGTTACGGCGTCGAACTGCCCGGTATGAGCTGGCTGCCTTTGAGTCTGAATGAGGAGGAAAAGCTTGATCTGTTTATGCTCAGGTTCGAGCCGGGTGCCCAAAGCTATCCCCATAAGCATACGGAAGCGGAACAGTTTTTGATGCTGGAAGGCACCTTGACGGACTGTGACGGCCACGTTTTCAAGGCAGGAGATTTCGTTCGCTTTGAGCCGGGTTCCGAGCACCATTCAGCTTCAGAGAACGGTTGTCTGATTCTGGTTATTCTCAGGGACAGAAATCGTCCGCTAAAAGACTAAAAATATAAACCGATCTATATCACCATTCATCCACCCGCTCAATTTTCTCCTTGGGAGCTACCGGTGGCTTGCTGGCCCTTGTGCAGATATAGAGTCCGACGGGAATGAGCACGACGCCAAGCAGGGCAGCCGGTATCAAATCACCGTCATAGGCGAAAGCCATATAGACAACGCTCGCCATCATCATCAGAACGGCAATGAATTTCGCCCTTACAGGTATTACACGATACTGATACCAGGCCCTGACAGGCGGCCCCAGAATTTTATGTTCCCACAACCAGACTTGGAACTTGAGAGAGCTTTTTGAAAAGGCCCATACAGCGGCAATCAGAAAGACCGTCGTCGGCATTCCGGGAACGGCAATGCCAATCACCCCCAAAAGGATCATGACCCAGCCGAAAGCGAACAGCCACCAGCGGATAACGGCTGACGACGACAATTGATAAGGCGGCGGCTCATCAAGCGGCGTATTTTTGTTTGTTTCGGGAGCGGGCATGTTATTCAGTGTTGTCTGCCGTTACGAAAGATTGGCATGTTGTTCGGGATCACTGTGCCATAAATTATGCCGATTGGGACACACCCTTTATTCAAACCTGTAAATGCCTGCCATATGACCCACGCTATCAGCACCCCGGCAAACTCCCGCTTCAGCGATAGGAACCTGACGGATGATCATGTATGGATCGATCTGACGAATTCAGCGCAACGGCTCGACACGCCCCTTCCCGCCTTGTTCCTTGACCGTGATGGCGTCATCGTGGTCGATGCCCATTACCTCGGCGACCCTGATAAAGTCGAACTGATTGACGGTGCCGGCCAACTGATTGGTTCGGCGAACGAGGCTGGCATCCCCGTCATCGTTGTCACCAATCAAAGCGGCATCGGGCGCGGTTATTTCGGCTGGCAGGAATTTGAAGCGGTTCAGGACAGAATCGAAAATCTCCTTTCCCAGCATAACGCGAGATGGGATGCCGTTTTGGCCTGTCCGCATCACCGGGACGCCATTGCCCCTTATGACGTGGACAACCACCCCTGGCGCAAGCCCAATCCCGGCATGTTGACAGCTGCTCGGGCTATCCAGAATATCAATCTTGCTGGTTCATGGGTTGTCGGAGACAAGGCGGGGGATTTGTTGGCGGGGAAAGACGCCGGCCTTAAAGGCGGCATTCATGTGGCCACCCATCCTGAAAAGGCCCAGGAGGAACGCGAAAAGTCCACAGCGCTGCAATCAGATGATTATGACGTTAGAACGCGGGAAGACCTACAAGGGCTCTGGGACCTGCTTGATTTCTAACGGCTGTCGGGTGCCGTCACACCATAAGCCCTTGCCCAGCCAAGCCCCTCCAGAGTGCCAGATTTCGGTTTGTACTCGCACCCAACCCACCCGTCATAGCCAATCACATCGATCAGCTCCAACAGCGGGGGATAGTCGATCTCTCCGATGTCCGGTTCGTGACGTCCGGGATGTCCGCTAATTTGGATATGGGCAATATTGTCACTGAATGTTCTGAGGCTTTCCTCAAGACTCTCGCCCATCCGGTAGGCATGATAGAGATCGAACTGCAGGGCGACATTTTCCCGGCCCACATCATCAAGGAGAGCAACGGCGTCTATTGAACGACTAAGGTAATATCCCGGCACATCAAAAGTGTTGATGGGCTCAAGCAGTGCTGTAATGCCATACGGGGCGAACAGATCAGCCGCGTACCGGACATTCTCTTTCAAGACCCTCCGGCACGCATCCGTTGAATGTTCAAACGAAGGGCATCCGGACATCACATGCACCAGGTTCACGTCTAATTCCCGGCAATATTCCAGCGCCTTTTGCAATCCGGCACGACAATCTTCCTGCCGTCCGGGCACGGCGATTAACCCCATTCCATCTTCGTTTGACGCTGGCGTATTAATCAGGATCATTTCCAGATTACAACGGGAGAGCCTGGCTGCGATTTTGTCTGAAGGTTCTTCATAAGGAAATTGACACTCGACAGCCGCAAACCCCGCATCGGCGGCGGCGCCAATACGGTCGAGAAAGCTCCATTCTCCGAACATGGTTGATAGGTTGGCGGCCAGATTTGGCATTATTCAAAGGACCCCCAGTTTTTCCCGGATGGCGTCCGCAATGCACTCGGTGGAATTGAGACGGGGATGATCCCATGTTTCCCATTCACCGGTAAGGGGGCGGGCGTAACCTTCCGAATACAAAGCTTGGTGCAGACGGGCGTGCTTGTCCGTAATCAAGTCGTGCGGTGCAAAAATGAAGACGGGCGCTTTTGACGCACATACTTCCGAACACATGGAAACCGAGTCTCCCGTAACAACGATGACATCCGCCGTCGCCAGATATCCCAGATAAGGATTTTCCCCCTCCTCGCCCCAGCGGAAACTCTGATGGGGAGCAGTTACCTGACTGAACAATGCTTCTTCGGCGGCGCGGCCTGTCCTGCGGCTGGTGGATATCATCAGGCCGCCACCGGACTTTACGGCAAGCTCATTTATCTTTTGCCCCAGTTCCCGGGCCATGGCCTCAGTGAAAGTGCGCCGTCGAGTCGAACCGCCGACCAGGACGGCAATTCTTGGCGTTGAAAGTTCTGACAATCGGTCACGCCAATTGTCTGATGCCTGGGCAAGTCTTTCTTCCGTTATGCCGTGCGGTGCGCCGAGAATGCTCAGGATATTGTTTCCCGATTTTGATGCGTCATGGGTCGGGACAGCGACGAGATCGAAATCCCTGATACCCGCATCACCCGGATACATGATCTGAACTAATTTCGTGCGTCCACCGCTCCGTTTTTTAATCGCTCGCGCAACAGGGCCAATCCGCCTCCCGGCTGCAATCACCAGGTCAGGCCAGGGCTCTCGAAAGCCGAGCCTTGAAATCATTGTTAATCCCAGAAACGAGGCGCCCAACAGACAGTTGGGTAAACGGGCAAGCGGTGAATAGCGTACTTCCTTTGTCACAAAAGGAATCCCGAGACATTCTGCGACGCCAAGGCACTGGCTTCTGTTTCCGGCCCTGTCATCCAGCAACGCCCAGATTACGGGAGCACTTTGGTTCTGGTTATTGTTGTTCATAGGGCAATAAACCGGTCTGAAGCCCCGCGGGTCAACCGGAATTCACAGGAAATGGAAAAGATCGGGCAATTCGAAATTGTCACAAGCCATTTCACCCACTAAACAAGAGAAACGAAAAACAGATCTATACAGGATGCCCAGAGAATGACAGATACGGCCCAAACTTCTTCACCGGCGGAAGCGGCGCGAGAAACCGCCCGGATGCTGCTCGACATCAAGGCCGTCAACTTTCGCCCGCAGGAGCCCTACATGCTCACGGCCGGCTGGGCCAGCCCCGTCTATATCGATTGCCGTTGGGTCATTTCGTTCCCGGAAGCACGCAGCAAAATCATCTCCCATGCCGTATCGATCCTTGAACAGAATATCGGATTTGATTCCATCGATGCTGTCGCAGGCGGCGAGACAGCCGGTATCCCCTATGCTGCCTGGATTGCCGAAGCAACCAACAAACCCATGCAGTATGTGCGCAAGAAACCGAAAGGTTTCGGCCGAGATGCGCAAATCGAAGGCAACCTGACAGAAGGCAGCCGGGTTCTCCTGGTTGAGGATCTGGCGACCGACGGCGGCTCCAAGGTCAATTTCGTCAATGCGTTGAGGACAGCTGGCGCCGAAGTTTCCGATGCTTTCGTCGTTTTCTTCTATGGTGTTTTCCCAGGTGCCCTCGATGGCCTGAAAGAACTCGGCGTTACCCTGCATTACCTGACAACCTGGCGTGAGGTTCTGGAAGAGGCGGAACGCGGTCAGGATTTCACGAATGAAGAAATTAACGGTGTTCGGGAATTTCTCGATGATCCCCTTGGTTGGTCTGCATCACACGGCGGCAGGGCGTCCTGATCGATTAGAGATTTCATCTCACATCTCCTTTGCCAAATGGTAAGGTAGGCTTGTCCCTGTAAACCCGGATAGGCTGAGTAGTGAAACACCGCATCATCAATCTTCTTATTGCATCCGTCGCAATAATCCTTTCATTCGCCACCCAAACCACGGCGCACGCCAGGGACACCCTGGTCATCGGCATTTCCCAATTTCCATCGACTTTCCATCCCAGCATCAATTCCATGCTGGCAAAGAGCTACATCCTCGCCATGACCCGCAGGCCAATCACCTCGTATGACAAGGACTGGAATCTGGTCTGCATGCTCTGCACCGAATTGCCGACCATTGAAAACGGCCTCGCCAGACGGGAGAAGACACCGGACAACAAGAACGGCGTCGCCATTACCTATACGCTGAACGCACAGGCTACATGGGGCGATGGCGTTCCCGTCACCACGAAGGATGTGATCTTCACCTGGGAAGCCGGAAAAAATGAACTATCCGGGATCGGCGGCGCGGAACTATACAGGCGGATTTATAAAATTGACGCCGTTGACGACAAGACCTTCACGCTGCACGTCGACCGGCTAACGTTCGATTACAACAGCCTTGGCGGATTTGCGCTGCTACCGGAACATATCGAACGCAAAAACTTTTCCGAACCCGCCGAATACAGACACAAAACGGCCTATGATACGGATACCCTTTATGAGGGGCTCTATGCCGGTCCATACCTCATTAGCGCCGTCAGTCCGGGCTCCCATGTCACGCTGGAACGGAATCCCAAATGGTGGGGGAAAACACCGGCATTCAAGAAAATCATCGTCCGGGTTATTGAAAATACCGCAGCCCTTGAGGCCAACCTGCTTTCGGGAGAGATCGACATGATTGCAGGTGAACTTGGCCTGACCATCGATCAGGCCCTGAGTTTTGAAAAACGCCACGGCAATAAATTCTCGATCATATACAAACCGGGCCTTATTTACGAGCATATCGATCTCAATCTGGACAACCCGATCCTTAGCGACCTGCGCATCCGCCAGGCGCTGATTTACGCCATTGACCGCAAGGCCATAAGCCAACAGTTGTTCGGCGGTAAACAGCCTGTCGCCATCAGCAACGTCAACCCGCTCGACGGCATGCACGCATCGGACCTGCCCAATCCTTCGTATGATCCAAAGATGGCCGCCCGCCTGCTGGCCGATGCCGGATGGGGCACCATGAAAAACGGCGTCAGAGTAAACGCTGAGGGTGAGCCCCTGTCGCTCGATTTCATCACCACGGCCGGTAACCGCACCCGGGAGCTTGTCCAACAGGTACTGCAGAGCCAGTGGCGCAAGCTGGGAATTGATGTGCGTATCAAGAACCAGCCGGCCCGGGTGTTTTTCGGCGAATCCCTGACGGAACGCACCTATACGGGCCTTGGCATGTACGCCTGGATCAGTTCGCCCGAAAGCGTTCCCCGTTCAACGCTTCATTCCGCCTATATCCCTGATCAGCACAACGGCTTTTCCGGGCAGAATTACCCGGGTTTCAGGAATTCCGAAATCGACGATTTGATAGACAGGATCGAAGTCGAACTGGACCCGGGAAAACGCCGCCCCCTATGGCGTCGCTTGCAGGAGATCTATATCCAGGAAATTCCCGTTATTCCGCTCTATTTTCGGGCCAATGTCTATATCCTACCCAAATGGCTTCAAGGCCTGGAGCCGACCGGACATCAGTATTCCTCTACACTTTGGGTTGAGAACTGGACGGTGAAGAACTGATGTCGCGATACCTGATCAGCCGTTTCGTGCAGATATTCATGGTTCTCGGGATCATGTCCTTTGTGATCTACGTCCTGATCGGCTTGATGCCGGGAGATCCCATTGACCTGATGATTAGCGCTGACCCCAATCTGGGGCCGGAAGACGCCGAGCGCCTGTATCAGCTTTACGGACTCGATCAACCGATCACGACACGCTATCTGAATTGGCTGCAGGCTTTCGCCAATGGAGATCTGGGTTATTCGCGTCTGCATGGTAAACCGGTGCTGGAAGCAATAACGCCAGCACTGGGGAACACCATTAAGCTCTTAGGTATAAGTTTCGTGCTATCTGTCGTTATCGGTATCAGCGCCGGTGTCTGGGCATCATCCAGACCCTATACAGCTGTCGATTATTCCATCAATTTTGCCGCTTTTGCAGGCATTTCCATTCCGTCGTTCTGGCTGGCGTTGCTTTTGATCATTATTTTTTCCGTTACCCTCGGCATTCTCCCCGCAGGCGGCATCGGCGACATCCGAGAACAAGGCGGATGGTGGAATTCGGCCAAATATCTGGTCCTGCCGGTTTTCGCCCTGACCATCGCAAGCGTCGGGGGGCATACCCGTTATATGCGCGCCGCCATGATTGAAGTTTTGCGTCAGGATTACATTCGGACCGCCCGCGCAAAGGGCCTATCGAGGACTCAAACCCTTCTCCGCCACGCTCTGCGTAACGCCATGATTCCGGTCGTGACGATCATCGCGCTGGATTTCGGCTTCCTGTTTTCAGGCGCCCTGATCACGGAAACGGTTTTCGCTTATCCCGGCATGGGTAAATTGATCTTCGATTCTATCATGGGGAACGATTTCAATCTGGCCCTGGCGACGCTTTTGTGTGCAACAGGCATCACCTTGCTCGGTAATCTGGGCGCCGATCTGGCTTACGCTGCGCTTGACCCCCGTATCAGACTCCATGAGGCGCAGCCATGATCCCCGATCCTTCATCCACGCAGTCTGGTGTTTCATACTCATCGCTTGTGCGCCGTAGATTTTTCGCCCATCGACTTGCCTATATCAGCCTTCTCGTTCTTGCCTGCATGACATTTTTCAGCCTGATCGCCTATCCGATAGAAGTGTTATTGGGAACAGATACAACTGCCGTTGATTTGTTCAACAGGTTCGCCCTCCCATCCATAGACCATCCCCTGGGCACAGACGAACTGGGACGCGATTTCCTTGTCCGCCTGCTGCAGGGCGGCCAGGTTTCCCTGTTTGTCGGCCTGGTTTCTGCCCTGATCGCATCGTTTATCGGGACCATTATCGGTATCAGTGCAGGATACTACGGCGGCTGGCTGGATAACCTTCTGATGCGGGTGACCGATGGCGTTATTGCGCTGCCCTTATTGCCCTTACTAATCGTGCTGGCGGCGCTTGATCTATCGAAACTGGGGCTGCCGATGGAAGTGGTCAATAGTGAAAACATCAGTCTTTACCGGATTATTGTTATCGTATCGCTCGCAGGATGGACGACATCCGCCCGGTTGGTCCGGGCCAATACGCTGTCTTTGAAGGAGCGTCCCTTCATTATGGCTGCAAGAGCCCAGGGCGCCGGTGCATTCCGTATCATGGGCGTGCATATTCTTCCCAACCTTGCCTCACCGATCATCGTCGCCACGACATTGTCCATCGGAAACATCATTCTGCTTGAATCGGTGCTGAGTTTTCTAGGGTTAGGAATCCAGCCTCCGGTGCCAAGTTGGGGCAATATGCTGACAAATGCCCAAGAATTGATCTGGCAGGCGCCCATGTTGGCGTTTTATCCGGGAATGTTGATCTTTTTAACGGTCATCGCCTTCAATTTTATCGGCGATGGGCTTCAGGATGCCCTTGATCCGCGCTCAAACATCAAAGAATCGCTTTAAATTTTAGTTTTTGGCTGTTTGACCAAGATCATTTCCTTTCAGGGCTTCTCCGTATATTGTGCGTGCTCTGATCATGATTTTGATCTGCCAAGGGAAATTTAATTTAGGAGAGTGCAAATGGCGCAACTGGGGAATTCTGCCGCAAGCAGGGATATCGCCTATCATGTTCACGGTTATACGAACCTGAAAAAACATGAGGAAAACGGCCCCTTCGTAATTACCCGTGCGGAAGGCGTCCGTATCTTTGACGATGCCGGAAATGGTTACATCGAGGGACTGGCCGGCCTGTGGTGTGCCG
>CAYFMQ010000012.1:61778-91205 GCA_964344255.1 uncultured Thalassospiraceae bacterium
TGGTTACAGCCAGGATCGTCTCGTCAATGCAGCGACAAAAGCCATGCAAAACCTCCCCTATTGCCACGCTTTCGCCCATATGGCGCCGGAAGTGGTTATTGATCTTTCAGAAAAGCTGATCAGCGTAGCGCCGGAAGGCGTCAGCAAAGTTCTGTATGGCAATTCAGGATCTGAAGCCACCGATCTGGCCGTCAAACTGGTGTGGTATTACCACAACGCCATCGGCAAGCCTGAAAAGAAGAAAATAATCGCCCGCACCAAGGGTTATCACGGTGTAACCGTGGCCGCCGCCAGCATGACCGGCCTGCCGCACCTGCATAATGATTTCGATCTACCGATTGATCGCATCCTGCATACGGATTGCCCCCATTACTACCGCTTTGGTGAAGACGGCGAGTCGGAAGAGGATTTCGCCACGCGCTGCGCGGACAGCCTGGAAAAGCTCATTCTCGATGAAGGCCCGGATACCATCGCCGCCTTTATTGCCGAGCCGATCATGGGCGCCGGTGGCGTCCTTGTACCTCCAGCCACCTATTTCGAAAAAATCCAGGCCGTGCTCAAGAAATATGACGTCCTGCTGATCGCAGACGAAGTCATCAACGGTCTGGGACGGACCGGTAACATGTGGGGTAGCCAGACATTCGGATTGAAGCCGGACATGATGTCGACGGCAAAACAGCTGTCTTCCGCGTATCTGCCCATTTCGGCCCTGATGATTTCAGACAAGATTTACCAGGCTCTGGTCAGCGAAAGTGAAAAACTGGGTTTATTTGGTCACGGCAGCACCTATGGTGGCCATCCTGTGAGTGCCGCTGTTGCCCTGGAAACCCTGAAAATCTATGAAGATGACGATATCCTCAGCCATGTTCGTCGTATCTCGCCCCGCTTGCAGGACGGCTTGCGGGCGTTTGCCGATCATGAACTCGTCGGCGAAGTCCGTGGTGTCGGTTTGATCGGCGCCGTCGAATTGGTTGCCGACAAGGCAACCAAGGAACAATTCGATCCCAAAGCGATGGTTGGAGCCTATTGCGTCGGTCGCGCCCGGGCCCATGGCCTGATATTGCGTCCTATCGCCGACTCGGTTGCTTTCTGTCCGCCTCTGGTCATCAACGAAGAGGAGATCGACGAGCTTCTCGCCGCTTTCGGAAAAGCTCTTGATGACACGGCGTCATGGGTAAAAAATGAAGGATTGGCAGCCTGATTAGCAAGGAAAAAATGGAGTAGTAACAGTGAATTACGAAGATTTTTTCGCCAAGAAGATTAACGACCTCAAGGATGAAGGCCGTTACAGGGTCTTTGCCGATCTGGAACGCAAGGCAGGTGGTTTCCCGAAAGCCACCAATTACCGTGATGGCGATATTCACAATGTCACTGTCTGGTGCTCCAACGACTATCTCGGCATGGGTCAGAATGAAGATGTCCTTGCCGCCATGCACGAAGCCATCGAAAAATGCGGTGCAGGCGCCGGTGGAACGCGCAACATCAGTGGCACAAACCACTACCATGTCCTGTTGGAACAGGAACTGGCCTCCCTGCATGAAAAAGAAGCAGCCCTTATCTTTGGGTCCGGTTGGGTTGCCAACATGACAACCCTCTCCACGCTCGGCGCCCTGGTTCCGGACTGCGTTATCCTTTCCGACGCCCTCAACCACAACTCCATGATCGAGGGCATTCGCCACAGCAAGGCGGAACGCCATATTTTCCGCCATAATGACGTGGAACACCTGGAAGAACGGCTACAACAGTATGACCTGGATCGCCCCAAACTTATAGCCTTTGAATCCCTCTATTCCATGGATGGCGATATTGCGCCGATCAAGGAATTCTGTGACCTGGCAGATAAGTACAATGCCATGACCTTTATCGACGAGGTCCATGCCGTTGGCCTCTATGGCGATCATGGCGCCGGCGTTGCGGAAAGGGAAGGTCTGATGGACCGCCTGACCATCATCCAGGGAACCTTGGCGAAAGGATTCGGTGTTGTCGGCGGTTATATTGCCGGCAGCGAAGCATTCTGCGACTTCATCCGCTCATACGGCACCGGCTTCATCTTCTCCACCTCCATGCCGCCCGCTGTCGCAGCAGCAGCCCTGACGAGCGTCAAACACGTCCGTAGCCACCCAGAACTCAGAACCCGGCACCAGGAACGAGCAGCGACCTTGAAAAAACGCTTCCGGGATGCGGGTTTCCCCGTAATGCCTTCTATCAGCCATATCGTGCCCGTCCATGTCGGCGATCCTGTTTTGTGCAAGAGCATTTCCGACAGGTTACTGGACACCCATGATATTTATGTCCAGCCGATCAATTATCCGACCGTGGCAAGGGGAACCGAACGGCTACGCTTTACACCGTCGCCGCTCCACACGGATGAAGACATGAATGCCCTGATTGAAGCCATGCGCGAAGTATGGGCTTTTCATGGCCTGAAGGCCGTCGCCTGATAAATTGCCGCTAATAACTGTTTTGTGTGGATGACTGTTAACCTAAAACGGTTTATAATCCGCCTCCATGTATACAGATAACACACTGACACCGAAAGAAGCCGTTCGCTTGTGCGCCCTGGGCTCGCTTGCTGTAAAACCCATGCGCTATGGTGAACTCGCCGCTTCCATTCGCCATTTCAACAGCCACATCATCGGGCCGTCCCTTGATGTCATGGGTCAGTCCATTGAACTGCTTCGCTATGAAGGTCTTGTCCATGCCATTGATGGCGACAGCATGGAAGACAACGCCGAACTCGCCATTACCGATGAGGGGCGCGAGGAACTGTCTACCCTCCTCACCGCCAATGTTCGGATGGGCGCAACGGAGCTTAACAAACTGATTATTGCTCTTAAGTTCCGGTTCCTGCATCTGCTGACACCGGAAGACCAGCAAGGCCAGATATCCCTTCTTGTTGATTTTTCAGATAATGAACTGGCTAGGCTTCACAAGTTGCGCACCCATCATATGGGTGATGAGGGATTTCTTCCGGCATGGTTGGAACACGACATCGAGCTTGCAGAAAAGCGCATGGATTGGCTTAAGTCCCTCAAGCCAATCACTTAACACCTCAATTTTCCGAATTTAACCCGGTAGTCTTATTTACCAGGAACGAGTTTTTCCACCATTTGCTGGACACCGTTCAAGATGGCCGTTCCCTGGGCTCCGCCATCGCCTTTCATACGATTGGAAATGATCAGCTTCATGGCGTCGATGTGGATACGAATGGCTTCATTCTGGACATCAGGAGCCACGGAGTCGTCAAAACGTTCGATTAGCCGGCAAAGGTTGTTTCCCACCGCCGTAATGAGCTCATAACCGAAACTGCCGCCCTGGCCTTTCATGTCATGGGCGATACCGAAAACCTTGTCGACATCCTTCGTCCTGTCGCCGCCGCCCTCTACAAGCCGGTCATAGGCGGAAGCAATCTTTTTCAGGTCTTCCTCGACCCAGTCGAGATAACTGTCGGCCATGTTTGCAATAACCTGCTCGGCGCGTTCCAGCGCCTCCATGTCAACAGCGTTCGGACCGCCCGTGACGATCTTGTCTTTTAACGTATCCGGCGGAACGATGATTTCCGCTTTACCTTCCTCAGCCATTTTCTTTCCTCCGGCAGGCTATTTCTTATGGCAGCATATCTTTAGCTGTTCAACAAGGCCTCAATTTCATCCTGATTTAAATCTTTTCCACCTTCCGGTTCCGCCACAGCTTCAGCAGGTGTTGGCGTATCTGCCGGCGGTGTTACCGCAGATGCGGGTTTTGGTGTTGGATCGTTCTCGGATTTCCGGCGTTCTGAACCTGTGTAGTTCGGATCATTCCTACGGCGACGGTCCGGTCCGAAGTACCTTCCGGCTTTTATGAACTTGCGCTCATGTTCAATGATGGTCTTGATGCGGGAATAGAGTTTTTTTGCCGAAATCGGTTTTGCCAGAAACTCGTTTACGCCTGAGTCCCTGGCTTCTATCACCCGGTTCATTTCCGTGTGGCCAGTTAACATGATAATCGAAACATATGGATTGGGGCTGTCGCCTCCCGTTCGCACAAGTCGTACGAAGTCAAGGCCGTCCAGGGGCTCCATGTTCCAATCGCAAATAATCAGATCGGCCGGAAAATGGCGAAGCTCCTTGAATGCGTCAGCACCGTCGATGGCTTCATGCACATTCCGAACGCCAAGAGCATGTAAGATTGATTTAACCAATGCCCGCATATGCTTGTTGTCATCGACAACAAGTAGATTGAGACGCTCTAGGCTGTAATCAACCATCCTTTAATCGTTCTCCCCAAGACATTTTAAAGCATATTGTCCGTTTCCGTGATCCGGATAAGCATAAAAATCACAGATAGCAAAACAATAATGTGACCCAATTACACATTCCATCACACTGAATACCATTAGTAAACATATGGTTACACGGAAAAAGTGGCAGTGATGCGGTGGATCAAAGAAGACCCAATTCGCGCAATTCAACCTCAAGATGGGGTGGTAATGCGTTAACCGATGAACGTGAACGACCGTTGATGTCGGCCGGCGCGTCGGCGTCTTCAAGATATCGCCATCCCTGGAATGCCCGTCTCGGCTGGCGTTCCGTTTCAACGAGGACCGGATCAAACACCAGGGCGCAGGCCGGTTCGCCGTTTTCACGCTGGTCCGGTTCAATTGCGACGATACGCTGACAAACCTGCACCAGCCCCTTGATTACCCAGTAAATCGAACCGCCATCCAATATCTCGTCCTTTCGGCGGGGCGTATTGCGGGTCAGGTGTTTCAACACCAGCGGTTTCCCGGTTTTCAGGGCCTGCCTTGCGCGTTTTTCCTGCCAGTCCGCCAATTCGGAAACGGTATCAACACCGACGCAGAGCTTGATTATATGTACGGTCATAGGATGTTTAAGAGTTCCTACCAGCCACCAGATTTAAGCCAACGCTTGATCATCCAGAAGCGATCCGCGCCCCAGAAAGGCTCACCGTCGACAATAACATATGGCGAGCCAAAAACACCCTTTTCCAGCGCCTGATCGACCTCATCGCGAAGGCGCAGCTTTATGGACGACTGCTCTATGCCATCCAGAACCGCTTGCCTGTCCAGGCCCAGCCCGGCGGCAATCTCTGCAACGGTTTCAGGATCATTGATGGCCGCACCGTCACCGAAATAGGCCTTGTAGGCTGCCATGGCGAAGGGTTTAGCCTGATCGGGGCTATTCTCTTCAATCCAGTAAAAAGTGCGGGCCGTACGGACGGTTGCTATGGGAAACGGATCGGGCAAGGACCAGGGAAGTCCCATAAAACGGGCCAAACGGTCCCAGTCGTGAACGGAATATTCGCCTTTCGCCCCCTGATCGGACAGGGGGCGGTTTCCTGTTTTTTCCATGGCGGGTCCAAGCAGGATCGGCCGCCAGCGTACCGTACGGTCGAACGGCGTCACGACCTCATCAATGCGCGCGGCGGCGAAATAACCGTAAGGCGAAGAAAAATCGAAATAGAAATCGATCTCTCCGGTTGTAGTTTCGGTTTCAGGCATTTGATTGCTCATTTCCCAATTTCAGTTCTTTTGGCTGTATACCCCCTGGTATCTACCCTTACCAGGGAATGCTCGCTCCATCATAGTTCCAGAACTGCCCAGCCATGTCCGTATCCAGTGAGGCAATGACGGCGCGCATGCCCGAAACGCTCTCAGGCGCGTCAATCAAGCCGTTTGGGCCGCCCATATCCGTCCTCACCCAGCCGGGGTGCAGGACGGCGGCAACAATGCCTCTGGGCGCCAGGTCGATGGCCAGGCTCCTCATGGCGGCATTCACGCCGGCCTTGGAGGATCGGTAGACATAGGAGCCGCCAGAGCCGTTGTCCGCCATGCTTCCCATCTTGGAGGAAACCGTGAAAATTTTCTTCATGTCGCTCATCGCGACATTCTCGACCAAGGCCTGAGAGACCATCAACGGCGCAACGACATTGGTACGGAGAACATCCATCCAATGAGTGGACTCCAACTCACCAATCGGTTTTTTGGCCCCCATCACGCCTGCATTGTTGATTAGCACATCGATGGCCTGGCCTGACAGATCGTCCGCCAGGAGGCGAATTGAGGCATCATCATCGACAGCCAGAGCATGAACACTGAGATCGCCTTCAAATCCCATCAGGGTCTCCGCTGCGACCGGGTTACGGCAGGTTGCGATAACCTTCCATCCATCAGCGAGATACTGACGGGCAAATTCAAGACCAAGGCCACGGTTCGCGCCTGTAATCAGGACTGTTGGCATTCTATACTCCCAGAAAGTTCGAAAATTCAGATAAAAACGTGATTAAAACAATATCCATGCCGCAAGGCCGAGAAAAGCAAAGAACCCGACGACATCCGTCACGGTGGTGACAAAAACGCTCGATGCGATGGCCGGGTCCACGCCGGACCGGTCCAGCATGATCGGAACGGCCGTTCCGGCCAGGGCGGCGACGATCATGTTGATGATCATGGCCAAGCCGATAACAACGCCCAGCATAATGTCTTCAAACCAGGCCCAGGCGACGAAACCGGCGATCACGGCAAACAGAGCGCCGTTGAAGCAGCCGACGATCAGTTCCTTGGTGATGACGCGAAAAGCGTTCGTTGTCGTAAGCTCCCTGGTTGCAAGGCCACGGACGGCAACAGTGAGGGTTTGCGTGCCTGCGTTTCCGCCCATGGACGCAACAATGGGCATAAGCACGGCGAGGGCGACAATCTGTTCGATCGTGGCTTCGAAGAAACCGATCACAACGGAAGCCAGCACCGCCGTCGCCAGGTTGATCAACAGCCATGAAAAGCGGGATCTTGTCGTATCGATAGCGGCGTCGTAGAGATCGTCCTCACCGACACCGGCCAGCAGCATCATGTCTTCTTCGTGCTCGTCATCGATCACGTCGACGACATCGTCAACCGTAATGGAGCCGACCAAGCGACCGGCTTCGTCCACAACCGGTGCGGAAACCAGATCGCGCTGGCGGAACAGGTAGGCGACTTCCTCCTGATCCGTTTCGACGGGAATAAGGTGCAATTCCGTCATCATGATGTCGGCGACCTTGACGGGGCGCCTAGTCCGCATCAGCGTGCTCAAGGGGATGGCGCCGACCGGTTTATGGGCCGCATCGACGACGAAAATGTCAAAGAAGGACGTTGGTAAAGAATCCGGATCATCATCGGCACACTGGCGGATGAAATCGATGGTTTCACCCATGGTCCAAAATTCAGGCACCGAAACAAGTTCACGCTGCATCATGCGCCCGGCGCTGTCATCGGGATAGTTCAGGCTTTCTTCGATGAAAGTCCTGTCTTCCGCAGGGATGGCGTCCAGGATTTGGCGCTGATCTTCCTCGTCCAGTTCTTCGATAACGTCAACGGCGTCGTCACTGTCCAGTTCGGTAATGGCCTGGGCAATATTTTCATGCCCCAGGTGCTCAATGACTTCCTCTCGGACCGTATCGTCCAACTCCGCCAGGGTATCGGCATCAAAGAGTTCGCCCAGTGTCTCCAGCAGATCGATTCGGTGCTGATGGCTGACCTGTTCGATAACATCGGCCAGTTCCGATGGGTGCAGCGCGTCGCACAGGGCAATGACCTTGCCCTGGTCACCGGCGTCCAGGGCACCAATCAATTCACTGACGACTTCCGTATCCAGATCGAAGGTTACGGGTTCAGCCGATTCCGTTTCATCTTTTTGATGTTCAGGTTGTGTCTCGGGTGTCGTCATGCATCGCCCTTTCCCCTACAACAATGCCACGCTGGGCCGGATAGCTAAAGGCAGCATAACCCAAAAAGAAAAAACCCGCCTCTCAGGCGGGTTCTTCTAGATGATGGTGCGGTCGAGAAGACTCGAACTTCCACCCGTGTTACCGGACAGCGACCTCAACGCTGCGCGTCTACCAATTCCGCCACGACCGCAATTCATCTTGACGTCCCCTCAGGCATGCCAGATAGCATACCACGGGGTTGCTCTTTCTCGGGCGACGAGATAGCAAATACTGGAGCCCCGATCAAGCACTGGAACTGCTTGAAAACAATTTATTATTGGAAACGTTTTACGCCCATGAACGCCCCCTCGCCCTCAGACGGCCGGCCCATAGAGTGGCGCATCAGCGATGACCTGGTGGATTATCCTGAAGCCGTCGCCTTTATGGAACAGCGGGTCAGCTATATTCGGGCAGGTATAGCGCCGGATACGGTCTGGCTGCTTGAGCATCCGCCCCTCTATACAGCCGGAACGAGCGCCGCGCCGGAGGAACTGATCAGCGCTGATCGTTTCCCGGTTTATGAAACGGGTCGTGGCGGTCGTTACACCTATCACGGCCCGGGCCAGCGCATAGCCTACGTCATGATGGACCTGAAAAACCGCGGCAGCGATGTCAGGGCCTATATTCACGACCTTGAAGACTGGGTTATCCACACCCTGGCGTTGTTCAACGTAAAGGGCGAGCGGCGTGAAGGCAGGGTCGGGATATGGGTAGACCGGGCTGCCGACAGGAACGAGCCGGGCCGCGAAGACAAGATCGCCGCCATCGGCGTCAGAGTCAGGCGCTGGGTGAGCTACCACGGCATCTCGATCAATGTGGAGCCGGATCTTGAGCATTTTTCCGGCATCGTCCCCTGCGGCATCGATGAGCACGGCGTCACATCGCTGGTCGATCTCGGTATAACAGCAACAATCAACGATGTGGATAACGCCCTGATACAGGCCTTTGACGATGTATTTGGCGGCTAAATAAGGTTATAGGGCTCGTCCCAGTCGCCTTCCGCAAACCGTGACAGGCGGAAGGGATTCAGGTCAACCGATGGCGCACCGCCGCCCACCAGTTCGGAGACAACCTTGCCGACGCCGGGCCCGATACCGAATCCGTGACCGCTTAGGCCGGTAACGACAACCAAACCGCCCACGCCGACGCTGCCGTCAATTACCGGCAGCATGTCCGGGGTCATTTCGATGTGGCCTGCCCAGGCTTTTTTTAACTCGACCTCATGGGTTGCATTGAAAAGGTTTCTCAACTCCTCCAGGGTCCGCCTGAGTTTACGCTTGTTGGGTATGGGCTCGCTGATTCTGGCGCGACGCAAGGGATCGTTCATGGCGCTTGAGCCCGGAATACGCCCCAACAAGTCGAGAAAGAACGGGTGTCCGAACTGCAATTGCACCATGTCTCGGTGCTTCATGAAGACCGGCCAGTAGTATTTCGCATGCTCCAATGCATCCAGAGAAATGTCGAAATCGCTGACATCGAGACCTGAGATGGTGAAACATGAATCCTTGCGCTGTACAAAGCCCAGGCTGGGGGTCCAGGCGGCAATCTTTGAAATACGGGAAACCGGCATGGTGCGCCCGACCGTGCCGCGGATACGCGCCTGCGGCAGGGAAATATTGAGCCAACTCAGGACCTGGCGTGTCCAGGCGCCGGCGGCAACGATGACCGTGTTCGTCGTCACGAACCCCTTTTCTGTGGCAATGCCGCAGATGGCCCCGCCCTTTGTTTCTAGCCCTATGACGGCGCAATTGGTGATCACCCGGCCTTTTTTACGCTGAATGGCGTCGGCGAAGGCCTGTGTCGCTTTTTCAGGGTCCGCATTGCCGTCACTGGGAACATAAATGCCGCCTACCCAGTTACGTGTCATGCCCGGCATGAGTTCGGCGACCTGGTCGCCGCTCAGTACGCGGGTCTCCACGTCATAAGGAGATGCCGCCTCCTGCCATTCCTCATAGGCCGACATGGCGCTTTCCTTGTCGGTCATGCCTAGGATACCGGCCTGCTGCCAACCCATATCGGCACGCAGTTCCTTTTCGAGCCCCTGCCAGATACCATTTGCAAGAACCATCATGGGCAGCTCCTGGGGATCGCGGCCCAATTGACGGACAAATCCCCAGTTACGGCCGGATTGCTCCTGGGCGACCCCATGCGCCTTTTCAAAAACGGCAACATCGACGCCCTGTTTCGCCAGATAATAGGCCGTTGAGCAACCGATGATGCCTCCCCCGATGATGGCGACGTCTACATGATCCGGAAACGGTTTCGGAGCCGCTTTTTTCCGGGTTACGGAAGTCGTGCGCTTCGGCTTCGTTGCTTTTTTAGCCGGGACGGTTTTCTTGACGCTCTTTGCCATGATCAGCTTGTCGGCCTCTGCTTGAATCCCGTTTCGACGATGGTGTTCTCTTCGCTTACCAGTACATCCTCAACCCGAGCGTGTGTCGGACCTTGCCAACAGGTATCGATCATCGCATCCACGTCCTTCTCCTCACCGGAAAACAGGGCTTCGACACTGCCGTCTTTCAGATTGCGTACCCATCCGTCAAGTTTGCGCCGGGTCGCCTGTTCGGTCGTCCATGCCCTGTACCACACTCCCTGAACCCTGCCCAGGATTTGAACGCGAACCGTTTTAACGCCCATGTCTACCATCCATGACTGTCCTGACGCCAAGGTTAGTCCCTCTGAATAGCGTCGTCACCCCTGCATTTCGTCCCAGACCAGCATAAAGGCTATGGCGAACATGATGATGGCAACAGCGCTTTCTAGAACCCTTGTGCCCGTGACGGTGCGGAAAAAGGGTGCAAACAGCGTTGCGCCGTACCCGATAAGGGAAAACCACATGACGGAAGCCAACATGGCGCCCAAGGCGAAATAAACCCTTAAATTTGTTTCGTATTGCGCAGCGATACCACCGAGCACAACCACGGTATCGAGATAGACATGCGGATTGAGCAACGAGAACGCAAGAGCTGCCATGACGGCCGTTTTGATGCTGCGGCTTGATCCCCTACCCCGTTCATCCGCGTCGTGTTCCGCCTGCTCCCAATCGCCGGATTTGGCCCTGATAGCGGCCCGGACACTCAGGATACCGAATACGAAGAGGTATGCCGCCCCACCCCAGGCGGCGCCTGAGCGCAGCAATTCGTTCTTGGCGATCAGGGTTCCCACACTGGCCGCACCGATGGAAATCAGGGTCATATCGGTCAACGTGCAGACCACTACGACGGCGAAAACGTGTTGATGGCGGATCCCCTGACGGATCACATAGGCGTTTTGCGCGCCAATGGCGATGATCAGGCTGGCGCCCAGGGCAAAGCCTTCCAGGGCTGCCGTGATCAACTGAATTCCATGATTATCTGGTCGACGGAGAGGTTATCGCCCGGTTCGACCCGGATTGCGCTGACAACGCAGTCCTTTTCCGCGCGCATGACGTTTTCCATTTTCATGGCCTCGATCACGGCTAGCTCTTCACCAGATTTCACTTCCTGACCGACGGATACGGCAATGGAAACAAGCAGGCCCGGCATGGGCGACAACAGCAATTTCGACGTGTCAGGCGCCTGTTTTACGGGCATCAGATCGTTGAGGTTCGATATATGCGGGCTGAGCACCAGAACATCGGCCTGAACACCGGAATGGGTGATTCGGTAGGCTACATCCACACGTTCAACCTGCATGCACATATGCTGACCGTTAATGTCGCCTTCGAACAGGGGATCGCCCAGCTCCCAGTCGGTGCGAACTGTCAGGGAATTCTCATTGATACGAACATCATAGCCGCCTTCAACGGAGCTGATGTGCGCTTCATGGCTATCGCCATTGGAAATAACGACCCAGTCACGGGACACCATCCTGCCGTGGCCCGGCACCTGGCCGCTGATCATGGCGGCGCGGCGCTGGTAGGCATAATGCATGATTGCGCCCACGGCGGTGAGGATTTCAGGCTCGTCGTGGATCGCATCGGCGGGATGGAAACCGTCCGGATATTCCTCGGCGATGAAGTTGGTGTTGATCTTGCCATCGACGAACCGCTTGTGCGCCATCAGGGCGGCAAGAAACGGAATATTGTGGGAAACGCCACGGATGTAAAAACCGTCCAGCGCCTTTCGCATGGCGGCAATGGCGTGGCTTCGGTCCCGCCCCCAGGTCACCAGCTTGGCGATCATGGGATCGTAGAACATGGAAATCTCGCCACCTTCGTAAACGCCGGTATCGACACGCACGATAGCGCCGTCATCGGCGCCTTCAGGGGCCCTGTAGTTTGCCAGCCTGCCGATAGAGGGCAGGAAGTTGCGAAACGGGTCTTCGGCGTACACACGGGCCTCCACAGCCCATCCATTCAGCTTCACATCGTCTTGGGTGATGGTAAGTTTCTTGCCCGAAGCGACCCGGATCATCTGCTCCACCAGATCGAGGCCGGTGATCAGTTCCGTAACCGGATGCTCGACCTGCAGACGGGTATTCATTTCAAGGAAATAGAAGTTCTTGTCCTTGTCGACAATGAACTCGACCGTCCCGGCGGATTGGTATTTGACGGCCTTGGAAAGCGCGACAGCCTGTTCGCCCATGGCCTTTCGGGTATCGGGGTCGATAAACGCGCTTGGCGCTTCCTCGATTACTTTCTGATGGCGACGCTGAATGGAACATTCACGCTCGCCCAGATAGATCACGTTGCCATGACTGTCACCCAGAACTTGGATTTCGATATGGCGGGGCTCTTCGATGAATTTCTCGATAAACACCCTATCGTCGCCGAAACTGGACCGTGCTTCGCTGGTTGCACGCTCGAATCCGTCCCGGCATTCCGCATCGTTATAGGCGACCCGCATGCCCTTGCCGCCGCCGCCGGCGGATGCTTTCAGCATGACGGGATAGCCGATCTTCTTGGCGATCTTGACGGCTTCGGTTGTGTTCTTGATGGCGTCAGGATGTCCCGGGATCGTGTTGACCTTAGCTTTGGCAGCCAGCTTCTTCGATTCAATTTTATCGCCCATGGCCGTAATGGCGCGTGGCTTGGGACCGATGAAAGCTACCCCTTCCCTTGCCAGCGCGCGGGCAAAGGAGGCATTTTCGGACAGGAAACCATAACCGGGGTGAACGGCATCGGCTTTGGTGTCACGAATGGCCTGAATGATGTTCTTCTGGACCAGGTAACTTTCCGCAGACGGCGCCGGGCCGATGCAAACCGCTTCATCCGCCATAGCCACGTGCAGGGACAAACGATCCGCTTCCGAATAGACGGCGACCGTCTTGATGCCCAACCGCTTGGCCGTTTTGATAACGCGGCAGGCGATTTCTCCCCGGTTGGCGATCAGAATTTTCTTGAACATGGTTATGCGTCACTCCCTAGCAGGCAATCGCGATTTAGCGAAATCCCCTGAATAATCCCATTCCAAAAGCGGCATGAAGCGCCAGGGGCGCCCCCCAAAGAACCATCGGATAAACGAACCACCATTCCCCAGGCGCCGTCGCAAAATTGATGATGCCAAGAATGATCGAAACAAAAACAAAGGCGGCCATATGCATGGCGAATCCGCGTAAACGGCGTATTGCCGCCTCCTTGGTTGCATCATCCGCCATTTCCATCGTTTCCGGCTGTTGCTGCTCGCTCATCATGCTAATCCACGTATTCCCATCGTTAGAGCGGCATGTTGCCGTGCTTCTTCCAGGGATTTTCAAGTTTCTTGTTTCTTAGCATACGCAGGCTGCGGCAAATACGCGCACGCGTGTTATGGGGCATGATCACATCGTCGATAAAGCCGCGATGGCCGGCGACGAACGGGTTGGCGAAACGGGTCCGATACTCTTCCGTTCGCTCGGCGATCTTTTCCTCGTCACCCAAGTCTTGTCGGAAGATGATTTCCACGGCCCCCTTAGGTCCCATGACGGCAATTTCCGCCGTGGGCCAGGCGAAATTCACGTCACCCCGCAGGTGCTTAGAGCTCATAACATCATAGGCGCCGCCATAGGCCTTGCGGGTAATGACCGTTACCTTGGGAATGGTGGCCTCTGAAAAGGCGTAGAGAAGCTTGGCTCCGTGCTTGATAATCCCACCGTATTCCTGCGTCGTGCCCGGCATGAATCCCGGAACGTCGACAAACGTCACGATGGGAATATTGAAACAGTCACAGAAACGAACGAACCGGGCTGCCTTGATGGAGGAGTTGATATCGAGGCAACCAGCCAGAACCATGGGCTGGTTGGCGACGATCCCGACGGTGGCCCCTTCCATGCGGGCGAAACCGATCAGGATGTTACCGGCGTAATTGGGCTGAATCTCGAAAAAATCTCCTTCATCAACCACTTTCAGGATCAACTCCTTCATGTCGTAAGGCTTGTTCGGATTGTCCGGGATCAGGGTATCAAGCGACATCTCGACGCGTGTCGGATCGTCGGGCGTCGGCCTGACAGGCGGCTTTTCCTTGTTGTTGGCCGGCAGGAAATCAACAAAACGCCTCAGATAAAGCAGGGCTTCCACATCGTTCTTGAAAGCACGGTCGGCAACGCCCGACTTTGATGTATGCGTGGTGGCGCCACCCAGTTCCTCGTGCGTTACGTCCTCGTGCGTAACCGTTTTGACAACATCGGGCCCAGTTACGAACATGTAGGAGGTATCTTCCACCATGAAGATGAAATCGGTCATGGCTGGCGAATAAACGGCGCCCCCGGCGCACGGCCCCATAATCATGGAAATTTGCGGCACGACGCCAGACGCCATGACATTACGCTGGAAAACCTCGGCATAACCAGCCAGGGAATCGACGCCTTCCTGGATTCGCGCACCGCCTGAGTCATTGAGGCCAATCACCGGTGCCCCAACGTTGATGGCCTGGTCCATGATTTTCGCGATCTTATCGGCATGCGACGAAGAAAGCGATCCGCCGAACACTGTGAAATCCTGGGAAAAGACAAACACCAGACGGCCATTGATGGTGCCAAAACCGATGACAACGCCATCGCCGGGAATGGATTGTTCCGACATGCCGAAATCGGTGCATCGATGCTCGACGAACATGTCCCATTCTTCAAAGGAATCCGGGTCGAGCAACAATTCGATCCTTTCACGGGCCGTCAGCTTGCCTTTGGCATGCTGGGAATCGATCCGGCGTTGACCACCACCCTTGCGGGCGCGTTCACGTTTTTCTTCAAGCTGACGGATAATATCATGCATGGCTCGCCGCCTGTTTTTGGAATCGGGAATGACAACAATCTAAAATGATGCAGCGCATCAAACCAGCAAATACCGACATCTTTTGCTCAAAGAACGATAGAAAGACCGGGTGAGGCAATCATGTTTTTGGTATATCTTATGCCATATCCAGCAAGCCTAAAAACTCCGCTGACGATTTCACATCCTGATGAATGATCTCTCGCCGTTCCAGGGCTTCCTTGTCCATCCCCCAACGTTCTTCCTGGTGTAATTCATCCAAATTCGCCGCCTCAAAAGCATCATCAGGGGAAAGACGCCCCCGCCAGACAGCCAGCGCCAGAATAACGGATTTAAGGGCGCCAGCCAGGTCGACAAGGCCGGCAAGAGTATAGGCGTCTTGCTCCTTAAAAGAACTCCCTATGGCATCAAAAACCTCTGACGGCTGGTCAATTGGAAGGATGCCATTGGTGACGGCAAATCGCGCCCCAAAGGTTTCGGAAACCCAGTCCAGAACCGGTTGCCAGAGATCACGCTGTCTTTTCACCAGATCCTCCGGCTCTGCGGCCCAATAACATAGCAGGTCCGAACTTGCATAACCGGTCAACTGATCGATAAAAACCTGTGAATCCGGCTCAATTCGGTCAATCGCTGCATTGGCGAGGCCGGTTAACGGCATGGAGGCCGGTACGATTTTTTCGCCCTGCTCGTTCCATTCTTCGCAAATACGCAAAGCCAGGGCCTGCGTCGGCACACTGAAGGTTTTTTTCAATGGGGTCCTGATTGGACGGCCGTCCAGCTCGAGCAGCCAGCCGCCGGGCGAATTGCCGCATTCAACGGCGGCCGCCGATTTGTAAAACCGGCGGACCTCGCCTTCACCGATTATCTCAGACATCAGTTACCGAAGATCCCCTGGATAACGCCCCCGATGCCGCCCTCTTGCTCCTGTTGCTCCTGGGCGGCAGGTTCTGCAGACGATCCCCCTTCCGACGTTCCTACCGAAGAAGAGGAGCCAGAAGTTTCATCGGGTTTTAGGGGTTTTCCGGCTAGAGCCAGAGCACAGTAATCCGTTTCGTCGACCCCGGAAATGGCCGTATCAGCCGCCATGCCGATGATGGTGGATAACCCGCCCGTTGCAATGCCGGCCGCTATGCCTGCGGCTTCCATGGCGACATCGCCGACATCAGGACCGATTGAGGGCTCTTTCAATGTACCGCCCACGTTGATACCGATCTCGGCGGCGGAGGCAAAACTGGCATTCTTTGCCCTCGGGTCAAAGTGCATGGCGAGCTTTTCTTCCGCCAGGTTGATGCCGCCTTCTCCGACAATTGACAGGCCACCAGTTTCGAAAACGGTCGCCTTGCTGGTCGCTTGTCCCGAAACGATATTGAAATCAACCACGGCGCAGCGCAGGGTTTTGGCGTCCTCCCCCTCGAACAGAGACGTCAGCGGACCGGTCACGAAGGCGAGCGCACCGCTGTCGATGTAACCGTCCTGCGATTGCACGCGCGCCGTGCCATCCAGACCGGCCATGAGTTGACGCACGGACGCGCCGGAACCACGTATCTGCACCTTCATATCCATCTTGCCGGTCAAGGCTTCTTCACCAGCCATATCTTTCAACACCTGGCCGTAATCGATCTGGTTCCCTTCAATGGAAAGTGACAGTTTCGCTGTAGGAGAAGAGCCATCGAGAGTAACGTCGCCACCGATCCTGCCGCCACCAAAGGTCAATCCGAAGGGTGAAACCACGAGCCGACCGTTCTTGAGCGTCAACTCAACATTGACGTCGCCTAAGGAGATACCGTTGGCGTTAAACGTCTTGGCGTTTAAAGCGATTTCGGCATCCGCAGATTTCAGGCCATCCAGCGGCAAGGGGTCATTCGGGAAAACACGCCCGTCATCAGTGGCTTCCCCTTGTGATTCAGTCGCCGTATCCGCTTGCTCGACGGTAACATCGGAAAGATCGAATAAGGTCGAAGAAAGATCGGCGCTGACATCCGGTCTCTTTCCGGCAAGATTGACAGCTGCATTACCGGCAAGGTCACTGCCCCCCAGTTTCAGCGAAAGACCATCAACCGACCAGACATTGTCCCCGTCCCTGAGAGCGCCGGAAACGGCAAACTGTTTTCCATCAGGCAGGGGAATTTCTCCGGACACGTTCGCCATAGCCATTCCGCGGTTGGCCGTGGAGAGGATATTCCCCGATTTCACATCAAACCCGAGATTGAGACCCTTGGCATTGCGTGGCTCCTTGATGGTCCCATCAAGCTTAATATCCGCGCCCAGAGCCTGTATACTGATGTTTAACGGGAAAACCTTGTTGTCGCTCAGGGCTTCAAGGGAACCCATTGCGCCGATGAGTTTAATGTGTTCCCCGTTAAAGGTCGTATCCAATGACAAATTCATAGGCGATGTGGCGCTATCCGACTGGAGTTCCAGGGAATCAACCCTGATGCTCTGTTCGTCACCCGTCACCCCGTCCTTGTATGTCAGGCTTACGTCCTTGACGTGGACAACATGGACGACAGGAAGTTGCGCATCCCCGCCTTCGCCGGAGGATGCCGCTTCACCCTCATCCGGTTTGAAAGTCCAGTTCGCCACCCCGCTGGCGTTCGTTTCAAGGAGAACATCGACACCCATCAGCATGATACGTTTGACCTGGACATCGCCTGTCAGCAGCGGAATCAGGGACACCTCGGCGGAGAAACTGTCGAGGGTTATCATTTCTGCCCGTGATCCCCAATCAGCATTGGCGAAGCTGACCCCATCGACACTGACTGAGGGGCTTAATGAAATCTGCAGATCCAGATCACCCTTGATCTCCAGGTTGCGTCCCGTTGCATTTTTGACCTGTTCGGCGATGAGCGAGCGGTATTCGTTAAAATCCATGGATTTCAGAACAGCGACACCGGCAACCACGACAGCTATCAAAAGAACGCCAACCACTGCTAAAATTTTCACTAAACGTTTCATGTTCTGTCCTCCGTCAGAAGCTCAAGGGAACTGATCAGGTTCCTGAATTCATCTACGACTACGTGCGCCCCAGCCGATTCCAGTTCATCACTCGGATGGTAGCCCCAGGATACTCCAATACTTTTTGTCCCGGCATTCCGCGCCATCTCCATGTCATACGTAGTATCACCTATCATAACCGTCAATTCAGGCTCGATACCAGTATCAGACATGGCCCGGTCAAGCATATCCGGGTGCGGTTTGCCAATAGCCAGGTCAGCTGTCTGGCGCGTAACAAAATGTTCAAGCAGTCCATGCGGTTCCAAGGTGGCGATCAGGCCACGCATGGCCTTACCCGTAGCGATGCCCAAAATCCAGCCCCTCTCCACAAGCGATAGAATTGTCTCTTTCACATCAGGAAACAGGGGTTCGTGAACATCACCTGTGGAACGCAAGTCCCGGAAGGCTGTCTTATAAGATTCCGCCATCTTGTGATGGAGCGTTTCATCTTCATCGGGGATCAACAGGCTAATCGCGTCAACCAGGGGCAAACCGATAATTCTTCTCACAGCTTTAGGATCGGGGGAGTTAAAACCATGGAAATCAAATGTCGTTTCCATGGCATGAACAATAGAATGCTGGGAGTCCACCAATGTCCCGTCACAATCAAACACAGCCAAACGCAGACGTTCCAAATCACCGGCCTCAATCTAAACAAACACGACTATTTATTGTAGCGCCCTCACGGCAGGAAACCAGCCTTCCCCGCTGAACAAGACAATAAGATCAAGTTCAACCGCGTGATGTTATGCAAGCTATGATAAATTGATCATTTCCATCTGAATTTTCTCGGTGTTTAATAGACTTGGAGATCAGCTATTCAGCTTGTTGTAATACTCGTGTGCAAAATGAATAGCGTGTTAATTAATGGGGACTGTATCGGATTGGGGACTCAATCATTTTTTAGCGAACAGCTCTCCATAATATCTTTGGTGATTAACCGTCTGTTACAATTCCAGGCGGGATATAACTTTAGGTAATTGCAACCCAGAGGAGGCGGAGAATATGCGATTGATAAAGAACCTGGCTCTCATGGCCGTAATGTTGCCGTTGGTGGCAGCCTGTGCTGTTGTTGACATTGATGAAGTCAGAAACATGGAGGTCAAACACTGGGAATTTGCACAGAACCTTCATACGGAATATGTCAATCTGGCCCAGGCAGAAGCTGATGAGACCGATTGGGAAGATGCGAATTTCTTCGCCAACAAGGCCATTGACGCAGCAAATGCCGCCAATGAGGGCTCAACTATTCCTGATCCACAGGAAATTGCTGAGCGGGAATTGCCCGAAGATCAGGTTGATACGCTGATCAATGCCCGTGATGTCCTGATGGAAGGTCTCGCTGACGGCCGCCGGAAAAAACCAGGACCTGCTGCTCATGCCCAGGCGATGTTCGATTGCTGGATGCAGGAACAGGAAGAAAACTTCCAGCCGGATGATATAGCGGCCTGCCGCGCTGCCTATTTTGAGGCTGTAGCGCAGCTTTTCGAAACCGAACCGATGGCTGAAGAAGCACCGGAGCCGATGGCGGAAACAATTAAATCCGTCGGCCCCTTCATGGTTTATTTCGCATTCAACAGTTCATCGCTTGATCCGGCAGCGAATGCTCTTATTGACAGCCTGGCGAGCCACAAATTCGCCGGTGACGAACTTGGCTATATTGTCCTTTCCGGACACACCGACCTTTCAGGCAACGCCGATTACAATAACGCGCTTTCAGAAAGAAGGGTTTCGGCGGTATCCGATGCTTTCATGGCAAGGGGCGTAAAAGCCAAGGTGCTCTCGACTTTCTATGGTGAGAAGCGTCCTGCTCAATCCACGAGCGATGGTACGCGTGAACCCAAAAACCGTCGGGTTGAGATCACGCTGTCCCGTTAATTTCAACCGTTATACGGTTATAGTTAGAAAGCCGGAGGCATCATGCTTCCGGCTTTTTTCTATTTTCAGGAAAGATCGGCCCCTGCTTCGCCGATAATGTAGCCTATGCCGCGGCGGGTCTTGATCTCAAGTTTCGCGCCGGCATCCATCAGCCTTTTTCTAAGACGCGAGATATGAACCTCAACGGAATTGGACGACACCTCTTCGTCAAAGCCATAGATTTTTTCTTCCAGGACTTCCTTTGGAACGACGCGGCCGGAGCGCCTGAGCAGTTGTTCCAGAACATCCGTTTCCCGGCGAGAGACGTCGACGACGCTACCTTCGATACGAACTTCCCTGTTGCGGGTGTCGTATTCAAGGTTTCCGACTTTCAGGATGAGCGCCAGCGAAGTTACGGGCCTTCTGAGCAGTGCGCGAATGCGGGCAATGAGCTCTTCCATCTCGACGGGTTTTGCAACATAGTCATCACCGCCACTATCCAAGCCCTCAACACGTTCATTCAGTTGATTGCGCGCCGTCAGGAGCAGAACAGGCGTCGGATCGCCTCTTGAGCGAAGTTCCTCAGCAGGTTCAGCCCGTCATCATCGGGAAGCCCCCTATCGAGGATTATGGCGTCATAAGTAACCGTATCCGTCGCCGCACGGCCATCTTCACAGGTCATGACAATATCGACAACATAGCCGTCACGCTCAAAAGCCATTTTGATGGCCTTTGCCAGAATTTCGTGGTCCTCAACTATCAGAAGGCGCATTAACTAACCCATAAGTGTAAACAGAAGCGATAGAATCTTTGAATTACACATACTTACAAAAAGCATTAAACTTTTTACAGTGACCTACGTCTAGTGAAACCTTACAAAAACCTTTCAACGTGACCACCAATCTTCAAAATACGAGTGATCGTCAGGGAAAAATCCAAACATATCCCATGATTTTTTCATATGCGGCGGCAATGGCGCCGTTACGGTCATCATTTGCCCCGATGGATGGGGAAAACGGACGGCAACGGCATGAAGGTGAAGAGAGGTTTCAATACCGTCAATATCGGGAAAAGCCTGATTACCGCCATATTTCCCATCGCCGATGATCGGCGTGCCGATTTCAGCCATATGCACCCTGAGTTGGTGTGTCCGTCCCGTTTGGGGTTCCATTGCAACCCAGGCAACCGCTTTACCGGCATGCTCCTGAACCTCGTAAAAGGTTGTTGCGCGTTTACCGTCATCAGGGTCGGGCATCATCTGCTCCCTGCCGGACGCGCGATCAGAGACACGAGACTTTGATAATGCCAGGTCTATCCGGCCGGAAGGTGGATTTGGCACCCCAGCGACCAGCGCCCAGTAGAGCTTACGCACATCCTTAGACTTGAAGGCGGCGGTCAACATCCTGGCGGATTTTGCTGATGTGGCCAGGATCAGCGCGCCGCTCGTATCCTTATCAAGACGATGAACCAGGCGGGGACGATCCCCTTTAGGTGCTGCCAGGGCATCAAGCATGCCATCCAAATGGCGCGGCGTACCGCTACCACCCTGCACTGCTAGTCCCGGCGGTTTGTTAATGACGATGACCATATCGTCGCGATAAAGGATGCTGTCATTCAGCATCCTGAGATCGGAATCAGAGATGATGCTTTTTCCGGCATCCGGCTTGCCATGTCGTTCTTGATTTTTAGCAGTCATGGGCGGAACCCTGATTGTCTGTCCGGCCTCAATCCTGTCATTGGCTTTGACGCGCCGACCATCCAGCCTGACCTGCCCTTTACGCAGCATTTTCTGCAATTGTCCATGCGCCAGTTCCGGGAAATGGCTTTTGAACCAACGGTCAAGCCGCATACCGGCTTCATCGTCCGTAACGGTCATGTTGACAACGCTGCTCATGATCTGCCTCGGCTGGCCTACGTCCAGACCTGACGGAAGATATAGAGGCCCGCCAGGAACGCACCGACACTCAGCGTGACGGAAAGGGTGATATAGGCCCCCAGGGCCAGGTAGCTCCCCCTGATGGCAAGGGTATGAACATCGAGAGAGAATGTGGAAAAGGTTGTGAATGCGCCGAGAACGCCGACGACCAGCATGGCGCGGACAGCCTCAGACGGCGACCAGACCAGAGCCAGGGTTTCAATCAATCCGCCAAGGAGAAAGGAACCTGCTACGTTGACGATCATGGTTCCATAAGGAAACCCGTGTCCGACCCAGTGCCCGACCAAAGACATCGTGACGTATCGGGCAGCGGCGCCCGCAGCTCCGCCCATTGCTACAAACACAAGGAGTTTGATGTTCATATCTTCTCCCTACTCTTCTTCATGCTTCTGTTTCCGCAACTTATCCCAGTAGGCGATCCGCTTGCCAATTTCCTTCTCGAAACCTTTTTCACCGGGTTCATAAAACCGGGCCCGGGACATTCCATCGGGAAAGTAATTCTGGCCGGAAAACCCTTCAGCCGTGTCATGGTCGTAATCATAGCCCGCACCGTATCCCATATCCTTCATCATGCCGGTTGGCGCATTCAGGATATGTTTCGGCGGCTCAAGCGATCCTGTTTGACGGGCTGTTGTTTTGGCCTGTTTCTCCGCTCTGTAGGATTTGTTCGATTTGGGCGCTGTAGCGAGGTATATCACGCATTGGACAAGGGCCAATTCTCCTTCGGGCTGGCCAAGCCGTTCATAAGCCTGCCAGGCGGTAATGGATTGTGTCAGGGCCTGAGGGTCGGCTAATCCGACATCCTCAACGGCAAAACGCACCAGACGGCGGGCGATATAATGGGGATCCTCTCCCCCCAGGATCATACGCTCAAACCAATACAGCGCCGCATCCGTATCGGAACCGCGCAGGGACTTATGCAACGCGCTGATCAGGTTATAGTGGCTGTCCTGGGACTTGTCATAAATGGGCATGCGCTGCTGCACGGCCTGGGCGAGCCCCTGAACATTCAATTCCGGTCCGCCTGATAGCTGGAAAAGAACCTCGGCCATGTTCAACAGGTACCGTCCGTCACCATCAGCCATGGCGCGTAACGCTGAGCGGGCGTCAGCATTGACAGGCAGAGCCATACGCATTTCCTCTTCGCCCCTGAGCAGCAACTTCTCCAAGGCATCATCGTCAAGCCTGTTCAGCACAAGAACCTGGCACCGGGACAACAAGGCGGCGTTCAGTTCAAAAGACGGGTTTTCCGTCGTAGCGCCTACCAGGATTACCGTTCCGTCTTCCACATAAGGCAAGAAGCCGTCCTGCTGGGCCTTGTTGAAGCGGTGAATTTCATCAATGAACAGTAGGGTTCCGCGGCCTGCTTCACGGCTGATTTTGGCTCGTTCAAAAACCTTCTTAAGATCCGCGACACCAGAGAACACGGCGGATAACGGCTCAAATTCTAGATCTGTCTGGTCGGCAAGCAACCTGGCAATGGTGGTTTTCCCGGTCCCGGGAGGCCCCCATAAAATCAGCGATGTCAGGTTGTCGTGATCGAGCATTCGCTTCAAGGGCCCTGCATTGCCATCAATCACCCCGATAAGATGGTCCTGACCGACCACATTTTCCAGCCTTTCCGGCCTTAGGCGGTCTGCCAACGGCCGGGGGGATTGGTTTTCAAAAAGCGTCGTCATTCACCGATAACCAAATTGAGCGTTTTGCCGCCCCTGTCGATACTGATGTTCCAGGCGGAAAGTGTTTCATTTTCCAGCTTCAACACATCCTGAACGCTCGCGATCCCGTTGCCATTTACAGAGATCAGACGGTCCAGGGGTCGGAAGCCGAAACGGGCCGCAAGCGTTCCCCGCGTAATGGTGATGATGGTAACACCGGGATAAAAACGGTCCAGTTCCAATTCCTGACCCAATGCAGGCGACATGTTTGCGATCGTCATGCCGGAGAAAGGCGTGTTTCCTTTCACAAGGGTCGTATCGGCTTGTGGTTCGGCTGGCGCCGCCTCAAGGCGCACCATGATTTTCTTCTGCGCATCCGCCCGTAATACGGTGAGATCAGCCATACCGCCCACGGGCAGGGAGCTTATCTGGAACTTTAACTCGCGTGGCCCGGTGACAGGCTTGCCATTGACATCAAGAATAACATCACCCCGTTCCAACCCTGCCCTGTCGGCAGCCGAGCCGGGCCAGAATTCGTTCAGCATGACGCCCTGCGGACGATCTAAGCCGAGAGATTCGGCGATGTCGCTGCTGACGCCCTGCCCCCATGCGCCGAACCAGGGTCTGATGACACGTCCGCTTTCATCCATCCCTTCGAGGACAAAGCGAATCATGTTTGCCGGTACGGCAAAGCCTATACCGAGGGAGCCACCGCTTTTTGAGAAAATTGCCGTGTTAATTCCAGCCAGATTGCCGTCCATTGAAACCAGGGCGCCCCCGCTGTTTCCCGGATTAATAGCAGCATCCGTCTGAATAAAGGATCCGATATCAGCGACGCCAACACTGGTTCGCGCCAGTGCGGAAACGATACCGCTGGTTACCGTCTGTCCAACGCCAAAGGGGTTGCCAATCGCCAAAACCAGATCACCGACCTGGAGATGGTCCGAATTACCCAGTTCAATAAACGGGAATGTATCTCCGTCAGCTTCAATCTGAAGCACGGCAAGATCGGTTTGTTCATCGTACCCCTTCAGGACAGCCTCAAATTCGCGTCTGTCCGACAGAACAATCCTGATCTTGTCCGCACCCTCAATGACGTGGTTGTTCGTAACAATGGTGCCTGAGGCATCAACGATGACTCCGGACCCAAGGGAGTTCTGCACCCGTTCCCGCGGTTGACCGAACTGAAGACCGAAGTTCTCGCCGAAAAAACGCTGGAAAAACGGATCGTTGAACAGCGGATTGACCTGGCGTTCCTTGACAATCGTCCTGGTGTAAATGTTGACGACAGCCGGCGCCGTCTGCTTGACCAACGGCGCATAGCTCAACTTTATCTGTTCACGTGATTGAGGAACGATATCGGTGGCCAGAGCGTTTGCCGCGAACACGCTTCCCAGAATGGCGGCGGCAAGAACCCTGACAAGTTTATGTACGTCGAAACGATGAAGCATCAGGTAATCCGTGATAAAGCCAGATACATGTTGGTATGGAAATCGATCACACTATAAAGGCATTTCAACGAAAAAGGCAGCCCGCAGGCTGCCTTGAACGCAATGGATGGTACATGGCATCACGCCACATCACCACCTTCGATCAGCTCCAACTCGGCTTCGTGGCGCTCCTTGTCCGCGGCGCCTTTGGCGTCCGGGTCGCGGTCCACAAGTTCGATGATCGCCATTGGCGCGGCATCGCCATAGCGAAAACCGGCTTTCAGTACGCGCGTATAGCCACCAGGGCGGTCGGCATAGCGCTCGGCCAAGCTGTCGAACAATTTGGTTACGGCCGCATCGTCACGCAAATAGGAATGCGCCTGACGGCGAGCATGCAGCGTGCCGCGCTTGCCAAGTGAAATCATCTTGTCGGCGATACGCCGCAGTTCCTTCGCCTTAGGCAAGGTCGTTTTGATTTGTTCGTGGGTGACCAGCGAAACCACCATGTTTGAGAACATGGCTTTACGGTGGCTGGATATCCGGTTCAACTTACGCAGTCCAGAGCGGTGTCTCATAATCAGGTTCCTTTACTTCTGTCGAACACATGCCTTTTTATGGGTTCGCGATTTATTCTTGGATGGTCGGCGCCATCGTTCTTATTATTACCGGTTCAAATTAGTGTTCTGAGATCAGAACGGCTCTTCCAGCTTTTTTGCCAGATCTTCGATGTTTTCCGGCGGCCAGGTCGGAATTTCCATCCCGAGATGCAGTCCCATCTGGGCCAGAATTTCCTTGATCTCATTCAGGGATTTACGGCCGAAGTTGGGGGTGCGAAGCATGTCCGCTTCCGTCTTCTGGACCAGATCACCAATGTAGATGATGTTGTCGTTCTTCAGGCAGTTCGCCGAACGGACGGAAAGCTCCAGTTCATCGACCTTGCGAAGCAGGTTACGGTTGAACGGCAGCTCGTCTTTCTGGTCTTCCTGGGTCTGGGCCTGCGGCTCTTCGAAATTGATGAAGGCCTGCAGTTGATCCTGAAGGATACGGGCAGCCAAGGCTACCGCGTCATCGGGCGTCACAGCGCCGTTCGTGCTTACATCGAGCGTCAGGCGGTCATAGTCCGTTTCCTGGCCAACACGGGTGTTGTCGACCTTATAGGCGACCTTGCGGACAGGCGAAAACACGGCGTCGATGGGAATCAGGCCAATGGGGCTGTCCTCGGAACGGGTAACGGAGGCCGGACGATATCCCTTGCCGCTTTCAACGGTCAGTTCCATGTTCAGCTTGGCGTCTTTATCCAGATGGCAAAGCACAAGATCAGGATTCATGACAGTGACGTCGGCGCCACTGTCGATCATGCCGGCGGTGACCTCGGCAGGACCTTCCACATTCAGGGTCATCCGTTTCGGACCTTCGGCTTCCATCTTGAGCCAGACCGACTTGATGTTCAGCACGATGTCCGTCACATCCTCGCGAACGCCGGGGATGGAGGAAAACTCATGCAGTACGCCATCGATCTGAACGGAGGTAACCGCCGCTCCCTGCAGGGAGGACAAAAGCACACGGCGAAGTGCATTACCAAGCGTCAAACCGAAGCCTTTTTCAAGGGGTTCAACAATTATCGACGCGACCTGAGCACGGTCTACACCCGGCTCAATGTCTAACTTTGTCGGTTTGATTAGTTCCTGCCAATTTTTCTGAATCACGGAGACGACCTCTTGTGTCCGACGTCAAAATTCCAGCCCATGAATTAGGGGCCAATACGGGCGACCGGGAATCCTGGAAGAGAACAACCCGATCGATAAATTCGCTCGAAGCGTGTTAAACGCGACGGCGCTTACGCGGGCGGCAGCCGTTATGCGGGATCGGCGTTACATCGCGGATGGCGGTGACAGTAAAGCCAATCGCCTGAAGTGCGCGTAATGCTGATTCCCGTCCGGAACCTGGTCCCTTAACTTCTACTTCCAGGGTTTTCATGCCATGCTCCTGGGCTTTCCTGCCGGCATCTTCCCCGGCAATCTGCGCGGCATAAGGAGTCGACTTGCGCGACCCCTTGAACCCCTGGCTACCTGCTGAAGACCAGGCAATTGCATTGCCCTGGGCATCAGTGATGGTGATCATCGTGTTGTTGAACGATGCATTGATGTGCGCGACGCCAGAAGCAATGTTCTTTCGCTCGCGGCGACGTGGTTTTTGTGCGGGTTTAGCCATGGTGCTACCTAAAATCCCTATTTCTTCTTGCCGGCAATAGCTTTAGCCGGGCCTTTGCGGGTACGGGCGTTCGTATGGGTGCGCTGTCCCCTGACAGGCAGGCCACGACGATGACGGAGCCCCCGGTAGCAACCGAGGTCCATCAAGCGTTTGACGTTCATTGCGACTTCGCGACGCAAGTCACCTTCGACCTGATAATCACGAACACGAATGACTTCATCATCGGTCAGTTCGTTTACCCGTTTTTCATGCGGAATACCCACTTCATCACAGATGTCACGGGCCTTCGTTCGTCCGATACCGTGAATGTAGGTCAAGGCGATTATGACCCGCTTTCCGGTCGGAATATTTACACCAGCAATTCGCGCCAAAGTTATTACTCCTTACACTTTGGTATCAAACGATTAATTCTGTATACGGATATGCGGGAGGCGCGATTATAGGCGCAATTTTCACCAAGTCAACACGCCAACGTGGCTTATCCGTATCAGTCGATTATACCTTTCATACTGGCGGTAACCTCATCGATATCCGCCATTCCATCTACTGTCTTCAATGTGCCCTTTTCGCGGTAAAATGCGATTATGGGCGCGGTTTGTTCTTCATAGGCTACCAGCCTGTTGCGAACGGTCTCTTCGTTGTCATCGGCACGGCGGGTAAACGAAGTTCCGCCGCATTTGTCGCAGATGCCTTCTTCTACAGTCGGCTGAAACTCATCATGATAGCCGGCGCCGCAGTCTGAACATGTGTAACGGCCTGTTATCCTGGTAACCATGGCTTCGGGATCAACTTCGATCGCGATGACATGATCGATTGCCATTCCCTTTTCCGACAGCATTTCCTCCAGCGCTTGGGCCTGTGGCACCGTCCGCGGAAAACCGTCCAGGATAAAACCATTTGCACAGTCACGTTGTTCAATACGGCCTGATATCATTGAAATAATGACCGCATCGGGAACCAGATTACCTGCTTCCATAATCTCCTTGGCTTTTAAACCAAGGTCCGATCCCGATGAGACTTCAGCCCTCAGCATGTCTCCTGTAGAAAGTTGAACAATATCATATGCATCTTCAATTCGCTTAGCCTGTGTTCCTTTACCCGCGCCAGGCGGACCCAGCAAGATAAGATTCATCACCGCCGCCCTTTGAGTTTCGTCTTCTTGATCAGCCCCTCATACTGATGGGCGATCAGGTGAGATTGAACCTGCGCCATGGTGTCCATGGTAACGGTAACGACAATCAACAGGCTCGTTCCGCCGAAATAGAACGGAACGGAAAACTTGGAAATCAGCAGTTCCGGCAGCAAGCAGATAAGCGCCAGATAGCCTGCGCCGACAACAGTCAGGCGTGTTAGCACCTTATCCAGGTATTCGGCCGTATTCTTGCCGGGACGAATACCCGGAATAAATCCGCCGTGCTTGCGCAGGTTTTCAGCCGTATCGGACGGATTGAAAACAATTGCCGTATAGAAAAAGGCGAAGAAAACGATCATGCCGAGATAGAGCGCCAGATACAACGGCTGGCCGCGGCCAAGGAATGCTGCCACGGACGACATCCAGTCCGGACCGGAACCGGCGGAAAACTGCAGTAAGGTAACAGGCATCAACAGAATAGAACTGGCAAAAATCGGCGGAATAACACCAGCCGTATTTAGCTTCAGAGGAAGATGTGAGCTTTCACCGCCCGTCATCTTGTTGCCCTGTTGGCGTTTCGGATACTGGACAACGATGCGGCGCTGCGCCCTCTCGAAAAGAACGATAACGAAAATCACCACAACAGCCATGATCAGCAGAGCGACGATCAGCAATGTCGGCAGGGCGCCTGTGCGGCCAAGTTCGAGCGTGTTGCTCAAGGCGGCGGGCAGGTTTGCAACAATGCCTGAGAAAATGATCAGCGAGATACCGTTACCGACGCCACGGGCCGTGATCTGTTCGCCGAGCCACATCAGGAAAAGCGTACCGCCGATCAGGGTCACAACCACTGTGAAGCGGAAGAACAACCCCGGTTCGGCAACGGCGGCGACGGAACCGGAACGCATGCCTTCGAGGCCGATAGCGATGCCGTAAGCCTGGACGGCCGTAATCAGGACCGTCAGATAACGGGTATACTGATTAATCCGCTTGCGTCCGCTCTCACCCTCTTTCTTCATCTGCTCGAGTTGCGGGTTAACCGCTGTCATCAACTGCATGATGATCGAGGATGTGATGTAGGGCATGATATTGAGTGCAAATATCGTCATGCGCGAAAGCGCACCGCCGGTGAACATGTCGAACATGCCGACGATACCGCTCTGCTGCTGACGGAAAACGTCAGCCAAAACCTGCGGGTCGATGCCGGGTAACGGAATATACGTGCCCAACCTATATACAATAAGGGCGCCAAGCGTGAACCAGATGCGCTTCTTCAGCTCCGTCGCCTTACCGAGGGCGCTGAAGTT
>CAYFMQ010000012.1:91215-101114 GCA_964344255.1 uncultured Thalassospiraceae bacterium
GGCTGCTAACTGTTCGGCGGTTGACGCCATTCAAAGATCCTATCGTAACCAGAGGTTATCAGGCGGTTCAGGACTCGTCCTGCGCTTCGTTCTGAGCTTCTTTAGCGGCGGGCTTTTCAGCCTTTTCACGTTCGTGCTTCTTGCCCTTGCCGGCCGGTTTGGGTTTCGGCTCAGGCAGGACAACGGAACCACCTGCCTTTTCAACGGCTTCTACGGCAGCCTTGGATGCCTTGCTGACTTCGATCGTCAGCTTTGTTCCAAGCTCTCCTTTCGCCAGAAGCTTCATACCGTCCTTGGCGGCACGGGCAACGCCGGCTTCGGCGATGACGGCTTCCGTAACGGGCTTCTTGGCGTCAATTTTCTTGGCATCGACGGCCTTTTGCAAAGCACCCAGGTTAACCGGTGCGATATCCTTGGAAAACGGATTGTTGAAACCGCGTTTCGGCAAACGGCGGTAGAGCGGCATCTGACCGCCCTCGAAGCCCACCAGCGACACGCCGCTCCGGGATTTCTGGCCTTTCATGCCTTTGCCAGACGTCTTGCCCGTACCGGAGGCAATGCCGCGTCCGACTCGCTTGCGCTCCTGACGGGCGCCGGAATTATCGCGAACTTCGTTTAATTTCATCTTCTGTGTCCTTTATTATCCCTATCAGGCCATAAGCCCGCTCGGAAGCGGGCCCATGAAATAACAGGTTTGGTCCAATAAATCAGCCTGCTTCCTCTACACGGACGAGATGGCTGACCTTGTTAATCATGCCCCGTACGGACGGCGTATCTTCTAACTCACGCGTACGGTGCATTTTGTTCAGGCCCAGACCCTTGAGCGTCTCGCGCTGAGAGCCTTCACGCCCGATGGGGCTTTTAATCTGGGTTACGCGAACAGTTTTTTTCGAGGCCATCGTTTACTCCTTTGCCTCAGCAGCACTTTCGCCGCGACGGGAGATAATGTCGCCAACCTTCTTAGAGCGACGGGCCGCAACACTCCGGGGAGATTGCGATGCGCTCAGGCCCTGGAAGGTCGCCTTGATCATGTTGTGCGGGTTTTGTGTGCCAATGGATTTGGCGACAACGTCCTGCACGCCCATGGTTTCAAAAACGGCGCGCATGGGGCCACCGGCGATAATGCCTGTACCTGCAGGAGCCGCGCGCATAACGACCCGGCCTGCGCCATAACGGCCTTTGACATCGTGGTGCAGCGTACGACCTTCACGAAGCGGAACACGAATCATGTTACGCTTGGCCTGGTCTGTCGCCTTGCGAATGGCTTCAGGAACTTCACGAGCCTTGCCGGTTCCGTAACCGACCCTTCCCCTGCCGTCACCAACAACGACGAGAGCAGCGAAGGAGAAACGGCGTCCGCCTTTCACCACCTTGGCTACACGGTTGATATGTACCAGCTTGTCGACGAGTTCGTCTTCACGATTATCATCACGTGAACGGCGATTGTCCCGCTGGCGGCTTTCCTGATTTCGTGACGGTGCTTGTGCCATCATTAACTCCTTAGAAACTCAGGCCGTTTTCACGAGCCGCATCGGCAAGGGCCTTGACCCGGCCATGATAACGAAAACCGCCCCGATCAAAGACAACCTTGTCGATACCGGCTTTCTTGGCGCGTTCGGCAATCAGCTTGCCGACAGATGATGCGCTCTCAACGGTCGAACCGCTTTTGAGCTTTCCACGCATGTCTTTTTCAAGGGTGGACGCGGCTGCAACGGTAACGCCCTGCTTGTCATCGATAACCTGGGCATAAATATGTTTGCCGGAGCGGAATACGGAAAGCCGGGGGCGTGAACCGGCTGACTTTGCCAGCCTGTTTCTGATACGTCCCTTGCGGCGATCGAACAGTTTCTTCGCGTTTGCCATGACTATTTCTTCTTACCTTCTTTGCGGAGGATGTATTCGTCCGCATATTTGACGCCCTTACCCTTGTAGGGTTCCGGCGGACGGTATCCGCGGATTTCAGCGGCGACCTGCCCCACCTTCTGCTTGTCTGCGCCGGAGATCTCGATATGAGTCTGATCCGGGCATACGATGTTGATACCTTCCGGGATCGGGAAGTTCACATCGTGGCTGAAACCCAGTTGCAGAACTAGGGTCTTGCCCTGAACCTGGGCGCGATAACCGGTTCCGTTGACTTCGAGCTTCTTCGTAAATCCTTCCGAAACGCCGAGAACGAGGTTGTTGATGGCCGAGCGGGCAGTACCCCACATTTGCTGGGCACGCGGAGAATCATCGACCGGGCGAACCGTGATCTGGTTTTCCGCCTTCTCAATTGCAACGTCATCGGTAAGTTCTACCGACAGTTCACCCAGCTTACCCTTGGCGGATACAACGATACCGGCAATGGTGACATCGACACCATCGGGGACCGTTACCGGGTTCTGACCAATACGCGACATATTTTCGCTCCTTCATTCACTCTGCTGGTTTCTTAGAAGACCTGGCAGAGGACCTCACCACCGACATTCGACGCGCGTGCTTCGTTGTCAGACATCACACCCTGAGGGGTGGAAAGAATTGAAATACCCAGACCATTGAAATGCAGGTGCAGATCCTTGATCTTCGAATAAACCCGGCGGCCAGGCGTGGAAACCCGTTGAATCTGACGGATTACCGGATCACCTTCCTGGTATTTCAGTTCAATACGAACTTCCTTGATACCAGGGCGCACTTCATAGTCTTCATAACTACGGATAAAACCTTCGCGCTTCAAAACATCCAGCACGTTGATCCGCAGCTTGGAAGCCGGAGAAACAATCTCGTTCTTACGGGCGCGCTGGCCGTTACGAATACGAGTCAGCATATCACCGAGAGGATCGGTCATCGACATCCCTTAAACTCCTTACCAGCTCGACTTGACCATACCGGGAATCTGCCCGGTAGAAGCCAATTCACGCAATGCAATACGGGAAAGCTTGAACTTGCGGTAGTTACCGCGCGGGCGGCCGGAAACCTCACAACGCAGGCGTTGGCGGCTCGGCGCTGAATTGCGCGGCAATGCAGCAAGTTTGAGACGGGCATTGAAACGATCTTCCGGTGACGCGCTTTCATCGGCGGCAATTGCCTTCAATGCAGCGCGGCGGTTGGCGTACCGCTTAGCCAGACGAGCTCTTTTCTTATCCCGTTCGACGGCGCTTTTCTTAGCCATTCGTAGATACTCCGCTTTCCCTACCGTTACTTACCAAACGGCATGTTGAAGCCTTCGAGCAGCGCCTTAGCTTCGGCGTCTGTCTTGGCGTTTGTGCAAATTACGATGTCCATACCCCGGATCTGGTCAACCTGGTCGTAGTTGATTTCGGGGAACACAATCTGCTCCTTGATACCCATGGCGAAGTTGCCTGCGCCATCGAAACTCTTACCGTTCAGGCCGCGGAAATCACGAACCCGCGGCAGAGCGATATTCACCAGACGGTCAAGGAATTCGTACATACGGTCACGGCGAAGGGTCACCTTCGTTCCGACCGTCATACCGTCACGCAGTTTGAAGGCTGCGATGGAATTCTTGGCCTTGGTGATGACCGGCTTCTGGCCGGAAATCAGTGTCATGTCCTGGACGGCCCCATCAATCTTCTTGCGATCCTGGGAGGCCTCTCCGACGCCCATATTGATGACAATTTTCTGGAGCTTCGGAATTTCCATCACGTTCTCGTAGCCGAACTTCTCCTGAAGCTCGGACCGAACTGACTGTTCGTAGTGTTCCTGCAATCGTGTTGCCATTATCCGTAGTCCTTAAGAATCGATTACTTCACCAGAGCCCTTGGCGAACCGCACCTTGCGACCGTCGTCAAGAACCTTGAAACCAACGCGCGTCGGCTTGTCCGTCTTCGGATCGATATGCAGGACATTCGATACGTGGATCGGGGCTTCGCGCTCGACAATACCGCCAGGCTGAGCCTGGGTCGGCTTGGTGTGACGCTTGATCATATTCACGCCCTGGACGACAACACGGTCGTCTTTCGTGTTCACCTTAAGAACCTCGCCACGCAGGCCCTTGTTCTTACCGGCGACAACCTGGACGCGGTCACCCTTTTTAATCTTACTGGCCATTACAATACCTCCGGAGCGAGCGAAATGATCTTCATGTAACGTTTCGCACGCAATTCACGGGTGACGGGGCCGAAAATACGGGTTCCTACGGGCTCACCCTGAGCATTAATCAGGACTGCGGCATTCTTGTCGAAGCGGATGGTCGATCCATCGGGGCGATGGATATCCTTGGCCGTCCGCACGACAACCGCCTTCATTACTTCACCTTTCTTGACGCGACCGCGAGGAATGGCTTCCTTCACTGACACGACAATAACATCACCGACGGAAGCATATTTCCGCTTAGAACCGCCAAGCACCTTGATGCACTGTACGCGGCGGGCGCCGGAATTATCCGCGACTTCAAGATTGGTTTCCGCCTGAATCATGTTTCTTTTTCCTTAACCGGTCTATTGCTGAACACGCGTTGCTTACGCTTCTTCTGCAATAACTTCCCAACACTTGTTTTTCGACAACGGACGGCATTCGCGTATTTTCACGATGTCGCCTACCTTATGGGCATTGGCCTCATCATGGGCCGAATACTTGTTCGACCGACGAATGAACTTCTTGTAAAGCGGGTGCATAACCTTGCGCTCCACCTTCACAACGACGGTTTTATCCATCTTGTCGCTGACCACAACGCCTTGCATTACTCGTCTTGGCATGGCTCTTCTTCCTATTCGCTATTCTAACGACGCCCTTAAGAGGCGGCCGTTTGAGCGGCGGCGCCGGAACGCTCGCCAAGTACTGTTTTCACACGGGCGATGTCCTTGCGGACTTTGTTCACTTGCGCCGTGTTCTCCAACTGTCCACTTGCAGCCTGGAACCGAAGATTGAAGGCTTCCTTACGCAGGCTCACCAGTTCGTCCTTCAGCTCATCGTCTGATTTGGCACGCAGATCTGCAGCTTTCATCGCCTTAACCTTCCTCACCAAGACGGGTTACGAAACGGGTCCTGACAGGCAGTTTCGCAGCCGCAAGTTCAAATGCGCGACGCGCAATGTCCATGGGTACGCCATCGATTTCAAACATGATGCGGCCCGGCTTGACGCGCACGCACCAGTATTCGACGGAACCCTTACCCTTACCCTGACGGACTTCAGCAGGTTTCTGCGTCACCGGCAGATCAGGGAAAATGCGGATCCACACACGACCGGCACGCTTCATGTGACGGGTCATCGCACGACGGGCGGCTTCAATCTGACGGGACGTGACACGCTCGGGCGTCGTCGCCTTCAGGCCATAAGCACCGAAGTTCAGTTGTGTGCCGCCTTTTGCGTTTCCGTGAATGCGGCCTTTATGCGCTTTCCGGAATTTTGTCCGTTTGGGGCTAAGCATGGTTACTTCATTCCTTGTTTCGTACCAGACCGGTCGCCTTAGCGAACAGCCTGCTGGTCCTGGGCGGCCTTCTCGACACCGAACGGATCGTGTGCGAGGATTTCACCCTTGTAGATCCAGACCTTTACGCCACAGGCGCCGTAGGTCGTTCTTGCGGTCGCCGTGCCGTAATCAACGTTGGCGCGGAGCGTATGGAGCGGCACCCTGCCTTCGCGATACCACTGGGTCCGGGCGATTTCAGCACCGCCGAGACGACCGCTGCAGTTGACGCGGATACCCTGGGCGCCGAGACGCATGGCGCCCTGAACGGCGCGCTTCATGGCGCGGCGAACGGAAACACGGCGTTCCATCTGCTGGGCGACGTTTTCGGCAACCAACTGGGCGTCGATCTCGGGCTTGCGAACCTCGACAATGTTCAAGTGAACTTCGCCACCGGTGAACTTTGAGATTTCATTGCGCAGCTTCTCGATATCAGCGCCCTTCTTGCCGATCACAACGCCGGGACGGGCTGTGTGGATCGTAACACGGGCCTTTTTCGCCGGACGTTCGATGATGATCTTTGAAACACCGGACTGATAGAGGCGTTCCTTCAGCAGCTTGCGGATGGCGATATCCTCGTGCAGGTGCTCGCCGAAGGTATCGTCACTCGCATACCAGCGAGAGTCCGCCGTGCGGTTGATTCCGAGCCTCAGCCCGATCGGGTTTACTTTCTGCCCCATTACGCTGTCTCCTCGCGTTCGCGAACAATCACACGGATGTTGCTGAACGGTTTTTCAATCCGGCCAACGCGACCGCGGGCACGGGCCCGCCAGCGCTTCATGACCATGCTCTTGCCGACGGTCGCTTCGGAAACGTAGAGGCGGTCAACGTCGAGCTGGTGGTTGTTTTCTGCATTGGCGATTGCCGATTCCAGGACCTTGCGGACATCGACGGCGATCCGGCGTTTGGAGAACTGGAGTTCCGCCAGGGCTTTTTCGCAATCCAGGCCACGGATGGACTGGGCTACCAGATTAAGTTTCTGGGGGCTGGTGCGGAGATTCTTGCAATAGGCCATTGCTTCGTTATCCGCCAACCGCCGTTCTGCTGAACGTTTACCCATCGGTTAACCCCTTTTCGCCTTCTTGTCGGCCGTGTGACCATAGTAGGTCCGGGACGGCGAGAACTCGCCGAGCTTGTGGCCGATCATGTCCTCGGTAATGAGAACGGGAATGAATTTCTTGCCGTTATAGACACCAAACGTCAGGCCCACGAACTGTGGCAAGATCGTTGAGCGCCGAGACCAGGTCTTAATCACGGTGTTCCGCCCGGAAGCGCGAGTATCCTCGGCTTTCTTAAGCAGATATCCGTCAACAAACGGTCCTTTCCATACGGATCGTGGCACGTCGGCTCTCCTCTACTTCTTCGCGTGACGACGGCGCATGATGAGCCGGTCCGTCTTCTTGTTACTACGGGTCCGTTTACCCTTGGTCGGTTTGCCCCAGGGTGAAACCGGATGACGGCCGCCGGAGGTCCGGCCTTCGCCACCACCGTGCGGGTGGTCGATAGGGTTCATGGCGACACCACGAACGCTCGGGCGCTTGCCGATCCAGCGGCTGCGGCCAGCCTTGCCCAGCTTGATGTTCTGCTGGTCAGGGTTGGAAACAGCGCCAACCGTGGCCATGCACTCGCCGCGAACCATCCGCAATTCACCTGAAGACAGGCGAAGCTGGGCATAACCCTGGTCTTTACCGATCAACTGGGCGTAGGTGCCGGCGGAACGGGCGATCTGAGCGCCTTTGCCTGGTTTCATCTCAACATTGTGGATGATGGTGCCGACCGGCATGTTAGCCATGGGCATTGCGTTGCCAGGCTTGATGTCGGCCGTGCTGGCAGCGATGACGGAGTCACCGACCTGCAGGCGCTGGGGCGCAATGATGTAGGACTGTTCACCGTCTTCATACTTGATGAGGGCAATAAACGCCGTGCGATTGGGATCGTATTCGATCCGCTCGACAGTCGCTACCATATCGAACTTCTGGCGTTTGAAGTCGATGGTGCGGTAACGGCGCTTGTGTCCGCCGCCACGGCGGCGGGCCGTGATACGGCCGGCGTTGTTGCGACCGCCCTTCTTACGCAGACCTTCCGTCAGCTGCTTGACCGGCTTGCCGCTCCACAGCTCGGATCGATCAACGAGAACGAGGTTCCGTTGCCCGGGCGTTGTTGGTTTGAAATTCTTCAGTGCCATGGTACTTCCTTAAAACTCGCTCAGAGACCGGTGGTCACATCAATGGAGTCGCCCTCGGCCAGGGTGACAATGGCTTTCTTCGTATCGATACGCTTGCCGGGACGACCTCGGAAACGTTTGGTCTTGCCCTTCTGGACGATCGTGTTCACGTTGGTGACCTTGACGTTAAACAGATCCTCGACGGCAGCCCGGATTTCAGGCTTGGACGCATCGGTCGAAACGAAAAAGCAGACCTGATTGTGCTCGGACAGCAATGTCGCTTTTTCCGTGATAACCGGAGCACGCAGCACTTCGTATTTGCGCTCGGTGCTGGGTTTTATTTTTGAGGAGGCGCTGTACTTGCTCATTTCAACCGCTCCACTAGCTTTTCAACGCCATCCTTGGTCAGAACAAGAGTATCGCGGCGAAGAATATCGTAAACGTTGGCGCCCTTGCTCGGCAGCACATCGAGACCCGTAATGTTACGGGCGGCGCGACCGAAATTGACATCTACAGCCTCACCGTCGATAACCAGCGCATTGGTCCAGCCGAGCTTGTCGACCTTGGCAACCAGGTCCTTGGTCTTTGCTTCCTTCAGCTTGGCAGTATCGATAACGACCAGCTTGCCATCAGCTGCTTTAGAAGACAGCGCAGATTTCAGGGCTAATTTGCGAACCTTCTTCGGCACGTTGTGACTATGGTCACGGACATGGGGGCCGAAAACGATACCGCCGCCACGCATCTGCGTTGCAACCGTTGTACCCTGACGGGCACGACCGGTTCCCTTCTGGCGGAAAGGTTTGGTCTTGGTCGCCGCCACTTCGCTACGGCCCTTGACTTTATGGGTTCCGCTGCGCCGTTTTGCGAGCTGCCAGTTAACCGTGCGCGCCATGAGGTCGCCACGGACATCGACACCGAAAACCGCATCATCGAGGTCGATGGAACCGGATTTCTTGTTGTCGAGGCTGATCACGTCCAACTTCATGACACCTTATTCCTTTTCTTCTTCGGCATCGGAAACGTCTTCGGCCGCTTCCTCACTGGCCGCATCTTCAGCCGGAGCTTCCTCGGCAGCAGCTTCTTCAGTCGGAGCCTCTTCCGGGGCAGCTTCTTCAACCGCCGCCTCTTCGGCGACGACATCGTCAGCCACATCCTCGGCAACTGCTTCTTCTGCATCAGCCTCCGCAGCACCGCCAGCCCCCATAAGGCCAGCCGGGAACGGCGCGTCTTCAGGTGCGTCGCGTTTAACGGCGTCACGAACCAGGACAAAACCGCCCTTGGCGCCCGGTACAGCACCGCGAACCAGGATCAGGCCACGCTCGTCGTCGGTGGAAACGATTTCCAGATTTTGCGTCGTGACACGGACATCGCCCATGTGGCCGGCCATTTTCTTGCCCTTGAACACCTTACCGGGGTCCTGGCACTGACCGGTTGAGCCGTGTGCGCGGTGCGAAATGGAAACGCCGTGCGAAGCACGCAGACCGCCAAAACCGTGGCGCTTCATGCCGCCTGCAAAGCCCTTACCGATGGAGTTACCCGTTACGTCGACTTTCTGCCCGGCGACGAAATGGGACGGAGCCAATTCGGCGCCCACATCAACCATGGCATCGTCACTGACGCGGAATTCACGAACATGGCGTTTCGGTTCAACCTTCGCCTTGGCGAAGTGACCGCGCATGGCCTTGCTTACGTTCTTGACCTTCGCCGCGCCCCATCCGAGCTGCAAGGCGGAATAACCGTCGCGCTCTTCGGTACGCTGGGCAACAACCTGCAGATTGTCCACCTGCAGAACGGTCACCGGCACATGACGGCCGTTATCCGCGAAAACGCGGCTCATTCCGACCTTACGTGCGATTAACCCTGTACGCATAACATAATCCTTGAACTTATTATTCGCCCTGGCCACAGGCCAGAGCAATCAAGCCTTAAAGTTTAATTTCAACATCCACGCCAGCGGCGAGATCCAGTTTCATCAAAGCATCAACCGTCTGCGGCGTCGGATCGACGATATCGAGAACCCGCTTGTGGGTGCGGATTTCGAACTGTTCACGCGACTTCTTGTCGATGTGCGGCGAACGCAGAACGGTGTACTTCTCGATCCGCGTCGGCAGGGGAATGGGTCCCCGAACCTGCGCGCCCGTTCGCTGTGCGGTATTGACGATCTCACCTGCTGATTGATCCAGCACGCGGTGATCGAAAGCCTTCAGGCGAATGCGGATATTTTGATGGTCCATTTAACCAAAATCCCTTTTCACAGATTCCCAACGTCCGGCGTCACCCCAAAAAGGGTGGCGCTTTAGGACGCATGATTACTCGATGATGCTCGCAAC
>CAYFMQ010000013.1:0-33190 GCA_964344255.1 uncultured Thalassospiraceae bacterium
AAAAGCTCTAACGCCGCCCGCGTATCCCTTCCTTATTCACAATGTCAAAGAACACCTGACCGCAAATATTCCGCAGCCAACAACCAACGCCGAAACGTCAATTGATATAGTTTTATTTCGGATATCGGCAACAGCTAGACACCGTATGCCGGAGCCAAACATTATAATACCGATGAGGCCGAAAAACAACCGCCACAGTGTGGCGGCCGTTTGCCGCTTGGAGCGGCGCGATGGCGGTGGTATACGGGGATGACTGGCCCATGTCTAGGCCTTTTTGAAATTATTTTTATTTTTTCTGAAATACCGGAGAATTCATGTGAATATCCGCTATCACATAAGCACCACCAGCGCTTTAGCCATCATCGCAACAATCCTAGCTGGATGCGCACAAATGGCCAATGTGCCTCAAAACCCACAACCCGCCATAGATGGCTCAACACAAGCCGATCCGAGTGATGCCGGGTTTACGCAAATTCCCGATCTACCGATCCCATCAGGTTCTGTCATGAATATAGAAAATACATTCATAGTCGGTAGCGCCGAGAGTTGGTACGGACAGACAAAGATTGAAGCCCCAGGAGGAGGGAATCAGGTTTTTGATTTTTACAAACAAGAACTGCCTGCTTATGGCTGGCAGGAACTCTCCACTGTCCGTGCCCAAACCAGTATTCTAACGTACACACGCGAGCATCGTGTCCTCGCTATACAAATCACGGAACTTCATCATGGAAATACGGATATCCTGATCACGGTTTCACCGAGAGGCGGAAATGGTGGTGATCTATTACAGCCCGTTCAATAGCGATGCGAAGAAACTATCCGAAGTCCGCAAATGTCGGCTCGCAGAACTGACGCCGGCTTTTAAGCTGCCGGCAGGCGTCCGCAGCATCCCGTTTGTCGGCAAATGGTCCGGCAATAAGCCGAAAGAAAATACCTTTCGATCCCAGGTCAATCTTCATGACCGTGAACCCGAGATCACCCAGCAGTTTCTGGTGCGCCCTGCGTAATTGCGACCATCCACGCTCAGCCTGTTTGGTCGACCGGTAAGACGCCAGGTGGATACTGGGCTGAGGCCCACTCGGCATGGTCATCTCCATCGCTACAGGTTCGGCCGGCGCGGCCTGCATCATTGAAGGTGACAGCGCAGAAGACTGCGCCGGCATCGCCGGTTGGGCCGGCATCATGGACGCTTCGACAGCAGCTCTTTCACGCGCGTACTCATCGGAGGAAACGAATCCGCCATCTCGCAACATCTCCAGCCGGCGAACCATATCGGCCGCTTCCATCAAACCTTGAGGCGGCACACCCGGATTGGCGACAACGACCGGCGCCGATGGCATCATGGCATCAAGAATCATGGTCCGCTCGGCGGCATGCTGGGATACGGTAATCGCCCGCAACTCCAATGCACGCCCGATGGCCTGCAATCTGGCCGTTACCTGCTCAGTCGTCGGGACCGGACGGTCGAGACCAGCGGAGGGTGGCGGTGAACTCAAGGGCAACAAGGCGCCCAGGTTAGCCTGGCGTCTGGCGGCATATTCATCGGGTGTTATAAGTCCTTGGTCGCGCAGGGCGCGAATTGTCGAAAACCTGGAAACGATATTCACATCACCGCCGGTAAAACCGACGATGTCCGGGGTCAGGTCCATGGACGTGGAGGCGCTCATGGGCTGCATGGCCATCGTTGCGGACGAATACGCTTCCGGCATCTCCCCACCAAGAGACTGGACCGTCATTGTACTTTGCGCCATGGGTTGGGTCATGCCTTGTGAAGCCGACGGCAACGGTGTCGGTTGGTTGCCCAGTCCGGCTGCTCCTCCAGAGATACCGCCCAGAACGGCGCCGCTTTCCAGCAAGGACAGGTTGACGCTGGCGACCTGCGATACGGGATGCGTGGAAATATCGTTCATGTTAATGAACTGTTCCGACTCAGGCGGGCGGATCGCCAGAACCGCTTCATACATTTCCCGCGCCCTGACCAACTGGCCCGTATTGTGGTACAGAATGGCCGCACCGAGCAAAGCATGGACATCACGCGGATTGGAATTAAGGGCGTTCCTGAAATGCCTCTCCGCGTCGAGGTAGTTACCCTTGCTCATTTCCGCGATGCAGAGTTCGGCGCTGTCGCTTTCAAATATCGAGGAAGATTCCCAGAAACCAAAATCCAGCATGTTGCCGCCTTCCTGGGTAACGCCACATGCCGTCAACATCATGCTGATCGCGACAATTCCTGCTTTATGTAATTTACGTCCGGCCAATACAGATCCCCCGGATACAAGCACTTCTAAAATGCCTGGCAGGGTTAACTGACCAAGCTCCCGGATTATACGGCACAAGATTTCGTGCCTCAATAAGATCACTGGTACTATTCATAGAGATTCTCAAGGAATCGCTACGAATCGGTATGTTTTGACGATATTCACTAATTTTTCTGGGGATATCGGACTTCCCCCGGGCACATCATGACAATCATTCCCTGAAATTAGAGCCTAAGCGTTGCGAATCCTTACTCGATTCGCACAGGGGAAATTCAGAGATTCCGTTCCATGTATATCGGTGATTCGAGGGGGTTGTCATAATAGGCTTCGATTTCATGAAATCCCTGAGATATGTAAAGCGCCCTCGCCTCTGCCAAATTCTCAAGCGTATCAAGGCATATTCGTTCGTACCCTGCTTCGCGCGCCCAATCCATGGCGGCCTCCGAAAGCGCCCGCCCGACGCCATCACCACGCCAGGAAGGACGGACATACAGGCGCTTCATCTCACAAACCTTTTGCTTTGATGAGAGATCAAAGGGTCGAATCCCCACGACGCCGGCATATTGCCCACCCTCGCACGCCAGTAGCAGGCACCCGTCAGGAGGCTGGTACTTACCGGGCAGCCCTTCCAATTCTTCCGCAAACCCCTGAAAGCATAAATCGACGCCGAGCCACTGCTGGTATTCGGTAAACAGGGCCCGCACCTCCCGGATGTCCTGCTCAGTTTCCGAATGCCGTATGATTATTCCGTCCCGCATAACGCCCTCAGTAATAGATCGTTCCCTCAAGATACAACGGTGCGTTTCCACCTAGCACAACACAATCGCCTTCGAGCCGGCAGGAAAGAGCCCCACCCCGGCTGGAAACCTGGCGTGCCGACAGCTCGGTTTTACCCAACCGCTCAGCCCAATAGGGGACGAGCACGCAATGGGCCGACCCCGTTACCGGGTCTTCAGGAATGCCTGCTTGCGGCACAAAATAGCGCGACACGAAATCCACAGGATCAACGCCATCGCCTTCAGCAGAAATAATCAGCCCGTCCCCTATCATACCCTTGATATAACCGAGGTCAGGATTAACGGAGCGGACTTTCCCGGCTGATTCGAGCAAGGCAAGATTCATTCCCTCATTGGGCGCGCGCAGGAATGCTTTGACATTCGCGCCGAGGAAGGCAGGCAAATCCTTCGGCATATCCACGTCGACAGGCGCTCTTGTTGGAAGCTCCATTTCAAAGCCGGCACCGGCTCTGCGGACGGTCAGGTATCCGCTTTTCGTGGAAAACGTGACGTTTGATCGACTGGGATCCAAACGAGTCATCAGCACAGACGCCGACGCCAGGGTCGCATGCCCACACAAGTCCACTTCCACCGTCGGCGTAAACCATCGCAGTGAGAAATGCGCGATCTCATCATCGGACGGGCCGACAAACGCCGTTTCCGACAGGTTGTTTTCCAACGCAATATTTTGCATGACCTGATCGTCAAGCCACTCATCGAGAAAACAAACCGCGGCCGGATTGCCTTTGAATACTTCTTCGGCGAACGCATCGACTTGATAGATGGTCTGCGACGGCATGATTACTGATCTCCCAAAGCGCCTGCAATGGCGGCTCCCAGTTCGGAGGTTGAAGCCTTACCGCCCATATCCGGAGTCTTGATGTCGCTGTCCCGTAAAACCGTCTCGATAGCGCCGACGATAGCCGCTGCGGCGTCGGCTTCCCCCAGGTGATCGAGCATCATGGCGGCGGACCAGATCTCGCCAATGGGATTGGCTATCCCCTGCCCGACGATATCCGGCGCCGAACCGTGAACCGGCTCAAACATGGAAGGATACTCCCTTTCGGGGTTGATATTGCCGCCAGGCGCTATGGCAATCGTGCCCGTAACGGCAGGCCCCAGGTCCGAGAGAATATCGCCGAACAGGTTCGAGGCAACGACCACGTCAAACCAGTCGGGATTGCGGACAAAATGGGCCGTCATGATATCGATGTGGAATTGCGCCGTTTCAACATCCGGGTACTCGGCGCTAATGGCGGCGAAGCGCTCGTCCCAGTAAGGCATGGAATGGATGATGCCGTTGGACTTGGTCGCCGACGAAACATGCTTGCGGTCTCTTGTCCTAGCCAGATCGAACGCGTATCGCATGATCCTGTCGGTGCCCTGGCGGGTGAAGACCGCCTGCTGAACCGCCAGTTCCTGGTCCGTGCCTTCGTAAAGCCGGCCTCCAATTTCAGAATATTCACCCTCGTTGTTCTCCCTGACGATCATCATGTCGATATCGCCCGGCGCTCGGTCCTTGACCGGTGGATCCATGCCTTCGAACAATCGCACGGGCCGCAAATTGACATACTGATGGAATTCACGCCGAATCGGGATGAGCAATCCCCACAGCGACACGTGATCCGGCACACCGGGGAAACCGACAGCGCCCAACAGGATGGCGTCATGGTTCCTGATCCGGTCGAGCCCATCGTCCGGCATCATGGAGCCAAGCTTGTGGAACCGCTCACAACTCCAGTCGAAGTTGTCGAAGCTGTACTCAATGCCAAAGCGCTTGCCGGCAACCTCCAGAACATTGACGGCTTCCGGCATGACCTCGTTACCGATACCGTCTCCCGGGATGACGGCGATCTTATAGTTTTTTTCGCTCACAGATGTTTTCTCCAAATAACTATTCTTTGAGAATTGATTTAGCCCTTCCGAGGGATGGCGAAACAGTTGCCCAGTTTTTCCATGCCGACTTTCGGGTAATATTCCATGCCGTCCGGCGCGGACAAGAGAAGCAGCGTAATTTTATCCTCGCCTCCTGCCGAAGCCTGTGTTCGGCGGATCAGTTCCCTGCCGATCCCACGGCGCTGCCAGTCCCTGTCGACAGCCAGGTCGGACAGATAACAGCAATAACTGAAATCCGTGACGGAACGCGCCACACCGACAAGAAGGCCATCCTTATTGCGCGCCGTGATCATCAGATTAGCAAATTCGACCATTCCCCTGATGACCATCGGCTTGTTGACAGGGCGGCGTTCGGCCAGGCCGGAGCGGTGCAGGATATCGATGAATTCCTCAACATCCAGATGTTCTTCCGTTGAGTAGGTAATGTCGTTGGCTGGTTCTGCGTTCATCGATCCCTCATTCATCAAACAGCACATTGACCCGGCGGTTGTGCTTGCCCTTGTTCTCGATCTTGCCGACCCGGACGCGGCCGATTTCGGAAGTCGAGTGGACATGCGTCCCACCGCAAGGTTGCAGATCAACGCCCGACACCTCCATCAACCGCACACGCCCCTGTCCCATGGGCGGCTTGACGGACATGGTGCGAACCAGATCCTCTCGTTCCGTCATTTCCTGATCCATTATCCAACTTATAGCCGTGGGCTTGTCGGCACTGATCAGGTCGTTGAGATCGTTCGTGATTTGCTCCTTATCCAGGGACGTATCGGGCAGGTCGAAATCCAGCCGCCCCTTGGTTTCGCTGATCGAGCCTCCTGTCACGCCGCCCTCGATGACCGAGCACAACAGGTGCAGGCAGGTATGCATGCGCATGTGCTTGTAGCGCCTGTCCCAGTCCAATTCAGCGGAGATCTCATCACCGACGGAAGGAACGGCTGAGCCATCTTCAAGAACATGAACGATCCCCGCGCCCCCTTGGGCCTTTAGGGTGTCGATGACCTGAAAGGATGCGCCATCGGAGCGCTTGAGAACGCCCATATCGCCCGGTTGGCCGCCACCTTCAGGGTAGAACACGGTGCGGTCCAGGATAACGCCCTCCTTTACGACGCCCGTTACGACAGCATCGCAGGATTTCAGGTAAGAATCTTCTCGGAACAATTCTTCGGTCATGGGACCTCCATTCGGAAACGAAAACCGGTATGAAATTGATGCTTACGTTACCTTATCATCCGTTTCCAGGACATCGTGAAACACATTGCTGTCAACATTACCCCCGGACAAAATCAGGCCAGCGCGTTTTCCCGCCATACTTTCCCGTTCCTGTAACAGGGCGGCCAAAGGAGCGGCGCCGGCGCCTTCCGCAACATTGTGAGTATCGGTGAAGTAATGCAGCATGGCCGTCCTGATTTCATCTTCGCTAACCGTTACGATGCGCGCAGCTCCCTTAGTGATAATATCCAGCGCATGTGGATCGGGCACTCGGCAGGCCATGCCATCAGCGATGGTATCGGCGGAGTTCGTCGAGACCAGCTTTCCCTGCTTGAAGGACAGCGCATAGGCAGCCGCCTGCTCGGCCGTGACGCCAATGATTTCCGTTTTCAGGCCCAGGGCGTCTCGGGCGGAAATCATGCCGCAAATTCCGGAACCCATGCCGATGGGCACATAGACGGCATCCAGTTCCGGCGTTGAGCGAAAGAATTCCAGGGCATAGGTGCCGACGCCCCTGAACAAATCTTCATGAAAAGACGGGATGAAGTGGTAGCCGCGCTCTTTTGCCAGCCCGGATGTATACTCGGCCGCCGCCTGAAAATCATGTCCGTGAACGATCAGTTCAGCGCCGAAAGCCCGCATGGCGTTGTTCTTCTCGACAGAATTTCCTTCCGGCACCACGATGGCACAGGGAACGCCGGACAAGCGGGCCGCAAGCGCGATACTCTGGCCATGATTGCCGCGCGTGGCGCTTATAACACCGCGAACGTCCGGCTCCCGTTCCTTGAGGCGGCTGAGATAAACCAAGCCGCCCCTGACCTTGAACGCCCCGATGGGCGTGTGGTTCTCGTGCTTGACCCAGACCTCACAGCCGCACCGTTCAGCCAGCAACGGCCAGGCGATTTGCGGCGTCGGCTGCAGGTGCCGATAGATAAGTTCGGATGCTTCTTCCAGTTCTTCCAGGGTTGCCGGTTTCATCGTTCTCCCTTTATCAAAGTCTGCCTAACACCCCGCCGCATCGGCCAATTCGGCCAGGGTTTCATAGCGGCAAAGAAGGTCCGGACGCTCCTCGACCTTGGCCGTCGCGCCCCAGCTTCCACCCTCATCCAGTTTCTGCCGGTCGATCCAGCAGCAGGCAAGCCCCGCCCGGTTCACCGGAACATGATCATGGAACAGGCTCTGCGCCGTATGTAAGATGCCGCCGGCTTCCAGGCCGAGGTCGGTTTTCAGGTGAGACAACATGTAATCGAAGTTTCCTTGTGTGGGCTTATAGGACCCGACATCCTCCGCCGTGTAAATGGCATCGAACTCGACGCCAAGCCTGGCGTTGGAAGCGGCGAAGCCATCACGGTGAACATTCGACAGGATGACCAGCTTGAAGCGTTTTTTCAGCCGCCTGAGCGCATCGGCGCTATCGGTGAACGCCGGCCACATGGGAACCGAATTACCAAACGCCTCTACCAGTTCCGCGTTGCTGTCGAGGCCGAATTCCTGCGTCAGGGTGGCATGAACATGCGAAAGAATATCGGAATACTTCATGCCCGGGGTTTCCGCTTCCTGGGCGCTTTCCGCCTTGGCGAAGGATTCCAGCAGCACGGACCGGGTAATGTCGTCGCGGCCGTTCGTCAGCAGGACTGGCTGGAAGGCGTCCCAGATACCGCTCTCCCAATCGATGAGGGTGCCGTAGCAATCAAAGGTCAGTGCCTTGTAGGGGCTAAAGTCGATGGTCATTGGATGGTCTCCTTTTATGCAAGTATCGATAAGGCCATCCTAGGCGTTGGTAATTGCATGGTCTTTGCCGGTTCTATGAAAGATTTGTCCGTTTCTCTGATTCCTGAAGATTTCTTCGCCACTGCGCGGGGGAGCAGGCGTAATGGCGTTGGAAAGCCCGGCTGAAAGCAGCCTGGTCGCCATAGCCCGTGTCCAGTGCGATCTGGGCGATGGAGCGTCCTGTTCGTTCCAGCAACCGGGCCGCCTTCTGCATGCGGCGTGACAGAATGTATTGCTTCGGCGGCATGTCGAGTTGATTTTTAAACCGGTCGTGAAAATGGCTTACGCTCATGCCCGCAACCTGGGCCACCTGATCAACTGTAATGGACAGATGACAGTGCGCCTCGATAAACGCCAACGCCGCCGACATGCCCTGGACCATCGGCCCGTGCTCGATGCCCAAACGCTGTTCCAACGCGGACACGAGCATGTCGCCGGCCGTCACGGCCTGAAGCCCGTGCAGCCTGCCGCTTTGAATCTCGGACGTGAAGAAGTCGCACAGTTTCTGGATCGCAGGATCGATGGTGAGAAACGGCTTATCCTGCCGCTCCGCCCAGAGACTACGAACGTTTCCCTTATCAGCAGTTCCCCCACTACTGGCGATATCGACAATCAGGAAAGAATCGTCATGGGGTGCGGCGAAACGGTGTTTCGCGCCTTCGTGGATAACGGCGGCGCTATGCTCGACAACCCGTTCCGTGCGTCCTTCCACATCCATCTCCATGACGCCCTGCAACGGTATGACGATCTGGTGGAAGTCATGTGAATGGACGTCTTCATATCCGTCGTAGCGCTTGATCTGAAAGCGCGCCGGAACCGAAGGCAGATCTATTTTCTCCCGCGAAGCCATAGTGAACACCATATACCTGAACTCGTCAGGTTTTGTATCAGCTACAGCCAGCATTGGCGATGCCTCACTCACACCAGAACGGTTTTACGGCCTCCTGCCTCGCCTCGGCGCGGCTCAGGCCAATGTCCTTTAACATCCGGTCATCAAGCTTGGACAAGGCCCGTCGCTGACGAGCCCGGGACGTCCATACTTTCAAGACATTTAAAACCTTTTCAATACTGAGAGAAGACAGGTCCAGGCATCCGTCAGCCCTGCCCTTCTGTCCCTGGAAGCTGCTTAAGGTACTCATCGTTCATACTCCAATTCGGCTCACATTGAATGGATACAATGTTTATAATTGTCACTATTGTATTGATATTATCATGAATACAATCTATACATTGTCACCATGACAAATTGGCTGCCCGATATTGCCCGATACGACGGCCCCAAATATCTCGCCATTGCCGATGCAATCGCCAGGGCCATTGCGGACGGCGATCTGGAAAGCGGCGTCAAGCTGCCGCCACAGAGAAACCTCGCCTACGACCTGGGTGTAACACTGGGAACCGTGACCCGCGCATACCGGGAGATTGAGCGCCGTGGCCTGGTTGGCGGCGAAGTCGGGCGTGGCACCTATGTGCTGAGCGACCAGCCAAGGCAGCCGGACGGGCTGCTCGTGCCAGACGTTGACGTTCCCGGCATTATCGATTTCACGCATGCGACCCCGGCCCAAGGGGTAGCCGGGCGTGAACTGGCCAGGACGCTGAAAGAGATTGCCGGTGAGGCCAACATCGATGCCCTCGCCAATTACCAGATGCACACCGGACTTGCCGTTCATATGGAAGCCGGCGCCCACTGGCTCGCGCAGAACGGTCTCGAGGGAACCGCCGACAACGTAACCCTGACCAACGGCGTCCAGCATGGCCTGCTGGCAAGCCTGATGGCGCTCATGTCGCCCGGCGACACCATATTGCTGGAAGAACTCACCTATCCCGGGGCGCTTCACCTCGCCCGCACCTTTGGGCACCGGACTGACTCGGTACGCATGGATGACGACGGCCTGATCCCCGAAGCCCTGGACGAAGCGTGCCGGCGGACGTCGGCCCGCGTGCTTTATTGCATGCCGACCCTCCACAACCCGACCGTCGCCGTTATGCCGGAAGAACGCCGTTTAAAGATCGCCGAAATCGCGAAACGACACAGCCTGCTGATCATCGAGGACGACATCTGGGGACGGTTGACCGATATCGACCTGCCGCATTTCGCCAACCTGCTTCCGGAGCAGACGATCTACCTGTCATCCCTGTCCAAGTGCATGGCGGGGGGCTTGAGGATCGGTTACGCCCATGCACCCGCCCGTATCACGGAGCGGTTGCGCACGGCCGTCCGCATGACTTGCTGGATGCCGGCGCCGCTGATGGCAGAAGTGGCCCGGCGCTGGATCTACAGCGGCGTCGGCGACCGCTTGGGGCAATGGCAGCGCGAAGAGATCAAAGCCCGGTGCGCCATCGCGCTTGATCGTCTCGAGCCTTACGAACTGGATTACAAGGACGGCTCGCATCACATCTGGCTGATGCTGCCGGATCACTGGAAAGCCAATGACCTTCGTCCCCAGGCCGAAGACCGCGGCATCCGGGTCCTGGGCGCACAATCCTTTGCCGTGCACCGCCAGAATGCGCCGGAAGCCATCCGTATTTGCGTCGGCCGTCCCGATACCATCGACCATGTGGCTAAGGGCATGGATATCCTGGCGAACCTGCTGGAAACAGATCCGGACAGTCTCGAACCGTTTATGTGAAAAAGTGTTGCTCTGTCTACAGGGCAGCGCCCATTAATGTATCCGGCAACCACGTGGCAACTTCCGGGAAAATGCAGAGCAGAACAATCCCGACGATCATGCAAAGCATGAACGGCAAGGCGCCTTTCAGGACCCTGGCTAAAGGAACATCTGGCACGATTCCATTGATGACGTAGAGGTTCAGCCCCACCGGCGGCGTGATCAATCCGATTTCCATATTGATCGTGAAGACCACTGCAAACCAATATGGATCAAAACCGGCTTCCGTAACAATAGGCAGCAAAATCGGCGCCGTCATCAGGATCACGGCGACGGGAGGCAGGAAGAAACCGGCCACAAGCAGGAACAGGTTGATGGCCAGCATCAGCACCCATTTGTTCAATCCGGCTGCGGCAATGGCTTCTGCCCCTGCCTGGGTTATGTAGAAGGAGGAAAGCATCTGGGAGAACAGGGCGGAACAGGCAATGATCATCAGGATCATCACGCTTTCCTTCATGGATGACGATAATATCCCCCACAATTCCCCCGGATGCCAAACACGGTAAATGACGACAGCCAGCAAAATGCACATGGCCGCACCGACGCCGGCCGCCTCGGAAGGCGTCGCAACGCCGCCGTACAAAGCCCATAGCACGCCAACGATGATGGCGATAAATGGAAGCACCCGCGGAAGAATCGAGAACCTGGCTCCCCAGGAAATGGACCGCACTTCGGTAAACCTGTAACCGGATCGCCAGGCCGTATACAGAGACCAGGCCATGAACAACCCTGTTAGCATCAGGCCTGGAAGCAGGCCTGCAAGGAACAGGCGTCCGATCGATGTTTCCGTCGCGATACCGTAAACGATCATGGTTATCGAAGGCGGGATCAGTATGCCCAGGGTACCGCCCGCCGCGATGGCGCCGGTCGCCAAACCATCCGGGTACCCACGTTTCCTCATTTCCGGGATACCCATCTTTCCGATGGCGGCGCAGGTAGCCGGGGAAGAACCGGACAAAGCTGCAAAGATCGAACAGGCGCCGATATTGGAAATAATCAATCCCCCGGGCACCCGGTTCAGCCAACGGTCTAATGCCTCATAGAGGTCGCGTCCGGCCGGGGACGCCGCAACAGCTGCACCCATGACAATAAACATGGGGATTGATAGCAGCGTAAATTCTGACAGCCCTGCGAAAAAGTTTTCCCCAAGACTGGAAATTGCCAATGGCCCCTTGGCGAGAACCAGGAATCCGATAGCCGTTATAGCCAGGGTAAACGCAACAGGTACGCCGATGACGAGCAATACGAATATCACCAAACCGATGTAAATGCTGACTGAAGCGGGATCCATGTTCTTGTTCTATCTCAACTATACGTCAGTGAATTCGAGTGCCTGACACATCTTCGCCGCGAATGGCGCGAAGCATCAGCGCAAATGCCTGCAGCATCAGCAATCCGAAACCGACAGGCATGGACAAATAAGGTATCCAGAGGGGGAATTCGTAAATCGACTCTGTCGTCCAGTTACCGGTAAACGCTTCCCAGGTCATTTCCGCCCCCTTCCACAGCATGATCAATGAAAAGACCATGATCACCAGATCGGAGGCAATCAGCATTATGCGGCGAATATCCGGTCGGGCTTGTTCGGTTACGAGGCCAACCGCCACATGGCCCCGCTCTTTCAGGACCCAGGCGCTGCCCAACAGAACAGATGCGACAAGGGAAAAGGTTACAACCTCAGTTTGCCAGGCTGTAGAACCGACAAGGACATAGCGAATGAACACCATTTGGCAAACCAGAACAATCGCAACACCAATCAGTAAGGCGGCGATATAGCCTGCAAAAACACAAAGGCGGTCAATAAATCTGATCATGAGCCCAATTGGGTAAGTGTTTCATAATAGAAGTGGAACGGTTTAACCCGCTCCACTTCCTTATGATTTTAAACGTGTCTTATTCAACAGCCAGGGCTTTTGAAATCAAGGCGTCACCATTTTCTACTTTTTCGGAGAACGCCTTGTAGGAAGTCTCCTGGGCAATTGCCCGCCATGCAGCGGCATCTTCGGCGCTCATACGGGCGATTTCAACGCCGGCACTGGCGAAGGTTTCTTCCATCGTCGTATCAAGACCGGCAGCCTTTTCAGCAAACCAATCCTCAGCAACCTGACCGGCAGCCATAACTGCCGCCTGTTGATCGGCATTGAGTTTTGCAAAAGACGCCTTGGACATCAGGATGGGCTCATACATGAACCAAAGAGCATGCTCGCCCGGTACCGTCAGGCATTTAACCTGCTCATAAATGCGGTAGGAAACAAATGACCCGGAGGAAGTATTGGCTCCATCCAGAACACCCTGTTGAAGGGCCGTGTAGATTTCCGAAGACGGCATGGATTGGATGGAAGCGCCGGCGCCTTCAAGCATACGGTTGAAGGCCTTGCCTGCAGCGCGGAAGACTTGACCCTTAACATCGTCAGGACTGAGAACGCAGTTCTTTTTGGATGCGAAGCCACCAGCCAGCCAGGCATCGGAAATAACCATAACGCCTGCATCGTCGATGATTTTCTTGATGTCATCCATGAAAGGCGAATCATTCAATCGCATGGCGTGGTCATGATTCTTTACCAGACCCGGCATAAGGGTCGAATCAAATTCAGGATGCCGTTTTGCTGCGTAGGCCAGGGGAAAGGCTGAAATATCCAGCTCGCCCGTGGTCAGCGGCGCCCATTGTTCCTTGGGCTTATAAAGCGCTTTTGCAGGAAACATTTTAACGTTTAGACCGACGTTCGCCTTGGCAACCTCATCAGCGATGATTTGCACCATTTCATGACGGACATCTTTGGTATTCCACTGATGGGAAGCCCGCAGTTCAAGATCAGCAGCAAAACTGGCCGAAGCAAGTGACATTGCACCAGCAAACGCCATTGCGCCTGTGAAAATCCGAGTAAACATGTCGCACTCCTTGTCGTGTTTGGTTCGTTTTATTGATTTGGTTGAATGCCTGATTATCAGCATTCTTTGGACTGTAACTTCGAGTCATTGGCATTTTGTATGCCATGAATGTTTAGCACAAGCTTTTATGCACCGAATGCCCAACTTAGGTTGCTGATACGGTATGTGAATGATTAAGCGGACCGTGGCCGTGGCCGAAGCCCGGCGCCGTGCGGATCGCTTCATGGACATAGTGCCGCGCCCGGATGATAGCATCGCGCATGTCCAGGCCCTGGGCGATTCCACATGCAATAGCCGAGGCCAGCGTACATCCCGTACCGTGGGTGTGCTTCGTTTCGATCCGCTCGCTTTCAAAAACGTCCAGTGTGCTTTCGCCGTGCAAGAACACATCCGTCACCATGCCAGCGTGTTCGTCCACATGACCGCCGGTTATCAGGATGGACTGCGGGCCCAGGGTCGCCAGGGACCGGGCCGCCGTCATGGCGTCGTCCTGCGTCTTGATTTCCATGCCGGCGAGTACGCCGGCTTCCGGCGCGTTGGGGGTAATCAGGGCGGCGCGGGGAATAACTTTCTGGCGCACGGACACGATGGCCTCATCCACCAGCAGGGAAGCGCCCCCCTTGGCGACCATGACCGGATCGACGACCAGGGGAACATCAGGGGCATAACGATCCAGCGCCTCGATAACGGCGTCGATGATCTCGACCCGGTGCAGCATGCCCGTCTTGATGCAGTCCGCGCCGATATCCTCCATGATCACACGAATTTGTTCGGCGACGAAGTCCGGTGAAACTTCCTGGATGCCATGGACGCCCTGGGTGTTCTGCGCTGTCAGCGCCGTCACCGCCGTCATAGCGAAACCGCCCAGCGCCGTAACGGCCTTGATGTCCGCCTGGATACCGGCGCCCCCGCCTGAATCCGACCCCGCGATAATCAGCACGCGACCTTTCACACTCGTTCTCCCTGATTGTTTATTAAATATCGTTGGAATTGGCGGCAACCGGCAGAAATCAGCCCGCTGTCGCCTGTTCGATTTCACCAATCACATCGTTAACCACCGTGTCGATCAGCGTCTCGTCGTCGCCTTCCGCCATGACGCGGATCAGCGGTTCGGTGCCTGACGGCCGGACCAGCAACCGGCCTGAAGAACCGAGCTTTTCCTCAGCAGATTTCACGGCTCTGATCACGCCCTCGTTTTCAAGCGGTGAGCCGCTTGAGAACCGGACGTTCTTGAGTAATTGCGGCAATGGATCGAACAACCGGCAAATTTCACTGGCGGGCTTGTCACGTTCAACCAGGACTGCAAGCACTTGCAAAGCGGCTATCAGGCCGTCCCCGGTGGTGGAATAATCGCCCAGGATGATGTGACCCGACTGCTCGCCGCCCAGGTTATATCCCTGATCGCGCATGTGCTGCATGACATAACGGTCGCCCACGTTGGCGCGAACGAGATCAAGGCCCTGTTCATTGAGATAACGTTCCATGCCCAGGTTCGACATGACGGTGGCGACGACACCGCCCCCTTTCAGGGTTCCCATGTCCTGCCAGTGCGACGCGATGAGCGCCATAAGCTGGTCGCCATCGATCAACGTGCCGGCTTCGTCAACGACCATAACCCGGTCCGCATCGCCATCCAGGGCGATACCCAGATCAGCACCGTGTGTAACGACCTGCGAGCGCAAGGCATCCGTATCGGTCGAGCCGCATCCCTTGTTGATATTGAATCCGTCAGGCGACACGCCGATGGGAATGACATCGGCTCCAAGTTCCCAGAGCACCGTCGGCGCGACCTTGTAGGCGGCGCCGTGGGCGCAATCGACGGCAATTTTCAGACCATCCAGGCGCAATCCGCGGGGAAAGGTCTGCTTCACGTATTCCACATACCGTCCGGCGGCATCGTCCAGGCGCTTGGCCCGGCCGAGGCTGGCCGGTTCGATCAGGTCATCATCGGACCATTTGTCCATGATGGCTTCGATCTCGTGCTCAACCGTGTCGGACAGCTTGAAGCCGTCGGGGCCGAATAATTTGATGCCGTTGTCTTCAAAGGGATTGTGGGACGCCGAGATCATTAGCCCTAAGTCGGCACGCAGGCTGCGGGTCAGCATGGCGATGGCGGGCGTCGGCATGGGGCCGACCAGCACCACGTCCATGCCCATGGAAACGAAGCCCGACGTCAGGGCCGGTTCCAGCATATAACCGCTCAGGCGCGTGTCCTTGCCGATGACCACCCGGTGACGGTGATCGCCGTTGGTGAAGTAGGCGGCGGCGGCCATGCCGACGCGCAGCGCCGTTTCCGCCGTCATGGGCTCCGTATTGGCGGTGCCACGGATACCATCGGTACCGAACAGTTTACGTTTCTTTTCGCTCACCCGTGCTCTCGATCAAATCAGTGTTGTTGGTTGTTATTGTAACAATCTTCCCGGTGCATGCATTACACAGATTGTTTCTGAATGTTTTCGATGGCCTGCCAGACTGAAAGCGCCTGGCAGGTTTCCGCAACATCATGGACCCGCACGATATCGACACCGCGGAGGACACCCGCCAGGGCGGCGGCGACGGAACCGGCGACGCGGTCCTTGGGCTCTTCGCCCCGGCTCAACCGGGCGATCATGCTTTTGCGGGAAACCCCCAGAACCAAAGGGCAATCAAGCGTTTGAAAGGCATCCAGCGCGTTCAGGAGCTCAAGATTATGCTCCACAGTCTTGCCGAAACCAATGCCGGGATCAACGGCGATTTCGGTGCGCTTCATGCCGCGTCCGACGCAGGCGGAGACCTGTGCATCGAGATGACCGATCACTTCCTTGACGACATCGTCATACCGGGGGTCCTGTTGCATGGTCTCCGGCGTGCCTTGCATATGCATCAGAACCAGCGAAACGCCCGAATCGGCGACCACGTCGATGGAACGGGAATCGCCGGTCAGAGCCGTGACATCGTTGACGATGGCCGCCCCGGCGGCAATGGCGGCTTCCATGACCACCGCATGACGAGTATCGGTGGAGACCACCGCCCCTTCTTCCACCAGGGTTTTGATGACAGGAACGACGCGGGAAATTTCTTCTTCCTGGGATACCGGTTCAGCACCGGGACGGGTTGATTCCCCGCCGATATCGAGAATGGCCGCCCCCTGCTCCATCAGCTTGCGGCCGCGGGCGATGGCGTCATCGAGGTGGAAGGAATCGCCGCCATCGGAAAAGCTGTCGGGCGTTACGTTGATGATCCCCATGACAAGAGGACGCGTCAGGTCAAGTCCGGCAAACGTGCGCGTACTCATTGCCTCTATTCCTTATGCGTTACCCGCTGGCTTAATCAGGATTCAGGTTGCGGTTTCGCACCCACGCCCGGCCCGGGCTTGTCCTTTTTCTTGGAGCCGCTGGACGGTACGGACGAACGCCGGCCGGACTCGCTGTCCATGGGCGGCTCGTCGTCCGAGGGGCGGACAACGCCTTCGCCGCGCAGCAGGGCGTCGACCTCTTCGCCGCTGAGGGTTTCGTATTCCAGCAACGCATCGGCGATGGCGACAAGGTCATCATGATGCTCGGTCAGGATTTTCCGAGCCGTGACTTCCGCGTCTTCGATCAAGCGCCTTACTTCCTTGTCGATCAACTCAGCGGTCGCGTCTGAAACGTTCTTCTGGCGGGCGACGGAATGACCGAGGAAGATTTCTTCCTCATTATCGGCATAGCGCAGCGGGCCCAACTCATCACTGAAGCCGAACTCGGTCACCATACGGCGCGCCATGCCGGTCGCCTGCTGGATATCGTTGCCGGCGCCCGTGGTGATGTTCTCCTTGCCGAACACCAGTTCCTCGGCGACACGGCCGCCGAAAGCCATGGCCAGCATGGATTCAAGCTCGACCTTGCTCTGGCTCAGCTTGTCACGTTCGGGCAGCGACATGGTCAGGCCGAGCGCACGGCCACGGGGAATGATCGTTACCTTGTGCAGGGGATCATGCTTGGGCACATGCAACGCAACGAGGGCATGACCGGCTTCATGGTAGGCGGTGAGTTTCTTCTCATCCTCGCTCATCACCATGGAGCGGCGCTCCGAACCCATCATGACCTTGTCCTTGGCGTCTTCGAATTCCTGCATGGTGACGACGCGCTTGTTCCGCCTGGCCGCCAGCAGGGCCGCCTCGTTCACCAGGTTCGCGAGGTCGGCGCCCGAGAAACCGGGCGTGCCGCGGGCGATGACTTTCGCGTCCACATCGGGGCCCAAGGGCACCTTGCGCATGTGAACCTTCAGGATCTGGTCACGTCCGAGGATGTCCGGGTTCGGCACCACGACCTGACGGTCAAAACGGCCGGGGCGCAGCAGCGCCGGATCGAGAACGTCGGGACGGTTCGTCGCCGCAATCAGGATCACGCCTTCGTTGGATTCAAAGCCGTCCATTTCAACCAGCAACTGGTTGAGGGTCTGCTCGCGTTCGTCGTTGCCGCCGCCGAGACCGGCGCCGCGATGGCGTCCGACGGCATCGATTTCATCGATGAAGATAATGCAGGGCGCGTTCTTCTTGCCCTGCTCGAACATGTCGCGTACGCGCGACGCGCCGACGCCGACGAACATTTCAACGAAGTCGGAACCGGAAATGGTGAAAAACGGCACATTGGCCTCGCCGGCGATAGCGCGCGCAAGCAGCGTCTTACCGGTACCCGGAGGTCCGACAAGAAGGCAGCCTTTAGGAATCTTGCCGCCCAGGCGCTGGAATTTCTGGGGGTCTTTCAGGAATTCGACGACCTCTTCAAGCTCCTGCTTGGCTTCGTCGATACCGGCAACGTCATCGAAGGTGACACGGCCGGATTTTTCCGTCAGCAACTTGGCCTTCGACTTGCCGAAGCCCATGGCCTTGCCGCCGCCGCCCTGCATCTGGCGCATGAAGAAGATCCACACGCCGATCAGCAATAGCATGGGGAACCAGGAAATCAGGATACCCCACAGAGTCGGTGAGTTTTCATCGGACGGCACCGCCGTAACGCGGACGCCCTGCTCCGACAGCCGTTTGATCAGTTCCGGATCGTCAGGGGCATAGGTGCTGAAAGTCCTGCCGTCACGGAAATGGCCGTTGATGTTCTGCCCCTGGATGGAGACATCCCTCACGTCACCGGTTTCGACAGACGTCAGAAAATCCGAATAGGCCAGATTCATCTGTTGGGTTCTGGGCGCCGTTCCCTGAAACAGGTTGAACAGGGCAAACACCAGCAAGGCGATAATGACCCAAAGCGCAATGTTTTTACTGAAATTCAAACGTCTATCCTCTCGTGCACGTCCCTAAGGGGTGATCTGTGTATCAGAGATAGTACAAAAGCCCGGTAAAGCAACAGAAAACATGCCACCAAGCACGGGTTCAGGCGGTGAAAATGCCGCTTTCTCAAAACCAGTGCAATGAGGATGGAGCCTTGGGAATTGGTTCGTCAAGTGCGTAACGGCAACGATCCCCTCATCGTGATACAGGGCAGGCAGGCTCAACCGCGCCTGAAACGGAATAGGATGATGCCGCAAGGACGGCATGTCCCGGACCAACCGGTCATACCCACGGCGTCCGAGCTTGCCCAGTTTAACGGCCTCTGACGGCCTGTTTCCGGGACCTTTCAGGGAAAGCCTGAACCGGCTATCCCAATAAACTTCCCTATCTTCCGTGATGATTTGCATAGGCGGAAGGTTTCTCTCTTCGCGAACGATCAGCAGCCCATCATCCGTACCGGTGAACAGGCATCCTCCCAGGGTCAAACGGCCCTTGGAACGCAGGGTTTGCAGCGATTTGTATAATTTTTCCACCTTGTCCCGGGCAATGGGGTAACGGCGTCCACCGAGAGCCATGATCAAACGGGAAAGCGCATGCATGGCCGCGACATCACCGTTTGCATCCAGTTTCCGCAAATCCAGACGGGCATACCCGGCAGGGTATAGGACGGAACTGCAGGCAAGCGCCCTTGCGTCCAGGCGTTCAAGGTCACGTCTTGCTTCACCGTAATGCCGGATCGCTTGCGCTATGGCGCTGACGCCGCCGCCGACAGTTTCCAGTCCGGAAACGGCCTTTCGTACGCGCACCCTCTCAAATTCCGGATTTTCATTGGATGGGTCGTCGAGCCAGGGCTGGTTCATGGTCCGGAGGGTGGAAACAAGCCGGTCTCTCCCAACGGACAGCAAGGGCCTGATAATTCGCCCTTCAGGATACTCCCGGATGACGGACATCCCGGCGAGCCCGGGCAATTGACCATCTCGTTCTTTATGATGATTACCCACCCGTGCCAACCGCATGAGGTGTGTTTCCACCTGATCGTTTGCATGATGCGCGAGGCAAAGATGCAACACGCCGTGTTCACGGCACCACTCAAGCATCAACCGGCGGCGTGCGCGCCGGGCCTTGTCCTGAATGCCGGTTGCCGGTTTTTCTCCCTGCCAGGCGATTATATGATGCTCGATGTTTCGCCGGGAAAGCTCCCGGGCGACCCATTCGGCCTCCGTGCCTGAGCCTTCCCTGAGCCCGTGATCGACGGTAAGGGCGATTACCCTACCCCCTTTGGAGCGTGCCCAGGCATCCAGTAGAAGAACCAGCGCCATGCTGTCCGCGCCACCTGATACACCCGCAACGATCAGTGGTTTGGCTTCAAAAAAACCGATGCCTTCCATGAGCCCGGAAAACTCATCCGAATTCACCGGTGTCTGTTTATAAGGAATAGATCGGGCAGGTTCGCGGCTCACAGCCATTAGCAGCCATAACGCAGGCGCTCACGCTCAAGGGTGTTGCGCACGCTTGCGGAGGCGGTAGGAAATTCATCGGCCAATTTTCCAAATGCGGCGCATGCCTCGACTTTCTTACCGAGATTACCCAGCGCCATGCCGAGCTTGAGCAATGTATCGGGCGCTTTCGATGCGGTTGGCGACAGGCGGTATCCTTCGAAGAACACTTCCGCCGCACGAACGAATTCGGAACGTACATAATAGGTTTCGCCAAGCCAGTAACGGGCATTGGGCGCAAGCTTGTCGTCCGGATGCTCATCGATAAAAGCCTGAAGCGCGGCGGCGGCATCGTCATACTTGGCCTGTCGCAGAAGGCCAAAGGCGTTCGTATATTTTTCCTTAGGCGACAGAGCCGCTTCCTGGACCGTTTCCGGGGCGGCGATTTCGCCGACTGTCTCGGCGGTTACGCTCTGGACGCCGGCAACTGATTCCTGCGCCTGGGCTTGCACCTGCGCAGTTCCCTGCTGTGCCGCTTCGGTTTCCCCGGCCGGCGGTACTGACGAGATCTGCTGAAGTTCCGTTTCCGTGATTGTCCCCAACACGCCCGCCTCCGATTGGCTGACATCCTGGGTCACGGCAGGCGTGGAAGGCACGGACGTCGGAACCTGGTTTGCCGTTAACGTCTGTCCCTGCAGGGAGTTTTGGGTCATGCCCTGTCCCATCATTACACCCCGTCCCTGTTCGAGTTCTGACAGGCGGTATTCAATATCGGAGATCAGTTTTTCCAACTGCCCCTCGATCGTCCTGATACGGAAATCCAGATCTTCCATCGACCCGGTTGCCGCACGCACGTCATTCTCAATGGACGTCATGCGGGCATCAAACCTGGCGATAGCAGATCCTGTCATCCCCGTTCCCGTACCGCCCCCGGTAGTTGCAGCTTCACCGCTTTCAAGCGTTGCCGCCGCCGCATCGCCCCTGGCCAACTGGATATTCAGGGTCCGGATATCACGCTCCAGACGTTCAATCCTGTCGAGGAGCGCCTGAATATCCTGAGCCATTACAGGATTTGATGCAGCAATCAGAAAAACGCCGGTTACCATGAGAAGGCAGAAAACAGCGATTCGACCCGACAGGTTTTTGCCAATCCTGATCGGTGAGCGATTCGGGATGAATTCAACAACGGGTTCCAAGAGCTGATCTCCTTGTCTCAAACCGGATTTCAGTAACGGGTAAAAACAGAACTGGACCTGAGCGGCTAACATTATCGCAGGGCCCTATTCCCCTTTTAATCCAAACCGATGTTCCAGGCAAAATTATGGCGCTGGAAGGCTGAAGTTTATCAGCCCGCACAGCGCCATAACAATAAAGACCTTTTGGGTCGGGTCAGCTACCAGCTCCACCGACGACCGAAACAGCGCGACGGTTCTGGGCCCAGGCGGCTTCGTTAGAGCCAACGGCTACAGGGCGTTCCTCACCGTAAGAAACCGTTTTGACGCGGTTCGGGGAAACACCAAGCGCTACAAGGTAGTCCTTGGTTGCGTTGGCGCGGCGCTCACCGAGGCCAAGGTTGTATTCACGCGTACCGCGCTCATCACAGTGACCTTCGATGGTAATGGTAACCGTCGGGTACTTGGCAAGCCAGGCGGCCTGCTTTTCAAGCGTTGCCCGTGAAGCTTCGTTCAGATCAAAACGATCAAAAGCGAAGAAGACACGATCACCGACATTCACGACCAGATCTTCCTGAGACCCCGGGTAAACGGACGTCGTGGATGAAGACGCTGAAGAAGAAGTAGTAGAAGTCGCTGCACCAGCACCAGATGCTGATGCGTCTTCTTCCGGCGCTGTTTCACAAGCGGCTACTAAAGCTACGGCAGCCAGTACGCCCAGGATTTTGAATCTCATTATTTTCCCCCTCAATCAGGAGTGATTAAAAAATTTCAAACAACCAGAACCACTCATCTATAAGTAAACCGCGGTCCAGAGGTTGTATGTATGTGTCATACTGGCTAAAACGCCTGAATCCAAGCACTTTTTTGTGAATCTGTTGTTACCTGTGACAAGGATCACAGATGCTCCTTCAAGCATTTTGAAGCCCCGATCAGGGAATAAGGGGAGACCATGCCGGATCAGATGCATCACAAATTGTCGGGATTTCCCTCTCGTTATGACCAGTCAGGTCAATACTGAATAGCCTTGTACGCCCGCCTGAGCCATCTTCATTCGTCTTGTTTTTGCGGAAAAACATCAGAACACGGCCATTTGGCGCCCAAGTTGGCGCTTCAATCTTGAAATCTTCCGCCAGAAGACGCTCACCGGAACCATCCGGGCGCATGACGCCGATAAAAAACCGCCCGCCGGTAATTTTTGTAAAAGCAATCAAATCTCCGCGAGGCGACCATACCGGCGTTGCATACAGGCCTTTGCCATGACTGATCCGTCGAATGTTGCCGCCGCTCGAGTCCATAACGTAGAGCTGCTGCGAACCGCCCCTGTCGGAGTTGAAAGCGACAAAACGGCCGTCCGGCGAAAAGCTGGGGGAGGTATCGATGCCGGAATGGCGGGTCAAACGGCGAATATCCCTGGTACGCAGATCAAGCGTGAAAACATCCGAATTGCCGTCTTTCGCCATGCTCATGATGACTGTTTTACCATCGTGAGAGAATCTGGGGGCGAACGTCATCCCGGGGAAATCACCAACCACTTCCTGATGCCCGGTATCGATATTGAAAATGTACACCCGGGGTACATTGCCGTGATAGGACATGTAAGTGATTTCCTGCAGGGTTGGCGAAAAACGGGGGGTCAGCACAAGGCTGGAACCATCCGTCAGGTAGCGGCGGTTTTCACCGTCCTGGTCCATGATCGCCAGACGCTTACCGAAGGGATTAAGATTGGAAACGCCCTTACAGGCGCCCGTTTCGCTTTGCTCGGCGATATAGACGATACGGGTGTCGAAGTAACCTTCTTCACCGGTTAGCCGCTTGTAGATGGCGTCCGCAATAATATGGGCCACCCGTCGCCAGTTTTCGGGAACGGTGAAATAGGCAAGCCCGACCATCTGCTGTTCTGCATAGACATCCCACAGGCGAAATTCGATCCGCAAACGTCCATCGGCGACGATTTCGGTTCTTCCCTGCACCAGGGCCTGGGCGTTGATAACCCGCCAATCACCGAATCGCGGAAGCGTGCTAAGCGATTCGGCGGTCTGGATAAACGCCCGGGAATCGATCGGTTTGAACAACCCGGAGCGCTCAAGGTCTGCGGACACCACGTCGGCGATATTCCGGCCGTAATTGCTCTCATCACTGCTGGCGCCATTGAATGGCGTAATGGCGATGGGCAGGGGTTCGACGGTTCCCCGGGTGATATCGATCTTCAGCTCGGCGCGTGCATCATGAGAAGCAAGCAACAGGAAACCGGCAATAAACAGTGCAAAAGGCGACCGCAACAATGTCTGAATGATATGAGGTATCGTCGTCTTTCCCATCTTCAAAGCCAGTCCTGTTTTTTTAGAGCATGTCCTGAGGGTTAAAATTCAGGGTCATTGTACGCCATTGTTCATATTGATCTAAAGGCAATGGAAGCGGCTGGCAACGGGGATTCTTCGTTGCCCGCAGGGCGCTTTCCGCCGCAGCTCGGTAAAACGGGTCGGTCAAAGCCCGTTCCATGTCAAGTATCAACGAGTTTCTGACCGTCGCATCGGGGTTCATGTCCACGCGAATTGAGATGATCAGTTCCTCCGCATTCTTCGCCCCGGCGGGAACGATCCAGCAACGCCTGAGCTGTGCGGCAACGGCTTCGCGCACGCTGATAGAGATCGGTTTAGACATATCGGCCGCTTTGGTTGATTTAACCTGAAGCGCCTGGGCTATCTGTTCCTCGAAGCTGGGCTTTTTGTCTTCTTCTTTTTTTTCCTCAGCAGCATCTTCCTCAGCCGGTGGCGGCTGGTTTTTCAGCTCTTCCAGGGTTTTCAGAACCGAAGCGAAAGGATCCGGGGGTTTCGGTTTCTTCTTCGGCTTGGCCTCCGCCAACACTTGGGAAGGTTCCGGCGCTTCCGGTTTTGGCTCGGGTTTCGGTTCAGGTTCCGGTTCGGCTTTTTTCTCCGGCTCCGGTTCAGGTACCGGTTCCGGCTCGGGCTCCGGTTTCGGCGGCAAGGCTGCAATTTCCGGTTCCGGTTCCGCCGGTGGCGGCGCCGGTTCCGGTTCAGGTGCTTTTACCTCCGGCTCAGGCGCGGGCGGCGGCGGCACAGGTTCCGGCTCTGGTTCCGGCTCAGGTTCGGCGATCTTTTCCGGCTCAGGAGACTCTTCCGGCTCCAGCATAGCCCGCGGCGCATTCGTCTCTTCAGCGATATTCACCAGTTCGACGACAACCACATCTTCCGAATCGCCGATCTCCGTTCTCAGGTTGGGCACGACGATATAGGCTGCGCCGACAACGGCCGCATGGAAAAGAACGGAAAGGATCAAACTGCGCTGTAAAGGAGTCATTGCCCTCCGTCCGCAGCTTGATCATCCTGCTTCATGATTTTCGACTGAGACGCCGTGACGAGACCGACCTTTTGATATCCGGCGGCGTTGATGACGCCCATTACTTCCATGACCCGGCCGTAATTAATCCCGGAATCGCCGCGGATGAAAATCCGCGCATCCGGATTTGCACCGGTTATGGCCTGCAGCCTGGGGATCAGGGTTTCCAGATCAACCGTCGTTTCCTGTAGATAGATCATCCCTTCCGCATCGACGGTGATGGCCAAGGGTTCGTCACTCCCCGACATAGCGTTGGCCTTGGTCTTGGGCAGGTTGACCTCGACGCCGACGGTCAACAGCGGCGCCGTAACCATGAAGATTACCAGCAGAACAAGCATGACGTCGACGAAAGGCGTGACATTGATCTCGCTCATGGGCCGGTGAGCGGACTGGCGCCGCCGCGTTGCGCTGCCTCGGCTACTTGAGCGGGATTGTAACGACGCCGCCATCGTCAGCGCACTTCCAATTCGCGTGACAGGATTGCCGAAAATTCACTGGCGAAGGTATCCAGGCGGCTGGCGTAACGGTCGAGGTCTTTTGAAACCTTGTTATAGGCGACAACAGCCGGGATCGCCGCCAGCAGCCCCAGCGCCGTCGCGAACAAGGCTTCGGCAATGCCGGGAGCAACCACGGCAAGGGATGTGTTATGGGAAAGGGCAATGGACTGGAAGCTGTTCATGATCCCCCAGACCGTTCCGAACAAACCGATAAACGGCGCCGTCGAGCCGGTCGTGGCGAGAAACGTAAGTTGCCTTTCTATGCGTTCCATCTCACGAGTGAGCGTAATTTGCATGACCCTGTCGATACGTTCGGCGAGAGTAACGGTCGACCCGCCGCTGGCCGTTCCCTGGGGGTGTCGGCGCCATTCGCGCATGGCGGCGACAAAGACGGCGGACATGGGGTCCGTCGGCTGAACGCCGATCCTGTCGTAGAGGTCGTCCAGTGATCCGCCCGACCAGAAAGCGCCCTCGAAATCCGTCGCCCGGGCATTGAGTTTCCGGATCGCCACGGTTTTCTCGAAAATAATCGCCCAGCACCATATCGAGGCAAATATAAGGATCAGGATAACGGCCTTGACCACGACGTCCGCTTTCAGAAACAGCGAAATCATGGAGAAATCGTCCGGCGTTACGGTGCCTGCCAACAGCGTGGCGTCAACTGCATTGGATTCCATCAGTTCGTCCCAACTTTACTTTTATTACTTCTCACTTGTTAAACCACTGTGATTTTCCAGCGCTGAACGCAGCTCAGCCGGTATCCGTGACGGCCTTCCCCTCATGGAGCCCGAAACGTGCATGCACACCAGTTTCACAGTTAACTCTGTAATTGCGTCACCATTACGGCGAAAAATCTGTTCAATATCCATGGAAGCGCCGCCGATCCGGGTTACCCGGTTATGGACTTCCAGAAAGTCGTCAAGTATGGCCGGTTTCATGTAATCCACCGTACAGGCGCGAACAGCGAAAGCCAGGCCATCCTCGGCCATGAAGGTGGAATTATCAAAACCGAGGTGCCGGATCATTTCCGTCCGGGCGCGTTCGGCAAACTTCAGATAGTTGCCGTAATAGACGATGCCGGCCGCATCCGTGTCCTCGTAATAGATACGAAGCGGCAGAACGAACGTCTCACCGGATACGGTAAAGATGCCCCCCTCGGTCGAACGAATGTCATTCATCGAAATCTTCTACTTCCTCCAACAACTCGAACTGTTCCATGTTCTTGGGCGCGGCGAGGCCCAAATGTCCATAGGCCGCCCGGGCCAGCACCCTGCCCCGAGGCGTACGCATGAGGAACCCCTGCTGGATCAGGTAGGGCTCGATAACTTCCTCGATGGTGTCGCGCTGTTCCGACAGGGCCGCCGCCATGGTTTCCACACCGACCGGCCCGCCGCCGTAGTTTTCGGCGATACAATTAAGATATCGCCGATCCATGGCGTCCAGGCCTTCCTTGTCCACATCCAGCCGGTTCAGGGCCGCATCGGAAGACTCGGCATCCACCTCATCGTGGCCGTCAACGGCGGCGAAGTCCCTGACCCGCCTGAGGAGCCGTCCCGCCACCCGGGGCGTTCCGCGAGAGCGCCTGGCGATCTCCATGGCGCCGTCCCGCGTCAGGTTGAGGCCGAGCAGTCGTGCGCCACGGCTGACGATCTGTTCCAGTTCATCCGGCGTATAGAAGACCATACGCATGGGAATGCCGAAGCGTTCCCGCAACGGCGTGGTGATCAGTCCGGACCGGGTCGTGGCGCCGACCAGGGTAAAGCGCGGCAAGTCGATCCTAACGCTTCGCGCCGCAGGCCCTTCGCCGATGACAAGGTCAAGCTGGAAGTCTTCCATGGCGGGATAGAGAATTTCCTCGACAGCCGGATTCAGGCGGTGGATTTCGTCGATGAACAGGACGTCGTTTTCCTGGAGGTTCGTCAGGATCGCCGCCAGATCACCCGCTTTGGCGATCACCGGACCGGAGGTTGCGCGGAAATTGACGCCAAGTTCCCTGGCGACGATCTGCGCCAATGTCGTCTTGCCCAGGCCCGGGGGTCCGAAGAAAAGAACATGGTCAAGGGCCTCGGAGCGTTTGCGCGCCGCTTCGACGAAGACTCGCAGGTTCTGGCGAACTTTTTCCTGGCCGATGAAATCGTCCAGGGAAACAGGCCGGATACCCGTTTCCGGTGAGTCCGTCGATCCTTCCTGAGGCGAAATCATGCGGTCATCGTTTGTTGCGGCATCATTCATCGATTATCCCCCGCTTCAACCATGACCCGGCGGCGACAAGGTCATTTCGGACGGCCCCAGGGCGGACAACCCGGCCCTGATCAGGCTTTCCACCCCGGCCTCCTCGCCCATTTCCTGGGCGGCGCGGCTGACGGCGCCGAGGGCGTCCGAGGGTGAATAGCCCAGATTGACCAATGCGGATACGGCTTCCGAAATCTCTACCTGCACGGCCCCTCCACCTGTGGCTTGAGCCCCTGCGCCCGGACCCGTAACCCCTCCGGCGAGAGCCGCCTGGCCCAGCGCAAGCCCGCTTACCTTGTCTTTCAATTCTGTCAAAATTCTGACCGCCAGTTTCGGCCCGACGCCATTGGCGCGCGTGATGGCCGCCTTGTCAGCGGCAGCGATGGCCTGCAGCAGTTCGTCAGCGGACAGGGACGAGAGAATGCCAAGGCCGACTTTCGCGCCGACGCCCTGAACCGTGGTCAGCAAACGGAACCAGTCCTGTTCAGCAGACGTTGCAAATCCAAAAAGATGGATATGATCTTCCCGGACATGGGTTTCGATCAACAGGCTGATGGCTTCGCCAACCGTCATCATCCCCAGGGTGCGGGAAGAACAGAACACCAGATAGCCGACGCCATTCACGTCAATAATGGCCCAGTCGTCACCGACGGAATCAATACGACCGTTCAGTTTCGCGATCATGCGCCGCCCCCTGCCGCAGCGATCTTGTCGGCGGTCTGGCGGTGATGGGCGTGGCAGATAGCGACGGCCAGGGCGTCGGAGGCATCCGCGCCAAGCCCGTCACGGCAACCGGGCAGCAGGGTCTGAACCATCATCTGGATCTGATCCTTGGTGGCGTGGCCGGTACCGACAATTGTCTTCTTGACCAGGTTGGGCGTGTATTCGGCGACAAACAGGCCGCGCTGGGCCGGGACAAGCATGACCACGCCCCTGGCCTGACCCAGCTTCAGCGTCGAGGTCGGGTTCTTGTTCACGAAGGTTTCCTCGATCGCCGCCTCGTCGGGTCCGTGATCGTCGATGACCTTTCCAAGGCCGTCATGCAACTGCATCAGTCGTTCGGGAAGAGTCGCCCGCGGGTTCGTATGAATCGTACCGCCGGCGACAAAGCCAAGACGGGTTCCCTCGAACTGGATGATGCCCCAACCAGTGTTCTGCAAACCGGGATCCAGTCCGAGAAGTTTCATTTGGTCTCCGCCTGCATTAAGGCCCTGAACAATGACGCCGGATCAGGCGCTCAACCGTTCCATCACGTCATCAGAAATATCAAAGTTCGCCGCAACGCGCTGGACATCGTCGTTGTCTTCCAGCACATCGAGCATCTTGATCAGCGTTCCGGCCGAGTCCTCATCCACCGGCACGTTGTTCTGTGGTTTCCAGTCCAACCCGCCGTTTTCAGGATCGCCGAATTGCTCAACCAGGGCCTCGCGGACATCGCTAAAATCGTCCGGATCACAGGTAATTTCGTGACCGTTGGACGTGGACTCAACATCCTGGGCGCCGGCTTCCAGGGCGGCTTCGAACATGTCGTCGGCGCTCGCCGTCTCCGCCGGATAGTTGATCAGGCCAACCCGTTCGAACATGAAGCTGACGCTGCCGGTCTCGCCGAGGTTGCCGCCGTGCTTGGTGAAGGCGGCGCGTACTTCGGAGGCGGTCCTGTTACGGTTATCCGTCAGAGCCTCGACGATCACGGCGATCCCGCCGGGGCCGTAGCCTTCGTAGCGAACCTCTTCAAAATTCGCATCCTCGTCGCCGGACGCCTTTTTGATGGAGCGTTCGATGTTGTCCTTGGGCATGTTCTGCTGGCGGGCTGCCGTAACAGCGCTGCGCAAGCGGGCGTTCATGGACGGATCGGGACCGCCGATCTTGGCGGCTACCGTGATCTCGCGGGCGAGCTTGGTGAAGATTTTTGCCCGCTTGGCGTCCTGGCGCCCCTTGCGGTGCATGATGTTCTTGAATTGGGAATGACCGGCCATGTGTCCTTTAGCCTCTTGGGTTTTATCGATTCGGAAGGTTATACCATATCTGGCGCGATTAGGGGATGCTTACGACAGTCAGCCCCGTTGGATTCACGCCTGTCCGGGCATGGTTTTCGCGTATCTCACCCATAAGTCAAGCTTAGGGATTAAGATCGGGTAAAATTCACGACACGGTTCTTTTTTAAATCGCCCGCCAGAACAGACACCCTGTATCTAATCCGGCCAGGTTTCGGCCAAACGACCGCCCAGGCGAACGGGCGAAATCTTCTTTGCAAGGCCAGAATGATCATCCGTTTCGACCAGCACACCAGACAGCGTTCCCTCGCCCGTCGCAGGCTCCAGCCGTCCGGCGGGCGTCTTTTTCGTGAAACGGTTCAACGCCGTATCCTTCTGCATGCCGATGACGGAATCGTAATCGCCGCACATGCCCAGGTCGCTTTGGTAGGCCGTGCCTTCGGGAAGGACCTGTGTGTCCGCCGTCGGAATATGGGTATGGGTGCCGACAACAACGGTGACCCGGCCGTCGAGATAATGCCCCATGGCCATCTTTTCGCTGGTTGCTTCGGCGTGGATATCGACGATTGCCGCATCCAGTGAGCCGCCGGCGCCGCGCCCGAGCTTATGGTTGCGCAAGGCGTCGTCCACGGCTGCGAACGGGTCATCGATCGGCTCCATGTAGAGCCGACCCATGGGGTGCGCCACCATGACCCGGCCACCGCCCCGGGTTTCAAACAGTCCGTTGCCGCGGCCTGGCGTGCCCTCCGGGAAATTCAGTGGACGCAGCACGCGGCGTTCCTCATCGATCCAGTCGATGATCTCGCGTTGCTTCCAGACATGGTTTCCCGTGGTGATCACATCGACGCCAAGCTCGAACATTTCATTGCAAATCTTCCGCGTGATGCCATACCCGTGGGCGGCGTTCTCGCCGTTCACCACGATAAAGTCCGGATTGAGGCGTTCACGCACCCTCGGCAATTGTTCCATGACGGCCTGACGGCCGCTTCTGCCCACCACATCGCCGCACAACAGGATCTTCATGCCATCGCCCTTTCTGGCACGCCGATCTTGCGGACCCACTGCTCGGTGGCGATCCAGTCCATGGGCTGATCGTACTTGTCCCGCACCACGGCATCGAACTGCTGTCCCGCATAGGCGACGCCGATGGCCGTCACGGAACCGTCGGCCCTGAGACGTTCCAGGGTCCGGTCATAGAAACCGCCGCCCCAGCCCATGCGGTAGCCGGACAGGTCGAACGCAAGCAGCGGCACCAGCAAGACCGTCGGAACGACCACCTGGGCTTCCGGGAAGGGATGGTGAGTACCGAAACCGCCCGATTCAAGAGGCTCGCCCGGCTGCCATGACCTGAATACCAGCGGCGCGTTGTTTTCCGCCACCACCGGCAGGGCGCAGGTGAGCCCGCAAGCATCCTTCAACGCAGCCATGGCCGGAACGACATCGATCTCGTCCGCCATGGCCCAGTACCCGGCAACGATTGAATCAGCCGTAATGCCCAAGGCATCCGCGTTATCCACCAGGAAACCGGCGAGACGGTCCGCAACGTCATCACCGGCGACGGCGCGCGCCTGCTTGCGTTGCGCCTTGGCCGTCAAACGCAGGGCGGCTTTCTGATCATCTACGGACATTCGGGAAGGCTTTCAAAATCTTAGGCGGACTTAAATATTACATGGACGGTGCCGCGCGATCGTCGGCGATACCGTTCCTCTGTGGCCTGCAAGTGCAGGTGGGCGCCGTGTAATGAATCCAGGGACTCAACAGGGACAGCTCCCGAGAGAAAAATTTGACCCCAGGGACTCGATGGGCCTAACGCGTCGTACAGCGACCGTCCGCCCCTAATCTAGGCTTGATCCAGGCGATCGGCAATGCCTTCTATGCGTTCGGCGACCGCCTCGATCCCTTCGGCAAGGACATCCTCGTCTATCGTAGGTATGATCTGTTCCACCGGTGCAGCCGGCGTTGCTTCCATCTCCTGCACCTGGCGCTGGGCTTCGGCAAGCTCGTCGGAAATCAACAGGCTGGCCATGACCAGCAAGCGGCTGTCGCCGATCTGGCCGACGGCATCGGTCAGTTCCTTGACTCTTCCGTTTACGAATGAACCCAGTTTGCTTAGGTGTTCTTCCTGGCCGTCATCACAGGCGACCTTGTAGTTGCGGCCATTGATGGTGATATCGACCTGGGCCATTGCACTCAGGCCACCAGCAGGGATTTCAGCCGCGATAGGGTTTCTTCGATTCTGGCAACGGCGGCATCGTTGGCGTCTTCGAGGTCGGCGTTTTCTTTTTTCAGGGTTGCCAGTTCCTCGCGCAGGACAGCCAGTTGCCTGTCACTTTCCGCAACCTTGTCGGGGACGGTTTCCGAGGATCTCGCCATGGCGCCTTCAAGCCTGAGAAGAGCATTGGCGAGACGTTGCTGGGCGACATCAAGTCTGCTGATCTCATCGCGGGCGGGTACGGTCATGGCGCTTAATAAACCTCCTCGTAGCTCGCGATGTGATTTTATCGTTATGCCCAGCGGGCTGAATCGCGTGGGCAGAGAATAAGGCGGCATGAAAAAACATTCAACAGGGTGAAGGAAGGAATCTGGCGAGATTCAGCTTTTTTTGCGCCGATTTTTTCAGAAAACACAAAATAGAATTCATTTCTGAACCAACCGGCAGCGGAATCGACCAATCAAGAACCGGTCAGTCGGTATTTTGAAGGAATCGATTCTATGCCTGTTATCCCGGCCTTCGGTTCTCAGCCATACAGAACATCCGTACGGATAACGTACTTGTATCCCGAAACAATCTCTTCACCGGAATGGACGCAGTGCATGGGGTGCATGCCGTGAGGGAAGCAGAGCACAGCGCCCTTCGGTGTCGCAACGGCGGCTGTTGTTTCATGATCTGTCCTGAACAAAGTGCGCCCGCCGACGTAGCCGTCCGACAGAAAGATCAGGAACGTCATCTCGCTGATGCGATCGCCGTAGGCATCGTTAACAAGCTCGCCGTCGATCACCCGGCTGCCGGGCCAGGCGCCATCGGTGTGGAAGTCGAAGAAATCACCGGGACCGTATCGATAGAACCGGAACCGAGCGTTCAGGCCCAGCGGCTTCAGGCCGCTGAAAGTGGAGGTCTCGAAAAATCCCTTACAGCGCTCCCAGATTGGCCCGTCGATGCTCTCATCCACCACCCAGTTGAAGTTGTTGTTATGGCGGATACTGCGCGGCAGGGATACAGGCGCGTCCTCGTGATAACCCAATTCCTCGCCGAGCTTAACGAGCGCATCGCAGGACGGCCCGTCCAGAACATTCAATAGATGGAAGCCGCCCGGTACGTCGGGCACATCGACGCGCTCAACCGGACTTCCCTCCGGCGCAGCCAGCCCGATGGCAGCCGGACTCGTGGCAGTCCACAGCGGCAGATCGAACTGCGTGTGCCCCGGTTCACGCTCGACGATGTAAAAGCTGTCGGCGTCGAATGATGAAACCTGAGAAGAGTCGGTTGTCATGATGCTTCCTTGGCGGATGAGATCGCAACATAACGGTTCTGAAGAGCGGCGTGGGCTTCAACGGCAACCGGATCGAGATCGGTTAAGGCCGCAACGTCCTTGTCAAAATGACCATAGTTGTCCTCACCCCGCACCAGCATGGCGCTGTCATTCTTGTTCTTGAGTTGCTTCATGTGCGGAGCAAGATATTGAACGTTAAGCCCGATGCGCCGGTCAGTTCCCCGGTTCGGCATGGAGGCATGCAAAGTCCAACCGTGATGGAAAGATGCCTGACCGGGATGTAGCTCGCACTGGACGGCGGC
>CAYFMQ010000013.1:33257-95102 GCA_964344255.1 uncultured Thalassospiraceae bacterium
TCAAATCCCCAATAAGTAAGATCCTGATGCCAGGAAACGTGAGAAGCCGAACCCGGTTCCTTGATGATGTAGGTGACGTTGTAGAGCAGGATGTCCGGGCCTATGATCTTCTCGACGATATCGAGCACGGTCTCAGAGGTGGCAAGTTCCAAAGGTGATGTGAGGATCGTGTGAATTTTGGTCTTGTAATGGACCGGCCCGAACTGTTGCTCCGCCTCTTCCAGACGAGCGCGATGCTTGGCGGCATCGGCGGCGGAAATAATATCGATGGGCGATACGAAACCGTTGGCGTCATAGTCCGCGGTAAGTCGTCCGGTATCGAGACTTCTCATGGTTACTTCATCTCCGACGCTATAACCCAACATTTAAATCCACACTCTGATTCTAGCAACGGTTTTGAAGAGCTCTATCTGTATTGCTTATCCAGTCAGAGTTGTTTTTTGAGATCTTGACAAAATTCCTATTTTATGATATAAAGCCCTTTTATTTTATGCCCGGATTTCGAGGCATTTTACTGTTTTCAGGTAATCCGGGAGGGGAGGCTTTTCATCATGACGTTACAAAAGTCTACAAAAGTAGACAAAAAATGTAGACCAAATGTAGACTTTTGTAGACCTGCCTTTTTTAAGAATCGGCTCCAATGGTTTGATACAAAAGCAGAAAAAGGGATTATCCATAATCTGGAAGGAAAAAAGTGAACAAAAGTCTACAAAAGTCTACATTTTGTGGAATATCAAAGACTTAAGGTGGAGGCGCATTTTCCGGCCATTTTTGGCAGTTTACCGGGCTTTTCCCTCCGGTGAGGCTGTGTTATGTGAGGCCTGATTTTCATGATGCCTAATCCTGTCGGCATTTATGCAAAAAGGCGGACAGGATCCCGGGCAGGTACAACCAAACCCGTTACGCAACGCCTGGCACAGCGCAACCGAGTGCCCCACCCAGTCCAGTAACGGCAAACAAAGATGTTAGGAGAATTTCCCATGACGGTTCGTGTCGCAATCAACGGTTTTGGACGGATTGGCCGTCTCGTCCTGCGCGCCATAGTCGAGTCCAAACGCCGCGACATCCAGGTTGTCGCCATCAATGATCTGGGGTCCGTCGAAGCCAACGCCCAGTTGCTGAAATACGATTCCGTGCATGGCAAGTTCCCGGTCGACGTCAAGGCCAAGGATAATTCCATCGTTGTCGGCCGCACGCCGATCCTGGTTACGGCCGAGCCGAACCCGACTAAGCTGCCGTGGAAGAAGCTGAAAGTGGACGTGGCGCTCGAATGCACGGGCCGTTTCGCCGACCGTGACTCAGCAGCGGCGCACTTGAAGGCCGGCGCCAAGAAGGTTCTGGTTTCCGCCCCGGCAAAAGAAGCCGACCTGACCGTTGTCTACGGCGTCAACCATGACCAGTTGAGCAAGAAGCACAAGGTGGTTTCCAATGCGTCATGCACCACCAACTGCCTTGCCCCCGTCGCCCATGTCCTCAACCAGGCCATCGGTATCGAGAGCGGCTACATGACGACGATCCACGCCTTTACCGGCGATCAGCGTACGGTCGATACCCTGCATTCGGACCCGCGCCGGGCGCGGGCGGCGTCCTGTTCCATGATCCCGACCTCGACGGGTGCGGCCAAGGCCGTCGGGCTGGTGCTGCCGGAACTGGCCGGCAAGCTGGACGGCACGTCTATCCGGGTGCCCACGGCCAACGTTTCCGTCGTCGACCTGACGTTTATCGCGGCGAAGGACACCACGCCCGAAGAGGTCAACAAGGCCATCATCAGGGCCGCCAAGAAAGGTCCCCTGAAGGGCGTTCTCGGCACCAATGACGAGCCGCTGGTTTCCATCGACTTCAACCACTGCCCTTACAGTTCCATGTTCGATCTGACACAAACCCAGGTCGTCAACGGTAACCTGGTGCGGGTCGTTTCGTGGTATGACAATGAATGGGGCTTCTCCAACCGCATGAGCGATACGGCGGTAGCCCTCGCCAAGGCAAAGTAAGACTGCAGGGTGCGCCGCCCTGCCTGTCTTAAAGGATTAAGGAAGGATCAGGTGGACGCACCCGCCGTCATCGTCCATTCGCTGGGTCAGGCCGTCGCCGTCCTGAACGATATCCCTGAAGGGGATGGCGGTGTCTTGTTACTGAGCCCGCCGGATGCGTCTTCATATATGGGCGCATCCGTATTCAAGGCCATGGTGGACCAGGCCCATGAAGCCATGCCGGACAGCGCCTTTGTAGCGGCGCTGGATTGCGGCGACGATGCGGGGCACGCGCTCACAGCCATCCGCGAAGGGATCAGGGCGATCGTGCTGTCCGACTCCTGCCCCGCTTACGCCCGGGTTATTGAAATCGCCAAAGAGAACGGCGTTAACGTCCTTTCCCCGGCGGTTTACGAAAACCTCGACCAGGATGAACCGATGACGACATCCTTACCTTCGGAACACAGGACGGAAGCATGACGACCACCGCCAGTTCCCGCCATGATCCAACGGATGAGCAAGCCACCGGCCAGTCCGAATGCAGATTGTACCTGATCACCCCGCCGGTTTTCGAACTCAGGCGGTTTCATGGCGCCCTCGCCGAAGCGTTGAATGGCGGAGACGTCGCCTGCATCCAGTTGCGCCTGAAAGATGTTTCCGATGACATCATCCTCGGCGCTGCGGACACCTTGATGCCGCTGGCCAGGGATCATGACGTGCCCTTCCTGATTAACGACCGTCCCGACCTGGCGGCCAAGGCGGGGGCCGACGGCGTCCATATCGGCCAGGAAGACGCCAGTTACGAAGAGGCCCGGAACCTGCTGGGCGAAGACGGCATTATCGGCGTTACCTGCCACGATTCCCGGCACCTGGCCATGGTCGGGGCGGAAAAAGGAGCCGATTACGTTGCCTTTGGCGCTTTTTTCCCGACCAGAACCAAACAGGCCCCAACACAAGCCGGCCTGGACCTGATCCGCTGGTGGCATGAGATTTCCGTCGTTCAGTGCGTCGCCATCGGCGGCATCACGCCTGAAAACTGTTCACCGGTTGTTTCCGCCGGCGCCGATTTCCTGGCTGTTTCATCAGGGGTCTGGGATTATCCCGACGGGCCGGGGGCTGCCGTCAGGGCGTTCCGCACCGCCATCGACCATGCGCCCATGGAGGATCCCGTTATTTGATTTTAATGCGGCGTTGCAAGCCCCTCCCCGACCTGATAGCTTCCGCGCCGCTAACACATAGGCATTCACTAGAAAACGGTCATAGTCATGAAGATTGACGGCAACGCCATTCGTCCCGGAATGGTCATCGAACACCAGGGCCGCCTGTGGCGGGCCATGAAAATCGCCCACACCCAACCCGGCAAGGGCGGCGCCTATCTGCAGGTTGAACTCAAGGACATCCGAGCGGGAACCAAGCTGAACGAGCGGTTCCGCTCCAGCGAGAAGGTGGAACGCGCCCGACTCGAGCAGCGGGATTTCCAGTTCCTCTTCGCCGACGGCGATATGTACACCTTCATGGATAACGAAACCTATGACCAGATTTCCCTGTCCAAGGAGGATATCGGCGAAGATCAGGTCGGTTTCCTGCAGGACGGCATGCAGGTCATCATCGAATCCCACGAGGGCGATCCCATCGGCGTCCAGCTTCCCGATACGGTGATCCTGGAAATCACCGAAGCCGATGCCGTGGTCAAGGGCCAGACGGCGTCGTCTTCCTACAAGCCCGCCGTCCTTGAAAACGGTATGCGTACGCTTGTGCCCCCGCACATCGAAGCCGGAACAAGGGTCGTCATCAACACCTCCGACGGATCCTACGTCGAACGGGCGAAGGACTGATTGCCCGTGTCGCAAAGCTCCCCCCTTATTAACGTCATGGCCTCAGCGGCGCAAAAGGCCGGCCGTAAACTCGTGCGCGATTTCGGCGAAGTTGAGCATCTTCAGGTATCCCGCAAGGGACCGGCGGACTTTGTCAGCGCCGCCGACAAGAAAGCGGAAAAGATCGTTTTTGAGGAGCTTTCCAAGGCGCGGCCCAAATTCGGTTTCCTGATGGAAGAATCCGGCGAGGTTCCCGGAAGCGACATTTCAAACAGATGGATCGTCGATCCTCTGGACGGCACCACGAACTTTCTTCACGGCATTCCCCAGTTCGCTATCTCCATTGCCCTGGAACGGGATAACGAGCTTTTCGCAGGCGTGATCCACGAACCGGTCACGGACCAGACATTCTGGGCCGAAAAGGGCAAGGGCGCGTTCCTGAACCAGCGCCGCCTGAGGGTATCGGCGCGAAGGGATATGGCTGATTCCCTGTTTGCAACAGGCATCCCGTTTCTTGGGGTAAGGGATCACGAAACATTCATGAAGGAACTGGCCGCCGTCATGGAAGTTTCCGCCGGAGTCCGGCGGTTCGGCGCTGCCTCCCTGGATCTCGCCTGGGTAGCGGCAGGCCGCTTTGACGGATATTGGGAATCCGGTTTGAGCCCGTGGGACATGGCGGCGGGCATCGTTTTGGTGCGTGAAGCGGGTGGATTTGTTTCCGACTACTCAGTCAGAAACAACATGCTCTCAACCGGCAATATAATTGCCGCAAACGGCAATCTGCATGGGCCGCTTTCAACGCTGCTCAGAAAGGCCCGGAAATCCGGCTGAACACCTTTTCCGGGTTTTGTGCTGCATCAGAGTCAAACCAGTTGTGCCGACGCAAGGGCTTCGGTATGTTCACTGTCGGATTTTGTTAAAAATTTAATCAGCAACAAGTTTCAGCGCGATGAGCAACAAACTGAACATCTCTTTCACCCGTCTGTTACAAACCGTATCCGCAGCCGCGCTTGTTTCGGCGATGATTGCGCCTGTTTCTATATCCGCGCTTGCCCAATCGAACCAGATTAGCGTTGATTTATCGGTCCTCAATGACGGGGGCTATGGCCCGGCAACCATTCCAGGATATGCCGGTGGCGCCTCCAAGCTGCTGATGCCCGGCCCTGTTTCCCCCCAGTCTTCCTATTTCGGCCCCGAGGTGAGCGTCATTAATCCTATCGTTGCCCAGCCGACGCCGCCTGCTGAAAGCACACAGACGATGGCGCAGGATGTTTTGAGTTCATCATTGTCGGTTTCTGATAGCGCCCCGCCGCCGGAACCAGAGCCGGCGGAAGCGCCGCCGGAACCAGTGGTTCAGGAAACGACAACAACCATGACGGCTGAAACCATTCCGGAAGCGCCGACGGAAGCCAGTGCTGATACGACTTCAGCCGGCAGTTCCGAAGCTGTTTCCCTTGAGCCGGCCGAGCCTGACTCGCCACCGCCGCCACCGGCGCCTGAAACAATGGAGACGGAAACAACTGCAACGGAGGTTGTAGAGACTGAGACCGAAACGTCTGCCGACACAGACGAAACAGAAATGGCGGCAGCTTCAACGATGGCATCTGCCGCCGCCCCTGGCCGAGCCCTGCAAGTTGTGTTCGCAGCAGATGATTCAAAGCTTCCCGTCGAAGCCGAAAATGACCTGCTGGAGGTTACGGACAAGATCAGGAATTCCGATGGCTTGAGGATTCAGTTGCTTGCCTTTGCGGGCGGTGAAGGCTTATCCGCCAGCAAGGCGAGGCGCTTATCCCTTTCGAGGGCTCTTTCCGTCAGGTCTTTCTTTATTGAGAATGGCATTCGCTCGACCCGTATCGATGTTCGGGCACTGGGTGACAAGACCGATGAACAGCCAGTCAACAGGGTCGATGTCAACATCGTCGAACGCTAAGGCCGATTACAATATCATGGGTTGTCATCAGGCCGACAAAAACCGGAAATTGATGGTCAATTCGCCGGGGCCAGACCAGATATCTGACAGTCTTTTCATGATGAACCGGATCTGAGAAACATGACCCGTCCGCAACGTTACCTGATACGCATGATCCTGTTTGTACTGGTGGTGATCGGCCTGATTGGGTTCCTGTTCGTCCCCCTGCAGTCGGCGTTTATGGCGAATGCCCCTCTGAACGGATTGATCTGCGGCGTACTTGTTCTCGGTATTGCCTACAACTTCCGCCAGGTTTTGATGCTATATCCCGAAACCGAGTGGATAGAGGACTTCAGGCTCAACCGGCCCCATAAAGGACGCCCGCCCCGACTGCTGGCCCCTATGGCGACCATGGTCGGAGAAGAAGGCGATAGGCTACGATTGTCCGCCATGTCCATGCGAACGGTGCTCGACGGCATCGACGCGAGACTGGATGAATCACGCGATATCTCGCGTTATACAATTGGCCTGCTTATCTTTCTCGGCCTGTTGGGAACATTCTGGGGGTTGCTGGATACGGTCAGCTCCATACGCGGCGTCATCGGCGGCCTCAGCATCACGGGCGGCGATGTCACCCAGGTGTTCACCGAACTGAAGACCGGCCTCGAACAGCCCCTCGGCGGCATGGGAACGGCCTTCAGTTCCTCCCTGCTGGGTTTGAGCGGCTCGCTTATTCTCGGGTTCCTGGACCTGCAAGCCGGACAGGCGCAAAACAGATTTTTCAACAATCTCGAAGAATGGCTTTCCAGTGTCACCCGCCTTTCATCCGGTGCCTTGTCTGGTGAGGGCGACCATTCGGTGCCTGCCTATGTTCAGGCGCTGTTGGAACAAACTGCGGACAGCCTGGAGCACCTTCAGCGCACGCTGACCCGAGGCGAAGAAAGTCGGATCGCCGTCAACACCAGCCTGAATCAAATGAGCGAGCAGATGGCGACCTTGACGGATCACATGCGCACGGAACACATGCTGATGAAATCCATGGCCGAAAGCCAGGTCAGCTTGAACGACGCCCTCAAAGGGTTAACCGAAAACGCCCAACCCGGTGCTGTACAGGAATCGCTGGATGAAGCGACGAAAACGCACATTCGCAACCTTGATCTGCAAATGGGAAGGCTGGTAGACGAGCTTGGCGCGGGACGCACGGAAATTCTGCAGCAGGTTCGAAGCGAGATCAAATTACTGGCGCGCACCATTGCCGCGCTTGTTGAAGAACCGAAACCTTAACTATCGTCCGCGGGGAACCACATGGGCACGTATTCGCGCCGTTCGCAACGTAGCGTCAATACCTGGCCGGGTTTTGTCGATGCCCTGGCGACATTGCTGATGGTCATCATCTTTCTGCTGATGATTTTCGTGATCGCCCAGTTTTTTCTCAACGATGCCATTTCAGGCAGGGACGACGCCCTTAACAGTCTTGAAAGCCAGGGCAGCGAACTGGCCGATATGCTTGCCCTAGAGCGCAAAACGACCGCCGATCTGCGATCAAATGTCGATCAGTTATCCCAGGAATTAAAGGTTTCCGTCGCCACCCAGGACGATCTCCGGACATCCTTGAGAGCGCAAACGACACGGGCTGAAAGCGCCGAGGACAAATCCTTAAGCCTTGCCCGGCAACTGGCCGATGTCCGGGAGAAGAACCTTGCCCAACTGGAACAGATTTCATCCCTGGCGCATGACGTTGAAGCACTGACCACGCTTCGAGACCAGTTGCGGGAGGAAGTCGTCGGGTTGCTGCAGCGAGCGGAAAAGGCGGAAACAGAAGCAGCTCAGCTTTCGGAAACGGTCGCAGAGCAAAAATCCGCTCTCAGCATCAGCGAGGAGACGATCAACAGGCAGATAGAGGAACTCGCCAGGCTAACACACGACGTCAAAAACCTGCAGGCATTGAAAACGGAGCTCGAAAATGAGGTCATGAACCTCGCCGGCAAGGTTGAAGAGACAGAAGGCAGGCTTTTAAGCGAAAAAGAATTGTCAGAAAGCGCAAGGGCCGAGGTTGCCCTGCTCAACCAACAGATGGAAGCCCTGCGCATTCAATTGGGAGAAATATCCGCCCTGCTGGATGCATCGGAAGCCAAGGCTATCGAGCAAAAGGCGGAAATCCAATCCCTTGGCAAACGACTGAATGCCGCATTGGCCGGAAAGGTCCAGGAACTGAGCCGGTATCGCTCTGAATTTTTTGGGCGCTTGAGTGAAATACTCGGTGACGCCGAGGGTATCCGGATTGTCGGAGATCGTTTCGTGTTGCAAAGCGAGCTGTTATTCGACCAGGGTTCAGCCGATTTGGGAGATGCAGGGCAAGAGCAAATGGTCCGACTGGCCGAAACCCTGAAAGAACTGGCTGAAAAAATTCCGCAAGATATTGACTGGATTCTTCGGGTCGATGGTCACACGGATACGGTTCCAATCCATAATCTTCGCTTTCCTTCCAACTGGGAACTTTCTGCGGCCCGTGCCATATCCGTGGTTAAATTCCTGATTTCCCAGGGATTGCAGGCAAATCGTCTTGCCGCCACCGGCTTTGGGGAATATCAACCTCTTGATACGGGTACAAGCCCGGAATCAATGCTCCGCAACAGACGAATTGAACTAAAACTGACGCAGCGTTAGGGCCAAAAACTATCATGTTGACGTTATTCCTGATCGTCCTGGTCGATCTGATTGGATTTGGCCTTTATATCCCCCTGTTGCCGTTCTACGCGGAACACTTCAATGCGAGCCCCTTCATGGTCGGCCTGACGATGGCCACTTTTTCGCTCACACAGTTTATTTCTGCCCCTTTCTGGGGCGCCTTGAGCGACAGCAAGGGAAGACGGCCCGTTCTGATGATCGGCATGGCCGGGTCAGTGATTTCCTACATTTGGTTGGGATTTGCCGATTCACTTTGGATCATTTTCGCTGCTCGTGCGTTAAACGGCCTGATGGCGGGGAACATCTCCGCCGCCTTCGCCTATATGGCCGATGTCACCACGCGTGAGAACAGGGCAAAAGGCATGGGATTGATCGGTGCGGCTTTCGGGTTAGGCTTTATTGCGGGACCTGCCATCGGCGGCATCCTTGCCGGCTCCGACCCTGCAGCAGCCGATTTCCAGACACCCGCTTTTGCCGCGGCAGGATTATCTGCCGTTGCCTTCATCATGACGGTTTTCTTTCTCAAGGAATCACTTTCAGATGAAGCCAGGCAACGTTTGGCTGAAACACCGAAAACCAGGCGAATGGCGCAACTTCGGGATTCGATGACACATCCAATAATGGGCAGTCTTCTGATCCTGATATTTCTGTCCACATTTGTTTTTGCCGGCCTGGAGAGCACTTTTGCCATGTGGTCAAGGCGGGCCTATGGATGGGGACCTGAACAGAACGGGTATCTGTTTGCCTTCATCGGGGTCACCAGCGCCCTTATTCAGGGGGGGCTGGTTGGACGGCTGGCAAAACGGTTTGGAGAAAAAAACCTGGTCGTTCAGGGCGCAGTTTCCCTGGCAATCGGCGTGTTGTTGATTCCTTTCGCTGTCAATCTTCCTATTTTGCTGATTGCCATGTTGATAGCCGGATATGGTTTCAGCGTCATAACGCCCGCATTAAACAGTCTTATTTCCTTGCAGGCTTCGGAAGACGAACAGGGCGGCGTGTTGGGCGTTACCCGGTCCGTTTCGACGCTGGCGCGGGTAGCAGGGCCAGCCTGGGCCGGACTTCTGTTTTCCCTTCTTGGTAAGGACTGGCCTTATTTCGGCGGCGCCCTCGTTATGGTTCTGGTGGTTATCCTGGCATGGACGATGAGAGCCAGGATAAGGGATTCCCTATTTAAGGAATAAACCCAAAGGACCCCTTGCACAGCCGTGATTCGTAGAGTATAGAGACGCCTCAAATTTCGGAGCAACGCCATGAAAAATGATATTCATCCCGGCTATCACACGATCACCGTTGAAATGACCGACGGATCGACGTTTGAAACCCGTTCTACCTGGGGCAGCGAGGGCGATACCCTGAAACTGGATATCGATCCAAAGACCCACCCTGCCTGGACCGGTGTACACCGGTTAATGGATACCGGAGGACAGCTGGCCAAATTCAATAAGCGTTTTGCTGATTTTGGCTTGAAAAGCTAAAGCTTAAATGTTTCCGGAAAAAGGCGTCATATGACGCCTTTTTTTATTCATCACACACCATTTTATTGATCGTTGCGGGTAGATGCTCAGGCAATAAAATAGTGTTATTTCCGATGCTTAACACCACAACTGTATAATTGGCGAAACTTTGGTTGTTTGCTAGTATATGACCGCGTTCGAATATTCGGGTCAATCTCGTGGGGAAGTTTTGTTTTGGGGTGCACTGCTTCCTGAGAGTTATGTTAACCATTTTTCGGTATTCGAATGAAAACCGACATATGCCTGACGGGAAGCGATGGCTAGACAGATCAATTTCGAAGTCCAGATTAATCAGGGAGGGCGATGGACTATTCACGCACGCTTTCCTTCAACCGGACGTGAAGAAGCAATTGAAGAAGCCAAGCAAATCGGTGGGCTCGGTTCCGTTCGCGTCCTGCGTGACGAATACAACAGTGAAACCGGTACCAGCAGCGAATACACAATCTACAAATCCGGAGAAGGCGGAACCAGTTATTCTCCAGGCCCGTCCTCTTCAGGTGCTTCTGCTGGTGGCGGTGGCGCTTCAAGTTACGATGACGATGATGACGATTATGAGGGCTCAGACGACGCCTGGATGAGCGGCGAGCATGAAGAAGAATTCCTCTATGACGATGACGAGGATGAAGGCCGCAAAAAGAAAAAGGATCCAAATGCAACAGGTTTTACAGGCCTGATCGTCAAGCTTCTTTTCATAATCCTTTTGGCGGTCGGACTTGCCGGAAGCGTCGTCGCAGTCTTAAGCCCCTACATTGATGGCATAAATGTATTCGGCGTTCGCATGAAGGGAGCCGCAAAAGAGAACACCCTGATCCTGACTTTTCTGCTTACGTTCCTGTCGACAGCGATCATGCTGTCCACTGTCTTGTTGCGAAAAACGAGCCTGAAAGAAAGAAAGCGCTCTCCGAAATCAGGACGGCCCGTCACACGAGCTGCCGCTAGACCTGCCGCGGCACAGAAGAAAAAAACGCAACCAGCCAAGTCTGCTTCGCAGGAGACAGCTATACCGCCAATTCCTACCGAAACCGCCAAGGCGTCATCCGGAGAAGATGCGGAAACCAAGGAAGTACCGCCCATCCCGGACACGGATTCCATGGCTGAATTCCGGGAAGCGGCTTCGGCAGAAGCCAGTAGTGGCGATACTTCCGAAGCGCCAACACCGACAGAAATGGCATCTGATGAGGAATCGGATGAATCAAAACGCGGCGTCGTTTTATCCGCGGAAGATTACCCGATGGCTGGAGAGCAAGGCGCCGACATGCTTTCGCCACACGCGGAAAAACAGAAGAAGTACATGATGGGCTTTATCGAAAAAGCCATGTCAGCGGCCGGGCAGGATCAAAAATCCATGTCGAATTTCGATAAATTTGGAATCAGCTTGTTCCTGGCGGGCGCCTGTGAATCCCTTGGGCAGAAACATGAGCTCAGTGACAGTGAGGTCGCGAAAATCATGGCTGACAGCGTCCAGACAATGGGTTTCAAGCGTTCCCATGCCACGACGTTCGCTGACAAGTACGACGAATATCTTGTGCAGGATCCAACCTACATGCAGATGTTCCAGGCGGGCAGGAACTCTTTGTCAACCTACCTCACCGATGAAAGCCGGATAGAGCAAAACATGGTCACCGCCATGACAGAATGGAATAAGCCCAAGGCGAAGGAAGCCGAGGCAGGGCCTGTGACCGTTCTGTTCACCGATATTGCAGGTTCGACGGCGATGACACAGAACCTCGGTGACGCCGGCGCTCAACAGGTTGTGCGGGCTCATAACCGGGTGGTTCGGGAAGCCCTGACCATGTGGAACGGCAAGGAAATCAAGCATACAGGTGACGGGATCATGGCTTCGTTCGTAAAAACCTCGGACAGCCTGGATGCAGCAATGCAAATGCAGCGAGAAGCGAATGAACACACGGCGCAAAATCCGGATAAACCACTACGCCTGAAAATTGGAATCAACGCCGGCGAGCCCATATCCGAGGATAACGACCTGTTTGGCTCAACGGTCCAAATGTCGGCGCGAATTGTCGACAAGGCCCAGGCGGATGAAATTTTCGTATCCGAGATTGTGCGCGGCATTTGCGCTGGTAAAAGCTATAAGTTCAAAAACCGGGGAACGTACCCAATGAAAGGGTTTGAAACGGATCCTGTACTTTATGAAGTGGTCTGGCGAGAAGAAGAAGAGGCGGAATAACCCCCTCGCATCATTATTCCCACCAAACGCCATATTATTCCACCTTGGCACTTGCGTCGATTAACCAGTCTGCCTATCTCATAGGTCGATCCTTGAAGAGCGCTGCCAAGCAGGCTTTTCGAAGAGATCGATAGAGTTGAGATCCGGCCAGGTCCTGGCGGATTTTTTATAAACCCATGTAGCTCAAGAAGAGGATATGGCTATGCATTCGATTGATTTTTCCCCGCTTTTCCGTCACTCCGTCGGTTTTGACCGCATGCAGCGGTTGCTCGATTCCGCCATGCAAGGCGACACCAACGCCCAATCTTATCCGCCCTATAATATTGAAGTTCGTGGCGAGGATGAGTACCGGATCACCATGGCGGTTGCCGGGTTTTCCCAGGACGAACTGGAGGTTGTCGTTAACGAAGACACCCTGACCATCAGCGGCAAACATGCCGATGAAGGCCCTGAAGGTGAATTTCTTCATCGCGGTATTGCCCGACGAGCTTTTGAGCGACGCTTTAATCTTGCCGATACCATCAAGGTAACGGGAAGCTACCTGGATAAGGGGTTATTGCATGTGGAACTCGTCCGTGAAATTCCGGAAGAGAAAAAACCACGGCATATCACTATTCAGGCCTCCGGAAACGATAAGGGCGACGCCAAGTCCATCGAGTCGAAACAGGCGGCCTGACTCATAAATAGGTAATATCTGCTAATTCAAAAATTATCGGGGGCCGCCAATGGCAGCCCCCGTTTTTTATACCTCAACCTGTCAAACTCGCCGGATATGCGACGGTCGCGAACGTATCTAAGCAGGGAGTCTTCATGCGGTCAAGTCAGCATGTTAAGAACATATTCAGCTAATGGGAAATTTACCTGAAACAAAAAGACCGCCCCGAATTTCGGGGCGGCGAGTTCAACAGGGAGGCGTCAAAGTTGACAGGATGGTTTGCCCATCCACTACCAATAAGAACATATCATGCTTAAAATAACATTAAGGCTTCAAATTTAGTTTTGGCATACCCGTGCTTGCCTGGTCGAAGGAAACAACTTAGGTAAATAGATTATGCAAGATCAGATTATTGCGTGGAGCGTCATCGTTTTCGGGTTTACCCTCCCCCTCCTCCACATCGTTATATCCCCGTCCGCCGGATCATGGAAACCACCATCCTGCAGCAAATGCCCATTCGGCCCCCGGGTGGGTTGGATCATCATGGTTTTGATGTTAGGCCCCATAGGCTGGATCATGTTCATGCTATCTAGACGGAAAAAAACGTCCTAGCATCAGCTTTCAGGAATCATCGCCTGTCAGGTTTTAAAAAAAGAATCCGCGCTGACACGGGCAGATTCCTTATTTTTGATCGTCTCCTCTACACGGGCGATCTCGGCTTTCAAATCCTCTATATATTCGTGCAGGGCCTCAATCGACATAACCTCAAGGTTTTTCACTTTCGGTTGCACAAAAACAGGTTCCAGATCATCAGAATCCATAGGGCCTCCAGCTCGTTCAATTCACTTAAAGATAGTTTATTATGATTTTTTTGCAGAGAAATACGATTTTTTGGGTTTTGAAGCGTCAATTTATTTGCCTCGACGCGATTTAGGGCTTTGACCGATAGCAAATAGGGGCGTTATAAAGAGCCCAATCCGAAAATTGACGTTGACCCGCTTTAAGCGATCAGCCTCAGCCGAAAAGGAAACTAGGATGACGCGTCCTTTGATGCCAAAGGCCACGGCGGTATGGCTCGTTGAAAATACCGCTCTAACTTTTGACCAGATCGCAGCTTTTTGCGAACTGCATATTCTTGAAGTGCAGGCAATTGCCGATGAAGAAGTCGCCATCGGCATGCAAGGGCTCGACCCGGTCCGTGGCGGCGAACTCACGCTTGAAGAAATTAGTCGCTGCGAAGCCGATTCATCTGCCCGCCTTGAAATGTCCAAGGCTGCAGTTGCTCACGCGAAACAGCAAAAGAAGAAAAGCCGTTATACGCCTGTTTCAAAACGCCAAGACCGTCCGGATGCCATTGCGTGGTTGTTGAAGAATTATCCGGAGCTGACCGACGCCCAGATCGGCAAGCTGGTCGGGACAACAAAACCGACGATCAATTCGGTCCGTGACCGGACTCATTGGAATACGCCAAACATCACGGCCCAGAATCCGGTTGGCTTGGGACTATGCACCAGTGCCGAGCTTGAAAAAGCCATTGCCCTGGCCCGCCCCCGCGCAGGCACTGTTTCCGCTCCGGCTGCCACGGCAGAAAAACCACAGGCTGAGACGCCAGCACCTGCTACGGACACTGAAATGGCTCCTGTCCCGGTAGCGGACAATCCTGATCCGGAGCCAGCGGTAAATGAGGAAAGCGTCGCTTCCGTGTTCGGAACACCGGATGATTCCCAGGCATGAAGTATTTCACTTGAAGTAAAGTTCTCAACAAAAAGGGGTGGCATTAACCACCCCTTTTTCTATTTCGACAATCACACGCTTTTTCAGGAATCTTCCACGGGCATCGTATAGTTCAAGCCTAAGCGCCCGCCGTCCGCATAAATGCACTGCCCGGTGACATAGCTGGAATCGTCATCTGCCAGAAACACGGCGATGCTCGCAATTTCCTCCGGTTCACCACACCGCCCCATGGGCGTTCTGGACATGACTTTCTTTCTTGCAGCTTCATCCGCCAGAAGGGTTTTCGCCAACTCCGTCAAAATCGTACCGGGTCCGATTGCGTTGACACGGATGTTCTCTGTCGCAAGGGCGATCGCCATTGTTTTAGTCAGTTGGTTCACGCCTCCTTTACAGACAACGTAGGGCAGAATGCTGGGAACCGACAGAACGGCCTGAACGGACGACATATTGATGATAGCACCACCTTCGCCTTGGCTTACCATTTGGCGCGCCGCGGCCTGGCCGCACAGGAAATAGCCTTTCAGGTTGACGCTGATCGTCTTGTCGAAATCCTCCTCTTCAAGATCAAGAAATTCCGCAATATGCAGTATGGCTGCATTGTTGATCAGAACGTCGACACGCCCGAAAGCGGAGACGGCATCAGCCACCATGCCTTCAACGTCTGATTTATTGGAAACATCCGTTTTACGGAATTCCACATCCGCGCCACCGTCACGCAATTTTGCTGTGAGCGCCTGTCCGCCGTCTTCATCGATATCGGCAATCATCACTCGGGCGCCTTCGGCACAAAACCGTTCGGCACAGGCCGCTCCAATTCCGCCTGAAGCACCTGTGATAATCGTGGCTTTTCCTTGCAAGGCCATTTTTTGTTCTTCCCTTATGTTATTTATTCGTTTTGCTGCTCACCCACGCGCCTTCGAATACCCTATGCTCTGTAATGCTTCATCGATTTCATCCAGAATTACCGGATCGTCAATCGTCGCGGGCATCTTGTATTCGGCGCAGTCGGCTATTTTCTGCATCGTTCCACGCAGGATTTTTCCAGACCGTGTCTTCGGCAGACGTTGTATGACCACGGCTTGTTTGAAGGCAGCAACAGGGCCTATCTTTTCCCTGACTAGAGCAACCACTTCCTGAACGATCTCGGCATCGGCTTTATCTACTCCTGCCTTCAGAACCAGAAACCCAACGGGCAGTTGCCCCTTAAGCTGATCCTCAACACCGATAACGGCACACTCGGCGACATCAGGATGGGAAGAGAGAACCTCTTCCATACCGCCCGTAGAAAGACGATGGCCCGCGACGTTGATGATATCGTCCGTTCTCGCCATGATATAAAGGTAGCCTTCCTCGTCCTTGTATCCGGCATCTGATGTCTTGTAGTAGCCGGGAAATTCCTCGAGGTAGGCTTCCTCAAATCGAGCATCTGCCTGCCAAAGAGTCGGTAGGCTCGATGGCGCCATGGGAAGCTTAACGCAGATTGCGCCTATATCGCCATCCGGGACCTCATTGCAGTTATCATCCAGGATACGGACATCCCAACCGGGAGCGGCCTTGGTAGGAGAACCGGGCTTTACAGGGAAAGCATGCAATCCCATGCAATTTGCGGCAATAGACCAGCCGGTTTCCGTTTGCCACCAATGATCGATAACGGGAACGCCCAGTTTTTGTTCCGCCCATTCTAACGTATCGGGATCGGTCCGTTCTCCTGCCAGGAACAGCATCTTGAAGTTCTTCAGGTCGTATTTCCCGATCATGTCGCCATCAGGGTCTTCGCGCTTGATCGCCCGGAATGCCGTTGGCGCAGTAAACAGAACCTTGACGTTGTAGTCTTCGATAACGCGCCAGAAAGCGCCGGCGTCAGGCGTTCCCACCGGCTTTCCTTCAAACATCAATGTTGTGCACCCATGAAGCAGTGGGGCATACACGATGTAGGAATGACCAACCACCCAGCCGACATCTGACGCGGCCCAATACACATCGCCCGGGTCCACGTCATAAATGTTCTTCATGGACCATTTAAGCGCCACCATGTGCCCGCCATTGTCCCGCACGACCCCTTTGGGTTGCCCCGTTGTTCCCGACGTATAGAGAATATAAAGAGGATCTGTCGCCTTCACCGGCACGCACTCCGCAGGTGAGGCCGCGGCAACGGCCTCTGACCAGTCTACATCCCGGCCGTCGATCATGGACGCTGTCGCTTCAGGGCGCTGAAGGATTATGCAGACATCAGGCTTGTGATCCGCCATGTCGATGGCTTCATCCAAAAGAGGCTTGTATTCGATAACCCGGTTAACTTCGATACCGCAGGAGGCCGATACAATCGCCTTCGGCTTGGCGTCATCAATTCGCACGGCCAATTCATTTGCGGCAAATCCGCCGAACACCACCGAATGAATGGCGCCCAGCCGGGCACACGCCAGCATGGCGACCAACGCCTCGGGAACCATTGGCATATAGATGATGACGCGGTCGCCCTTTTCAACTCCATTCGCGGATAAAGCCCCTGCGAAGAGAGCGACCGTATCCCTGAGCTCCGAATAGGTGAGTTTCCTGACCGTTCCACCTGTGACGGGACTATCGTAAATCAGGGCCAGTTGATCGCCCCGCTCCCCATCAACGTGCCGATCAAGGGCATTATAACAAGTATTGCATTCAGCCCCACTGAACCAGCGGTAATAGGGAGCATTGCTATCGTCCAGCACCTTGTCCCAGGGCTTGGACCAGTCAATTTCCTTTGCGGCTTCTCCCCAGAATTTTTCGGGATCCCTGATCGAGCATTCGTATGCTTCTTGATAGCGGTTTGTCATGACTGAATTCCCTGTTTTGACTGCCTGATTTATTGTTTCGTTTTTCCTCTCCGGTTGGCAAGAGCCAAGAGGAACAAGAAAATATATACCCTATGGCGCACAGCATAAAACAATCTGTGCACCATTATCGTGAATGATATGGTTTGGAAATAAACAACTCCTGCGCGACACGAGCATATGGTCACGAATAGTTGTTACTTAGAGAGGAAAACAGATCAACGTGTGGATGTCGCCCGGCTTTCCCTTAGGAATAAACGATCAGCGATAATAGCAGGTTAATGCAGAATTTCCGCCAGTTGATCTTTTATTCGTAGTTTCTGTTTCTTGAGGTCAGCAATGATCGCATCATCTGGGTGGGGCCGGTTATTTTCTTCGTCGATAGCCATTTCCAAGTCATGATGTTTGGATTTCAAGCTTTCAATCTGTTCCTCAAGGTTCATGTGAAAGTCCTCCTGACTCATGTGCGCGTGACCTGTTCATTCATATGTTTGTTTTGTCCCGGTCACTGCGGCGAGTATAAGTCAAATTTCATAAAAAATCCACAAAAGCTCAACCAAAACACTATGCCGGTTACTTCCTGGAATAAGTATAACTTGGGCCTTGGATGACACCATCTGGCATGCGCGTTAAAGATTTGATATGATCCGTTTTTTCATAAGGAATTCGCGCTCGGAATGGATGATATAGAAGAACTCAAGGCCAAACTCACGGAACTGAAAAATGAACATCGTGATCTGGATGAAATTATTCATGACCTGACAAATGCCGGTTCTTATGATCAGATCAAGCTACAACGCCTGAAAAAACGGAAACTGCAGCTCAAAGATCAAATTGCCCGCCTGGAAGACGGGATGTTACCGGATATCATTGCCTGAAAAGGCTTTACAGCCGAGACAAAAGGTCACTATCGGCAGCTTGTAACGCAACATCAAAGCCTTGCCCTCGTTGAAGCATGGCGCCCCCGACAGCGCTTTTTAGGCTCACTGTCGTTCCCCTGCAATCGAATTTACGGGTATCGAGAGCCGCCTGGAAATCATGTCCGAGACGTTCGATGACATTTTCGGCCGGGGCGAGTGCAATGACGCCAAGATCATGTCCTCCCAGGCAACCGATTATATCCGAATTACCCAGCACGGACGTCAGAACCTCACAGGCATGCGTCATCGCATCTTCATAGACTTGGCGACCATAATTCCGGCGGATTTCTCCAGCATTCAGGATCGATATGCACATAAAGGCCGCCGCGCCCAATCCCTGGATATGACCGACCACGCGCGCCAGTTCATGTTCAAGCCCGTGACGGCTCAGAACCGGCAGAAAAGGATGCCGCTCCATCTGGTCATGGAGTTCTTTTTCCCGGGCTTTGACACGGTTCAACTCGGCACGCAACGGCTCAAGCTCACTGGCAAGCGTATCCAGCAAGTGCTGAACTTCAGGCGTTATGGACGAGCCAAAACCGCCTGCAATGTCAACGGTATCATCTTCGCTTCGGTGATCATTTGTGCCGTCTTGTTGTTCCTCGTTGTCCTCGCCGAGGAATTCCCGGTATTTTTTCCGGGACGGTTCACGACCAACCGGTGCGGCAGCTTCCGGTTTATTCACTTCCATATCGAGAGCACCAGCCTGTTTCGGCATAAAGCCCATTACGTCACTTTAGCACGGATATGGTTAAGAATTCCTTTTATTCAGGGAAAAAACAGAATAGTCGTCAATTCACCTTTTCCGGTTCTTGCCTGATCCTTACAGGAGCCTATAATGCGCTGCTTCACTCTCCTGTACAGTGAGTTTTGGAGCACCAAGCATGCCTGGAAATTCTAAAACTGAATCAAGCAGCCAGCCCGCCGTCGGGATTATCATGGGAAGCCAGTCCGACTGGGAAACCATGCGTCACGCCAGCGAGGTTCTGGAAGAGCTTGGCGTTCCCTCGGAAGTCCGTATCGTCTCGGCGCACCGCACGCCGGATCGTCTGTATGAATACGCCAAATCGGCGCGCGATCGCGGTCTCAAGGTGATCATAGCAGGCGCTGGCGGCGCCGCGCACCTTCCCGGCATGGCTGCATCCATGACACCCTTGCCAGTCTTGGGCGTGCCTGTAGAAAGCAAAGCCTTGAAAGGGATGGACAGTTTACTTTCCATCGCACAAATGCCCGGCGGCATTCCGGTCGGTACTCTGGCGGTCGGAACATCCGGCGCCAAGAACGCGGGCCTCCTGGCAGCTGCAATCCTGGCATTGAGTGACTCCAGCATCGCCGATGCGCTTGATCGCTGGCGGACAACCCAGACTGAAGCTGTCGCCGAGACGCCGACAGGCTCCGGTCTTGCCGGCTGAATGGGATTACCATGACAAAGGATGACAGGTTTCCCCTGCCGCCCGGCAGCACCATCGGAATTATGGGCGGCGGCCAGCTTGGGCGCATGACCGCTCTTGCGGCAGCCCCGTTGGGTTATCGGTGCCATATCTTCACGCCGGAAACCAACAGCCCTGCCGAACAGGTTTCCGCCGCCGCCACCGTAGCTGATTACGGAAACGTGGAGGCCCTGGAAAGTTTTGCCGGCGATGTCGACGTCGTCACCTTTGAGTTCGAGAATATTCCCTTTGAAAGCGTCCAAGTTCTTGCCGAACGGGTGCCGGTTCGTCCCGGCTGGGAAAGCTTGCGGATTTCCCAGGACCGCCTGATCGAAAAAGATTTCATCAATTCCCTCGGCATTCCGACGACACCCTACCGGGCCATCACGACTGCGGATGATCTCAAACAAGCTGTTTCGGAACTTGGCCGGCCAGCCGTCCTGAAGACCACGCGCCTGGGTTATGACGGCAAGGGGCAGGTCCTGATTGATGAACAGACCGAGCTCGATACCGCCTGGACTTCCATTTCAGCCTCAGCAGGCGGAGAGGCCGCTATCCTTGAAGCCTTCGTCGACCTCGCCCTGGAAATATCCGTTATCGTGGCGAGGGGAGAAGACGGTTCATGGACTGCCTATCCGCCGGTAGATAACCACCACAAAAACCACATCCTTGATACGACCCGAGCACCAGCGGATATTCCTGAGGCGCTGAAAAAAAAGGCCGTGAGCGACGCGGTTGCCATCGCAGACAACATGAATCTCATCGGTCTGCTAGCTGTGGAAATGTTCATAACCAAGGAAAGCGCCGACGCGCCCGCCCAACTGATGGTGAACGAGATTGCCCCCCGCCCCCATAATTCGGGCCACTGGACGCAAGATGCCTGCTTTACCAGCCAATTCGAACAGTTCGTCAGGGCTGTCGCCGGCTTGCCGTTCGGTTCATCCGAACGACATCACGATGCCATTATGACAAACCTGATCGGTGATGATGTCGAGAACTGGCATGATTTCCTCGGCGAACCGGATGCGGCGCTTCACCTTTACGGCAAGGCCGAGTCGCGTCCTGGCCGTAAGATGGGGCATGTCAACCGCCTCTACCCGCTAGGCAAATTGCCAGCTGTCTGAATCCGAAACAACGGTAAAATTAATGCGAATTCGACCATTCTTGATTCAGGTCAAGGCGCCGAAGAGAGATCGGTATTAACCTGTTCCCCGAAAAAAAGGAGCGATGGCGACAACCGGTGCGTCGTCAGAGCAAATCCCGGGGATCGGGAAAGCTAACGTTGCGGGTCCGTGATCGGACGCACTCCCCCTTGGCCCACCGTAACGCAGCCTGTTCGGTTAATGCCGGAACCATCCCCGGGAGTTTTTCATATCTGCAGCCTTTCATGGTTGCAGTTTTTTTTGGCTTGAAGCATTCAGGTAAAGCGCAAGGCGTCTGCCCCTGCCCTGTCGGGAGCAGAGTAAGCCGGATCGAGGAACATGTCTTCAACTTCGCGCAGGGAAAGCCTGGAGGATTTGAGCGTGACGAGCAGATAGATCTCGACCACAGTATCGTTTTCCATTTCACGTTCGATCACACCACGGACAAAATCGACAAACCGGCGATCCTGTTTTGGCTGGCTGAGAATATTGGTCAGCAATTCCCGGCGAATCAGCGTCGGAAACAGCAGGATCTCAGCAACCAGCGCCCCTTTGGCATTCATGGGAATTTCGGAATTGGTAAAAATCCTGTCGAGGCAAAAACTGTAAATGCCGAAATCCAGTTTCCCAGCCACGGCGCGGGTGAATTCCAGAAACTCGTCCCGAAAGCCTTCTGCCGATATACGCTTTTCCATTAACTGCCGGATAACGTCCAGAAACGACCGGTAACGGACCCGGGCCGGTGAAATCGTTCCCCCCAGTTCCCGCTCAAGATCGCGAATCCTGGCTTCACGGAATCCGGCCTTCAGAACCTGTTCGGCGCTGTCGCGGACTTCCTGGCTAAAAGCTGTTTTCTCGATCAGCGTGAAAAGCTCTTCAAACCGTTCCGTCTTGCGCTTTTCGGTGCGGGATGCCCGCAACCCCAGGGGGATCAGGGCCGCCTGGGCGACCAGCGAGTCGCGGGAAAATACGGACGCCGCCGCCGTTGCAACCGGCGCCATTTTAGCCCCGGCGCCGAAATCATCCGTCACAACAAAGCGGCTTTCATCCGCTACCGTCAGATAACGGCCGATTTTGCCGCATTCGAGGAAATGGTTGGCGAGATCGACAGGCAACCCGGCGGGGCCGGATTTGCGGCCGTTCTTACTGCCGTTGAAGCCGTTTTTTCCGGCGTTTCCCTGGTCTGTATGAGGTTGCATTCAATAGCCTGAGAAAATTTCCAAGGAACGGAGTCTAACAGACTTTCTGCGTCTAGGTCACCTGGAGACTGGACAGCCCTGAGTTAACAGGGATTTTCAGCTTTATGACAAGGCTGAGAATCCCGAAGTGAGACGAATCGTTCCGCCCTGCCCGCCACCGGCCACGAAATCATGAAATTCCCATCGATGGTTTCTTGAGTGGCGAAACGCCAAACGAGAGATTATAAGGGGCTGAGAATGCATAACTTGGCCGTTTATGGCGGCTGAAGGGGAGTACAGACAGCATGGCCATCCTGCTCGGGTTCGATACCGGTGGCACCTATACCGACGCCGTCATCTACGACGAGGATGAAGGCGTCCTGGCATCCGCCAAGGCCCTGACAACCAAGGCGGACCTCTCCATTGGCCTTGGCAATGCCCTCGGCCAGCTACCAGGCGATCTGGTCGCCGCCGCGCGCCTGGTGTCTGTTTCGACGACTCTCGCCACAAACGCCATGGTCGAGGCCCATGCCACGCCTGCCGCCCTGATCCTGATCGGCCAGGACGAGCGCGCCCTTGGCAGGGCCGGTCTCGGCGCCCTGGTCGGAGACGGCCCCGTCGTGTTCATTCCCGGCGGCCACACCGGAACCGGCAAGGAGGTCGAACCCCTGGATGAGACCGCCGTCAGGAATGCGATCCGTGACCTCGACCCCCAGGTCGAGGCCTTCGCTGTCGCCGGATATTTTTCCGTTCGCAATCCGGATCATGAAGATCGGGTTCACGGCCTGATCCGCGAAATGACCCATAAGCCGGTTACCTGTTCACACGAGTTAAGCTCGAACCTCGATGCGCCGCGCCGTGCGTTGACGACCCTGATCAACGCCCGGCTGATTTCCCTGCTGCAGGGGCTGATCGTATCCGTTCAGGACATGATGGCAGAACGCGACATCACCGCCCCCCTGATGGTGGTTCGCGGCGACGGCTCGCTGATTTCCGCCGCCTCCGCCCTGGAACGCCCGGTTGAGACCATCCTTTCGGGCCCGGCGGCCAGCGTGATCGGCGCCAGCCATCTCTCCGGCGCGACAAGCGGCGTCGTATCGGACATGGGCGGAACGACCACCGACGTTGTACTGTTCGAAAACGGCCGGCCGACAGTCAACCGGGACGGCGCCATGGTCGGCGGCTGGCGCACCATGGTCGAGGCCGTCAATGTGCGGACCTATGGCCTGGGCGGCGACAGCGAGGTCAGCCACGACGACGAAAGCAACATCCTTTTAGGCCCGCGCCGCGTGGTGCCCCTGTCGCTGTTGGTCCATGAACACCCGGAAGCCCTGGAGCTTCTGAAAAGCCAACTGGACCGGCCGGTCCCGGCCTCCCATGACGGACGCTTCGCCGTCATGTTGCGCGATCCCGACAAGAACCGGGACACGGAAGAAGCCTCCGAAAGCGAAACCGCCCGCAAGCCCGGCAGGACGGAAAAGCAGATCCTCGACAAATTGCGCCAGGGACCGACGCCCTTGCATCAGATTTCGGCCCTCGGCATGGGCGAGCGCGTCCTGGCGCGCCTGGTTGACGAGGGCAAGGTCGTCATCTCGGCCTTCACGCCGAGCGACGCCAGCCATATCCTGGGCCTGCAGGACAACTGGAACCGGGAAGCCGCCGAACTGGGCGGCACCCTGTATGTCCGCCGCCTGTTCGACCAGGGTCACTATTACGTCGCCGACGACGCCGAAGGCTTCAGCAAGGTGGTTTTCGAACGCGCCGTTGTCGAAAGCGCCAAGACCGTTACCGGCGCCGTCCTGGCGGAGCACTACGGTATCGAGCCGGAGGCGAACTCCCGTCTCGGCCACTTCCTGCTTGAAAGCGCCTCGCGCCATGCGGAAGACATCCATGACGGGCCGTTGGACGTGACCATCAACCTCGACCGTCCCCTGCTCGCCATCGGCGCTCCGGCAGCGACCTACTACGGCGGCGACAAGGGCGCGGCATCCCGGATCAAGGCCTCGCTGGTCAGCCTGCCCCACGCCGATGTCGCCAACGCCGTTGGCGCCGTGGTCGGCAGTGTCAAGGGCGAGGCCCAGGCGCTGATCACGGAACCTGAATCGGGCCGATTCAGGGTTCATTCCGACTTAGGGGTCAAGGACTTCCCCACCCTTGAAGAAGCCGACGCATATGCCGAAGCCGGCGTCCGGGAGCTGTCCGAAGGCCGGGCCCGGGAACGCGGCGCATCCGAAACCGATACGGTGCTGAAACGCGACGATATCAAGGTCGAGGTCGTCGGCGGCGGCCATGTCTTTGTGGAAAGCAAGCTGACGGCAATCTCGCGCGGCAGGCCCGATCTCGGGAATGGGTAACCCTTGGATCTCGCTCCGCCATCCCGGGATTGAATGCAAAGGAAAGGCACGATGGACCTGGTTCTCAAGAACGCGACCGTTGCGGGCGAGGAAGACACAAGTCCCCGTGATATTGGCATCCTGGACGGCAGGTTCGCCGCCATTGAGCCGGACCTGCCATCCGAAGGCGAATGCATCAATGTTGTCGGCAAGCTCGTCTCACCCGGTTTTGTTGAAAGCCACGTGCATCTCGACAAGTCGCAAATCCGCGACCGGAGCCGACTGATCGACGGAACGCCGGAAGAGGCGTTCAGGGACATCGTGCGGCAGAAAACCGAGTCTTTCGATCCGGAAGACGTCCATGACCGCGGCGCAAAGACCCTGGAAAAATGCCTTCTCAATGGCACGACGCATATGCGCACCCAGCTGGAAGTCGACCCTTTTGTCGGGCTGCGCAGCCTGGAAGGCATCCTGCCGCTTATTGATGAGTATCGCTGGGCGCTGGACCTGGAGATCTGCGTCTTTCCCGAAGAAGGCCTGTTCAACCAGCCGGGCACGGAAAAGCTGATGATTTCAGCGCTTGAGCGCGGCTGCCGCGTTATCGGCGCCAACCCCATCGATGATACAGATCCGCTGAAACAGATCGATTGGGTCTTCGACGTGGCGCGCGACTTCGACATAGACGTGGACATGCATCTTGACCCTGACGAAAACCCGGATGACATGCTTGTCGGGTATGTCTGCGACCTGACGGAAAAGCATGGTTATCAGGGCCGCGTAACCCTGGCGCACCTGAACAAGCTGACGGCGGTGCCGGAGCCCGCGTTAAATGACATCGCCCGCCGGATGGCTGCAACGGGCGTCGCCGCCACCGTGCTGCCGGTCACCGATCTCTACATGGCGGGCCGTGACATGGACCACAATGTCATTCGCGGAGTCCTGCCCGCCCACCGCTTGATCAGGCAGGGGGTCAACTGTTCGATTTCCACCAACAATGTGGTCAATTCCATCGCGCCGTTCGGGCTCTGCTCGCCGATCCATCTCGCCAACCTGTACGCCATGATCTGCCATGTCTGGCAGGACGAGGACTTCATCGAGTGCTATGAAATGATCACGCGGCGGGCCGCCATGATCATGCGGAATGACGACTACGGCATCGCCGTCGGAAAACCGGCGGACTTCGTCGTCCTGGACAACCGGGACCGCATTCACGCCGTTTGCGAACCGGCGCAGCCTCTTTACAGCTTCAAGCGCGGCAAGATGGTTTTCCGGCGTGAGGCCGGGGCGCTCTGCAATGCATAAATTACTGGCCCCCCGCCTTCGCGGGGGCGACTGTTTCGGATTTAATAAGTCGTCATTCCCGCGCAGGCGGGAATCCAGACTGGTATGCAGCGCTTAGAACGCCGGTTCCGGGTAGGGTCACCCCACCCGGTCTAAGCCATTGAAATTCAACAAAATGTAGACATTTGTAGACAAATGTACACATCTGCTTTTCCTACCCATCTGGTTATGTAACGATTCCAAGGACTTAAGGTCGGAATTTTCCATAATAATGTAGACTTTTGTAACGCGACCTCATCATTTTCCCAGAAATCACCGCACCTGGCTGAACCCGGCTCAAGCACGGTCTTAAAGCGTTCATATGCGGGCATACGAAATCACTTCGATAGACATCTTCACCATGTCAAAGAGCATAAAACCAAACTAGGAATATAAGCATATTTTAAGGCAAAAGTCAAGTTGAAACACGCATCACAAGAATATTGTTTTGTTACACCCACCGATAGTGTCCGCCATCACATCCGGATTGGGAAATTTGTGGCATGAGAAGAAAAGTGCCGCATTTTTTGTTATCAACTGCATACCATTCAATGTACGATGGTCTTGGTTTTGGGGTTGGGATTAATGGAACGCCGCGAGAATAATGACAGGCGGAATGGGCTTGAGCGCCGGTCAGGTGCTGAGCGACGGGCAAGCAGCCTGAAAGACCATAGACAATCCGCTTTGATAAACGACCTTGCAAACAAGCGTATGCAAGATGACCGGCGCGGCGTGGATTGGCGGCTGCGTCCCGACCGCCGTCTGTGTGAACGCCGGATTTATCATTCAGCGCCTGTTCCCCCGCCATATGAATATAACCTTTCCTCCCAGCCCCTGCTGGAACTCGGCTGGGAAGGATCAAGCAGTTTTATCAGTTCCGGAAACATTCTCGAAACCGACTACGCCCGGTATTTGTTCAACTGGTGGCTGGGAAAATGCGGGAACGGGTTGTTGCCGCGGTTTGTCGATATCGATCTTATGGATCTGTCGAATATCGCCCCTTACCTCATCATCAGGGACCTGCTTGATGACGGCGGCGATTTCAGGGTCCGGTTCTGGGGAACGGAAATGACCCGCTGGTTCGACTTCGACGGATCGCAAAAGAACATGAAAGACTATTACTCCCCGGAAAAATGGGAATATGTCTTCTCGGAATTACTCAGCGTCATACAAACCGGTTTTCCGAAACGGGTGACATCGTCATTCCCGGTCAAATACGAAGGGGACGCCCTGTTCGAGGGCCTGTACTTGCCCCTGCTGGGCCGGGAAGACCGGATTGAGCATGTTCTTTCCGTCGAACAGTATGTCCTGACATCGGATCGGGGCGCAAATCTCACCTGAGTTTGTCAATGACCTGCCGTCGATCCCCCTTCAATCTGCAGGGCGGAGCCGGTCACGTTGGGGGCTCCCGCCAGGTAAAGAATGGCATCGGCGATTTCCGAAGGCTCGGCGATGCGCTTCAGGGGCGCGTAGCCGATCAATTCCTGCTCTGTCGCCGCCGGATCATCCGTGCGGTCGATATAATCCCGTCGCACCATGTCCGTATCCACATAGCCCGGACACACGCAGTTCACCCTCACCTCGGGCGCCAGTTCCAGCGCCATGGCCCTGGTCAGGTTCACCACGCCGCCCTTTGATGCGCAATAGATGCTCAGGCCCTGTTCGCCGATCAATCCTGCGTCGGAGGCGATATTGATGATATTGCCGCGGGAAGATCGAAGCGCCGCAACGGCGGCCCTGCAACTAAAGAAGGTGCCCTTCAGGTTCACATCCATGGTCCTGTCCCATAGGGCCTCGTCACAATCCTCGATCTCGCGGAAATAGCCGACACCGGCGCTGTTCACCAATACATCCAGCCCGCCCAGAGCATCCAGGGCGGTCTTGACGGCCTGATCGCAACCTTCGACCGTTCCGACGTCGCCTTGTGCTGCGGCAAGGTTATCCCCGCCGCCCAAACGTTCAACAGCCGCTGCGACGGTTTCTTCCGTGCGCCCGTTCACGGCGACGCGGGCGCCGGCGTCCAAAAAGGCGGAAACGGCGGCGAAGCCGATACCTCTCGATCCGCCGGTAACCAGAATGCGTTTTCCTGAAAATGTCATCGTACCAGATCCGGCCGGGTTATGACGTTGACGGCCGCATGCGCAGCACGGGTATGATCGAGAAGATACAGGCGAAGAAGAACAGCAGGCTGGCGAGAATGCTGATCATGTCGCCCATGCGGACGCTGGCCCATGTGAATAGGACTGCAGAACCGGTAAACAACAACCAGCCCACAAGCGTTAACCACCAGTCTCTGCGCGTCATCATATGTCTTTTTCCCCCTTACCTGTTCGTTCTACGCGGTTATGGATAACCGCTTCATTGATTTGTGGCCGCTATCGCCCGAGCCTGCTTTCAAAAACCCTTTTCAGCGCGCCCAAGGGGCTTTTCATGCCGGCCATTTCGCTTCTTTTTGCCATGCGCTCCTTCAGGCGCCGGGGCAGACCGAAGGTGGTCAGCACATCCTGGATACGCCGGTCCAGGTAGCCCCAGGTGTCGGGATAGTCGCCTTCCTCATCAGGCGTATCGGACAACCAGTAAAGCACCGTCGTGGTGTAGACGGGCGCGAGCAGGCCGCGCTTGGTGTAATAGTTCCAGTCCGCCGAGCGGTCGCCGGCCGCGTACCACATCCGGTTCACGGTCCGGAACGTATTTTTTGCGGCGATTGGCGTGTTAAGCGGGATCGCCAGCCAGGAAAGCAGGTGTCTCAGGGCCTCGCGGTGCTCGATGTTCGCCATGATGCGCGCACGGACGGCTGCGGCGATCCGGTCTCGGATGCGCATGTTTTCGAGATCAAGCCCGTTCAGGGCTTCAAGCATCCGGTTGTCGGCCCATTCAGACCAGGTTTCCGCCCATTGCGTCAGGCCGCGGGGAAAGACCCGTTTGACCATCAGGGCGTCAAAACCGGCGTCCCTGGCGCCGGCCTCAAGGGCCGTCATGGTCCAGCCGTCGAACGGCACGTGGGCGAGCGCCGCCAGCGTGATCTGTTCGCGGATGGCGCTCTTGTCGAAAGCCTTGTCTTTGCGTTCAGGCACCGTTCTCTTCCATTTCTACCCGTTGAGCCAGTTCCTCATTATAACCAAAGGACGACAGGTCCTCCATACGCATCGGGTACAGGATTCCGTCCAGGTGATCGCATTCGTGCTGCAAAACCCGGGCATGGAAGCCTGAGGCTTCGCGCTCTATTGCATTCCCGGCCAGATCGAGGGCCGAGAGTCCGATCCGCCTGTACCGCGGCACCAGACCCGACATGCCGGGAAGCGAAAGGCAGGCCTCGCGGCCTAAGTCCGTTTCATCGTCCAGCGGCGTGAGAACGGGGTTGATCAGGGCGCTCAACTCGACGGCTTCGCTTTCTTCCGCCTCGGCCCTTCCCTTCGGTACGTGATAGACGACGACGCGCAACGGCACATGGACCTGGGGCGCTGCGAGGCCGACACCGGGGGCGTCCAGCATTGTCTCGACCATGTCGCCGACAAGCATGGCGATCGACGAATCCGTAGGGTCGTCAACCGGGTCGGCCGGGCGGGATAAAACCGGATGGCCCATTCGGGCAATTTTCAGTAAAGCCAAGCGTTTAGGTCCTTTTTGCAGGGTTTGCCCAGTATTATATTTTTGTCATATTTTTACACGTTTTTTTGTCTTGGGGGTTCACATTCCCGAATTGGTGTGGTAGAAGCCGCAACCCTAAGAAAACGGGGCGCATGGGGCGTCCCCCAACATGAATGAGAGTTTGATAAACGTGCAAGTATCGGTTCGCGATAACAATGTCGATCAGGCGCTGAAGGTTCTGAAGAAGAAAATGCAGCGCGAAGGTATCTTTCGTGAAATGAAGCTTCGCCGCTCTTACGAAAAGCCCTCCGAAAAGCGGGCTCGTGAGAAGGCTGAAGCCGTGCGCCGCGCCCGCAAGCTGGAGCGCAAGCGCCTCGAACGCGAAGGCTTCTAAGCCGGATTACCGTTATACGGGCCTGAATGGGCCTAAGCTTACCAAACGGCGTCACTGCCTAGAGTGTACGCCGTTTTGTGTTGCCCGGATGCCGTCGGCGTCCGTTATCCGCCCTCATACAGACCGATGATATCCTGGCCCATGGCCATGATGTCGTTGAAAATCTCTTCATCACCGGCATCTTCCGTTTCCAGAACGCTGAAATAGGCAATCGACACCCCGGTTTCCGGGTGCGCCATCAGGAACTGTCCGGCAAAACCGGGATGGCCGAACCACGCACCGTTGGTATAGGTCATGTTGGAATACCTGACATCCAGCGGGCAATCGGCAATGACAGTGCCCCGTCCGGACCGGGTTTCCTGCATGAATGTCTTGCTTCCCACCTGCTCGCCGTTAAGCCCCTCACCCCAGCGCGCGAACAACTGGCCGTAACGGGCCAGGTCGCGGGCCGTCATGGCGCCGCCGCCGGAAACCACCGGCACCCCGTCGCAATCGAGGCCGATAAAATAGGTTCCTTCGATACCCGCAGCCTCGACAATGTCCACCAGCATCTCGCGCATGGAACGCCCGGATACCTTTTCCGCGATCCAGGCCAGCAGGTCCGTGGTGGGTGAGCGGTACTCGCAATTACCCGTCGGATTGGCGGTGTCATCGGAAACCAGCGACGCCGTATAGGCGCGCATGGAAAACTGGTCCTGACCAGCGGGCGGCAGCCGCCAGCCCATGGCGATTTCCTGGCGCGAATAGCTGGTCGGCGCGCCGGGCGCAGGGTCAATGTCGTATGGCGTGGAATAATCCTCGGCGAAATTGTTGATCACGTCCATGTCGAGCACCTGTTGCAAGGTAGCGTCGGCGTAACCGCTGCCGATCTCCTCGATGTAATGGGAAACCGGCTTTGCCAGGTCCAGCTTGCCGCTCTCAACCAGCCCGCCGATGATGAAATGCATGCAGGTCTTGGTGATCGACTGCATGGAATGGGGCTGGTCGGGGCCGAAATCGGCGGCGTAGTCCTCATAGAGCACCTCCTGGCCCTTGAGAACGCAAAGCCCCGAGAAATGCCCATACCCCGTCGTCATGCGCTGAACGGAAGGCAGCGCGCCGATGCGGCGGTCCACGGCCTTGCTGAGGCATAGGATCTCCGGCGCGCGAATGCTGAGCCCGTAGCGAGAAAGTTTCGCCACGTTGCGAAAGCCCCAGCGCCGCTTGTCCGAACTGTTCCAGGCTGAGGTCAGGCCGTTCAGGACATCCAAATCCGGGTTGCGTTCGGTGATGAACTTGGACATGGCGGTACGCCTCCCTTTGTCTTGTTTATGGCCGCCAACTATAGATCAGAGACCCTTTGCGGCGCACTGTCTCAATCATCACAGAAAAAGGGCGGCCCCATTGGGGACCGCCCTTCTCTTCTATCCGTTAGAGTATCGGACGCTAACCGAGGTGCTGGACGATTTCCTCGGTCATGGCCTTGGCGTCGCCGAACAGCATCATGGTGTTGTCGGCATAGAACAACGGATTGTCCACCGCCGCATAGCCCACCGAGAGCGAGCGTTTGACGAACAGGATGGTGCCAGCCTTCTCCACGTCCAGGATCGGCATGCCCGCGATGGGGCTCGTCGGATCCGTCTTGGCGATGGGGTTGGTCACGTCGTTGGCGCCGATGACGAAGGCCACGTCGGCGGTGGAGAACTCGTGGTTGATTTCCTCCAGCTCGAAGACCTCGTCATAGGGGATGTTGGCTTCCGCCAGCAGCACGTTCATGTGCCCCGGCATACGGCCGGCCACGGGGTGGATGGCGTATTTGACCTCGACACCTTCCGCTTTCAGCATGTCGCTCATCTCACGCAGCGCGTGCTGCGCCTGGGCGACAGCCATGCCGTAACCGGGCACGATGATGACCTTCGATGCGTTCTGCATGATGAAGGCCGCGTCGCCGCCGGCGCCGGAACGGACCGTCTTATCGCCCGTATCCTGGGCCCCGCCGGCAGCGCTTTCACCGCCAAAGCCGCCCAACAGCACGTTGAAGATGGAACGGTTCATGCCCTTGCACATGATGTAGCTGAGGATCGCGCCCGACGAACCCACCAAAGCGCCGGTAATAATCAGCGCCGGGTTGGACAGCGTGAAGCCGATGCCGCAGGCCGCCCAGCCGGAATATGAGTTCAACATGGACACGACCACCGGCATGTCCGCGCCGCCGATGGGAATGATCAGCGTAAAGCCGATCAGGAAGGCAAGCGCGACGACGATCCAGTAAACGCTTTCGGACTGGGCCGAGACCATGACAATGATCCCGAAGACGATGGCAGCGCCGATGGCGGCGTTCAGCATGTGCTGGCCCTTGAAGGTGATGGGCGAGCCGCTCATGATGCCCTGCAGCTTGGCGAACGCGATGACCGAGCCCGAGAAGGTAATGGCGCCGATCACGGTGCCGAGCGCCATCTCGATCATGGAGGCCGTGGCGATGTCGCCGGGCTGGCCGATGCCGTAGGCGGCGGGATTGTAGAACGCCGCCGTGGCGACGAACACGGCCGCCATACCCACCAGTGAGTGGAACGCCGCGACCAGTTGCGGCAGGGCCGTCATCTGGATCTTGAGCGCAACCACGGTGCCGATGGAACCACCGATCAGGATACCGAGGATGATCATGCCGTAGCTCAGCACGCCCGGGTCGAGCAGGGTCGTGGTGACGGCGATAACCATGCCGATAACGCCCAGCACGTTGCCGCGCCTGGCGGTTTCCGGCGAGCTGAGGCCACGCAGGGCCAGGATGAAACAGACAGACGCGATCAGGTACGCGTAACCCGTATAGCTAGCTTCCATGATGCGCCCCTATTTCTTCTTCTTGAACATGCTGAGCATGCGTTGGGTGACGATGAATCCGCCGAAGATGTTGACGGATGCCAGTACGACGGCCAGGAAACCCATCACCTTGGAGAAGTCCATGTCGCCGGCCGGTCCGGCGGCCAGCAGGCCACCGACGATGATCACCGATGAAATGGCGTTGGTAACGCCCATCAGGGGCGAATGCAGGGCGGGCGTGACACTCCAGACCACGTAGTAGCCTACGAAACAGGCCAGAACGAACACGGTGAACAGGCCGAGGAAAGGATCCCCGCCGCCGACGCTGCTTGTTGCCTGCATGGCCAACTGGGCAGCGCCCGTCGCCAGCTCTTCCGTCTTGGCAAGCAGCTCGGCGGCTTCGCCGACCAGCTCGCTTGCCTGTTGTTGAATGGTTGCCGGGTCCATGACTTAGTCCCCTTTGGCGGCCGAGTCAGATTCGCCGGCCTTGTCAGATTGTTGATCGGATTTCTTCTTCACCGCCTTCTTGGGCTTGGCGGCGGGCTTGGAGGAGGCCTCCTTGACCCGCTCGTTGACGATTTCCCCGTCGCGGGTCACCAGGGTGCCGCTGACGGTTTCGTCTTCCCAGTCGATGGCAAGGGACTTGGTCTCCTTGTCCACGTGGGGCGAGAGAAAATTGAACAGGTTCTTGGCGAACAGCGCGCTGGCGTCTTCCGCCAGACGGCCGGGCACGTTTTCGTGACCGACGATCTTGACGCCGCCCACATCGACGATACTGCCGGCTTTTGCGCCCTCACAGTTGCCGCCGGCCTCAACCGCCAGGTCGATAATTACCGCACCGGGACGCATGGACTGCACCATTTCCTTGGTGATCAGCCGGGGCGCCGGGCGTCCCGGGATCAGGGCCGTGGTGATGACGATGTCCTGTTTCTTGATATGCTCGGCGACGACGGCCTTTTGCTTCTCGAAATATTCCGGCGGCATTTCCTTGGCGTATCCGCCTTCCGTCTGGGCGTCCTTTTCCATCTCGGGATCGACCACGAGAAACTTGCCGCCCAGGCTTTCGACCTGTTCCTTGGTCGCCGGGCGGACGTCCGTGGCGGTGACCACGGCGCCGAGACGCTTTGCCGTGGCGATGGCCTGAAGGCCGGCCACGCCGACGCCCATGATAAAGACTTTCGCCGGCGCAACGGTGCCGGCGGCCGTCATCATCATCGGGAACGCCCGGCCGAATTCATGAGCGCCGTCAATAACGGCCCGGTATCCGGCGAGGTTCGACTGCGACGACAGGATATCCATGCTTTGCGCCCGGGTGATCCGCGGCATCAGCTCCATGGCGAAGGTGGTGAGGCCGGCCTTGGCGTAGGCCGCAACATCCGCGCCCCGGGTCATGGCGGACAGGCTGGCCATGACCATGGTTCCCTTGTCGTATTTCGACAGTTCGCCGGCCTCAGGGCCCTGAATCTTGAATACAATGTCTGCACCCTTGAGCGCAGCACCCGCATCCTTGGCGATGGTTGCGCCGGCATTCTTGAATACCTCGTCGGTAAAGTTGGCCTGAACGCCGGCCCCTTTTTCAACCACCACGTCGAATCCGAGAGCAACCAGCTTGCCGACGACCTCTGGCGAGCCCGCAACGCGGGTTTCTCCGGGATGCCGTTCCTTGGGAATAGCAATTTTCATGCGATTAAACCTATGTTGTCTCTGAATTGATCAACTGTATTGCCGCATTGCTGAATGATTGACAAGCACGGCTTTGAAGTCTGTCTATCTGCCAGTAATGACCCTCCCCTGACAGTGAGTAGGTCACATTATCATCTGGATTTTTGCGCTGCAACATGAACTCGTTTCCATGCATTTTTAATCATGATGATTGCTTCCTTTTGAAGAACATAACTTGTAATGTCCGCAACAAGATATGAATGTAAGGAATACAACAACAAGAACGAACAATGCTCTTGATGGTGCCTGATAACAAATTTGCAAACTGTCCAATTGCTTAAAATCAAGGAAAGACTGACACCGTGGACGCCTATGAATTAATGAAGCTTGCGCGTGACCGTTCGGCCGAAGGCCGGCGGGCGTTGAGCGACGCCATAACCGATCTTTTTTCGGAAAAAAATAAGGCATTGACGGACCGGGAACATGCCCTGATGTACGAGATATTGCATCAACTTGTTCTTCAATGCGAAGTCGCTGTCCGTAAAATGCTGAGCGAACGGATCGCCGACCGCGAGGATGTTCCGCTTGAGCTGGCGCAGAAGCTGGCCACTGACGACGCAGAGGTCGCCTACCCTATCCTGGCCCAATGCGGGGTGTTGCGCGACCAGGACCTGATCGAGGTCATCCGCAACAGGACCGTGCAGCACCAGCTCGCCATCGCCATTCGCAGCGACGTCAGCGAGAGCGTTTCAGACGCCTTGGTCGAAGCCGGCGATGAAGCCGTCATTGTCCGGTTGCTCTGCAATCCGAATGCGACGATTTCCACACGCACCATGGAATACCTGGTCGAGGAATCCGAACGCGTGGACACCTACCAGGAACCGGTCCTTCGCCGCGAGGAACTGGATCCCAGACTGGCCCAGAAAATGTTCCACTGGGTTTCGGCTGCCCTTCGCCAGCATATCCTGGAAAATTACGAAGTCGATGAAGTGGTCATTGACGACGCCCTCGAACACACGGCCTTTGAATTGTTTACATCAAGCGAGACCCGTAAAAGCCCCAGAATGGCAAAGAAACTGGCCGAAACCCTGGCGAACGAGGGCGAGGCGACGCCTGACATGCTGTTGCTGGCGCTGGAATGCGGCGAAGTTTCGCTGTTTATTTCCATGCTCGAACAGATGACGGGGCTGCGCGAAACCCTGCTGACCCGTTTTATTGCCGAACCCGGCGCCGAAGGACTGACGGTCATCTGCAAGGCTCTGTCGGTGGCGAAGCCCCAGTTTGTTCAGATTTTCGCCTTGTGCCGAAAAGCACGGCCCGTAAAGGAAGGCACCTTCAGCAAGGAAGTTCGCCAGGTCCTGGAACTTTACAATGATATTACCGTCGAAACGGCTAAAACGGTCATGGCGCGTTGGGGACGTAATACCGGTTATCAGCAAGCAATCAGGGAAATCGAACTGGCCTTATAGGTGCCCTCTATGGTGGATGAAACAGATAAAAAAGACCCCGCCACAGGCGAGCCATCTGAGAACGATGTGCTGGAAGCCTCTGTCTGGCTCAGGCCCCAGCATGATGCCAATGCGCAGCATCTTTCCGATGTCCTGCGTGACGTTACCCGTCTTGTCTCCGACTGGGTATGGGAGATATCGCCAGACCTGAAATTCACCTATATGTCGCCCCGGATCTTTGAAGCGCTGGGCTTCCACCCTGCCGAACTGCGTGACAAGACCATGATGGATCTTGGAACGCCGGTGGACGAAACGGGAGATACGGTCGAGATTAACTGGAAGCGCCCATTCCGGGGCCAATTGTTTTCCACCAAGAACAAGTTAAACGAAGAACGGATGTTCGAATTAAGCGGCATTCCCGTCTACGACCGGGATACAGGGGCATTCAAGGGCATACGCGGTACAGCCTCCGACCTGACCGAGGAACGCCGCTCAAGCGCCAATCTTGAACAGGCAAAATCGGAAGCCGAAGCCATCAACCGGTTGCGAACCGATTTTCTGAATTCATTGGCCGCCGAAATCCAGGGGCCGCTTCAGGCACTCCTTTCGTCAAGCCGGCAAATCGGCTCAACCTCGTCCGATGCCGATACGTCCCGGATTACAGACGATATCGAAACGGCCGGCAACAGGCTCATGGCCCTGGCAAATGATATCCAATACCTCGCCCGGCTTGAGACCGGCGCTATGGATTTTTCCCTGGAACCTGTCTTGCCAGGTTCCGTCGTAGATGAATGCCTGGAGGATCTCGCACCTTTGGCCCGGGAGCGGAAAGTCCGTATCCTGGGCGTACACCAATGGGACGGCAGGATTGCTGTCGACCGGCAGCACTTCAAACAGGTTCTCACCAACCTGATTTCCAATGGCATCAGGTTCAATCGAACGGGTGGGCAGTTGACCGTTGCATCATCGCGTGAGGATACAAGGCATTTTCGGCTGTGCATCACGGATGAGGGCGAAAAAATTCCCGATCAGGCATTGTCCGAGCTATTCATGCCGTTTTCCCAATTGCGCCAAAGCGGCGAAGAAGACCGGCCTGATCTTTCCATGGCGATAACCAAACAGTTGGTTGAAAACATGAAAGGCTCCATCGGATGTAAATCCGGTTCCTCCGAGGGCTTAACCCTGTGGGTCGAGTTCCCTGCCGTAAGCAGGGCCTGATGAGCAGCGGTGAAACCGCAACCGATTCAGCGCGGTATCCTCACATAACAAGGGGATAATTCGGATTTTTATGTTTTAACGGACCCAAATTTCTGGCACATCTAATTGATTAAGAATAAACGCTATAACCAGGCAGGCACCAAGAAGTAATGGCTGACGTTCAGATAGAAACTTCAGGAAGAAATTACCTGTTCGCGATCAGCAACAGTGATCAGTATCTGGCGCAGATCGAAGGCGCTGCACACTCCTTCTACAGAACAAAAATTTTCAAGGATCCCAGTGAACTGCTGGAAGTACTGCACGGCAGTGTACCCTCGGCCCTGGTTGTCGATGTGAATCTCGTCGGCATGACCGGACTTGATTTCATAAACAAGGTCCGCACTTTCTTAGGCGCGGAACAACTGCCCATTGTCTTTTCGGTCAGCAGGGAAGATCGCATCCAGGTCGATACGGCCAACAGTATTCCCGGCGTCAAATCGCTGGAAAAGCCCTATCGCCGCACGGAACTGCTCCATGCTATTTCAAGCCAGGTAAACTTCGCCGTCGAGGCCGAATGGGAAAAAATCGAACCGGTCCAGCAAGCGGCCCTGAAAAACACGCTCGATTCGTTCAATTCCATCGCCGACATGATCAGCGAAGGCGAACCTGTCGTTTACGAAAACGTCGCCCATAGCTGCGAGCCGTTGCTGAAAGCCGTACAGGACCAGAACTACAAGGACATGCTGCGCGGCGTTCGCGGCCATGACAACTATTCCTACGTTCATTCCATGCGGGTTGCGACTCTTCTCAGCCTGTTCGGCGCCGCTATCGGCATCAAGGGCGAAGATCATATGACGCTGACAGCGGGCGGGTTGCTTCACGATGTGGGCAAGATGTCCATCCCGCACGAAGTGCTTAACAAGGCCGGCAAGCTCGATGATTCGGAGTTCGTCGTCATGAAAAGCCATGTCGACCATACCCTGGACTTCCTGGAAAAATCTACGGACCTGCCCAAAGGCGTCATGATCATCGCCGGTCAACACCATGAAAAACTTGATGGAACCGGCTATCCCAAAGGACTTTCAGGAAGCGAACTCAACCAATTGGCCCGCATGGCATCGATTATCGATGTCTTCAGCGCGCTGACCGACCGGCGTGTTTACAAACCCCCCATGGAGCCGGAAAAAGCCTTTTCAATCATGGGGAGCATGTCCGGTCACCTGGACCAGACTCTCATGGCCGTTTTCAAGGAAATGCTTCTTGATAGCGTCGACGATCTGTAAAATGTGTGTCCGGTAAAATTACTCAGATCTGACGACCGTATCGACATTTTCAACTTCGAAATCCTTAAGATCACTCGTTTGCAGGCCGAGATAGACCGGAGCTGCTTCACCGCGATAAATGTTGATCTTGGCGTTATAGACATTGCGAAGCCGATGGTGCTTGTCGGCAATGGAATATCGGTGGACGCCAAATTCATCGAAATTGGTCTTGTCCCCCGTCAGGTAACAGTTGATGCCGTCAATACTGTCACCCGACAAGACGAGCCCTCTCAAGCTTGAAAGCGTTTCCTGCGCCCGGTTGATGAATTGCAGGCTATCGATCTTGACAACATGACCATGCTCCCAATCCGGCATGGAAACCCAGAAGTCCCCGACAAGCACCTGCCCTGGCAAGGCGCGTTCGAGCATGCGCGCCAGTTCGATGGTCACATCCCCGACGATATAGCTGTACAGCGTCGGACTCAGCCCTTCGGATTGGTAGAATTCATAATGGCCGCCGACGTGAAACGCCGTTCGCAGCAGAGGCGTCAGATTGCCGGATGACTTGCTTGTTGCGATGGCATTGTCGGCCAGGACCAGGTGCATGAAATGGTACAGGTTGACGTTGGCCTGTACGCTCCGGTCCCGGTTCCAGATGTAGAATCCGTCCCCCGTCGTCGTTCGGGCGAAACTGATATCGATTTTATTGCTCAGCATCTTCGAATAGGCGGAATTCACCGAGTAGGCCAGACTGTTGAGTTGGGTGACCTGCTCTAACGGCGACAGCAAAGAGAACCCGACGATATCGAAAAGAGCGACGGCGCGATCTTCCACGTAGGAGATGCTGTAACGCTTGACCAGTGTTTCGATGACGGAATTGGGAACATCGGCGCCAGGTGAAAACGGCAGGTCAATGCGGGTGGAGTCATAGCCCAGCAAGCCGCACAGGTGATCCATTTCATTGTGTTCCACCTGTTTCGGGCCGGATATCACCCCTTCGATAACGTTTTCCGAACGACGGGACTTTGTGTAAGGATCATCCAGAAAATCGACGTGATCGATGTCTCCCTGTCCGCTTCGATTGACATATTCGCTGAGAGCATAATGCGGAATGACCAGAACCTCGATTGCCTGATCGAGAGGAGCCCAGACAAGAATAAGATTCCGTCCCAACCCCCATTGCTTATGCAATGCATTTTCCAGGAATTTCACGTGATCATCATCGACCTCGGCGTCACGGGTTTGCGAAACCAATTCCGGAAGATCATCAAGGTCCAGCTTAAAGGTCATTGTTTACCGTGCAATAGAATGACGCCTGCATCCCTGTCCCGTGCGAAGCACTTTAGTGGTTTGGACAATGTTAACCCGATGCGACAAACCGATACAAGGTAAACACCGGTAACGTGCCGGAAGACAAGAATCACTCGTTTTGGGTGAGTTATTGCGCCAGGTTGTGGCGCCTCAGGGCCTTTAACTGGCGGTCAGCCAATCCGGACTCATCAAAACTTTCGATCAGGCCATGAAACAACTGGTGCCAGTTAATCTCAGCCTGAAGATGGGTAAAGACGCTTCCCAAGCCGATAGCCGCCCGGTCCATCAGAACGAATTCCTTGGGCGGTGTGACGCCGCCGACGCGGCGCAATTCGGCGTGAACCTTTGCGGCGACGTTTGCGCCATAAACGATGCCGTCTTCTTCCTGAATACGCTGGGTGCGGTCCTGCATCAGGGGGCCGTAAAGAAAATGCGCCCACTGGTTCAGGATATCGATCATTTCCCTGCTCAGGTTTTCAAATCCCCAGGTTTCATAAGCCTCGACGGCAAGGTCCATGTCATCTTCGCTCAGCGCCCGGTAAAGATCGATGACGGCGCGCACAAAGGATGGGGGAAATACCCGGATACAACCGAAGTCCAGAAGGTTGATGCTGTTATCGGGGCATGCCGAATAATTTCCCAGATGGGGGTCGCCGTGAATAACGCCGAAATTATAGAAAGGGTGATACCAGGCATGGAACATGTTCATGGCCAGCCTGTTGCGCACCTCCAGCGGTTTGCCGGCGGCAAAATTCAACAGGGGCTCGCCTTCCAGCCAGGTCATGCTTAGCAGCCGTTTTGTGGACAAGGCTTCGACCGGTTCGGGAACCTGAACGCCACCGGTATCTGACAGCATCTCGGCATAGAGGCGCATATGGCGCGCTTCGCGTTCATAATCCAGTTCCTCACGCAAACGATCCGACAGTTCCCGGTGAATCTCGCTCGGATTGATCGCCTGGTCGTAACGGCGGTAAATGGAAAACGCCAGTTTCAGTTGTTTAAGATCAGCCTCCACCGCCGAAGCCATATCGGGATACTGCAGCTTGCAGGCCAGCACCCGGCCGTCATGGCCGACGGCGCGATGCACCTGCCCCAGGGAAGCGGCGTGAGCGGCGCTGTGGCCGAATTCGGCAAAGCGTGTTTGCCAGTCTTCGCCCAGTTCGCTTTTCATCCGGCGCTTGACGAAGGGCCAGCCCATGGAGGGAGCATTGGTCTGCAGGTGGATGAGTTCCCGGGTATATTCTTCCGGTAACAGGTCCGGAACGGTGCTTAAAATCTGAGCGACCTTCATCAAGGGCCCTTTCAGGGCGCCAAGGGCATCCCTGAGTTCCCGGGCGTTAAGGACCGATTCGATTGGTTTGCCGGTTATTTTTCCGCCGGCAGCCCTAGCCGCAACACCGCCGACGGCGCGCCCGACGCGTGCGTACCGCCGTACCCTGCCCCCCAGTGAATCCTGCTCGCGATCCACCATGAGCCAGTCCTTCAATCCTCTCGCCGGAAATCGTAAATGCGTTGTGGCGGAACATGCAGGGATACCGCATCGCCCTGGTTGATCATGCCCTCCTTCTCAACCCAGGCCGTCACGCCACGCAGGTTGATGGCCGATTTCGCAAAGCGTTCCCCGGCCCCCGGAATGTGCTGTTCGATGATCCTGCCCGGATATTCACAAGGCTCGTTCTCCATATCCACCACAAGCGACGCGCCGCCATCGAAAATCAGCCGGGAGGACGGCGGCACGAGCGTGAACTCGGGAATTCCCGACAGGCACAAATTGGCGCCCAGCCATTCGGGCTCCAGATGCGGCACATCCATGTTTTCGGCAATCTGCGCCAGATCCTCCTGGGAAACGATGGAAATCTGACGGGTGTTGCGGATTTCCGTTCCTTCCGGGTATTGGCGGCGGACCCGGACACACGATGGCCTGGTCAGGCCGGAATGGGCCTCTCCCTCGAAACCCTCGTAACTGACGGCAATGGTATCGACACGTTCCGTGCTCAGGTCTTTCTCGGGATCGCGGTTAACCCCGATGGTTTCCACTCTTCCGCTGATCTTGGTGGGTCTCAGGATTGGCATTTCTAGTCCTCCAACTGGTCGATCAGGCCGGAAATCACGTTCAGTCCCCTGCCCCAGAACGCCGGATCGCCCGCATCCAGGCCGAACGGCGCCAGCAGTTCCTTATGCCGGAGCGTGCCGCCGGCGCGCAGCATGTCGAGATACTTGGCCTGGAACCCTTCATGACCGTTCTGGAAGACATCATAAAGGGAATTCACCAGACAATCACCGAAGGCATAGGCATAGACATAAAACGGCGAATGGATGAAGTGCGGGATGTAGGCCCAGAAATGGCGGTAGTCGTCATCAAACCGCAACGCAGGGCCCAGGCTCTCGCTCTGGATCTGCATCCAGATGTCCCCCAGTCGATCAGATGTCAGTTCACCCGATTGCCGTTCGTCGTGGACCATGTGCTCGAATTCGTGGAAGGCGATCTGGCGAACCACGGTGTTCATCATGTCCTCGACCTTGCCGGCGATCATGATCCGCTTGCGCTCCTTCTGCGGCTCGTTCTCCAGCATGGACTGGAAGGTCAGCATTTCGCCGAACACGGAAGCGGTTTCCGCCAGGGTGAGCGGCGTATCGGCCATCAGGGCCCCTTGCGGCCCGCTCAGCACTTGATGCACGCCATGACCCAGCTCGTGGGCGAGCGTCATGACGTCTCGCGACTTACCGTGATAGTTCATCAGGATGTAGGGATGCACCGACGGCACCGTGGGATGGGAAAAGGCGCCAGAATCCTTGCCCGGCCTCAGGGCCGCGTCGATCCAGTTCTTGTCGAAGAATCCTTGGGCGATATTCGCCAATTCCGGCTCAAATCGGCCATAGGCGTCCAGCACCGTCGATCGCGCCTGATCCCAGGAGTATTTGCGGTCGTCCTGATCCGGCAAGGGTGCATTGCGGTCCCAATAGTCCAGCTTGTCGACGCCGAACCACTTAGCTTTCAGGGCGTAATAACGATGGCTCAAGTCCGGATAAGCCGCCTTGACCGCTGAAACCAGCGCCTCGACGACCTCGTCCTCAACCTGGTTGGCGAGATTGCGGCTCGCCATGGGTGAAGGGTAATCGCGCAGGCGATCCTCGATCTCCTTGTCCTTGGCCAGGGTGTTGGTGATCAGGGAGAACAGGCGCACCTGGCTTGTCAGCTTACCACCCAGGGCCTTGGCCGCATCTCTTCTGACTTCGGCCTCCTTATCCGACAGCCGGTTCAGGGTGTCGGCCAGGGTCAGTTCCTCGTCAGCAATGGTGATCCGCATATCCGCCATGGTTTCGTCGAACAGCCGTGACCACGCCGAGCGTCCCGTGACCGATTTCTGGTGCAGCACCTGTTCCAGGTCGTCGCTCAGTTCATGGTCGCGGAACATTCGGACATCCCTGAGCCAGGGCGCATAGCGCGAAACGTCCTCATCGCCCAGCAATGCCGCAAACGCATCGTCTTCCAGGCGGTTGATCTCAAGCGTGAAGAACAGGGTCTCCGTGGATATATCCGTCACCTTTTCATGGATCGTCTGGTAAAACCGGCCTGTTTCCGGGTCACTGACGTTGGCGGCGTAAAGCAGTTGGGCGTAGCTGCCGATCCGGTGCATGGTTTCGACGAGGTTCTCGTACGCCTGGATGGCCTCGCCGAACTGTTCAGGCGTCAAATCGGCGATCTTTCCCTTGTAACGCCCGGCGAAGTCACCGGCTTCCCGGGCCACGGTTGAGAGATCGTCATTCAGCTCCGGCGCATCCGGCGCAGAGTATAGATCGGATAAATCCCACGATGGCAGGTCCTGCTCCTGATCTTCCTGGGCAACCGCCGTATCGGGGGGCAACATTGTTATTGGCACGCGGGTAAGCTCCCTTGAACATGGAAATTCAGCATGATTGTGTATATGAATTAAGATAGGGACATGTGACGAAAAGTCATGCGTTAAGATAACAATTATTGTTTCCTCTCGGAACACGACAACAAGAGAAAAGCCCATGCAGCAGGAATTCGTCCACTGGACCAATCTGGCCACCATGTTTTTTGAACAGGCGGCCCGTCTCGGGGACAAGCCATTCCTGTGGGAGAAAAAAGACGGCGTCTATACGCCTTTAAGCTGGCGGCAAACGGCGGAAAAAGCCGAAGCTGTCGCCCGCGGCCTTATGGCCCAGGGTATCGAGCCCGGCGACCGCGTCGTTCTGGTGTCGGAAAACCGGCCCGACTGGCTGATCATCGATATGGCGATCATGTCCATCGGCGCCATTACGGTCCCCGCCTATATAACCAACACAACCCATGACCACCGTCATATCCTGAGCGACAGCGGCGCGCGCGCCGTTTTTGTCTCAACCGGGCGCCTGGCGAAGCCGCTGTTATCGGCGGTGCGGGATGTGGCGGATGTTGCGCTTGTCGTTTGCCTCGACGACACCCCCGATAGCGAGGCCTGCGGCGGCAAGGACGCCGTGATGCTTGATGAACTGATGGATAAAGGCGAAGGGCGGCAGGACGACATCGCCGCCCTCGCCGCCACCTGGAAACGGGACCGCACGGCCTGCATCATCTACACCTCGGGCACCGGCGGCCTGCCCAAGGGCGTCATGCTGCATCACGGCGCAATCCTGCATAACTGCACAGCGGCGGAGGACGCCTTGCGGGAAATCGGCCTCGGCGATGACGTCTTCCTGTCGTTCCTGCCCCTGTCGCATTCCTACGAGCACATGGCGGGGCAGTTCTTCCCGGTTTCCGTCGGCGCTGAAATCTATTACGCGGAGGGCATCGAGACCCTGGGCGCCAATATGCAGGAAGCCCGGCCAACCATCATGACGGCGGTGCCCAGGCTTTATGAGACCCTGCACCAGCGCATAACACGCGGCGTTCAGAAGCAGGGTGGGCTCAAGGCGAAATTGTTCAACGCCGCCTTTAGCCTTGGCGCAAAGAAATATCGCAACCCCGGCAGCCTGAACTTCGTGGAACGTCTGATGGACAGCCTTCTCGACAAGCTCGTCCGTGACAAGGTTCGCGCCCGTTTCGGTGGCCGGCTGAAGGCGTTGGTTTCCGGCGGCGCGCCGCTCAATCCGGATATCGGGCTGTTTTTCACCGCCCTCGGCCTGCGTATCCTGCAGGGCTACGGCCAGACGGAAAGTGCGCCGCTGATCTCCGTCAACCGCGCCGTCAACACCAAGATGCACACCGTCGGGCCTATTGTCAGGGAAACGCAAGTCCGCATCGCCGCAGATGGCGAAATCCTGTGCCAGGGGGAACTGGTCATGCAGGGCTACTGGAACAACGAGGAAGCGACCAGGGCCGCCATCGTGGACGGCTGGCTGCATACGGGCGACATCGGCGGCTTCGATGAAGACGGTCATCTGATGATCACCGACAGGAAGAAGGACATTATCGTCAATTCGGGCGGCGACAATCTGGCTCCGCAGCGGGTCGAGGGCATCATTTGCCTGGAACCGGAAATCGGCCAGGCCATGGTATATGGCGACAAACACCCCCACCTTGTCGCGCTGATCGTTCCCGACGAGGCCTGGTTGACGGAATGGAAACGCGAGACCGGCAAGCGAGGCGATTTATCCGACTTGAGTGAAGACGCTGACCTGCGCGGTGTCATCAGTTCCGCCCTCGACAGGGTCAACGAGTCACTCTCCAACATCGAGAAAGTCCGCCGCTTCATTCTCGCGAGCGAACCGTTCCGGATCGAAAACGGGGAACTGACCCCGACCATGAAAGTCAAACGCCATGTCCTCAAGGCGCGTTATGGCGAAAGGCTTGAGGCTCTTTACCGCTGATCGCCTTAACGTTTACCGCCGGTCTTGAGATTGGTTATGAAGACGCCGCTCAGGATAACGCCCAAGGCGCCCAAGGCCTGAAGTGACAGGGCCTCGTCCAGGAACAGGAATCCCCACAGCACGCCAAGGCAGGGAATGATGTAATTGACGCTGGCGAAAAACGTCGTGCCTCGATCCTGGATCAGGCGGAAATAGATCAAGGCGGCAACGGCGGTCGGGAATACGCCAAGATAGAGCGACGCATAAAAGGATGACAGGGACGGTGCAAGGGTCCAGGGCGCATCCATCAGCAGGCTCAATGGCAGCATCTGGGCGACGGCGCACAATGTCACGGCCGTGCCCCGTTGCAGGGGATCGCCGCCTGCGGGCAGACGCCGCGTCAGGACGGCCGAAATGGCGTAGAACACGGCGCCGCCCGCGACGGAAAGCTCGTACACCGCATGCCCGCCCAACTGGGTCAGAGCGTCAGGCCCGACGAGGATGACGATGCCGCTGAACCCCACCGTCAATCCGATGAGTTTCACCGGCGTCATCTTGTCGCTCTGGGTAAAGAAGTGGGCCAGCCCGACCGTCACCAGGGGCATGACGGCCATCAGGATCGCAGCCACACCGCTGTCGACGCCAACCTCGCCCCAGCTGATCAGGAAAAATGGAATGGTATTGCTGGTAAGCCCCAGCAGGAAAAGAGCTCCCCATTCGCGGCCCATCGGCGGCAAGCGCAGCCCTTTAATTCGCAGTACGGCGTAGAGCAGGATACCGGCGACGATTAGCCGCACGGCGACCAGCGTCACAGGTGGAATTTCATGGACGGCAATTTTGATGGCGGTGAAGGAAGAGCTCCAGATCACCGCCAGCAAAAGGAACAGGGCCACATGGCCTAGAAACACGCGGTCTGCCATGGATTGACTCCGCCAGCTACCCGATAAGCCGGGCAGGAAAGGATCGGCAACTAATCTACGTTATAGAATTCACGGTACCACTCGACAAAGCGGGGAATTCCCTCCTCGATTGAAGTGGACGGCTCGAATCCAAAATCACGTTGGGTCGCTTCGATATCCGCGTAAGTTTCCTTCACGTCCCCGGGTTGCATGGGCTGGAAATCAATTTCCGCCTTGCGCCCTAAGGCTTGTTCCAGGATCGAGATGAAGTCCATCAGCTTTTCCGAACGGTGATTGCCGATGTTGTAAACCCGGTGCGGCGGCTTGCCGTCAACGGGCTCAGCCGGTCCGTCGAGACAGGAAACCACCCCCGAAACGATATCGTCGATATAGGTGAAGTCCCGGCGCATATCACCGTTGTTGAAAACCGGAATGGGCTCACCGGCGAGTATTTTCCGGGTAAAGATGAAGGCCGCCATATCCGGCCGTCCCCAGGGCCCATAAACCGTGAAAAAACGTAGCCCGGTCAGCGGCAGGCCATACATCCGGGCATAGCTTTCGCTCAGCATCTCCATGGAGCGTTTGGTAGCGGCATAAAGCGAAACCGGGTGATTAACGGGATCATCGACGCTGAACGGCAATTTGGTATTCGCCCCGTAAACGGAGGAAGACGAGGCGTAAACGAAATGACGCAGGTTGGGCAGCATCCTGACCGCTTCCATCAACACCAGATGGCCATCCAGATTACTGCGCATATAGGCATAGGGATTGATCAGGGAATAACGGACTCCGGCCTGGGCCGCGAGGTGAATGACACGGTCGATATCATCCCGCCGCTTGACGAGCGCCTGGACGGCTTCCTTGTCGGCAATGTCGGCGCGTTCTATTTCGAACCGGTCGTCCCGTTCCAGGATTTCCAGCCGGGCTTCCTTGAGTGACGGATCGTAATAATCGTTAACGTTATCGATCCCGACAACCTTTTCGCCCCGTTCGAGCAATCGACGTGACGTATTAAAGCCGATAAAACCGGCGGCGCCTGTAACCAGGACTGTCATGAGAAAAACCTTTGGAATGTTTTGTGATCGTTACCGCATCGTATAGCGGATGGCTAAGCGGAAATCACTCCTTTTAAAGTAATTTTCTCAATTGCCCGGCATGTTCGTGGTACATGCCATGAAGATTATCCGCCAGCGCCTGCACATCGGCCCGAAGATCTTCCAGCTTCACATCCCTTACCCGCCGTCTTTCCGGCTCCAGCGCAAAGATGGCCTCGGGATACAATTTGTCTGTGTAGGTTATATGAACGCTCCAATGGAAAACCAGCTTGTCATTCGCATACAGGTTTTCAACGACATCCGCCAATAGTCTGAGATGGGTAAGATCATCACAGTAAAACCAAACGGCCGGGCGTTTCCACAGTTCGCCATCCAGGCCGTTGTGACCTTCGCATGACCAGCATGGCTCGAACACGCCAAGCCGTTGCATTTCAAACGCCAACGGCGCGATGCCCTCTTCTATGGGGTGCTTGTCCGGGTCACTTGAGAGCTTATGGGGAATATGCGGACAGGCCGTATCGCATTGGCACTGGCACGATGTTTTAGAGCATTCAGGACATACGAAGGAGCAATGATCACCACAAACGCGGCCCGGTTCATTTCGTTCGAGCTTGTCGAGAGCAGCCCTGATGACGTCTTTCTGGCTGTCCGTCAGGTCACGTTGATGAATCCGCATGATTGTATAGTCCAAAAACCATTTATCTGAACGTACGTCATGTTGGTGTCAGATTGAACCACTAGACTAAAACACAGTTTAGTTGATTGGCGAATAAAATGAACAACCTCCAGATACTTGAAGCACCAGTGGAAACCGTTTCCCTGTTGAACGAAACGCCGGATAAAACCGTTGATGTCTCCATCGGCAATCATGACTGTACGGCGGAGATATGCATCCCCAACGCATACGACAGGATAAGCGCTCATTACGGGGATCTGTTGCCCCAGGGGTTATCGTCGCTGGTTTCCTCGGAAGGAATCGCCCAGCCGTTCAGGAATTTCGGCGTCCGTCTGCAGTTCGCCGAACCAACCCTGCTGGAAATTTACGACCGGGAATTTGTCCTGATAGAAGATATCAAGTCGCTGATCACCACCTATGGCGCCGTTATCCTTGAAAACGTGTATATGCCCGATACCTGCCGGAACGAAGGACAGCGAAACATTTTCCCCGACCTGGATTTCCATTTCGACCGGGCCCCCTCACAACCAAACCGGTTTTCTCTCTACTGCCGCGATCCTTTTGATGAAATTCAGCGCGCCAGGCGTGATTCATCGACCCTGATCATTCCCAATGTCGTCGCATACCTTCAACAACTGAAAGAAGGCTTCCCGGCGGATAGATGCAAACGCGCCATGTACAGCATCTTCAAGAATGAAAACATCGATTCACTGGTAAACGAAATCATTCTCGAACAGGAATGGCGGGCGCCGGAAGGCGTCGGCGAGATTTGCCTGATCGACAACCGGACGGTGTATCACGCCAGTTATTACCGGCGCGGCAAGGGCTACCCCATCGGGGTCCGTTATCTCTACTAAATCGCTCTAAAGCACAAACAGCAGCAACGCCGGCAAGGTCAGGAACGACAGCAACGTCGAGATAACGATCATGCCGGCGATTTCCTCAGGCGCCCTGTTGTACTGCATGGCGAACAGGTAGTTGAAAACGGCCACCGGCATGGCCGATTCCAGGATCATCACCCCGCGTGCGGCGCCTTCCATGCCGAAGGCGACGGCCGTCGCCCAACCGACCAGGAAACCGAGGCCCAGACGCATGACGGAAATGGCCGTTGCGCGCTTCATGCTGGATATTTTCAGGCTGGCCAGGGACACGCCGAGCATGATCAGCATCAACGGTATGGTAAGGTTGCCCAGCAGTTCCGTCGTGTTGATGATCCAGCGCGGAACGTCGAGATCATTCATCATGACCACAATCGCCGCGACGACAGCGTATATGAACGGCAACTTCAGTATACGCATGATCGAAAACGTTCCGGCGGAAACCGCAATGCCGATGGTGAACATCATCACCACGTCAATCGTGAAATAGGTGATCGCCAGCGCCAGGCCTTCCTGCCCAAAGGCAAACAGGCACAGGGGAATGCCCATGTTGCCCATGTTCGCCCATACAACGGGCGGCAAGTATGTGGGAAGATGCAGCCGGAAAATCTTGAGGATGATTGCGCCGATCACCCCGAAGCCGATGACGGACACCGCCGTGCCGAAAGCCATCTGGGTAAAGGCTGATTTCTCGATTTCGACATTGACCAGTGTCGTGAAAACCAGGCAAGGCGTTCCGATATAGGTGACAAGCTTGGTTGTCTGATCCACATCGAACGACCACCCCTTGCGGCACCAGCCATAGCCGATCAGCGCACAGATCAGGACCGGAGAAATAATGGTGAACAGTTCAAAAATCACGCGCTGGCATCCTGTTCCCTTCCTCCCCTGCGGCGAAGGGTATCAGCCGTATACAGCGCCAGGGCAGTCCATATCAATGAAAAGCTGACAAGATGCCAGTTTGTAAACGGCTCACCGAAAACAAACACGGCAAGGATGAAATGACCGGTCGGCACGATGTATTGGAACAGGCCAAGAACCGACAACGGCAATCGCCGGGCTCCCGCAGTAAACAGGATCAGCGGCGTTGCCGTAACGGCGCCGCTCAGCATGACCAGGTACAACAGGGTTCCGCTATCCAGGGACAAAACCATGTCACCGATGGCCCAGATCCATATGAGACAGGCAATCGCCAGGGGCGACACCAGCAACGTTTCGACGAACAGGCCGCTCATGGCGTCGACCGGCGCCTGTTTCCTGAGCAGGCCGTACAAGGCAAACGTCAAGGCCAGTGAAATGGCGATCCAGGGAAACTCACCCAGAACGATTACCATGACGGCAACCCCGCAACCTGCCAGGCCAATGGCGCCCCATTGGATTCTGTTCAGCCTTTCGCCGAGCACGAAAACGCCGAGAACGATGTTAAACAGGGGATTGATGAAATAACCGAGACTTGACTGAAGCACATAACCGTTTGCGATGGCCCAGATAAAAATCAGCCAGTTCAGGGTTAGCAGCAAACCGGACCAGAAAATGTAGCGTAAAGCCCGCCGGTCCATGAAGACGGCTTTGACCCGCTTGCTCCAGCCCAGCACCAGGATGACGGGCCAAATGGAAACCATCACCCAGAGGGCCCGCTGCGCCAGCATTTCCAGTGCGGGAACTTCGGCCACGGACTTGAAATAAAGCGGAAACATGCCCCAGCACAAGAAGGCTGACAGGGCGAAAAAGCCGCCACTGACACGGTTTTCCTGCATCTTCAATCCACTCTTTAATGACGGCCCATGTATCCCCTAGGGGCCGGACCAGGCGATTCTTTACTCGACCCAGGCAATTCTCAGGATATTTGTCGCCCCCGGCGTACCGAAAGGAACGCCCGCCGTGATTATCAACCTGTCTCCGGCGGAGGCAAAGCCTTCATCAGAGGCAATCTTGATGGATTTTGTCACCATTTCGCGGAAACTGGAAACATCCTCGGTAAACATGCAGTGGACGCCCCAGGTCAGGGCAAGACGCCTGGCCGTGCCGGCTCTGGGGGTACAGCAGATAATCGGCACCTCCGGCCGTTCGCGCGCCGCCCGTTGGGTCGTTGATCCAGTCGAGGTAAATGTGACAATCGCAGAAGCTGAAATCGTGCTGGCGCATTGCCGTGCCGCAGCCGTAATCGCGTCCGCAGCCGTTGCTTCCGGCTCGTGGCGCTGGGCTTCCATCATTTCCGCAAAGATCGGATCCTGCTCAACCCGGCGGACAATCCGGTCCATCATGGTTACCGATTCGACCGGATAGTCCCCAGCCGCCGTTTCAGCGGACATCATCACCGTATCGGCGCCGTCATAAATGGCTGTCGCCACGTCGGACGCCTCGGCACGGGTCGGTGTCGGTGAATTGATCATGGATTCCAGCATCTGGGTCGCAACGATGACCGGCTTACCCGAACGCCGGCAGGCCCTGATAATCTGTTTCTGGAATGCCGGCACATCCTCTGGCAGGGCTTCGACGCCCAGGTCGCCACGGGCGACCATCAACGAATCGGACAACTCAACAATGCCATCCAGTGACTTGATCGCCGTCGGTTTTTCCAATTTGACCATGATACCGGCACGGCCGGCGACCAGTTTACGGCCTTCGGCGACGTCTTCGGGACGCTGGACGAAGGAGAGCGCAATCCAGTCGACGCCCAGATCCAGGGCAAAGCGCAGGTCTTCCCGGTCCTTGTCGGTGAGCGGGGAAACGTCGATAACGACGTTTGGCAGATTTACGCCCTTGTTGTTGGAAAGAACGCCGCCGGTGATGACTTCCGTCAGCGCGTGGTCATTGCCGAATTCCTTGACCCTGAGACGAATTTTTCCATCGTCCAGCAACAGGTCAGTACCTTCTTCAAGTGACCGGAACACTTCCGGGTGCGGCAGTGTGACACGTGATGCATCACCTTCTAAGTCATTCAAATCAAGAGTAAATTCAGCCCCTTCTTCAAGGGTGACCTTGCCGTCGGCAAAGCTGCCGACCCGGAACTTGGGGCCCTGCATATCGGCAATAATGCCGATAGGCCTGTCGTATTTCTTCTCAAGCTCCCGGATCGCGTTAAAGCGCTCCTTATGGTCTTCGTGGGTGCCGTGAGAGAAATTAAGCCGGAAGACATCCGCACCGGCGTTAAAAAGTTTCTCGATCATATCGGGATCGGAAGAAGCCGGTCCCAGGGTTGCTATAATTTTGGCTTTTCTGTTTCTTCGCATAAATTTTTCCGCCTTTCTGAGCGACATATGTGCATATCAGAGCGGGTGTTTCAATTCTCTTTCACTTGTCTTTCATCTCTGAGAACTTTCCTCACCCCGTCTGTCCGCGCTAGAGTGGGCTTAGATCGGATCACGTTTAGATGGAAAAGCTCCGCGTTTCATCGAAACGTGTGAATCCGATCGGGATGAATAATTTAGAGCAGTGGAACATGTTTTATTGGTCCACAAAGTGATTCCAAGAAACATGACCTGCTCTACGGGACAGTCCTGCCAGATACGCTGATGACGGCGTTCGGGAGTGAATATGATTAAAAAATTCGTATCCAATGCGCTGCTATCCGTCGTGATGGACAAGGACGCCCGCAAGAAGCTGAACACCATGCGCAAAGGGGAGGAAGACGCAAAACCCAAGCGCAAAGCCGCCAAATCCAAAGCGGCCAAGGCCGAACCCAGGTCCGACAGTGGCGAAGATGTCGTCGATACCATTGCCCAGGCCCTTGCCGAAGCCCGGGCGGAAGTCGCCAAGGGGCAAGACGCACCGCCGCGTGCTGCCGCCCCCGCACCGTCCGAACCCAGGCCCCGGCCACCGGCGAAGCCAACCCGAACAAGAAAAGCGCCGGCATCCACACCGGAACGCGAGCGCCTGATCCAGGAAGCCCTGTCCATCCAGCGCCAGAAATCCCATGTTCTGGACGAACTGGACACGGCGACCCGTGAAAAGCTGATGTTCATGGCCATGTACGCCATGGACCCCTCTTCCCTGCCGCCGGAGGTGAGAAAAATGGCGAAAGCGCAATCCAAGGCAGAAGGCCTTGTCGATGACCTGGGGACCAAGGCCGGTTCATTACGCAAAAAACCCGGCAAGCCCCGGAAGTGATCCGATGACGGATGCCGCCGACACCGCTTCGCCGGCTTCAGTTCTGGCGCAAAAGCTCCTGTCGGGGGACCGCCGCGCCCTGTCACGGGCCATCACGCTTATCGAATCGGAAAGCCCCGAACACAGGGAAACGGCACGGGAGTTGCTATCAATCATCCTGCCCCGCACCGGAAAGTCCACCCGTGTGGGGATCACCGGCGTTCCGGGCGTCGGCAAATCGACCTTCATTGAAGCCTTCGGTCATCACGCCATCGAGCACGGAAACAAGGTCGCCGTGCTGGCAATCGATCCTTCCAGCCCCAAATCGGGCGGCTCCATCCTGGGTGACAAGACCCGCATGGAAAAACTGGCGCGTCATGCAGACGCCTTTATTCGGCCCAGCCCGTCCGGTGGCATGCTGGGCGGTATCGCCCGCAAAACCTACGACACCATGCTGGCATGCGAGGCGGCTGGCTTCGACCTGATCATCATTGAAACGGTCGGCGTGGGTCAATCGGAAACCACGGCCGCCGGCCTTGTCGACATCTTCATGCTTTTACTGGCGCCCGGTGGCGGAGACGACCTGCAGGGCATCAAGCGCGGCATCATGGAATTGGCGGATATCCTGGTGGTCAACAAGGCCGACGGTGACCTGATTGACGCGGCGGAAAGGGTCAGGCGCGACACGGCGGCCGCCCTGCATATCCTGCGCCCGAGGGAGGACGACTGGCCACCCCCCGTGCTTACGTGTTCCGCAACTACAGGAACCGGCATATCAGACGTCTGGCATACCCTGATGGAATACCGCAATCATCAGGACAAGGGCGGTAAAATGGCCCGCAAGCGGGGGCAACAGGCCAGGACGCTCATGGAAATGGAGATTGTCGAAGCCCTGCTTCGGGTATTCCAGGATGACGAAGTTTTGGGCGAATACTGGCGTAATCAGGAAAAAAGTGTCATTGATGGCGCGCGTGCGCCAAGTGAAGCGGCCAGTATATTGCTCAAACACTTACGCGGTTCTGATTAAGGGTTTTTTCAGTTTACGCTGGTAAGTGTCGGAATCTTGATGAAAAATGCCATATCAGGCAGGTTTCAGGCCGCATGGCATGTAATCAATAGGGGCAGAGACAATGGCCACAGCAGCCGAACAGGAAGTTGAAACTCTAAAATCCGAACTGGTCGGCTTGTTCCAGTACGTCCAGCGCGTGCGCCAGGAAATCGCCGCCATTCATCATCCTGCGGAAGAAGAGCACCAGATCGCCAGCATGGGCGAGCAACTGGACGCCATCGTCCAGGCGACGGAAAACGCCACCAACACGATTATGGAAAACGTCGAGGAAATCTCCAATATGCTGAACAGCATCCGGGACGACGTCGGCAAGAAACAGAAGCCCGTCCTGGACATGATCGACGAAAGAACCAACACCATTTTCGAGGCCTGCTCTTTCCAGGACATTACCGGCCAGCGCGTTTCCAAGGTCATGAAATCCATTACTTACGTGGAAAACCGCGTCAACAATCTCATTGAAGTATGGGGCAAGGAAGAACTCGACAAGATTCAGGTCGATCCCGAATATATCAAGTCCGCCGATGAGGAACTGCTCAACGGCCCGCAACTGGAAGGCAAGGGGCTGGACCAGAGCGAAATTGACGCCCTGTTCGATTAACAATACCCTTCCCTCTTCAAAGCAACCTTTTATCAGGAACCATCAATGCGCATTCTACGCCTTGCAGCCGTTTTCATCCTTGGTTTGATGACGGTATCCGCCTCCGCCGCAGCCCAGACCACGACACAGTTGGAAACAGCCATGAACGATCTTGAAAACACCCTCTATATGGAATTGAAGACCGGACGCGTCGTCATCCAGATGCGCCCCGACCTGGCGCCCGGCCATGTAGAACGCATCAAGGAACTGGTGCGCGAAGGATTTTATGACGGCATCGTGTTCCACCGCGTAATCGAAGGCTTCATGGCGCAGACCGGCGATCCGGAAGGCACCGGCATGGGCGGTTCCGGACAGAAGCTGCTCGCCGAATTCTCACCTGAGCCGCACCGCAGGGGAATCGTTTCCATGGCACGTTCCTCCAACCCCAACAGCGGAGATTCCCAGTTCTTTATCGTTCTGGAGGATGCGCCGCACCTGAACGGGCAGTATACGGTCTGGGGCGAGGTCGTCAGCGGCATGGAACACGTGGACCAGATCAAGAAGGGCTCCTCGGCCATGAACGGCAAGGTCTACAATCCCGACCAGATGATCAGCCTGAAAGTCGCCGCCGACGTCGAGGAATAGGCAGGCTTTTTCCTTTACCGGTTAAGCTCGCGCATGGCCTCGTCCAGGCCGCCCAGGGTGAGCGGGAACATGCGCCCGCTCATCAATTGCTGGATCATCTGTATGGACTGGGTATGCGTCCACCAGTCCTCACGGACCGGATTGAGCCACGCGGCGTGAGGATAGACGCGCAAGATCCGGTCCATCCAGACCGCACCTGATTCCTCGTTCCAGTATTCGACGCTGCCGCCGGGATAGGCGATCTCGTAGGGGCTCATGGAAGCATCGCCGACGAAGATCACCCGGTAGTCACCGGGGTAAGTGTGCAGAACGTCCCACGTGGGCGTAGTCTCGTTATATCGCCGCCGGTTATCCCGCCACACGGCCTCATAGGGACAGTTGTGGAAGTAGAAATACTCCAGATGCTTGAATTCCATACGTGCGGCGGAAAACAGTTCCTCCAGCACCTTGACATGCATGTCCATGGACCCGCCCACATCCAGGAACAGCAAAACCTTGGCGGCGTTGTGCCGCTCCGGCACCATGCGGACATCCAGGTAGCCCTTTTCCGCCGTCGACTTGATGGTGCCATCCATGTCCAGTTCTTCATGCGCCCCTTCGCGGGCGAAACGGCGGAGCCGTCTTAGCGCCATCTTGATGTTGCGGGTGCCCAGCTCGACGGTGTCATCGAAGTTCTTGAACTCGCGCTTGTCCCAAACCTTGACGGCGCGGTAGTTGCGGTTGCCATCCTGGCCGATGCGGATGCCTTCCGGGTTGTAACCATAAGCGCCGAAAGGCGACGTACCGCCGGTGCCGATCCACTTGGAGCCGCCTTCGTGGCGGCCTTCCTGTTCGCGGAGCCGTTTTTGCAGCTCATCCATGAGCTTCTCCCAGCCGCCCAGGGCCTCGATTTCGCGCTTTTCCTCTTCCGTGAAAACCCGTTCCGCCAGGACGCGCAGCCATTCTTCGGGAATTTCCGCCTCGACGCCCTCGCTCAAGGCCTCCAATCCCTTGAAAACCTCGCCGAAGACCTGGTCGAAACGGTCGATATGGCGCTCGTCCTTCACCAGGCAGGATCGGCTCAGGTAATAAAAGTCCTCGACCTTGTAGTCGGCAAGGCCCTGTTCAACGGCTTCGATGAGGGTCAGGTATTCGCGCAGCGAGACCGGCACCCCCACTTTCCTAAGATCGAGAAAGAACCGTGAAAACACTGCCCGCTCTCCTGTTCAGGTTACCGCCCCCGCTGGCGGTCGAGAAAGGCGAGGCGTTCCAGCATGTGAACGTCCTGCTCGGTTTTCAGAAGCGCGCCGTAAAGTGGCGGCACGAAGTCCTTTGAATCCGGACTTCTCAGCGCCTCCGCCGGGATGTCTTCCGCCATCAAAAGCTTGATCCAGTCCAGCAGCTCCGATGTGGAGGGCTTTTTCTTCAGACCCGGCACGTCGCGCACGGCGAAGAACACGTTCAGAGCTTCGCTCACCAGCTTTTTCTGGATGCCCGGATAATGTACGTCGACGATATCGTGCATGGTGTCTTCGTCGGGAAAGCGGATGTAATGGAAGAAACAGCGGCGCAGGAACGCGTCCGGCAGTTCCTTCTCGTTGTTCGACGTAATGATGACGATGGGCCGGCTGGCGGCCTGAATAGCCTGCTGGGTCTCGTAGACGTGGAACTCCATGCGGTCCAGTTCCAGCAACAGGTCGTTGGGGAACTCGATGTCCGCCTTGTCTATTTCGTCGATCAGCAGGACCGGTCGATCGTTGCGCTCGAACGCCTCCCACAGCTTGCCCTTGACGATGTAATTGGCGATGTCGTGAACCCGCTCGTCACCGAGCTGCGAGTCCCGGAGCCTGCCGACGGCGTCGTACTCATAGAGGCCCTGCTGCGCCCGGGTCGTGGATTTCACGTGCCACTGGATCAGCGGCTTGTCCAGGGCCCGCGCGATCTCGGCGGCCAGAACGGTCTTGCCGGTGCCCGGCTCGCCCTTGACCAGCAACGGCCGCTCCAACGCAATGGCGGCGTTCACGGCGACCATCAGGTCTTCCGTCGCTACGAATGAATCGGTCCCTTCAAAGCGGGTTTCCTCAGTCATGGATCAAACCTTCTGTCTTCTTATTCGGCAGGCTCGGCGACGGCGCGCCGCGGTCTGATCAATGCCACATTGTCAGGGGTCGGATCAAGCGGCACCATGCGGGCCAGGACAAGAGACACCGCGGAAAGTCCCGCAGCAGTCAGGAACACGGCGGCGGGCGAGATCACCCAGATGAATCCGTAGCACACCGGCAGGACCACAGCCGCGATGTGATTGATGGTGAAGACGACGCCCTGGGTGCTGGCGATATCCTGCGGATCCGCGATCTTCTGGAAATAGGTCTTCATGGCGATGGCGATGGAGAAGAACAGGTGATCGAGGATATAGAGCGTCACGGCGATCCACGCGACTTCCACGAAGGCGTAGGCGACGAAGACGAAAAAAAGGCCGATGTATTCAAAAGTAAGAGCCCGGCGCTCGCCCCATCTGCCGATCAGCTTGCCGATATAAGGCGCCGTGACCATGGTCAACACGCCGTTGGCCAGGAACATCAACGCCATGGCTGCCGGATCGAAGCCGAATTTCTCCACCATCAGGAATCCGGCGAAGACCATGAAAATCTGCCGCCTCGCGCCGGACATGAACTGCAGCGCGTAATAAAGCCAGTAACGCTTGCGCAGGATCAGCGTCTTGTGCTGCTCGACCTTGGTCGGAATGCTCGGGAACACGGCCCAGGCGACGATGGCGATGCCGACGGCGACGCCACCCCCCATCATGTAGATCCATTTCATGGCGAGGCCGAACACGTCGCTGGCGAAGTAGATCATGCCGAAGGACACCAGGCTGGCGAAAGAGCCGATGGCGAGGATGCGGCCCAATACCCTGGGCGCTTCGTCCTTGGACAACCACTGGAGTTGCAGCGAGCCCTGCAGGGTCTCGAAGTAATGAAAGCCGATGGACATCAAAACGGTGGTAAAATAGAGGCCGTAAACCGTCGGGAAGTACCCGGTGATGGCCGTGCCAATTCCCATCAGGCAAAGCGAGATGAGGGTAAAGGTCTGTTCCTTGAACGCCAAAAGAACGAACACCACGGTGAAAGCCAGGAAACCCGGCACCTCGCGCAGGCTCTGCAGGATGCCCATCTCGATGCCCGTAAACGACACTTCGTCGATGGCGAAGTTGTTGATCAGCGCCATCCAGGTGTAGAAGGCCATGGGCGAGCCCGCCGCCAACAGATAGAGCAGAACCTTTGCATTTCGCCAGGATGAGGCTTGCTGCATGAAACGTCACCTAAGGTTGATTCAGGGCTTACTTTGGCACACCTGAGCGGTATTACAACCGGCTTAAACAGGATAGCGGCATCAAGAGATCAACGCCTGATCCTCGCTGCGCCCCAGATCAACAACGGAGGAAGGATCGTGTTTAGAATGTCCTTCAGACTGGCGTGCCAACGAAAGTATCCGAATGTTTCTATATCGGCCATCAGGTCGACCCCTTCAAACAACAAGGCCAGGACCAACGGCGTCAGCAGCATCCAGGGGCTCGACAACGATCGGCGAAAAACCAGGCAAGCGGCAAGATAGCTGAGCACGCCGATGTATATATGAAACCCGTCCCTGGAGAGCGGCACGGCATCCAGCAACAGAAGTTTCATCTCTTGAAAAAAGTGCATGTAAGCGTTTACGACGCCAGCGCCGATTCAATGGCGTTCATGGCGTCCTTGGCCTTGGAGGCGTCCGGTCCGCCGGCCTGGGCCATGTCGGGACGCCCGCCGCCACCCTTGCCGCCGACGGCTTCGGAGCCGGCGCGCACGAGATCGACGGCGCTGATCTTTTCGGTCAAGTCCTCGGTTACACCGACGACCAGCGAAGCCTTGCCGCCATCGGTTGAAATCAACGCAACGACGCCGGAACCGATCTGTTTCTTCATGTCGTCGGCCAAGCCTTTCAGTTCCTTCGCCGGCACGTCTTCCAGCACCCGGCCAGAGAACTTGATGCCGCCGATTTCGCGGCTGTCGTCGGCATCCGCCGCGCCGCCGCCACCGCCGGTCGCCAGCTTGCGCCGGGCATCGGAAAGCTCTTTCTCGAGACGCTTGCGTTCCTCGATGAGCTGCTGGACCCGCTCGGCCACATCTGCCGGAGACGATTTCAGCAATGCGGCGACGGACTGCAGGGCGTCGTCCTGGGCCCGGAAGTGATCTTCCGCCCCCTTGGCCGTCACCACTTCGATGCGGCGCACACCGGCAGCGACGGCGCTTTCGGAAACGATCTTGCACATGCCGATGTCGCCCGTGCGGTGAACGTGCGTGCCGCCGCACAGTTCCGTGGAATAGTAATCTCCGCTATCCTGTTCCGTAGGCTGTCCCATGGAAACGACGCGGACCTCATCGCCGTATTTCTCGCCGAACAGCGCCATGGCGCCCGCCTCGATGGCGGCTTCCGGCTCCATCAGGCGGATGGTGACGTCGGCGTTGACCCTGATCTGGGCGTTGACGTCGGCTTCCACCTGGGCAAGTTCTTCCGGCGAAATGGCTTTCGGATGCGAGATGTCAAAGCGCATGCGGTCGGGCCCGACAAGGGAGCCTTTCTGCGTGACATGATCGCCAAGGCGGCGGCGTAGCGCCTCGTGAACCAAATGAGTGACCGAATGGTTGGCGCGCAGGGACGAGCGCCGGTCATGATCCACGTCCATGACCAGGGCATCGCCCAGGTTCAGGGCGCCCTTCGTGATCTCGCCTTCATGGACATGAAGCTGGCCCAGTTTTTTCTGCGTATCGGTGATCGTGATCCGGCAGTCTTCCCCGGCCTGGATCTGTCCGGCGTCACCCATCTGGCCGCCGGACTCGCCATAGAACGGCGACTGGTTGGCGATCAGGAACACATGATCGCCCTCACCCGCCGTTTCGACGCGCTCGCCGTCCTTGACCAGGGCGACAAGCTGGCCTTCCGCCGTTTCCGTATCGTAGCCAAGAAACTCGGTAGCGCCGGTTTCTTCCAGAATCTCGAACCACACGCCTTCCGTCGCCGCCTCGCCGGAACCGGCCCAGGCCTTGCGGGCCTCATCGCGTTGACGTTCCATGGCGGCATCGAAGCCGTCCGTATCCACCTCGATCTTGCGCGACTTGAGCGCATCCTGCGTCAGGTCGAGCGGGAAACCATAAGTGTCATAGAGCCTGAACGCCGTTTCACCGTCCAACTCCGCACCTTCACCCATGCCGTCGGTGGCTTCGTCGAGCAGCTTGAGGCCCCGTTCCAGGGTCTTGATGAAGCGGTTTTCCTCCAACTCAAAGGTTTCGGAGATCAGCGCTTCGGCGCGAACCAGGTCCGGATAGGCCTGGCCCATCTGGGTAATAAGCGCCGGCACCAGCCGGTGCATCAAGGGTTCTGAACAGCCCATCATGTTGGCGTGGCGCATGGCGCGACGCATGATCCGGCGCAGCACGTAACCGCGGCCTTCATTGGACGGCAGCACGCCATCGGCGATGAGAAAACTGCAGGCGCGCAGGTGGTCGGCCACCACCCGGTGCGACACGGCATGGTCGCCGTCCGGGTCCGTGCCGGACGCTTCGGCGGACGCCATGATCAGGGCCCGCAGCATATCGATATGATAGTTGTCATGAGTGCCCTGCATGACGGCGGCAATGCGTTCCAGGCCCATGCCTGTATCGATGGAGGGCTTGGGCAATTCGATGCGCTCGTCCGGCGTGACCTGTTCGAACTGCATGAACACCAGGTTCCAGATCTCGATGAAACGGTCGCCGTCCTCATCGGGACTGCCTGGAGGGCCGCCTGGGATATGATCGCCGTGGTCGTAGAAAATTTCCGAACACGGTCCGCATGGGCCGGTCTCGCCCATGGACCAGAAATTGTCGGACGTCGGGATGCGGATGATCTTGTCTTCCGGCAGGCCGGCGATTTTCTTCCACAGATCGAAGGCCTGGTCGTCTTCGGCGAACACGGTGACCAGCAGTTTTTCAGCTGGTAGACCGAATTCTTTTGTTACCAGGTTCCAGGCCAGTTCGATGGCAAGATCCTTGAAATAATCGCCGAAGGAGAAATTGCCGAGCATCTCGAAGAACGTATGGTGGCGCGACGTATGGCCGACGTTTTCCAGATCGTTGTGCTTGCCGCCCGCGCGTACGCATTTCTGGGACGTCACCGCACGGGAGTAATCGCGATGTTCGAGGCCGGTAAAGACGTTCTTGAACTGCACCATGCCGGCGTTGGTAAACATCAGCGTGGGATCGTTGCGCGGCACCAGCGGACTGGAATCGACGATTTCGTGCCCGTTGGCGGCGAAATAGTCCAGAAAAGCCTTACGAATGTCGTTTACGGTCTGCATGGTTCGGCGATTGCCCTTAAATCAAGTGCTTTTTAAAATAGTTGTCTCTTAAGGTTTTCTATAGCGCAGCACCGCCCCTGTCCAGACAACGGTGTACTTCACGACTCCATTTGCAGACAAGAAAACGGGCTCCACCTTGCGATGGAACCCGATTTTCTCACCCTCTCTCAAAAACTTGGGACGCGATCACTCTTCCAGCGGCGCGCTTTCCGGCGCAGCACCGGTTTCCTCATCGCCTTCGCCGTCCGTCTCGCTATCAGGGCCGCCGACCAGCATGGCCTCGGAAACCAGACCGGCGTTCTGGCGGATCAGCGCCTCGATCTGGTTGGTCATCTCGGGATGCTCTTTCAGGAACGTCTTGGCGTTTTCGCGGCCCTGGCCGATGCGTTCGGAATTATAGGAGAACCAGGAACCGGATTTCTCGACCACGCCCGCCTTGACGCCGAGATCGAGAATCTCGCCCATCTTGGAAACGCCCTCGCCGTACATGATGTCGAACTCGACCATCTTGAAGGGCGGCGCCAGCTTGTTCTTGACCACCTTGACCCGGGTCTG
>CAYFMQ010000014.1:0-80681 GCA_964344255.1 uncultured Thalassospiraceae bacterium
GCGCCTCCATTACATACTGATCCGGAGTAGCTCAGTTGGTAGAGCAAGCGGCTGTTAACCGCTGGGTCGGGGGTTCGAGTCCCTCCTCCGGAGCCAATAAAAACAAGGGGTTAGGTGGTTTTCACCTAACCCCTTTTTTGATTGTTTAATCAATTCCAAGTTTCAAAACGCATCCATCCGTATCACGGGAAAACAACGATCAGTGATGCCGATCACATTTTTGTATGCATTTTTGCGCTTTAATTATCCTAGTCCACAATAGCTTTGACAGGTTTTGAATTGCGAGAGACCGATGGAACCGATTACGTTTGGACTGATATCTGTAACTGGCTTGACCGTGATTTTCGCCCTGTTCTGGCGGGAGTATCGGAAATCCACCTGTCATTTCGGTGGGTCGAATAGCGGTCGTGATTACTGGATAGCCAGGATCGTTCACAAACAGATCAAGCGGGTGAAGCTTTTTGGTGCGTGGGTGATGAAACCCAGGTATACGGCAAATGAGAACAGCGAGTTCCAGGATATCTTCGGCAGCTGATTAACGCTGGTCAGCCCCCCTTCCCTTGTCCCCCTTTTTGACTCCTTCCAATGAGTTTTGTTAAACTACCCCTTGCCGGCCGGGCTCCCATTATAAAGAACCAAGGTTTAATGCGTTGTTTGTGGGAGCATAAAACATGGAAGACTATATGACATTGATTGCGCTTGGAATAATCGGTCTGGGCGCTGTTTTGTATGGCCTGAAACTGCGAAAGCGCTGACGTCTCAATTCTTCTGATTTTTTCTTTGTTTGGCGAATCCAAACACCAAAAGCCCCGGTTGGACGCCGGGGCTTCGTGTGGTGGTGGAATGTTATGGATCAGATGACGGTGGCGATAAGGCCGACGATAAGGGCTGCACCAACAAAGGATCCGAGAACGAAGTTGATTGAAGACATAATCATCTGAAATCTCCTTGGCCCGCAATTGATCTCTAGTCGTGATCGACGTCGTTGTTTCGCGCCCTCTTTACGCCGGAACGGGTTTTCAAAATAGTGACATTTCATCAGGTGAGGTATGCGTTCGATGCATGTTTCACTCACCGCTCTCCGTTCGTTCTTTCGTCCAGAGACCCAGGGTTTCGTTATGGCCAAACGCGGGGAAGATCATAGGCTCTTGTGAAAAAATAGAGCAATTCACTCATTTTTAAGGGATTTTACTGAAAATTTTTAATCCGATTCGCACCTGGTTTCGGTTTGAAATGAAAATGTGTTCTGGGGAAAGCACTTAAACGATGGCAAAGAAGCCCGCAAAAGGATCCGGTGGCGGTAGGAAGAAACTGCCGCGCAGCTTTATATTCGCCTTCATTGGCCTCGTCGTTCTACCGGTGACGATCTTTCTCGCCTGGTATGTTCTGACTGTTGTTCTCAAGGTTACTGGCTCTAAGCAGACGGCCGAAGGCATGGTTGTTGAAAGAGTTGTCAGCGCCAAGGAAGCGATTGCCAAGAAGCTGAAGGAACGCGCCGAAAGAGAAGGCTTCAAGATTGATAATGTAGAAGGCTGCGTCCAGATCGAGGATCAGTATCGGGTTCCGCTAGGTTTTGTTTTTACCGAGTTTTCCCGCCGGCAGCTTGTCGGCCTTCCTAAAACGGCAACGGATGAACAGGTTCAGGAACGGTGCGTTCTGTTTGCCAAGGTGGTCGAACGCATGGAAAAGATGACGCATCATGATCGCCATGTGTTCGTCTGCGAAGGCGCCCAATTCACGACGGATGAAGGCGGTCGGTACATGCTGATTCCCGAACCGAAAGGACGCGGGGTCATTGAAGTCCTGGGCGGCGCCAAGAACCTGATCGAGATGCAGCCCCATACCCATACCCTGGTCAAACAGTGGCATGTCTACAACATCGGCGATGGCTGCATGGTCGTTGGTATGTCGAAGGTCGGGATTTTCAATTTCTCTGGCGGCGTGAAACTCAAAGAATAACGATCATATCCCCGGAACGAATGCCCGTACGGCCTATTTCCGAATATGGTCTTTCATCATGCGTTGAACCGCTGGACGCGATTTTATATTCGACAGAACCCGTTTCAGGTTTTCGTAATCCTGTAGCCTTGGGAACGGATCATCCAATTCGTTCCAGATTGCCATGGGCAGCATATAAAGATCGCAGACGCTGAACCCGCCGGGCATAAAGTATTCGTTATCTCCAATAGCCTTGTCGAGTCGACTCCATAGCTCGTCGATCCATTCGATGGCCTTGGCGGCAACGGCGTCATGGCTGGCTTGGAGATCCTCGCTGGTCCAGCGTTCGGGATAGTAATACATCAGAAAGCTGGGCTGCAGCATTTCCGCCATGAAAAAAAGCCACTGATAACATACCCCCCTGTCAACCGATCCGGCAGCCGGGATGAGGTTCGCTTCGGGATGGTTCTCTGCCAGATAGAGCAGGATGGCGGCAGATTGGTATATCACGGCCGGTCGATCGCCATGATCGCCGGCGGCTCCTGCCGGAGCCTTGTCGATCAGTGTTGGCAGCTTGCGGTTGGGATTAAGCGCGAGATAGTCTTCCGGCCATGGCTGATCGAAATCGATAAATCGCAGGGTATAGTCTACACCGGTCTCTTCAAGGGCGGCATGGCAGCCCATTGCTGCTGAATTCCAGGTCCATGATAGTTCATATCGCATCGTTTACCCCTTTAAATGAACGTATGCATACTGGTTGAACATGCTACTGCCATAAGGCAAGTTCATGATAGACTGCAGGCCACGATCTTGTTCAATTCAAAACCTTGTTACGAATGATTTTTTTATACCTTCAACCCCTGTTACGAAACTCCCAGGCTCAATGCTTGCCTATGGGACTCAGGTGCGGGAATTTACCCGTCCTTATAATATTGGCTTTCTTTCTTTGTCTTGCGTTTACAGAGGCGCATGCCCAATCGGATGATAACACCCGAAAAGGTGTCTTCACTGGCGACCATATGGGGTGTGAGTCCAAATCAGATCTTATCGCCTATTATGACGCCAACGATGCGGGGGACCGTAAGACAACTGGCGAATTGGTTTCCCAGAAAAAATGCATGAAAATCATTGGCAGGACATATGTTCCCTTGAGGGTCGGTTTCGTGGCGGCCCGTGTGCTTGTAACGATACATGGAAAAGACATTGAACTTTGGGTGAGAACAGCTGCCGTCGTTGAATCGCCGCCGCCACCGCGGGAGACACATTTCAATTTCTGAAATTACCCCTTGAAATTCGCTGAATAAATTTAACTAATGAACATATGGGGAGTGTTTGAGGTCTAGCTGCTCATGTGGGGGATGTTTCTGTCACATTAAGCGCGTGTATTGTTGGCTTTTTTCAGCCTATAGTACGCTTTAAGTAGGAAGAGGATTGGGCCATAACAATGTCGGCTGAACCGGCAACATCAACAGAAACAACGGCCATGCCGGGTGATTCCCGCTTAAGAGCGGAGCGCGACAGATTCCTTGCGTTTGCCTTTTGCCGAAACGATCTGTTGATAGAACTGGATGCGTCACAGATGACGCATTTTATTGGCGGCCCGACGGCTTCACTGCTCGGAAAACCCCCGGAAGAATTAAAGGGATTGCATATCAGTGAGATTTTTTCTCCTGAAAGCCGCGATCTTCTGGAGCAATTGCTGAAAGCGGCAGACCGTGGCGAGCGTATCACACGCGCCAAGGTCCATCTGTTAAGCGCGGCTGCTGGTGACAACGAGCCGTCATTTGAGCTGAATGGCTACAAATTCGGTGATCTTGAAGGGCACTATTTCCTGGCTTTGCGCTCACGAGCCCAGGATATTAATGAAGAAGAAGGGCGTGATGAATCGGGTTTGTTGGCCGAAGGCCGCTTTGCCGAAGCAGCGGCCGAGAGGGTCAAGGCCCTCCAGGACGCTGGAGAGGATGTCAATCTTACCCTGATCAACCTGCCGGAGCTGGATGATCTCGTTGACCGTCTTGACGAAGAGGCTGGTCAGGAACTCCTCGAACGGCTGGCTAACAAATTACAGTCGAATTCAGTTGGCGGCGATACTGCAGGCCGTATGGGGGACACAGGATTTGGTGTCGTCCATGATTCGTCTACGGATATCGAAGCCCTGCAACAACAGTTGATGGCCATTTCAAAAGAGATGGACCCGGACGGCAACGGATTGAGCGTCGATGCCGCAACCACGGAAATCGGCGATCCGGAACTTTCATCGGAAGATATTGCCACCGGCCTGCTGTTTACGATGAACAAGTTTCGCGAAAGCGGCGAGTTTACCATGGATGTTCTGTGTAACTCGCTTCACACCATGGCTTCCGAAGCGTCAAAGTACGTCAATGTCTTTACGGAAGCCGTGGAAAATGAACAGTTCGATATCGTCTTCATGCCGATTGCCGATGCCCGTACAGGCGAAGTTCACCATTATGAGGTTCTGTCCCGATTTAACCTGGGTGAAGGCGAATCCCCCTATCAATACATTGTGTTTGCCGAGGAAACGAACCGGATACATACCTTTGATATCGCCGTGGTTAAAAAGACCATGCAATGGCTCCGCCGACAGCCGATCAATGCTGCCCCTTACAAGCTGGCGATCAATATTTCCGGCCGGTCCCTTGCTATGGAAGAATATGTTGCTGAATTGCACAGCATCCTGAGGGACAATGACTGGCTCCAGGACAAGCTGATGTTCGAGATCACGGAATCGGCGCGTATCGACGATATGCGGGCTGCTAATGATTTCATCAACGGCATCCGGGACTTCGGCTACGAGGTTTGCCTGGATGATTTCGGCGCCGGGGCCGCAAGTTTCCAGTACTTGAGCTCCCTGGAAGTCGATGTTGTCAAACTGGATGGCCCGGCCGTCAAGAACGCCATGGAAATGCCCAAGGGACGGGCCTTTCTTTCGGCATTGAACGAGCTTTGCCATAAGCTGAACATTCATACAATTGCTGAAATGGTGGAAGACGCCAATGGGCTTAAATTCTGCCGTGAATGCGGTGTCGATTACGTCCAGGGTTACCTGATCGGCAAGCCAAATGCGGATATCGATACCTTCAAGGGTGATCCGGACCCGATCCTGTTCAAAAAATGATCTGTGTCCTGCCCGGGCGTATTATTTCCAGTATAATGAGTGAATGAAAACACAGGGACTTCTTCTTGACCTGCAGGGTGTGCTGTATCAAGACGGCTCGCTGATCAAGGGCGCCGCCGAAGCCCTTCAGGCGCTGCAGGGGGCGGGGCTTGAGGTCCGTTTCCTGACCAACACGACGACAAAACCCCAACGCCTTATCGCTGAACGCCTGATGGAATATGGTCTTCAGGTCTCTCTTAAGGACGTCTTTTCCCCGGCCATTGCCGCCAGGGGCTATCTTGTCTCACAGAACCTTGAGTCCCTGTTCCTGGCATCGGAACCCGAACTGTTGGAGGATTTTGAAGGTTTTCCGCAGGAAGTTGAAACGCCGGATGCCGTGATTATGGGCGATATGCATACCCGGTTCGATTGGCTGATGCTGGACCGGATTTTTGTCATGGTGCAACACGGCTCACGTTTGATCGCGCTCCATAAAAACCGCTATTGCCGCCGAGACGGCCATATCGCGCTTGACCTCGGGCCCTTTGTCGCCGCCATTGAATATGCAACCGGAACCGACGCCATCGTTATGGGGAAACCGGACCAGGGTTTCTTCCAGATGGCGTTACAGGACATGGGGCTTCTTCCCGCCGATGTTGTCATGGTGGGGGATGATCCATTTTCCGACATCGGCGGCGCCAAAGCTGCCGGAATTCGCGCCGTTCAGGTCAAGACCGGCAAGTATAACCCGTCTTTGGCCGGTGAGGCGCCTGAGGCGGATGAGACCATCGCCTCCATCGCCGACCTGCCGGCGTTATTGGGATTATGAGGATTATGTTCAGGCCTCGTTTTTTTTTACTGCTGTTCACCCTGGCCGTGTCTCTCGTTCACCATTCGCCGTCTGCCTCTGCGGCGGCGACGTGTCAGCAGAATTCGCAATCGCCCTACGTCAGCCTCGAGGTTAATCCCGGCAGGATCAACTACATCACGTCAAGGGACAGGGCCGGGCTGCGCCGGTTGCACGCCGGTTACGGAGCTTCCGGGGGAGGCTGGACGCCAATCGGTTTAACCCTAGCAGAGTTAGGCATGGGATTGGCCGTTTCGGTCAGGGCCGAGAGACTGGCGGATGGACGATACTGTTCCGAAATTGCGGCAGTTGAAGCGACGATCGGATATGATGCGATCGACGTCTATATTGCCTCGGAGTATCCGCGAGGGTCATGCCAGTACAACGCCATTCTGGATCACGAACGGCTGCATGTCTTGGTTTTTCAGAACACGCTTGATCGCTACTACCCCCAGATCGAACGCGAACTGCGAAAGGCGGCGAGCAAGGCCAAACCGATCCTGGACCGGGACCCGAACCGGGCGACCAGAAAATTCCAGTCCATTCTGGAGAGCGCCGCCAGACCGCTGTTTCGTAAAATCAACAAGGCGATGGACAGGGAAAATGCCGCCCTGGATACAGAAGAGGCCTACGAACGCGAACAGTCGAACTGTGTCAGTTGGTAGGCTTCACTGGATGGTTTTTCAGGAAGCGCCCAATCCCCTTTTCAGTCCCCTTCCCTTTTTGACGGCATCTTTACCGAATTTGTCACGAAGCGAGTCCATGGCGGCTTCCATATTGGCGCGTTTGGCCTTTCCCGGGTCCGCGAGGTCAGGAATATCGGCTTCGGATTCCGGAACGAGTTTGACGACCCCGATTCCGATAAGGCGAAAGGCCCGACCGTCGGCGGCCTTGTCGAGCAATGTCTTTCCGGCTGCATACAGATCATCGGTAAGCTGTGTCGGCATGGGCAATTGCTGGTTACGGGTGATGGTTTTGAAGCCCGCTGTTTTAAGTTTCAATGTCACGGTACTGCCGCCGAGACCGGCTTTTTTAAGCCGGGCAGAAAGCTTTTCCGTCAGCAGCCAAAGTTCGTCTCCCAGACGTTCGGGATCAGAGATATCCTCATTGAATGTGGTTTCCGCCGAAATGTTCTTTGCCGGAGAGTTCGGGTCGACCCGGCGGTCGTCTTCGGCTCTGGAAAATTTGTAGAGACGCCTGCCCATGGCACCATAGCGTTCCAGCAGTTCTTTTTCCGAATAGCGCCTGAGATCACCGATAAGGTAGATGCCGTCCTTTTCGAGTTTTGATCGCAGCGCCTTTCCAACTCCCCAGATCAATCCGACAGGTTTTTCACCGAGGAAATCCAGCGCCTCTTCACGGCCAATCACGGCAAAGCCGCGAGGCTTGTCGAGATCCGAGGCAATTTTCGCCAGGAACTTGTTGAAGCTGAGACCGATGGAAGCATTGACGCCGATATTGTCTTCTATTCGGCGAACCAGCCTGACCAGGGTTTCCGCAGGAGACATATTGTGGAGCGCCTCTGTGCCTGAAAGGTCCAGGAAAGCCTCATCAATGGAGAGCGGTTCAACAAGAGGAGTCACCTCTTCCATTAACCGTCGGACCTGTTTTCCCGCCTCGGCATACTTTTTCATGTTTGGGGGAATGACAATGGCGTCAGGGCAAAGCTTTTTCGCCTGAAACATGGGCATGGCCGAATGCACGCCATTGATACGGGCTATGTAGCAGGCCGCGGAGACGACCCCCCTCCTGCCGCCACCGACGATGACTGGCTTTCCCCTCAAGGAAGGATCGTCGCGTTTCTCGACAGCCGCATAGAAAGCATCACAGTCAATGTGGGCGATGGCCAGTTCCGTCAATTCGTCATGCGACACCTGCCGGCTTGAACGGCAGTTAGGGCAAGCATCCGTTTCTCCTTCATCCTCATTGTGGGATGAAGGGCTGAGGTTGAAACAATCCCGGCATAAGGTGGGCATGGAAACCCTCGATCCTGGCCAAGTTCCTGTTTAATTGGCTTTGGCTCAAAGTGTTCAATTTGACCGTAATATACTCTAGTCTATCACCAATTCACCTGTATGATTCAGTGAAGAGTTTTTCCGGTAATATCTGATACAGAATGGAGTAGTTAGGGTTACGGGCATAATGGCAGATGATCTGATCGACAATAATGCCGGCGATGACGCCGGAAAGGAGCCCGATCCCCTGTATGAGGCGCAAACCGAGATCAGGACGCTCCATTCCACGATTTCCGCGCTTCGCGAAGAACTCGAACAGGCTTCCTACGAAAAGAACAAGGCCGTCCAGGAAGCCATGGCGGATCGAAGCGACGATCTTCGGCAGTTACAGGATACGACGCGGGTCATGCGCGACCAGATGGATAACGTCAATGCAGACAAGCAGACCGAAGTGCAGGCTGCCTATGCCGAATCCGCCGCCGAAATCCGGCAGTTGAAGGAAACCATCGGCGCCATGCGTGACGATATGGATGCCCTGCACGCTTCAAAAGCGGAAGCGGTGCAGGAAGCCGTTTCAACTGCCAATACGGAGATCAAGCAGTTACGGGAAACCACGAACACGCTGCGCGACATGATTGAACGCGCCAAAGTCGAGGCTGATGAAGCTGTCCAGAAGGTAACCAGCGAATCACACACCGAAATTCGCCAATTGCGCCAGACCGCCGCTGAGCTGCGGGATCAGTTGGAACGGGAGACAATCGAATACCAAAATACCCTGCAGGACCTGGAACGGCGGAATCGTGACGACATCAGGGAAATGCAGGACACCATCGCTTCATTACGCGATAAACTGGAAGAAAAGGAAAGAGGCGAGTCATAAGCCTTTTTTTACGTTATAGTAGAACAGGTGTATAAGATTAAACGCGCTTTCATAGCCAGTCGGTGGGTAAACACCGCAGTTTTTTTTGAGGGAACCGGAAAGGCTCAGTCAATTGGCGACGACGGGTAAACAGGATTCGGCAGTCCGGCGGCTTGGTACGAAAACCAAGGCGAAGCCGGCTAAACGCAAAAAGTCCAATGGGACAGGCCGTGGCGATAATGTGACGGCCATGCCGTCCGTGGAGAAAACCGTTGAGCTTGAAACGGTTGAAGTCGAAAATCCCACGGAGTCCGAAAAGAAACCCAAATCCAAACCCGTAGCTGCAAAAAAGGAAGACGAGGCGACGCACCATATCCAGCAGCGGTTGCGTCAGGTGGAAACCCTGTTGAACGTGTCGCACAGGGTCGCCGAACTGGAAACGCTGGATGACATTCTTCGCACATTGGTGGAAATGACCACGGAAGAACTGGATGCCGATCGAGGCACCCTGTTCCTGAATGATCCATTGACGGAAGAACTGTACTCACGTGTCGCCCAGGGAAATATCCAGCGGGAAATTCGCATTCTCAACGATTCAGGCGTTGCCGGCCATGTCTTCCAGTCTGGTATCGGCGAGATCATCGACGACGCCTATCATGACGAACGCTTCAACAAAACCATCGATGAAACGACAGGATATCATACCAAGACCATCGTTTGTGCGCCGGTGCGGACCGTTCGCGGAGACGTTATCGGCGTCATCCAGGTCCTGAACAAGAATGGCGGATACTTTACCCAGGACGATCTGGAACTGCTGGAGGCCATGACGACCCAGGCGACCTTGGCGTTGCAAAGCACCCAATTCGTTGAGCGCATGAAAAAGACCCGGGAACAGGAAATGCATTTCCTGGACCTGGTTTCCGATGTCACGTCGGAACTGGAACTCGGCACCCTGTTGCAACGCGTCATGAGCGAAGCGACGAAAATGCTGGATGCGGACCGCTCAACGCTGTTCATCAACGATGAAAAAACCAACGAGCTGTTTTCACGTGTCGCCATGGGGGATTCTGTCGGCGAAATCAGACTACCCAACCATCTGGGCATCGCGGGAACGGTATTCACGACGGGTGAGACCGTAAACATCCCCTACGCCTACGCCGACCTGCGGTTCAATCCGGCTTTTGATAAGAAAACGGGTTACTTCACGCGTTCCATATTGTGTATCCCGGTGACCAACAAGAATGGCAAGGTAATAGGCGTCACGCAGGCTCTCAACAAACGCGGCGGCCCCTTCACGGACGAGGACGAGCAACGCCTGAAGGCCTTTACGGCGCAGGTTTCCATCGCGCTTGAAAACGCCAAGTTGTTCGATGACGTCCAGAACATGAAGAACTACAACGAAAGCATGCTGGAAAGTATGTCTAACGCGGTGATCACGTTGGACGAAGACGGCAAGATCGTCACCTGCAACAAGGCTGGCCTCAAAATTCTGGATGTCAAACCCGATGAGATTATCGGCCAGCTTGCAGAGGAATTCTTCGAAGAACCGAACCACTGGATTCACGAAAAAGTCCTGCAGGTTGAGGAATCCCAGGAATCGGATGAATTGGTGGACGCCACCATGGAGGTTGCCGGAGAAGAGCTTTCCGTCAACGCGCATTTCCTGCCTCTGTTGAACACCGAAGGTAACAAATTGGGCGCGATGATCATGCTTGAGGACATCAGCTCTGAAAAGCGGATGAAATCCACCATGTCCCGTTACATGGATCCGGGCATTGCGGACCAGATGCTGTCCGGCGGCCAGGGAGAGGATATCATGGGCGGCGCCAGCAGCGAGGTCACGGTGCTGTTTTCCGATGTCCGTAGCTTTACGACCCTGACCGAGTCATTGGGTGCCCAGGGGACGGTCTCCATGCTGAACGAATACTTCACCATCATGGTGGATGTGATCACCAAGGAAGGCGGCATGTTGGACAAGTTCATCGGTGACGCCATCATGGCTGGTTTCGGTATTCCCGTCGCCCATGACGACGATGAGGACCGCGCCGTCCGCTCAGCCATCGGGATGATTACGGAGCTTTGGGAGCTCAATAAAATCCGTGAAGCGCGGGGCGAATTGCCAATCGATCACGGTGTCGGCCTGAACACGGGCATGGTGGTTTCCGGCAACATCGGATCGCCCAAGCGTATGGACTACACCATGATCGGAGATGGCGTGAACCTGGCGGCGCGTCTTGAATCGGCCTGCAAGCAGTATCACGCCCATATCCTGATCAGTGAGTTTACCAAGGCGAAATTGAAAGGCACCTATCGCCTGCGCGACGTTGACCTGGTGGTGGTCAAGGGCAAGACGGAACCCGTCGGTGTCTACGAGGTTTTGGACTACCACAATGACCAGACATTCCCGAACCTCATGGATGCGGTGAATTACTTCAATGAAGGTGTGAAACAATACCGAAGTGGTAATTGGGATGACGGCATCAGGAACTTCAATGAAACCCTGAAGGTCAATCCCAATGACGAGCTGTCAACGGTGTATATCGAGCGGTGCGAACACCTGAAGGAGAATCCGCCGGATGACTGGAACGGCGTCTGGGTGATGACCAGCAAGTAACCTGGCGGCTTCTTTACTTGGTCGTGGCGATATAAACGCCATCCCAATCCGCTGGCGGCGGGTTTTCTTTATAATCAGCGATGCGGTCTTCGTAGAGATCGCACAGGGTATCAAGGGTGATATCCAGCTTCCATGGCCGGTGCTCTTCATCACCCAACGTCCTGATCTCACTGAACATCCCGAGCGCTTCATCCCACCGCTGGGACTGATAGGTGCTGATGGCGTTATGGATTTTCTCCTTGATGGCGAGGAATGCCTGATCGTCCTTGATCTCGGCGTCGCCCATAAGGCCGAAAATCCGAACACCCTCCGTCTTGCCTTTCACCTGGATGTAATCCAGATCGATGGTCGCCAGGCGGTCCTTGACGTGCTCGTGCGTGTCGGTGCCGAGAACGACATTCATGCCATAGGTTTTGCTTTGGCCCTCCAGACGGGACGCCAGGTTCACCGTATCGCCGAGCACGGAATAATCGAACCGCATGTCCGATCCCATGTTGCCGACAACGCAAGGACCTGTGTTCAGGCCGAGACCCACTTTCAGCGGGATGTGCTTGCGCCCCTCCTCTTCCGCTTCCTTTTCCAGGCGATCATTCAGGGGCTGCATTTCATCCAGCATGGCAAGGGCGGAAATGCAGCCGTGATAGGGATGATCATCATCATCCAAAGGCGCGTTCCAGAAGGCCATGATGCAGTCGCCCATGTACTTGTCGATGGTGCCGTGGCGTTCAAGGATGACGTTGGTGAGCGGCGTCAGCAGCTTGTTGATCAGGGACGTCAGGCCGACAGCATCGAACTGTTCGGAAATCGTCGTGAAGCCGCGCACATCACAGAACAGCAGGGTCATATCACGCATGTCGCCGCCGAGCTTCAACTCGCCCGGGTTCTCGGCAACGCGTTCCACCATGTCCGGCGACAGGTACTTGGAAAACGCGTCACGGGTCTGGCGGCGCTGTGCTTCTTCGCGGGCGTAACCGGAAAAGGTCAGGGTCGTATAGAGTAACAGGATCGAAACGACGGCGAACGCGGAATCAAACAGCATCTTGTGTTCGCTGAACAGATACCATGACGAGCCGCCGGCGCCGGAGGCAATGACAAGAAAGACACCCAGGGCCCACTTGGCGCCGACCCACGGCACCAAAATGATCATTAACAGGCCACCGAGAAGAATGAAAAACAGCTCAACCGCATCCGCATAGTTCGGCCGTGACAGAAAGCTTTTCTCGACTGCGTTCTCGATGACCTGGGCGTGGACCTCCACCCCGGGAATGATGCCTTCCGTCGGAATGGAGCGAATATCGAGCATGCCGACGGCGGACGTACCGACAAGGGCCAGCTTGCCCTTGATCAGGTTGGGATCGACCGTTCCGTTCAATACATCCTTAGCCGGGATGTACTTGGATTTATCGCTCCTGGAATAATAAGGATAGGTCCGCCCGATCTTGTCGGTGGGAATTTTAAGGTTCTTGGCGATGGCGACCTGTCGCACGCCGGCAACGGTAGTTTCCACCAGCATGGTTTGGCGACCCGTCGCCAACCGCAGCATTTCAACGGAGAGCGAGGGATACATGTGATCGTCATAGACGAACAGCGTGGGAACGCGACGGACAATGCCGTCCAGTTCGGGCACCAGCGAGAAGATGCCGTGACCGCCCATCTTGTGATTGGCGGCTTTTTCGATAACGGGGATGTTTCTGACCAGCGAGGGAACATTCGGCAGGTAGCTACGCGGGTCGGGAGCATTCTTGGATAGTTTGCGCACCGCAACTGATTTCTTGACCGGTGGGCCTTTGGCGGTATCCAGTTCCTCCCAATAAGCGGCCTGCCCCAGAACCACGCGGGTCTGGCGGATGATATTGGCGAACGCTTCGTCGTTGCCGCTCAGCTTGGTGAGCTTGGCCTTGGTCTCTTCGTCCAGTCCGGCAAGCGAGTTGGCCACATCGGACGGATTCATCCTGTCGGGTTCGGGGAAGACAACGTCAAACCCGACCACGCCGACACCCATAATGAAGAGGTTTTTCACCATATCCGCGACGATATTACGGGGCCACGGCCACTGGCCGACTTCGTTCAGGCTTGCCTCATCCAGGTCAATAATGATGACCGGTGAAGTTCCTTCCGCCGGAATAGGACGGGGTTGGAGTTTTTCGTAAAAATCGAAGGTCTTGTTCCGGACAAATTCGATTGGATAGGGATTCATCCAGTAGACAACAAGAAAGACAGCCAGCATGGCGAGGCCGACTAAACGATCAAAGCTGAACGCGCGTTTCAAGAACTTCATTTTGGCCTTTATTATTTTCTGGGGCCGGTAATGCCTTCCTGTAGCTGACACTAGAACAGGGAGTATGGTGGACGGTCAAGGGAAATAAATATGAAGTCACCAGTAAGCTTAAGTAATTCAATAACTTCTTAACGCTCGTGTGACATAAATTTACCGGCTGCCCATGGCTGGGCGGTGGTCGCTAGCGTGCGCCGATTTAGGGACGTATACTCGTCACATGGGCAATTCGACAGACAGATCGTGGATCAAACCACTCTATAAGAAGCTTGCGCCGGTGTTGCGCGAGGTATTCGTCATGTCGTTTTTTGTCAATATTCTTGCGCTTGGCGTCCCGATTTTTACCCTGCAGGTTTATGACCGAGTCGTCCAGCATGCGGGCATCAGCACGCTCTATGGACTGGCCGTCGGCCTGGTGATTGTCCTGTTGTTTGATTATGTGTTGCGTCAGGCGCGTTCGCGTATCATGCAGACGGTTGCGCTTCGCGTTGACGTGGAAGTGGGCCGGGCGCTTTTTGAGAAGTTTACCGCCCTGCCCTTGAATGTTCTTGAAACGCGAAGCGGCAATTACTGGCAATCGTTGTTCCGTGACGTCGATACGGTGAGAAACACCCTGTCCGGCGCGCCGGCGATCCTGATCTGCGACCTTCCCTTTGCTGTCATGTTTTTCGTGGTGATCTACATTATCGCCAAGCCTATCGTGTGGGTGCTGGTTATTGTCATGGTGCTGTTCCTGTTTGTGACATGGCGTGCGGGGGCCGCTACCGGCAAGGCAAGTTCCTCAGAGCGGAACAGTTCCCAGGACCGTGACAGCCTTATCTCGGAAATGATTCAGGGACGGGCTACGATCAAGGCGCTGGCCCTGGAAGGCGCCATGCGGCCCATGTGGGAAGAGCGGCATGCCACGAATATCAGTAACGCCATTACCCGCGGCGGTAGGACTGACGCCTTTACCAATCTCGGACAGACGCTGACCCAATCCACGAGCCTGATGATGACGTCCTTCGGTGCGCTCGCCATTATCGGACAGGACCTAACCATGGGGTCGCTGATTGCCACGAACATGCTGTCCAGCCGCTTGCTAGGCCCGCTTAACCAGCTTGTATCACAGTGGCGGGTTTACAGCGGCTATCGTCAGGCGGTCGATCGCCTGGGTGAGATATTCAATATTGAAAGCGAGCGCACGGAAAGCGAAGTCAAGCTGGACAAACCAAAGGGCAGGATCGAGGCGCATAACCTGACTTTCGCCTACGCTGAAGGCTTGCCGCCGGTCTGCGACAACGTAACCGTTACTTTCGAGGCCAGCGGCATCCACGCTCTTGTCGGGCGTAACGGCAGCGGCAAGACAACGCTGTTGAAGATGCTGCAGGGGCTTTACCGGCCCAGCAATGGCCGGGTGTTGCTGGATGGCGCCGACATCTCCCAGTTTTCCCGCGCCGAACTGGCCCAGTGGATGGGGTATGTTCCCCAGGAAAGTACGCTGTTTGCCGGTACGGTCCGCGATAACATTACCAACCGATACCCCGGCGCGACGGATGATGAAATCATCCGTGCGGCCAAGGCATCAGGGGTTCACGATTTCATTATCGACCTGCCAGACGGGTATGGGTCGGACATTGGCGAGGCGGGTCGACGCCTGTCGGGTGGACAGCGCCAACGCATTGCCATCGCCAGGGCCTTGATTGGCGATCCTTCTGTGTTGATGCTTGATGAGCCTTCCAGCAGCCTGGACCGCCATGCGGAACAGGAACTGCGGGATACGTTGAAGGAACTTTCCAAGGAACTGACCGTCATCATGGTTACCCACAGTCCGATCCTGCTGGCGGCTTGTGACAATCTGGTCGCGTTGGACAAGGGCAAGGTGGCGCTGGCAGGTCCGGCGAAAGATATCCTTCCCCGCCTTTTCGGTGTCGCGCCCAAACCGGACACGCCCTCCAGCGGCAGTCCGGGTGCATCTCCTCCCAAGCCTCCTGCCAGTCCTGCCACCCCGTCTCCAACGCCCCCCAAACCCCCTGCCCCGGCTGGCGAGGGTGCTGGAGCAGAAACAGCAACGGCGAGTCCGTCTGAGGAAGCTAAGGCGCCTTTGCCGAGACCGGCGGCTCTTGGCGCAGTACCGCCTTCCAAACCTGCGCCATCTCCGGTACCAACAAAGACAAAAGCAGCGTCCGCCAAGGCGAACGTGAAACCATCACCAAAACCATCACCAAAGCCAGCACCGAAACCGGCGCCTAAGCCGGCAGCGAAACCTGCATCAACACAGCCCGCCAAGCCTGCCGTTAAACCAGTCGGCAAACCCGTTGTGGCGAAACCGCCCAAACCGGCGCCGGATGAAAAACCGGAAACTTCCGCTGAAGAGAAAGAAGCGCCGCAGGTTTCAGCGGAGCCCAAGAGTGTGCCGCCTCAAGATCAGGATGAGAAACAGCCTCCTGCACAGGAGAAGCCGGAGAAGCAGGCGTTTGCGAAAATCGAGCCGGTGAAAATGGCTGTTCCCAGATCTGAGATTGAGAAAAAAGAGGAAAACCGGGAAGAACGGCCGGAGGAAGATCGCGACAAGACGGATGAGGATTCCGATCCTCCCAAGCCTGCACCGGGACACCCTGTTTATGAAGATAGCGACGATCCCTATTCAGATGCGCTACAATCATTATCTACGGATCGCGAAGATCCTTTCAGGCCGCAATAGGATAGAAGTGTAATGGCTATTGCCCATACAGATACATCCGGTGAACGCCCTCCTCTGGATCAACTGGTCCGGAGCAACCCCATTCCCACATGGCGTATCCTTGCATGGCCGATCATGATTCTGTTGTTGTCCATGATGACGTGGTCCTATTTCGCCGAACTAGAAGAATTTACTGTTGCCGAAGGCGAAGTCGTTCCGCTGGGCAAGGTAAAGGTCGTGCAGCATCTTGAAGGCGGTATTATCGAAGAGCTGTTCGTCAAGGATGGCGACCTGGTCAAGGAAGGCCAGACTCTGTTGCAGCTGGATCTCGGATCTGGCGGCACCAACATCGAGGAGCTTCAGGTGCGGCTCGATAGCGCAATGCTGGAAGCTGCCCGTCTTGAGGCCGAAGCAACGGGCGATCCTCTGGAGTTTCCTGCCGATGCGGCTGAACGCCGCCCTGAAATGGTTGCAACGGAGCGTCAGACATACGAAGCCCGTTTGAGCGAACTTGAATCGTCCCTCGGCGTTCTGCGCGAACAGGTTAAGCAAAAAGAGCTGGAAGTTGATGAGTTGAACGTCCAACGCGATGCCATCGCCAAGAACCTGACGATTGCCAGGGAACGGTTCGATATTTCCGAATCCCTGCTCTCTGAAGGCCTGACCGCGCGCATCGAACACTTGGAGCTTGAGGCCGCTGTTGAAACCCTTGAAGGGGAATTGAGCAATCTGACTTCGGCCATTCCACGCTCCCGCGCTGCGATTGCTGAGGCACAGGAACGACTGACTGAAGCAGAACTTCGCTTCCGCCGTGAGGCCAAGGAAGAGCTGGGTGATGCGCAACAGAACATCGCCCGGGTCAGGGAGCTGCTGACCCAGGCGGCCCAACAGGGCGTTCGGGCGGAAATCAAGAGCCCGACGGACGGCATTGTCCAGAACATGGTCTACAACACGGTCGGCGGCGTGGTCCGTGCGGGTGAACCGATTATGCAGATTGTCCCCACTGGCGAACAACTGGTTGTCGAGGCGCGCCTTAACCCGACAGACCGCGGATACGTTGAGCTGGGTCAACGCGCCATGGTGAAGATTTCCACCTATGACTTTGCCCGTTACGGCGGTCTTGACGGCGCCGTCGTTCAGGTCGCACCTGATTCCAGTACGGATGAAGATGGCGAGCCGTATTTCCGTGTCATTATCGAAACCGAAAAGTCCTATCTGGGCCTGCAGGAAGGCGATCTTCCCATTACGCCTGGCATGCAAGCCAGTGTGGACATCCGCACAGGATCACGATCCGTCATGGAATATTTGGTCAAGCCCGTGCTGAAACTGAAGCACGAGGCCTTCCGTGAACGCTGATCAATTGCTCCGTTTTTAACCGTAAACAGTGTGCCGCCGCTAACGAATTTCAGGCATGATCACCATCAATGGTGATTTTTTAAGGCTTTTGCAATAAGTTAGCCGTTTACTATACTCATTCTGGGATTCGATTCGGTGGCTTCCACTATAAAAACATGCCACCAAGTGAGGGATAGAGGTTACTAAATGTCGATTGCAACCATTGTTGGTCTGCTTTTAGCTCTCGGGTTGTTTCTATCCGCGATCTTAACATCGACCGACAATTACATGATCTTTTTAAGCCTTTCGAGCTTCATCATGGTTGTCGGCGGCACCCTTGCGGCGACCTTTATCTCCTATGAGCCCCGCTACGTAATTCTGTCTTTGAAACTTATTTACCGTATTTTCTTTTCACCGAAAATCGGCCGTAACGTCCTTAAAACTGAAGTCGGCCGTATTATCAAATGGGCCTACACGGTTCAGAAGAACGGCTTGCCAGCGCTTGAAGGCGAAGCAAAAAAATCCGTCAGGGGGGATCGTTTCCTGAAGTTTGGCGTCGATATGGTCGTCAGTGGCTATACTGGCGATGAAGTGCGCACGATCTTGTCGAATACAATCGAAACAACCTATGGCCGGAACACCATCCAGGTTTCCATTTTACGGAATATGGGGGCGGCGGCGCCGGCGTTTGGCATGATCGGCACCCTGGTCGGGCTTATAATCATGCTGGATAATATGGGCGGCGATCCCAGTGATCTGGGTAAGGGGCTTGCCGTCGCACTGGCAACGACGCTTTATGGCGTTCTGTTTGCCCGGCTGTTCCTGTTGCCTGTGGCGGATAAGGTCCAGCAACGCGAACAGATCGTGCGGTTCCGCAACATGCTGCTTGCCGAGGGATTGTCCCTGTTGGCGGAACGCAGAAATCCCCGCTTCATTCAGGATAAAATGAACAGCTACCTTGATCCGGCAATCCACTTCAATATCGACAAAATGAAGGGTTAGCTAAGCCGACGACGCTTACCATAAGCGCGATGGAGCAACGGCATGAACGACGACGAACAAGACGAAAGTTGGATTTTGACGTATGCCGATGCCATTACGCTGCTGATGGCATTCTTCGTCATGTTGCTGACCTTTGCCGAATATGACATTCCGGCTTTTGAGGAAGCCGCCGCCGCCATTGCCAAGGCTGTCGGTAACCGCGACGAGACCAGTCCAACTTCCGAGTTGCAGATCATTCTCCAGGACGTTGTGTACAATATGGAAGCCGATCAGGTGGTCACGATCACCAAGGACCGTAAAGGCCTGATGATCGAACTGGCCGCCAATGCTTTTTTCGTTCCCGGTTCCGCCGATATCAGACCGGAAGCCACGCCTGTGCTTGAAAAGATGGTTCAATCAATTGCCGCACCCCGATATGACTTCTATCTGATCGAAACAGAAGGCCATACGGATGACGACCCTATCTCGACAGAGAAATTTCCTTCTAACTGGGAATTGTCCGCCGGCCGGGCATCGACCGTGGTTCGGTTTTTCCATTCGGGCGGCATTCTCCCGCAACGGATGAAGGCCTCAGGTTATGCGGAAACCAGGCCCAAGGTTGCCAACCGGAACCCTGACGGTACGCCAAACAGGGACAACCAGTCCGTCAACCGGCGCGTCAATATACGGGTGTTCCCCATGTCGCTTGACCAGAAAGCCGAAATGGAAGCGCTTATCGCCCAGAACGCGGCCATGCAGGCGCAATCAGAAAATATGGCTGTTGAGCCGGAAAATGCCGGATCGTCGACAACGATTGATGTCGCGCCGCAACCGGTAACGGAAGGCGCAAGTCAGCAATAATAGGTAGGAATTGGTTCGCTTGAACGGCACTATGTCATGTCGTCGATAGCATCCAGGTCGTTCAGGTCGATGGTCATGCCTTCGCGGCTGACGAACGATCCGGGCCATTCTGCATGGGCTTGTTTTGCGATATCGTCCATGAATTCGTCATAGTGATCCGGGTCGTGGTGGAATATCGCCAGGCGTTTTACATTGGCCATTTTGCAAAGCCGCACCCCTTCATTCCACGTCGAATGGCCCCAGCCTACCTTCGCAGGAAATTCTTCTTCCGTATAGGTAGAGTCATAAATAACCAGATCGGCATCCTGTATCAGGTCCACGACATTCTGATCCGTTTCACCCGGCACATGTTCTGTATCGGTCACGTAAACCATGGACTTCCCGTCATAATCGATGCGATAGGCCGTTGAGCCGTTCGGGTGATTCAGGGGCGCTGTCCTGATATGGATATCCTCATACAAGTCAAAGGACTGACCTGCTTTAAAGTCCGTGAATTTTATCTTGGCCGTCATGGCCTCCAGCGGGACAGGAAACATGGGATTGTCCATCTGGGCTGATAGGACATCTCTTATACCGCCTTTATCAATCAGGTGCCCGGCCATGATTTCGATCGCCATATCCTTGTTATAGGCAGGCGTGAAAAATGGAAATCCGTTGATGTGATCCCAGTGCGTATGGGTCAGCAGGATGTGAAAGTCATGCATACCGGAATTTTGCATCTCGTTGCCAAGCTGGCGGATACCCGTACCGGCATCCAGGATCAGGCGCTGCCCATTGACGACCACTTCAATACAGCTTGTATTCCCGCCATATTTCATATGGTTCGTCGATGCACAGGCGATACTTCCACGTACGCCCCAGAATTTGACAAGAAATGTCATAAACCAGTCTCATAAAAATTATCGTGATTTACCATGAACCTGCCCGACGAATGTGACAGGCAACTTACGGAAAATCCACATATATCATAATAGTTGTTTTATTGATCCCCGCTGTCCAGCATTTGATTCACGCCAGACGTATAAACTCTGTCCCCTGTTCTTACGTTCATCCCCTTATTCCCCTGACAGCCAGATACGCGTTCCGATATCCAATCCCAGTACTTTATCTGCTCGCCCCCCATTGACGGCAATTTCGATCAAACCGCTTGAGTTTTCATACCAGAAAGCGCTCCCAGGTGAAACATCTGAAAAGGTTTTAGCCCTTGGAATACTCAAATCCTCACTGTTTTCCATATGGATATACTGGTTTTCATTAACAACAGATATACGAAGCCCGGAAACAGCATTGCCGTAGCTGTCGATATAAACGATTTCGCTCAGATCGTCAGGCCAGGGGTAATGACTGACATCGGCATTGCGTATCAAAATCCCGGCGCCGGCCTGCTTTGGTCCCTGCCCTGACGCCAAACCGGCCGCCGCCGGCGCGAAAATATCCCTGCCGTGGAAGGTATCCGACGCTTCTTCGGTCGGCAGGCCGATTCGCCAAACCGTGACATTTTCCGCGCGCCGCATGACGATTTCAAACAGGCCGTTATCAGGGCCGACATACCAGTTTCCGTCGGCATTGACCATTAATCCGTCCCGGTCGCTGCCGACACCGGGATCGACGATGGAGAGAAAGACAGTCCCCTCAGGAAAGGCACCGACACTCGAATAGGATGACAGCAGGTAGGATGAGGTTCTGGGATCAAACGCTGGCGCATCGCATAACAGATCGACAACGGGCTCTGTCGGCGCTCTTTCATGCAGGACGGCTTTCATTTGCCCCACATAGGGGCCATGGATACCGAAATCCGTGAACAGGACGATCATCTGGCGGAAATACCTCCATTTGCCAGGAACCAGGAAGGCAAAATGTAATCAACCATTTTTCGCCATCTTTCCGTGCTAATTGACGCTGTTATGGTAACGGAAATGTCGTAAGGTATAATCAAATTATTCTTTTTTCTGAAAGAATTATGATTTGTATGAACCATGCTTGTAACAGGGAACATATGACCAGATCATTGAAACTGCCTGTCCTGATTGCCGTCATCGGTATCCTGGTAAGTGGATGCTATATGCCCGTCCGCTTTGATGCGGAAATGGAAGTTACGCGCGCGGGATACTACAAGATTATCTTTGACGGTTACCTTGCCAAGGTTCCCTTCTACGATGACATCAGACAACGCAAGCTGACCATAACCGAGGAGAGGGAAAAAGCTGAACTCTACCTCAAGGATTTGAGCCGTGATAAGAGCATGACAAGCGTGGAATACATCAAGCAGGGCATCTACCGGGCGCATTGGGAGAAAGAAGGCGACATCCTGCAGGACAAGTTCATCACCTTCATCCGGCGCAATGAAAACATGATGAGCCTGCGTTACGTAAAGAAGGACGGCACGGTCCTGCTTGCCGGCGCAACCATCGGACCGGAACAGAAAAAGCAACTGGCCGGTATCGGGCTTGAGATGGTTGGCGAACTGCGCCTGATAACGGACGCTAAGGTGATCAGCCATAATGCAACCGAATTCAAGGAATGGCCGTCAACCGGACCTCGGTTCTATATGTATATCTGGCGGTTGAACAATCTCTTTGCGCCCTCACCCAAGCTGGCGATCAAGTTGCACTAGATCAGATCACATATAGATGGAAGCGCTGCTCGCTACATCTAAATGTGTGAATCCGATCGATATCAATAACTCAGAGCAGAGGCACATGTTTTATTGAATCACAAAGTGATTTCAACAAAACATAACCTGCTCTGATCCGGGATTATTCCATTACCGCAGGAAAAGAAAAAAGGCAGGGATAAACCCTGCCTTTCTTTTGTTTGTCTGCGTTTAAGAGATCAGCGAATGCGCGTGATCAGGCTCGACGTGTCATAGCGGTTGCCGCCGGCCAGCTGAACATCGGCGTAGAACTGATCCACCAGCGCCGTAACCGGCAGACGCGCACCGTTTGAATTGGCTTCTTCCAGCGCAATGCCCAGATCCTTGCGCATCCAGTCGACAGCGAAGCCATGCTCGAAATGATCGTCGATCATGGTTTCGTAACGGTTTTCCATCTGCCAGGAGCCGGCCGCGCCCTTTGAGATTACTTCGATGACGGCCTTCATATCGAGGCCGGCGCGCATGCCGAAAGCAATACCTTCCGACAGGCCCTGAACCAGGCCGGCGATGCAGATCTGGTTGACCATCTTGGCGAGCTGGCCGCTACCAACCTCGCCCAGCAGCTTGTGCATGCGGGCATAGCATTCGAGGGCGGGTGTGGCCTTGTCATAGGTTGCCTGATCGCCACCGATCATAATGGTGAGGACGCCGTTTTCCGCGCCTGCCTGGCCGCCGGAAACGGGGGCATCAATAAACCCGACGCCTTGCTCCTTGGCCTTGGCGTAAACTTCCCGAGCAACATGGGCGGATGCCGTGGTGTGATCGACGAGCACGGCGCCTTCGTTCATGCCGGCGAGAACGCCGTCATCGCCATAGGTAACGCCGCGCACGTCATCGTCGTTGCCGACGCACATACAGACAATGTCCGCGCCCTTGGCTGCTTCAGCCGGGGTTTCCGCAAAAGAACCGCCGTGCTCTTCCGCCCATTTCTGGGCTTTCGCCGTGGTGCGGTTGTAGACCGTGACCTCGTGGCCGCCTTTTGCCAGGTGTCCGGCCATGGGATAGCCCATAACGCCGAGACCGATAAATGCCAACTTCATGTCTTAATGTCCTTAATATTATGGTTAACCTGATTGTTCGGGTGGCGCACCATACCCGCCTGTGCCCGGATGATCAAATACCGGATGTTCAAAATACGGTCAAAACCGGCTTCAAACCCAGAGCAGGTCATGGATACGTTTCCAGGCCGCCTCGTCGGGAGCGACCAACAGGTGTTTTCGGTGAATGCCGCCTGTCGCGTCATAGGGTGATCCGTCTTCCAGAAAAGCGGCATGGTATCCGGCTTCCTGAGCGATCAGGACGCCTGGTGCGTGATCCCAGGGTTTCAGGTTGACGCCGTACTGAACGAATTGCAGCGTTCCCAGAGCGAGATCCATGTATTCCCTGCCGCATGTGCGGTAGCGTTTGACCCTCTGGGGAACTTTTGCAGATTTGTCATCTGAGAGACTGTCCAGGCGTTTCGACATTTTCGTGCCTAGCGAACCGGCCAGCTTGCTGATCGATATACCCTGCCCCGCAGCGTAAAGCCGTTTGCCGTTGGTGTAGGCGCCATTTCCCTTGAGGGCGGAAACCATGCTGTCCGAAACAGGGTCGTAAATCCAACCGCCTATCGTTTCCCGGTCCAGGCGATAGGCGACCATGACGGCAAAGCATTTGTGCCTTCTGGAAAAGTTACCTGTTCCGTCGATGGGATCGACAACCCAGACCGGTCCGTCCGTGTCCATCAGGTCCATCAGGGCGTGGTTATCCTCGTAACATTCCTCGCCAAGAAACTTTGAATCAGGGACGAGGGCGCACAGTTCATCGGACAGGAGGTTTTCCGCGGCGATATCCACTTCCGTCACCAGCTCGCCGGGGCGTTTTTCAAAGACATGGCTGTCTTCCAGCGCGTGGAATCCGGGCATGATGATGCGTTCTGAAACCGCGCGGATAATGGCCTCGACGGCCTCCTGATCGGGAATGGTCATGAATGCTGCGCCTAACGTGAACGATGATATTCTTCGGCAAGTTCCGCCAGCAGGCGCGCCGTGTCGGGGCTGTAATCCGCCCGCTCCATCAATCTGTCGCCCAGGAAACAGGCAAAGGCAACGGCATCGCCTTTTCCTGAAAGATTGTATGTGCGGGCCAGCATATCGAGGGAGTCATGCACGTCGTTGGCCGCCATGACATTCAACTGCCGTTTTTCACCACGATGGCGATCGCGCCACCGTTTCTGGTTTTTTGCCGTGGCCATGGTTCGGGCCTTTCCACCGAGAAAGCATCAAAGGGAAAATTCTACTAGTAGAATAATGCCCCGAATAGTCTCCCTACTCAAGCGCCACCTTGTATTCCTGAATGGTATTACCGCCATCGACAACGATGAGCTGGCCGTTGACGTAGCTGGCTTCCTCGCTGGCCAGGAAGACGGCGACATGGCCGATCTCATCCGGCGTGCCGGGACGTCCGGCAGGAGTGTATCCACCGGCAACGATTTCCCCCTCGCCGCTGGATTCCGTTTCGATCCAGCCGGGTCCGATACAGTTGACCGTGACGTTATGCGGCCCAGCCTCGATGGCGAGTGACCGTGCCATGCCCAGCATACCGGCTTTTGCGGCGCCGTAGACGGCGCTACCCGGAATGCCAACGACAGGCCCGGTGACCGAGGACATCTGGACGATCCGTCCATAGCCCCGCGCCATCATGCCGGGCAGCACGCTGCGGGTTACCAGGAAGGCGCTGGTCAGATTGATGTCGATGCCGTAGTGCCAGCCCTCATCGGATGTTTGATGCAAGGGCGCGGATGGTTCGTCCCGCCCGACCTGCACCATGCCGGCATTGTTGACGACGATGTCGATGGGCCCGAGAGCGGCTTCAACGTCCGAGATCAGTGAGGTCACCGCGTTGGTTTCGGTCAGGTCGGCGGCCTTGGCGAACCCCGTCTCTGCCGTACAATCGAGTTCGTCGAGCCGCTCGAATATCCTATCCGTGGTCGAGGTGATGGCGACCTTTGCACCGGCTTGCCTTAATAACCTGGCGCAGGCGAAACCGATACCGCCCTTGCTGCCCGCACCGGTTACCAGCGCCACTCTTCCGTTTACGCCCGCCATGTTATCCTCCTTCAAGGCTTTTCTGGTGTGATATCGTTTCTGTTATAGCCCCTTGCCCACGGGACGGAAAACCGCCATATGTGAGATATGCCTGACGGACGCGAAGCCACCGAAGTCAAGGTTCTGGCCGATATTACAGAGATATCGGCAGAACAATGGGATGCCTGCGCCGGTGATGACAATCCGACGGTTTCCCATGCCTTCCTTTCAGCGATGGAAGATAGCGGTTCCGTTTCCGCCGAAGCAGGCTGGCATCCCCAGCATTTGACGGTTTACGGCCCAGACGGCACGCTTGCCGCCGCCTCGCCGCTTTATCTGAAGAACCACTCCTATGGTGAATATGTTTTCGACTGGGGGTGGGCTGACGCCTATGAGCGCGCCGGTGGGCGCTATTATCCGAAATTCCAGTCATCGGTTCCCTTTACCCCGGTGACGGGCCCGCGCTTGCTGGTGCGGCCCGATGCAGACCCGGTCATGGCGGATGTCTTGCGTGCCGGGATGATGCAGTTGTGCGAGCGCACCGGTGTTTCTTCCGTGCATGTCACGTTCATTGACGAAGAAGACTGGCGCCGGTTTGGCGAGCAGGGCTGGCTGCTTCGGACCGGTGAGCAGTTCCACTGGGAAAACAGAGATTACGAGAACTTTGACGATTTTCTTTCGGCCCTGTCGTCCAGGAAACGCAAAAACATCAAGAAGGAACGTCGCAAGGTCGCCGAACACGGCCTGGATATCCGGGTCCTGAGCGGAAGCGATCTGACGGAAGATGTGTGGGATGCATTCTTCCGTTTTTACCTGGATACCTCGTCTCGCAAGTGGGGTCAGGCTTATCTGGAGCGCAGTTTCTTTTCGCTGATGTCGGAACGCATGTCGGACAGGGTTGCTCTCGTCATGGCCTACGATAACGGCCTGCCTGTCGCCGGCGCCCTCAATCTGGTGGGGACGGACACCATATACGGCCGCAACTGGGGCTGCCTGGCGGACTACAGGTTCCTGCATTTCGAACTGTGTTACTACCAGGCCATCGACTACGCCATACAGCATGGCCTTAAATGTGTAGAAGCTGGGGCGCAGGGATCCCACAAGCTGCAGCGGGGCTATCTGCCGGTTAAAACCTACAGCGCACACTGGATTCGCGATCCCGGGCTAAGGGATGCCATCGATCATTACCTGAAAAGCGAACGCCGCCATGTCGATGACGAAATCGATGTGCTGTCTCGCCACTCGCCATTCCGTAAAAACCAGGGACCAGCGTAAAGGCCGATTCACCATTCATTAACCCTGATTTGCAAAGATCAGGGTATGTACAAGGATAACTTCCGTTGGCCCGGTATGCTTGGGGTCGTTTCCGTTCTGGCGTTGGCGCTGATTGCGCTGATCTTCATGCGCCTGCCGGCGGATGCCGCATCGAAATGCTCACGCATTCAGCGGGTCTCAGGGTTTGAAACCCTTATCAATTCCTGCAACGCCTGCATGAATATTCAGGTGGTTCGTGACCGGTCCGGTTATGCCTCTTCGACCCTGCGCACCTTCCAGATGGTGAAGAAAGGCGAGATGTCCCTGCCCTTCAAGGGCTCGGGAAAAACCCGTATTCTCAGCGAGGAAGCCTGTGGCGGCGCGACGGCGCAGGAAAGACAATCCGATAAGGAAGTCGCCGAACACACCCAAAAATGCATTCTGCCCGTACGCACGGCCCAGGGAATCGCCATGGCGAATACTTGCGGTGAATGCCGATCCTTCGTGGTGGAGCGTATGTACAATAGCGGCGAGCGGATCAACAAGCATTACGCCCTGATGGGTCAGCAGAGCCTGCCGCTTGATCCCGAAGGCGCGATCCGGGCGGAAATCATCCACGAAGCCAACTGTAAACTCTGATTATTAATCAGTTGAGCCAGAAAGGCTTTAAACCGGAACTATTCGCCTCATCGTTTACACCTTCAAGCAATCGTGCGATGGCTTGTGAGATTTCATCACAGGCATCCTGGTGGGCTTTTTCATTCTGCCAGTTCAGGTCCGATGCATCCCGCCATCCGTCCCAAGGTGAAACTTCCTGACCGCGCAAGGACAGATAATCCCGGGCCAAATTGACATGCATGAACCAGAGGCCTGTATCTTTACCATGGCCGAACGTGTCGGGAGATACCTTCTCTGTTTCTACGAGTTCCCATGCCTCCCCTGCCGAGAGAAAACAAGCTGACGGTACGTCGGAAATATCAAATGTAATACCCAGATGTTCCCGGTGGACTTCATCCATTTGCGCATCAACCCGCGTCCAACGGTCATCCTGATCGTTCCAGTATTCACAAAGCCAATGGTCTTCATAACGGTCCGATGTGAAATACGAGGCAAACCCGCACCGAACCCTCGCAGGGACGGACTTTTCGCGGACGATGCCGCACAACATTACGGCATAATCCCGGCAGGTGCCGATTTCACGTTCATGAATGGGACGAGGATGATCCAAAGGTGAGGCATTTTTCCTGAGAAGAGACTCTAGACGCAATTCCAACGGCAAGGTTTCACGTGATATGGAAGCGGCATCCTCAGCGTCAATGCCGTAAAGGTCCAGATAATCGCTATGCACGAACAGGCCTTGAACGGAAGCAGCCAGAGACGCTACGTTGTTCGGCAGTGCCGTCAATGCAGTAGAATATCGGCCGGGTAACGTTATGGGTGAGTGCTGCCGGAAACCATCTAAAAGATGGAAGTTGTAGGAAGTCATGGAGCCCCCTACTCCACCAGCACCGGGACTTTGCCTTTCTTGCGCTTGATGGGCAGGTTGTCATCGTCTTCGGGATAACCAAAAGCGATCTTGTCGTCTTCCACCTTGACCACGACGACACCGCCACCGGCGAGTTTGCCGAACAGCAGTTCTTCGGCCAGCGGTTTCTTGATGTGCTCCTGGATAACCCGGGCCAGCGGTCTTGCGCCGTAGAGCTTGTCATAGCCCTTGTTCGCCAGCCATTCGCGGGCGCCGTCGGTCAATTCGATCATCACGTTCCGGTCTTCAAGCTGCGTTTCCAGTTCCATGACGAACTTGTCGACGACGCGTGAGACGATTTCCGGCGACAGGGCGGCAAAGGGAATGATAGCGTCGAGACGGTTGCGGAACTCCGGCGTGAACAGTTTTTCGACCGCTTCCAGGTCCTCGCCGACACGTACTTCGCGCTCGAAGCCCATGGGCGGTTTCGCCATGTCGGCTGCGCCGGCGTTGGTGGTCATGATCAGCACCACGTTGCGGAAATCGACGCTCTTGCCGTTATGGTCGGTCAGCTTGCCGTGATCCATGACCTGTAGCAGGATATTGAACAGGTCCGGGTGCGCTTTCTCGATCTCGTCCAGCAGCATGACCACATGGGGGTTCTGGTCCACGGCATCGGTCAGCAGGCCGCCCTGGTCGAAGCCGACGTAACCCGGCGGTGCGCCGATCAGGCGCGATACCGAATGGCGTTCCATGTATTCGGACATGTCGAAGCGCACAAGCTCGACGCCCATGATGTGGGCCAGTTGCTTGGCGACTTCCGTCTTGCCGACGCCGGTGGGGCCGGAGAACAGGTAGCAACCGATGGGCTTTTCAGGCTCGCGCAACCCGGCGCGGGCCAGCTTGATGGCGCTGGAAAGCGCCGAGATGGCGTTGTCCTGGCCGAACACGACGGTCTTCAGGTCGCGCTCAAGTGTCTTGAGTGCCTTCTTGTCGTCCGTGGAAACGGACTTGGGTGGGATGCGGGCGATCTTGGCGACCACGTTTTCCACGTCCTTGACCGAGACGGTTTTCTTGCGCTTGTTCGCCGGCAGCAGCATGCGCGATGCGCCGACTTCGTCGATGACGTCGATGGCCTTGTCGGGTAGCTTGCGGTCTGAAATGTAACGCGCCGAAAGATCGACCGCGGCCTTCAAGGCATCAGCCGTATAGCGCACGTTATGATGCTCTTCGAAGTAAGGTTTCAGGCCTTTTAGGATTTTCACCGCATCCTCGATGGAAGGCTCATAAACATCGATCTTCTGGAAGCGGCGCACCAGGGCGCGGTCCTTTTCGAAATAGCTACGGTATTCCTTGTAGGTGGTCGAGCCCATGCAACGCAGCGTTCCCTTCTGCAGCGCGGGCTTCAGGATGTTGGAGGCGTCCATGGAGCCACCCGATGTGGCGCCGGCGCCGATCACGGTATGAATCTCGTCGATAAACAGGATAGCGCCATCGGTGTTTTCCAGTTCATTCATGACGTTCTTCAGGCGTTCCTCGAAATCACCGCGATAACGCGTTCCCGCCAGAAGGGCTCCCATGTCGAGGGCGAAAATGGTTGAGTCCACCAGGACATCGGGCACATCGCCTTCGACGATGCGCTTCGCCAGGCCTTCCGCGATGGCGGTCTTGCCGACGCCGGGGTCGCCCACGTAGAGGGGGTTGTTCTTGTTTCGACGACACAGGATCTGGATCGTGCGGTCGACCTCGTCGCCGCGGCCGATCAGAGGGTCAATTTGGCCTGCCGCCGCCTTCTTGTTCAAGTTGACGCAATAGGCGTCGAGCGCTTCCTGGCCCTTGTGGACGACGTCCTCACCATCAGTCCCTTCATCGGCGCCGTGGACGGTGCGCTGTTCGCTGTGGCCGGGTATCTTGGCGATCCCGTGGGAGATGTAGTTGACCGCATCCAGACGGGACATGTCCTGAACCTGCAGGAAATAAACGGCATGGCTTTCGCGTTCCGAGAACATGGCGACAAGAACATTGGCGCCGGTCACTTCTTCACGGCCCGAGGATTGAACATGGATCACGGCGCGCTGAACGACGCGCTGGAAACCGGCGGTGGGCTTCGGCTCGGACGCTTCGTCGGACTGGATATCGTAAAGCTCGTTATCGACGAACGCGAGGAGTTCTTCCCTCAGGCCATCCACATCGACGCCGCAGGCATTGAACACGGACACGGCATCGGGGTCTTCCGCCAACGACAACAGCAGGTGTTCCAGGGTCGCATATTCGTGACGGCGTTCCGTGGCGAGAGCCAGGGCGCGGTGCAGTGTCTGTTCCAGGTTTCGCGATAGCATTTCTTGTCGATCTCCAGACTAATCGTCGCCGTCTTTTTCAATGGTGCATTGTAAAGGATGTTGCTGCTGACGCGCCAGATCCATGACCTGGGTTACCTTGGTTTCGGCAACCTCATAGGTGAAAACCCCGCAAACGCCGACGCCGCGTTGATGGACATGCAGCATGATCTTGGTGGCTTCCTGCTGCGATTTGCCGAAGAAACGCTCAAGGACATGAACGACGAATTCCATGGGTGTGTAGTCGTCGTTCAGCATCAGGACCTTGTACATGGAGGGCTTCTTGGTCTTGGGCCGCGTTTTCAGCGCCAGACCCGTATCCGGTCCGTCATCGTCTATTGTTGACGGTGTTTTCGGTCCCTTATCTGGCCCTGCCATGGGTGTTTTCATCCCAGGTATGGTCACGGTCTCAGTCATCTCGCGTCAATCTTATCAAGGCGTTCAAGCCTGTAGTCTCCTGATTCTGTTCAATAGTATGCCACAACGGGAGTTTTAAGAGAAACAACGAGTGTCACACAATGTTACATCGGCTCCCTAATATATGGTGATGAATTAGCCGGTGAAAGACCCCGGATGCAGATTTATATGCGTTGATAGTGAGCAAAGACACTGGTCAACAGGGCAATTGGTTTTAGAATATGGCTTGATTCGATGTTTGTTATGAAGGAACGCCGTCCATGTTTCGTTTTGTAAAATTTATGTTCTTAATGTTGAGCGTTACGATTTTCGCCTCGCCGGCACTGGCGATCGACCTGAATCCCTTGACGATTATCAAGGATGCCGTTGAAGCCGCTGTCGAGGATCGAAGCGCCGAGGACATCGCCAAGGATACGGAAATCAAGGCCAGTATCGTCGTCGACGTGATCGACGCCATGGGCACCGACGTCATCTCCATCAACGCTGATGTATACGAGCAGGACGTCATGCTGACGGGAGTCGTTGAGACGGGCGAACAACGTAGCCAGGCGGAAAACCTCACCCGCAACATCGAAGGCGTTAAGAAACTCTATAACGAGATCATGGTGAAAAGCGACCTGGAACAGGAAAAAGGCGCGGTTGAAAACTTCGTCGACGACACGGTCGTTGAGACGAAAATCAACGCCCTGCTACTGGACGCCAAGGGCGTCAACGTGACGAATTTCAGATACCGTTCCGTCGGTGGTCATGTCTTCCTGTTCGGACGCGCCCTCTCAGCTAAGGAAAAGAGCAAGGCGACGGACGTTGTCCGCGACATCGAAAACGTCCTGTCCGTGAAGAACCTCGCCAAGGTTAAGCCGCTGGAAGAGTAAACTACCCTACTCCATTAATCCTTATTCGAACTGGCTTTCCCGCCAGCGGATCGCTGCTGACAGCCCTTCCTTTTCCCTGATCTTGCCGAAGGTGACCTGGGCTTCCGTTTCCGTTGCGTCCAGCATGGCGCCTTGCTCGATGCCATAGGCCACAGCTTGACGGAAACCGGCTATTTCAGCCCCCTTGTTGATGGATGCCTTGGTCGTGCGCAAGCCTTCGAGAGAGATGGCGGCGGCGCGGCGGGCGTAACGGAAGGTTTCCTCTTCCAGGGCATCATCGGCGAAGACCCGGTTCACCATGCCGATTTTTTCCGCCTCATGCGCGTCGATGATGTCGCCGGTATAAAGAAGCTCACGGGATTTTTTCAGACCCACGGTCCACGGCATGACGACGACGGGTGGTGAGGTCGAGAACCTGATTTCCGGCTCGCCGAACTGGGCATTTTCACTAGCAAACGTGATGCAGCTCATCATGGCGAGCTCGCAACTGCCCGCGAGGCAATAACCGCGTACCATGGCGATTACCGGTTTGGTGCAGTCCCAGGGACCGTATTCAAATTCGGCGCAGTCCAGCAGCATATTGCGCATGTTCAGCACACCATCGCCGTATTTTTCGTACCAACCGAATTTCAGGTCATAGCCTGCACCGAAATGATCGCCGACACCGGATAGAACGACGACGGAGACGTTTTCATCATCATCATCAGCCTGTTTCAGGTAACCGGACAATTCAGCCATCAGATCGGGGTGTATGGAATTCATGGCCTTTGGCCGGTTGATCTGGATGTGGGCGATACGGTCCTGCACGCTATAAAGAATTTCGTCGCTCATGTTGATCCTCCCTTTTCATTCGGTTCGTTGTTGTTCAGTTTAATCCTGCCCGGCCGCGACAACCAGGGCGTCAACAGCCATGACGCCAGTCGGCCCGGCTATGACGGGATTGATGTCCAGTTCCTTCAGGTCGTTGCCCAGCAGGGCGACGAGATGGGTGAAATTCGAAAACGCCCGGGCGAGGGCATCCATGTCTGCAGGTTCTGCGCCGCGCACGCCGTTGAGAACTGGCCGGATGGCGAGTCTGTCAATAAGACGCTTGGCTTTGTCGGGATCGACGGGTGGCACGGCGAACACGGCGTCCCGGAATTGTTCGATATAGACGCCGCCTGCCGCGATCATGGCGAGCGGCCCGAACAGTTCATCATGGACCAGGCCGAAAGCCAGTTCCGTCCCCTTTTCCGCCATTGCGGAAATCACAACGTCGGGCCCGAGATTATCGTTCATTGACTTATAGGCCCCAGCCACGGCATCGGCGTCGGCAAGATTGAGAACCACGCCCCCCACATCCGATTTGTGCAAGATACCATCGTTTGCGGTCTTCATGACGACGGGATAGCCGATGCCGTTGGCCGTAGCGATGACACTCGCTTCATCCGACGCCGGTTCCGTCCTGATAACGGGAATGGCGAAATCGCCGATAAGCTCAAAGATCTCCAGGGCCTTCAAGGATGCACTCTTCTGAAGATGGCTGCGCCATTTTCCGGTAGCTTCGGCAAACCCCGCCGGTGGTGCCGGTTTATCCTTTCTGGTCGCATGATAATCCCTGTAATCCAGCAGGTTGCGTACGGCGATCATGGCCGGACGCATTCCTTCCAGAATGGGGATGCCTGACGGGGCCAGCTTACCGACCAACCGGTCGTTGCTGCCTGTCGTATAGCAGGTGGCAAAGACCTGCGGCTTGTCGTTTTCAGCGGCGATGGCGATCGCGCCATTGCTGTATGCTTCAAACTGGACAAGATCATCATGCATGTCGGCGATCCAGACGCCAACGGCGGTGTCGGGATCGTCCATCAGGGCGTGCATGCTCTGGTGAAATATCCGTTCATAGTCTTGACCGGTGTTCCAGGCATCCAAAGGGTTTTCCGCCTCGACGCCGTATTCGATGGCGGATTCAATCCGGGCCTTCGTGTCGGTGTTGATTTCCGCCAGCTCTATCCCGTTTTCCGCTGCAAGGTCGGCCAGAAGCTCCCGCTCGCCACCTGAATCGGCGATGGCCGCCAGACCGCCCTTCCCGGCCCGTTTGCCACAATCAAGAAGTTGCATGGTGGCCATGAATTCGTTGGCGTCATGGGTGCGCAGGACGCCGTATTCCCGGAACACGGCATCGAAGCCGGAATCGTCTCCGGCGATGGCGCCCGAGTGGCTCATGGCGAATTGCTTGGCTTTTTCCGTGCGAGCGACCTTGAGCGCCACGACGGCGATATCCTTCTCCGCCGCCATTTTGAGAGCGTGGATAAAGGCTTCCGGCTTGCGGACGGTTTCGATGAACAGGCCGATGGTGCGCGTGCTCTCCATGTTGAGGGCATAATCCATGTAGTCCGTGAGATCCGTAATGACCTCCTGTCCCGTCGAGACGGTGAAATTGTAGTCGAGCCGTCCGCCGTTATGGACCAGGGTCGCATACATGGATCCGGACTGGGATAGCAGACAAGCGGTGCCGACATTGCGCGAGCCGATCTCCTGGAGCTGGAGAGAAAGGCCCGCTTCCCGGTTCATGAAACCTGCACAGTTGAAACCGCAAAGCGCCATGCCGTTGTCAGCGGCCATACTTAGGATTCTTTCACGTAAGGAAGGGGTCCGATCCCTGTCGTCTTCGACCAGGCAACTGCCGTAGACAACGGCGGCGCGCACCCCGGCGGCGACAGCGTCTTCAAACACCGTCTCGATCCGATTGTTGCCTAGGACCAGGGCCGCCAGGTCAACCGGTTCGGGAATATCCTTCAGCGAGGGGTAGCATTTCCGGCCATCGATTTCGTCCCGGCTGGGATTAACAAGGTAAACCTCGCCGGCGTAACTGCCGCCAAGGCAGCATTGGAGGACATTGTAGCCGCTGGACCCCGGTTCTCCCTTGGCGCCGACGACGGCGACCGATTTCGGGTTCACCAGCGGGTTCAGGCGGTGTGGCTTGTCAGATGGCATGGGCTATTCCGTCCGCAACACTCACAGTATTCCGCAAAGTATCAGGTTAGCCGGTTTTCATGTCGAGAGTGGCAAATGGGATAGGATCCTTGACCTTCCCGTAAGCGGAACCCTTATAGGAATGTCGAAACTCTCCAGTTATGAAAGGGATATTCCGTGCGCCTGTTTTTTACTGCTCTGCTCGTCGGGTTTCTTGTTTCGGCATCATCCTGGGACACCCAGGCGCAGGCTCTGGACCCGTCTCTTATCAAGGAACCGGCAGCATCACCGGAAATCAACCGGGGTAAGCTGAACTTCCAGGCATTCTGCCAGGAATGCCATGGCGTGAAAGGCGCCGGTACGGATAAAGGCCCTCCTTTCCTGCACAAGGTCTACCATCCGGGCCATCATGGAGATGCTTCGTTTTACCTGGCTGTAAAAAACGGAACACGGGCGCACCACTGGCCCTTTGGCGACATGAAACCTGTCGAGGGCGTCAGTGATTCAATGATCAAGGATATCATTGCCTATGTCCGGGCGCTGCAGAAGGTCAACGGCCTCTGGTAGGTATTGTCATTCATTCAATGCGGAACAAAAAAACGCCCGGCGGAGGGAGGGATCCGTCGGGCGTTTTATGATGTTCCACCATTTAAGCGGTGGACTGATGCAATCAGGCGGCGAGAGGCTTAGAGAAGTTTGCGACCGTCTCATTAACACGAACCGCGATGGGAGCCGCGGTTTTCTCGGCCAGCTTGATGCTCATTTCGCTGATCTTGCGGCTTTCCGCAACAGCCTTGTCGTAGTTGGCTTTCGCCAGATCGGACTGAAGGGCAATGACCTCTTCAACGGTCTTGCAGTCCAGGATCTGTTGGGTGGCGCTGACGCCCTGTTCAAAGGATGCGTTGGCCAGAGCCGATGCTTCCTTGTTGATGTCCTGAACGCCCTTAAGCCAGATGGTGCTGACTTCCATCAGGGCTTCGACGTTTCTCCGGTTGTAGGCAATAACGTCTTCATAGCCCTTGAAAACGTCGGCGCTGGCTTTAGCAGCGGCGTCTGCCTGCTCCTTGCTGGCGGCGACAGCCTTCTCAAGGCTTTCGCTGGCGGCCTTTGCACCGTTCTTGACGGCAGTGTCGATGGTGTTTTCGATGGTCTTGGCAGCTTCCTTACCGGCGTTGATGGCGGCTTCGACGGTTTCCGTGGCGACGGATTCTGCCTTTTTGGCGGTTTTCTTGGTCGTGGTCATGGCTGAGTACTCCAAATAGTTCGTCTGATTCGGTCCCTTATTTCGACAGGCGACCGTGGGGGGTGCGTCCACAAAATGTTGCAACGCAACAATTGTTGGTAAAATATGCCTCTCAAGCCCCTTTGTCAACAAATTATGTTGCACTGCACAAAATAATTTACTTCATTTAATTAATTGAAATTATTAAATTTATATGAAAATTTTAAAGCAAGAAAAAGAATATTATGTAATTTTGTGCGTTTGCGAAATAAAATACTGAAAAATTATCGAATCGCCCCCGTCTTTGCGTTAATGATTTATTCAGGGCATGCGGGTATTCGTGTTTTCAGGCCGTTTAGGCGCAAAACACCATAATTTCTGTGAACTTTTGCGTAATTCGGTTATGGTGATTGACAAGACCAAGGGGGGTCTTTGAACTGGGCAGTCTCCGTAATCAAATGACATAAAACGGCGGCGCGACGAGGATGGAATAAGAAGGGACCGACGGTCTTGAGGGAAGATACGGTTCAAATTGAAACCAAACGGCCAGGCCCGTTCAAGGCTGTCGCCGCGATCATCGTTACGCTCGTTCTGGTATTTGGCATTACCGCCCTGCCCCACGCCGCCCAGGCAAAATATGCATCCTTCGTCATGGATGCCAACACAGGCCGGGTTTTGCATGCCGTTAATGCCGATACGCGGAATTATCCGGCTTCCCTGACAAAAATGATGACCCTGTATCTGGTGTTCGAAGCCCTCAAGCAGGGGCAGATCCATGCCGATACGGTTTGGACGGCTTCCAGGCAGGTCGCCCGCCAGCCGGCATCCAAGCTTGGCCTCAAACGCGGCGACAAACTGACGGTGCGTGACGCCGTTCTGGCGCTGGTCACCAAGTCTGCCAACGATGTGGCTACATTGGTTGCAGAAAATCTTGCGGGCTCAGAACGCGATTTCGCTCTCGTGATGACGGCGAAAGCCAGGAAGCTTGGCATGAACAGCACAACATTCCGTAACGCTTCTGGACTGCCGAACCGGGGGCAGCTTTCCACAGCCAGGGATATGGCCGTCCTTGCCCAGGCCCTGCTCAGGGATTTCCCCGAATACTACCGGGTTTTCTCGACGGTCAAGTTCAAGTACGGCGATCGTAACTACAAGAATCACAACAAGTTGCTGACCAGCTATGAAGGTACGGACGGTATCAAGACCGGCTATATCCGGGCTTCCGGCTTCAATCTCGTCGCCTCCGTGAAACGCGGTAACCAGCGCCTTATCGGTGTGGTGTTCGGTGGAGACAGCGCTTCGAGGCGAAACCGGCACATGGTCAGTCTGCTTGATAAGGGATTCCGTATCCTGAACGGTAATGAGGCCATGGCATCAGCAGGTTCCAATACGAGCCAAACCACGCAGGTCGCCAGTGCTGCCAATGTAGTGGGGATCGATCCCAAGCTCGGTTGGGGTATTCAGGTCGGCGCCTTTGCTGATCAAAATCGCGCCCGGTCCTATGCCCATGAAATATCGGCCATTGTGCCGAAACTGCTCAACACCGGCTTTGTCACTGTAGAGCCTTTAGAAAAGAAGTCCGGCAAGATTCTTTACCGTTCACGCATTCACAACATCCCCAAGAAACAGGCCTATAAAGCCTGCAAGATTCTTGAGCGCAAGAATATCAATTGCCTGGAAGTGCGCCTGACCAAGGAACAGCAAGTCGCCCAGCTTAACTAGGCAGTCCGAACTCTTCGTAAATGCAAGAAGTTAGGAGACTGGCTTTTGAAAGCCAGTTGTTCAGGGATTCTCCGGGAGTTCCAGACCGGATGCGACGAGTTGTTGTGATAGATCGTCCTGCAAACGGGTGAGGCCCTCTTCCGTTCCTGATTCGCATCGGGCGACCAGGACATCCTGCGTATTGGAGGCTCGTAGCAGCCACCAGCCATCCTCGGTTTCGACCCTGACACCATCAATGTCGTGGACCGTTACGTCCGAACGGCTGCTCAAGCGGTCCTTGACCTCATCGACAACGGCGAACTTGCGCTCTTCCGAACAGGGAAAACGCAACTCAGGCGTATTAATCAGTTGCGGCAGGCCATCCCGCATATCGCTTAAGGTCTCATCGCTCCCAGCCAGAATGGACAGCAGGCGCACAGCCGTATAGCTCGCGTCGTCGTAGCCGTAATAGCGATGCTTGATGAAGATATGGGCGCTCATCTCGCCGGCGAGCGGGGCGCCGGTTTCGTGCATCTTGTTCTTGATCAGGGAATGGCCGGTTTTCGCCATCACCGGGTTGCCGCCAAGGCGGCTGATTTCGTCAAAAAAGGCCTGTGACGATTTCACATCGGCGATGATCGTCGATCCGGGCAGTTCGCTAAGAACTTCGCGGGCTAGCAGGATCAGGATCTGGTCCCCCCACAGCACGCGGGCCTGGGAATCGATAATGCCGATACGATCACCATCACCGTCGAAGGCGATGCCGATATCGCAGCCCTGGTTCAGGACGATTTCTTTGAGTTGATCCAGGTTTTTCTCAACCGTCGGGTCCGGATGGTGCGCCGGGAAGGTTCCGTCGATTTCATCGTTGATCAGGATGTGTTCGCCGGGCAGGTGTTCGCTCATTGCCCGGGTTACCTCACCGGCGGCGCCGTTGCCCGGATCCCAGGCGACTTTCAGGTTTTTATCACCGCGATAATCCGAAACTATTCTCTCAACATATTCACTGAAGATGTTGTAATGGCTTGATTTTCCGTCGCCCGACGAGAGATTCCCAGAGGCCACGCGTTGTCCCAGTTCCTGAATGTCCGGCCCCCAGAATGACTTGCCCTGATAGACCATCTTGATGCCGTTGTACTCCGGCGGATTGTGCGAGCCGGTGATCATGGCGCCGGCATCGGCGTCCAGATGGTGGGTGGCGAAATACAGCATGGGTGTAGGGCCTCGTCCGATCCGGATGACATCCAACCCCGATGCCATGATGCCCTCTGTCAGGGCCTGTTCCAGTTCGGGAGAACTCAAACGCCCGTCGTATCCGACGGCGACGGTCTTGCATCCCCGTTCGCCGACCATGGTGCCGAACCCCAGGCCGATGGCGCGGATGCTGTCCGTCGTCAGGGATTCACCGACAATACCCCGGATATCGTATTCACGAAGGATGACAGGATCGAGAGAAAAGCCGGTCATGGGGATCAGGACCTGCCGATGCAGGAATAGATGATGCCTTCGTCGGCCATTTCCTGCGGCTCATAGATATTTCTCAAATCGACCATCACGGGTTTGTTCATGACCTCCTTCAACCGGTCCAGTTGCAAGGCCCGGAACTGGTTCCATTCGGTAATGATGGTGACCACATCCGCGCCGGTCATGGCGTCATAGGCGTCCTGGCACCATTCGACCCCGTCTAACAGCTTTTTCGCCTCATCCATGCCTTCAGGATCATAGGCTCGAATGGTGGCGCCGGCTTCCTGTAGGGCTGGGATGATGTCCAGACTCGGGGAATCCCGCATGTCATCCGTATTGGGCTTAAAGGTGACACCAAGAACAGCAATGGTTTTTCCCTGAACGGAGTCGTCAGCGGCGTCTATCACCCGGCCGGCCATGGCTATCTTGCGCTCGTCGTTGACGGTAACCACGGCTTCTACGATGCGAAGCGGGCTGTCCGCTTCCTGAGCCGTTCTTACCAGCGCCAGCGTGTCTTTTGGGAAGCAGGAGCCGCCGTAACCCGGTCCGGCATGAAGGAACTTGCGGCCGATACGGCCATCCAGCCCTATCCCCTTTGCAACATCCTGTACATCGGCGTCCAGTTTTTCGCAAAGATCGGCGATCTCATTGATAAACGTGATTTTGGTGGCGAGGAAAGTATTGGCGGCATACTTGATCATTTCCGAGGTCTGGCGCGTCGTGAAAAGGATCGGCGTTTCCGCCAGATACAGTGGGCGGTACAACTCACGCATTACCTCGCGGGCGCGCTCGCTGGATGTGCCGATGACAACCCGGTCCGGGCGCATAAAATCCTCAATGGCGGAGCCTTCGCGTAGGAACTCCGGGTTGGAAACGACGTCGAATTCCGCATCGGGGCGAGTTCCCCTGATGACCTTTTCCACTTCCCTGCCGGTTCCGACCGGCACGGTGGATTTGGTGACAACGACCGTGTAGCCGTCAAGGGATTGGGCGATTTCCTCAGCCGCGGCATAGACGTAGGTAAGATCCGCATGACCGTCTCCCCTGCGGCTCGGTGTGCCGACGGCGATGAACACGGCATCGCACGTGCTTACAGCCGAAACCAGGTCGGTTGTGAATGATATACGGCCCGCCTGAACGTTCTTGGCAACCAGGTCCTCAAGGCCTGGTTCGTAAATAGGAATTTCCCCCCGGTTCAGCGCATCGATTTTGGCTACGTCCTTGTCGACGCAGATCACCTCGACCCCGAATTCAGAAAAACAGGTACCGGATACTAGCCCGACATACCCTGTGCCGATCATGGCAATGCGCATTTAGAGGTATTCCTTCAATATTTCTGAGACACCGTCTCGCATGTCATCCCTGTCAAGTGCGAAGGCGACGTTGGCTTCGATGAAGCCTTTCTTGGTGCCGCAGTCAAATCGCTTGCCTTCAAATCGAAAACCGTGGAAATCGATCTCACCAATTGTAGCAGCCATGGCGTCGGTCAGTTGGATTTCTCCGCCAGCCCCTGTTTCGTGCTTATCCAGGTGATTCATGACCTGAGGCTGGAGGATATATCGACCGATGATGGACAGCGTTGAGGGCGCGTCATCAGGGTTCGGTTTCTCGACCAATCCTTTCGCCTTGGCGATTTTTCCATCATCGCTTTCAATATCCAGAATTCCATAACGATTGGTGTGTTCACGAGGTACATCCACGACAGCGGCAAGGTTGCCGCCGATCCTGTTGTAGGTTTCGATCATTTGTTTCAGGCATCCGGGATTGGCGAGAATAACGTCGTCAGCAGATAACACGGCGAAAGGCTCATCGCCAATGTAGTTCTTGCCACACCAGACAGCATGACCGAGGCCCAGCGGTTGTTGCTGACGAACGTAGGTCAGTTGGCCCGGCGGCGGCGAGCAATCCAGCACGGTCTGCAGATCATCGGTCTTGCCACGTTCCTTTAATGTCAGTTCCAGTTCCACGGCGTGATCGAAATGATCCTCCATGGCGGTCTTACCGCGTCCGGTAACGAAAATGAACTGCTCGATACCCGCATCCTGTGCTTCTTCAAGGGCATATTGGATCAGAGGCTTATCGACAACAGGCAGCATTTCCTTCGGCAGCGCCTTGGTTGCCGGCAAAAACCGTGTGCCGAGACCGGCGACGGGAAAAAGGGCTTTCTTGACGGGTTTGATCGGCATCGGTGCCAGAAGTTCCTGTAAAAATCATGTAAAACTCGGCCCTTTGTGCCATCCGGTCGATCAAAAATCGACCCTTTTCTTGCAAAAGAGCACCCTGCTTTAAAGATTTACCTGTTATCCGCCCAACAGGACATCTTTTGCCTGATTGACCTTGGCGGCTAGGAATGTCGAGCCGCCCTTGTCAGGATGCAAATGGGCAATCAGACGGCGGTGAGCATCGCGAATCGCTTCTTCCGGCGCGCCTTCTTCGAGCCCAAGAACCTCATAAGCTTCAGCTCGCGTCATGGCGCCGGGTTGGTGTGTGCCTGCCGAGTTGCCATCACTTGTACTATCCTGCCAGTCTGTTCGCCAGTCCGGTCGTTCCCGGTCCAGATAGGCTTCCAGGATCTGCGCCGATTCAGGATCGTTTTGCCGGCATTCCGAAAACAGTCCGAGAATCTCCACATCCGACAAGTCCTGCAGGTCTCGCCCTGACAAGGCGCCGTAGACGACCGTACCCCACATGGCGCCTGTGTCGTGGTCGAGTTCCATTTGGAGATATCGGGTGTGCACGGCGGAGGTCTGGCCGGAGGAATGTCCCCTGCCCCGTTGTGACATGCGATGAAAAGCCTTGGCCGTTCGGGCGACCCGGCGAAGACGGATAAGCCACGGCAACAGGGCCGGCAATGCGGCGATGGCCCAGGCGATCCGGCCCGTGAACAGGAAAAATGCGGCAATGGTAATAATGCCGCCGATAAGAAGCCATTTCAGCGCCTTGACCAGGGTCTTGGGATCGGCCGAAACGAACCAGCGTCCCGCCAGCAGGAAGCCGGCCAACAGGGCTATCCCTAAAATCAGATAGGACATCCGTCAGCCCCCCTGATCATGCCTTGCTGTCCCCTTTCATCTGGTTGGCGATCTGCAGCACTGCGCCGCCTTGGCGCTCGGCCATGTTTTCAAGTGCTGGTCTTCCCCCTGCGGCGTAGACAGCGACGGCGGCCAGAAGGTCGCGCAGGGCCTGGGCGCTGGTTGAGTCAAAATGGCAGTAAGCGCCACGGGTCAGCCGTGCGACTTCGCGGAACGTGAAACCGGCAACCGAATCGTCGCCTTCATGAAACATGAAAGCCGGCACGCCTTTCAGGCCCAATTCCCCGGCCCTGGCGCCGATCCTGTCGACATCCTCCTCACAGCAATCACCGACAAAGACCAGGGCGTTAACCCTTTCCTTTGCCGTTTCGTTGGCGGCATGGGACAGGACCTTCGCCAGCTGGGTCTCACCTGCCCTGCATTGAACCGACGTCATCCATTTCTGCAAATCTGCTTCCTCGCTGGTCCAGCGACTGACCTTGAATTCACCGAAGCCGCGATAGAACACAAGCTGAATGTCCAGCCCGCCAAGGGCTGCGGTTTCATGGAACATCTGTCCCTGGATGGCGGCGGCGCGGTCCCAGGACGGCTGGCGGCTGGCCGTGGCATCCATGGCGAAAATCAGCTTGCCGCGTTCGCCGGCTTTTCTTGCCGGTGGCGGCGTGGCGGCTACCTGTTGCAGAAAGGCGCTGACATCGTTCTTGGTGCTGACCTCCCGCTCTCTTGATTTCTTTGGAACCTTGTCGGCCATGATCGTGGCTGTCTCTCTATCGGTGTTCAAGCAGGTTGAGTTGCAAGGGCAAGGGCTTCAAGGGTTGCGGTCACAAGATCATTGACCTCTTCCCTCGCCGCAAGATGGGAGGAACTGAGCGGCTTTCCACCGGATGCTTCCTTCAGGTCAAGGATCGTCAGACCGACGAGAAACAGTTCGCGGAAAATAACCCGCTCGCTGAATCCCGGTAGAACCCGGAATTGCAATACTCCGGCAAGTTCCTTCAGCGCCCATTCGACGTCCTGGGCATTGTGGCTGTCCAGGGTGCCGATCCTGTTGCGGATCACGAACCAGTCGTAATCTAAAATGTCTTCTTTTTGCCGCCCCATTCGCTGATTGAGCACCATTTCGGAATAATGGGAAGGACCCAGAACCTGCTTTCTTCGGGCGTCGATATGGCCGAGCACATCAAGGTCGACAAAACTGTCGTTTACCGGCGTCACCAACAAACGGGCCGAACCATGTGCTATGCGGGACAACGGGCTGTCCGAACCCGGCGTATCGATCACCACGATATCATGGTTCACCCGCGCACCGTCGATCAGGTACTGCAGGCGCTCGGCCGCCCGGTCCTCATCGGGTTTCGAGCCATCATCGCCGGTAACTTCCGAACCGGTATAATGCTGAGGCATGTGAACATTGCGCCCCAGGGTTTCAGCGTAGGTTTTGCGATTGCTGACGTACCGGCTAAGGCTCGATTGCCGGATATCGAGATCAATGGAAGCAACCCGATATCCCCTTTCCATCAGGCCGATAATCATATGCATGGCGGTAGTGGATTTTCCGCATCCACCCTTTTCGTTTCCGATGACGACAACGGGTGCGCCACGGGTAGCCGTCGTGGTTTCTTCCTTTTTCCAGGGAAAGATACTCATGTTGTCGGGTGCCCGGCTGACATGTTCATTTCTGGTTTGGTTATCCGGGTTCTCGGTGAGCGCCGGGGGGGCTGCTGTCCGGTCGGTTGCTGAACGGACCCTGCAGGCGGAAAGCGTATGGCTTCTACGAGGTTGCGAACCTCCTGTCGCGCCGCCAGATGGGACATACTCAGGCTTTTCTGATCCGCCATATCATCCTTCAGGTCCATGATGGTCAGGCCCTTTAGAAACAGTTCCCGGTAAATAACCCGTTCTCCGAAACCGGGCAGTAAGCGGAATCCGAACCGTTTGGCAAGGTCCTCAAGAAGCTGCGCCATTTCACGTTTTGAAAGGGCATCCAGGCTGCTCAGCCGGTTTCGCATGACGATCCAGTCGGTCGCTTTGAGGCCCAGATGGGCCCGGCTCTTGCGTTGTTGCCAAACGGATTCCGCGTAATGACTGGGCCGTTCAATGGACATTGTTTCCGGATCCACCGTCGCCAGGACATCCAGATCGACGAAGCTGTCATTCATCGGCGTTATCAGCGTGTCGGCCAGGGTATGGGCCAGACGGCTCCGTTTGCTGTCACTGCCCGGGGTGTCCACGACAACGGCATCGAAACGCGTTGAAAGCTGTCGCAGCAATCCGCCCAGGTCGCGAAGATCGCTTGTCATCTCGTCTGCGCTGAACCCGTCATCAACATCCATGGGTAGAAGCGTTTTGAGATCGGGTGCGGGAAGGTTCAGGCCGTTCCTCTCTGCGTATCGCCGGCGCAAATCGAAAAACCGTGTCAGGCTGCCCTGCCTGCCGTCGAGATCAACGCAGGCAACCGAAAAACCTGCACGCAATAGCCCGACGATAAGATGAACCGCCGTGGTCGACTTGCCGCTACCACCCTTCTCGTTTCCCACGACGATAATCTGGCCGTGACTGACAGACATGCCTCAATCCGGTTGTGTTCTGGTTGGCTCTTTTGCGTTCACCAGATGAGTCTACAAGGGCTTCCCGGGGGGGACAACAAGCAATGATCAATGATCTAGAGCTTGTGGATCGTTCCGTTTGGCCGGAAGGCATGGAAGACGAAGGCAAACGTGATGTCATGGGGGACGTCAAGCCACTGGCCGCCGCTCAGGCGTTGCGCGATAACGTTACCGACATCCTTGCCCTGCGAAATGATTGCACTGTCGAGCGCTGAATTCTGCCCGGACTTCCAACTCAGCCTCAGATCGCCGCTATCGATCCGGCCTGTTTCCCGCAACAGCGGTAGCGTCCAGGCCTGTTCGCCGACGGCGACAACCCGAACCATGGGATTAACGCCTTCGGGCAAGTCACCTCTATATAGAAACGGGAAACTGGAAGAATCATAACCGACATAAGGATTCATGCCGTACCGTCGCATCGAAGGATTGTTCGGAACGAGAACTTTTCCCTGGGGCGATCTGTCCCGAAAACTGGCCCAGGATTCAAGCCGTGAGGGTAGCATTTTCAAGGACTTTCCGGTGAGTTCTCCGATAATGCCCTCGCCCAGGAATTGCTGCCACCAGGTTTCCGTCTGGCGGTCATACATGACCAGGTCGGAATTGCGCAGGTTGCCCGTGGTGCCGAAATCAAGGACTTTCCCGTCCAGTCTGCGGTCGAAAACAATGGATGAATTGCACAAGGGGCAATAGGTCACGGTTACCGGTATTCCCGCGATCTCGTCATTGACGATTTCGTGCCATGTCAGGATACGCAACGGATAGGCTTTTGCCTCTCCACCGTGATGCAGGCCGACAACGGGCTCGGTATCGCTCAAGTCCATCACTTCGGAGACGTCGATGAACTTAGGCGCATCAATGGATGGAATGCCATCCTTCGGCGGACCGCCGGAAAAAATCTCGTCATAAGGAACGCTGTGGCTGGAGAAGTCGGTATTGGGCCAGGCGTAAGTCCATGCTTCCGGGTGGGAGTCATCTTTTGCCAAAGCTGAAATGGTAATCATGGCGGCAAAAATAGCCGTTGCGGTGATGGCTAACCCGAGGATGTAGTGAATTGCCGTTTTCATGCAACCAGAGTGGCGAGATGGCCGGGGTTGTGCAAAACAACGGTGTTCACATCCGGGTGAGTACGGAAATTGAGCCATGTATGATGGCAATCACTGTTTAACTTCTTTGATATAGGCTATTTCTCTTGCAAATACTGTATAGGGATGTGTTCGAGAGGCTTTCATTGGAACCTTCGCATAGAAAATCAGGAATTCGTTTCCGACGTGCCGGCCGTATGTTTTTGGCCTTGGCCCTGCTTGTGCTTGTTCCCCTGGTGGATATTTACCCTGTCTTTGCCCAGGAAACCGAGGAGGACGCTCCCGGGCGAGTCAGAATCCAGGGCCGTGATCTTCTCGAGGACGATACGCCGACCTTTTTCGATGAAGGACCTCTGGTCGATTTCCGCGAGGAGATGCGCCAGTTTATTCAGCGCATTTCCACCTATGCCCGGAGCATTCGACCCGATTTCGCCGTTGTTGTTGAGAATGGCGGCGGCCTGACGGTGAAAACGGACCCGGTCGATGATACATTGATCCTTCCCGCCTCCGGTTTTACCCGATCCATCGACGGCATACTCTCCGTCGGCCTGTTTCACGGTTACAATACGTTTGGCGCTCCGCCGAAACCGGAGGCCCTGCAATCTCGTCTGTCGATCCTGGAGCGGGCGAAACGGAACGGTCTCGGGGTATTTGTGCTTGATCGGACGGATATGCCGGCAAGTATCGACCAGGGATTGGCCGAAAGCACAACACGAAACTTCGCCTATCATGCCATCCCGACGGATACCGTCGAGAATGCGATCCTGCCCGACTATCCCCAGCGGCCTTCCCAGGAGAGCCCCAAGAGTATCGTCTCGTTACGCGATATCAGGAATTTCGCCGTGATCGGTAACTCACCGGCTTACGGCAGGCAGGATGAATTTGCCCTTCGCATGCACGGCACCAATTACGACATGCTGATTGTTGACGTATTCCATGGCCGTCAGCCGCTGACGAAACAGGCCGTTGAAACGCTGAAATACAAAAAGGTCGGTGCGAAACGCATGGTGTTGGCGCGCGTCGATATCGGTATCGCGTCAAGCTATCTCTACTACTGGAAAAACAACTGGCAACCGGGATCGCCGTCCTGGATCGGCGGGCCGCTGCACAACGATCCTGACCGCTATTATGTCAATTACTGGCGCCCGGAATGGCAACGCATCATCTATGGCGACACGGCATCCTATATCTATGGCATTATCGACCAGGGTTACGACGGCGTCGTCATTGCCGGTGCGGATATATTCGAAATCTTTGAAGGCGGCGAGCGGGCGGAAGAACGGCTCGGTCAATAACTGCCCACGCCGGGCTGTCACGTTACATCAGCAAACAAAAATACGACGCAAAGCGTCGCGCTCAGGCTTGGCAGGTGGTTGTGTGAACGTCCTGGATGACAAATCCGTCGTCAGGCGGGAAACGTTTGGCGATCAGTTCTCGCGCTTCGCTCTCGTCCTTGGCGATGACATCGCGTAACTGCGTGTCGGCCCAGTGATCGTCAAAGAAGCAATGGCTTTGGTTTTCTTTAACCAGGGCACGAACTTCCTTGTTGTAAATCGCCACTTCGAATAATTGCTGTCCTGATTTAGGTTGTTGCAGCATTTCGCTAACCTTTTCCCACGTGGTCCCCATAACCTTCCTTGAAGAGCGAAATTTTCAGAACGTATGCCGATTGTCTGAATTGTTTCAATCTTATGACGAAATTCTTAACAGCCTATTGATGCCTGTCAACGAAGGTGATCGAGAAACCACAAAAAAATACGGTTTATTGTTAAATACATGACAAATCAGGCTATTTTTTGGCTGTAATGAGGCAATTTTCCATCGAAACAATTCCTCTCAGATCATGGAATTCATCCGATTCGGCATGTTTATGACTGTTCTGGGGTTTTGAAAGATGCTTTTAGAGATCCCTGGAAGGCAGTTTTACGCCATAACCTGTTCCGGGGGACGTCCGACAATGGCCGTATAGGCTTCTTTGTCCGTGGCCCCTTCGGTGCAGATGCAAAGCACCCGGCTTTCCGCATCCAGCTTCAAGTCCTCTCTTGCCCCGTCATCCAGCACGGCGGCAATCAGCCCCGCCACCCCGGCGCAGCCCGATTCACCGGCGACAAGCGGCGCATCGCCGTTTACTCCTTCGGCGAGGATGCACATGGTGTCCGTCGCCGCTTCGTCGGGAATGGCGATAACGTCGTCCACACTGCGTTCCAGCAGTTTCCAGGGCAGCAGGGACAATTCGCCGCAGGACAGGCAGGCCATGACGGTATCGTACTCGCCCTCGATGGTGATGCGTTTACCGGCTAAGCCGCTTTCCAGCATAGCCGGGACATTGAGCGGATTGACGAAAACAAAGCGCGGTCTTTCCCTGCCCCAGTGGTGCCAGAACGGCGCGATCATGCCGCTGGCGAAGCCGCCGACGCCGCCCTGGACGAAAATATGGCTGGGGCGTTCACCTGTGGGAAGTTGATCGACGGTTTCGCGGGCCAGGACGGTATAGCCCGACATCACATCCAGGGGTATTTGCGTATAACCTTCATAGGAGGTATCCGAAATCACTGTCCAACCCTCTGCCCTGGCGACCTCGGCGCAGTGCTGGACCGTTTCGTCGTAGTTTCCCGTATGTCGGATAACCTCGGCGCCATACGCGGCAATGGCGTCCGCCCGGCCCTGCAAGGTGGCCTTTGGAACATAAATGATACAGCGGCAGCCAAACATCTGTGCGCCCCAGGCGACGGAGCGCCCGTGGTTTCCCGCCGTGGCGCTGCAAACCGTCACGTCTTTCAGGGCGTCGGAGAAATCGCCGGACAACAGGGACTGGACATCGGCATCCTCGCCGGTTTTCTCCTTGATCACCCGCTTCAGATACAGCGAAACGGCATAGGCGCCACCTAAGGCCTTGAAACTGCCGAGGCCGAAACGGGGGGCTTCGTACTTGAGGTGAAGCGCACCGATTCCCAGGCTTTCGGCCATGCCGTCCAGGGAAAACAGCGGTGTCGGCTCATAACCGGGCCAGGCCGTAATTTCCCTGTAGGCCTTGTCGAAGGCCTCAGGCGTCATAAAGGCGCCGGGATCGCTGGCGTACTCGCCGGCGGGTGCGACATGGTCGTTGTGGAAACGCTTGATGGTATAAGGGGTTTGCCTGAGCGTCATGGTGCACCATAATCCGTCTGGTTTGCTGATTTCCATTCTTAATCAGGATAAGGAAATGACACAATACCGCGGGGCATGGAAAGGAATCTCTACTATAACCAGAAATTGGCAGATTGAGTGAGCAGGTCCCGCTAACCATGAACGTAACCGCTATCCAGCCCGAGTTGCCGGACATCCATAGCGGCGAGAATCTCTGGATTTTCGGCTATGGCTCATTGATGTGGCGCCCGGGGTTTGAGTTTCTCGAACAGCGCCAGGCGGTTCTTCATGGCTATCACCGTTCGTTTTGCATCTATTCGCATCACCACCGGGGCACGCTGGAAAACCCTGGTCTGGTTCTGGGTCTGGATACGGGTGGAAGCTGTATCGGATGCGCGTTTGAGGTTGATGGTGAAAATGTCCCTGCGGTGGTCGCTTACCTGAATGAACGGGAACTGGTCGGCCACATCTTTCCGGAAACCCTCCTGGAAGAAAAGAGGCTGCTCGGCTACGCCTATACGCCGCGTCTGCTCGACGTGACTCTGAAAGGCAACGGTCCGTGCGAGGCGGAAACGGTCGTTACGGCCTATACCTTCGTCGCCGACCAGGTTCACGAACATTATGCCGGCAAGCTTTCCATTTCCGATTCAGCGACCCTGATCATGAATGCCGTAGGGACATCGGGCCTGAACCGGGATTACCTGATCAACACCATCCGACACCTGGAGCAAACCGGCTATACGGAGCCGGAACTGCATGCGTTGCTGACAGAAGTGGAAAACCGTACTGGAATTCTCGATATTGGCGGCGGTATCTAGTTTTGAAGATGTCATTGTATTGTCAGGTTAAAAATACACTATCCGGCTATGCTGGCAAACCTAGGTAAATCATTTCTATAATCTGTCTTCCGGCTGGGAAGAGCGAGTTTAAATCATGAACAAGGTAAAGCATTATTTTTGGACCTGGCTTGCTTGTCTTGTTGTTTTTCTGGGTGGCATTTCCGCCTCTTTCTCGCTTGGGTCACGTCTCGAAGATGATGCTAATGCGCATTGGATTGGCCTCGCCAGGTCCGAAATAAACAAGATAACCGAAGTCACCCTGTTCCAGCTTTCCCAGGTATCGGCGGTCATGCATGCTATCGAGGCGGAATTCACGAATTCCGAATCCTTGAGCGATGAGTTGATGTTGGAAATCCTGTTCAATGTCGAAGGGTGGAATCTTCATTTTGCCCCCAAGGTCATCGCATACGTTGACCGTGTCATGAGAGATGAACGTCAAGACTTTGAAGCCGCTCATGGAACTGTAGCCACGGTGTTGGAGCCGGACGTCCGGGCGCCGGATTCGTTTGAAGCATTTGTCGTGACCCACAGTTCGAATATGGATCGCCTCCTGCGCCAAAATATGGACATGATGACCTATCCGGATATGAAGTCGGTGGTGATGACCGCTTCGCGGGTTCCGGAACAGGTGATTATAGGCCCGGCCTTTCGGTGGATAGATGGCGAAAACTATTCCGTCGTAGGATTAAGCAGCGAGCAAAATGACCTGGATGGCGTTGTCGTAGGGCTGTTGGACCTGGATGAACTTTATGAGGGGCTGGTCAACGTCTACATTCCCGAAGGCATCGTTCTCCGGATGTACGAGCGTGAAGGTGATGATGCTGCCCAATCATCGCTTTCCCACGTCCTGGGACCTGAAGCGGCCCGGGAAGATACGGTGGAAACCATCACCATCCGTTTTACCGAAGGTCAGGCGCGTTGGGAACTTTACTGGGACGTCCTGCCCGAATTCAATGCAGGACCCGATACGGGACTGGCAACGACAGCCAAGTACGGGGGAGCGGTTGTCACGATCCTGTTTACGCTTTTTCTAGCGTTTTTGATAAACCGCAACATGCAGATCAGCGATGTCGTCAGAAAACGGACCAATGAGCTTAATACGGAAAAGGAGCGCTTGCGCCTAGCGCTCAAGGGGGGTGATCTCGGTTCATGGGATGTCGATCTGAGAACCGGGGAAACCCTCTACAATGCGCGGTGGGCAGATACCCTTGGCTATCATGTTGAAGAGGTTCAGAACGCACGGGAACTGTGGCGGGAAACCATTCATCCGGATGACAAAGACCGGGTGTTTGAAATCGGCAGGAAATACCGTGCAGGCGAAATCGATTCTTATGAAATCGAATACCGGATCGTGACCAAGGACAATGAAGTTCGCTGGGTCCAGACAAAGGGCGAGGCAACGGAATTCGACGATAACGGCATGGTCGCGCGTATGTCGGGCGTCATGTCCGATATCACCGCTCGCAAGGAAATCGAAAAACAGGTTGATTACCAGCGGAAACTATTAAGGGCCCTGACCAACAATATTCCCCATTATGTCTGCATGACGGATACGAAAGGCAAATACCAGTTCACCAATAAGACTTTCGAAGAATGGATGTGTGTCGGTCATGCGGAATATGTCGATAAAACGATCTATGATTTATTCTCGCCGGAAGAAGCGGAGATTATTCGAGAAAGGGACCTGAACACGATCAAGAGCGGCCAGCTTGAAACAGAGGAAATCGACTACCTGTATCCTGACGGCGTCGAACGCACCGTCATTATGATGCGATTCCCCATCAAGGACGCATCGGATACCGTTGTCGGCCTGGGCAACATCAATTTCGATATATCCGAACGAAAGCAGATGGAAGCAGAGTTGCAAGAAGCCAAATCCCTGGCGGAAAAGGCCAACCAGGCCAAGTCCGATTTTCTGGCGTCCATGAGTCACGAGTTAAGAACGCCGCTTAACGCGATCATCGGGTTTTCCCAGCTAATGGAATACAACCCGGATGAGCCGCTTAGCGATACCCAGAAAGAAAATATCGGCTACATCCAGTCCGGCGGCCAGCACCTGTTAAGCCTGATCAACGATATTCTCGATCTGGCGAAGATCGAGGCCGGCAAAGCCGACATGGCGATAGAAGACGTCGTGATCCTCTCCGTTATTGACGAATGTCAGGCCCTGATCTCAACCCTTGCTGAAAAACGCGGCATCACCCTTGAAATCAAACAGGAACAGGCCGAAGGCGTCAGCGTAAAGGCTGATAATGTTCGACTAAACCAGGTTCTTCTGAACCTGTTGTCGAACGCCGTCAAATATAATCGGGAAAAGGGTTCTATAACGGTCGGTTTCGAAAAAAGGTCCAATGGAAAACTGCGGATCAGTGTAACCGATACCGGTGAAGGAATTCCTGAAGAGAAAGCCGGTGAACTGTTCAAGCCGTTTTCACGTCTGGGCGCTGAGAACACGGATATTGAAGGAACCGGCATTGGCCTTGTCGTGACGAAAGAGTTGGTGGAAAGGATGGGCGGCGCCATTGGATTTTATAGTGAGCCCGGGACAGGCAGCACATTCTGGATTGAACTGCCCATGACCGGCAAAGCCGCTGAATCCAAAAGCGAAACGCAACAGGATCGAACGGAGCAGGTTAACAGGCTTGAAGGTGTTTCCGGTAAACTTCTCTACGTTGAGGATGACGCCTTGCACGCAAAACTTCTTGAAGCTCTTGTCACCGCTTCTTCAGATATTGACGTCACGATCGCCCCTGATGGCCAATCCGCTTTGGATATGGTTGAACACCTTGACCCGGATGTTATCTTCCTTGATATCAAGTTGCCGGATATGTCTGGATATGATGTCATCAAACATCTCCGTGAGCATGAGAAAACCAGGGGCACCCGTATTTACGCATTAACCGTAGCCGCCACGGAAGAGGACATGCAAGTAGGCCTGGATGCGGGTTTCACGGGATATCTGACAAAACCTTTGCAGTTTGAAGAAATTACGGATGCTATTCTTGAAAGCATCTCAACATGAGTAGGTAATATGCTCGAAACGGGTTTGATCCATGAGTGACAATGATGTCGAAGAATGGGTTCCCTCGTCACTAAGTGAGATATCGGTGATGGTCGTCGATGATGACAGCCTGATCACGCGCATCGTGACCGGTTCCTTGAAGTCTATGGGGATTGATAAGGTATACGCCATGAACGACCCCCGGCAGGCGCTCGATTTCGTTGCTGAGGGGTTGCGTGGCGTAAACCTGGTTATTTGCGACTTGATGATGCCGGACATCGACGGACTGACCATATTGGACGAAGTCAGGAAGATGTCGCCGAAACTGCCTTTTATGATGCTGACGGCCGATGGATCCTCGGAAACCGTTAAACAGGCCATCGAGAAAGGCGTGAGCGGTTATGTGGTCAAGCCGTTCACGATCAACGATCTCCAGGAAAAGGTGCAAAGAACCATTGTCCGTGCCTACGGACCGGAAGCCGGCACGAAATCCAAGAAACAATCCCCCGCTGTGGAAACCGATTGGGACTGAGAGGAACTGGCCTCATTCCCCTGACGACTGGGTGTATCCTACCAGACCGTTCTCACCGATTGTAATCTGGTAATATGAATCGGTTTTCTGTTTTGGATTGGCTTCTCCGTATATTTCAAGCGGGGTTGCTTTCCTGGGCGGGTTGACGGGAACATCCGTCATGTCCCAAGCGAATATCAAATCGTCAAACTGGATGCGATCAAACCTCTCCGATGGCCAGACGTAGGCGTTATAGAAGAATGCGCCGTTACGGCATATGGCCGTCAGCCAGAAAAATTTTTCCGAGGTCAGGCGCAACCCCGTGGGCGCCGGGTCAAAAGCACCGCTGACCCTTATGGCAGACCATAATCTCTCGATGTCCTCAGGCCTGAGATGAGTCGTTGCCTGTTGTCCCCGCCACGGCGAAATCAGGTCTTTGAAGCTGATTTCTGACAGATTAGCCATTCCCAGTATCCTTGCGTGCATCTGGATGCCCTGATCCTGAGTGTCCGGGATTGAGATGTCGTAAGTCCGTATTTGTTCAAGGTGAATGGCGTTATATACCAGCCGCAGTGAATCCCCTTTCACGGCGCCGCAGTTTTTGCGTAAATCATCCCCATTCAGATAGCTGTACCAGGAAAATTTCCTCTCAAGGGGGCTAACGTCGCCACCCTGATAGGTGCATCCGCCAATCACCAGAAAAAAGAAGGCGGCTAGGGTAAATCTGACGCTGATATTGGGAAAAGAAAATGTCATGGTCCAGGAAACCTGATTTGTTGACGTGATGACTGTCTCATCGCTACCATGATATGCGCCTGCCCGCTTACTGGGGCAATAGGAAGCTGAATCCGGAGCAATTATCTTCAAAAATAAGCAGGAATATGGGAACATCCTCTTGAAAGAGGCTGGTCATGAGTTTTATCGAACCCCTGTTGCATCATTTTGAGGAGCATCAGGAACGTCATCGCAACAGGCCTTTCCTGCGTGCCTCCATGGCGGCATGCGCCATGGTCGCCTGTGCCGATGGCAAGGTATCTTTTGCTGAACGCATCAGGCTGGACCAGATCCTGGAAACTCTCGATCGGTTGAAGGCGTTCGACCCCCATGAAGGCGTCAACCTGTTCAATGAATTTGCCGACGCCATGCTTCAACATTCCGAATCAGGTCACGAATTGGCGCTTAAGGCCTTGTACGATGGCGCGCCCGACCCGCACTCACGCCAATTGGTGATCCGGCTGTGTCTCGCCATCTCTGAACTGACGACGGGACCGGACGGCAAGCGCGCGCTGGAAGAACAGATTGAAATCGTCAGCTTGTGCAACCGCCTGGACGTCAGCCCCGAAAACTGCGGGCTTTATGTGGATGACGACGATTTTCTTGGAGTGCGTGACAGGTAGGATTGCCGCTGATCCCCCGTTCAGCGCGGTAAAACGCCCAATTCCGACAGCTTATCCGCCAATGCCCTGTTCATATCCTCGCCCAGGGTAATGATGTGAACGTCCTCCGGCAGCCTTCCGATCAGCAGGTCCCTGGCGATATCCGGTTTATGGTCCCCTAATCCGGCATGTTGATCGCCGGCTTCCGGGACCATGACGATGACCGGTACGGTGCTTGTCGCATTGATTTCGGCAAACACCTCGATCAGTTCCGGCGCACTGAGACGGTCACTTTGCAGGACGGTCAGCAAGACATCCGGGTGCTGTAAGGTGGCCAGTTCAATGGCTTCGATACCGTCGCGGGCGCTGAGGATGGAAATATCCAGTATTTCAAGGAGGCGGACGATTTTTTCCCTGTTTTCCCCCTGTTCCATGATCAGTAACGCCGTTGGCGCATCTTCGCCACTTCGTTGATGGACCTGCGAAATTGCTGTCAGGTCAAGGGCGGACAGAAGGTTCCGGGCGGCGGATTCGCTAACGATTTCGTCGGCTCTAATAACGGTGCCCATTAACTTCAGCACCCGTTCGATCTCGCTGATATGGCGCACGATGTCCTCGGGTTCATGGTTGTTGAGAAAATCATCGAGGGCATTGGCGATCACGGACAGGCCGGAAAATCCGAATGTAAAGGACGTGCCTTTCAGGCTATGGGCATGGGTTTTCAGGACACCCAGTTTCACCTGAAAATCGGATTCGTTGCCGCCGGAGCCCGGCGCAATGCCCTCTCCAGTCAGTTTTTCAAGTGCATCAGACATTTCGGCGATCCGTCGCACGGCGTCGCCCCGATACTCATCGGCCAAATCGTTGACAATGGACTGAGCCCCTTTTCCCCTGCCTTTAGCCATGTAACGAGCCTTGTTCCCTTGAGGTCCCCATGAAAGGGACAATAACGCCACAGTGAATTTGGCATGATAATCTTACAAGGTCATGACATGGTAGTGCGCTGCAGCAAATACTTCTTGCCTTATGAAATCGACTGCCTAGGATCATTCCGGTTAAGGGGATATTTGCGCTTTAAAAGCTGTGCGGTCTATGAGCAAGAAATTTGATCTAGAGGAATGGAACCGGTGTATCGGCCGGGTGATCGAGACGATCGATCATCCCACCGTCTTGCAGGCGTTGATGGACGCCGTTCAGTTAATGGTGCCATTCGAAAGCTGGTATGTCGTGTTCTTCCGTCTCGGTGCGCCTCCTATCGAGGTGGATTACAATTACCGCGACAGGTTCAGGGAACGCTATGCCGAGGGGCCGTATCTGCTGTGCCCGTTTTACAATGCCTTCATGGAAAACATTGAACCGGGCTGCTACACCATGCGGGAACTGGCGCCTGCGGATTTCAAATCGAGCGAGTTCTACCGGAGCTATTATTCCGCTTTCGAGAATGCCGAGGAAACGGCATGGCTTCTGCCGGTTGACGAAAAAACGACGGCCCAGGTTTCGCTCTCCCGAAGGGGCGACAAGGCGCGTTACCGGCCATCGGAAATGAAATTCCTCAATCAGTCCTCGGATATCATCCACGCCGTCATGCTCAAGATCTGGGATCGCGTCCGCCCGGAGCTATTGTCGTCGGAACGTTTCAGCATCGATTTTCATGTTCGCATGACCCAGGCGTTCAGAATGTTCGCGACGTCGATCCTGACGGACCGGGAAAGCGAGATAACCCATCTGCTGTTGAAGGGGCATTCCGCGAAATCCATCGCCAGGTTGCTGGATATTTCGCCGGGCACCGTGCGGAACCATATGAAAAGCATCTACAGCAAACTGGAAATCTCTTCCCAGTCCGAGCTTTTCGGGTTGTTCTTTGAAACGCTGTCCCACGCCGGCGGCGATATAACCACGGATCCCCTAGCTTCCATGCATTCCAAGGAACTGCATTGAATAGGGTCAGATCGACTGGCGAATTTTTTTAAGAAAAAATGGTGGGCACTATAGGATTCGAACCTATGACCGTCCGATTAAAAGTCGGATGCTCTACCAACTGAGCTAAGTGCCCTTATCCGGGATTTTTCAGCGTCGCTGTGACGCAGCTTTTTAAATGATTCGGTTTGGAAGTCAAACCCGAGAGCGCTGTATTTGAAAAAAATATTTATAACCTGAATACGACCGGTATGGGCACAGGCCCCCTACTCCCCTTCGGCGAAACGTTTGTGCAGGTGGTCCGCGACCTTGGGCGAAACGAAGTGTTTGATTTCGCCGCCCAGCTTGCCGATTTCCTTCACGAACCGTGAGGAGATGAACTGGCACCTGTCAGACGCCATCAGGAAGACCGTTTCGATTTCCGGGCGCATGCGGGCGTTCATGGCGGCCATCTGGAATTCATACTCAAAGTCGGATACGGCGCGGAGCCCCCTGACGATCACCGAAGCCCCCATATCCTGGACGAAGTCGACGAGCAGCTTGTTGAACGGCTCAACCCTGATCTCGGCATGGCCGTTGCCGTGAAGCGAGGCGATTTCCTCTTCCACCATTTGAACCCGCTCCTCCATGGAGAACAGCGGTCCCTTGCCGTCATTGTCGGCGACCGCAATGATCAGCTGGTCGACGACGCGCTGGGCGCGGCTGATGATGTCCAGGTGTCCGTTCGTAATGGGATCAAAGGTTCCCGGATAGACGCCGATACGGTGGCTCATTCTTCTTCCTTTTCATCCGCCGGAGGCTGCAAGTCTTCTGGAGACTGGTTGGTTGTATCATCGGCGTTCACTTCGTCCGAAGAATCGTTTTCGTCTTCATCATCGAGCGTATCGCGAATGCGCGATACGGATACGACGGATTCCTCTTCGGCGGTCTTGAAGATGGTAACGCCGCGCGAGCTGCGACCGACAATGGAGATGCCGTTGACCGGGCAGCGGATAAGCTGGCCGCCGTCGGAAATCATCACAAGCTGGTCCGTTTCGATGACAGGGAAAGCGGCGACGACGGAGGTTGTGGCGGATTTACCGCGCGCGGTTTCGATGGCGGTGATACCCTTCCCGCCCCGGCCGGAAATCCGGTACTCATAGGCAGACGTGCGCTTGCCGAAACCGTCCTGGGTAATGGTCAGCACGAATTCCTCATCCGACGCCATCTGCTGGAATTCCGGTTCCTCCAGCCGGGCGGCCAGGGCCTCATCAGCTGCCTTATCGTCGGCGCGGTCCGTGTAATCGCTACCGGCCAGCCGGCGGCTTGCGCCAACGGACCGCAAATAGGCATCCCGCTGTTCCACATCGACCAGAACGTGCCGCAGCACGGACATGGACAAAACCCTGTCTCCGTCGGCCAGCTTGATGCCGCGCACGCCGGTTGACGTGCGGCCCGAGAAAACGCGAACGTCTTCGACCGGGAAGCGAATGCATTTACCGGCGGCGGTGGATAGCAGGACGTCTTCTTCCGTGGTGCAGGTGCGCACGCGGACCAGCTGGTCGCCCTCGTTTAGTTTCATGGCGATCTTGCCGTTGGCCATGACGTTGGTGAAATCGCTCAAGGCGTTGCGCCTGACGTTGCCCGACGATGTGGCGAACATGACGAACAGGTCGGACCAGGTATCCTCGTCTTCCGGCAGCGGCATCAGGGTCGTTACCGTCTCACCCTCGTCCAGCGGCAGCAGGTTGACCAGCGCCTTGCCCCGGGACTGGGGCGTGCCGACGGGCAGCTTGTAGACCTTCATCTTGTAGACCATGCCGGTCGACGAGAAGAACAGCACCGGCGTGTGGGTGTTGACCACGAAGACCTGGGTGACCAGATCCTCGTCCCGGGTGCTCATGCCGCTGCGGCCCTTGCCGCCGCGCTTCTGGGCCCGATAGGTCGATACCGGCACCCGCTTCACGTAGCCGGCCTCGGTCACCGTCACCACCATGTCTTCACGCTGGATCAGGTCCTCGATATCGGCTTCGAATTCCTGTTCGACGATGGTGGTGCGCCGGTCGTTGGCGAAATCGTTGCGAATGGTGACCAGTTCGTCGCGCAGGATGCCGTAGAGTTTCTCACGGCTCGAGAGGATGGACAGGTATTCGGTGATCTGGTCGCCGAGCGCCTTCAGGTCGTCGCCGATCTTGTCCCGCTCCAGACCGGTCAGGCGGTGCAGGCGCAACTCCAGAATGGCCCTGGCCTGGGTTTCCGACAGCTTGTACTTGCCATCGACGACCTGATGCCCCGGTTCGTCCAGCAAGGCGATCATGGGCGCGACATCGGCGGCGGGCCAGTCCCGCTCCATCAATTGCTCCCGCGCTGTCTGCGGATCGGGAGCCTTTCGAATAAGCGCGATAACCTCGTCGATGTTGGCGACGGCGACGGCGAGGCCGGCCAGCACGTGGGCCCGTTCGCGAGCCTTGCCCAACTCGAAGATCGTGCGGCGGCGGATGACTTCCTCACGGAACTCGACGAAGGCGGCGATGACCTGCTTCAGGTCCATCTGCTCCGGCTTGCCCTTGTTCAGCGCCAACATGTTGACGCCGAAGCTGGTCTGCAGTGGTGAAAAACGATACAGCTGGTTCAGGACGATTTCAGGTTCCGCGTCCCGCTTGATTTCGATGACGACGCGCACCCCGTCGCGATCCGATTCATCGCGCAGGTCGCTGATGCCTTCGATCTTCTTGTCGCGCACGGCCTCGGCGATGATCTCTATCATGCGCGACTTGTTCACCTGATAGGGAATTTCATGAACGATGATGGCCTGGCGGTCCTTGCGAATTTCCTCGAAGCTGGTACGTCCGCGCATGACCACGGAGCCGCGGCCCGTGTGATAGGCGGACCGGATGCCCGCCCGGCCCAGGATCAGGCCGCCGGTGGGAAAATCCGGGCCGCTCATATGGCCTTCGATAATTTCGTCGATGGAGATTTCCGGGTTGTCGATATAGGCGCAACAGGCATCGATGACTTCGCCCAGGTTATGGGGCGGGATGTTGGTCGCCATGCCGACGGCGATGCCGCCGGCGCCGTTGACCAGCAGGTTGGGGAAACCGGCGGGCAGGACTGTCGGTTCCTCGATGGTGTCATCGTAGTTGGACTGGAAATCCACCGTTTCCCGGTCGATGTCTTCGAGCAGGGTGTGCGCCGCCTTGTCCAGGCGGGCTTCCGTGTACCGCATGGCGGCGGCGCGGTCGCCGTCCATGGAGCCGAAATTCCCCTGCCCGTCGATCAGCGGCAGGCGAAGCGAGAATTCCTGCGCCATGCGCACCATGGCGTCATAGATCGCCTGGTCGCCGTGGGGGTGGTATTTACCCATGACGTCACCGACGATGCGGGCTGACTTCCGATAGGGCTTGCCGGCGTCATAGCCGTTTTCCTTCATGGAAAACAGGATGCGGCGGTGCACCGGTTTCAGGCCGTCTCGCACGTCGGGCAGCGCCCGGCTGACGATCACGCTCATGGCGTAATCGAGGTAGGAAGAGCGCATTTCGTCTTCGATGGAAACCGGTGAAACGTCAAAACCGGCTGGCGGCGGCGGAACCGAATCCTCAGGGGCGCCAGGCGGCGAATCAGATGGTGGGGTCACCTGTTAAAAATCCAATCATTTCAATAACATAACGGGTCCGGTGCGGGGCCCGATTCTTAAGCTATCTTGTAGCATTTTTCGCACCCGCACACAACCTGCGCACGGGGATAAAGTGAGCTTTTTATTGGCTCATAATTGGTTGGTTTTAAACGGAATTTCGGTTTCAGGAAGCCACCTGCGCATGGCGCTGGCGGCGCAACCAGAAAGCGGCGAAAAACACGACCAGGGTCGGCGGCAGGACCGCCATGTTGACCGCATCCCAGCCGTAAAGATCCTGCAATGCGCCGGAGGCGAAACCGGCGAGGGCCGAGAGGCCGAAGACCATGAAATCGTTGAGGGCCTGGACCTTGGCCTTCTCTTCCGGAAGGTAGGCTTCGGTCAGCAGCGTGGTGCCGCCGATAAAGGTGAAGTTCCAGCCGATGCCGACCAGGACCAGGCCGAGCCAGAAGTTCATGAGGTCGATACCCGCCATGTTGGCGACCATGCAAAACACGAACAGCACGCATCCCAGCATGATGATGGCCGTGATGCCATAGCGGCGGATCAGGTGGCCGGTGAAGAAGCTCGGCGCATACATGGCGACGGCGTGCCACTGGATAACAAAGGTGGAATCGGCGAAGCCGAAACCGCAGGCCGCCATGGACAGCGGCGTCGCCGTCATGACCAAGACCATCAGGGCGTATCCGATCATGGCCGAGAGGACGGAAACGATGAATATCGGCTGTCTGACGATTTCAGATATCGGACGCCCGGCGCCGATCGACCAGCCCGTCGTCGGCTTGGGGATGCGCAGGAACTGCACGACGACGACACAGACGCAACTGATCACGGAAAAGGCGAGATAAACACCGGCATACATGATGGGTGCGAACAGATCCACCGTCCGTGCGGCGATTTCGGGACCTATCAATGCTGCGACGACGCCGCCCGCCAGGACGTAACTGATGGCGCGGCTGCGGTAGTCCTCGTCCGCCGTGTCCACGGCGGCAAAGCGGAAATACTGCCAGAAGGCATTATGAAAGCCGAGAAACACACCGGACAAACAAAGCAAGCCAAAGGATTTTGCGTACAACAGGGTGTAAACGCCGATCAGGCCGCCGATGACGCCCAGGACCTGGCCGATGGTAAAACCGGCCCGCCGACCGATCCGGGCCATCAGCAGCGATGCCGGTATGGCCATGATCATGTTGGCGGTCAGTTGGATGGCGAGCGGGAGCGTGGCGAGGGAATCGTCGTCTGCCAGAACCTTGCCCGCCAGGGCGGTCGCCGTGAACGCAACGACCATGCCGCCGACGGAGAGCGCCTGGCAGACGGATAGGACCAGGACATTGCGGCGGACCAGATCCATCAACTCGCACCCTGCCCAGCCCCGAAACGCCGGACCAGGTCCACCAGATGACGGATGTCTTCTTCATTGTTGTCATAGTGCAGGATACAGGCCCTCAGAGACGTCCTGCCGTTGACCTTCGAGGTCGGGATGTGGGCTTCGCCGCTGTCGGATATGGCGTCGGAAATTTTCTCGTTCAGATCGTTCAATTCGTCTTCGCTGCATTGCCTGTCAACCGGAACATAGCGGAAATTGACCACCGAAAGCGACGTGGGGGCGAGACGTTCAAGGTCGGGCGCTTCCTCAACAAGGCTGTCAAGAAAACGGGCCAGCCTGTTGCAGCGGATAACAAGCTCTTTGACCCCTGCCCGTCCCATGCGCGCCAGCGCCGCCCAGGTCTTGATGGAACGGTTGGCGTAGGTCAGCTGGAACATGTACTCGTATGGCCAGGGGGCGGAGCTGTGGCTGCCTTCCTCCAGGTAGTCGGGGGTCAGGGTAAACGCCGCCCGGTGAACGGACTTGCGCCGCGTCAGCAAGGCGCCGCAGTCGAGCGGCACATGCAGCCACTTGTGGGGATCCGTGGTCAGCGTATCGGCCCGTTTGATGCCTTCATAGGCCGCCACATAGTCTGGATCGAGCCCGCCGAAGCTGCCGTAGGCGCCGTCCACGTGGAACCAGAGGCCGAATTCCTCACACACGTCGGCAATATCGTTAAAGGGATCGATGGCGCCGGTATTGGTGGTGCCGGCGGAAGCGACGACGGCAAAGGGCCTGAGGCCCGCCTCACGGTCCTCGTCGATCATTTGTTTAAGCGCACTGACATCCATCCTGAACGTATCGTCGGTCGGCACCTTACGCAGGTTGTCCGTGCCCAGACCGAGTTGTTCAACGCAACGCTGGACGGAACTATGCACCTGATCGGAAGCATAAGCGATCATGGCCGGGCGGCTGCCCTGGAGCCCCTCCTCCCTGATGTTCCAGCCATCGGCGGCGGCGGCGGCATAGCGGGCCGCGGTCAGGGCGTTCAGGTTGGCTGCCGATCCACCAGAGAACAGCAACGCCATGGAGTCATCGCCCTCTTCGAAACCGGTCAGGTCAATTAGCCAGCGGCTCAGGCTGACCATCAGGAAAATGCAGGAGAAATCGTATCCGTCGAGCGACGAGTTCATGGCCTGGGTCACGGTTTCCGCCAGGACGGAAATTGGCATGGGCGGTGAATTGATCCAGGCATAGGATCGCTGATGCCCCGTCTGTTGCGGCCAGGGCATGAGGTGGCGTTCCATGAAGTCGATGATGTAATCGGCGCTCATGCCGCTCTTAGGGAGCTCAAGGGTGCTTAAAAACCGGCGATGGTCTTCGGGCACGATCCTGTCAACGGCTTCGTTCGGCAGGGATTGCAGATAGGCCTGTACCATCTCCACCGTACGTTTGCCCAGCCGCGCGAAATCGTCGCGGTCATCGGTAAACAGACTGGTCAGGTCGGTTTCTTTATTTTGATCGTTCAAGGGTATTTGTCACTCTGGTTTTCAATCGGATAATCGGTGGAGTTCGTGACAGGAACAATGGACTCCACCGCCGCCCAAGGCAAACATATCGTATTCAACAGCCGTGACCTCGAAGCCCTCGGCTTCCAGTTGTGCGTTGACGGTTATATTATGGGCCATGGACAGCACGCGTTTATTGCCGAGGCTGACCAGGTTACCGCCGAGTTTGACACAATCCTTGTAGGCGACGGGAATGCGCTCGATTTCCTGGGCATCAAGCCAGTCTATGGCATAAGACGGTAAAGCGTCCTCGCAGACCAGCGCCAGGCCTTTCTCCAGCATGACAACGACGGCGTCCATATGAACGAACTGGGGCGGAATGGGGACGATGAAGGCTTCCCAATCCATCTCGCGCAACCAGCCCGCGACCTGTTCAGCACCGTTCTGGGTTGACCGATCGCCGGACCAGCCCAACAACGCCACCCCAGGCTTGACGATAACGAAATCACCGCCCTCGAAATGATCCTCCGTAACCCATTTCCAGATGGGAATTCCGGCATTACGGTAGAAGTCGGAAACGACCGAGTAATCCTGCCGGCGGGGTGGCGTCTGGATCGAAGTGATGACGGCGCCCCAGGGCGTCATGAAGCTGGAATCGCGGGTAAACACGCTGCTCGGCAGGCCTTCATCCGCCTCGACAAAGTGGCAGCGGACGCCGTTGGTTTCGTAGACCTCGACCATGCGCTGGTGCTGCTGCATGGCGCGTTGCTTGTCAAAGCGGTAGCCCATCTGTTCCTGGTTGGCGAGGGTGACGGCGGATATGGAATTGAGCGGCACCCAGCGGAAATGATCCGGCTTGCCCAGAAGCACATCGGTCAATTCACCGGTTTGCGCCTTGACGCCCCAGGAAACGGTTTCTGTCTGGTTCATGGCCGGTTCTCCCCTGCATTGGAGCAATTCAAGCAGGATTGTGACGCCAAAAGGTCCCGTTCGTCCATACGTCAGATGGGCTAGGTGTTCTCGAAAGGCTCCGCCAGCAGGCAGAGGATTTCCCACATCATGGTGACGCCGGTCAGCGCCGTCAGGCCGGTGTTGTCGAAAGGCGGTGAAACCTCGACCACGTCACCGCCGACAAGGTTCCGGCCCCTTAAGGAGCGCAGGATTTTTTGCGCCTCGTATGGGCTCATGCCGCCGATTTCCGGTGTGCCGGTGCCGGGGGCGTAGACCGGGTCCAGGCCGTCCACGTCGAAGCTGATGTAGGTGCGGCCATCACCGATGACGCGGGCCACTTCCTCAATCACCGCATCGACGCCCAGGTCGAAATATTCCTCGATCTCAATGACGCGAATGCCCTGGTCCTTGGCCCAGACGTTATCTTCCTTGGTATAGAGCCCGCCCCGGATGCCGATCTGCACCGTGCGCTTGGGATCCAGCAGGCCTTCTTCGATGGCGCGGCGGAACGGCGTGCCGTGGGTGTACTTGAAATCTCCGAAATAACTGTCGTTGGTGTCGGAATGGGCGTCGATGTGCACCATGCCGACGGGATTGTCCTTGGCGATGGCCCGCATGATGGGCAGCGTGATCAGGTGATCGCCCCCGGCGGTTAACGGAACGACACCGGCGGCGTGCACCCCTTCGTAGAAATCCTGCACCTTGGCAAGCGTATCGTCCACGTCCAGCGGGTTGGCGGGCGTGTCGCCGAAGTCGGCGCAGCGGGCGCACTCATAAGGCGCGACACGGGTCTGCGGATGGATGGCGCGCATCAGGGTCGACATATCGCGCATCTGCCGGGGGCCGTGCCGGGCGCCGGCGCGGTTGGTGGTGCCGCCGTCCCAGGGCACACCGATCAGGCCGATGTCGGCTTCCGCCCAGTCTTCCGGCTCCAGCAGCGGCAGGCGCATGAACGTGGGAACGCCGGCGAAGCGCGGCGATTTCATGGTGGAAACCGGTTTGAAGAAGCTTTTGTCCTTGGCCATGGGTCTTTTAACGGGTCTTTAGAACGGTATTTCGTCGTCGAGGTCGTTGCCGCCGCCTCCGCCGCCGCCCGTGTCCGGGCTATCCCAGTCGGGCGCGCCCTGGTCGTCGCCGCCGGCGTCGTATCCGCCGCCGCCACCGCCGCCGCCACGGCCGTCGAGCATGGTCATGACGCCGTTGAAGCGCGGGATGACGACTTCCGTGGTGTATTTCTCCACGCCGTCATTGCCGGTCCACTTGCGGGTTTGCAACGTGCCTTCCAGGTACACCTTGGCGCCTTTTTTCAGGTACTTCTCGCAGGTATCGGCAATGCGCTCATCGAACACCACGACGCGGTGCCATTCCGTTTTTTCCCGGCGTTCGCCGGTCTGGCGGTCTTTCCAGGATTCCGACGTGGCGACGGACATGTTGACGATTTTCGCATTGTTCTGGGAAAAGCGGACTTCCGGATCACGGCCGAGATTTCCGACCAGAATGACTTTGTTGACGCTGCCTGCCATGGCTAACCCTTTCCTGAGTTGAGAGCCGGACTTTAATCTATGTACCCCGCCTCGCCAATGCTTTATCAAGTGAAAGATGTGGATGAAATTCGGGTTCTACGGTTGCCATGCTGGATAAGTTTCTGAAAATGACCGGCATCGCCCCTCCCAGGGGCATTGTCCATGTCGGCGCTCATCACGGGCAGGAAATCGGGGAGTACCAGTCCTACGCGCCGGACCTGCTGATCTGGGTCGAAGCCGATCCGCGTCTCTATACCGAATTGCAGGATTATCTTTCCCAATACAACCTGCCCGACACCGCGCAATGGTGCCTGAACGCCCTGGTTTCCGATACCGATGGCGAGATACAGGATTTTCATCTCGCCGGGAACAACGGCCAGTCGTCATCCATGTTTCCATTCACGGATCTCATCAGCAAAAACTATCCTGAAGCCGCGCCGACGGGCGAGGTCATGCGGCTGGAAACCAAGACGATCCGAAAACTGCTTTCCGAGATGGACCTGACGCCGGAACAGGTAGATTACCTGGTGCTCGATACCCAGGGGGCGGAGATGAAGTGCCTGAAAGGCGCCGATCCATACCTGGATGGCCTTAGTTACCTCACGGCGGAAGCTTCCACCATCGAGCTGTATCAGGGCGGCGCCCAGTTGCACGAGCTAGACGAATACCTGAAACGTTACGATTTTCTGCGTATCTCCGGCGATCCGATCCACGGTCACAGCAACGCGCTTTACCTTAAAATCGACGAATTGAAAGAAATTCCGGAATCCGAGGTCGGCTCTGAATTCATTTCCAGAAACCGGGAGCTAATTGACCGGGTGAATGGCATTATAACCCGCACAAACGGGGACAGGAGACAGCTTGATCTATCCGAGCTGGATGAGGAGGTGTCAACCCTGTGCGGAGATTATGAAGCTGTCTTTGCGGAAGAAGACTCATGGCCCCTCAAGATATTCCTCTTGCGAATATCCTTTGATCTGGACTTGAGCCGGTCGTTCCGGGCTTTCCTGCCTTTGGTTGGCTGGGGTAGATAAATCGCGAAAGCTTCGCCCAGGCGACATTTCCACAAGTTAAATGATTTACGGACTCCCCATCTCGGCGTTCGCGTTCTATATAAAGGGCCGGACAAGCAAACCCATCCGGAAAGCCAATGGAAACCATTCACGTGCGCGGTGCGCGCGAACATAACCTGCAAAACGTCGACCTGGTCATCCCGCGCGACAAGCTGACGGTGATCACCGGTCTGTCGGGGTCCGGCAAGTCGTCGCTGGCGTTCGACACGATTTACGCCGAAGGGCAGCGCCGATACGTGGAAAGCCTGTCGGCCTATGCGCGCCAGTTCCTGGAGCTGATGCAGAAGCCGGATGTGGATTCCATCGAAGGTCTGTCGCCGGCGATCTCCATCGAACAGAAGACCACTTCGCGCAATCCCCGCTCCACCGTCGGTACGGTGACGGAAATCTACGACTACATGCGCCTGTTGTTCGCCCGCGCCGGCGTGCCCCATTCTCCGGCCACGGGCCTGCCCATCGAGAGCCAGACGGTCAGCCAGATGGTGGACCGGGTCATGACCATGGAGGAAGGCACGCGGCTTTACCTGTTCGCGCCCATCGTGCGTGGCCGCAAGGGCGAATATAAAAAGGAACTGGCCGAGCTGTCCCGCCGTGGTTTCCAGCGGGTCCGCGTCAATGGCGAGATTTACGATATCGAGGACACACCTGCACTTGACAAGAAGTTCAAGCACGACATCGACGTGGTCGTCGACCGTGTCGTGGTGCGTGAAGGCCTTGAACAGCGCCTGGCCGATTCCCTGGAAACGGCTCTCAGCATGTCGGACGGCATCGTCTATGCCGAGGACGCCGATTCAGACGACATGGCGGGCGATGGCCGCACGGTGTTTTCCGCCAAGTTCGCCTGCCCCGTTTCCGGCTTCACCATCGATGAGATCGAACCCCGGCTGTTTTCCTTCAACAATCCCTATGGCGCGTGCTCGGCCTGTGACGGCCTGGGCACGGAAATGTACTTCGATCCCGAACTGGTGATCCCCGACGACCGGCTGTCCCTCAACGAAGGCGCCATTGCGCCCTGGGCCAATTCGTCGTCGCAGTATTACGGCCAGACGCTTGCCAGCCTGGCCGAGCACTACGGCTTCAACCTCGCGGTTCCCTTCACCAAATTACCGCAAAAGGTGAAGGAGATGCTGCTCTACGGTTCCGGAGACGAGGATATTTCCATCAAGTACCATGATGGGCGAAAATCCTACGAGATCTGCAAGCCCTTCGAGGGCGTGGTGCCCAACATGGAACGGCGTTGGCGGGAAACGGATTCGTCGTGGGTCCGCGATGAACTGTCGCGCTACCAGACCGTTACCACCTGCGAAGACTGCGGCGGCCAGCGCCTGAAACCTGAAGCGCTGGCGGTGAAACTGGCGGGCTTGAACATTTCCGAGGTCACCGACATGGCCATTGACGAGGCCCATGCGTGGTTCTCTGCCCTGAAGGACCATCTAAGCCCTAAACAGCAGGAAATCGCCGAACGCATCCTGCGTGAAATCAACGAACGCCTGGGCTTCCTGACGAACGTGGGGCTTGAGTACCTGACCCTATCTCGCTCCTCGGGCACGCTGTCGGGCGGCGAAAGCCAGCGCATCCGGCTGGCCTCGCAGATCGGCTCGGGCCTGACCGGCGTGTTGTATGTGCTGGACGAACCCTCCATCGGCCTGCACCAGCGCGATAACGCCCGCCTGCTGGAAACACTCAAACGCCTTCGCAACATCGGCAATACCGTGATCGTGGTCGAACACGACGAGGACGCCATCCGCCAGGCCGACCACCTAGTCGACATGGGACCGGGCGCCGGTATTCACGGCGGTCACGTGGTCGCCGAAGGCAAGCCGGAAGAGGTCATGGCCAACCCGGAAAGCCTGACCGGACAGTACCTGACCGGCATGCGCCAGATCGACGTGCCGGCGACCCGCCGCAAGCCCAAGAAAGGCCATGAGCTGACGGTCAAGGGCGCGCGCGAAAACAACCTGCAGAACATCGACGTGAAGTTCCCATTGGGGATGTTCACTTGCGTTACCGGGGTGTCCGGTGGTGGTAAGTCCTCGCTGGTCGTGGAAACCCTTTACAAGGCGCTTGCCCGGCGCATGAACAATGCCCGCGTCCATGCCGGCGATCACGACGAACTGTCGGGGATCGAACTGATCGACAAGATCGTCGATATCGACCAGAGCCCCATCGGGCGCACGCCGCGTTCCAACCCCGCGACCTACACGGGCGCGTTTACGCCGATCCGCGACTGGTTCGCCAACCTGCCGGAGTCCTCGACCCGCGGTTACAAGCCAGGACGGTTCTCGTTCAACGTCAAGGGCGGCCGCTGCGAGGCCTGCCAGGGCGACGGCGTGATCAAGATCGAGATGCACTTCCTGCCCGATGTCTACGTGCAGTGCGATGTGTGCAAGGGCAAGCGCTATAACCGCGAAACCCTGGAAATCCAGTTCCGCGGCAAATCCATCGCTGACGTACTGGATATGACCGTTGAGGAAGCCGCCGAGTTCTTCAAGGCGGTGCCGGCGATCCGCGACAAGATGGTGACCCTGCAGCGTGTCGGCCTCGACTACATTCATTTGGGTCAGCAGGCGACGACGTTGTCCGGCGGCGAGGCACAGCGCGTCAAGCTCGCCAAAGAGCTGTCCCGCCGTGCCACGGGCAAGACCTTCTATATCCTGGACGAGCCGACCACGGGCCTGCACTTCGAAGACGTGCGCAAGTTGCTGGAGGTGCTGCACGCCCTTGTCGAACAGGGCAACACGGTGCTGGTCATTGAGCACAATCTGGAGGTCATCAAGACCGCCGACTGGATCATCGATATGGGACCCGAGGGCGGCAACAAGGGCGGTCATGTGGTCGCCGAAGGCACGCCGGAACAGGTCGCGGACGTGGACGAGAGCTTTACCGGCCAGTTCCTGAAGCCCTACGTGCAGACGGCGGCAAAGCCGAAGAAGAAAAAGAGCGCCTGAGGTCGCAACGCCCTCTGTCATTCCCGCGCAGGCGGGAATCCATCATTATTAGATGACCTGGACTCCCGCTTTCGCGGGAGTGACGTGATAAGTGGCCAGGCCGATAAGCCAGCGAGTCCCTGGCAATCAATTCAGGAAATTCTGTTCTGCCGCCGGTTCCGTCAGGGGGTTGTGCATGTCCCAGGCGCTGCCGATCATGGTGTCGAAGGCTTCCTTGTAGCGGGCCAGTTCGATGTTCTTGGCTTCCAGTTCCGCCTGCAGCCGGGCGACACGCTTACGAAGCGACACGACCTCCATATCGACGACGGTGCGGATAGCCGTTGAAGCGTTGGCGCTCTGGTGGGCGGAAAAATCCAGCACGGTTTCGAAGGACTGACCAAAGCGTTCCATCAGGCGTTTCGCCATGAGAAAGGCGGCTACCGCCTCACCCTCGCTTCTGGACGTGGTCAGCGCCAGGATCTTTCTCAAGCGCCGCAAGTCGAAATCCCGGATGGCGTAGAGGTTGGGATTGTCCGGGTTGATGAGAGGATCGAAGGTCAGGTTGAGCTTTTCCATCAGCCGTTTCGCCATCAGAAACGCCGCGATGGATTCGCCTTCGTTTTCATTTGCCGTTAATGCCAGTATTTTTTTCAGGCGGCTTATGTCGTTTGCTCTATGATCAACCATCCGTCTTCCATCGGTGATAGGTTATGGTGAGGCATCATGGACGGCTTAAGTTAAAAAAAGGATTAAAATGAACGCGATACCCCTTGATGAAACACGCTGCCACCTGGGCGAAGGCCCGGTGTGGGATTCAGACGATCAGGCCCTCTACTGGGTGGATTCATTAGGTCCCACCCTCTACCGCCACGACTGGGAAAGCCGGACGACGAAGCGCTGGGACCTTCCCGGCGACAGCGTCGGCTCCCTTGCCGTGCGCCAGACCGGTGGACTGATTCTGGCCATGGATCAGGGCTTTTACGCCTTCGATCCGGAAACGGGAAATACCGAATTGATCGCTGAGCCGCTTGCCGGGCAGGAACATTCCCACTTCAACGACGGCAAGGTGGACCGCTCGGGCCGTTTCGTGGCGGGCGGCGTCAACGGCGCCGCCGGAACGGGCCAGGAACCGCAGCCTGTGTGCGGCATGTTCCGGTTGGATACGGACCTGTCCGTTTCGCAGGTGCTGGGAGAATTCGCCTGCTTCAACGGCCCCTGCTTCAGCGCGGACGGCTCTCAGTTCTTTGTCACCGGCCGGGGTGATATGGATTACATAGAAGCCTTCGATTACGACGGTGATGCGGGGACTGCAACGAACGGTCGGATCATCGCCACGGATCTCGATCCCGATGGCGCGACGGTGGACAGCGAAGGCTGCCTCTGGTCAGCCCAGTGGGCGGGAGGCTGCGTGCTGCGACTCACACCCGATGGCGAGACTGTGCACCGCATCGCGTTCCCGGGCCACGTCGTCAGTTCCGTCATGTTCGGCGGGCCGGCGCTGGATACGATCTTCGTCACCACGCTGGGCAGGCCCCATTGGGGCACCACGCCTGAAGCCCCTGACGCGGGCGCGGTGTTCATGATCGAGAGATCAGGATTCACAGGCTTAGCTGAACCCAGGTTCATGGGGTGATAAAAGGGAGAGTCTTGCATGGCTCATGAAACATTCATGAACAGGCTCTACCTGCTGCGTCATGCAAAATCCAGCTGGAGCGATCCGGCATTGGCGGATTTCGACCGACCCCTCAACAAGCGCGGACGGCGGGCCTGCAAGGCCCTGGCGCAATACATCCGGGATTCCGGTATCCGGCCCGAACTGATCCTGAGTTCCAGCGCCAAACGGGCCCTTGAAACCCTGGAAGCTTTGTTGCCGTCCCTGGATCACCAGCCGGAAATCCGCCTGGACAAGGCAATCTACCACGCCGACGCCAGGGCTCTTAGCGACCATGTCGCCAAAAACCGGGGCGAAAGCTCTTCCGTCATGGTTATCGGGCATAATCCCGCTGTGCATATGCTGGCGCTCGGCCTCTCCGTTGCCTGCTCGGACGTCAGCTACCGGGATATGTCGATGAAATACCCAACCGGCGGGCTGGCTATCCTGGAAGCCGAGGGCGAGGCCTGGAGCAGGATGACGCCGGGCGGCTTCACCCTGATCGACTTCATCAAGCCCCGTGACCTGGCGGATTAGAAAATATCAGTCCCGGGTAACAACGGACGCTACGTTCCTTGCGGTTTGCCGCCCCGAGAGATGAGCGCCCGCAACCATCGACCACAGGTTCGGGCTGCACGCTTCGCCGGCGAACCAGACCCTCTCGCCGACCGGCTCCCTTAGCGTCCGGCGCAGATGATAGGCGCCTGGTTTGGCCGAGGCGTAGGATCCCAGGGTGAACGGATTGCCGCCCCAGGACGTCACGTGCCCTTTCACGAACTCCTTGTCCACGTCCGATCCGAACATCCGGCGCAGTTCGGCAAGGCCGAAATCGAGCGCCGCTTCCATGCCTGCGTTTTCGAGCTCCCACGCCAGCCCGCCGCCGACATCGCCGAATGACAGGTTTGTGCCGCCGATATTGGTCAGCATGCCGAAGCCCCGGGGCGAACCGCCATCGCCCGGCGGCAGCTTGTAAAGAAGATAGCCGTCGTCGCCGGTGCCGAAAATATTGCGCCGGAACTGAAAGGCGATGTGGTTGTAGAGACCCATGGATATGCCGTGGAACGATTCCTGTTTCTCCACCGGCATCGCCGGCTCAAAACGGATGCCTTCGGCGGCCAGCACGCCGGTCGAGACGGTGACGATACAGGCCCTTGCCGCGATCTCGCCGCGGCTGGTATGCACCTTCACGCCCGAACCGCTCCAATCGATCATGTGAACGGGCGTTTCGAGCTCGACCGGGATACCCTTGGCGCTGTGCGCCCAGACCGCTCCGTAACCTTCCCGGCAGTACCAGTCCGTGCCGTCCTCGCCGTTCCACCAGTCGGCGGCGGAAAAGTCCGGAAAATCCTTGCCCATGTCCCAGGGGCCGATGACCATGTGCGCGAGATCGTCCCATTCGCCGCCGCTGGGTACGACGGAGGCGGCGCTGACGTCTTCGCCCCTGCGTCCGGCGCGCGAGATCGCCTGATAGGCCGAACTGAGGGCATCGTTGTAAGCCGCGTATTCCTGTTCCGTCGCCTCGCGGTCGCCGACGTAGAGCGTTTCCTCATCGGGCGCTTCGTAGATATCGAAACCGTGTTCCCGGCCGTAATCGACAAAGGGATTGAGGCGTCCGATGTGCAGCCAGTGCGCGCCCATGTCGTAGGGCACGCCGAATATCGAGGTGTCCGTGTAAACGCGACCGCCGATGCGGTTGCCGGCTTCCAGAACCGTGACGTCCAGCCCCTTCTCGATGAGTGCGCGCGCCGCTGCCATACCGGCGGCGCCGGCACCGATGACCACCACATCGGGCTCCGAAGCACTGGACAGGCGCGGCCATGCCGATGCGGTTGAAAACGCAGCGCCGAGCTGCAAAAACCGGCGGCGATTCAGATTATTGAAAACCATGGTCTTGCCTCTTTTTAGGGCCCTCTTATTGCGACGGCAACGCCGGCTGATCGTTGGTGTGGCAATGCACCCCGCCGCCGGCAGCCCAGGACTCCAGCATCTCGATGACATAGACATCCCGCCCCGGAAAGTAGCTCTCCAGCCGCTTCTTCGCCGCCGCGTCCGTATCCGGATCGCCGAACCCGACGGTTATGACGAAGCCGTTGCCGACCAGCCAGTTCATGTAGTTGGTATCGAAAATATGTGCGCCATACCGGACGGTTCCCTCGATGGGATCGCGGATGACCGTAAATCCGGCCTGCTCAATAGTCTCCGCCGCCGCATCGAAGACCGAGCCCGTGCCGCCGTCGCCGGGCCTGCACCGGGATTTGGCCGTGCACATCGACACGCCGACCGTCGCCGGATCGATGAACCGGGCGATTCCGTCGACGTGACCGTTGGTAAGGTCATCCTCCGGCACGCCTTCGATGAAGACGACCCGGGAAACGCCGAAATGATGCTTAAGGTCGCTTTCCGCCTTTTCCTTCGTATAGCCGGAATTGCGGCGCGGATCGCCGAGGGTGCTCCAGTTCAGGATCACCGTATCGACGCCGTTGAATTCCAGGTTGCCGCGTTCATGCACGATATCGACGCTATCGACCGGCAGGTTCAGGTAGTCGCCGACCGCTACCGGCACCTTGTTATCCTGGTCATAGGGAACGTCGGCGCCGAACGCGCCGCCCCAGGCGTCGAATTCCCAGTTCTGGATGCGCATCTCACCGTCTTCGACGACATAGACCGGGCCGTTGTCCCGCATCCACGCGCTGTCGTTGTCGATGGCGTGCCAGACGATGTTGGCATGGTCGGGATCGCCGGCGGCGGCAGAGATCGCCTTGCGGGCGTCCCTCTCGATGCTGCCGGAAGCGTAGAGGATATGCAGCTTTTCATAGCGGGCGATGACGGTGGAGATTTTCGCGAACGCGGTTTCGTAGGATTTTTCCCACCGGCCCGGCCACTGCAGCCAGATCGCTTCCTGCAACTCCCATTCGGCGGGCACCCGCTTGGACGCGGTTTCTCCTGCTTCGGATGCGGACGGGATGTTGGTTGTCATGACCAGGGCCAGCAGCAGGATAAACGAAACAACACGTGGAATCATGCCTCCCCCGCCAATGAGAGCGTCAGGTCCCAGACTTCCGGGGCCAGGTCCACAGGGTCCTGTTCCTGCTTGCCCTGCCCCGGTATGCGTGCGCCCTCGTCTTTCGCAACGCCTTCGGCGACCTGCCGGACGCGATCAAAAAAATCGGGCGAAGCGCCGGGATCCATCAACAGGTAGTACTGCCCGAGGTTGTGCGGCGGTGCATCGGGCTCTTTAAGCGGCTGGACATCCAGTCCGGCGGCGCTGCCCGTCATGCCGGCGGCGAGCAGTTCGGCCATTAGGCCGAACCCCCACCCCTTGTAACCGCCCATGCTGACGAGCGAACCGGCCAGCGCCGCTGGTGGGCCTGCCCTCGGCGTCCACGGCCCAGCCTTCGGGAATACGCTCCCCCGCGGCTTTCGCCATGGTGATTTTGCCGAGCGCCACGGTGGTCGTGGACTGATCGAACTGCATGGCGATCCCACCCTCGCCGTCCGGTACGGAAAAGGCGATGGGATTGGTGCCGATGATGCGGGACTTACCACCCGGGGGCGCGACGACGGGATAAGCGTTGGTCATGCCGATCGCGATCAAGCCTTCGCGGGCGATCTGTTCCGTGAAAAATCCGAGCGACGTACAGGTATGGGCATGTCCGATAGCCAGGCTGGCGACGCCGTTCTCACGGGCGGCGGCTATCGCTTCAGGCAGACCGCGGGAAAAAGCCGGTTGGGCGAACCCGTACTTGGCGTCGACAAAGACGGCGGCGGGGCGCAGGCGTTGGACCTCCGGCTCCACATCCCCTTTCACCCGCCCGCTTTGCAACTGCTGGCAATAGCTTTCGAGATAATAAAGCCCGCAGATGCGGTTGCCGACGGCCTCGGCCTTTCGCACGGCTTTCGCCACCTCTGCGGCAATCCACGGCAGCGCCCCGTAGCGTTCCAGCGCGGCCTTGGATTTACTTTCGATATCGCCTAAGGATATTTCCGGCATCGCACACTCACTATTGTTAGCAGCATGCACGAATTCACGTCGTGCGTCAAGCGGCTGTACCATTGCTCCCTTTACTCGAGGCCGTACACTTGCCGCGGCGTCAGGTACTCGGGGAATTGATCTATCAGCGCCCGCCTGGTCAGAAAACAGAGGTGGCATGCGTCTGTATAGCCTTCATCGGACGGCACGGCGCAGCTTCTGGCAAGCTTCGCCGGGCCGCCCTCAATCAAAGGACTGCAGATCGGATGGGAAGAGGCGTCAAACTCGGTCAAAAGCTGTGAAATCGGCTTTTCCCACAAGTTACCGATGCTGAGCCCCTGGCAGAAATGGACGTTGCCGAAAGCATCGACATGAACCCTTTCCGGTGATTGCAGATCTTCATCAGGGCACTCCGTGAATGTGCTTGCCGGACGACGTGGCACGCCATCCAACAACTGATCGGCGGCTCGCCCCCGGAACCTCACCGTCCCGCCCTCGATCGCTTCGCCTTTTTGTCCGGTGGGCTGTTCGTTCCTTTCCGGCGCCGGTTCATCGATGCGGATGACGTTAACCGGTAACCCCAGTTTTTTGGCCGCGCTGAAGGCGAGCTTGGCCGGCGCGGTCTCGTCATCGCTGCCATGAAAGGTGTCGTCGCTCACGCTGAAATCCGAGATCCCCAGCTCGGCGAGCGGCCGCAGCCAGACCTCGGCGTCCTCCTCCGATGTCGCCCAATAGCAGTTGGTGACGATGCCGGTTTTAAAGCCCATATCCCGCGCCATTCGGAGGCCTTCGACCATCAGGGCATAGTAGAGAAACGGTTCGCCGCCTTCAAAGTAGATCCACTCGACGCTTCCGGTATCCCGGGCCTGATCGAGTATCGCCCTGATCTGATCACGCGTGAAGGTCCCCTCAGACCGGGGGCTGCAGTAGAGGAAACAGTGATCGCATTCGTATGTGCAACCGTAGGTGAGAAGGATGTGGATTTGGCTGAGCACGGCACCATCCCTTTTATGTTCGCCGCCATTTTAGCAGAGATTGATGCCCGGGATAATGCAGAAACACGTTTCTGGGAGGAAGAGGATAGCGGCTCACATACCTTCGAAGGACAGCAACTCGTCTTTCATGACCGTGCGGTAACCGCTATCGGGCGTATGACGTCAAGTGTTCACGCATGAACAGTTCCGCCCGCCGGATGGCGTCGCGAGCGGCCAGATCGTCCGCCAGGGTTCGCAACATTTCAGGACGGAAATCGAAACCGCGCCCAACACCGGGATAAACGAACAGTTTAACGTCACGGCCAAGATCCAGCATGGCGTTGACCGCCGTCTCAATGGAACGGCGACGCTGATACTGATCGTTCTCGCCGATAAAGATCATCGTCGGAATCTTCAAATCATCGACTTCGGTGGCGTACCGGTAAACCTGCATCGGTTCCGGTGCGTTGGGGTCCTGCATGTGGGGATAATAGGAAACGTAACACGCCGCCGCGTCATCCTGGCGACCCTTGGTGACAGCAACCTTCAATGCATAATAACCGCCCCGTGTATGGGAATAGAGGCAGGCCCTGGTCGTCGACACGTCGGGCAAGCTCAGCAGAAACGAAAGCCCGGCGTTGACGTCGTCTTCGAGCACATAATCATGTTCAATCGGTCGCGGGTCGATGAATCGCCCACTATAGACATCGGGCGCCAGAACGGTGAAGCCCCGCGCCGCAAGGCGCCGGGGGTGCCCCTGCACCCAATCGATAAGCCCGGCCCTGCCATGCTGGAACAATACCGCGGGATAAGCGCCGGGTTCTTTCGGCCGGTAGAGGATTGCCGGTACTTCGATATCGCCGCTCATGTAACTGACATGGCGTTCAACGACTTCGAAGTTTTCGGGTACATCCAGTATGCCGTCTTTCCACCAGGCATCGTCCCACCACCATGATTTCTCGATCGTGACCTGTTGGTAATCGAGAGACTGTTGGGCGCTTGCCGGGCCGGGAACAGCCCAGATGACGGCTACCATCAGGCAGAGAATCAGGCGTGAGGTCCTCTGACGTATCTTCATGAAACATCCTCAGGATTATCGGGGTCGATCACGTGTGTTACGAACAGGCGGTCCATTTAATACATTATGAATGCCTTATATACAAATGCGCCCTCTTAAAACTCCCGGTCGCGCCTCATGGGCGTGTCGCGGTCGACCTCTTCATCCAGTTCGCGGGCGTAGCGGTGTCCGGCGTAGACGGCGGCGGCGATGACGGCGGGGGCGTCGCTGTCGCCGATTTTCCGGACCGTCTTCGGCGCGCCTTCCCGGCCCTGCTCCATGGCCACTTTCAAGCCGTAGTAGAGCGAATCGTTAGGATCACGCGCCGTCACCAGCACCAGCGAGGGAGCCTCGACAGATGTCTCCTTGCCTGTATAGGAACAACTCAGCGTAGCCGTTTGACCGTCGAAAGCCGTGACGCCGTTCGCCGTGATGATCTCGGCCGTCACTTCCATGACCCGGCGCTGCGTACGGCCTTGCTCGGAGGTATAGCCGCACCAGGGCGAAACCTTGTCGGACGATGTGACGAACACCACCTCGCAGCCTTCCTTCGCCAGCTTTTCTGCCAGCACGCCACCCATATAGTAACCATCATCGTCAAACACGATGACGCGGCCTTCAGGGATATTCCCGGCCATGATGTCGTCGGGGGTGAAAATGGCCGTTTCCGGCGCCGAGATATCAATGGGAGACTGGTTGAAGCGCCCCGTGCCGTTCCGCCGCCACTTGGATCCCGTCGCCACGACCACATGATTGGCGTGGACGTCGAGCACATGATCGACATCCATCACGCTTTCGCGGAAGATGTGGACATGATCCAGCTTCTCGATCTGGTGTACACGGTAGTTGCGCACCCGCGCCCATTCGCTCAACCCCGGCAGGGAAGATTCCTTCGTCACCCGGCCGCCGAGCTCGCGGGTCGCCTCGGCCAGCATCACTTCGTAGCCGCGCTGGCCTAGCGCGCGGGCCGCTTCCAGCCCGGCGGGGCCGGCACCGACGACGAGCACGCTGCTGTCGGATTTCTTTTCCTGGATTTTTTCCGGGTGCCAGCCCTTGCGCCATTCTTCGCCCATGGTCGGGTTCTGGGTGCAGCGGATAGGAACAGCCAAACCGTCACCCGTGTAGCATATGTTACAGCCGATGCATTCGCGGATGTCGTCCACGTGGCCTTCTTCGATTTTCTTCGGCAAAAACGGATCGGCGATGGAGGGCCTGGCCGCGCCGATGAAATCGACGATACCGCGTTTGACCTGCGACGCCATGGTGTCGGGCGACGTAAACCGCCCCACCGTGACCACGGGTTTGGAGGTAACCGACTTGACATAAGCCATGTAGGGCTCAAGCGAGCCTTCCTGCACAAAGCGCGAGACGCCCATCTCCAGTGAATAGTCATTGATGTTGATGTCCCAGAGGTCCGGCAGTTCGGCCAGCATGCCCAGGATATCCTGATGCTCGCCGGTCACCGGGTTGCCGTCGCCACCGCCGCCCTGCTCGGCGGAAAAGCGAACGGCCACGGCGCAGGTGTCGCCGACGGCATCCTTGGTGTCCTCGATCAGTTCCCTGACCAGCCGGACGCGGTTTTCGAGGGAACCGCCGTATTCGTCCGTCCGTGTGTTTAGGGTGGGGGACAGGAAATCGGCCAGCAGGTAATGGTGCGTGGCGTACACATAGACGATGTCGAAACCGGCCTTTTTGGCTCGGATCGCCGCCTTGCGGTGCCAGTTTCGCAGATCCCGGATGTCTTCCTTGTCCATGGCGCGGGTCTGGTAGGGATTACCGTCCCAATCGGGCATGCTGGTCACATTCATGGGGACTTCCCGGGAATACAGGTTTGCATGCCGCGCACCGGCGATCCACAGCTCGGCGCCGGCCAGCGCGCCGTGCTCGTGCACCTTGTCCGTCATCAGGGCGTTAGCCTTGATGTCGCCGTCGTCCCACAACGTAGCCCCGGGATAGGGCATGCCGTCGGATGAGGGGTGGATGGAGCAGAATTCCGTGTTGATGACGCCCCAGCCGCCTTCAGCCTTCATGCCGCGCATGTCGGCGAGCATTCGGGGCCTGAGCCAACCCATTCCGGTGCAGTGCGGCACCTGGTAGAACCGGTTCTTGGCCGTCACCGGACCTATTTGCACGGGCTCGAACAGGATATCGTAGCGGGGATCGCGGGTCATGGGGTTCTCCGGGTAAGTGGCTTGTAGAATACCGCCGGGTATTTAACACGTGGCCAGGGCTCTTGCACTGTCATAGAAGGTACAGGTTAGGTGCTCCGTAAGCCGAGACTGCCAGTCTGGAAGGTTGGTGCGAAAGGGTCATATACCGGTTTCCCGCGAGACAACTTTTTGTATATCATGTCGTATACAAGAATATTCAAAACCGGGGGATGACAACTGGGCAATGACTGCGCTTAAAAACCTGCCTTCCTACAACATTGAAAATATTTCTGTCCTGGTGATCGACGGGCACGAACAGATCAGGGTCATGATCCGCGACGTGTTGAGGAAATTCAACATCCGGGACGTCCTGGAGGCAAACAACCTCGAAAAAGGCTATCGTCTGGCCCGTGAAGCCAATCCCGATGTCATTTTCGTGGACTGGACGCCCGAGTTCGACGGCCTTGGTTTGTTGAAGAAAATACGTAACGAATCCGACAGCCCGAACCCGTTTGTGCCGATTATCGTGATGACCGGGTATTCCGAGGCGCATCATGTCATTTCGGCGCGGGACGCCGGCATGAACAGCTATCTCATGAAGCCTGTGTCGGCGGAAACCATCTACAGGCACATCGTTTCGCTTATCGAGAACAAGAAGAGCTTCATCAAGTCCGGTGAGTTTTTCGGGCCCGACCGGCGTCGTAAACGGAAAGAGCCCTACCAGGGGCAGGAAAAGCGATCAGAGAGCGACGCTTAATCTTTCCCTGCCGCCAGTAGGTCCCTTCCCCTATCCTCAGGACAGGATCCAGCCACCGTCCACGTCGATGGTGGTGCCGGTGACGAAGTCGTTGGTGACCGCGAAGACGATGGCCTGGGCCACTTCCTCCGACGTGCCGGCGCGGGGGATCAGCATGTCCTTGGTGGCGTTGGCGTAATAGTTCACACGTTCTTCACCTTCCAGCGGTGACATGGGCGTGTCGATGATGCCGGGCGAAACCACGTTGATGCGCTTGGGCGCAATCTCTGCCGCGATATAGCGGGCAAGCTGCTCGACGCCGCCGCCGACGGCGCCAAGGGCGACCATGCCGGTGTTATGTGTCCTTGCCGGTGAACCGCTGACCAGAACGATGGCGCCGTCTTCGGGCAGATGCTCCGCGCCGAAGCGGACCACGTTGGCGTAGCCCCAGAGCTTGGCGAAGGATCCCTGGAAGCCGTCCATGTCCATTTCCATGAACGGGCCGATGGCGCGGTCGCCGCCGGTGGCGGAACTGATCAGGATATCGAAAGGCGCGCAATCCTCGAACAGCGCGGTCAGGCTATCTCGGTCCAGCACGTTGCACTGTTTCAGCGTGATGCCTTCGGGCACGTCCCCTGCCCTGTCGGGATTGCGGCTGATCGCGATCACCTCGGCGCCCTCTTCAGCCAGTTGTTTTGCCGCCGCCAGCCCGATTCCGGAAGTGCCGCCGAAAACAAGCGCCTTCGTGCCCTTAACGTCCATTTGTAAAATTCCTCATTCTTGAAAGCAGATGTGTTTGTGATGGGCGGCTACTGTAATTAATGTCGCCTGAGTTTCCAGCACTAGATCTGATCACGTTTAGACGGAAACACCTCGTGTTTCATCAAAACGTGTGAATCCGATCGATTTTAA
>CAYFMQ010000015.1:0-10079 GCA_964344255.1 uncultured Thalassospiraceae bacterium
GGCTCGAACTGCCGACATCCACGGTGTAAACGTGGCGCTCTACCAACTGAGCTAATCGCCCCCCGACGTCCCCTCAATCTGCGATACGAAACGCGAAAAAACAAGCCCCGGATTACGAAAGATTTGCTTGATATTTAAAAATTTTTTCAGAAAAAAACCGGCTGCCTGATGAACGGCAGCCGGTTTGATTTTCAAGAACGCAAAACGTCTATCTGTTGACGGCGTCCTTCAGGCCCTTACCGGCCTTGAACTTAGGCTGCTTTGAAGCAGCGATCTGGATGGCTTCGCCGGTCCGCGGGTTGCGGCCGGTCGTTGCGGCACGGTGCGCTACGCTGAAAGTGCCAAAGCCGACGAGACGAACTTCGGTGCCACCTGTCAGTGAGCCCGTGATAGAATCGAAAACAGCATCAACGGCTTTCGCGGCGTCTGCTTTGGAGAGACCGGCACTGCTTGCGACGGCTGCTACTAGATCATTCTTGTTCAATGGAAGACCCCCTTTTTTAAAGTCTAAGAAGGATTAAAAAAAACTGATATACCCGTTTTCCGGGGTGCGACGAGTCTACGGGCTGGGGGAACAACGCGTCAAAGAAAAACCATGAGAAATCTGTTTTTTTCCCAGAATTCTGCGCTTTTCAGGGGGTTAGAGGGTAGTTTAGCATGAAAAAATACCCTCTCCGGAGTGTGCCGGAGAGGGTATTTTGCAAAAAACCGACTTTAGCGATTCGCAAACAGACCTGAATCAGTGGCGAACCAGACCGGATTCGGCGTCGTCTTCCTCCGTCTGAGACGACCCGATTCCCTCGTTTTCGGCTGCTTCTTCATCCCATTCGACGGGCGTCAGGGGATGCAGCAAAGCTTCTTCGAGAACCTGATCCACGTCGGAGACAGGGATAATCTTCAGGCCTTTTTTCACGTTGTCCGGAATTTCCGCCAGGTCTTTCTTGTTGTCCTCGGGGATAAGCACCTTGGTGATGCCGCCGCGGTGGGCTGCTAGCAGCTTTTCCTTCAATCCGCCGATGGGCAGCACCCTGCCCCGAAGCGTGATCTCGCCCGTCATGGCGACTTCCTTGCGCACAGGGATTCCGGTGAGCACGGAAACGATGGATGTCACCATGCCGACGCCGGCGGAAGGCCCGTCTTTCGGTGTTGCGCCTTCGGGAACGTGGACATGAATATCCTTCTTGTCGAACATAGGCGGAATAATGCCGAATTCGGTCGATCGCGCATGAACCAGGGACCGCGCGGCCTGAATTGATTCCGTCATCACATCGCCCAGTTTACCGGTGATGGTCATCTTGCCCTTGCCCGGCACCATGACGGCTTCGATGGACAGCAATTCACCGCCCACTTCCGTCCAGGCCAGGCCGGTCGTAACGCCAACGAGATTGTCCGTTTCGGCCTCGCCGAAGCGGTATTTCTTGACGCCGAGGTACTTTTCCAGATTCCGCTTGGTTACATTGACCGCCTCGGCATCTCCCATGAGGATTTCCTTGATCGCCTTGCGAGTCAGATTGGCCAGTTCGCGCTCGAGGTTACGCACGCCGGATTCACGGGTGTAGTAACGGATGATGTCGCTGATCGCCGAATCGGAGATGGTCCACTCTTCCGCTTTCAGTCCGTGGGCCTCAACCTGCTTCGGTATCAGGTGGCGCTTGGCGATCTCCACCTTCTCCTGCTCGGTATAACCGGCAAGGCGGATAATCTCCATGCGGTCGAGCAAGGGGCCCGGCATGTTCATGGTGTTGGCCGTGGTCACGAACATGACGTCGGACAGGTCGTAGTCGACTTCAAGATAGTGATCATTAAACGTTGAGTTCTGTTCAGGATCGAGAACCTCAAGCAGGGCCGAAGCCGGGTCGCCCCGCCAGTCATTACCCATCTTGTCCACTTCATCGAGCAGGAACAGCGGGTTGGAGGATTTGGCCTTTTTCATGCCCTGGACGACCTTGCCGGGCATGGAGCCGATATAGGTCCGGCGGTGCCCCCGTATTTCCGATTCATCGCGAACGCCGCCAAGGGACATTCTGACAAAATTACGTCCCGTGGACCGGGCGATGGACTTGCCGAGTGACGTCTTGCCGACGCCCGGCGGGCCGACCAGGCAAAGAATGGGGCCTTTCAGCTTCTTGGTGCGCTGCTGGACGGCCAGGTACTCAAGGATACGTTCCTTGACCTTTTCCAGCCCATAGTGGTCCTTATCCAGGATTTCCTGGGCCTCGCGGATATCCTTCTTGATCCGGCTGCGCTTTTTCCACGGAATGGAGAGCATCCAGTCGAGATAATTGCGGACAACCGTCGCTTCGGCCGACATCGGGCTCATGGATTTGAGTTTTTTCAGCTCGGCCAGGCACTTTTCCTTGGCTTCCTTGGACAGTTTCGTCTGCTCGATCTTCTCTTCCAACTCAGCCGATTCATCCCGACCGTCTTCGCCCTCGCCCAACTCCTTCTGAATGGCCTTCATCTGCTCGTTCAGATAGTACTCGCGCTGGGTTTTCTCCATTTGGCGTTTGACGCGGTTGCGGATCTTCTTTTCGACCTGAAGCACGCCAATTTCCGATTCCATGAAGGAATAAACCCTTTCCAGGCGTTCGGTGATGGTTTCGGTTTCCAGGAGTTCCTGTTTTTCGGAAATCTTCAGGGCGAGATGCGATGCCACGGTATCAGCCAGCTTGCTCGGATCATCAATTTGATTAATAGAAACAAGGGCTTCTGGTGATGTCTTCTTGTTTAACTTTATATATTGCTCGAACTGGGTCACGACGGAACGCGAAAGCGCATCCTGTTCCTGGCTGTCATCGCCGTCCTCTTCCATGGGAACGGCTTCGGCCTGGAAGAAATCCGTGTTTTCCGCATAGCCGACAATTTTCGCCCGTTGGGTCCCTTCCACCAGCACCTTGACGGTGCCATCGGGCAGTTTGAGCAACTGGAGAACGGTGGAAATTGTACCCACCGTGTAGATGTCATCGGCTTCAGGGTCGTCCTGCGTGGCGTTTTTCTGCGCCACAAGCAGGATCTGCTTGTCATCCTTCATGACATCTTCAAGCGCACGAACGGATTTTTCACGGCCGACGAACAGCGGAACGATCATGTGCGGGAAAACCACAATGTCACGAAGAGGGAGAACGGGATAGATGTTGCTTGCGGGGATCATCGTCATGGGAGTTCAGAAATTCCATATTAGGGGCAGGCGGAGACGCCAGCCGTATCAAAGCTGGCTTAAAGGTGGTTCGATTCGCTTGCTGATGCAAGTATCAAAAGGAAAAATCGTGCTTAGGGTCACGATTTAACGCTTAAAAACCGTTTTTTGAGCGATTTAGGCGATACTTTCGACGTCTTCCTGACGTTCGGAGTAGATATAAAGGGGTTTTGCGTTCTCTTCCGAGACTTCCCGGTTGATAACAACCTCCTCAACGCCATCAAGACCGGGGAGGTCGAACATGGAATCCAGCAAAATGGTTTCCATGATGGACCGCAGGCCCCGGGCGCCGGTTTTACGCTCAACGGCTTTCTCCGAAATGGCGTCGAGAGCGCCGTCGGTAAACGACAGCTTGACGTCTTCCATCTCGAATAGGCGCTGATACTGTTTGACCAGCGCATTCTTGGGCGTGGTCAGGATTTCGACCAGGGCGTCCTTGTCCAGATCTTCCAGGGTCGCAAGGACGGGCAGCCGGCCGACAAATTCCGGGATCAGGCCGAATTTAAGCAGGTCCTCCGGCTCGATATCGCGCAGGATGTCGCCCGTCTGGCGCTCATCTGCCGAGCGGACGTCGGCGCCAAAGCCGATGGATGTTCCCTTGCCTCTTTCGGAAATGATCTTGTCGAGGCCGGCGAACGCGCCACCGCACACGAACAGGATGTTTGTGGTGTCGACCTGCAGGAACTCTTGCTGCGGATGTTTGCGGCCGCCCTGTGGCGGAACGGAAGCGACGGTACCTTCCATGATCTTCAGCAAGGCCTGTTGCACGCCCTCGCCCGAAACGTCGCGGGTAATGGACGGGTTGTCTGATTTCCGGGAGATCTTGTCCACTTCGTCGATGTAGACAATGCCACGCTGGGCACGCTCAACATTGTAATCGGCGGCCTGTAGCAGCTTGAGAATGATGTTTTCAACGTCTTCGCCCACGTAACCGGCTTCGGTCAGCGTCGTCGCGTCGGCCATGGTGAACGGAACGTCGAGGATTCGCGCCAGGGTCTGGGCCAGAAGCGTCTTGCCGCAACCGGTGGGGCCGATCAGCAGGATATTGGATTTCGCCAGTTCCACGTCGTTGGTTTTCTGGCCATGGCTCAGCCGTTTGTAGTGGTTGTGAACGGCGACGGAAAGCACGCGCTTGGCGTGGGCCTGTCCAATGACATAATCGTCCAGGACGGAATTGATATCTTGCGGCGAGGGAACGCCATCGCCGGATTTAACCAGACTTGTCTTGTGTTCTTCACGGATAATATCCATGCAGAGCTCGACGCATTCATCGCAGATGAACACGGTAGGCCCGGCGATCAGCTTGCGGACCTCGTGCTGGCTCTTTCCGCAGAACGAGCAGTACAAAGTATTTTTGGAATCGCTGCCGCTGTTCTTGCTCATTGCTACTCCGTAAGAAAGACGAAACTTCTGCTACGCATGATAAACGTTGCTCAGGGGTGTGGACAAACCCTTTTATCCTTACCTCAGAAAACTCAACCTGAAGCCTTCACGGATATAGGGTTTTTTATTTCAGAAACAACTATCCGAAATATGAAGAAAACCGGTTAACGAACCCCTAAGAAAATCAGTCGTCCGAAGAGCTGTCTTTTGTCTCGGAACCGCCGTTATCTTCGTCTTCGGGAACGGGACGTGATTCGACGACTTCGTCGATAAGTCCGAATTCCTTGGCGTCTTCGGGTTTCATGAACTTGTCGCGCTCCAGGGCTTCCTGGATGACGTCGACGTTCTGACCGGTGTGTTCGACGTAAATGTTGTTCAGCCGTTCGCGAAGTTCGAGAATCTCCCGGGCGTGGATTTCGATATCCGTCGCCTGGCCCTGGAAACCGCCCGAGGGCTGGTGCACCATGATCCGGGCGTTGGGAAGCGCATAACGCTTGCCGGGGGCGCCGGCGCACAACAGCAGCGAGCCCATGCTGGCCGCTTGGCCGATGCAGACGGTGGACACATCCGGGCGGATGTAGTTCATGGTGTCGTAAATGGCGAGGCCCGAGGTAACGATGCCGCCGGGGGAATTGATGTAGATGGCGATGTCCTTGGTTGGATTTTCCGATTCAAGGAACAGCAACTGGGCGCAGATCAGGCTCGCCATATGATCCTCGACACCGCCTGTGATGAAGATAATCCGCTCTTTCAGCAGACGCGAATAGATATCGTAGGCGCGCTCTCCCCTGTTGGTGGTTTCAACCACCATGGGAACGAGCGTGTTCATGTATGTGTCGATCGGGTCATTCATCTTGTTTTCCCAAGCCGGTTAAGGCTCTCTCCATTCGAGTGTTTCGGCGGCAGATGATCACTCAGCCTTTTTCTTGGCTGTTTTCTTCTTGGCTGGCGCCTTTTTCTTCGGTTTGTCGTCACCGGCGTCTTTTGCCGCTGCAGCCTTTTTCGTGGACTTCTTGGCCGTTTTCTTCGTTGTTTTCTTAGCCGGCTTTTTGGCCGTTTCTTCGGGTTCGGCCAACAACTCCTCCAGCGTGACGGTGCGGTCCTCGATCTTCGCCAGTTCAAGGATAAAGTCGATGACCTTGTCCTCATAGAGCGGCGCCGTCAGGGACTGCATAGCCTGCGGGTTGTTGCGGTAGAACTCGAGCACCTGCTGTTCCTGACCCTGATAGCGTTGCGCTTCCTGGAACAGGCGCTGGTTGATCTCATCCTGGCCGAGCTGGATTTCGTTCAACCGGCCGACCTCGGAAAGCAGCAGACCGAGACGGACCCGGCGCTCCGAGATTTCCTGGAAATCGGCCTTGTGCTCGTCGTCACTCTTGTCCTTGTCTTCGTCGTCCAGTTCACCGGCATCGCGGCTCTGTTCGTATTGCTGCCAGATGGCCTCGAACTCTTCCGTCGCCAGGGATTCGGGAACCTCGAAATCATGCAACTCGGAAAGCTCGTCGAGCAGGGCCCGTTTCAGGCGCATGCGGGCAACCTGCTGGAATTCGCGCTGGCGTTCCTCGTTGACGGCTTCGCGCAGATCTTTCAGGTTCTCCTTGCCGAACTTCTTGGCCAGTTCGTCATCGATGACGGCGGGCGTGGCTTCGTGGATTTCCTTTACCTCGACGGCGAAAACCGCGTCCTTGCCGGCCAGGTCGGTGGCGCCGTACTCTTCCGGGAAGGTAACGTTGACGTCAACGTTCGCGCCCGCCTTGACGCCGACAAGCTGGTCCTCGAAGCCGGGAATGAAGCTGCCGGAACCCAGTTCCAGATTGTAGTCCTCGGCGCTGCCGCCGGCGAACTCTTCGCCGTCTACCTTGCCGGTGAAGTTGATGACGAGGATATCGCCGTTCTTGCTCTTGCGGTCCGTGGTAATGGCCTCGGACGTCTTGTGCATGTCGGCCAGGCGTTCGATGGCTTCATCGAGTTCTTTCTCGTCAACGCCGACAACCATACGCTCCAGCTTGATTTTCGAGAAATCGCAGGGCTCGATCTCCGGCATGACGTCGAATTCCATGGTGTATTCGAGATCACCGCCTTCTTCGAAGGACGTAACCTCGATTTTCGGCTGAGCCGCCGGACGCAGGCCGCGCTCGTTTATGGTCTGGAGCGAAGAGTCGTTGACCGCCTGTTCAAGAATTTCGCCGCGCAGCGACTCACCAAACCGCTTGCGCAGCAGGGAAACGGGAACCTTCCCCGGGCGGAAGCCAGGCATCTTTACCGTCTTGGCGTACTCTTCCAGTTTATACGTAATCTTGTCTTCGATCTCGGCGGCGTCTACGGCAACCTTGAATTCGCGGCGCAGCCCTTCGATCTTGATCTCTTCTACCTGCATTGTTCCTCAGCCGATTTAATGGACGGAATGCCCGTTCTTTCGTTCACTCCGTCGCCTTTGAAAGTCCGTGAAATTGGTGCGGGCGGAGGGACTTGAACCCCCACGGATTGCTCCACAGGTACCTAAAACCTGCGTGTCTACCAATTCCACCACGCCCGCTTTAACCGAATTCCGTGCGGGGGCGACACTCTAACCATTTAGCATGGCGTGTCAATTACGTCTCAGGGGGGCTTAAAACACCATTTCCGCGCATTTTGAAAGGCATTTTCTCAAGTTTTTTCTCAGTTTTTCATCAGGCCCCGAATGGATGACGATGCAGCAATGGTGCCGTCCGAGCTATAGGCTTCGTGATTGCCTTCGATCCGGTCCATTTTGTAGAGATAATTGATCATCATGCCGCAGGACTGCTCGATCCCCTTCTCCGATGTATCGCCCATCCAGTTGAGCCGCTCCATGCGCGCGCCGTTGGTGAGGTGAAAGTGCGCGACGGGATCGAGAGCCTTCGTTTCCCGGCGTTTTTCCTGCGTGAGGTACCGTACGCACAGACGCGTCAACGGGGCCTTCAGCGCGTCCGTCAAATCGTCTTTCTGCACAGCATCCCGTTCTGAATCGCTCAAAAGCCCCTCGCCTTCCTCTTTCAACGCCTTATCCAGCCAGGCGCGGAAGCCGGGGATAGGCGACAGGGTTGCGAAGGTCTTGATATGGGGGAATTCCAGGCTCAGTTCCTCGACGACCCGCTTGATCAGAAAATTGCCGAAACTGATTCCTGAGAGCCCCTTCTGGGCGTTGGAGATGGAATAGAATATGGCCGTATCGGCCGACGCGGGATCGATCACCGGCGCATCGGGGTCCAGAAGGTCCTGTACATTTCCGGCGAGGCCGCTGACCAGGGCTACTTCGACGAAAATCAGCGGTTCTTCCGGCATGCGCGGGTGGAAGAAGGCGAAACAGCGGCGGTCCGATTCGAGCCGGTTCTTCAGGTCGTTCCAGTCGTTGATGGCGTGAACGGCCTCGTAGGCAATCAACTTTTCAAGCAACGAGGCGGAGGCGTTTTCCCAGGTGATCCGCCTGAGTTCCAGGAAACCCACATCGAACCAGCCGCTCAGCAAGCTCTTCAGGTCATCATCCAGTCCCTTCAGCGCGGTGTCGGTCTTCAGGAGCTTGAGCAGGTCAGAGCGCAAATCGACGAGGAACTTGACCCCTTCGGGAAGGGCGTTGAACTGGGTCAGCAGCTTGATGCGGGGCGCCGTCAGCAGCGTGCGGAGTTGCGCCTCAAGGGCGGCACTGTCACCACCCTTGCCCTCCTCGCCAGTTTCGGCGAGGCGGCTTGCACATTCCCGGATGGCGTCATGGTCGACGCAGAAGTTCCTGTTCAGGATATCCAGGAATTTCGCCTGCCCACCCGGATCAAGGGCCATGTAAACCCGGCCGAGCGCCGCTGCCTTGGCCCGGGCGGATACCTCGCCGCCTTTCTGCTCCAGGCATTCCTGCATCTGCTGGCGGACCCGGTCCATATCCTCGTCCGGCAGGCCGGGGCGCAGGCTGGCGGTGTCCGCGTCATATTCGCCGCCGGCAATGCGTTGCCAGGCGGAACGGGCTTTCCGCACGGTTCGGTCCAAAAGGGAATGGCTGGATGCTTTCGACACGTTTCCTGTCCTGAACTCTCAAATTCTATCGAATTACTGATCTAGTCGGGTTGAACCGATTTTCACAGTCTGTTTTTGGGATTAGGCGCAAACTTAACAAATACGTCACAGGGGCATAGCCTAAAGGGGCATGGCTTTCAGGACTTGCGGCAGGGCCTCGCAGAAGTCCTCCGCAATGGCGCCCGCACCAACCAGATTGCCGCATTCGCCGTGCACCCAGGCGCCGGCGCTGGCAGCTTCGAACGCGGGCAGGTCCTGCGCCAGCAGCGCGCCGATGATGCCCGCAAGCACATCGCCGGAACCGGCCGTCGCCAACTCGGCGGGCGCATTGGTGTTGATGACAGCATACCCATCAGGCGTGGCGATGACCGTATCCGGACCTTTCAGCAACACGACGGCGCCCGACAGCGTCGCCGCCGCACGGGCGCGGGTCAGCCTGTCGCCTTCGACGTTGAACAACCGGGCGAATTCCCCTTCATGGGGCGTCAACACGACGGGGCCTTCGATGGCCGCGAACAGTTCATCTGGATCGTCCTGGAAGCTGGAGATGGCGTCCGCATCCAGCAAGGCTGCCTTGCCGCTTTTCAGCGCCGCCAGACACCGCGCCCTGGTTTCTTCGCCGACGCCGGCGCCCGGGCCCAGCACGATGGCATTGCGCCGGGGGTCCGACAGGGATTTCTCGAAGTCCTCATTTGTATCGGCGGTCTCGACAATGGTGCCCGGATCGCCCTTGGCGTAAATCTCAAAAGCCAATGTGTGTGTCACCACGGTGACCAGCCCTGCCCCCATGCGCCGTGCCGCGCGACCGGACAGTCGCGCCGCGCCGGTCATCCTCGCCCCGCCCAGCACCAGCAGATGCCCGCGCTTGTACTTGTGCGTCTCCGCGGACAAGTGCGGAAAGACGTCGCGCCACAAGCCGGGTGTGTTTTCGGCCGTGCGGGGGCCGATTTCCTTCAAGACCGCTTCCGGCGTACCGATACCGGCGACGATGGTATCGCCGCAATAGCCACGTCCGGGATAGAGCAGATGACCGGGTTTTTTACGGAAAAACGTCACGCTTAAATCGGCCCTGGGCGCGTAGCCGGGTGCGTCTCCCGTATCGCCGTTAACGCCGCTCGGAAGGTCGACGGCGAGGCAGCCCCGGGCCTTCGCCATGATGCGTTCCAGCAGCGCCGCCAGATCGCCTTCCACCGGTCGTGTCAGCCCGGCGCCGAACACGGCGTCGATGACGATGGAATTGTGATCCTCCGGCACATCGCACAAGGGCAGCGGATCGATGCCGCTTTGTTCACGCCACAACCCGGCATGGTGCGCAGCGTCCCCTTTCAGGTTGTCGAAAGCGCCCATCAGATAGAGAGAAACATCCCGGCCCGCTTCTGTGAGATGGCGTGCGGCAACGAAACCATCGCCGCCGTTGTTGCCCGGACCGCAGAGCACGGTAACGGGCGCATCGCCCGGCCAGCGCTCCAGCAGTGCG
>CAYFMQ010000015.1:10089-32269 GCA_964344255.1 uncultured Thalassospiraceae bacterium
CCGCCACGGCCTTGCCGGCGGCTTCCATGAGAACCGGAGCCGACACCCCGGCCTCGATCGCCATCGCATCGGCCTTGTACATTTCCTCAACGGAAAGCAGGACATCCGGGTCAATGATGAACTTGTCGCCTAAAAGGTCCGTCGTTTCAGTCATGGAGATCAGAGTGTCTGTTGTTTGTTGCAGTATTTCTTATATCCGATCATACCCTCCGGCGGGTTGGCGGAAAAGACACTGTAGGGCATTCAACAAGGACGGTTTGACTCTGGAGAAATTTAGCTGAAGCTGTATCCAGTAAATTGGTGAAAGAAGAAGAGCCATGACCAAGGACACCGACCTGACAATCGACGACGTGGAAATCCTGTCCGAGGAGACTCTCGTCAAAAGCTATTTCGAGACCACGGCCTATCACCTGCGCCACCGCACCCATGAGGGCGAGTGGAGCGGCGAAATGGTGCGCGAGGTGTTCCAGCGGGGCGCCGTCGTCGCCGTTTTGCCCTACGATCCGGAACGCGACTGCGTGGTCCTGATCGAGCAGTTCCGTCCCGGCGCCTATGTGGCCGCCCACCGCGAGCCGATCCTGACCGGCGCGTCGCCGTGGCTCGTTGAGGCCGTCGCCGGCGTGGTCGAGCCGGGTGAGCCGCCGGTCGACGTGGCCGTCAGGGAACTGAAGGAAGAGGCCAACTGCGAAGCGATCGATATCGTCCACGTCATGGACTGGCATGCCTCGCCCGGTGCGGTGAACGAGCCGGTCTCGCTGTTCTGCGCCCGGGTGGACAGCAAGGACGCCCACGGCGTCCATGGGCTGGATGACGAACATGAAGACATCCGGGTCTTTACCGTCGAGGCGGCGGCGGTCCGCCAATGGCTGGATGACGGGCGCATCCTCAATGCCACGACGGTTGTCGCGTTGCAGTGGTTCCTGCTCAATCACGACCAGATCAAGGCGCGTTGGTCCTGATTTCGGCTGAATACAGTTCAATTCCGGTTGATTACAGGACGCTTATGATTATATTTGCCTTCCCTACATTTCACACAATTGAACAGGTAATTCGCCATGAATGTACGCAAGGGTTTCGTTGATACCATCGGTAATACACCGCTGATTCGTCTGCGCCGGGCGTCAGAGGAAACCGGATGCGAGATTTATGGCAAGGCCGAGTTCCTGAATCCGGGAAGCTCCGTCAAGGACCGTCCCGCCCTGTCCATCATCCGCGATGCGGAACGACGCGGCGCGCTTCAGCCGGGCGGCCTGATCGTCGAGAGCACGGCGGGCAACACAGGCATCGGCCTGGCGCTGTGCGCCAACGCGCTCGGCTATCGCACCAAGATCGTCATGCCTGACAGCCAGAGCCAGGAAAAGAAAGACGCGCTCAAGCTGTTCGGCGCCGATCTCGTCGAGGTGCCACCGGTCCCCTACTCCGATCCCAACCAGTACCAGCATGTGGGCCGCCGCATGGCGGAGGAACTGGCCGAGACGGAAGAGAACGGCGTGATCTTCGCCGATCAATGGAACAACCTGGCCAACCGCAGGGCGCATTACGAAACCACGGGCCCGGAAATCTGGGAACAGACGGACGGCAAGATCGACGGTTTCATCTGCGCCATGGGCACGGGCGGCACCCTGTCGGGAACCTCGCTGTTCCTGAAAGAGCAGAGCAAGGATATCGCCATTGGTCTGGCAGATCCCATGGGCGCGGCGATGTATTCCTACTTCACCACCGGTGAGTTGAAATCCGAAGGCGGTTCCATTTCCGAAGGCATCGGCCTCGGCCGGGTGACCCCCATCATCGAGGACATCACCGTCGACCACGCCTGGCAGATACCGGATGAGGAAATGGTCCCCGTCGTCTACAGCCTGCTCAAGGACGAGGGCCTGTGCATGGGCGGCTCCACCGGCATCAACGTGGCCGGCGCCATCCGCCTGGCGAAGGAACTGGGCCCGGGGCACACCATCGTGACGATGCTGTGCGACCATGGAACCCGCTACATGAGCAAGCTGTTCAATCCCGAGTTCATGAAGTCCAAGAACCTGCCGGTTCCCGACTGGTTGTAAGCATTGGCTTTATACAACGGCCCTTTTTTTGGAACGTTTGGTGACTTCGCCACTTGGACTCGCGCCAAGCCGCGGTTATATCTGGTCATACGAAATATTGAACGGAAGAGATAACCGCTATGACTTATACAAATCCTGACGCCCTGGTTTCCACGGAATGGCTGGCCGATCATCTTGACGCGCCCGACGTGCGCGTTGTCGATGCGTCCTGGGTGATGCCGGGATCGGAGCGGAGCACGCGGGCCGAATACGAGGAAGAGCATATTCCGGGCGCCGTTTTCTTCGACATCGACGAAATCGCCGACACGGATATCGACCTGCCGCACATGCTGCCCTCGCCGGAAAAGTTTTCCAGCCGGGTACGCAAGCTGGGCCTGGGCGACGGGGTGAGGATCGTCGTCTATGATTCGCTGGGCGGATTCATGGCGGCGCACCGGGTCTGGTGGACCTTCCGGGTCTTCGGCCACGAAGACGTCGCCGTGCTGGACGGCGGCCTGCCCAAGTGGCTGGCCGAAGAGCGCCCCATCGAGGATATCCTGCCCGTGCCGCGCGAGCGCCATTTCACGCCGCGCATGAATACCTTCCTTGTGCGCAACGCCGAACAGGTACTGGCCAATATCGAAAGCGAAAAGGAACAGCTAATCGACGCTCGGGTACCCGACCGCTTCGCCGGCACCGGCAATGAACCCCGCCCTGGCATCCGCAAGGGCCATATTCCGGGCAGCGTGAACGTGCCGTTCATGAAAATGATGGATGCTCCCCACTTTCACGTCATGCGACCGGCGGACGAGATCAAGGCGGCCTTCGAGGGCGCAGGCGTCGACCTGGACAAACCCATCGCCACGACCTGCGGTTCCGGGGTTACGGCGTCGTGCCTGGCGTTCGCGCTGTATCTCATCGGCAACAAGGACGTTCCCGTCTACGACGGTTCCTGGACGGAATGGGGCCTCAATCACGATTTGCCCATCGAAACCGGTAATTAGGTTTTCATGAGCGAAAAAGGGTCATACGAGAGCATCGTTACCTCGCTCGAGATGCGGGAACGGCCCACGTCGCCGACGCCGCCCGCGCCGGCGGAACGCATCGCGATCCTGAGGGCGGAAAGCCCGACGGTTTCTTTTTACCGTTACCTATACAACACCATCGGCGCCGAATGGCGCTGGTGGGAACGCCGCGCCATGGACGACGAAACGCTTGGCGCCATCATCGGCGACCCGGCCGTGGAGATTTACGTGCTTTATGTTCGCGGCGTGCCGGCGGGTATCTGCGAGCTGGACTGCCGCACGGCCGGCGAGGTGGAAGTCACCTATTTCGGCCTGATGCAGGAGTTCATTGGCCGCGGTCTCGGCGGCTACCTGCTGCGCTGGGGCGTGGACCAGGCCTGGGCCCGGGACCCGGCGCCGGAACGGGTGTGGGTGCATACCTGTACGGAAGACCACCCGGCGGCGCTGCCCAACTACCAGAAGATCGGCTTCGAGCCTTACGAACAGCACACGGAAATCATCGAAGACCCGTCGCACCTGTTCGATGCTGGGGCGGATCAGGGCTGACGCCTGTTTTCCGCTTCATTAAGGCGATATACTTTTCCTAGCAGTCGCATAAGCCGGAAAAGGAGAGTCCCATGGCAATCGATGCCGAACGCATGGCAGCCGGACTGACCACGCAGGCTGAGGACAATACACGTTGGCGGCGCACGGAATGCATCAACCTGATCCCCTCCGAACAGCCCGCTTCGGCCTATGTCGATGCGTTGATCACAGCTGATCCTGGTTCCCGGTATAACGAACACAAGCATATCAAGGCCTCGCCTCCCGACGCTCCGGACATGCGCTATTACCAGGGGACCTCCTTCATCATGGAGAAGGAGGGCGAACTCAAGGCGGCGCTGCGTGAGCATTTCAATTGCACCCGTGTCGAAGCGCGACTCATCAGTGGCCAGATGGCCAACGATACGGTTTACGACGCCCTCAAGGCTTTCAGGAACAACCAGGCGGCAAACGGACAGCCGCGGCTTTTAAGACGGGTTCTGGTCCACGACCTGATCCGGGGTGGTCATTTGAGCGCCCAGCCCATGGGCGCGCTCAAAAACTATCTGGCCAACGATCCTGAGACGGGCAAACCGGCCGCCGACCACTTCCCGGCGCAGCCGGACAACCCCTATCGCATTGACGTGGCGGCGACCAAGGAATTGATTTTACGCACCCGCCCCGAGCTTCTGGTGTTCGGGCGCAGCGTGATTATCCACACCGAGCCGGTGCGGGAAATCGCTGAGTTCATTCACGCGGAATTCGGCCCAGACAATGTGGAACGGCCGTTGATCATGTACGATGGCGCGCATGTCTTAGGATTGCTTGGACCTTACTTTCAGGATCCACTGGCCGAAGGGGCGGACATCGTTACCGGCTCGACCCACAAAACCTTTTTCGGGCCACAACGAGGCGTGATCCTGAGTAATATCGAACCCGGATCACCCTTCGATCCCCTATGGCGGCTGATCGAAACGCGAACCTTCCCCGGCCATGTCAGTAACCACCATCTTGGCACCATGCTGGGACTGTTGGGCGCAACGTACGAGATGTTGAACTTCCGCGATGATTATCCAAAACAGGTTGTCGCCAATGCCAAGGCCTTCGCACACGCCCTCGCCGGTCAGGGATTAACAATCGAAGGCGATCCCGATTGTGATTACACGGAGACCCACCAGGTTCTCCTGCGCATCGCCAAGGGTGCGGGCGGGCGCATCGCGAACCGGCTGGAGGCCAACAATATCATCACCAATTCCCAGGCATTTTTTGATGATCCCAGTTTCAATGAGGCCAGCGGCATTCGCATGGGCACGCAGGAGATGACCCGCTACGGCATGAAGGAGGACGACTTCAGGGAATTCGCCGAGTTGTTTGCCGAAATCGTCAACGGCGACACGGCCAGCCAGGAAGACAAGTGGCGCGAAAAGGTAAAAAGCTTCCGCGCCCGCTTCACCGATATGCATTACTGTTTCTAGCCGCCAAAAAAAACCGGCCCCGAAATCAGGGAGCCGGTTTATCGTTCGGAGAAAATCTTTCGGAGAGTTTTTATAACGCAAATGCGTCGTCGCAGATAATCCTTATCTGCTCGAGATTTGCTTTAGTGCGCCAGGATCTGACTCAGGAACAACTTGGTGCGGTCCGACTGCGGGTTGTTGAAGAACTCTTCCGGTTCGTTCTGTTCGATGATCTCGCCGCCGTCCATGAAGATGACCCGGTTGGCGACCTTGCGGGCAAAGCCCATTTCGTGGGTCACGCACAACATGGTCATGCCGGATTCAGCAAGGTCGATCATGGTGTCGAGCACTTCTGAAATCATTTCCGGATCGAGCGCCGAGGTGGGCTCGTCGAACAGCATGATCTTGGGATTCATGCAGAGTGAGCGCGCAATGGCGACGCGTTGCTGCTGACCGCCGGAGAGCTGGCCCGGGTATTTCAGCGCCTGCTCGGGGATTTTCACCGTTTCCAACAATTGCATGGCTGTGGCTTCAGCTTCCGCCTTGGGCGTCTTGCGCACCCAGATGGGCGCAAGCGTGCAATTTTCCAGAACGGTTAAATGCGGGAACAGGTTGAAGTGCTGGAACACCATACCGACTTCGCGCCGCACGGCGTCGATCTGTTTCAGATCGTCCGTCAGTTCCACACCGTCAACGACGATGGAGCCCTGCTGGTGCTCTTCCAGGCGGTTGATGCAGCGGATCATGGTGGATTTGCCCGATCCTGAAGGTCCGCAGATGACGATGCGTTCGCCCTTGTTTACCGTCAGGTTGATGTCTTTCAGGACGTGGAAGTCACCATACCATTTGTGCATGCCGGTGATCTGGATCGAGACCTCGTCGGAAATGGTCATTTCCTTGGTTGGTGTATGGAGCTCCTCGCTTGAGATCGCTTCAGACATGATTTCCTCCTTAAACGCCCGCTTAATCTTTCTGCGGGCTCTATCAATCCGGTCTAGTGGCCGGTATGCAGTTTCTTTTCCAGATGCATGCTATAGCGCGACATGCCAAAGCAGAAGATCCAGAAGACAAATGCGGCGAAAAAGTACCCGGTTTCGGCGATTCCGGGTGCCAGCCAATTCGGGTTGGTCAGAGCGGACTGCACGGATCCAAGAAGATCGAACAAGCCGATGATCAACACCAGCGTGGTGTCCTTGAACAGGCCGATAAAGGTGTTCACGATACCCGGGATCACCAGCTTAAGCGCCTGGGGCAGGACAATCAGGTTCATGGTCTTCCAGTAGGAAAGACCTAGCGCGCCGGCAGCCTCATTCTGGCCCTTGGGAATGGCCTGAAGACCGCCACGCACCACTTCGGCCATGTAAGCCGCCGAGAACAGGGCGACACCGGCCAGGGCGCGGATCAGCTTGTCGAAGTTCATGCCCTCGGGCAGGAATAACGGAAACATGACCGACGACATGAACAGCACGGTGATCAGCGGTACGCCACGCCAGAACTCGATGAACGCCGTGCACAGCGCCCTGACGATGGGCATGTCGGATCGCCTGCCGAGCGCCAGCACGACGCCGATCGGCAGCGAAGCGACGATCCCGGTTATGCCGATGACAAGGGTCAGGAACAAACCGCCCCACAAGGGCGTTTCAATCATGGCGAGGCCGAAGGCGCCGCCAACGAACATGATGAAGGCGATGACCGGATAGACGACCAGCAGGAACAACCCGATCCATCCTTTATATGGCGTACCCGGCATGATCAGGGCAACCAGACAAGCCCCGCCAAGGATGTACATGGTGTTGATGCGCCAGAGTTCTTCATCGGGATAACGGCCGTACATGAAGACCTTGAACCACACCTTGACGAACGGCCAGCACGCAGTGTGGGTGCCGGCGCAGGCATCCTTGGAGTCTCCCGACCAGGTCGCCGAGATCAGCGCCCAGTCGAGGAAGGGCGGTACGGTTATGTAAATAATGTAGGCCGCGATCAGCGTAAGGACCGTGTTGACGGGCGACGAGAACAAGTTCTCCCTCATCCAGCCAACGAGCCCGACCGTTGAAATCGGCGGCGGCATGTCCGGATGTTCGCCCGGCGCGTATGTTTGATTTTGATCACTCATCGCCTAACGCTCCACCAATGCCATTTTCTTGTTGTACCAGTTCATGAACGCCGATATCAGCAGGCTCAACGTGAGATACACGCCCATGGTCATGGCGAGAATTTCAACAGCCTGTCCGGTCTGCATCAAGGTCGTGCCGCCAAACACGGATACAAGGTCCGGGTATGCGATGGCGACGGCCAATGACGAGTTCTTGGTCAGGTTGAGGTACTGGCTGGTCAGCGGCGGAATGATCACGCGAAGCGCCTGCGGGATGATCACCAGACGGAGCGTGGGGCCGTTGCGCAGGCCAAGGGCATGGGCGGCTTCTGTCTGGCCGTGAGAGACCGCCATGATGCCGGCCCGAACGATCTCGGCGATAAATGCAGCCGTATAGAATGACAGGGCGAGAAGAAGGCAAATGAATTCCGGTGTGAGAACCAGTCCGCCCCGATAATTGAAACCTTTCAGTTCCGGATAATCGAAATGAAGCGGCATACCCGAGAACAAGAAGACCAGGACCGGCAGACCGATGATCAGGCCGAGAGCCGTATAAAAGACGGGGAACTGCTGACCGGTTGCATCCTGGCGCTTGTGCGCCCAGCGCTGGACGAAAAAGGTTGCACCGATACCCACCAACAGGGCGATCCATACCAGGCTGAAACCGGCCTCTGGAATGGGGTTTGGCGAGTAAACGCCGCGGTTGTTGAGAAAAAACGTTCCGAATACGTCGATGCTTTGTTTCGGTCCCGGCAGTTGCCGCAGCACGCCGAAATACCAGAAGAAAATCTGCAGTAGGAGCGGTATGTTCCGAATGATTTCGATGTAGACCGTGGCGATCTTGGCGATAATCCAGTTATTGGAAAGCCGCGCCACGCCAATGATGAAACCCAGCACGGTTGCGATGATGACGCCGATAAAGGAGATCAGGATTGTGTTCAGAAGGCCGACGAAGAACACGCGGCCATAGGTGCTTTCCTCGCTGTATTCGATGAGGTGCGTGATAATTGCGAAACCGGCCGTGGTGTTCAGGAACCCGAAACCCGACGCGATCCCCTGCTTTTCAAGATTGTATAAGGTATTGTTGATAATGAAGACGCCAGCCGCGATCACAATAGCGATCACCAGTATCTGGAAGAACAAGGCCCTGTACGTGGGATTATTCCAGAAACTCGGGCTGGGCGGTGTTTTAATGCTCGCCGATGGCGCACCGGCGGATTGGTCGCTCGCCATAACCGACTCCCCTACCGTCAGACAAACGGAACGGGACGGACGGATACCTTAAACGGAGTGACGCATGCGCTTATGTAAAAGCGCATGCGTCGAGACCGTAAAGCCCTTAGCGGGCCGGCATCGGGTACATCAACCCGCCGTTCGTCCACAGGTTGTTGACACCACGCGCCAGTTTCAGCGGGGTGTTTTCACCAACATGGCGCTCGTAGCTTTCGCCATAGTTGCCGACCTGCTTGATCACGTTGTAGGCCCAGTCGCCGCCGAGACCCAGGTTCTTACCCAGATCGCCTTCGACATTGAGCAGACGTTTGACTGTCGGGTTGCCGGAATTGGCTTTCAAATCGTCAACGTTACCGGAGTTGATGCCAGCTTCTTCAGCTTCAAGCGTGGCGTACAGGGTCCATTTGACGATATCGAACCACTGGTCGTCGCCATGACGGACAACGGGACCGAGGGGCTCTTTGGAGATAACTTCCGGAAGCACGACGTGTGCATCGGGCTCGGCCAGTTTGCCACGCTGGGCGGCAAGACCGGAGCGGTCCGTGGTGTACACGTCGCAGCGGCCGGCGTCATAGGCGGCGACAACTTCGTCGGCCTTTTCAAAGGCGACGAGTTTCATTTCCATGCCCGTGGCGCGGAAGTAGTCCGAGACGTTCAGTTCCGTCGTCGTACCGGTGTTGGTGCATACAGATGCGCCGCTCAGCTCGCTGGCGGAGGCTACGCCCAGGTCCTTGCGGACCATGAAGCCCTGGCCGTCGTAGTAGTTTACGCCGGCAAAGTTCAGGCCGAGAGCGGTATCACGAACCAGCGTCCAGGTGGTGTTACGGGACAGGATGTCCACTTCACCGGACTGCAGAGCCGTAAAACGTTCCTTGGCCGAAAGCGGGGTGAACTTGACTGCGCCCGCATCGCCGAGCACAGCAGCGGCGACAGCACGGCAGACATCAACGTCCAGACCGGTCCAGTTACCGGATTCATCAGGGTTCGAGAACCCCGGAAGACCCTGACTAACACCACATTGGACATGGCCCTTGGCCATAACGTCGTCCAACGTCCCAGCCGATACCCCCACAGACATTACAGCGGCAACAGCAAACGCACCAAGTGCGCTAATTGTTTTCTTCATGAATGAAGCTCCCTGGTTAGAATTATTCATATGTTTCTTCGGCAAGCTGCACCCTCACGAGTACAGGCTTAAAAAAGGGTTATCATGTTTCGGCGCGCCTGCTCAAGTACTTAAGGGGCTCATTTTGTGCAAAATGTATCGTTGGGATATTGTTTTGAAAAAAAAGTTTCATCAGAGTGAATAAAGAAGCCATGCTTTATGATTGAATACTTAAATATTCGAAAACGACCATGACAGCGCTACCGAATGGAGAATAGATTTGCCAGAGGGTGGGAATTCACGCCATAAGAATTCAACAGCATCGACTTTATCTTCTAGCGGATAATTCCATGGATAAGACAAACAAACCTTCCCTCCATCTGGCGACTGAATTGGGACACGTTGGGCGCGATCCACATAAATACGACGGTGTCGTCAATCCACCCGTCTATCATGCCTCGACCATTCTCTCCGAGACGCTGGACGAGTACCTGACCAAGAACGAATACGGTCGCCGGGGGACAACGACGACCAGGGCGGCGGAAGCGGCTGCCGCGCTGCTGGAAGGCGGAACCGCGGCCGTCAACGTCCCGTCCGGCCTGGCGGCCATCGCCGGCGCGCTGACTCCCTTTGTCAGATCCGGCGATCACATCCTGGTTGCCGACAACGTTTATCAGCCGACCCGTCGATTCTGTAATGAAATCCTGGAACGCTATGGGGTGGAGACCGAGTATTTCGACCCCATGCTGGGCGCGGACGCCAAATCGCTGATCCGGGACAACACCCGCCTGCTCTATTTTGAATCGCCGGGCTCCCAGACCTTCGAGGTCTGTGACGTTCCGGCGCTCTGCACCACGGCCCATGACAATGGTATTCTCGCCATCATGGACAATACCTGGAGCGCCGGTTTCTATTTCAAGCCTTTCGAACACGGCGTCGATGTGGTCGTCCAGGCGGCGACCAAGTATTTCAGCGGCCATGCGGACGCCATGTTGGGTTTTGTGATTACGAACGACGAAGAACTGGGACGGAAGGTGAAACACACCGCGAACCGTTACGGCACCTGCGCCGGACCGGATGTGTGTTACAACGGCCTCAGGGGATCCCGCACCCTGGATGTGCGTCTGCCGCGCCATTACGAGAACGGTATGAAATTGGCCGAATGGCTCCAGGGCCGGTCCGAGGTGGAGACGATCCTGCACCCGGCGTTTGAAAGCTGTCCCGGCCATGAATTCTGGAAACGGGACTTCACCGGCGCTTCCGGCTTGTTCGGTTTCGTCCTTAAACCTGTCGGAAAAGACGCCCTCGCCGCCATGATCGACGGCATGCAGCTGTTTGGGCTTGGCGATAGCTGGGGCGGTTACGAGAGCCTGCTGGTTCCCAGTTGGCCGGCGAAAAACCGCACGGTGACCGAGTGGCCCTATGAAGGTCCTACTCTCAGGGTTCACGCCGGTCTGGAAAACGCCGATGACCTGATCGAGGACCTGGGCGTGGGGCTGGACAGGCTGAGCGGTTAAACTCTGTTGTTTCTGAGCCGGTTCCCGAACAGGACGATCAGGGCAAACAGGCAGACAACAACCGAAACGATCGAAGGTCCGGCTGGGGTGTCGAACTGATAGGCGCTCCACAATCCGCCGCTGACACCGATGACGCCAATAATAATGGAAGACAGAGCCATGCCTTCCGGCGAGGTGCTGATCGACCGCGCCGCGCTGGCGGGGATCACGAGCATGGCGACGACCAGCAGGACGCCGATAATCTTCATGGCGGCGGCGACCGTCAGCGCCAGCAGGACAAGATAGAGCACTTTAACGGCGGCGACGTTGACGCCCTCGACCTTCGCAACGTCGGGATTGACGACAACGGACAGCAGGGGCGACCAGATAAAGACCAGCACGGAGAGAACCGCAACGCCGCCGATCAGGATCAGCCATAGATCGCCGGGTGAAACGGACAAAATATCACCGAACAGGTAGGCGAACAGGTCGACTTGCACCGTTTCGGCCAAAGAGAGGATCACAAGGCCGAAGGCCAGGGAGCCGTGGGCGACCAGACCGATGGCGGAATCCAGCGTCGCCTTGCCGTGGCTTTCCAGCATATAGAGAATAACGGCGACACCGGCGCACACGGATATCACGACAATCCAGGGGAACAGGCCGAGCACGGTTCCCAGCACGACCCCCAGCAGGGCGGCATGGGCCATGGCTTCGCCGAAATAGGCCATGCGACGCCAGACGACGAAGCAGCCCAAGGGACCGGCAAGCACGGCAACGCCCAGACCGGCAAACAGGGCGCGCATGAGGAATTCAGGAAACATGCCTTCCGTCATCCGGCGTGCTCCCTTTCTTTATGGTGATGGTCATCATGATGATGAGGGCCATCATGGGCATGCGAGCCCCCTTCGACGGGGATGGCCCGTCCGTCGGCGTTATGCACGTGGTCGTGGTGATGATGATAGACGGCAAGCTTCGCCGCCATGTCGGCGCCGAAGATATCGCTGAACGCAGGGTCGCGGGCGACGCTGTCGGGCTGACCGGCGCAGCAGATATGGTGGTTCAGGCAGATCACCGTATCCGTGGACGCCATGACGAGGTGCAGGTCGTGCGAAACCATCAGGATGCCGCAACCGCGTCGGTCTCGGATCGAGGAAATGAGATCATAGATTTCCGCCTGCCCCGTTACATCCACGCCCTGCACCGGTTCATCGAGAACCAATAAATCAGGATCGCGCAACAAGGCGCGGGCGAGCATGACGCGTTGCAGCTCGCCGCCTGAAAGGTCATGGATGGAACTGTCCATCAGATTGGGCGCGCCGACCTCTTGCAGTACGGATATGCGCATGCCCCGTTTGCGGTTGGGGCCATGGGAAACGCCGAACTTCAGGAAGCGGGCGACGGTCAGGGGCAAGGATGGCTCGATCGCCAGTTTTTGCGGAACGTACCCGACCTTGAGGCCGTGGCGGTGTTTCACGGTTCCGGAAGTGGGCTTCACCAGCCCCAGCAGGACACGGATAAAGGTTGTCTTGCCGGAACCATTCGGTCCGATCAGGGTCAGGATCTCACCCTGGTGGATCTGCGCCGAAACGGATTCCAGAATCCGCCGCTGTCCTATGTGAAAATCGACATTGCTGGTTTCGGCGAGAACCTCGCCTGCGGCGTGTTCAGCGGGCATTGTCATTGTCCTGTGCGCCTGCCTGGCAATCCGGACACATGCCGACGGCCTCCAGGTTGATTCCGGCGAGAGAGAATCCATGCGCATCCGCCAGTTCCGAGACCGCATTGTCCACCGCAGGCGCCGGTAGCTCCCCGGCGATGCCGCACTGGCGGCAGATCAGGAACACGCCTTCGTGCTGCTCACCCGGACAGCGGCATCCGACAAAAGCATTCAGGGACTGGATGCGGTGAACGAGGCCGTTTTCCATGAGAAATTCCAGCGCCCTGTAGACGGTGGGCGGTTCCGCCTTCTTGTTGCCGGTGCGCAGGATTTCCAGGATTTTGTAGGCGCCCATGGGTTCATGCTGGCGCCAGACGATTTCAAGGATACGCCGCCTGATCGCGGTCAGGCGTACCCCCCTCTCCTTGCACACGGCTTCGGCCTCGGCGAGGGCGCTCTTGATACAGGCCTGATGATCGTGGGCTTTAAGCGGGAAAGGAGATGTCATAAGAATGCTCGGACGAGACGTTTAGGATAAACACTGCTATGAAGGGGTGAAGGCGCGCGTGCCCAATCACCATAAACGTTATATTATAACATTTCCAGATTTCTCTTAAAGACACGGACATTGCCATGACTGAAATTGCAGCGACCAAGTACTCTCCGGCCATTATCGATCAGGTGGTTTCGGAAATGGCATTCAATGATGATGGACTCATCCCTGCTATCGCCCAACAGAACGATACAGGCGAAATCCTCATGATGGCGTGGATGAACGCCGACGCGCTCCGCGAAACCATGACAACCGGACGGGTTTGCTACTGGTCCAGATCCCGCCAGTCCCTGTGGCGCAAGGGAGAGACATCGGGCCAGACGCAGGCTTTGGTCGATTTGCGCTGGGACTGCGACAACGATACCGTTCTGTTGCTGGTGGATCAGATGGGCGTCGCCTGTCATACGGGACGCAGGTCGTGTTTCTTCAAGGGCGTTCGGAACGACGAAACTGTCGATCTCAGCGACGTGGAGATTGATCCCGGAACGCTCTATGGCGGTTCAGATAGTTAAAACAGGCTTGCATGCCTGGTCAGATGGTTCAGGCGACGTTATCCGCCAGCTCGAAGATCGCCCAGCGCGCCATGAAATCGTTGAACAGGCGCCGTCCGCGAACATCCAGGTCGAGGAAACGCGCTGTAAGCTGCCCCTGCCCGATCCGGAGCACTTCCGCCCGCAGGAAAACCGGGACGGCTTCTAGGTCGCCGTAAGCCAGGCCGCGAATGATAAAGGTATCGCCTTCTCTCAGGTTTCCGACCTTGTGCCACTGCACGCGGAACCCTTCAAGGTTCCAGTCAACGGCGCGGTGGGAATAACCTTCGAAATCAAACCGGATGGTCGGCTTGTTGTAACGGACCTGTTCACGCTGTTCGTCGGGCCTGAAAGCCCTGATGTTATCGGGCAGGTCTGAAGATTTGTGAGAAACCGTTTCGCGAAGGGTCATTCTGACCTCCTTCATTACATTGCGAATCGCTTATTTCTGCCCGCAAATATTTAACAAAACCTTAGTGAGAGGTTTTTTCCCAAGCAGCCTTTCATTTGCACATTCAGCCCATTAGGTTGCAGTTATGATAAGGAACATGCTTATGCGGTCACTAATGGCCGTTTTCTTCGTGTATCTTTGCGCCTTTGCGCCCAAATCATATGCGGATGAGAAACTGGTCGTTTTCGCCGCTTCCAGCCTGACGGACGTGATGGCCGAGTTGGGCGATACCTTCGATCAGAAACACCAAACACAAACCGTGTTTTCGCTGGCGTCAACCTCCGTGCTGGCGCGCCAGATCAAGGATGGCGCGCCGGCGCATCTGTTTATTTCCGCGAATTCGGCTTGGATGGATGATGTCGTTGCCGCCGGCGCCGTGATGCCGGAGTCAATCCGTGTGGTTGCCGGAAACCGCCTGATCCTGGTCGCGGCAAAGGACGATACGTTTCCCCTACCGACGGAAGAAACCCTGACGGCCGATTACCCCCTGGCGACAGCAGCCCAAGGGCAACCCTTTGCTATTGGAAGTCCTGATCACGTACCGGCCGGAATGTATGCCCGCGAGGCGCTTCAGACCTTTGGACTGTGGGACGGAATCAAGAACCGCCTGATCCCCATGCCGAACGTCCGCGCCGTGATGGCGAATGTTGACCGCGGCGAGGTCGCTGGCGGAATTGTCTATGCAAGCGATATGCGGTTTTCCATCAACGCCAGGATTGTCGGCCTGTTTCCTGAAACCTCTCACGCCCCGATCCGGTATCGTGCGGGCGTCGTAAACCAGCCCGAGGATGAAAAGACGCAAATTGACAAGGCAAAGGCGTTTCTGTCTTTTCTTCTGACGCCGGAAGCATCGAAGATATTCATGAAGTATGGATTTCTGCCACCGCCTGCATGAACATAGCGTTGGTTAGACGGAATGATAGAGAACCCAGGACCAAGACGATGCCACAACTGACAGCCATGGAAATAGACGCCATCGCCCTGAGCCTGAAGGTATCCTCCATAGCAGTTATCGTATCCCTGCCCCTAGGGGTCCTTGTCGCCTGGGCGCTTGCCAGACGACGTTTCCCGGGCCGGATGATCCTAGATGTCGTTGTGCACATGCCGCTGGTTCTGCCGCCGGTTGTCGTCGGCTACATGCTGCTTCTCACCTTTGGCCGGCAGGGCGTTGTCGGCAGTTTCCTGAACGATGTGTTTGGGATAACGGTCGCTTTTTCCTGGCGCGGTGCGGCCATCGCCGGGGCTGTCATGGCTTTTCCCCTGATGGTCAGGGCCATTCGTCTTTCCATCGAGAACATCGATACCGGCCTTGAACAAACAGCCCGGACTCTGGGGGCGTCACCATTTCGGGTGTTTTTCACCATAACGCTGCCTCTCGCGCTTCCCGGCCTGTTGACCGGCAGCCTGCTGGCCTTTGCCAGAAGCCTCGGTGAATTCGGTGCGACCATAGCCTTTGTTTCCAACATCCCCGGTGAAACCCAGACGATGCCGCTGGCGCTTTATGCCCTGATTAACTCTCCGGGTGGCGAACAAGGGGCTCTCAGGTTGGTTGTCGCCGCCATTGTGCTTTCTTTCGCCGCTCTCTTGATTTCCGAACTCCTGACGCGCCGCGTGTTCCGGCGATACGGTGCCTAGGCCATGTTCGATATCCACCTAAATCACACCGTGGGCGATCTCGGGCTGGCGGTTTCCCTGAAAAGCCAGGCCGGGCTGACCGCTTTGTTCGGCCGTTCAGGGTGCGGTAAAACCACCGTCATCAACATGCTGGCGGGCCTGGTCAAGCCCCAGTCAGGCTATATCAGGGTCGAGGAAAAGGTTCTCTTTAATTCTGATAACAACATAGACCTGCCGCCGGAACAGCGGCGCGTCGGTTATGTGTTTCAGGACGCGCGGCTGTTTCCGCACATGAACGTCAGGAAGAACCTGACCTATGGCATGGCCCTGCTGGAGAAACACCAGATCCGCCACAATCTGGCTGAGATCGTTGACCTGCTGGCCCTCGGCCCCCTGCTCGACCGTCGGCCAGCAACTCTATCGGGAGGAGAAAAACAGCGGGTCGCCATCGGCCGGGCCCTGTTGTCGAGCCCCGATATCCTGTTGATGGACGAACCGCTGGCCTCCCTTGACGCCCAGCACAGGGCCGAGATTCTTCCCTTTATCGAGCAACTTCGCGATGAAGTCGGCGTGCCTATTCTGTATGTCAGTCATTCCCTGGAAGAAGTCATCCGTCTGGCCGATACCGTCGCCGTCATGTCGGACGGGAAAATCGCCGCCAGCGGCGACGTCGAGGAACTGATGTCGCGCCTTGATCTTAGGCCCTTGACCGGGCGCTATGAGGCGGGCGCCGTCATCAAGACAACGGTCGTGCGTCACGATGCCGAGAACGACCTGACGGAGCTTAACTGTAACGCGGGCACCTTTACGGTTCCCGGCATAACCTATCCCGTTGGTTCGGTCATACGATTGAGGATTCGGGCGCGTGATGTATCGATCGCCACGGAACGGCCTCAATCGACGAGCGTCCTCAATGTATTCAAGGGAACCATACGTGAGGTGGAAAAGGACGGTATTCCGTCACAAGCCGATATACTGATTGATATCGGTGAACCAATCATCGCCCGGGTAACACGCCGTTCGATCCGTGAGCTTGGACTTTCCGCCGGCAGGGAAGTCTATGTTATGGTCAAGGCTGCATCCATCGACCGGCACAATACCGGGGTTCTGAAACACGGATAAGAAGCTGTAATCCCTGCGCTGTTAACCCTTCATCAACTCTGCCGGGGAATAATCAGCCAAGCTTAAATCAACAATCGGAAAGACAGCTACATGGCCACCTCATCAGAAATTTACAGAACGGCGCACCTGTTAATCGATACCTACGGTGAAATGGCTCCTGTGGGCGCCGCCATCAAGGTCGATCAATGCCAACAGGTCGGCGATGAGACCGCCCGGAAGATCTGGCTCAAGGTCGTGGATGCTGTTGAGGAACTTATGGATGACGAGAGCATCCCCAAGGGCGCCATCATCAACTGATAAGCTGTTATTTGATTAGTTCCTGGGCTGCGGCGCTATATAGACTTCACAATTAGAAAACCCGTCGTTAAAGAAATGATAGGTCATCTTATCTTCCGCCAGGCCGGTTGGATCATAAAGGTTCCAGTCTTTTGACGCGATACCGGTAATCGCCCTGCCCTCATTGCCGATAAAGGAAATAATATAGCGGTATTGTCTTTTCTGGCTGAACAGACGCTTTTGGCACGCTCTGGACAGCGTTGCGCTAAAGGCACCCACATTTTTGTATGGAATTGATGAGTATGCGTAAATGGCCTTGTCTGAGCGTTTGAAGGCTTCGGCCGGTGTCAGAGATACTAAAAATAGGGAGAAAACTGCCGTTATCAGCATGAATGACTGCTTCGGAATCGTTTGTTTTCCCTGTTTACGATCGGTCATTACTCTTTTCCCTTGGCATTAGACAAAAGAATAGCGCCCAGCAAAACGCCGGTTCGCTAGGGCTGGATTTTGTAGCGCCCTAAATCTCTACATCAACCGCGGACCCTCTTTGATCTGGCTGCTCAGCAGCTTCAGCACTACTCGTGGTCGAATCATTAACGAACAGGTCAACGGCATGACCGCTGTTCCTGGCCCTTAACTCTTCATCCTCGCGTGCTTTCCGCTGGCGCTCAGCCTTCTCTTGCTCCTGGCGTGTGCGAATTTCTTCAGCAGTCTCTTCGAAATCTTCCTGCTGACGAATCGCAGTATCCATCGCCGTATAAGCAACACTGCTTGGCCGCGGATCGACCGATTGTTGTAGTCTTTCTAACATTCTCCTCGACCTTCTGCCGAAGATATACTCATGGCATTATTGCCACGGTACTGACAATAAAGAATTTGTTAACATTTATCAAGATAGAAAATCAAATTTCTTGAAAAATAGGTTGGAAACGTTAACCTTTGTTAACGCGCCTCAAACGAACGAAGCCTTCCAGATAGGTACTGGAAGGCTTGATCGTTACTTACAGAAATGCAGACAGAAAAGCTTAAGCAGCCTGCCCTTCTCGCCATGCCGCCGTTCCCTTGCAGGTCGTGCAGACACGTTCTCCGTAATGAGAAGAATTGAAAGTTTCACCACACATCAGACATTTCCGGGACTTTTTCTGGTCCGAGTAGTCGGCCGTTGGTTTCTTGGTATCACGAGATGAGGACATTTAAGCGGCCTCCTTAATTATTATGGACTGATTTGATGAAGTGTTCTTGTTCAACAAGGCCGAGCCAAGAACAAGAAGCTCGGCGGCTTCACGAAGAAGCTCAGCCGCTGTATCAGCGTCAGAAGCATCAGCGTCAGCGACTAATTTATCTGCGCTTTCAGCGAGATAAGTGATCATATTGGCGCGTTCCATAGCCAAATTCCTACGTTAAGATGTACATATGGCGGTTATGTAACATAAATGAAATTTTTATGCAGCAATTTTTTGTGCAATGCAGCATTGCATATAGATCAACAGAGCAACAGTCTCCGAAATGTATCAATGAAGGTTTAGCTGAATACAGTGATTATATTACAATGGCCTGAAAAGTGGGGAAAAAAATCCATCGAAATGGTCATTTTTTTCAGAAACTTCGCTAATTTTTATCGTTTATGCGCAATGATCGGTTACATTTGCGGGCATACCGCCGTATTACACCGGACCAGGATATTCCATGCAGATTGAGATTATTGCCGATATAACCTGTCCGTGGTGCTATATCGGCCTGAAACGGCTGATTTCTGCGATCGACATGCGGCCTAACTACCAGACCGCCTTTACCTGGCGGCCGTTCTTACTGAATCCAGACCTGCAGGATGGCAGTGTCGAACGTTATTACTACCTGTCACGCGTATTCGGGAATGAAAGCCGTATCCAACAGTTCCAAAGTGCGGTCGATTCTGCCGGAGAAGCAACCGGCATTCCCTTTGATTTCGAAAAAATAGACTTTACTCCCAGCTCCTTGAACGCGCATCGGTTGATCGACTTTGCAAGCGATCAAATCAGCCCTGTCATAGCAGCAGAGCATCTGTTCCGGTCATATTTTATCGATGGTGAAGACATCGGTGCGGTTGATACCCTTGTCCGGCTGGGCAAGGAAATCGGCCTGAATTCTAAGCGTTTGCGGGCTTATCTTGTATCAGACCGGGGCCGTCAGCAGGTATTGGATGAAAACGTAAAAATTCACCGTCTCGGTGTGAACGGCGTACCTGCTTTCGTCTTCGGGAAAAGGAACATCATGTCGGGGGCGCAGGAGCCGAACGCGTTACTAAATGTGCTCGATTATATTGCTGTATCGGAACGAATAGAGGAAAGTGAAGGCCTGTCGCCTGTCTTATCCTGAAGTCCAGCCCTATCGAGTACCCGGCAACCATGCGTAAGATATTCTTTTTAGCCCTTTCCCTGCCTATCGGAGTCGCGCTGACGGCCAGTATTGTCTGGCTTTTCGGCCTGGAAATCGCTTCCGAGGAAAAATGGGTGAATTTCCCGGAAGGCTGGCGGATTTATGATCTTGTCATGAATGCAACGGCACTCATTTTCCTGCTGGGAAGCATTCATACCGTCAACAAGGTGTTAAACGAGGTCTGGGGCTCAAAGACGGATAGCAAAGACAGGATCGTCGAAACCGGTGAAAAGAATCCCCCAGGCGGAGAAGCGGGGCGGTAAAGCCCGCTAATTCTTGTTCTGAACGACTCCGGCCAAGCGCAGGACCTCCCGGGCGGCAATGTTCGCGCCAATTTGTCCATCCCCTTCCCCATCCGGCGTCAGCATTGCCCTGACCTGGGCGAAGGCGTCAAGCTGCATGGTACGGGCGTTTGCATTTTCAAGCAGGTTCACAAGGTCAGCGGACAGGATATCGCTTGTGCAGTCTTCCTGAATACGTTCCGGCATGACCTCCCTGCCCATCAGGATGTTGACCAATGATTTATAGGGAATGGTGATCATGCGGCGGGCCATGAAAGCCGTTAGAACGTTTACCTTATAGGCGATGACGCTGGGAACGCCCTGCACGGCCAGTTCAAGCGCAATTGTGCCGGATGCCGCAAGTGCGGCTGTAGAAGCGGCAAGCGCATCGAACTTGTCACGCTGGGATACGATCATGATCCGGGACGCATCGCCCAGCATCTCCTTGATCTCACCCGCAAGATGGGGAACCGCCGGGATCACGCCATGCAGTTCAGGTATCCGGGCCTGTAGTTTTGCAAACGTTTCGAGAAACACCGGCAGCAACCGCGTGACTTCTGATCGCCGGCTGCCCGGCAGGATACATAACAGAGGTGTCTTGTCATCCAGTTGGTGTTCGCGTCGGAACAGATCCCCTTCCCCCGTTTCAACAGACATCACGGGGTGGCCGACAAATGTCGTCGGCAGACCTTCCTTTTCAAAATAAGGCGGCTCGAAAGGCAACAGGGCGAAGAGATGATCATAAAGACCGGCGATCTTTGCCGCACGGCCGGGACGCCAGGCCCACACGCTTGGCGCCACGAAATGGGCAAGGGGTATATCGCGCCCCTTGAGGCGTTTGGCGACACGAAAACTGAAGTCGGGTGAATCGACGGTTACGACCACATCCGGTTTACGCGCCATGATATTTCCGGCTGTCTCAGCGATGCGTTTCAGCAGCAGCCTCAGCTTCGGCAGGACTTCCGCTATCCCCATAACGCTCAGGTCGCTCATGGCGAACAGGCTGTCTATGCCGCGGCTTGTCATTTCCGGGCCGCCGATACCGGCAAATCGTGCGCCGGGGCATTCCGCTTTGATTGCGTCCATGAGGCTCGCCGCAAGGTTATCGCCCGAAGCTTCACCGGCGACGATGTAGATCAATGGCGATTGTGTCGGTTGCTCAGCCATCGGCGAGGATATCCTCCACGTTAACGCCAAGAACGAACAGGCCCAGCCGGTCGGCTTCCCTGATGACGTTTTCCTTATCAAGGATAATCGAGCCCTCGGCCTCGACAACGATGCCGGACAGTCCCGCGTCAGTGGCGTTTATCACAGTATTTACGCCGATTGCCGGCAGGTCGGCCCGGCGTTCTTGTCCGGGCTTCGCCACTTTCGCAAGGACGCCTGATCGATCCGGGCGGGATGAGATTTCCTGGTTCGCGCCCAGCTTCGTCAACAGAGCATCGGTTCCTTCCTCGTCTTCCAGTCCGATGATGCTTCCATGGCGCGCCACGGCGGCTTGGCCGGCATCCCGGGCACCGAGGTCATAGGCGGCTCGAACGGCCGTCCTGATATCGGCCTTATCGCTATCCGTCGGCGTTATGGCACCGATCTTGCCAAGTGGCGAGAGAAGATGTCCGGCCACGTCCTTGACGCCGACAACACGAAACCCTTCTTCGCTCTCAAGCGTTTTGACCAAAACCGTGAGCAGACCGTCATCGCCCAAGGCCATTATACCGCTTCTTCGGACAAGAAACTTGGCGCCCCACATATCGGGTCGCAAGGCTGCCATTGACGGCCGCCTGATGGAGCCGGCGAGAATGATTTCCTCAACCCCGTTATCCCTGAGCGCCTTCAACATACGTCCGGCCGCGCCGAGACGGACGACCAGGTGATCCGTGTCGCTACAGAGTTCAGGGTCGGCCTGGTCTTCGAAAGCGACAACGAAAAAGGGCCTTCCGGTACGTTTGCAGGTATCGATGATATCGGCAGGCAGGCGCCCGCCTCCTGCTAGGATGCCGAGTTTAGGCTGCATCGTCCAATCTGGGCTGACAGATGGAACGGCTGGATTCGATCCGGATAAAGTCGACGATTTCCATGATCGGTTCGACGGTCGGGAAAAGTTCCGCAACGTCGTCCAGCCTTTCGGACAGGGTGCCTTCCTGAGCGAAAATCAGTCGATAGGCCTTTCTGAGATCATGGATGACCTCACGCGAGAAATTGCGGCGTTTGAGGCCAACCAGGTTGAGACTCGATAAATGGGCGCGATTACCCGTCACTGATCCATAAGGAATGACATCGTTTTCCACGCCGCTCATCCCGCCGACCATGGCATGGCGGCC
>CAYFMQ010000015.1:32408-42302 GCA_964344255.1 uncultured Thalassospiraceae bacterium
AGGATGACATTGTCGCTGATCTTGCAATCATGCGCGACATGGGCTCCGACCATGAACAGGCAGTTGTTGCCGATGGAGGTCAGCATACCGCCGCCTTCCGTGCCGGGATTGAGAGTTACATGTTCGCGAATAACATTGTTGCAGCCAATTTCAAGGCGTGACGGCTCGCCATGATATTTCAGATCCTGTGGCGGATGTCCGACGGATGCAAACGGGAAGATTCTCGTGTTGGATCCGACTTTCGTAATACCGGAGACGACGGCATGGGATATCATTTCGACGCCGTCGCCAAGCTCGACTTCCGGACCGACCGTACAATAAGGGCCGATGGAAACATTATCACCGATCGTTGCGCCATCCTCGATAATGGCTGTGGGATGTATCGTGCTCATGTTCGTTCTACAATCATGGCTGAAAAAACGGCTTCCGCTTTTAACACGTCACCGACCTTGGCCTCACCTTTAAATTTCCAGACATTTCCCCTCGCCTTCAGTTTTTCCACATGGAACTCGACGGTATCGCCAGGCACGACGGGTTTGCGAAAACGGGCTGAATCGACGGTCATGAAGTAGACAAGCGGCGTCTGGTCCGTACCCTCGTGGCCCGCCATAACCGTGACACCGGCTGTTTGAGCCATCGCTTCGACAAGCAGGACGCCCGGCATAATCGGCTGACCAGGGAAGTGGCCTTCAAAAAAAGGCTCATTGATCGTAACGTTCTTGATTCCGATAGAGCGCTCGCCCGGAATGATTGCCGTTACCTTATCGATAAACAGAAAAGGATACCGATGCGGTATCAGTTCCATGATTTTGGTCGTGTCGAATTCAAGCAAGGTTTCATCCATAGACGCTACATCATCCATCTATTTTTCCCTTCTTTTTTCCCATCCTTCGCAGGGCGGACATGCTCCGAAGCCATTCTTTCATTGGTTGCGCCGGGGTTCCTCCCATTTTTGCACCGGGATCGACGTCAGCTATGATACCACTTTTAGCGGCAATTTGGGCGCCGTCGCCTATTTTCAAATGGCCTGCAATGCCCACCTGCCCTCCCAGAACGACAAAATTACCCAATTCCGTGCTGCCGGATACGCCGACCTGGGAAACAACGACACAACCGGCGCCAATGCGGACATTATGACCGAGTTGTACCAGATTATCGATTTTACTGCCGGCCCCGATAACCGTATCCGGCCCCGTCCCGCGGTCAATCGTCGAATTGGCGCCGATTTCAACGTCATCCATGACAAGCACGCGGCCAAGCTGGGGAACCTTCAGGTGCCCTTGGGCTCCCATGGCGAATCCGAAACCGTCCTGGCCGATGCGAACGCCTGGGTGAATGATCACGCGATCACCAACTTCACAATGCTGCAACGTTACATTTGAAAAGATCCGGCAGTTTTCACCAACCCTGACGGCAGGGTAAATCGTCGTATTGGCGTCAATCTTACAGCCTGAACCGATTTCCACTTTTTCGGATATGACGGCATTGGGGCCGATATGAACGTTTTCACCTAATATGGCGTCTTCCGAAACATGGGCTGAGGGATGAATGAAACTTCCATGCTTTTCCACCGGATAAAATGCCGATGCAACACGCGCATAGGCACGGTATGGCTCATTCGTTATCAGAAGCGACATCGTGTCTGGAGCCTGTTTTTCATACTCAGGGCGAACAAGGCAGGCGCCGGCGGAAGACCTGGTGAATTCTTTCACATAGAGCTTGTTGTCAAGAAAGCTCACGGTATCGGCCTGGGCGGAGGACAAGGGGGCAACATCAGTGAACTGCCCGTCATCCTGTGTGTTTGATACCAGTTCGGCCTCGGCAATATCTGCTAGTTCACGGAGAGTGAATGGCCCCGCCCGGTTGAAAAAACGAGGGTCCGCCATTGTCAGTTGCCTGGTGGCGGAACAACGACGTTTGGTATTTTCTTGTTCAACCGTTCAATGACTTCTGCCGTTATTTCCAGCGATCGGGCCGCCAGGATCGTTTGCCCGCGCTGAAGCACGAGGATTATGCCTCTTTCACTGGCTATCTCAGCAATAACCTCATTCAGGGCTTTCTGGACTTCAACCATCGCCGTGTCGCGTAACTGGTCAAGTTCCTGGCGTCTTTTTTGTACCAGGCGCTGTACTTCAGCCAGGCGGGTTTCAAATTTCTTGCGTTCTTCGGCAAATGCGTCCGGCGTCAGGATCGTCCGTTGCCGGGCCAACTCCTGATTTGCCGCCCGAAGTTGTTCTTCTTCCTGTTGAATCTGTGCTTGGAATCCGGACCGGTAATTGGATATCTGCCCACGGATGCTTTCCATGCCTGTTGACTGCTGTCGCACGGCTTTCATATCGATAATCGCTATCGGCAAACCAGGAACGCTCGCCGCTGGTTGTTCCTCCTGCGCCTGCAGGGGCTGTGCCATGCCAAACAACAGGATTGTTAGCGTTGCAAACAGGAAAACAAATGAATGAAGCGTTCTCACAGATTTCTCCTAGAATCGCGTTCCAAAGTTAACACGCACAGTTTCCGTTTTATCAAAACTTTCCTTCAACACAGGAAAGCCCATATCAAGGCCGATTGGGCCAAAAGGCGAGCCCCAGGTAATGCCGGCACCCACAGACATACGAATACTGCCGGTGTCCTCAATTGATGATCCACTATCCGCCAATTGGCCGGAACTGCCGAAGTCGGTGAACATTCTGCCAAGAATACTCAGTTCCGTTGGTAGGCCAAGGGGGAATTTCACCTCGGCGCTTCCCGTATACATCCATTCTCCGCCAAGCGCATCCTCAGTTGACGTATCACGTGGGCCGACGCCCGAGCTTTCAAATCCCCTCAGGTTGCTGCCGCCAATGAAAAAGCGGTCCAGTAGTTTTACGTCTTCGCCAAGACCGGTAATAAGTCCAATCCGGCCGGTCAGCCCAAGGATGTAATCGCCACGACTTAAATCATAGTACTGACCGCCACTCACGGTGTTTCTTATGTAGTGTGTCGTCCCGCCGAGGCCTGCCAGATCATTGATCATACGAACGTAGTATCCCTTGGTCGGATTGAGAGTGCTGTCTCTCAGGTCGTATGTGAGCGTGTGGGACAGTTCGGAAAGGGTTTCCTCTCCTTCCTGCGCCTGGATGAAAATTGAGGCATCGCTATCGACATCCGTGACTTCCTGAATGCTGAACGAATAATTCCAACGTTGGCTCAACTGCTCGGTTATGGGATATCCCGTTCGCAGGCCAAATCCGAGTGTTTCAGATTCAAAGGAGCTTTCGTCACTGCTGTCTTTAATACGGCGGTATATGTCGAAACCGGCGCTGACATCGCGATCAAGAAAGTACGGTTCCGTGAAAGACAGGTTGATCTGACTTGCTTCTGCGGCTGCGCGTACACTCAAGTTAAGTCTCTGTCCAAGGCCCAGGAGGTTTCTTTCGCTTATGCTGACTTCTGCGAGTGGGCCTTCATCCGTGGAAAAGCCGGCTCCGAAGCTGAGATTGCCGGTTGATTTCTCTTCAACTTCCACCCGAATGGTCGTCTGGTCAGGTTCGCTTCCAGGAAGACGTTCAACATTAACGGTTTCAAAAAAGTTCAGGTTCTGCAGGCGTTGGCGCGAACGGCGAAGTTTTGCTGAATTAAAAGCATCCCCTTCCACGAGCCGGAATTCACGGCGAATAACCTTATCGACGGTCCGGACGTTACCAATAATATCGATCCGTTCGACGAACACCCGTGGACCTTCGTTGATCTCATAAACAACATCGATGATTTTTTCCGTCCTATTGCGGTTAAGACGGGGACGGACGTCTACGAAGGCATACCCAAGCGTACCGACGCTGTCAGTCAGGGCTTCAACCGTTTCATCGATATTGTCAGAGCTATACCAATCACCCGTCGTTTGTTCGATTTCCGCTTTCAGGGATTCCCCGTCCAGATCGCGGAGCCTGGCTTCCACGTCGATGGCGCCAAATTTGTAACGATCACCTTCATCGACCGTATAAGTGACAAAGAATTCCTGCTTGTTCGGCGTTAGTTCAGCAACGGCGGAAATGACCCTGAAATCAGCATATCCTTCACTCAGGTAAAAACGACGCAATAGCTCCCTGTCCAAGGTCAAGCGGTCGGGATCATAAACATCATCTGATGACAGGAACCTGTACCAACGCGTTTCTTTCGTCTGGATGACTTCTCTCAGGTCGCCATCGTCAAACTCGCGGTTCCCGACAAAGCGGATTGTACGTATTTCCGTCGGTTCGCCTTCGGTGATTTCAAAAACGAGATCGATCCGATTCTGCGGCAGTTGAATAACCTTGGGCTCAACCGTAGCGGCAAAACGGCCGAGGCGGCGATAAAGGGTCAGGATTCTCTGGACATCATTCTGAACTTTCGTCCGCGTATAAATAACGCGGGGCCTGAGTGTCACTTCCGGCTCGATACGTTCATCGTCCACATCAAAATTACCCTCGAAGGCGATCCTGTTGATGATGGGATTTTCAATCACCATAACAACGAGAGCGTCTCCCTGTTTTTTGAAGCTGACATCTGAAAACAGGCCGGTTGCAAACAGGCTTTTCAGGGAACGATCTATTCGTCCGGCGTCAAAATTATCCCCTTCCCTGACCAGCAGGTAGGATCGAACGGTTTCAGGTTCAATTCGCTTGGCGCCTTCGATCACAATGCTTTCGATTACAGGCGCAGATTGGGCAAGTTGCGCTCTAGTATCGTCCGACGCTGCCATTTGTGGCGTCAGGAGCAAACCGAAAAGAGTCAACACAATTGTAATGCGGCGTAGCATGCCTGCCCTATCTATTAATTATTATTACGAATCAAGTTACTAGGTTTTTAAGAAACTCGATAACCCTAAAATGTTCAAGATCGTTCCAGGTCACGAAAACGAAGATGAGAATTAGCAGAATCAGACCAAAACCGAAACCGTATTCTTGCGCTTTCGGACCCAGGGGGCGGCCGCGAATGAATTCGGCTGCATAAAATACCAGGTGCCCGCCATCCAGCATGGGGATCGGAAACAGGTTGATAAGGCCTAGATTGACCGACAAGGCCGCCATGAAGACGATCAGGTTGATTATGCCGCCTTGCGCCATATCGCCGGAAAGCTGGGCAATTCTCAACGGCCCGCCCAGTTCCTCGGTGCCGCGTTCGCCTGAAAACATATCGCCGAGATAGCCGAGAATACCCGTTATCATGCCGACTGTACGCTCCACACCGAACCAGGCGGCTGCAAGGAAGTTTTCACGAATGTAATTAATCTGTTCGGGATCGGGCGATACGCCAAGCTGGCCAATCTGTTCGCCACTGGCGTCTGTAATTGCCCTTGGCGTCACGGCGAGTTCAAGAACCTGATCGTTTCTCACGATCTCAAGGATCAGTGTCGTTTCCGGGTTTTCACGGACGATATGCTGTAAGTCCGTAAAAAGTTCGATTGTTTCGCCGTTGATGCCGGTAATCGTGTCGCCACTGACAAGTCCACCCTGCTCCGCCGGGCTTTCAGGCATAATATTGCCGACGCCGGCCTTGGGCACGGGAGAGCCGACAATCCAGGCGAGTAACGCAAAGACAACAATGGCGAATATAAAGTTGGCTAACGGACCGGCCGCCACGATGGCTGTGCGTTTGGCCAGGCTCTTGTGGGCGAAAGAGACGCTTTTTTCCTCAAACGTCAGTTCACGCTCTTCTTCATTATCGCCGTCTTTCGTCGTCTCGCCTTCGCCGAACATCTTGACGTAACCGCCAAGGGGGATGGCGCTGATCTTCCAGCGTGTGCCGACCTTATTGGTCCAACCGTAGATTTCCGGACCGAAACCGATGGAAAACACTTCGACGCGCACGCCGCTTTTCCTAGCGACCCAGTAATGGCCCCATTCATGGACATAAACCAATATCGTCAACACCACGAGGAACGGGATGACGTAAGTCCAGGTAAAATTGATCAATTCCATGAAGGTCGCCTTTTCAGGGTGAGTCGTTTATTCGTCATTATTGATACAGAAGCTATCTAGCGATGAATTTAGATTTTATTAAGGCATCGGCAAGCGAGCGGGCTTTTTCATCGATAAAGTATACATCTTCAAGGTTTTCGATGGCGGACGGTGTCATGTCGTCCAGAACGCCGGTAATGATCCGAGTAATGTCGAGAAACCCGATGGCGCCATTCAGGAAATGGGCCACGGCGACCTCGTTGGCGGCATTCATGGCGCAAGCACGGCAGCCACCATTAAGCAAGGCTTCCCGGGCCATGGAAATAGCCGGAAAACGCTCGTTATCCGGTTCTTCGAATGTCAGTTTGGCAATATCCGCCAAATCAAGCCTTGGAGACGGCGTGGTGACGCGAGACGGCCAGGCCAGGGCATAGGCAATGGGGGTGCGCATATCCGGCGTGCCGAGCTGTGCCAGGACGGAGCCGTCGAAATAACCGACCATGGAATGGATGACAGACTGCGGGTGGACCAGGATATCGATCTGGTCAGCGCCGACGGGAAACAGGTGATGAGCCTCGATAAGTTCCAGCCCCTTGTTCATCATGGTTGCTGAATCAACGGATATTTTTGCTCCCATGGACCAGTTAGGGTGCGCGACAGCCTGCTCCGGGGTTGCCCGCTCCATTTCCTCTTTGCTCCAGGTCCTGAAAGGGCCACCTGATGCGGTCAGGATGATTTTTTCGACATCGTCGGCGTTGTCGAAATCGAACACCTGGTAAATAGCGTTGTGTTCTGAATCGACAGGCAGCAACTTCGCCGCATTGTCGTTGACCTCATGCATGAACAGGTCGCCTGCGCTGACCAGGCATTCCTTGTTGGCAAGTCCTACTTCTGCGCCACGGCGAACGGCGGCGAGCGTCGGTTCCAGGCCGGCTGCGCCGACGATGCCGGCCATGACGAAATCGCTTTCCAGCTTGGCGGCTTCGACAACGGCTTTGCGGCCTGCCGCCACTTCGACGCCAGATCCGCTCAACGCCTCTTTAAGCAGGACGTAAAGTGATTCATCGGCGACGACGGCAAGCGTCGCCTTCAGGCGCTTTGCCTGTTCAGCCAGCAGCGTTATGTTCCTGTTCGCCGTCAGGGCCCTGACGGAAAACCGTTCAGGCGAGCGTTCGATCAGGTCAACGGTATTGCAGCCAATAGAACCGGTGGAGCCGAGAATGCTTACCGACTTTTCACGGTGCGTTTTCGGAACGCTCTGGTCGTTCGATACAACGCTCAAAACCATGGGCTATTTCCACCTAGTATGCCGATCCCGGAAATGGCCATAAACAGGCTCGCCGCCATGAGACCGTCGATGCGGTCAAGTATACCACCATGGCCAGGGATGATCACGCCACTGTCTTTTACATCAAAGCGCCGTTTGGCGAAAGATTCCGCCAAATCGCCGAGTTGCGATATGCCGCCCGTAACGGCGCCGACGAAGGCCAGTTTGATAGGCTCGATTTCAGGAAAAAGCACGTAAAAAATACCCCCAGCGGCTCCTGAAGCGACAAGCGCGCCGACAAAGCCGGCCCAGGTCTTGTTGGGGCTGATGCGGGGCGCCAGCTTCGGTCCGCCGATCAGGCTGCCCGCAAGGTAGGCTCCCGTATCCGCCAGCCACACCGTTACGAACAGGAACAAGACGACAGGCCACCCGGCCGCATCCTCCCTGAGCTGCGCCAGTGAAATGCAGGCTGCCAGGATATAGACGGAGCCGAAAACGAGCCAGCTCAAGCGTTCTGTGCCGCCGGTGTCGCCGGAACGGGTTAACCTGATCCATTCAAAGAGCGCGATCAGAGCGCCCAGCGCAACCAGCCCCGTGAACCACAGACCGCCTGCGTAGACACACAGCAAAACGATAGGTGCCAGGACCAACGCGGATAGGATACGGAGAATGACGGGGGGCACGGGTAAGTCCAGTAAAACCAGTGATATCAGGCGCTTGTCGCGCCAAACCGGCGTTCCCGGCTGGAGAAGTCGTTCAGCGCCTGGCTCAGGTGGTCTGCATCGAAATCGGGCCACAATACATCGAGGAAAACAAGTTCGGCATAGGCCAGCTGCCACAACAGGAAGTTGGAAATGCGGCGCTCGCCGCTGGTGCGGATCAGCAGGTCCGGGTCCGGTATGTCATGGGTGAACAGGTGCGAAGCGATGATTTCCTCGGTTATGACGTCTGGTGAGAGTTTCCCGTCGGCAACTTCACCGGCGATGGACCTGAGCGCACTCGCCAGTTCCGCCCGTCCACCATAGCTCAATGCCAGGATCAGCGTCAGGTCCGTGTTCGCCGCCGTTTGCTGTTCGGCGTCGGAAATCATGGTGACGATATCCTTGTCAAGGCGCGAACGATCGCCGATCACCTTGAAGCGTACGTTGTTCTTGTGCAGATCGGCGATCTCTTTCTTGAGATAGAACCGGAGCAGCCCCATGAGGTCGCGGACCTCTTCAAGCGGCCGTTTCCAGTTTTCGGACGAGAACCCGAAGAGCGTCAGGTAGGATATCCCCGCATTCGACGCCGCACGGACCGTGCGGCGCACGGCTTCGGCACCACGGCGATGCCCTTCCGTACGCGGCAGCCCGCGCGCCCGGGCCCAGCGGCCATTGCCGTCCATGATGATAGCCACATGAACAGGCGGCGTCGGCGTCGTTTCGGCGTGTGAGAGGTTTGCGGTTTCCATCAAGCGTTCACAGGCGATCAGACCTGCATGATCTCCGTTTCCTTGTTGTGCAACGCCTCGTCGACAAGGCCGACGTAGGTATCCGTCAGTTCCTGGATCTCGGCGTCATAATCGTGGTGTTCGTCCTGGGAAATCTCGTGGTCCTTTTCCGCCTTCTTCAAGTCGTCCATGCCGTGGCGCCGTACGTTGCGGATGGCGATGCGGGCCTCCTCGGCGTATTTGCCGGCGACCTTTGCGTACTCTGCGCGGCGCTCCTCGGTCAATGCCGGTATGGGAATGCGGACCAGCTGGCCGTCGACCTGCGGGTTGAGGCCCAGATCGGAATCACGGATAGCCTTTTCAACCGCCGACACCAGGGACTTGTCCCACACCTGCACGGTAAGCAGCCGGGGTTCCGGCACGCCGATGTTGCCGACCTGGTTCATGGGCATCATGGAGCCGTAGGCGTCCACATGGATGGGATCCAGCAGGCCGGTCGTAGCGCGGCCCGAGCGCAGCCCGGCGAATTCCTTGTGCAGCACATCGACGGCGCCTTCCATGCGGCGTTCGAGATCCTTTTTCATGGCAGCGAAATCTATCTCAGACACCTTCTCTCTCCCTTACTTTTCATCTGTTTCTTCTTGTGCTTCGGTCAAACTGCCACAGGCGCCGTCTTCGGCGCGATCAGGTGACAATCGTATATTTACCCTGGCCGCAGACAACGTCGGCGAACGATCCGGAATTATGCAGCGAAAACACCAAAATGGGTATCTTGTTTTCGCGCGACAAGGCAACGGCGGAGGTATCCATGACCCTGAGGTTTTGCGCGAGCACCTCCTGGTAGCTCAGCTTCTCGTAACGCTCCGCATCCGGATTGGTCTTGGGATCGTCGGAATAGACGCCGTCGACCTGGGTGCCTTTCAACAATGCATCACAGCTCATTTCCGCGGCCCTTAAAGCCGCCGCCGTATCGGTGGTGAAGAACGGATTGCCGGTGCCGGCGGCAAAGATCACGACACGGCCCTTTTCCATGTGCCGGACCGCGCGCCGCTTGATATAGGGCTCGCACACCGCCGACATCTGGATGGCGGACAGCACGCGGGTGTCGACTTCCATGGACTCCAGCATGCTCTGCACGGCGAGCGCATTCATCACGGTCGCGAGCATGCCCATGTAATCTGCTGTGGTGCGCTCGATGCCCGTTGCCGCGCCCGACATGCCGCGGAAGATGTTGCCACCGCCGATGACCAGGCAGACCTCGACACCCATGGCGTGCACATCCT
>CAYFMQ010000015.1:42312-71720 GCA_964344255.1 uncultured Thalassospiraceae bacterium
AACAAATGCGCTGAACGGTATCTGAACAGATGCCGTAATCCTGCTCCCCCAGCAATCCCTCGCCGGAGAGCTTCAGCAAAACGCGTCTGTAGCTGGGTTCCCCTGTCATTCGTATAACCTGTTTGTTGTCATCTCGGTGCGTACAATAAAGCCTATCCGCGCCCAATGCATCCCCTTAAGCGTAAAGAAAAACGCGGCACCGTCAAATGCCGCGCTCTTCCCGATAATCAGCTGTAGAGCCTTGGTCTAAAGCGATCAGCCACCCACCGCAGCGGCGACTTCGGCGGCGAAATCGCTTTCTTCCTTCTCGATGCCCTCGCCCAGCTTGAACATGCTGAAAGCAGCGACGGAGACGTCGGCGCCGGCGTCCTTGGCCGCGCCTTCGACAACGGCCGAAACCTTGCTTTCGCCGTCAATGGCGTAGGTCTGGTCCAAGAGGCAGACTTCCTCGTAGAATTTGCGGATGCGGCCTTCCACCATCTTCTCGGCGATTTCGGCGGGCTTGCCGCTTTCCACGGCCTGGTCGGTCAGCACCTTGCGCTCGCGCTCGACGATTTCCGGATCCAGGTCGTCGCGGGAAATGGCGGCGGGACCGGTGGCGGCGATGTGCATGGCGAGCTGCTTGCCCGTGGCGGCCAGCGCACCGGCGTCACCAGCGGAATTAAGAGCCACCAGCACGCCGATCTTGCCGAGGCCCGGGGCCATCTGGTTGTGCACGTAGGAGGACAGCGAGCCCTCGTCCACGCTCAGCACGGAGGCGCGGCGGAGCGACATGTTTTCGCCGATGGTGGCGATCAGGTGGGTCAACTGTTCCTCGACGGTGCGGTCCTCGCCCGGATAGGCGGCGGCCTTGATGGCGTCGATATCGTCGCCGGTCTCAAGCGCAACCTTGGCGACGGTGAGCACGAATTCCTGGAAAGTGTCGTTACGGGCGACGAAGTCGGTTTCCGCGTTGATCTCAACCATGGCGCCGGTGTTGCCGTCGACGCTCACGCCGACCAGGCCTTCGGACGCCGTGCGGCCGGCTTTCTTGGCGGCGGCGGCGAGACCCTTGGTGCGCAGCCAGTCGACGGCCTGGTCCAGGTCTCCGTCGGTTTCGGCCAGCGCCTTTTTGCAGTCCATCATGCCTGCGCCGGTCTTGTCGCGCAGTTCTTTTACCAGAGCAGCTGTAATAGCCATGTTTAATCCTCTTGTGTTCGAATTGTTCTTTGATCAGGCCGACGCCGTGTCGCCCTCAGAATCAGAAGAGTCCTCGCCTTCCGCAGCAGCGGCTTCCTCGGCCGGGGCTTCCCCGGTGGCAGCTTCTTCAGCCGGAGCTTCTTCAACGGTTTCCTCAGCAGGAGTCTCTTCCGCAGCGACGGCGGCTTCCTCGGCCACCTCGTCGGCGGCGACGGCTTCGGCGAGCGCTTCCTCAACCGGGGCCTCTTCCGCTTCGCCCAGGTCGCCACCCTGCTCGGTGATGGAGGCTTCGATGCCGTCCAGCGCGGAGCGCGCGAGCAGGTCGCAGTAGGTCTCGATGGCGCGGATGGCGTCGTCGTTGCCGGGGATCGGGTAGTCGATGCCATCGGGGCTGGAATTCGAATCGATCACCCCGACCACGGGAATATTCAGGTTGCCGGCCTCGTTGATGGCGATGGCTTCCTTGTTGGTGTCGACCACGACCAGGATGTCGGGCAGGCCGCCCATGTCCTTGATGCCGCCCAGGGCGCGTTCCAGCTTGTCCCTTTCACGGGTAAGATTCAGCAGCTCCTTCTTGGTCAGGCCCGCCAGTTCGTCGCCTGCGAGCTTGCTTTCCAGCTCTTTCAGGCGCCTGATGGAGTTGGAGATGGTCTGCCAGTTGGTCATCATGCCGCCCAGCCAGCGGTGGTTGACGTAGTACTGTCCGCAGCGCTTGGCGGCTTCGGCGACGCGCTCGGTGGCCTGGCGCTTGGTGCCGACGAACAGCACGCGGCCGCCGCCTGCGACGACATCGCGCACGGCGACCATGGCCCGGTGCAGCATCGGGACGGTCTGTTGCAGGTCAATGATATGGATCTTGTTGCGTTCGCCGAAGAGGTAGGGCTCCATCTTCGGGTTCCAGCGGCGGGTGTTGTGACCAAAGTGAACGCCGGCTTCCAATAGCTGACGCATGGTGAACGTGGGTAACGCCATAAGTCTTTTCCTTTTCCGGTTCATCCTCCGCAGGCCTCGTCTCCCTGTTTACTCTGGGAAACACCGGAGCGACATCCGGCGAATTTGCGCCGGGGCCACACGCCTGCGTGTGAATTTAACAACGTTCCGGGCCCGTATGACCCGAAATCGCGGGTGTTCTAACGCCCTGATCCGGGGAATGCAAGGGGTTTCCTTAAAAGTCGGCGGCGCTGGTTGGCAAATCAGCAGGGCGAAACCCTTCACTTCATATTCACTCTATGTATATAATCATTTTTGAATATTTGAATACCGCAACACGGAGCATGAATGGGCCGCAAGAAGCCCGCTTAAGTGCCGAACAAGAATGGGAAAAAGAGGGCGTCAAACAGGATGAGGGAACTCCCATGGATAAGACCGCTAAATCCGAAGAGAAGTCTGGCCTAACCTTCCGCCGTTACAGGGATGGCGACACCACGCCGCTGCCGTGGAAGGAAGATGTCGTTCAATCGGGCGCGTCGGGGCGCTGCCCCACCTACCTGCACCGCACGCCGCCGTGCCAGGGAAGCTGCCCGTCGGGCCACGACGTGCGCGGCTGGCTGTCCATCGCCCGCGGTCTGGATAAACCTCCGGTGAATGAAGACGGCGAAGACGCCATGCCGTGGCAGGAATACGCCTTCCGGCGCATGGGCGAGGCCAACCCCTTCCCCGCCATCATGGGCCGCGTCTGCCCGGCGCCGTGCCAGGACGGCTGCAACCGCAACGAGGTCGAGGAAGCCGTCGGCATCAACGCCGTCGAGCAGTACACCGGCGACTGGGCGCTTGAGCACAACATGGCCTTCGACAAGCCCGAAAAAGATACTGGAAAGAGCGTCGCCATCGTCGGCGGCGGCCCGGCGGGCCTCGCCGCGGCCTATTTCCTGCGCCGCATGGGCCACAAGTCGACCATTTACGAGAGCTACCACGAACTGGGCGGCATGATGCGCTTCGGCATTCCCGGCTACCGCACACCGCGCGACGTGCTGGACGGCGAGATCCAGCGCATCCTCGACATGGGCGGCATCGAGGTGAAGCTGAGCACGCGGGTTGGCGTCGATGTCAGCGTCGACACGCTGGAGCAGGACCACGACGCCGTGTTCTGGGCCATCGGCACACAGACCGGCAAGCCGCTCCCCGTTCCCGGCGCCGAAGCGCCCAACTGCGTCGACGGCATGTCGTTCCTGCGCGCCTTCAACGAAGACCGCCTGCAGCACCTGACCGGCCGGGTTCTGGTCGTCGGCGCGGGCGACACGGCCATGGACGTGGCCGCCGTGGCAAGGCGCATCGGCCATATCGAGCACGTCTCGGAAAAGGACAGGCCCGAAAGCGTCATCCTGGGCCAGACCGTGCACGATGTCGCCGAGGCCGCCCGCCGCCAGGGCGCCGAGGTGTGGATCGTCTATCGCCGGCCCATCGACAAGGCGCCGGCGACCCAGCACGAACTGGAAAGCTGTATCCGCGAGGGCGTGGAAATCCACGACCAGTTGGCGCCGGTGGAAGTCATCCTCAACGAAGAAGGCCGGGCGACGTCGCTTAAAGTCTGCCCTGTCGATCTGGTGGACGGCGAGCTGGCGCCGCGCGAAGGCGACGAATACGAGATCGAGTGCGACCTGATCGTCGGCGCGACCGGCCAGCAGGGCGACTTCACCGGGTTCGAGGACCTGGACAACGGCTGGGGCCTGATGGAGGCGGACAAGTCCTACGCCGCCACCGCCCGCGAGGGTCACTTCGTCGGCGGCGACATCATCAAGCCGCACCTGCTGACCACGGCCATCGGCCATGCGGCCATCGCGTCGGAAGGCATCGACCGGTATTTGAGCGGCGACTCAGCAACCCGCCGGCCCAAGGTGGACGTGCATCATTTCAACCTGCTTGAGGAGCTGAAAGAACACGGCCTGGAGACCGCCCCCTACGCGGGCGGCGAAGGCAAGGGCACCGACAGCGCCGAGTGGGCCGTGCACAATTACGAGAACCGCGCCGCCAACGAGATCGTCACCCACGAGGACCTGTTCCTGGCGCATTTCGACTACCAGCTCATGACCCGGCGGGCCGAGACGGAAATCGGCGCTGAACAGGTGCTGGGCAATTTCGAGGAGCGCTTCACGGGGCTCAGCGAAGAGGAAACCCAGGCCGAGGCGGACCGCTGCATGACCTGCGGTTTGTGCATGGAATGCAACAACTGCATCATCTATTGCCCGCAGGACACCGTGCACAAGGTGAACAAGGACAGCCACGTGGCGGGCCGCTACGTGGAGACCGACTACACCGGGTGTGTGGGGTGTGAGATCTGCGCCGACGTCTGCCCGTCGGGCTATATCCAGATGGGGCTGGGTCAGGCTTAGGCCTGGCCACCCCTACTCCCTGCCCTGCCGGGGTGTGGCGTAGTAGGTACCGGGGTTGTTAGGCTTAGCTTCCTGTGTTCGTTTAATTATAACAGATGTTGATTCGATTTTTGAAATCATATGGCAAACTTAAGATGCTTCATGCCATACTACCTTCGTTATGGCCAAGGGAACTCCCACCAAGACAACCAATCCGATCCACTTTGAGGACCTCGACCCGAAACGCTTCGAGGATCTCGTACGTGAGCTCATTTATGATTTTAAGGATTGGCAATCCATCGAATCTACTGGCAAAAGCGGTGCAGATGATGGCTTTGATATCCGCGCATACGAGAGACTTGGCGAGACTGTTCTCAGTGAGGATGGTGTTGAAACAGTCCATCCCATGGACGGTAATTTGTGGATGATCCAATGCAAGAGAGAGAAACAGATTGGCCCTAAGAAACTGAAGTCCATTCTCAATGATGTTGATCCCAAAAATCCACCATATGGATATATACTCGCAGCATCAGTTAGTTTTTCGAAAAAGTCCTATGATGCGTTCCGGGAGGAATTGAAATCGAAAGGTGTGTTGGAATTCTATCTTTGGGGTAAACCAGATCTTGAGGCACAACTTCATCTTCCAAAGAATGATCGTATTCTATTCACTTTCTTTGGTGTTTCTAACGTTTCCAGGAAACGATCACGCGCTACCGAGATCAGATTTGGTGTTACCAACAAAAATCGCATCATGCGTGCTTTTGGTGACAGCCCTGAATACAAGACAGTCCTTGTTCGCGATTCTAAAGATAGGGAATATCCTTACCCGAAAGCCTATCCGGACTTTGACCAGCGTCCACGATGGAAAGAATACGATGTCGTTGATTATCATCCTCTTGGTTTAATCCTGAAAGTTCGAAAATACTTTGCCTTCTATGATCGTGACGGAAAGTCTTATGACTTTGCTGATGTAGCGTCACTTATTTTCAGGGAATCTGACGATGACGAGACACGAAATGAACAACAAAAGCAACTAGAACTCGTTCGTGATTACTGGGAAACATTGCCAAGAAAGAACCAAGCAGAATATCACTTAAATGGCATGATTAGATATGACGCAATGCTCGTTGTGGATGACAAAGGAGACAATTGGAACGCATTTCCACATTTGTTCGTCGATTTTGTCGGTGATAATGGGCCATTCTATGGATATTTTGAATATCTTGAAATAGGTCATCATCATTTACCAACGAACGACCTTAAAGAAATAGATAGATTCCCAACCAAATTTCCTGAACCAAAATTTGGGAAAATTCATGACGCTGAGCCATTGATGATCCCTGATAATTTGGCTGAACGCCTCTTAAACTATCAGACAGAATCTAACACGCTATACGACCTTGATGGTTCATTCGATCATCTCTCGGAACGGGACGTAGCATTTGTGCACAAGGAAGGTCAGAAGAAAGATTATCTTCAAGTCACATATAGATACCAAACCTCTGTCGGGAATTTATTGAAAGATCACCCGCACTTAATGTGGGAAATTGAGCAGTTTGCAGGTCGCAAGCCGGGAAAAAAAGAGAATATATCTGTCATAGAAGTACGGCGTGTTTACGAGCGGCAATTTGATACTCAGGATTCATAGAATTTCGACATTGCAATATTTTAGTTTCAGGTGGTCATATGAACAGTCATTAGATTTGTAACTTCTGTTAAGGTCATTAACAGACATTCCAACTACCTCATTAACACGCCCAGTTAGTATCTAAGTGCAGATGTCAGGGCGTTTTATCTTGACATTTCACCCAAAATATGCTTTAATTCCTAGTTCATCAAAGCGCTCTTTTCAATTGTTCATATCCTTGGGTTTGATCGTTTTCGCCCCCTGTCTGTTTTGGGTGGAAATGATGATCCTGATCTTTTCCTCTGACCCAGGTCCAGGGCGGGAAAAGTGCTTCGTATATTAGCAAAAGCTGAATGTAGACATTTGTAGACATGTCTACATTCCCGAAATGGGAAAGTCATTGAAAACAAAGGCGGATTCAGGAATTTTCCATAATCTGGCGTGTTAAGTGAACAAATGTCTACATTTTGTTTGGAATCAATGGGTTACAGAGGGCCTTTTGTAACAAATGTCTACAAAAGTCTACATTTCGGTCTACATTATCTCTTTCTAATTAATGGGCTGGATTCCCGCCTTCGCGGTATAGCACATCCCGAGCGAAGCGACGACGATGTGCGATTAAACAGAACAATTCGTAGGCTGGATGCCCGCCTTCGCGGGCGTGACAAGAAATAGAAATGTTTGAACGCAAACCGTCGTCGCGATCCGGTGGAACGCTCGGGCTTTGCTATAATTCTATAACATCCAGTATTCCGTGCATGGAGCGCACGGCGAGCAGCATCTGCGGCGAGACCTTGTAGCGCTCGCCGAGGCTGATGCGGATGTCTTCATCGCGACTTCCATCTCCCTGGCTATTCCCGTTGCCGTTCCGGATGCGCGTGACGATCTCCACCTCGCCCCGGCCCCTGCCCTCGCGGTCGAGCACTTCCTTGAGCGGCGCCAGCGCCGTTTCGTCCTTCACCACCACCCGCATGCCGCTGGACGTGGTCGCGGCCTTGGCCTCCAGCGGCTCCATGGACTGCACCGTGAAGCGGGGCGTTTCCCCCTCGAACGTGACCGAGGCCTTGACGAACAGCGCCTCGCCGACCTCCAGGAACTCGCGGGCCTGGCTCAGCGTTTCGGAAAACACCGTCACCTCGTAGACGCCGCTCGGGTCCGAAAGCTGCACGAAGGCATAGCGGTTGCCCTTGGCCGACGTCCTCTCCTTCTTGCCGATCACCGCGCCGCCCAGCATGACCAGGCCTTCCTTGCGCTCGGCCAGCACCTCAGAAACCGGCTTGGCGTGAAGCCGTCTCAAGGCCTGGCCGTAGGCGTCCAGCGGGTGGGCGGACAAGTAGAAGCCGATGGCGTCGAATTCTTCCCGCAAGCGGTCCATGGGCGGCCAGTCGGCTATATTGGAAAGATTGAACGTCTGCGGCGGCGCCGTCTCGGCGGAGAACAGCCCCATCTGGTCGTCGGTCCGGGCCTGCACCGCGGCGTGGGCGTGGCGCATCAGCAGCTCGATGTTCTCGAACATCTGGCGGCGGTTGTAGCCGAAGCCGTCCAGCGCGCCGGAGCGCACGAGATTTTCCATCTGGCGCTTGTTCACATGGCGGGTATCCAGGCGGTTGATGAAGTCGTTCAAATCCTTGTAGCGGCCGTTTTCGGCGCGCTCCGCGACCAGCCCTTCCATGGCGGCGTGGCCGACATTTTTAATCGCCGCCAAGGCGTAGCGGATGGCGCCTTCCGGATGGTCGGTGCGTTCGCCCCTTTCCCCTCTTTCCACGGAGAACGCAGCCAGGGATTCGTTGACGTCGGGCGCCAGCAAGGGAATGGCGAGCCTGTCCAGTTCCTGGCGGAACACGTTCAGCTTGTCCGTGTTGCCCATGTCGAGCGTCATGGAGGCGGCCAAAAATTCAACGGGGTAATTGGCCTTCATGTAGGCCGTCTGGTAGGCGACCAGGGCATAGGCCGCGGCGTGGGACTTGTTGAAGCCGTAGCCCGCGAACTTGTCGACGAGATCGAAGATCTCCGAGGCCCGCTGTTTCGGCACGCCCTTGGCGACCGCGCCCTCGACGAAGACCGAGCGCTGCTGGTCCATTTCCGCCTTGATCTTCTTGCCCATGGCGCGCCTGAGCAGGTCGGCGCCGCCCAGCGAGTAGCCCGCCAGTTCCTGGGCGATCTGCATCACCTGTTCCTGGTAGATGATGATGCCGTTGGTCTCCGTCAGGATGCCTTCCAGCGTCGGGTAGAGATAGTCGATCTCCTCATCGCCGTGCTTGCGGTTGATGTAGCTGGGGATGTTGTCCATGGGCCCCGGGCGGTAGAGCGCCACCACGGCGATGATGTCCTCGAAGTGGTCGGGCTTCAGGTTGCGGAGCACGTCGCGCATGCCCGCGCTTTCCAGCTGGAACACGCCCGTCGTCTCGCCCCGGCCGATCATTTCGAACGTTTTCGGGTCGTCTAAGGGTAATTTTGAGACGTCGATCTCGGTTCCGTCGCCCCGTTCCCTGACCAGGCGCTCGGCGGTGGCGAGCACGGTCAAGGTCTTTAGACCCAGGAAGTCGAACTTCACCAGGCCGGCGCTTTCGACGAATTTCATGTTGAAACCCGTGACCGGCATCTCGGAACGCGGGTCGCGGTAGAGCGGGATCAGCTCGTCCAGCGGCCTATCGCCGATCACCACCCCGGCGGCATGGGTCGAGGCGTGGCGGTAGAGGCCTTCCAGCGGCAGCGCCGTGTCGATCAGGCGATTGACGTCCGGGTCCTCCCGGATCATGCGCCTGAGTTCCTCCTCGCCGTCGATGGCCTGTTGCAGGGTCACCGGGTTGGCCGGATTGTTGGGCACCAGCTTGCAGATCTTGTCGATATACCCATAGGGCATGTCGAGCACGCGGCCCACGTCCCGCAAGACCGCGCGGGCCTGCAGCTTACCGAAGGTGATGATCTGCGCCACGTGGTCGCGGCCGTACTTCTGCTGCACGTAGTGGATCACCTCGTCGCGGCGGTCCTGGCAGAAGTCGATATCGAAGTCCGGCATGGACACGCGTTCGGGGTTGAGGAAGCGTTCGAACAGCAGGCCCCAGCGCAGCGGGTCCAGGTCCGTGATCAGCAGCGCCCAGGCGACGACAGAGCCCGCGCCCGAGCCGCGGCCCGGTCCGACGGGGATGCCATGCTCCTTGGCCCAGCGGATGAAGTCGGCGACGATGAGGAAGTAGCCGGGAAAGCCCATGTCGACGATAACGCCGAGCTCGTATTCCAGGCGCTCGCGGTAGGGCTGGGCGGCGTGGTCCCTGGCCTTGTCGTCCATGTCGGCGCTGAGGACATGATCGATCAGCCGCTGTTCCAGGCCGGCGCGGGCGATCTCCTTGAGCTCCTCTTCCTCCGTCCGTCCTTCCCCGCAGTCGTAAGGCGGCAGGATGGGGTCGATCTTCTCGACCATGAAGCCGCAGCGCTTGGCGATGGTGACAGTGTTCTGGACGGCCTCCGGCAGGTCCTCGAACAGCGCCTTCATCTCGCTGGCCGGCTTGAAGTAGTGATGCGGCGTCATGCGGCGGCGGTCGGGCTCGGAAACGCGGCGGGACGCGGCGATGCAGACCAGGGCGTCGTGGGCGTCGTACATGCCGCGGTCGGGAAAGAACACCTCGTTGGTGGCGACCAGGGGGATGTCGAGCGCGTAGGCGAAGTCGAGGAAGTCGTCCTCGGTGCGGCTCTCGACTTCCATGCCGTGGCGCATGATCTCCATGTAGCAGCGGCCCTGGAAGATTTGACTTAAGCGTTCGGTGAGCTCCTTCGCCCCGGCCTTGTTGCCCGAGAGCAGCAGCGTGCCAACGGGGCCCTCCGGCCCGCCGGTGAGGCAGATCAGGCCTTCGTTGCTGGTTTCCAGCTCGGCCAGGTTAACGTGGGGGTCGTGGGCGTCCTCGGTCTCCAGGTAGGCGTGGCTCAGCAGCTTGAGCAGGTTGCGGTAGCCGGTGTCGTCCTGCACCAGCAGCACAAGCTTGCCTTCCGGGGCGTCGGTGTGGCCCTCGTCGGGGTCCAGGCGCAGGGTGAGCTGGCAGCCGACGATGGGCTGGATGCCCTCGCCTTTCAGCGCCGAAGAATACTCCATGGCGCCGAACAGGTTGTTGGTGTCCGTCACCGCAACGGCCGGCATCTCCAGATCCCGGCACAGCCTGGGCAGCTCCTTGATGCGGATGGCGCCCTCGGACAGGGAATAGGCCGAATGAACGCGAAGATGAATGAATTCAGGAGACGAAACCATGACCGATCATCCCATAAATCCCCCTTCCCTGTCACCTATATCTGGTGCTCAGTCTGAGGTTATCCACAAGATTTTTGATTTTATGAACAGGCTGGCGGTTTTGGCTAAAGTAGGCCCGGATCAGGCGACGTTGACCAGCGTGCCGTGTTCCAGCCTGACGATGCGGTCCATGGACGCCGCCAGGTCCGGGTTATGCGTCGCGATGACCGCCGCCAGACCGGCGCCGCGCACGATCTTCATCAACAGACCGAACACGTCGGCCGCCGTGTCGGGGTCGAGGTTGCCGGTGGGCTCGTCGGCCAGCAGCAGCCGCGGCACGTTGGCCAGCGCCCGGGCCATGGCGACGCGCTGCTGTTCGCCGCCCGACAGCCGCGCCGGGCGGTGCTTTTCCCGCTCCGCCAGCCCCATGAGGGCAAGCAGTTCGCGGGCGCGGCCCTTGGCCTCCGATCGCTTAATGCCGGCGACCATCTGCGGGATGATGACGTTCTCAAGCGCGCTGAATTCGGGCAGCAGGTGATGGTACTGATAGACGAAGCCCAGATGATGCCGCCTGACGGCGGTGCGGTCGTCGTCGTTCATGCCCGTGCAGGGCTCGCCGCAGATGACGATTTCTCCCCGGTCCGGCTTTTCGAGCAGGCCCGCGATGTGCAGCAGCGTCGACTTGCCCGCCCCCGACGGCCCGACCAGGGCAACGAGCTCGCCGGCGTGGACGCTCAGGTCGATGGATTTGAGGACCTCGAGCTCGCTGCGGCCCTGCCGGAAGGTGCGGTTGACGGCGGAAAGCTGCAGGACGGCGTCACTCATAACGGAGCGCCTCCGCCGGATCGAGGCGCGCCGCACGCCAGGAAGGATAAATTGTCGCCAGCACCGAAAGGCCGAGGCCCATCAGGACGACGGCGATCACTTCCGTGGGATCGACGACAGCGGGAAGCTGGGACAGGAAATAGATTTCGGCGGCGAACAGTTCCGTTCCCGTCAGGCCCTGGATCCACTGGCGGATGGTTTCGATATTGGCGGAGAAGGACAGCCCCAGGCCGAACCCCGCCATGGTGCCGATAAAGCCGATGGAGGTGCCGGATATGAAGAACACCCGCATGATCGCGCCCCTGGTCGCGCCCATGGTGCGCAGGATCGCAATGTCGCGGCCCTTGTCCTTCACCAGCATGATCAGGCTGGAAATGATGTTGAAGGCGGCGACCACGATGATCAGGGTCAGGATCAGGAACATGACGTTGCGTTCGACCTGGATGGCGTTGAAGAAGCTGGCGTTCGCCCGCTGCCAGTCATGGATGCGCATGCCCTGCCCGGCGACCGACAGCACGAGGGACGTCATGGCGGGCGCCTTGTCCGGGTCATCGACGAAAACCTCCAGGTTGCTGATCCCGTCCTTCATCTGGAAATACACCTGGGCGGCATCCAGCGGCATGAAGATGAAGCCGGAATCATATTCGTACATACCGATGTCGAACAGGGCGGCGACCTCATAAGCGCGCATGCGGGGCACCGTGCCGAATGCCGTCACCGTGCCCTTGGGTGAAATGAGGTTGACGCTGTCCCCAACGCGGAGCCCCAGCTTGTAGGCAAGGCGCTCGCCGATGACGATCCTGTCCGGCCCGGTGAAATTGCTCAGGTCGCCCCGGACGATATTGCCGGCGACCAGTTCCCGGGCCCTCAGGTCGTCCGGCTCGATGCCTCGGATCACGGCGCCCTGGGCAACGCCGTTGGCGGACGCCATCACCTGCCCCTCGATCAGGGGGGAAACGGAGGTCACGCCGGGTATCTGGGCGATCTTGCCGGCCAACTCGGTATAGTCGGTCAGCACTTGCGTTTGCGCGGCGACGCTCAGATGACCGTTGATGCCGAGAATGCGCCCGAGGAGCTCCTGGCGAAACCCGTTCATCACGGACATGACGATGATCAGGGTGGCGACCCCTAAGGCAATGCCGAGCAGCGAGAACCAGGCAATGACGGAAATGAAGCCTTCCTGGCGGCGTGCGCGCAGGTAGCGTAAGGCCAGCATCCATTCAAAGGCTGAAAACATCCGTTCTCTTCCGTCAGTGTCAGGCGGTCAGTTTGGCAAGCGCAGATTCGATACTGTGCTCTTCCCGCTCCCCGCTTGCCCGGTTCTTGAGTTCAACATTGCCGTCCTTCAGGCCCCGGGGGCCGGCAATAACCTGCCAGGGCAGACCGATCAGATCCATGTCGGCGAACTTTCCGCCGGCCCGGATATCGCGGTCGTCATAAAGAACCTCGATACCGGCTGACGTAAGTTTATCGTAAATGGACTCGCATGCGGCATTGCACTCTTCATCCGTTGCCTTCAGGTTAATCAGACCCACCTTGAAGGGGGCGACGGCTTCCGGCCAGATAATGCCGTCATCGTCATGAGACGCTTCAATAATGGCGCCAACAAGGCGGGATACGCCGATGCCGTAAGACCCCATGGAAACATTGGCTTCTTCACCATCTGGCCCGGTGACTTTCGCGCCGAGAGGTAGGGAGTACTTGTCGCCGAAATGAAAGATGTGCCCGACCTCGATGCCGCGCGCCGTGACAAGATCATCACCGAGTGAGGCTTCGGCTTCAGGATCACGCTTTTCATCCGTCGCGGCGTACATGGATGTAAAGCGGTCGACAATAGGCTGCAGGTCGTCTTCGAAATCGACTTCCTCATTGCCGAGGTCCATAGCGAAGAAATCCTTATGACAGGCCAGTTCACTTTCGCCCGTGTCGGCAAGGATCAGGAATTCATGGCTCAAATCGCCACCGATGGGTCCCGTATCGGCGGCCATGGGCACCGCTTTCAGGCCCATGCGGGAAAAGGTTCGCAGATAAGAGACGAAAAACCGGTTGTAGGATTTCCTGGCGCTTTCAAAATCCATATCGAAGGAGTAGGCATCCTTCATCAGAAACTCCCTGCCCCGCATGACACCGAAACGGGGGCGGACCTCGTCCCTGAACTTCCATTGAATATGGTAAAGCAATTTGGGCAGATCGCGGTAACTGCGGATGGAATCCCTGAAGATTTCCGTGATCTGCTCTTCGTTGGTCGGTCCATAGAGCATATCACGATCATGGCGATCCCGGATCCTGAGCATTTCCGGTCCATAAGCGTCATAGCGCCCACTTTCGCGCCATAAATCGGCAGGCTGGATGGTGGGCATCAGCACCTGTTGACAGCCCATGGCGTCCTGCTCTTCTTCGACGATGCGTTGAATTTTCATCAGCACGCGATACCCGAGCGGTAACCATGAATAGATTCCGGCGCTGGACTGACGCACCATGCCGGCACGCAGCATGAGACGATGCGAGGCAATCTGGGCTTCCGAGGGGTTTTCTTTGAGTGTCGGCAGAAAGAAACGGGAAAGACGCATGTAACAGCGATCCTATTGGTTTGTGGAATTTCAATCGGGAATCATAGGGGACTTTATGAAAAGCCTTACGTAATGTCCATGCAGCAGATAGCCCGAATACAAGATTTAGAAAACCGCCTGCGCCATTTCGGCGAGGGTTTTCAGCAACGATCTGGCGCCGTCGAGGCGCGTTTCAGGGTCTTCCCAGGAACGCATATAGACAAGGCTGTGGTCCGGTCGAAGTTTCGCGGTTCCGCTGTTTTCCTGTATAAAGGCGACAAGTGCGGCCGGATTGGAGAATTCATTATTACGGAATGAGACAACGGCGCCTTTAGGGCCGGCATCGACCTTTTCGATGTTGGCTTGGCGGCAGAGCGATTTAATCGCGACCGTGGAAAGAAGGTTCTCTGCTTCATCCGGCAACGGACCGAAACGATCAATCATTTCAGCAGCCAAGGCGTCAATTTCCTCACGCGATGCCAGCAAGGCAATTCGACGGTACAGTCCCATCCTGACCGGCAGGTCCGATATGTATGAATCGGGAATGAGCACCGGGATGCCCACATTGATCTGTGGGCTCCACTCTCCCGCTTCACTTTCCTGCTCAAGACCTCGCGCTTCGGCGACCGCCTCTTCCAGCATCTGCTGGTACAGCTCAACCCCGACTTCACGAATGTGACCGGATTGCTCATCACCAAGCAGATTGCCGGCGCCGCGGATATCAAGATCATGGCTTGCCAGGGAGAAACCTGCGCCAAGGTGATCGAGAGTCTGCATGACTTCAAGCCTGCGTTCCGCTGTCGGGTTCAACTTCATTCCAGACGGCAAAGTCAGGTAGGCATAAGCCCGGGTTTTGGAGCGCCCGACACGGCCTCTCAACTGGTACAACTGGGCAAGGCCGAAGCGGTCAGCGCGATGGATGATGATGGTGTTGACCCGGGGCATATCAAGTCCGGACTCGATGATATTCGTTGAAAGCAGGATGTCGTATTTTCCATCATAAAAGGCGGAAATCCTGTCCTCGAGTTCTCGTACCGGCATTTGCCCATGAACGGAAACCAGGTTCATTTCCGGAACCAGTTCACGCAGATCGTTTTCGACCTTTTCCAGATCGGCGATACGCGGGCACACGTAGAATGTCTGCCCTCCCCTGAATCTCTCGCGCATTATTGCCTCACGAATGATGACGGGATCAAACGGCAGGACATAGGTTCTGACCACCAAACGGTCGACAGGCGGTGTGGCGATCAGGCTCATTTCCCGGATACCCGGGAGGGCAAGCTGCAGGGTCCGGGGGATCGGCGTGGCTGTTAACGTTACGACGTGAACGTCTGCCTTGAGTTGTTTCAGGCGTTCCTTGTGAGACACACCAAAGTGCTGTTCTTCATCGATCACCAGCAACCCTAAGTCACGGAACCTGATATCCTTCGCCAGCAGGGCATGGGTGCCGATAACGATATCAACGGTCCCGTTTTCAAGACCCGATTTCGTTTCCTTCGATTCCTTTGGTGTAACAAGACGGGAGAGTTGCCGGACATTAACCGGAAAGCCCTGAAACCGTTCGGTGAAATTAAGATAATGTTGCCGGCATAATAAAGTTGTCGGAACGACGACAGCGACTTGTTTCCCTTCCATGGCCGTTGCGAAAGCTGCACGAAGCGCCACTTCCGTCTTGCCGAACCCGACATCGCCACAGACCAGTCGATCGGTATTCCTGCCGCTGGAAAGATCATCAAGAACCGATTCGATGGCATTCATCTGGTCGTCGGTTTCCGCATAAGGGAAGCGGGCGCAGAATTCATCAAAAACGCCTTGCTGAGGTACGATGCGGGCGCCGGTACGCAATTCACGGGCGGCGGCCACCTTGATCAGCGTGTCCGCCATTTCCCGGACGCGTTCTTTCAATTTCGCCTTTCTGGCCTGCCAGGCAGCGCCGCCCAAGCGATCCAGTTGCGCCCCGGCGTCTTCCGATCCATAGCGGGAAATCAGTTCTATATTTTCAACAGGCAGATAAAGCTTGTCGCCACCATCATAGACGACCTGCAAACAGTCATGCGGCGCCCCCAAGGCCTCGATCGTTTCCAGAGCGGCAAAGCGCCCGATTCCATGATCAACGTGAACGACGAGGTCGCCGGCATTCAGACTTGTTGCATCGGCAATGAAGTTTTCCGGTTTAACTTTCCGGCCCTGTGGCCGGATCATTCGTTCTCCCAGAATATCCTGCTCAGTGATCAGGGCGAGGTTTTGAGTTTCAAAACCATGATCGAACCCGCCAACGGCAAGCCCCGTAACACCGGGATGAAGTGCGGAAATATCACCCCACGAGGACACCAGGGAGATCGCCTCCAGACCGTGCTCATTGAAAACCTTATGCAGGCGATCCCGCGACCCATCGCTGAGGGCCGTCAGAATAACATGTTTTCCCTGATCGTGGCGGGATTGGATATGTGCGATCACTTCCGCAAACAAATCGACATCCTGCTGAACCCTGAAATCAACGAAATCCCGACCCAAGCGACCACCCGCATCAATATATTCAATCGTTTCTGAAGTCTGCACGGATGGTGCATCGAAAGGTGAAAAAATGCCCCCCTTTAATGAGGCGAGGTTGTCTTCCCATTCCCGAGCGGAAAGAAACAGGCTGGCCTTGTCGACAGGATGATAGGGAGAGGCATCGGATGTAACGCCGCCCCCGGGAAGGTTACGTCGCGCTTCATAATATTCATCAATCAGTTCAAGGCGCGCTTGTCCCGCTTCAACGGCATGGTGAGACAAGGCTACGGGACAGTTTCCGGTATAATCCTGAAGGCATTCCAGATTATCGTAAAATAACGGCAACCAATGTTCCATGCCGATGTAACGTCTGCCTTCGGAAACGGATTCATAGAGAGGATCGCCGCTGCCGGTTGTGGCGAAGCTGTTACGATAGGCCGTACGAAAGCGTGAAATTGTATCCTCTTCGAGGAAAACCTCGCTGACCGGTATAAAGAAAACTTCCTTGATGTCCCCTGTTGTCCGTTGATCTTCCGCATTAAACGATCTAATGCCGTCAATATCGTCGCCAAAAAAATCCAGACGGACCGGCATCTCAGCACCTGTAGGGAAAACATCCAGGATGCCGCCTCTTGAGGCATACTCTCCCGCTTCAACGACGGTGTCGTTGCGGACATAACCGTTACTAGCAAGATAGCCGATGACATCCTCCCGGCGGATAACATCGCCGACTTTGAGTGTAAGGTTTCGCCCTTCAAGTTCAGCACGAGGCGGCACACGCTGCAAATAGGCTGACACCGTGGTTAAAATCAGTTGCGGAAGCCTGGCATCACTTTGGTCCAGCAATCTGAATAGTACGCTCATACGCCTGTTCAGGACGTCCGTGTTCGGTGATACACGGTCATAGGGCAGGCAATCCCAGGCCGGAAAGGAAAGGCATTCGATGTCGGAAGCGAAAAACTGCAACGCGTCTTCCGCCCGCGCCATGGCTTGATCATCCTGTACAATCAAGACGGCACGCCCTTCCCGTCTGGCCCATTGGGCCATGATCAGAAAATCGTATCCTTCAGGGGCGCCACCGATGATGACACGTGAGGTGGCATTTGAAATGGAATCGAGGATTTCCACGGGATTACAAAGTCTTCTTATAGTCAATAATTTTGGTCAGTACCGGATTGCTGTGGTCTTCCGGAACCGGTTCGCGCTCAAGGATCCAGTTCAGCAAATCATTATCGTTTTCATCCAGCAACTGCCCGAACGCTTGTAATTCATCGGATGTCATGTTCTGCAGAAAATCTGTGGCGTAGCCGCCTAACAGGACATCCATTTCCTTCATGCCGCGATGGGAACTGCGATATAATAATCTCTTCCTCAGATCATCCAAAACGATCACCGTTTCATCATCGAATAATGAAGCATCACCTGCGATTTTCTTAAACATCACACGTTGAACCGTCCATAGGATATAAAAGAACATCGAACAAGACGAACTTAATTGACCAGAACAACAATCATTTACTAACAATCGTTTATGCGCCCGGAAATACTGTTCAACCTTTTCAAACCCATCACGTCCCTGCCGGGCGTTGGCAGCCGTATTGGCAAGGCCATAGAAACGGCAACGGGAAGCGACCGTCTGGTTGATCTGCTGTGGCATTTACCAACAGACATTATCGACAGGCGTTATGAGCCGACGGTATCAGATGCAATTCCGGGCAGCATCGCCACCATGACCCTGAGTGTGATCCGTCATAACAAGCCGCCGAACAAGCGTGCCCCCTATAAGGTCTTCTGTCGTGATGAGAGCGGAAAAATCACGCTGGTGTTCTTTCATGCGCGTGAGGATTACCTGAAACGCATCCTGCCGGAAGGAGAAGAGCGGCTCGTCAGTGGCAAGGTCGAACAATTCGGCAACGAAAAGCAAATGACCCACCCTGATCATATCCTGGCTTTGGATGAAGCCGATAACTTGAAACGAGTTGAGCCGGTTTACAGGTTGAGTGCTGGTGTTTCCCTGAAAGTTCTGAACAAGGCCATCGGGCATGTCCTGGGAGATGTCCCGGAACTTCCTGAATGGTTGGACCCTGTGCACCTCAAACAGCAAAAATGGCATACCTGGCATGCGAGTGTCATAGCGGCACATTCCCCTGAAAACGGAACAGACCTGTTGCCTGAGGCAATTTCGCGATCTCGTCTGGCGTATGATGAGTTTCTTTCCAATCAACTGGCGTTGCAGCTTATCCGTCGGTCCGTTAACAAACTGAAAGGCAGGTCGATCAAGGGGGACGGATCGCTGACTAATCTCATTCTCGACGCCCTTCCCTATACATTGACTGCATCACAACAAAGCGCCTTAAGCGAAATCAGAGACGATATGGTTGGTGAGAACCGCATGCTGAGGCTGTTGCAAGGCGATGTCGGCAGCGGCAAAACCATTGTTGCCCTGTTATCCATGATGAACGCCATCGAGGCCTGTTATCAATGCGCCCTCATGGCGCCGACGGAAATTCTGGCGCGCCAGCATGCCGCCACCATCGAACCGCTTGCCGCGCAAGCCGGGATTGAGGTTGTGATCATGACCGGGCGCGACAAGGGGAAAAAACGAGAAAAGCTGTTGGCTTCAATTGCCGATGGCACGGCACGTATTGTTATCGGCACCCATGCCCTGTTCCAGGACGACGTAGATTTCTACAATCTTGCCTTGGCGGTTATCGATGAACAGCACAGGTTCGGCGTCCATCAGCGTCTCGCCCTGGCTGCCAAGGGTCAGGGGATTGATATCCTGGTCATGACGGCGACTCCAATTCCAAGAACGCTGATGCTAACGGCTTATGGCGATATGGATGTCTCCCGGTTAACTGAAAAGCCGGCCAACCGGAAACCGATTGTTACGCGCGCCGTCCCGGATACCCGTCTGGATGAAGTATGTAGCGGCATCAAACGGTCCATCGATGAAGGTGCACGGGTTTACTGGGTGTGCCCGCTGGTTGAAGAATCGGAAAAACTCGACGCCGCCGCAGCAGAAGCCCGTTACGATCATCTCAGAGAAATCTTCGGGACGGATCATGTCGGCCTGGTCCATGGCCGCATGAAAAGCACGGAAAAAGATGCTGTCATGGCGGCTTTCAATCAAGGTAACGTAAAAATTCTCGTTGCCACCACGGTCATTGAAGTCGGGGTCGATGTGCCGGAAGCAACCATCATGGTAATCGAGCATGCGGAACGGTTCGGCCTGGCCCAACTGCACCAGCTTCGCGGTCGGGTTGGCCGTTCAGACAGGGATTCCGCCTGTTTACTGGTATATGGATCGCCACTCTCCGAAGTGGCGAAGAACCGCATCAGCATCATGCGGGAAACCGATGATGGTTTCAAAATTGCCGAAGAAGACTTGATCTTACGGGGAGCCGGCGAAGTTCTGGGAACCAGGCAAAGCGGGTTGCCGGAATTCAGGGTGGCGGATTTGACCCAACATACGGAATTGTTGGCGACTGCAAGGCGCGATGCGCAACTGATTTTGGAGAAAGATCCTGACCTGGAAACGGAAAGAGGCAAGGCCCTGAGGGTACTGCTTTATCTGTTTGAAAGGGATGAAGCGATACGAAACCTCAGATCGGGTTAAGAAGTTTTATTTTTCATCCGGCTCGGTTCGCTCCAAACCCGAAACCTGTTCCAGCACGTCACCCGGGCGCGAACCCTTTGAAACCATCACGATGGAATTATCCTTTTCACGCATGATATCCATATCCTCATAGGTTTTTGCAGAAACTAACGGCTTGTTTTGCTGTTCCTGTGGTCGTCTGTCAGGTGGTGTAACGATACCGCCGGAAATTACCATCTTTATGGCTTCTTCAACGGTCATGCTGAGGGGGATTAGATCAGATTTGGGAACGAACAGCAGAAAGCCGGAAGTCGGGTTTGGCGTCGTCGGCAGGAAGATATTGATGCATTCCTCTTCCGTAATGTTTTGCACTTCACCTTCCGTTCTGCCGGTAATGAAAGCGATCGCCCAGATTCCACGACGAGGATATTCAACCAGAACAGCTTCACGGAATGCATTGGATTGCTGCGCCAGAACAGTTTCCAGAATCTGTTTTACAGCCTTATAGACGCTCCGAATGACCGGCATGCGATTGAGCAGGCTTTCCGTAAAGCGCGTGAATAAACGCCCCATAAATCCGGCCATCAGCATGCCGATAAGGGTTAGGCCGACAAAAAGTATGATGAGACCTAGCCCCGGTATGGCAAACGGCAGGTAGGTTTCCGGGTTATATTTTACCGGGATAAGCGGCGTTACCTTCGCATCGACGAAATCGATGAACAACAACGCTACATAGACCGTAATGAAAATCGGCGCCGTTACGAGGATGCCGGCAAAGAAATATGCTCTGAGCCTCTGCGCTAACGTCGTTGCTTTTTTGGCGTCTTTAGTCATCGGGGTGCTTATCAACCTTAATCAAGGTCGCTCATGTACCCTGCAGGCGCCTGATCGTATCAACAAAAATACGCAGGAGCGTCCTGATAAACGGATCGGATTTGTTGAGCTTCGCCTCGAACATGGCGCGGCTGACAACGAGCAGTGTTCCTCCTTGCGACATACGGGCACTGGCCATTCTCGGTGCATCATCAATCAGGGCCATCTCTCCGAAAATACCTCCTTGTGGTATTGTGGCGAGAACATTGATTTCGTCGCCAGTGGCCTTAACGATTTCTACCGTTCCCTCCTGAACGATAAAAGCGGAATTGGCCTGATCGCCTTCTTTGAAAATTGTGTCCCCGGCCTGAAAGGACTGACGTTCAACAAGATCACCATTGCTCATTTTCTTATTCCCTGTTGCCCTAATGGAACAGCCTGACGAAAAAAAGGTTCTGCGTTAAACCGCTGCCTGAAAATTTAGAATGATCCATAACAGATTAATCTGTGTTTATCAGTTACAAAATTATGTCACGTATTAAACGTCAACGAACAAGTGGCATTATCTTGCCACAGACCAAAACAGTATAGGGGGATATGAAGTTAACGGCCAAGAAAACAACTGTTTTGTCATACAATGGTGAGCAAAAAAGCTCTTTCCGCTTTCATTGTCGCGTTATCGTTCTCTGAAGGATTCGCTTACCGATGAAACAATTGGTTTCAGGAGATACTCAAGTAGCGTCTTTTTTCCGGTATTGATATCTGCCTGTACAGTCATTCCCGGCATGACAATGTTGCTTTCCGGGTCAGCGCCGACGTGGTTTTGCACAAGCGATACCCTGCCTTTGTAGTAAGGCTCACCCTCTTCATCAAGGAAAGTCGCAGCAGAAATATCAATCAGTGTACCGTCTATGCCGCCATATCGGGCGAAATCAAAGGTTGATACCTTGACTGTCACAGGATGGCCGACTTTTACATGGCCTACATCGCGTGTCGTGATTCTGGTTTCAACGACCAGTTCCTCATCGAGAGGAACAATTTCAAGCAGGACACCGCCTGGCGGCACCACGCCACCGATCGTGTTTGCTTCCAGGCCCTTGACGATCCCCCTGACTGGTGCGCGGACATCGAGCCGGTTTACCCTGTCTACAGAGCGCTCAATTGCCTCTTTCAAGGAAGCGATTTCGGCCGCCAGGTCGCCCATCTCGCCAAGCGCCGCTTCCCGGGTGTCCGTATCAAGCTCGGTTAATCTGCTATTTGATTCTTTCAGGCCCTCAGCTGATTTTTTTCTTTCACTCGTCAGTTTAGCCAGATCACCGACAGCATCGTTTACTTCCTTCTGTACATCCAAATATACCATCCGGGACGTAAGGCCCTTCTGGTAAAGACTTTCCTGCATGACGAGTTCTTCTTCAAGGTATTCGAGATTCCTGATGAGTGTTTCTTCTTCTTCCTTGAAGACTGCTAATTCCGCTTCGCGTTGATTGATCTGATCGTTAATGACCTTTCGCCGATTTTCTGAGGCTTCAACCGATATGCGGTAAATCCTTAACTGGTCCTCTATCAGGTTCCTGTATTTATCACTGACAAAGGAGAAATCGGGTGTTCGTCCTTCGCCGATGGCGCGAAGACGTTCAGACTGCAATTGAAGGGTAATCAGTCGAGCTTTTTGTTGCGAAAGTTCTGCAAAAGCCGCTGCCTTGCTTAACCGAACCATGACTTGGTCTTTTTCGACTACGATTCCCTCTTCAACGAGAATCTCGGATACAATCCCGCCTTCCAGATGCTGGATGGTCTGAACACGGCCCGTTGGCACGACTTCGCCCGAAGTCACGGCGATTTCGTCAACATTCGTAACAGCGGCCCAGGCAACAAAGGCGCAGATGGCGAGACTGACAGAGATGATCGCCCAGCGAACCAGTCCGGAACCTCCGGACTCTTCAAGGATCACAGACTGCGCCAGAAACCGTGTCTGGCGGTCGCCCCTTTTAACAGACTCCTTGTCCTTCGATTTTTCAGCTTGCTCTGCCATGCTTATCTATGCCTGATCATCCACGTGTTCATCATATCAAACAAAGTTCTTTGGCATCTGTTTCAAGACTTCAGGCGCCGGGCCAATTGCCCGGATGTGTCCTGAATCCATCCAGATGATCTTGTCGGCCATTTTTAAATGACTGGGACGGTGAGTGACGATGAAAACCGTGGTGTTGCCACGCAACCGGTCGACTTTCTTCATGAATACCTGATCGCCTTCGTAATCCAATCCGTTACCAGGCTCATCGAACAACATGATGGGGGCGCGTTTCAAATAACCACGGGCAAGGTTCAGACCCTGCAACAGGCTGGTCGGCATTTGCGTAGCGCTTGAATCACCGATCCTGACATCGAAACCGGTTTTTTTCCACTTACCCGATCCCTGCTCCAGGGCAAGAATGTCTTCAAGTATACCCGCCTCGTTTGCCGCCCATTTCAGTTCCTCATCAGAAGCCGTCGGATGCGTCAGCCGCATGTTCTGGGCAATTGTTCCATAAAAGAACTGAATAGTCTGCGGCACATAAGATATGGCGTGACGCAGTTCGATAACATCAAGCTGCCTTAAATCCTGGTCATCGACCCTGACGCTGCCGGCCTGTTGGACATAAAGTCCGGCAAGAAGTTTCAGAATTGTCGATTTACCCGATCCGTTCCCGCCGATGATGGCGATGACTTCTCCGGGTTCAATGTCAAAACTTACACCGACGAGTGCTGGGTCCGATTCCGGATTGTAGCGCATGGAAACCCGGGAAAATGAAACAAACCCCTTTAATCTGTTCAGGGGATTTACGACCTTGTCCGGCTCTCTCTCCGCCTTGAGGTTCATCAATGAATTGATCTGATTGACGCTTGATTTTACCTGGGTCAGGCGCGTCATGGAAACGAACGCCGTCTGTAACGGTGCAAGAATGCGCCAGACAAGGATCATCGATGCAACCAGCGCACCGATCGTCATATGGCCGCCAAGGACCCTGAAAACGCCAAACGATACAGTCGCCAGTCCGGCGCCGGTCATCAGTATGCTCGATATGGTTTGTATCAAGGCGCTGTATTGAGAAATATAAAAGCTATTAAGGGCCGAGCGTGCCGAAAAGTCGCGATAACGTTCGAGCCATTTCCCTTCGCCTGCAGACGTTTTAACCGCTCGCATTTCGCCAAGGGTTTCGACCATGAGTTCCTGGCGGCGGGAAGAGCCTTTTGCCGATTTGGCAATGCTCTGCTGTATAAGGGGCTGAACCACGGCGCCGAGCAAGACAAACAGTACAACCATGACAATGGGGACAAAGGCGACCGGACCGCCGAGGGCACCGATGACAATGATAAAAATGATGGTAAAGGGAAGTTCGATGAATGTCAGTGCAATGGGACCTGTAAAAAATTCCCTGACGCTTTCAAAGTCCTTGATCCGTGCAACCTGTGCGCCGACAGTAGCACGTTCCGTAAATGACGGGGGCAGGAACAGTATTCGCTGGAAAACGGCATTGCCGACGATGTTATCCAGTCTGGCGCCAATATAAGCCAATGTCCGCGCCCTTAGTCCCCTTAGCACCATATCGCAACAAATAGCGATCACGACGCCGATGGCGAAATAGGCCAGGGTTTTCAACGATCCGGTCGCAACCACCTTGTCATAAACGGCCATAACGAACAAAGGTGTGGCCAACGCTAGCAAATTGAGAATAAGGGTCAGGCCGAGGGTTTGGTATATTAATCCCCGGAAACGTTCGCCGATTGCCCTGAACCATCCGAGTTTCGCCTTGAGATTCTGCTGAGCATCTGTTTCAAGTTGATGGAAAATATAGGCCGTTCCATGCATGGAGGAACGGGGGATATCCTCGTAAACATTCTTGCCGCCATCGTAAACGTGCGCAATATTCCCTTCGAGACTGATGAGAACCAGTGCTGATCCCTTGTCCGGTAAAAACAGGCATGGCAACAGGCGGCTGTCTATTTTCGAGAGCGATATATCGAGTGGCCAGCTTGCGTAACGCAGATTTGCAAAAATATTCCTGAAAGACGTGATGTCTAGTGAGTCAAGGAAGTGTGGGATTGACTCAGCAACATGACGCGGATGACCACGCCATCCCAATCCTTGAAGCAGTGGTGCAAGACAGTTTGACAGATCAGTGGGAATGCGCAGTCCATGAAGCGCGGATGACAAGTCCTTATCTTCATCGGAAAACGGGTCTTCCGGCATTTCCACGACGGACTCATCGTGACCGGGTGGTTCGGCAGGCGGTGCCCCTGAAGATGCTCTTTCTGGTATTTCCTCACGAACAGTTTCTGTTTCCTGTTCTTCGGGTTGTGAGACCTGGGTCTTAACCGGTGAAGTAGCGCCCTGCTCTGCGGGAGTTTGTTCCGAACTGTCCGGATAAGCCGGTTGTTCGGGTAACAGTTTCAAGTCTTCCAGACGTGCTTCGGGCAGTTCGGTTGTACGACGTCGGGCCGGCTGAGATGGAACTTCAGGCGTATCCTTTCCCTCTTGTTGTTCTTGAGGGTGGGTAACGCCTTTTTTTCGTATATGGCTTGCCGTTGTCTTTTTCCGGCGCGATGGCGGTGCGTCAGATACCTTGGATAACTGATCAGAGACGATAGCGCCCTTATCTGCTTTCATTTCCAATCGGCCGTCATCGACGCCTTCGATTTTTGGGAAATCCGTTGTCATGCCTTTTTGCCCCCGCTTTCGCGTGGTGTCGGAATATAAGGCACAACGGTCGTGTCCTTGATTTCGTAAACCTCGTCAGCCAGTTGCAGCAAAGACGGGCGCTGGGTTACGAGGACCAGAGTTACACGGCCTTTCAGTCTTTCGAGTAGATCTTTCAGCATGGCATCGCCGGCGCTGTCCATTGCCGTATTCGCTTCATCGAACAACAAAATGCGCGGTTTATCGACGAGCGCTCTGGCGATCGCGATACGTTGTTTGATGCCCCGAGGCAGGGATTCCCCTGCCCCATCGCCAACCTGGGTGTCATACCCCATCGGCATGTGGGCGACGACATGATCGAGCCCAAGCAGACGCGCCATGTCGAACGCAGTGATTTCTTTATCCTGACGGAACATGGTCAGGTTTTCGAGCAACGTTCCGTTGAATAGAACGCCTTCCTGGGGAAGATAGGCGATCTCACGGCGAACAGTGACGGGATCGAACTGCGATATGTCGTTACCATCAACGTAAACGCGCCCCGACGTAGGGTGCAAAATACCATTCATGAGAAGCAGTAGCGATGTTTTACCACTTGCATTGGCGCCGCGGATGCCGACGGCCGAGCCGGCGGGAATATTCAGCGATACATTTGAAAAAACGATCGGCAGATCCTCACCGTCCCTGTTTTTGCCGAAATTAAAACCGACGTTCTGCAACTCAAGATCACCATGGACGTTTTCCAGCGGGGGTAGGTCATCGGTGGTTTCAGGAACCATGCGAAACAACTGGCGTAGCCTTTCTCTCGCCAGGGATATGGATTGGAATCTCGTCCAGATGCCGACGGCGCGTTGAAGGGGTTGCATGGACCTGCCAGCGAGCATGGTGCAGGCGGCGAGACCACCAACGGTCAGGGCGCCATCGATGACAAATGTTGATCCGTAACCAACCACTGCGAACATTGTCAGTTGTGAAAAGATGGCGCCAACACCAATTGCGGAAGCGCTGTTGAGGGAAACATCGCGTTCGGCGCCGGCGCAGGTTTCCTGGAGACGCTCATAACGCCTGAGCATCTGTTCTTCCATGGCAAGCCCCTTGATCGTGTGGATGCCGCCCAGGACTTCAATAATGAAATTGTACCTTCGGTCATCGGCCATCATGCGGCCTTCCAGGGACTTCTTGAGCTTTTTCCCAACAATTGCGGCTACAATAAAGAAAGCGATGATCAAGACTATGGGAACAAAAACAAGGTGCTGAGCCAGGTAATAAATCGCTGCCAGATAGATAAAGGCGAAGGGAAGATCGCAGACAGCCAGAACTGCCTGGCCGGCGTAGAATTCTTTTAAGACATTCAGGGCGTTCATTCGTTCGAGGTGAACGCCTGCCCCTTCACGCTCGTAATCAAGAATTGAGGACCGTAACAGTCGCTCAATGGCGTTGCATCCGGCAAGATGCTCGAAGCGAGCCGCCATCCATCCACTGACATAGACCGTGCGAGGCGTAACAAGGCATCCATCATAAGCGCCACGCCTACGCCAATAATCATCAACGAGAGTGTTTCCTGAGCATCGTTTGGAATGATCCGGTCGTAGACCTGAAGCAATGTCAGGGGCAAGGCCAGGGCGAGCACATTGATAAACGTCGATGCCAGAACAAGATCAAACATGCCGCCTGGCATATAGGCGAATGCACCCAACTGCGTATCGTTTGTTTTTGTCTTCCCCGGCAAAAGCCGTCGTAAAGCTGTTACTGCCACTCACCTGGCCTCAGTTGAACGCAAACACCAATGACCGCGCCGGAAAAACCGGTACATAATCTGTCTAACAAGGTGACGTTAAGAAACCGTTATACGTTGTGTCTGTGAACTCATTTAGTAACACAACTTCAATATGTTAACTTGGCCTTTAGCAGCCTTCAATCAAGTGGCAGACGCTGATCCCAATCAGTTATGATTTTACGGGCGACATTCAGAGCCGAGGCCCGGTCCAAGCCTTCGGTCATTCGTGGATCGTAGAGGGTGCGTATCAGGATTTCATCGTGGCGAGATAGAGACGTCAACTGATCAGCATCACTGAAAATTGATGGGCGCAACATATTGGTATCGTTCGGTAATCCGAGGTTTTGCACAATCTCTTCCAGCAGACAGTGTGCCGTTACTTCTTCCTTGCGGTCCTTGTTTACGACGATGATGCCCCTGACGATCGTGTCAGGGGGTTTTTTGAAGGAAATAAAGAAACATGTCTGATGAGCGGCAATCGTCTCGATGTAGTTTTTATCAACGCCTTTAATCTTAACGTTTTTCATCTCCGGTCCGGCAAGGAACAAGATCGTAAGGTTTTCAGGATTCTCAGGTGCATCAACCTTTTCGATTTGAATCCCAGTCAGTTTCTTGATTACCGCCAGATGCTGACGAATGATCTGTATATGATTTTCGCTGGCATGTCCCTTTACGCTAATACGCAAGGGATCCGACCATCTGGCGACAACAAGCGATTCAAGTCTATCGTCGTATTCGGAACCGAAAACAACCGTTTCAAAAAATCCGACCAACTGATCGATACTCGGCCGGCCGGCGGTATGAGCAGGCAGACTCAAAGTGACGATGAAAACCAAAGGTAAAACTGCATTTCGCAGGCAGACAAAAAGAAACGTTATCTTCCGGCAAGTGTGCTTCATAAATTTTATCATTGGGCCGTGGGGTTGAGAAAAGCGAAAGAACCAGCCATTTTTTCAGCAATGGATTGATACTTCTGGAATCTGTCTACAGGCGCCGTATAGGTCCAGACATAGACGATACCCCCTTCCGGTCTGGTCACGGCAATGCTCCACCGGCGATAGTCGATATGGCTTCGGCGAAATGAAGACGTCATCTGCAACCCTCTGGAACGATAATCTCCCTGGCCGATATCCACTTCAACGCTCTGGTCATGGCGGACATCTGAGTCCATGTAGGCCATCTGTGTCTGTATCTGCTGAAGCATTCCCTCGGCAACGCTTTTCGGCGTGGCGGGGTTGACAATAGCAACATTCCTGATGCTGACGGCGATATATCGCTCGTCCGTGCCACTGGGTCCTGAAAAAACAATCGAGTATTTGTCGGGCGATTTAACCTCCCAATAGGAAGGATAGATGAGTTCATATCCAAATGTGGCATCAGAAAATCTTTTGTAGGCATTCCCGTTCTGTGGTTGCGAACTGGATTCAGACTGATAACCATCAAGTGAAGCAGATTGGTTAACGACATTGTCGCCGGCTGTCGTTAGAGGCTGAAACGTTTGCAGCATGTAATTGAATATATCCAACGATGATAAAAATGAATCGACAGGCGCAATGAAAATAAGCGCATAGTCCCATGATGGGGTTCTTCTAATGGTGACCTGGACAGTTGTTCCAGAGCCTTCGTAGCGTCCTGAATAGGTATTCGTATCGACGGTTTCTCCTGCCAGTTTATGGGGCCAAGGTTTTTCTGGGCCAACATATTTAGATTCAAAATGGCCGGCCATTTGCCCGAGGCTGATGGAAGGATTCGCAGGTGAGGACTGAATATTGACACTCCACCCCTTCAGGGATTTGAGAGCCAGGTCCATGGTTCCTTGTGTGTCGATGATCTGTGCCTCTTTCGGCACAAAAACTGAAAATTTCTTGTCCGGGTGGACATACATAAGACCATCGACATTAACTGTCTGATTTTGTGTGCTTATTTCTAACTGTGAATAGCTAGCTTTGGGAAAAATAATAGCCAGACAAAGTATAACGATGATAATCAAGGACTTATGTCTGCTACTGGATTCCGGTTTCACGGTTTCGGTCATTATCTGATTCATTGACTTAGAGATTGCGAGTACTCATTCTAATCATCGAACAACATGGTTAATTTATTCTTAGTGAATCATGTGTGGGTTTAAGGTGATTTTATGGCGACAAGAGAAGATTACCGGAGTCTGACAGGTCCCCAGAAGGCTGGCCTGTTCATGCTGGCTATCGGCTCTGAGCATTCCGCGAAGCTGTTTGAGCGCATGGATGACGAGGAAATCCGCGAGCTTTCTTCCCACATGTCGGGCCTCGGCAATATCAGCGCCAACATGGTCGAGCGCCTGTTCGTTGAGTTTGCCGATCAGTTGA
>CAYFMQ010000016.1:0-70961 GCA_964344255.1 uncultured Thalassospiraceae bacterium
AAAAGCTCTAACGCCGCCCGCGTATCCCTTCCTTATTCACAATGTCAAAGAACACAAACCGCGGAAACATCCAAGCGCCTGATTGGCGACGCCTGACGTCCGCGGCGAGCGGGTTTGTACGCATTCTGAGGGTGGGTGTCAAATGGAAATTTGACATTTTTTTGAATCAGTTCCGGCGAGCAAAACCGAATATTAAGAATCACTCCATAATATTGATTCTATTGGTTGATTTTCAGTAAATCACTTGACACCCAGCGCCTCAGGATTCATTTTCCGCGCTAAGGGTGCCGCAAGGCACGGGAATAATATTATTGCAGCGCACAAAAAAGCGTAGAAGAAAGGGACCAATCGGGATGAAGATGCGGGGGCTTTTGCCACTGGCCTTAGTCACGGCGACCGTTGTCGGCGCTGGAGCCGCCCTGTTCGATGTGGTCCATATCAAACAGATTACGGAAAACCCGACCTTTTCACTCGCACCCGTATCTCTCGGCAACCCTGCCGCCGCCGCGACATTGCAGACCAGACACGTGGAGCAGGTGACGGATGATCCCCTGCAGGTTGACGAAACGGATCAACAGGCGATGCTGCCGGCGTCGCCCATGCCGATTTTCAAGACCGTCACCCTCAAGTCGGGCAGCACGCTTTCAGGCGTCCTGACCGGTGCGGGCCTCACGAACATTGAAGCCGCCGCCGTCGTGGAAGCATTCTCGGAAGCCTTCAATCCGAAACGCATCCGGGCCGGACACGAATTCACGCTCTCTTTCATGCCTGAAAACGAAAGCGAGGAATTGGCTTTCATCGGCCTGGAATACGAGCCGACGGCGCTGGAAACCGTTTCGCTTGAGCGGACGGAAGACGGCTTCAAGGCTCTCAAGTCGGACAAGGAACTGACCATTGAGCTGCGCCACGCCAGCGGAACGATCAATGACAGTCTTTATATGGCCGGCGTCCGGGCGGGACTGCCTGTTCCCATCCTGATCGAAGTAATCCATGCCTATTCCTGGGATGTGGATTTCCAGCGGGATATCCGCAAAGGAGATTCCTTCAATGTCCTCTATCAGAGCAAGCAGGATACGGACGGCAAGACGGTCGCCCACGGTGATATTCTCTACGCCGAGATCAAGCTGAGCGGCACGGCGCTGCCGATATTCCGCTACACCACGACCGACGGGACTACGGATTACTTTGACGACCGGGGCCGGAGCGCCAAGAAAACCCTGATGCGCACGCCGATTGACGGTGCGCGCCTGTCCTCCGGCTTCGGCAATCGCAAGCATCCGATCCTGGGCTACACCAAGATGCACAAGGGGCTCGATTTCGCGGCGCCGACCGGCACGCCGATCTATGCCGCCGGAGACGGTGTCATCGACTATGCAGGGTGGAACGGCGCCTACGGCAAGTACGTCCGCATCCGCCATAACGGTGAATTCTCGACGGCGTATGCGCACATGAAGAACATCAAGAAGGGCATCGGCAAGGGCAAACGGGTCAAGCAGGGTCAGGTGATCGGTTATCTCGGCTCCACCGGGCGCTCGACCGGGCCGCACCTGCATTATGAAATCCTTAAAAACAAGAAGCAGGTCAACCCGATGAAGGTGAAGATGCCGTCGGGCCTGAAGCTCAAGGGTGAGGAACTGGCGCGCTTCCAGGACATTGCCGGTCGTATTGCTCAACAGTACGCCGAACTCGCCGGTGAAAGCACCGTTGCGCAAAATCCCTGATTCTTAAGTATTTGGATACCTAGCCGCTTAGCTGGGCCTGGGCCATGTCCCGGTTGATGGTGATCAACGCCTCAAGCAGAGCGGGATCGTTATCGGTGAGCGCTTCCGCCGTACGCTGGTCGACGAACGCCGACAGGCTCAAAAGGTCCGAATGCAGCTTGTCATCCATCTGGGCGTCATTCTCAAGAATACTGGCCTGAACGATGGTCCAAAGCTGGTGGTTGAAGCGCAGGGCTTTTACCGCCATCAGGCGGTCATCCGGATTATCTTTGGCGTCATTCAGAAGCTGTGCCGCCCGGGCAAAGGCGCGTCCTTCAAGGTCACGCCCCTTCAGCGCCATTCCGCCGGCCATGCCATAGGCTTTGGCTGCCTGGGTGCTCATGAGAACAGCAACTGGCCGACCAGTTGTTCAGCCTGAGCGGCGAGCCGGAGCGAATTCGTTCCAAGCTGCTGCTTGACCTGAGAGGAGAGCTGGACGGCAGCCGATTCATTCAAGTCCGCGTTGACCAGTTTACCGGCGCCGCTTTCCAGCGTATTGGCCAGGTTGCTGGTGAAGGTTTCACGGGTATTGAGCAGGGCGATATCGGAACCGAAGCTGGACGCATTGGAGCGCAACTGCGAGATAGCATCGTCAATCTGTGCGATGGCGGCATCGATATCCGCATCGGATGCAAAGCCGTTAAAGGCGTCAGCCGATGACTGGATTCCCAGTCCGTTGGCGTCCGAAGCGGAACCTTCGATCGTTGTCGAGGACGTACCGGTCTCGTTCAGCCTGACCGACAGGTCATCCGGATCGCTGCTGACAAGTTCGGTACCCTGATAAGACACATCATTGGCCAGATTGCCCAACTGGTTGCGCAGCTCGTCGAACTGCGCGGCGGCATCGGCGCGCGATTCGGCGGTGCCGCCGCGAACGGACAGGGCAATACCGCGCAACTGCTTGGCGACGCTGTCCAGGCCTTCGACACCGACCAGGGCGCTTTCCACGGCGCTCAGAGCCTGGCCGATATCGTTTTTGACATCGAACAGGTCGCTGACGCGGTTGGTCAGGGCCTTGGCCTGGAAGAAGGAAACGGCATCGTCCGTTGCACGCTCAACCTTGAGGCCCGTTGACAACTGGCGGCCGCTTTCGGCACGGATCTTGGCAGTGTTCTGCAGCGCAAACAGGTTTGTGCGGACTGATTCTGTAAGGTTGATTTCGACCATAATACTAACCACTCGTTCCTGGAATGATCATAAGACACTGACCATTCCCTCTAAAGCATACTCTTATCATGCCAAAAACGTCCGTATCAGGCAGTGATCATGGTCACAGAACGGAATTTTTATTTTAAGCCTTCCGAATCAAGTCGTTATGCCGTAATTCAGGCAGCTTCCGCCTCCAGGCCGTTGATCAGCAGACCGCCCTCACCGGCGGAGATCCGGACCGTGTCGCCGTCAAGGACACGGCCTTCCAGGATCAGGCTGGCGAGCGGGTTCTGCAGATGGCTCTGGATAACCCGTTTCAAGGGCCTGGCCCCATAAACAGGATCGTAGCCTTTTTCCGACAGCCAGCTAATGGCGGCCTCGTCGAGCTCCAGTTCCATGGAATGATCATCGAGCAGCTTGCGCAGTCTCGCCAACTGAATATCGACGATCCCGCCCATATGTTCCGGGAACAGACGGTGGAACAGGATGATCTCATCGAGGCGGTTGAGGAATTCAGGACGGAACGAAGCCCTGACGATTTCCATCACGGAATCCCTGATCTCCGATGAATCATGACCCGGTTCCTGCTGGGCGAGGATTTCCCCACCGAGGTTCGAGGTCAGGATGATGACCGTATTCCTGAAATCCACCGTACGACCCTGCCCGTCGGTCAGGCGGCCATCGTCGAGCACCTGCAACAGGACATTGAAGACGTCCGGGTGGGCTTTTTCCACTTCGTCGAACAGGATGACCTGGTAGGGACGCCGGCGGACGGATTCCGTCAGCGCGCCGCCTTCATCATAACCCACATAGCCCGGCGGTGCGCCGATCAGCCGCGCAACGGAATGCTTTTCCATGTATTCCGACATGTCGATGCGGACCATGGCCTGCTCGTCATCGAACAGGAACTCCGCCAGCGCCTTGGTCAATTCCGTCTTACCGACGCCTGTGGGCCCTAAGAAAAGGAAGGATCCGATCGGCCGGCCGGCATCCTGCAGCCCGGCCCGCGCCCGCCTGACGGCATTGGCAACGGCTGTCAGGGCCTCGTCCTGGCCGATGACCCGCTTGCGCAGGTTGTCTTCCATGTTGAGCAGCTTCTCGCGTTCGCCTTCCAGCATCTTGTCTACCGGAATGCCGGTCCAGCGCGAAACGACGGAAGCGACATGCTCCGAAGAAACGGCTTCCTCCAGCATCTCGCCGCTGTCGGCTTCTTCGGCCTTGGCCAGTTTCTCTTCAAGTCCGGGAATCAGGGAATATTGCAACTCGCCTGCTTTCTCGAACTGGCCTTCGCGCATAGCGCGTTCGACGAGGAGGCGCGCCTGGTCTAGTTCTTCTTTCAGTTTCGTGGTGTCCGCCAGGGCGTCCTTCTCGGATTGCCACTGCTGCGTCAGCTCAGCCGATTGCGTCTCCAGCGTGGCGAGTTCATCCTCCAGCTTGCCAAGCCGGTCCTTGGACGCCTGGTCAGCTTCCTTCTTGAGCGCTTCGCGCTCGATCTTCAACTGGATGATCCGGCGGTCAAGCTCATCGATTTCCTCGGGCTTCGAGTCCACCTCCATGCGCAGCCGGCTCGCCGCCTCGTCGACCAGGTCAATCGCCTTGTCCGGCAGGAAGCGGTCGGAAATATAGCGGTTGGACAGACCCGCCGCCGATACCAGGGCGCCGTCATTGATCTTCACGCCATGATGCAGTTCGTACTTTTCCTTGATGCCGCGCAGGATGGAAATGGTGTCCTCGACCGAAGGCTCTTCGACCATCACGGGCTGGAAGCGCCTGGCCAGGGCCGCATCCTTTTCCACATACTTGCGGTATTCATTCAGCGTCGTTGCGCCGACACAATGCAACTCACCCCTGGCGAGCGCCGGTTTCAGCAGGTTGGACGCATCCATGGAACCCTCGCTGGCGCCGGCGCCGACAAGGGTATGCATTTCATCGATGAACAGAATGACCAGACCATCGGAGTCGACGACCTCCGTCAACACGGCCTTCAGCCGCTCTTCAAATTCGCCGCGGAACTTGGCGCCCGCGATCAGGGCGCCCAGGTCCAGCACCATCAGCTTCTTGTCTTTCAGGTTCTCCGGCACATCGCCGCTGATGATCCGTTGCGCCAGCCCCTCGACGACGGCTGTCTTGCCGACGCCGGGTTCGCCGATCAGAACGGGATTGTTCTTCGTCCGCCGGGACAGCACCTGGATCGTACGCCTGATTTCCTCGTCACGACCGATGACCGGATCGATCTTTCCTTCAGCCGCAGCCTGCGTGAGGTCCCGTGCGTATTTATTCAGCGCATCGTAATTATCTTCAGCCGTCGCGCTTGTGGCCCGTTTGCCCTTGCGGAACTCGTTGATGGCCTGGTTCAGGGCCTGGGGCGAGACACCGGCGTCGGACAGCACCTCGGCGGCGGGCGTCCCCGACGACAGGGCAAGCGCCAAAAGCAGCCGTTCAACGGTGATGAATGAATCGCCGGCCTTCTCGGAAATCTCCTCGGCCTGTTCAAGCAGTTTGGCCGTTTCCGGCGCCAAATAAACCTGCCCCGCGCCTGCGCCCTCGACCTGGGGCAGTTTACGTAGCTGGGAACTGACCCCTTCCAGCGCCCTAGCCGGCTGGCCGCCGGCGGCTTCAATCAGGTTTGACGCCAGACCCTCGCGGTCCTCCAGAAGAACCTTGAGCAGATGAAGCGGGGTCAGTTGCTGATGGTTGCTCCTCAGCGCCAAAGTTTGCGCCGACTGAATGAATCCGCGTGACCGTTCGGTGAATTTATCAAATTCCATGTCTTAAGATCCTCAATCCAGACAGGCTTCACCATTCCCGGCTATCCGGCAAACGGAAAAACCCTCCATTCCTTATGTCTATCACAAGATATGGTGAGGTTATAACGCTTCGCAAGCGTCTCAAGTACAAGATATCTTAGAGCAGGTCATGATTAATTGAACTCACTTCGTGAGATAATTAAGCATGTTCCTCTGCTCTAGTTATTCAAATCAATCGGATTCACACGTTTCGATGAAACGCGTAGCGTTTCAGTCTAAACATGATCCGATCTTGAGAGAGTCCGCTCAGGCTCTCAAAGTGGCGTCAGGCGGATGCCGCCAGCTCCGATTCTTCCGAAGATTCCGTGCTTTCAGCCTGGACGGCAGCCTCTTCGCCACCGCTCTCTTCATTACCAGCTTCTTCAGACACGTCTTCTGCAGATGCGGCATTGCTGTCATCCGTTCCCTCAGAAGCCTTGGCCTGGTTACGGCGGCGCTTGGGTTTTTCTTCAGAAGCAGCTTCTGCATCGGCGCTTACGGCCGGTGCTTCTTCAGGCGTAGCTTCGGAGGCGGTTGCCTTTGATTCGTCCGCCTGTTCGTTACCGGACTGCTCGCCGTCCTGACGCTGGGCATTCTGTTGCTGGCGATTCTGGTTCTGGCCGCCATCGGCATTGGCAAGGCGGTAATAGTGTTCGGCGAACTGATAAAATCCTTCAGCCGTTATATGCTCACCCGCAGATACGGCATCACGCGCAAGCGATGAATACTTGTCGTAGATCTGCTGGGCCGTGCCCCGGACCTTGCCTTCGGGTCCATTGCTGTCAAAAGTCTGATTACGCGAAGATTGATGGCGTTTTCCGCCGTTACCTCCTCGAGAGCGGCCGCGCCGCTGATTCGAACCGTGCTTCATACCAACCATGTTTTGCTATCGTTACTAGCCCGAATAAATTCCAAGACTGCGTTAACACGGTGATCCGCGCCTGACCGCAATTCTCTTCAAATTCGGAGACTGGGGTTCATAAGCTCACATCCCCCGGTGAGCCGGTGCAGTCTATTTAAACTGCACATAAGAAAACCTAGACGGGATGATCCTGATTTCCAACCCTTTTTTTCATCATTCCGCGTAAATTACGCATATGTTGCCATAACAGCACGATTCCGGCCCGCCAGATCCTGAAACGTCTGCAATTTGGAGAAGCCCGCGCGTTCCATCAGGCCGGATACCTCAGCCGCCTGTCCGTCTCCCACTTCAACGGCAAGGATTCCCCCCTGTTGAAGGTAGGCAGGCGCTTTGGCGCATAACTCACGATAGAAGCATAAACCGTCTTCCCCGCCATCCAGGGCAATCACCGGCTCATGTTTGACAACCTCAGGCTCCAGAAGGGTCATTTCCGCCGTCCGTATATAGGGCGGGTTGGAAACAATAACATCATACGTGCCTTGAACGGCATCGAAACAATCGCTGACCGCGAACTTGGTCCTGTCTGCAAGGCCGTGACGTTCGGCATTGCGAATCGCAACAGACAGGGCTTCCGGGTTTATATCGACACCGACGCCCCTGGCTGAAGGAAGCTCCGACAACAGCGCCAGAAGGATACAACCGCTGCCGGTGCCTATGTCGAGGATCGCAACCTCCTTATTGCCGCCGCTTGTCTTGATTTTCCTTAAAACATGTTCCACCAGGCACTCCGTATCCGGCCTGGGGGTCAGGGTATCGGGCGTAACCTCGAAACTCATGGACCAGAACTCACGCTCACCCAGGATATGCGACATGGGCTCGCGCAACATCCGCCGCATCATGAGCCCGGCGGCACGGTCACGTGTCGAGGCATCCAGCTCTCTTTTCGGCTGGATCAGGTAAGTTTCCGGAGGAACGCCGGCGGCATACGACACGATCAACCGCGCATCGAGACGCGGGTTTTCCACGCCGGATGTTTTCAGGCCCTCGGCGACGGTCCTGATGGCGCCCTCAATCGTATCCGGTATGTCGAACTCGTTGGCATTCATGGTATTGAGTTACCTGCCAGATCAGGCCATTGCGGCCAGTTTTTCCGCCTGATCGGCGGAGATCAGGGCGTTGATGATTTCGTCCATTTCACCCGTCATGAACCGGTCCAGTTTATGCAGGGTTACGTTGATCCGATGGTCCGTTACCCGTCCCTGCGGGAAATTGTAGGTCCTGATCCTTTCCGAGCGGTCGCCGGAACCGACCTGACTTTTGCGGTCAGCGGCGCGTTCGGCGGCCTGCCGTTGGCGTTCGGTATCGTACAGGCGTGCCCGCAGAATCCGCATGGCCCTGGCCTTGTTCTTGTGCTGGGACTTCTCGTCCTGGCAGGTGACCACAACGCCCGTCGGAATATGCGTGATCCTGATCGCACTGTCCGTCGTGTTCACATGCTGGCCCCCTGCGCCCTGGGAACGATAGGTATCGATCCGCAAATCCTTGTCCTGTATATCGACATCGACATCCTCGGCCTCCGCCAGAACCGCCACCGTCGCCGCCGATGTGTGGATGCGCCCCCCCGATTCGGTTACCGGAACGCGCTGGACACGGTGCACACCGGATTCGAACTTGAGACGGGAAAAAACATCCCGGCCGGTTATCGACGCCGTGGCTTCCTTGAAGCCGCCGATCCCGGTCTCGCTGATCTCGATAGTTTCAAACTTCCAACCATGCTGCTCGGCGTAACGCTGATACATCCTGAACAGATCAGAAGCAAAAAGCGCGGCCTCGTCACCGCCGGTGCCGGCCCGGATTTCCAGGATGGCGTTACGTGCATCGGCCTCGTCCTTGGGCAACAGCATCAGTTGCACCTGGCGTTCCAGGTCCGGCATGCGTTCCTTGAGCTCAAGAAACTCAGCTTCCGCCAACTCCCGCATTTCCTTGTCCTGTTCCGTATCCGCGATCATGTCAGCCAGATCAGCCATTTCCGCGGTTGCCTCGCGATAGGTCGTCACGGCGTCGATAACCGGCTGCAGGTCGGAATATTCCCGCGAATAAGAAACGAAATCATCCGTACCGGCTGTTGACGGATCAGCCAGCAACGCCGCCAGTTCCTCATGACGCCGCAATACCCGGTTGAGGCTTTCTTCCAGATTCACCTGATTATTCTCCGTCTTTCGTTTCGTTGTCATCCTTGTCCGTTTGACCGGAGGATGAATGTAACCTGAACAGTCGGTCAACGGCCGCCTCCATGGCGTGAAGCCCGGAAGGGCCATCAGCATCGGCGGCGATTTCACGCATCACTTCGCTCGGCGCATGCAACAGCCGGTTGATCAGCAGATGGGTCGCCTTCTCCGCGTCACCTCCCGCATCGGCCAATGCCTGTTCCCGCAAGTCCTCCACGTGCTGGCGCAGCTTGTTCAGGGCGGGCACGGCTGCCCGTTCCGAGCGCGAGCGGTTAAAGGCCATGACTTCCTGCTCGATGATGAGCCCGGCCTGTTCCGATGCGTTTTCGCGGTGATTCAGGCCTTCCATGGCGATCCTTTCCAGATCGCCGATATCATAGAGGAACGCTTCATCGATCTTGTTCACCGCCGGATCGACATCGCCCGGCAACGCCAGATCGATAATGAACACCGGTTTCCGCCGCCGGCTTTTTATGGCGGCATGGACCATGTCGGTGTTGAGGGTGTGCTCGCGTTTCCCCACGGAAGTAATCACGATATCGGCCTGAACCATTTCATCCGCAAGGTTTTCCATGGCGGCGGAATGGCTGGACAGCCGCCTGGCGGCGGCCTTGGCCCGCTCCGTCATGGGATGCATGGCCGTGATGAAACCAAGACCGGCGTTGACCAGTTGGCTGGCGACCAGCTCACCCATATCACCGTCACCGATCAGGATGCCGCGCGCCTTATCGAGGCTTCCCTGAATATCGCGCGCCAACTGCACGGCGGCCGATGCGATGGATACCGGCCGTTCGCCGATTGCCGTTTCCGTGCGCACACGCTTCGACGCGCCGTACGACGCCTGCAGGATCGTTTCCATAGCGCCGGTTATCATTCCTGCATCCCTGGCGATCCGGTGGGCTGCCTTGACCTGCCCCAATACCTGCGGCTCACCGATTACCTGGCTCTCCAATGACGCCGCAACCCTGAACATATGCCTGAGCGCCGATTCACCGGACAAGGTATAGAGCTGATCCAGGATGTCATCAAAAGGCATTTCCGCTTGCCGGGAAAAGCCCTGGTGAATGATCGTTTCAGCTTTAACCGGGTCGTCGTGGACACAGTGGACCTCGACCCTGTCGCAGGTGGACAGGACAATTGCCTCAGGAAGCCCTTCATCCCTGAGGTTGCTCAGGAATGCCGGGATCAGCGGGTCTTCCACAAACAGACGATCCCGCAACGCCATGGAACTGGAACGGTGATTGGCGCCGATAACAATAGGCAGCAGACGGGTGTTCGATTGGTCCGGCATGGCGCTACCGATACCGGGCGAGGTGTTCCTCCAGAGCCGAGAAGGAAACCTCCGTCTGCTCGCCCGTCTCCATATCGCGGACCGTGACTCCGTCACGGGCCAACTCGTCATCGCCGATCATCAGCACGGCAACGGCGCCGGCCTTGTCGGCGCGCTTCATGCGCTTCTTCATGTTGCCGGTGTAGCCGAAATCGACAGCGTGTCCGGCGTGGCGGAGCTGGTTCGCCAACTTGAAGGATACGTCGAACGCAGCGTCACCGACCGGCACGATAGATACGGGCCTGAACTCGGCGACCGGTTCATCGACCATCATGGACAGGCGCTCGATACCCGCCGCCCAGCCGACGCCCGGCGTCGATGGGCCGCCCATCTGCTCGCTCAAACCGTCGTAACGGCCACCACCCATGACCGTGCCCTGGGAGCCCAGTTCCGTCGTCGTGAACTCGAAAGCCGTATGGCAGTAATAGTCCAGGCCGCGCACCAGGCGGGAATTCAACTCGTAGGCTATGCCGATCTGGTTCAGCCGCTCCTGCACGGTATCGAAGAACTGTCGGGATTCGTCATTCATGCAATCGGCCATGTCGGGTGCATCGGCGATGATCTCGCGGTCTTTCTCGTCCTTCGAATCCAGAATTCGCATGGGATTCTTCGCCAGTCGCTCGCGGCTGTCCGCCGACAGGCTGTCTTCATAACGGCTCAAGTACTCAACCAGCTTGTCTCGGTAGGAATGCCGGCTATCCATATCGCCCAGGGTATTCAGTTCCAGCGTCGTGCGCCCGAGAACGCCGAGTTCTTCCAGAATGTGCGCGCCGACGGCCAACATCTCCACATCCGCCATCGGGTCCGCCATGCCGATCAGTTCCGCATTCAACTGGTGGAACTGGCGCTGGCGGCCTTTCTGGGGCCGCTCGTAGCGGAACATGGGGCCGTGGGAAAACAGCCGGCAGGGCGCATTTTGCTGCATGCCGTTGGAATGAAAGGCCCGCATGACGCTGGCGGTGTTTTCGGGCCGAAGCGTGATGGAATCGCCGCCCTTGTCCTCGAAGGTATACATCTCCTTCGTCACCACGTCCGAGGTGTCGCCAAGGGTGCGGGAAAACACGTTGGTGAACTCGAAGATCGGCGTGGCGATTTCCTCGAAGCCGTAACGCGCGGTTACCCGGCTGGCAACGTCAACGACCTTGCGGTGGCGGCGCATCGCATCGGCAAATAAATCGTGTGTACCCCGAACGGGTTGAAGAGATGACATATAGTATTTCCTGGCTATTCCGCCGCGTTTGAGGATGTATCAGTATCCGAAGAACCGTATCGTTTCACGACATAATTTTCGACGATCTCCTTGAAGGCTTCGGCAATGCCTTCGCCGCGCAGGGTCGTGACCTTCTCGCCATCGACAAAGACAGGCGCCGAGGGCGTTTCCCCGGTACCCGGCAGGCTGATGCCGATGTCGGCGTGCTTGCTTTCACCGGGCCCGTTGACGATGCAGCCCATGACGGCGACGTTCAGCGTTTCCGATCCCGGATAGGATTCACGCCATTCCGGCATGCGATCACGCAGGTAATCCTGGATGGTCTTGGCCAGTTCCTGGAACACCGTGCTGGTGGTCCGCCCGCATCCCGGGCAGGCCGTGACCAGCGGCGTAAAGGACCTGAGTCCCATGGTTTGCAGCATTTCCTGGGCGACGATGACTTCCTGCGTGCGGTCCCCGCCGGGTTCCGGCGTCAGGGACACCCGGATGGTGTCGCCGATGCCTTCCTGCAACAGCACCGCCATGGCGGCCGTCGAGGCGACGATGCCCTTGGAGCCCATGCCCGCTTCCGTCAGGCCCAGGTGCAACGCGTGATCGCCACGCGACGCCATGTCGCGGTAAACGGAGATGAGGCTTTGCACGTCGCTCACCTTGCACGACAGGATGATGCGGTCCCGCCCGAGGCCCAGTTCCTCGGCCCGTTGGGCGCTGGCGATGGCGGACGTCACAAGCGCGTTTTCCAGCACAGATTCGGCGCTCGCCGGCTCCGGCAACGCCGCGTTCTCATCCATCAGGTGCGCCAGCAGCTCCTGGTCCAGGCTGCCCCAGTTGACGCCGATGCGGACCGGCTTGCCGTACTCGATGGCTTTTTCGATCATGGCGGAAAACTGCCTGTCGCGCTTTTCCCTGAAACCCACGTTGCCGGGGTTGATCCGGTACTTATCCAGCGCCTCGGCGCAGGCGGGATGCTTTTCCAGCAGGCTGTGGCCGATATAGTGGAAATCGCCGACCAGAGGGACGGCGATGCCCTGGCGCGCCACGGCGTCGCGGATATGGGGAACGGCGGCGGCGGCTTCCTCGCGGTCGACCGTAATGCGGACAAGTTCCGAGCCGGCCTGTGAAAGCTGGATAATCTGTTCGACGGTCGCCTCGATATCCGCCGTGTCCGTGTTGGTCATGGACTGAACGGCGATGGGTGCGCCGCCGCCGATCACCACGGGATTAACCGCGCCTATACGAACTGACTGGCTTTCGCGTCGCTGGATCGGGTGGGGCGTTGCCGCCATTTCTAACCTCTTTTTCACCGGGGTCTGTGAGAACATGTGATTCTAGCGCATATCCCGGCAATTCACCCGGTTATTTGACGCAAGCGGACGAGTCGGTCAACGGTAAGGTTTGAATTTTTTTAACGTCGGTAATTTTCTACTTGCGAACAATTCTCAACAATGATATTTGAAATTTGCAATTAATAATCATTCGCATTTAGATGAAATTCAATACATTCCATTCAGGAATTGCCCAACGAGGAGTAAACATGAAATTCAAGGTATTGAAACTTGGCGTCACGGCATGTGCCATCGCTGTTTTTGCAACAACCCAGGTCCCGGTAGCTAACGCCGGATCAGATGCCAGCGCAGTGGTCCAGACTTATGCTGACATCGCTCAGGCCATGTATTCCGACGCTCTGGTAACAGCTATCGATCTGAAATCCACCGTGGATCAGCTGATTGCAGAGCCCACCGAACAGAACCTGAGCGCTGCCCGTAAGGCTTGGGTTAACGCCCGCGTGCCATACCAGCAAACCGAAGGTCTGCGCTTCGGCAATGCAATGGTTGACGATTGGGAAGGCAAGGTGAACGCTTGGCCGCTTGATGAAGGCCTGATTGATTATGTGGACGCCAGTTACGGTACGTCATCCGATGAAAATCCCTCCTACACCCTGAACGTCATCGCCAACACCAGCCTTCAGATCGGCCCGGACACCATTGACGCCCGTGAAATTACACCGGAGCTTCTGTCTGGTAGCTTGCAGGAAGCGCAAGGCGTCGAAGCCAACGTAGCAACAGGATACCACGCCATTGAGTTTCTGCTCTGGGGCCAGGACCTGAACGGAACCGGGCCGGGAGCTGGGAACCGTCCGGCCAGTGACTTCAATGCCAACGCCTGCACCGGCGGTAATTGCGAGCGTCGCGCAGAATACCTCGTCGCCGCTACGGACTTATTGATCAGCGATTTGCGTGAAATGGTCGCCGCCTGGGATGCCGACGGCGCCGCCCGTGCCGATATCGCGGGCAAATCCGGCAACGACGCCTTAGCCACCATTCTCACCGGCCTGGGTAGTCTGTCTTACGGTGAACTAGCCGGCGAACGAATCAAGCTGGGCCTGATCCTGCACGACCCGGAAGAAGAGCACGACTGCTTTTCCGATAACACACACAACTCCCACTACTACGACCAGGTCGGCATGATCGCTCTCTACAACGGCACTTACACACGCGTCGACGGCTCGACTGTTTCCGGAGCATCCCTGAAGGACCTTGCCGCATCGAAAGCTTCGGGCGCCAACGCCAAGCTTGTCGCGCTAATGTCCGAGACCCTGGACAAGATGCAGGTCATGAAAGACAACGCCGACAGCGGCACGATGGCCTATGACCAGATGATTGGTGAAGGCAATGTCGCCGGTAATAAGGTCATCCAGGATGTTGTCGATGCCCTGGTCGCGCAAGCCAAAGGCATCGAGGCGTTGGTAGCCGCGTTGGGAATTAACATTTCCGTTGAAGGCTCCGACAGTCTGGACAACCCGTCGAGTATCGACAACGGCTAAAGCCCGAAAGTATTGCACCAAATCTCCTGGGGGCCGGGCGAGCCGGTTTATTGCTCGGCCCCATTTGTTGCAACATAAAACGATCATGAAACGCATAGCTTTCTCAACCCTGTCCGCTTTTCTGATATCCGCCTTCATGGGCCTGCCGTTCCATTTGCATGCAGCGTCCTTGAACAAGGCTGAACTGGGTCGTGAGCTGTTCTTTGACGTAAACCTCTCGAAAAACCGGACGCAATCCTGCTCAACCTGCCATGACCCGGATTACGGTTTTATCGATATTCGACCCAATGGAGCCGAGGACGCCGTATCTATGGGCGATGATGGAGAATCCCTGGGAGACCGCAATGCGCCGACTGCATCCTATGCCAGCATCACGCCGCCGTTCTCACAGACCAAGGACGGCAAATACCGAGGCGGACAATTCCATGACGGGCGCGCTTCCAGCCTGGCGGATCAGGCTGAAGGCCCGCCCCTGAACCCCATTGAAATGGGCATGGAGAGTAAGCAGGGCGTCGTCAAGCGGCTGCTTGAAAACGAGGCTTATGTGGAAGCCTTCAAGGCTAATTACGGCGAGGATATATTCAACAATATCGATAACGCCTATGCCGCCATGGCGGAAAGCATCGCAGCCTTTGAACAAACGGATTTTTTCGCCCCGTTCGATTCCAAATACGACCGATACATTCGGGGTGAGTACAAGATGACAAAGGAAGAGCAACTGGGTATGACCCTGTTCTTTTCAAACCAGTTCACCAACTGCAATCAATGCCATCAGTTGAAAAAATTTGCCGAGTCGGAAGGCGAAACCTTCACCAACTACGAATATCATAATATCGGCGTGCCAGTGAATGAGCTGGCCCGTTCCGTAAATGGCGTCGCCGAAGATCATGTGGACGGCGGTTTATTGGACAATCCTGCAGTGACCGACAACGCCCAGCGCGGAAAATTCAAGACATCTACCCTGCGCAACATCGCTGTCACCGGTCCTTACATGCATAACGGCGTTTTCAAGAACCTGGAAACCGTGGTGCGTTTCTACAACAAGTTCAATTCCAAGTCTCAGGCGGCGCATATCAATCCAGAAACCGGCAAACTGTGGGGAGAGCCGGAAGTCGGAGAAACCATTTCCCTGAAAGAACTGCAAATCGGCAACGCCCTGGACGATAGGCGCATCAAAGCGTTGGTGGTTTTCATGGAAACCCTGACAGATCAACGCTACGAGCACCTGTTGGCGGATTGATGACCCCGAAACGATACATCTTAACTTCTTTGGCGGTGGCGGCGCTGGGAATGGCCTTCGCATCCGGTTCGGGAGCAGTCCATGGAGATGAGTTGGATTTCGCCATGGGCAAGGCCCTGTTCGAGCGCATATGGACCCCTGCCCCGGCCTCGACGGACGCAACGGACGGCCTTGGCCCCCTTTTCAATGCCCGCTCCTGTACGGCCTGTCATCCAAATGGCAAGCGTGGCGTTTTTACGGAGGACGCTGGCGGACGCATTGGCGGCGCAGGCCTGGTCGTACGCTTTGGCTCGGAGTCCGGTGGAAAGGATCCGGTCTATGGTATGCAATTGCAAACCATGGCCGTCCAGGGCCTGCAGCACGAGGGTTTTGCCAGACGCCTGCCGGGAGGAGGCGTTGAGGCAACCGGTTTGATGTACGGCCTACCCGACCCGGAAACGCGCATGGCCGGGCGGCTTGCTCCTGATCTTCACGGCCTGGGTCTGCTGCAGCGTATACCTGATGAGGATATTTTATCCTGGGCGGATGAGGACGACGCCAATCATGACGGTGTTTCCGGTCGGGCAAATCTTACCTATGATATTGACGGGGAACCAAAGATAGGTCGATTCGGCTGGAAAGCCGGTAAGGCCAGCATTCTGATGCAATCGGCGGAGGCGGTGAGTACGGATGTCGGCTTGTCCAATCCCGTTTACCCACAACACAGTGGGGATTGCACAGAAGCACAGTTGCAATGTCTCAACGCCCCTCATGGCGACAGCCCGCATTTCGAAGACCTGGAAATCGACACGCAGATGTTGCACCTGATTGCAACCTTTGTCGCCAGCCTCCCTCCCAATCCCGCCACGACCGACACTACCGGACTAAAGTTGTTCGAACATACCGGGTGTGCCGCCTGCCACCGCCCTACCTACACGCTCGCTGACATGGGCGACATTGCACCGTTCACGGACCTGTTGCTTCATGACATGGGTAATGACCTGGTAGATGGCATTGGCGATGCCAGCGCAACGGGACGGGAATGGCGCACCGCGCCGCTTTGGGGCTTGAAACAGGCCGAGCGTTTTCTGCATGATGGCCGCGCCACATCCATACGCGACGCAATTGAGCTTCACGGCGGTGAAGCCAGTGGCGCACGCGACGCTTTCACCACTATGACCGTTGCCGACCAGGAACGGCTATTGGCGTTTCTGAACACTTTATAAGGCCACAAGGAATTACCATGCCCCGGCTTCATGCCCTTACCCCAATTGTTTTGTCTTTATATGCGCTTTTTTCCCTTTCCTCGCCAACGCAGGCCGAGACGGATTATATTGCCATCAATACGGCCATCGCCCGCGACATCATTGTCCCCGCCTATAATCGACTCGCTGACGCCGCAACGGCACAGGAGCAGACCTGGACATCCGCATGCGCCAATCCGGACAACCAGACACTGACCAAACTTCACTCTGCATACCACCAAACAGCGGATGCGTGGGCTGGGGTTTTCCATTGGAATTTTGGCCCCATAACCTTGTTGGTGCGGCGCGACCGAATCTATCATTGGCCTGAACGCCGAAACGCCATCTCCAAAGCGTTAGACGAGCTTCTTTCATCGCCAGATATTGAACGCTTGAAACTTGAGAACTTCGTTCACGTATCGGCAGCAGCACAGGGCCTGCCGGCTCTAGAGCGTCTTTTATTCGAATATCCGAATGTTCTGGCAAACGGCCCATCGTGCCGTGTGGGAAAAACTATTGCCGCCAATCTGGCCAAAATGACCAACGATACAGCCAGGGAATGGGTGGATGACGTCCTGCCCCTGATCGAACATGGGGAAAGCCATCCGATTTATTTCGACGCCGGGAAAGCCACCCTCAACAAACTGTTCACGGAACTGCTCACGGGCTATCAAATCATCAATGAGCAGAAAATCTTGCCCGTTCTCGGCTCCAGCATCGGCAAGGCCCGCCCTAATCTGGCGGAGGCCAGGCGCTCCAACCGCTTCAACCGGAACCTCAAACTAAATCTGCAAACCCTGTTTGCGGCGGAAACCGTCATGGCGACCCATTTACCGAGCGATGTTGCCGCGTTCCTGTCTGCCGAGCGCCGGGTCGTGATGGCCATGCTGGACGCCCTGCCGCCCATTGCCGACGCCGTCTATGACGAAGCGGGCCGCACACAGTACATGGCCTTCACCGATGGCCTCAACGCCCTCCACCTGAAGATGATCGAGGCCTATACCGGGCATCTAGGCTTCGTCGTTGGCTTCAACAGCCTGGACGGGGACTAGAATCATGGAACGCCGAACCTTCCTGAAAGGCCTCGCAGGCCATGTTGTCGCCCTGTCCGTTTTACCTGGGTTCGCCCGTGCGGACGGACGGAACGGCTGGCTGACGGGAGTCGCCCACCCGGACAGCTCCTACGGTGCGGCCTGGATCGGTGATGACCTGTCGGTCACACCCTTGTTATCGTCTCCTGTGCGTCTGCATGATGTCCTGATGCATCCCCGCCGCCGTGAGATCTGTGCGCCGGCGCGTCGGCCAGGTGATCGTCTCTGGGTTGCCCTGGAAGATGGCCAGGTGCTCCAGGTCGATGCGCCGAAAGACCGGCACTACTTCGGCCACGGCGCCTATTCCCGTGACGGATCGATCCTGTATGCGGCAGAAAACGATTATGAAAACGAACGCGGCGTCATTGGCGTTTATGATACGAACTCCGGATATAAACGATTGGATGAGATTTCCTGCAATGGCGTCGGCCCCCATCAAATGCTCCTTTTCCCCAGTGGACACTATCTTGCCGTCGCCAACGGCGGCATCTTGACGCACCCGGACCTGGGCCGTGCAAAACTGAACCTGGATACGATGCAGCCCAATCTGTCGCTGATTGATCTACACACGCAGCAAGTCATTGACAGTATCCGCTTGCCCGAGCGGCTTCATCAACTCTCTATCCGTCATATCGCGATGACAGTGGATGGCGAGATTGTTTTTGGCTCCCAAGATCAGAATCAGGCAAATGTTGAAAATCAACCCCTGGTCGGTTCATGGAAGCCCGGTGGGGCTTTCCGGTTTTTTGAAACGCCTGCCGGAACATGGCGCGGCTTGAACGGTTATGTCGGCAGCGTCGCCATCGACCACGGAGGTCGTGTTGCGGCGGCGGCCTCCCCGCGCGGGGGCGTCGCGATGTTCTGGGATATGGAGTCAGCCGGTTTTATCGGTGAGATGCGCGCACCAGATATCTGCGGCGTGGCGCCCACCCGCCTACCGAACGAATTCCTCATGACCACCGGCCAGGGGGAAATCGTGATGGTGGAAATCACGTTATCCGGCGTTAAGACCGGACAAACCGGTTCCTCCACGATCCGTTTCGACAATCATTGCCGTCCGGCTTGATCTCTTCCGGACGCAGGCCTGACATAAAATTTCATTAAGTTTTGGGTTAGTTCGCCGCGTCGCCGGATTTCAGGCGGTCCGCATCGAGAGAAACGTTCCGCCTGACATCCCCCGATGAACCGATGGCGGGGACCACATCCCCGTCCACGAGGATTTCCAGCGCACCGGCATTGCCGGTGAGCAGGCTCAATCCCTGCTGGTCCGGGACATGGTATTCATCGCCCGCACGCAGCAGACGCGTCAGCAGCAGCTGACCTGAATTGTCGTTACGCACCTGGATCCAGCTGTTAGCCTTGGCGCGGACGATGATCCGCGCGTTATCCTGGTCGCCGTAAACCCGGCCCGTGGCGGCAGCGGTTTCCGTAACAGCCTCAGTGCCGGTTTCATCAGCCGTGCTTTCTTCCTGGGCGGAAGCGGTCTGACTATCAGTATCGCCGGCAGTATCGCTGGCTTCTTCGGTGACTTCCTCGGCTGCTGTTTCTTCTGTTACTGCTTCCTCAACAACCGCGTTATCCTCGACAACGTCCATGGAAACTACGGGCTCTGCTTCCGGTTCCGGCGCCGGTTCCGCTTCGGCAGCCGGTTCCTCGAGCTGGTCATCCGACAAGGTTTCCTGAAGAGCCTGCAACTGGGCCTCGTTCAGGCTCTGCGCGTCCGTCTCCTCAACGCCCTCGGCAACGTCTTCAGCCATGGTGGCGACCGTTTCCGGCTCCGTTTCAGATACGGATTCCGTTGCTTCGGCAACTTCCGCGACAGCGCCTTCCACCGCGTCCTCAGTCTCTTCCGGGAAAGGATCGCCAACCGGCGCCTCTCCGGTCACTTCGCTGTCAGCCGCTTCTTCGGAGACTTCCTCCGCCATCGTCTGGACGGTCTCTTCAACCGGCTCCGCCGCCTGTTCTTCGACAATCTCCGCAACCTGTTCGGAAACCGTTTCCACCTCGGCCTCGGCTTCCACTGTCATGTCCTCGGAAACTGACTCCGCGGTTTCGGTCATCCCGGCTGCTTGACCGGCCGTTTCCTCATGGGCCTCACCCACGTCATCACTGGCCTGATCCGCCATTTCGGCAGTCGTGCCCTCGCCGCTCTCAACCGCACCCTGGGAAATTTCCGCATCATCCGCAGCCGTTGCGGCGTCAGCTTGTTCGCTTTCCTCTAAAGCGCCGTCTTCTTCCGCTTGGGCAGCGTCTGTTTCCTCAGGCTTTTCGGCTTCCTCAATGGTTGCCGGCTGGGGGACGGCCTCTTCATCCTGTCCTGCCGCCTGGTCACCGGCCATATCTTCGGGCACCGGCGAGACCATGCGGGTCAGGAAACTGTCTTCCTCGGTCGCCAGGTACCAGCCGCCATAGGCCAGCACCGCCACCACGATACCGGCAAACAGGATGGCGCCGCCCGGCAGGCCGCTCTCTGGGATCGGCTCGGAAAATTCGAGGGATGTTTTCGGCGTTGAGCTACTGCTGATGGCTTTGTACTGGTCGATCAGGTGCGCGCTGTCCATGCCGAGATGGTCGGCATAGGTGCGGATAAACCCGATGGCGTAGACGGTGCCGGGAAGTTTATCGAACTGGCCTTCTTCAAGGGCCTGCAGATAGCGCCAGTTGATGCGGAGCATCCTGGCGACGTCTTCGATGGATTCACCGTTCGCTTCACGAGCGCCGCGCAGGATCGCGCCAATGGTATAGGCGTCATCCGGCTGCGTATCGCTTGAGGTATCGCTCATGCCCGAGATTCCAGTAGTTCGATTGCAGCCATCTCTGTTCCGCTTCGCCCATTTCAATAACGACGTATGATGGGCGGAAAGAAACTCCCCCAGATGGCTATACAGTGGCGCTATTTTGTCAAAAAACGGTTAAGAATCAAGCGTTAGCGGCTGTCCGTCAAATCTCGACACCGTGGTCCCGGGCAAAGCCGCGAAGTTTCTCCCGCAAAGAGCGGTCATCCAGGTCCTCAATGGTCTCCAGGTATCGCTCCAGATCGCCCACGTTCAGGCTCCTGATCATCGCCTTTACAGGGCCAATCGACGAGGGAACCAGCGACAGGCTCCTGAACCCGATTCCGACCAGGGTCATGGCGTCGACGGGATAGCCCGCCATTTCGCCACAGAGGCTGAGCGGCTTTCCCGCATCGTTGCAGGCCCTGATCACGTTCTTCAGAAAGCTCAGGACAGGCGGCGACAGGGGGTCGTACCTGCCGGAAAGCCGTGTGTTGCCGCGGTCGCTGGCGAACAGGAACTGCATCAGGTCGTTGCTGCCGACGGACAGGAAGTCGCTGTGGCGCAGCAACGCAGGCAACTGGAACGCCAGAGCCGGGACCTCCAGCATGGAGCCCGCATGAACCCTGGACGGCATCTTGCCCCCGGTCTTTTCATGGCGCTGGAGTTCCTTGTCCAGTAACTCGCGGGCCTGGATGAATTCCATGACATCCGCAATCATGGGGAACATGATCCACAACGCACGTCCGTCCGCCGCCCTGACGAGGGCGCGCAACTGCTGGCGCAGCATGGCCGGGCGGTCGAGGGAAATCCGGATCGAGCGCCAGCCCATGGCCGGGTTTTCCTCCTCCTCCATCTTGGCGTAGGGCAGAACCTTATCGCCGCCCAGGTCCAGGGTGCGGAATACGACGGGCCTGCCGTCCGCCTCGTCCAGGATTTCCCGGTAAATCGTTTCCTGTTCCTTGATGTCGGGAAAATCGGGCCGAACCATGAAGGGAACCTCGGTTCGGTACAGCCCGACGCCTTTAGCCCCGGTTTCGTGCATGCGCCTGAGATCGATCAGCAGGCCTGCGTTGACCGACAGATCGACCTGTACGCCATCAAGGGATTCCGCCGGCAGGTCCCGGATCGCTTCGTAGGCGAGGGCTTGTTCGGTGCGGGCCTTGAGCGCGTCGCGGAAGGTTTCGAGGACATCCTCGCCGGGGCGTACGAACACGCGCGCGCCGTCGCCATCGACGATCATGGCGTCACCGTCCTCGACCCTGTCGATCAGGTCCTTGACCTGGGCGACGACGGGGATATCGAGCGCCCGCGCGACGATAGCGGCGTGGGAATTGGGCGAGCCTTCCTCCATGACCAGGGCGCGGATACGTTGCGGGTCGTAGTCGAACAATTGCGCGGGCCCCAGGTTCCTGGCGACCAGCACGACGTCATCGGGCAGCGCCTTGCCGTTGCCGTTCGTGCCGTCGTCATGCAGGTGATCCATCAGGCGGTTGCCCAGATCCTCGATATCGTGCATGCGCTCGCGCAGGTAGGGGTCCGTAACCTGGGCCATGCGCGCCCGCAGGTCATTCTGCACCCGCTCGACGGCTGCTTCCGCCGTCAGGCCGGAATCGATGGCCTCGTGCAGGCGACCCAACCATCCGGCGTCGCTGGCGATCATGCGATAGGCTTCCATGATTTCGCGGTGCTCACCGTCCGTCGCCAAGGCCCCCTCGGCCATCATGTCATCAAGGGCGCCATGCATCTCCGAATAGGCGTGATCGAGCTTGCCGTGCTCGGTGGCGATGTCGTCCGCAACGACACGTTCGATGCGATAGGCCGGCTGGTGGATGACCGCCTCGCCCAGGCCGACGCCGCCGTTCAGGCGCAGGCCTTCGAGACGCAGCGGCTTGACCCCGAGCCCGTCGATCGGCGACAGTTCCGCCGCGTCCACCAGTTCCCCGCCGGCGACCATTTCGGCCAATACCATGGCCAGGGTTTCCATGGTTTCCAGCTCTTCCTCTTCGTAGTGCCGCTGGGTCTTGTTCTGGACCACCAGCACGCCGATAACGCGGCCGCCCCTGATGGCGGGCACCCCCATCAGGGAATGATAGATTTCCTCTCCGGTTTCCGGCCGGTAGGCGAAGTTGGGATGGCTCTGGGCGTCGGAAAGCGCGAGCGGCCTGGCATGGGCCGCGATATCGCCGACCAGGCCCTCGCCGATCCTGAGATGCGTGTTATGGACGGCTTCCGGCCTAAGGCCCTGGGTTGCGAAAAGCTCCAGCACGTCGCCGGCGCGCCGGACGTAGAGCGAGCAGACCTCGGCGACCATTTCGGCGGCGATGATACCGACGATACGGTCCAGGCGCTGTTGCGCCTCGGCCGGCTCGGCCATGATCGCACGAACACGGGCCAGCAACCGGCGAGAGGGTTGCGGGTTATGCGTATGGGGTCCCTGTGTCTGTTCCGCAGACATCCTTTGACCTCTTTCTGTTACGCCTTGTTGTGCCCAAAATCACAAGCGGGAATGCCGCTGCAATCCCGGGGCCATCATAATCCTGACGCCAGCCTGCATATATGTCCGCAAAGGCGGAATAAGTAGGTGATTTACTCGGCGTCCAGGCCGTAGGCCGTATGCAACGCACGGAGCGCCAGTTCCGTATAGTCTTCGGCGATCAGCACGCTGACCTTGATTTCCGACGTGGAAATCACCTGAATATTAATGCCCTTCTCGGCAAGAGTCTTGAACATCATCTGCGCGACACCGGCGTGCGAGCGCATGCCGACGCCGATCACGGAAACCTTGACCACATCATCGGCGGCGACGAGATCCTGGTATTCGAGATCGCCCCTGGCGTTTTCAAGTGATTCAACCGCATGGCGCAAGTCGCCGCGGGTCACGGTGAAGGTCAGGTCCGTGGTGTTGCCGTCTTCCGAAACGTTCTGGACGATCATGTCCACGTTGACGTTGGCGTCGGACAGCGGACCGAAAATTCGCGCCGCCACGCCGGGTTTGTCCGGCACGCCGACCAAGGTGATCTTGGCCTCATCCCGACTGTATGCAATGCCGCTTACTACTGCCTGTTCCACGATTTCATCCTCATCGACGACCAAGGTACCGGGTTCATCGGAATAGCTGGACAGCACCTGCAACCGGACGCCTTCCTTCATGGCCAGTTGAACGGATCGCGTCTGCAGGACCTTGGCGCCCAGAGACGCCATTTCCAGCATTTCCTCATATGTAATTTTTTCGAGCTTATGCGCTTTCGTAACAATTCTGGGGTCGGTCGTATAGACCCCGTCCACATCCGTATAGATATCGCACCTGTCAGCGTTCAGCGCCGCCGCCAGGGCAACGGCGCTGGTGTCCGAACCGCCGCGTCCGAGTGTTGTCACCCGGTTGTCCGGGCCGATGCCCTGGAAACCGGCGATGACGGGCACTTCGCCCGACGCCAGACGCTTGTTCAGTTCATCGGTTTCGATGTGCTGGATACGCGCCTTGCCGTGAACGCCGTCGGTATGGATCGGCACCTGCCAGCCCATCCAGGAGCGGGCGGAAACGCCCAGTTCCTGCAACGCCATGGACAACAGGCCGATGGTGACCTGTTCACCGGTGGCGACGATGGCGTCATATTCGCGTGCATCGTACATCGGCGATATGGCTTCGGCGTAGCCCACAAGCTGGTTGGTCACGCCCGCCATGGCGGACAACACGACGGCCACTTCATTGCCGGCGTCCACTTCCGCCTTGACGCGCAGGGCCACCGCCTTGATCCGATCCGGATCGGCGACCGAGGTGCCACCGAATTTTTGAACGATACGCGCCATAACCGTTACCGTACTATATTCATCAAGATGCTCTGCCTTCCTTGACCGGGCGTTGAAAAAAGATATTTCGTCACACGGCTTGATGCGAAGGCGGCGAATACATACTCTGAACGGCGTGCGCAGACAAGACAGTGACTGCGACAAAGACGTTAAAATCCTGTGATACCATAAAGGCGGAACAATCCATGACAGCTTCCACCCACTCGAGCGCATCGGATGAAGAAGTCGAACGCTTCGCCGTCATCGCCGACGAATGGTGGGACGATACGGGTAAATTCAAGCCGTTGCATATGATCAACCCGGTGCGAGTCCAGTTCGTCCGGGACTCGCTCGCTACGCATTTCGGGCGTGACATCAAATCCGAAAAACCGTTCGCCGGCATCACCCTGCTCGACGTGGGCTGCGGCGGCGGCCTGATGAGCGAGCCCTTATGCCGCCTGGGCGCAGACTTGACTTCCATCGACGCCGGCGAGGAAACCGTCGCCGTCGCCCGCAACCACGCCGAACGAAACGGCCTCGACATCGACTACCGCCAGGCAACGCCGGAACAGCTGGCTGAAGAGGGCCTGCTGTTCGATGCCGTCATGTCCCTGGAAGTCGTTGAGCACGTGACGGATGTGGATGCGTTCCTAGGCAGCCTCGCCGCCCTCGTCAAACCGGGGGGCGCACTTGTGCTTGCAACGCTGAACCGGACGCTCAAGTCGCTGGCGCTGGCGAAAGTCGGAGCGGAATACATCCTGAGGTGGGTGCCCGCCGGAACCCACGACTGGAACAAGTTCGTGCGGCCATCGGAACTCGCCAATGGCCTGCGCCCCCATGGCATGACGCTACAAGCCATGAAAGGCATGAGCTTCAACCCGCTTAAGGGTGAATGGTCCCTGGGCAGCGATACGGACGTCAACTACCTGGCGTATTTTATCAAGGGGGAATAACAATAGGGGGGAGTAGTGATGGCTGATCATACAAGCCAGTTTGTCGGGGGGATTCCGGAAAATTATGACACGTGCCTGGGGCCGGTCATCTTCGAGGGATATGCAAGCGATCTCGTTACAAGGGTAACAAAGACGGCGCCGTCATCCGTTCTTGAACTGGCTTCCGGCACCGGGATCGTAACCCGCAAGTTGCGGGATGCCCTGGGCAAGGAAACCCGTCTCGTTGCGACGGACCTGAACCCGCCCATGCTCGACGTTGCCGCGAGCAAGTTTTCCGCGGACGAAAATGTCGAATTCCAGGAGGCCGACGCCACGGCCCTGCCCTTTGAAGAAAATACATTCGATGCCATTATCTGCCAGTTCGGTGTCATGTTCTTCCCCGACAAACCGATGGCGTTCAGCGAAGCGGCGCGGGTCCTGCGTTCCGGCGGGCGATATCTGTTCAATGTCTGGGGCAGCATGTCCGAGAATCCGTTTTCCCAATGCGCCCATGATGTCGTGCGCGAATACTTTCCTGACGATCCGCCAGGTTTTTACAAGGTTCCCTTCGGATACACGGACTCAGACGCCGTACTGGCCGATATGGCGGCAGGCGGCCTAACCGACGTCGCTTGCGAAACCCTGATGATCGAAAAACCGGTTTCCGACTGGTCATCGTTCGCTCACGGTCTAGTTTTCGGCAACCCCCTGAATGACGAGATTCAGGAACGGGGCGGTGTTGAATCTGTCGATGTCGTGAAGGGGATTCAGGCCTCGCTACAGGATCGTTTCGGCACAGCACCTTCGACAATGCCGCTTCTGGCCAGGGTCTACAGCGGAACAGCTCCGTGATACCCGGTTTCGAGCAGCGGCGCATCGATACTTCGGAAGCGTCCATCAACCTCGCCATCGGCGGGGATGGCCCGCCCCTGCTTCTGCTGCACGGCTGCCCGGAAACCCACATCATGTGGCGCAAGATCGCTCCACAACTGGCGGAGCGTTTCACCGTTGTCGCACCGGACCTGCGCGGTTACGGCGAAAGTTCCATTCCAAGGGGCGCCCCGGATCACGCCAATTACGCCTTCCGCGCCATGGCCGGAGACATGGTCGAGGTCATGGAGACGCTGGGGTTTGATAAATTCAGCGCCGCCGGTCACGACCGCGGCGCCCGGGTTCTTCACCGCATGGCCCTCGACAGCCCGGAAAGCCTGGAGCGCATCGCCCTGCTCGACATCCTGCCGACGCTCACGCTTTATGAGAATCTGGACAAGGATTTCGTCCTGAATTACTGGATCTGGGTCTTTCACGTGCAGCCGCCGGACATGCCGGAACGCATGATCAGCTCCGAGATCGGGGCCTATCTGGAAAACGAAATGGGGCGCCTGCGGCGGAACGGCGTTATCGAACCGAAAGTGTGGGCGGCGTATACCCGGGCCCTCGACACGCCTGAAAAGGCCCACGGCACGTGCGAGGATTACCGCGCGGCGGCCTCCATCGACCTGGATCATGACCGACAGGACCTGGACCGCAAGATCACTTGTCCGGTTCTGGTCCTGTGGGGTGAACAGAATGCCGTCTGGGAACGTTTCGATATGATCGACGTTTGGCGCGAACGGGCGGAAGAGGTGACAGGCTTTCCCCTGCCTTGCGGCCATTACCTGCCGGAAGAAGCGCCCGAGGAAACCTTGCAGCACCTCCTGGATTTCTTCCCGCCCTGATCACGACGTTTCGCTTAAACCGAGTTTGCCGTTTTTCTGACTTTCGACGGATCCTTGTTGATGGCGAGGTTCAGCAAACGATCGACTGATCTACCGTCATCGGCCATTGGCAGTTCGATGAAGCTGTACCAGTCGGAATAACGCCACTTGTTCTTGAGCTGCCATTTTACCGGACCCCAGCAAATCCGGATATTGTCCGTGCCTTTCAGGGATTGCAGGTTTTCAAAATCCTCCGGCGAAAACAGTACATTTTCAAATTCCCGCATGCGCCGGTTGGTCAGGTCATGACCGTAAAATTCCGTAAGATGAATTCCCCATAGGCGAAAAGTCGAGTCATAAGCATCGCCGGGGATCAGATCCTCGACACAAATCCATCCATGCCACGGGATAAAATCCTCAAGCTCGAAATCACGCCATGCCGGTAGGGAATCCCCGACACGCTTTGAATCCCAAAGCTGTTTGAATGCCTTGAATTCGCCTAAATCCTTCGCCGGAGTATCGGCAGAATAAACCTCGTATGTCCACCCGTCAGAACTGGTCCGGTGACCCAGTTTCGCCATGATCCCTCCCCCGAGAGAAATTTATCATGTAGTTCACGCCACATGATTGTATTATTTAGTCACTAAATGTTTGGGGTTATAGAGTCAAGAACTTGATTACGGTTTATTGAATTTACCGAAACTTATTCAACTTTTTGTTTTTTCACTCTGGCCTTGTCGCGTTGAAGGCGATCCAGGCGAAAACAAACATGCCGGCGATCACGGCCAATGACGATAGCGCCGAAATGGGATCGCCGGTCAGCGGACTGCCGCTATAGATGGCCGCAACTCCGATAACCAGGCCGACCATGCCCACGTTGCTGATCCAGAAATGAGCGCCAGCAAGCCGGCTTTTTTCGGCATCGGGATAGGCCTTGTAGAACAGCCCGTACAGGAACATGGCGACGAAGCCCAGCAGGTTCAGGTGCGCATGGGTAGGCGACTGGCTGTGATCGGCCGATGCCGCCATGTAGATACCCAACGTCATGCCCAGGATGGCGTAAAGAACAGATAAACGAATGAATTTCGCCGCCAGCATGATGATCCCCCTTAAACCTCTGTGTCATGAAACCTTGGCGGGAAAAATTCTTATCGGACAACCGTTAAGGGACAGTGAATAGGGAAACCAAAAAACTTGACAAATGACATAAATTATGCTTATATTCCTAGTTTGGCTTTATGCTCTTTGACATGGTGAATAGGTCTTCGGCGTGATGTCGTATGTCCGCATATGATCATTCTTGAGCAGATCATGAACAGATGAGATCGCTTGTGATCATCTGGCCATGTGAATCTGCTCAAATTTAAAGAAATGATCGGCGGAACACATTAAAGCGGAAGGTCCTTCCGCTTTAATGTGACCCGATCAATAACCGCACTTGAGCCGGGTTCAGCCAAGTGCGGTGATTTCTAGGGATTTGGGAAGGCCGTGTTACAAAAGTCTACAAATGTCTACATTATTATGGAAAATAATTCGGCCTAAGTTATTGAAACTAAAGAAAACACAAAGGTTAACGTGCAAAAAAGTCTACAAAAGTAGACAAAAGTCTACATTTTGTTGAATTTCAATGACTTATACCGGGTGGGTTTACCCTACCCGGAACCGGCGGTTTGAGCGCTGTATACCGGTCTGGATTCCCGCCTGCGCGGGAATGACTCCTAAGGGCAAAATGGCTGGTTTCTGCTTTCGCGTGAATGACGGCGTTCAACGCATCCGTCACCCCCGCGAAGGCGGGGGTCCAGTAATATCTGTATAGAGAAAGTCATGTAATTGGGGAGAATCGGACGTTTCGCCCCATCACAGAGGCGGCGGATATTCCGCCTAGTCGTTGCGCCGCGGCAGGTTGGGCAGGCGGAAAACGTCGATGCCTTCTTCATCCAAGCTTTCCGTTTCCTCCTGCGTCGCCTCGCCGTAGATGCCGCGTTCTTCCGCCTCGCCGTAGTGGATCTTGCGGGCTTCCTCGGCGAAGCCGGTACCGACGTTCTCGCAGTTTTCCTCTACGTGCTCACGCAGCTTGTAGGCGGCCTCGACGATCTCCTTGGCGACTTCCTCGGCGCGCGCCTCGTGGGCCGGCAACGTGCTTTCCTTGCGCGATGAAACGGCCGGCGCCATCAGCGCCTTGTCGATTTTCTTGTCGCCGCACATCGGGCACTCGATGTCCCCGGACGCACGCTGCTCGTCATAGGCGCTGCTGCTCGGGAACCAGCCCTCAAATTCATGCCCGGTTTTGCATTTCAGTCGAAAACTAATCATCGCTTTCCGTCTCTGTGATTAGCCCCCATTATACCAGAGAGTACGCCTGAGAGGCTAAAACAGTATGCCATTTATCGTTACTTAGTCGTAAATGGGGAAAAATGCCAAGTCAAAATGTAAATGAGGCCCCGGAACGGCCCCCGTCGAAGCATTTGAAGATCACCGAGCCGTCGCCCTGGATCGTACGGTTCTCAGGCCTTGTTCCCAAAGGCGGCCAGGTTCTCGACCTGGCCTGCGGCGGCGGGCGGCACAGCGGGCACCTGCTGTCCGAAGGTTGCCGCGTGACGGCGGTGGACAAGGATACCGACGCCATCGCGGAGCGGCTTGGCGGCCGCGACGGACTGAGCATCATCACCGCCGATCTGGAAGACGGGATCGATCCTTTTGGAACGGAAGGCCCGTTAGCCGGGCAAACGTTCGACGGTATCGTCGTCGTCAATTACCTGTACCGGCCCTTGATGACATCCCTGCTGGCGGCCCTTAAGCCCGGCGGCGTTCTGCTCTACGAGACGTTCGCCCGCGGCAACGAAGCCTACGCCCGGCCCCGCAACCCGGACCACCTGCTCCGCTCCGGCGAGCTGCTGGAACTTGTCTCAGGCCACCTGCAGGTCGTCGCCTACGAACACGGGTTGATCGAGGCCGATGACCTGCCCGGCGTGAAACAGCGGCTGGCGGCGGTCAAGGACTTGGGATTAAGCGAGCGCGAGGACGGCGACCCGCCAGCGCATGGGATTTAATAAGCAAGCAAATCCCGAGCAACCGACAGGTTGCGACGACGCATTTGCGGCAAAAATCAGGAAAACTCTCGATCATGCTGCAGGGACGGCACCTGGGCGCGGACCGCATCGACGCGGCCCGGATCGATTTCCGCCATGACGATACCCGGATCCTCTCCGCCGTCGGCGATGACCTCGCCCCAAGGATCGACGATCAGGGAATGGCCGTAGGTTCTGCGCCCGCCTTCGTGCTCGCCGCACTGGGCCGGGGCGAAGACGAAGCAGCCGCTCTCGATGGCCCGGGCGCGCAGCAGGGTATGCCAGTGGGCTTCGCCGGTAGGCCGGGTAAAGGCCGACGGCACGCTCAGGAAGATGGCGCCTTTATGCGCCAGCGCCCGGTAGAGATGGGGGAACCGCAGGTCGTAGCAGACGCTCATGCCCAGCACGCCCCAGGGCGTTTCCGCCGTGACCAGCCTGTCGCCCGGCCTGTAGTTGGCGGATTCCCGGTACGCTTCGCCCGACGCCAGATCAACGTCAAACAGGTGAACCTTGTCATATCGGGCCCGGACCGCGCCTTCGCCGTCCACCAGGAAGGAGCGGTTGGCCAGCTTACCGTCTTTGTCTCCGGTTTCCGCCTGGACCACCAGCGAGCCGATCAGCAGCCAGACGCCTGAGTCTTTTGCCGCATCGCGGAGGCGATCAAGGGCTTCGGTTTCCGCTTCGGGACGGGCCTTGTCGCGGAGTAGTTCCGGGTCGGGCTCCATCATGCCCACGGTTTCCGGCAGCATGACGAAACCGGCGCCTCTCTCCCCGGCTTCCGCAATCCTGGGCAGCACGGCGTCGATGGTCCGTTCCGGGTCGCGGCCGGAGGTGGTCTGGATCAGGGCAATGGTGAAGGGTTCCGTCATGGACGGAGTTTAGAGCAGGTCATGTTTTCTTGGAACCACTTCGTGGACCAATAAAACATGTTCCCCTGCTCCAGGTTATTCAAATCGATCGGATTCACACGTTTTGATGAAACATGATGTGTTTCCGTCTAAACGTGATCCGATCTAGAACGAAGGGTCAGGCGAGCGCCAGCTTGGTATCCAGTTCGCCCTCGAAATCGAGGAACATCAGGTCGTCGCAGCCGCCGATATGCTCGTCGTCGATGAAGATCTGCGGCACCGTGTAGCTGTCTTCGTCGCCGGCGCGTTCGATCATTTCCTTGCGCAGGCCCGGCTTCATCATGACGTCGTATTCTTCGTAGGCCACGCCCTTCTTCTCCAGTAGTTTCTTGGCGCGCATGCAGAAACCGCAGAACGGCGAGGTGTAGATCTCGACAAAGGGCCTGTTGGCCGTATCGGTTTTTGAATCGGGCATGATCTTCATTACCGGTTCGATTGATGACTGTCCGATACATAGTAAGGCGGGTATAAAATGGCAACTCACGAAAGTGTCTTTGTCACACTTCAATCATGCACGACACGGGCAACCGTCAGGATGTCCACGGCCCTGGCGCCGGAGCGCATCAGACAGCGCGCCATGGCCCAGGCGGTCGCCCCGGTGGTGTAGACGTCATCGACGACCAGAACCCGGCGGCCCTTGATTTGAGCCTTTCCCAGCGCGGTGACGCGAAAGGCCCCGGCGACGGCCCTCCGACGCTCGGCCCGGCCCATGCCCTTGCCCCGCTTGCTTTTCCTGAAGTCCGGGCTGGGCTTGATCCTTTCCATGCTGTCGGGAAGGTGGGGGACGCCCGAGATGCGCTCCAGCTGCCTCGCCAGCAGCCCGGCCTGGTTGTAACGGCGTTCGAACAGGCGGCGGCGGTGCAGGGGCACGGGAACCAGCACGTCCGCCTCGGCCAGCAGGTCCGCCGCGGCCCGCGCCATCCAGTGGGCGAACAGGCCGGCGGCTTCCGTCCTGTCCGCGTGCTTGAAGGCCAGGATCAGGTCCTTACTGGCGTCGTCGTAGACAGCGGCGCTCCGCGCCCGCATGAAGGGCGGCAGGCGGGCGGCGCACGCGGCGCAATAGGGCGCTTCCTGCTCGTGTGGGAACGGCAGACCGCAGGCATCGCAGACCGCAGGCCCGATCAGGCGGAGCCTGGACCAGCAAGCGCTGCACAGGGTATCGGAGGTTTCGACGATAACCCGGCATCCCAGGCACTGGGGCGGCAGGATGACATCCCGGGTCTTTTCGAGGAAGGACCGTGCAGCTTTTGGGGTTCCGGAAAGACGGTTCAGTTGCCTAAACGGGCCGTTCCGGGTCCGCCGGTGCGGCGGGGAAATGCCCCGTTCGGGATTTATCGAAGGATTATCGTGTGGCATAAGCAACAGCATGACCGACTCCATGACAGTCTTCAACCGCCGGATTGTCCGGCGGCACATCGAACGGGCCGCGCCTGAGTTTACCGAGCACGACTTCCTGTTCCGGGAAGTGGCTGAACGCCTGCTCGACAGGCTCGACGACACGACCCGCACTTTCTCCCGGGCCCTGGACCTGGGGAGCCGAGGCGGTGTTATCGGCGCGCACCTGAACGGCCGGGGCGGCATCGAAACACTGGTCAGATGCGCCTGTACAGTAATAGCGGACTCTGGCCTAACGGTCTGCGCGGACGAGGAAGCCCTGCCCTTCGCCGACGGGGCGTTCGATCTGGTGCTCTCCAACCTGGCGCTGCACTGGGTCAACGACCTGCCGGGAACGCTCACGCAAATCAGGCGGTGCCTGAAACCGGACGGCCTGATGATGGCGGCCATGTTCGGCGGCGAGACCCTGAAGGAACTGCGCCATGCCTTAGGTGAGGCCGAGATCGCCGTCGAGGGCGGCATGAGCCCTAGGGTTTCCCCCTTCGCCGACATCCGAGACCTGGGAGGCCTACTGCAACGGGCCGGCTTCGCCCTGCCGGTGGTGGATACGGAAACTGTTACGGTTTCCTATGCCGAGCCACTGAAGCTGCTCAAGGATCTACGCGGCATGGGTGAGACAAACACGGTTATGGAACGGCGCAAGTCCTTTTCCCGCCGCGAGACCCTGATGCGGGCCATGGAGTTGTACAGAGAACATTACGGCGACGAGGACGGCCGCGTTCCGGCGACGTTCCAGGTGCTTTTCTTAAGCGGCTGGGCGCCCGATCCGTCCCAGCAGCAACCCCTGAAACCGGGCAGCGGACAGACATCGCTGACGGATGTTTTCGGCGATGATCAGGAATAAACCCGATCTTACCCTTGCAACGATACCAATCATCCCTATTCCTCACTCATCAAGTTATAGGAAATAATTCTTGACATTTGCACTCTTTTGTGCTTAGGTGCTTTCCAACGAACGGTACAATTGCGTCTGCATATTAACCGGTCCTGAGAAGGCCGGTTTTTTTGTTTCCCAGCCCCATGATGGGGCTTTTTTCATTTTAATTAGGAGAAACCCCATGTTCGGAAACCCCTTCCGGCTGCGATCCACCCTGTCCGCAACGTCTTTGGCAGATCATGACGATTTCTTGAACGCTAAGCGCGCCTTAGGATCATTGGGATATAAATCGCCCGACAACAATCTTTTCGAAGGCATAAGACAGTTTCAGTCCGACCACGGGCTGAAACAAGACGGCGTCATGAAACCGGGTGGTGAGTCCGAACGGATGCTTGGCAAGATGCTTGAGAAGCAGCGCGAGCATTCCGGGACTTCCCTGCCCGATCCACGCCCCACGGCCATGCCCGGCATCCTGCCGGGAGGGCATGACTGGACGAAACGCAAGGCGCCGGACATTGCCTGGCCGGAACTGCCACGGCAATCACCCAAACAAACCCGCAACATCAAGAAGCTACTGGAACTGATCGCTAAGAAGGCCCGGGATAACGAGGTGGTCGCCGAGAGCGCACGCACGGTGAAAGCTGCGCTCAAGACTTCTGATCATACGGATCTGGCGAAGTTTCATGCCCAGGCTGTCCGGGACCACAAGGACAATGCACTGGCCGAGATTACCGAATTCGGCAATCAACTCAAGAAAGCCAACCCAGAGGTTTTCAATAGCTGGTTCCATATATTCAAAAGCGAACGTCCCGAAGATGCGGAACGCATGTTGCTGGCGGGCATTCTTGGTGAGGATGACCTGAATGGTAGTGGAGGAAACGACTCATTTAAAACTAATGAACGGATTGGTTTGAGCGAAGGAACCATTGGCACGTCACCGAGAAAGCCTGAAACGTCTAGGCAGCCAGATCTAAAGCATCAAGATAGTAGCACTACTCTTGCAACCGATCTTGCCGACCATCCTGATTTCAAGGGCATCGATCTGGAGTTCGTACATAATCAAGAAGGAAAGAAACTGAGGACCGGTCTCTACATTCCGAAAGAGAGAAAATCTGGCAAGGTCATCGGTAAGAGTGGCGCGACAGTTGGTCATGGTGTTGATATCGGGCAAATGAATTCTGCGGAACTTCAACGATTGGGCGACCAGCACGATCTTCCGCAGGGTCTGATAGATAAACTCAAACCCTATACCGGCAAGATCAAAGATAAAGCTGCGGCGTTCCTCGATGCCAATCCGCTTATCATAAGCGGAGATGAAGCGCGGCAGCTTTCGGTTGCCAAATATACCGATACGATGGTGAAGCTGCGCAGAAGTGCGGACAAACACCTGAAACCACACAACGACTTCGACAGCTTGCCTGGCCCGGTTAAAACCGTAGTTTATGACCTCGCCATCAATTATGGCCCGAACTTCCTCGACCAGCACAAGCGGTTCCGGGCGAGACTGCAGGAAGGCATTCTGGAAGGCATGATTGATGAACTCAGGAATTACGACGGACCTCCGGAGCTCGAAGGAAGGCGAGTCAACGAAGCTAAGGAATTGGAAAAACTACTACATTCCTTTTAGTCCTGAGGACGAGGATATCGTCACGGTGTCATTGTTCAACGTCGCAACGAATCTCGTAAACAGTCATCGGTTGCTCATCCAAATAGATGCGGTTTACGCCAAGCATGCCCAGCCCCGGCTTACCACCAATGCCATAATTCTCAAACCATAACCGGGCAATCAACATGGCGTCCTGCCTAAACATCTCCGACGAGTTATCGACCAGAAATAAACTGAAATATGTAACGAAGTACTTTTTTTGGTACTCAGCCGAAAACTCACGACCGTGTCTGGGAGCACCGTTTTCGTGATTCCAGTGGTCTTTGGAATGAGTCATGGCGAAGGCCGCCCACCGGTTCACAACATCAAGAATCATGAGGCTTTTTGACGTAGCGTTCTTGAATGCATATCCTTCAGCCACAACATACTGGTTGTCGAATTCCATCAAATCTTGTGGGGCACCAGACGTCCGCCAAAACCAATCGCTGGAAAGATTGTCCACCCTGATCGCATCAATCGCGGGTTTGCAACCGAGCTTGCTGTCCACGAAAATTGTGAGAGGCCGGTACTCCATCGATTGAGAGTCGGTCCATTCCCCGAAAGTCTTGAATTGTAATTTGCCATCCTTGATAACACTCTCGTAGACCCAGGTTTCCGGATCTATTTCCGGTTCATCCTGTTGTGCGTCCGTAATAAAAGGCCACGTTATTAAGATGCCCAGAAAAGCATAGGTTGCCAGAATATGTTTTATTCTATTCATGCATGCACAATATCGATATGTGTAGTTGTTTCCAAGGCACCTAAATCAAACACGGCCTTTTAAAAACACAACCCCCTTGCACCCAGGTGTTCCTCACACTAGGTTCCCGGCATGAAATTCGAAACACCCCTGATCAAAGGCACGCTGGTGAAGCGCTATAAGCGTTTCATGGCCGATGTGGAACTGGCGGACGGCAGTGTCGTTACCGCGCACTGCGCCAATTCCGGCTCCATGCTGAGCGTCAACGAACCGGGCTCCGATGTGTGGATCTCACCCGCTTCCAATCCGGACCGGAAACTGAAATTCACCTGGGAACTGATCAAAATCGGTGACGCCATGGTGGGCATCAACACGGGCCACCCCAACAAGCTGGTCGCCGAAGCCATCGAGGACGGTACGATCAAGGAGCTTTCCGGGTACGCCTCCCTGCGCCGCGAAGTAAAATACGGCAAGAATTCCCGCATCGATATTCTGTTGGAAGACGACGCAAAGCCCTCTTGTTATGTCGAGGTCAAGAACGTCACCATGAGGCGGGATTTAAAACCCGGCGCACCGGCGGACTTCCCGGACGGCGTCACCAGCCGGGGCAAGAAGCATCTGGAAGAGTTGACCGACATGATCAAGGAGGGTCATCGGGCGGTGATGATGTACCTGGTGCAGCGCGATGACACGGAAAACTTCACCATTGCCGAAGACATCGATCCGGACTATGCCGAAGCCCTCAGAAGGGCGCTCAAATCCGGGCTTGAAGTGCTTTGCTACGACTGCGCCGTATCGCCTGAGGAAATCACCGTCAACAAGCCGGTCGCTTTTGATTTTAAATGATGCAGGGGGATGGTTTTCGCGTCCGGCTTTGCGCGCGGTTAAATTCATACTAGAGTAGAACCATGAAAGAATTCGACGAAGACTTTGATGACCTGGAGATGCCTGTTCCCGCAGGCAGCCAGCGCAGCATCAAGATACACACCGAAGCCGACTTCGAAGGCATGCGCAAGGCCGGCCGTCTGGCCGCCGAAACGCTGGATTACATCATCCCCTTCATCAAGCCCGGTGTGACCACCGGTGAGTTGGATACGCTGTGCCATGACTACATCGTCGATCACAACGCCATTCCGTCGCCGCTGAATTACCGCGGGTTTCCGAAATCCATCTGCACGTCCATCAACCATGTGGTCTGCCACGGCATTCCCGGTGACAAGAAGCTGAAACAAGGCGACATCATGAACATCGATGTCACCGTCACGCTGGACGGCTGGTTCGGCGATACCAGCCGCATGTTCCATGTGGGCAAGCCGACGGTTAAGGGCCGCAAGCTTGTGGACGCAACCTTCGAGGCCATGTGGGCCGGCATACGCGTGGTCAAGCCGGGCGCGACCACCGGCGACATCGGCCACGCCATCCAGACATACGCCGAGTCGCAGCGCTATTCCGTCGTCCGCGATTTCTGCGGCCATGGCCTGGGCCGGGTGTTCCATGACATGCCCAACATCCTGCACTACGGCAAACCGGGCGAGGGTTATACGCTGAAAGAAGGCATGTTCTTCACCATCGAGCCGATGATCAACGCCGGGCGTTACGATGTGAAAATCCTCACGGACGGCTGGACGGCGGTGACGCGGGACAAATCCCTGTCCGCCCAGTTCGAGCATTCCATCGGCGTCACGGCGGATGGCTACGAAGTCTTCACCCATTCACCCGCCGGGCTCGACAAACCGCCCTACGACGTGTGACGGGCACAGTCGGTATTTCCGGTGAGCACCCCGCCCGATCATACCGGCCACAGAAAACGCCTGCGGGAGCGATTCCTCCAGGGCGGAGCCGATGCGCTCCCGGATTATGAACTGCTGGAACTGCTGCTGTTCCAGGCCCAGCCCCGACGCGACACCAAGCCGCTTGCCAAGGAACTGCTGAAACGGTTCGGGTCCTTCGCCGGCGTGATCAGCGCTACGCCCGCTGAGCTTTCCGCCGTGCCGGGTGTCGGCGATGCCGTGCTGACGGCGCTCAAGACCGTACAGGCCGCCGCCCTTCGCATGACCCGGGACGAAGTCATGAACAAGCCGGTCATATCCAACTGGCAGCGCCTGATGGATTACTGCCGCATGACCCTGGGGCGGAACAAGACGGAAAGCTTCCGCGTGCTGTTTCTCAACCACCGCAACGAACTGATCGCCGACGAGCAGCAACAGCACGGCACCATCGACCATACGCCGGTCTATCCCCGCGAAGTGGTGAAACGCGCCCTGGAATTGCACGCTTCCGCCCTGATCATGGTGCATAACCACCCGAGCGGCGACCCGGCGCCTTCAAAGGCCGACATCGCCATGACCAAGGAAGTCAGGGATGCCGCTGAAAAGCTCGGCATTGAGTTGCACGACCACGTCATCGTTTCCAAGTCCGGCTCGACGTCGTTCAAGGATTTAGGGGTTATCTGAACGGCTCAGATATTTGACGTTTCCCTGAATTCCGGGGGCTGCCGTATCTGTGTCGCCTGTTCAAAGGCATAGGCCAGGCGAATCAGTGTCGGCTCCTCCCAGGCGCTTGCGATGAACGATACGCCCACCGGCAAACCGCCGACATATCCTGCCGGTACGGAAATGCTGGGATAGCCGGACACCGCGGCCAGATAGGTCGTTGTACCGGAATCAGCGTCGCCGTTCACCAGGTCAATCAGGCAGGGCACATCCGCCGACGGTGTGACAATGGCGTCCAGCGTGTGTTCTCCCAAAGCTCTGTCGATGCCTTCCGTCCGGGTCAATCTCAGGCACATCTCACGCGCCTTGATATAGGCTGGATCGTCAAGTCCGCTCGTTGCTTGTGATAGCTCAATCTGTTCCTGCGGAAACCATCGCATGACCGTATCGGCGTGTTCCTGATTGAAACGGATGACATCCTCCATGGATCGGATTTCGATGTTATCGTTCAGCCCTGACAAGTAGGCATTCAGGTCATATTTGAAATCCGTATACAGAACGGCATCTTCATGAGGAGACACGTCCTCATGGGAAGGCAGACCGACCGGGTCAACCAGGACGGCGCCGTTGTCCCGCATAACCCGGATGGCGTTTTCAAACACGTCAAACGTACCGCTATTGAATGTGCCCTTGGGCCGGAAAACACCGATCCTGGCGCCCTTTAAGGCTGTTTTGTCCAGAAACGCTGCGTAATCCGGCGCGCGTTTCTGATCCGCCTGGTGACACGCCGGATCTCTGGTGTCGCTGCCTGCCAGCACAGTCAGGACCAGTGCGGCATCCGCTACGCTCCGGGCCAGGGGCCCCGCCGTATCCTGGCTATGGGAAATGGGAACAATGCCGGATCGGCTGACCAGTCCCACGGTCGGCTTGATTCCCACGAGGCTGGCAACGGAGGCCGGATAAGTAATCGAGCCATCGGTCTCCGTGCCGATGGATGCCGCACAGAAACCGGCGGCGGTGGCGGCGCCTGAGCCGGAGCTTGACCCGCTGGGGGTGCGGTCCAGTGCATACGGGTTGCGAGTCTGCCCACCCCGGCTGGACCAGCCGCTACAGTGCTCGATGGACCGCATGCCAGCCCATTCCGTCAGATTGGTTTTACCAAGGATGACCGCTCCCGCATCCCGGAGCCTTTTAACGATGCCTGCATCCTGTTTGGCGATGGAACCTTCCAGCGCCAGCGATCCCGCCGTGGTCATCATGGCGTCCGCTGTATCGACATTGTCCTTGAGCAGTATGGGAATGCCGTGGAGCAGCCCATCTCCCCTGCCCGCTTTCAAGTCCTTGTCGCATTGCCCGGCAATGGTGAGAGCATCCGGGTTCAATTCGATGACCGCGTTGGTCTTGCCGTCGTGCTCGTTTATGCGGGCCAGGAAATATTCACACAGGTCCCTGGCGGGAACCTGCCCGCTTACAAGTTGCGCACGCAAATCCGATATCGGTAATGACTGGTTGTCCTGTGCCATGAGGCCATGTATCCCATTTAGGAAATGTCGGGCTCTTCCATATCCGATAGTATGCGGGGAATATCACCGCGGCCAACCCCTCACTTGGGCTAAGATTTGGAATAGCATATGGGTAAACTGACTAAGCCCGAAACGACCTTTTGCCAAACACCCTACTGCGACGACCTGAGCACCATCGATGCAGACGTCGCTGTTTTCGGCGCCCCTCACGGGACGCCTTACAAGCCGGGAATCCCCAGCCATGCCGCCAACGGCGCGGCGGCGGTGCGTAGTGCGCTATCGTGGTACAGCACCGGCCCTGAACAGTTTGATTTCGATACCATGACCCCCGTTTTCGGCAGCAAACGGGTCGTCGATTGCGGCGATGCCGGGAGCGACCTGGAAAACGGCGCTGTTAATCGCGAAGCTATTCGAGAAACCACCGGGGCTATTCTGGATGCAGCCTCCACGCCCATTCTGCTCGGCGGCGACGATTCCGTGCCCATTCCCTTTATCGAAGGCTATGCGGGATATTCGGACAAGCTGTGTATCGTACAAGTCGATGCCCACATAGACTGGCGGCATGACGTGGATGGCGTTACCCACGGGTTTTCATCCACCATGCGCCGGGCGTCTGAGATGCCCCATGTCAGCTCCATTATCCAGATCGGCGCCCGCGGCCCCGGCAGCGCCCGCCATTCCGATCTTGCCGACGCCAGGGAATGGGGCGCTCAGTTCTTTAATGGACGTCGCATACACTCGAACGGCATGCAGGCCGCTATCGACGCCGTTCCCGAAGGGGCGGATGTGATACTGGCCGTCGATGTAGACGGCATTGACCCGTCCGTGGTGCCGGGCGTGATCCTGCCCGCGTTCGGTGGTTTGAGCTATCAGCAAATGCTGGATCTTATCCACGGCGTTGCGGCGAGAGCCCGGATCGTCGGAGCCGACTTCGTCGAGTACGTGCCGGAGAAGGATCCCGCCGGCACCGGCGCCCAGGCCATCGCTCGCCTTGCCAGCAATGTCATTGCGACCTGCCGTTCCCTCAGGTGAATGACAGCAAGGTTCCAAGTCTTTATGATCAGCCTTATCAAGTACGAGAACCAACCCCAAGAAGGATAAATCATGCGCGCAGTATGGTACGAAGAATTCGGCGCCGCCAAAGACGTCATCATGACCGGTGAGCTCGACACCCCCACCCCCGCACCCGGCGAGGTGTTGGTCAGGATCGCCTATTCCGGCGTCAATCCCGTCGACGTAAAACGCCGGGCCGGAGGCCGTGGCGCCGGGATCGACGACAAGGTCATTCCCCATTTTGACGGTGGCGGCACCATCGAAGCCGTCGGTAATGGCGTCGATACAAACCGTGTAGGCCAGCGCGTCTGGACCTACGAAGCCCAGTGGATGCGAAACGGCGGCACGGCGGCGGAATATACCTGTATTCCTGCTGAGCTTGCCGTTCCCCTGCCCGACGGCACCGGCTTCGATGAAGGCGCCTGTCTCGGTATTCCGGCGTTGACGGCCCACCGCTGTGTGTTCGGAGACGGGTCCGTTGAAGGCCAGACCGTGCTGGTCACCGGCGGCGCGGGCGCCGTCGGCAATTATGCGATCCAGTTCGCCAGCTTAAGCGGCGCCAACGTCATCACCACGGTAAGCAGCGACGCCAAGGGCGATTTGGCGGCAAATGCCGGTGCGGACCACGTCATCAATTACCGGGGCGAAAACGTCGCCGAGGCCGTGGAACGGATCACCGGTGGCGCAGGCGTTGACCGCATTGTCGAGGTCGCCTTCGGCGCAAACCTGGAGACGTCCATCGCCGTCCTCAAAACCAACGGCGTGATCGCCACCTACGCCTCCGACACCGTTCAGGAGCCGCAGGTGCCGTTCTACCAACTAATTTACAAGAACATCGTGGTGCGACACGAACTTGTCTTCATCATGCCGGACGATGCCAAGCAACTGGCCGTCTCGGACATCTCCCGCTGGCTGGGAGAAGGCAAGTTGAACCACATCATCGACCGCGCCTTTGTGTTGGAGGACGCCGCCCAGGCCCACGAGGCGGTGGAAGCCGGTCCCAGCGGCAAGATCCTGATCAACGTCGAGGGAAGCTGATTTCATGAACCGGATTGATCTTGAAGGCCGTACCGCCGTCATCACCGGCGCCGCCAAGGGTATCGGCAAGGCCTGCGCCGAGCGGTTCCTGGACTCAGGGGCCAGCGTCTCGTTGTGGGATTTCGACGAAGAAGCCCTACATGAAACCGTGACCGCCCTGGACCAGCCGGAGCGCATCCATGCCTGCGTGCTGGATTGCGCCGATGAGGCCGCCACAGACGTCGCCGCCAAGCAAACCATGGACAGATTTCCCGTCATCGACATCTGTATCGCCAATGCCGGAATCGCCGGGATCAACAAGCCGGTATGGGAGTACACCATGGAAGAATGGGACCGGCTGATCGGGATCGATCTCACTTCCGTGTTCCTGACCACCCGCGCCTTCGTGCCGCACATGGTGGAAAAGGGTTATGGCCGCATCGTCATCGTCAGTTCCATCGCGGGTCTTGAAGGGGCCGCCAACAACGCCGCCTATTCCGCCGCCAAGTCCGGCGCCATCGGTTACACCAAGGCGCTGGGCAAGGAACTGGCGACCACAGGCGTGCTGGTCAACGGCGTCGCGCCGAGCGGCATCGATACGCCGCTGCTGGGTGACATCACGCCGGAATACCTGCAATCGGTTGTCGCCAAGATGCCCATGAATCGCCTCGGCAAGGCGGAAGAGTCGGCGGCGCTGATCGCCTGGCTCGCATCCGAGGACTGCTCCTTTTCCACCGGCGCGATCTTCGACAATTCCGGCGGCCGGGCTGTCTATTAGCGCTTTATTTTAGCGGGGCCGGAAGGCTCCGCCGGTTCGGCGTTCGCAAACACCGTCATAGATCAGGGTCGCGGGCGTGATGCCGTCTCTTGGATCGTCTTCCCATCCCAGCACCTTGAGCCTGCCCGAGAACGCATTGGCGATCACCGAGAGCCGCGTGGTGGGATTGAGGATCGGTGGCCGAACCCAGGAGAAATCGTCCCCCACATCCGGCTGCAGGGCCATCATCTGGTCAAGCCTGGCGTGGCTTTCGATACCGCGGGGACGCCCGGGAGTCGTGAGCTTCAGCCAGTGGTTGGCGATGGCGCCGGGGCCGTGATGGACGCAGACCTCATCCTCGGTGCGCTCGATCACGCAGCATTGGTCCGGCTCCAGTCCGCTTAAAGAAAACAACGCCGGCATGGCGAGCGGTTCGGTGCTCAAAATCTCGCGCGCCTCGATATAAGTCCGGCACTGATCGAACACCTGCCGGAGCAGATGCACCGGCGGCAGGGCGTCCTCGCGCCACATGCGGATACGGTTGACGCCCCAATCGAACCAGCAGGACGGTGTCCATCGCCGCATGGGCGGCTGGTTGATGGCGGCCGCGAACCGTCCCGGCGCCAGCCCCGTCGCGACCCCTGAAAAGCCCGGCCAGGTGACGGAATCGTAGAAGCCCTCCTCGCCTTCCACCCGGGCCACAACCACGTTGCGGCCCAGTTCTTCCAGCGGCCAGTCGAGCGTCCGCATCAACCGGTTACCCTTGCCGGATGGATCCGGCCACACGCCGGCGGTGCAGGACCATTCGAACGACATGTTCAGCATGAATGCCCCGGTCCGGCCCACATGGTCGGCAACCATCTGGATTTCCTCGAGATAGGGATTGCCGTTGCGGCCGAGCCAGAATTCCGACAACCTATCAGCTATTGAAATAACCGCGTTGCCGTAGTGTTGTTCCGCCGCATCCACGATCCGGCCCAGCCGGACGGGTTCAGCAGCCGCTACAACGACAGGCCCTCCTTCCCCCGCTTCAATCAGCGGGATCACGGGCATCGGTTTTACGTACTGGTCGTCACGCGGTTCCACTAACCGATTTCCTTATCAGGTGATTAATATTCAATATATTCAACCAAGCAGCTTTCTCTATCGCCCTCAAGGCCTTATGATCCCGCCTTCAACGATTCCCGTATCAGTATAGAGCAAAACCGAGACCACCATGATCCCACGCTATTCCCGCCCCGAGATGACAGACATCTGGGAGCCCGCCAACAAGTTCCGCATCTGGTTCGAAATCGAGGCCCACGCCTGTGACGCCATGGCTGAACTGGGTGTGATTCCGAAGGACGCGGCGAAGGCCGTGTGGGACAAGGGTGACAAGCCCTATACGCCGGAACGGATCGCCAGGATCGACGAAATCGAACTGGAAACCAAACACGACGTCATCGCGTTCACCACCGAGCTCGCCGAACAGGTGGGCGCTGACGACGCCCGCTTCGTCCACCAGGGCATGACGTCCTCGGATGTGCTGGACACGTGTCTCAATGTGCAACTTTCGCAGGCAGCCGACCTGCTGCTCGCCGACCTGGACAAGGTTCTTGCTGCCCTTAAAGAACGCGCGCTCGAGACCAAGCTGATGCCCGCCATGGGCCGCAGCCACGGCATCCATGCCGAGCCCACCACCATGGGCCTCAAGTTCGCGCGTTTTTACGCCGAGTTCGCCCGTGGCCGCGACAGGCTGGAAGCCGCCCGTGCCGATGTCGCCACCTGCGCCATCTCGGGCGCCGTCGGCACCTTCGCCAACATCGACCCCCGGGTCGAGGAATACGTGGCGGAGAAGCTGGGCCTGACGCCGGAGCCCATCTCCACCCAGGTCATCCCCCGCGACCGCCACGCCCAGTTCTTCGCAACGATGGGCGTCATCGCGTCGAGCGTCGAGAACGTCGCCACCGAAATCCGCCACATGCAGCGCACGGAAGTGCGCGAGGCCCAGGAATACTTCGCGCCGGGACAAAAAGGCTCCAGCGCCATGCCGCACAAGCGCAACCCGATCCTGACCGAGAACTTGACGGGCCTCGCCCGCATCGTGCGTTCCGCCGTCACGCCGGCGCTGGAAAACGTGGCGCTGTGGCACGAGCGCGACATCTCGCATTCCTCCGTCGAACGCATGATCGGACCCGATGCCACGGTCACCCTGGATTTCGCTCTGAACCGTCTCGCAGGCGTCATCGCCAAGCTGGTGGTCTATCCCGACAACATGGCGAAACACATGAACGAGTTCGGTGGTATCCACGACGCCCAGCGGGTTTTGCTGTTCCTGACCCAGAACGGTGTCTCAAGAGAAGACGCCTACAAAATCGTGCAGCGGAACGCCATGCGGGTCTGGAAGAGCTTCGGTATCGACCCGGATAACCCGGACGCCACGGCCGAACTGGATGAGTTGGATAAAGAAGCCGCCGGTCATGACAACCGCCTGTTCTTCTTCCTCTCACACGACGAGGGCCTGGCCGAGGTGGTTAATCCTGATGATCTCGCTTCCTTGCTGGACGAGGATTCTATCAGCTACCACACCAAGCACGTGGGCACGATCTTCGAACGCGTGTTCGGCGAAAGTTAGACAATGTCATTCCCGCGCAGGCGGGAATCCAGGTTATCTGGAATACTGGACACCCGCTTTCGCGGGTGTGACGAGGGAGGGAGGTTCCCGGCATGACAAAAGAAAAACTCACCAATCCCGTTAAGGAGAAGATGCTCGGCGGCGAGGCCGCCTACGGCACGCTGGTTTCCATGCCGAGCCCCAATGTCGCCCAGGTGCTGGCCGCCAGCGGCTTCGACTGGTTGTGGTTCGACCTGGAACACGGGCCCATTCCCTTCGATCAGTTGCACAACATGATCAATGCCACGGCTGTAGGCGAAGGAGCCTGCACGCCACTGACCCGAGTTCCGGCGGACGAGTTGTGGACCGTGAAGCCGGTGCTCGACGCCGGATCGCTGGGCGTCATCTTTCCCTTCGTGGAAACGGCTGAAGGCGCGGCGGACGCCGTCGCAGCAACACGTTACCCGCCGGCGGGCAAGCGGGGCTTCGGACCTTTCTTCGCCGGATCCCGTTGGGGGCTGGGGCTTCGCGAATATGCCGAGCAGGCCGATGACGCCATCCTTCGCATCATGATGCTGGAAAGCAAGGCGGCGGTGGACAACGCCGAAGAGATCATGGCAACCGAGGGCATTGATGTGGCCTTCCTCGCTCCCTTCGACCTGTCCCAGAGCCTAGGGGTTCCGGGCCAGTTCGACAGCCCTATCTACCTCGACGCGCTCGCCCGCCTCGAAGAGGCAACTGAACAGGCGGGCGCCATCATGGGAACCCTGGTGCTCGACGCCGACACGGCCAAGGCCAAGCTCGACCGGGGTTACCGGTTCCTGATGCTGAGCCTCGACGTCGCCCTGCTGGACGGCGCGGCGCGTGACCTGATGGACGCCGTTAAGGCGTAAGTTCCCGCACTTTCCGGCGTCGTCATTCCTGCTCAGACAAGAAACCAGATTGTTCGCTGGCCTGGACCCCCACCTCCGCGGGGGTGACAAAATCGGTGAAACAGTTATTCCCGCTAAGGCGGGAATCCAGCCCTTACTTTAGATATTGTCTGTTTAAATCGCACATCGTCGTCGCTTCGCTCGGGATGTGCCTGTTATTGAATCGCACATCGTCGTCGCTTCGCTCGGGATGTGCTTTTGTCATTCCCGCGAAGGCGGGAATCCAGCCCATTAATTAGAAAGAGGTAATGTAGACAGAAATGTAGACAAATGTAGACATTTGTTACAAAAGCCCCTCTGTAACCCCTTGATTTCAAACAAAATGTAGACATTTGTCTACATAATCTCGCAGATTATGGAAAATTCCTGAATCGTCCTTTGTTTTCAAGGACTTTCCCGTTTCGGGAATGTAGACATGTCTACAAATGTCTATATTCAGGGTTTTCTAATATAAGGACCGCATTTCCCTGCCTGGAACAAAGTGCAGGGTAAGGATCAGGATCATCATTCCCCCCCCAAAACTAACATACATGGGGCGAAAACGATCTCTTGATAAGTTTATGAACAATGGAAAAGAGCGCTTTAATAAATAGGAATTAAAGCATAATTTAAGGCAAAAGTCAAGAAAAATCGGATAATGTCAGCTTTCAGGGTTTAACCGGACATGTTCTTGAGATGGATTGGATGACCGCTAATGACCCGAAGCGGACCTGATCTCAGTACAAGATTTTAAGAAACGCATCTTAAAGGCCGCCCTTGCTCCGCAGAAACGCAACAATTTCCGAAACGCCTTCACCAGATTTCAGATTCGTCATAACAAATGGGCGGTTACCACGCATGCGGGCCGCATCTTCACGCATAATACCAAGGTTGGCCCCGACGATTGGCGCCAGGTCAGTCTTGTTAATGACGAGCAAATCGGAACGGGTAATGCCGGGCCCGCCTTTCCGGGGAATATCTTCACCACTCGCAACGTCAATGACGTAGACCGTTAAATCCGCGAGTTCCGGCGAGAACGTCGCTGCAAGATTATCGCCGCCGGATTCGATTAGGATCAAATCAAGGTTGGGGAACTTGGCCCGCATATCCGCAATTGCCGCAAGGTTAACCGAGGCGTCCTCGCGGATCGCCGTATGTGGACAACCGCCGGTTTCCACACCGACAATTCGATCCCGCTCGAGGGCTCCACGCCGGCTGAGCGCCTCGGCATCCTCTTGTGTATAGATATCATTGGTGATGGCGCAGATATCGTGGTCATCGCGAAAATGGATACACAGCGCCTCCATCAACGCAGTCTTGCCAGAACCTACGGGGCCTCCAATTCCGACCCGGAGGGGGCCATGTGGTGATGTCATGAGCGGAACAACCTCGTATAGAGTGTTTCGTGACGGGCAGACGCGATGTCCGCTGCGAAAGCGATACCGCCGAGATCGTCGATGTCAGACATCAGGATGTCATCCGTGACTTCTCCGATGACGGGTTCAAGATGGTTGAGGGCGCGTTGCCCATCGGTCTGACCAAGCGGTATCAATCGCACGCCGGCGGAGATAAGGTTGGCCGCCAAGGAATGCAGGTAACCGTAGAGGACCGGCCTCAACTTCAAACCATGGGCACGGGCAACACAGCCAACTGCAACAGGATAGGCGATCTCGGAGGAGTTAAGATCAAACGTCCCGAACCATACCTGAGATGACCAGGCTTCCGAGGCGACCTTAACAAACGCAACGCCCTGCGCCACAGTTTCGAGTCGCCGCTCTCGCGTGGGTGCCATTGCGATTGCCAGATCGTTGAGCTCGCGAAGGTTTTCCTCGTTCATCCAGGCGCGGCGAAGAATAATACCGTCAGCCCTCCCCGCACCAAGCCGCAAGATATCGGTAATCCAGGCTGCTAGGGAGTCGAGATCTACGACCGTGCCGTCCTCGACAACCGTTTCCAGTCCATGACTATACGTAAAGGCGCCGATGGGAAATCCTGGCGAGAACCAGGCCAACAAACGGTGCAGCATCCTGTCGTCAGAGGAATCAGTCATGTCGGTGCCTTTCACCATAGGCCCCCGATTCCGGATGGAACGGCGCGCTGATTTCCTTAACCGTGACGCCCATACCCCGAAGCATGTCGGCGATAACATGATCGTACCGCACCAGCAATGTGTCCCCGTGAATTTCGGTCGGCAAATGGCGGTTGCCAAGATGCCAGGCGACCCGGTTGAGATCGGTTGAACTCGCGCATGATATTTCCAGCAATCGCTCCGTGGCCGCCGTAACGGTAACGAGCCGCCCATCCTCGAGCTTAAGGGCAGAACCGTCAGCAATCGCCACAGCCTCCGACAGATCCAGGAGAAAAGTCGTTCCGCCGGACGCCGTCATTGCAATACGGCGCCGGTGCCGTGCATCGAAATCCAGAACGATTGTATCGAAAACGGGGCCCTGCCACTTGCCGGCGGGAATGACGTCGATAGCCCTGATCATCAGAACAGAAAGTACCGTTGCGCCATCGGCAATACCGAGGCTGGTTCGCAGGTCAGCAATTCCCCGTTGGCCCGGACCTCATAGGTTTCCGGATCGACCTCGATCTCAGGTGTCGCATCGTTCAGAACCATGCTCGACTTTCCGATCTGGCTTCGCGTATTCGCCACGGGAACCATCGATTTCTCGACGTTGAGCTTCCGGCCAATATCCTGATCCATCGCGGCCTGGGATACGAACGTCACGCTTGATGAACTGAGCGAGCGTCCAAATGCACCGAACATTGGTCGGTAATGTACCGGCTGAGGCGTGGGAATTGAGGCGTTTGGATCACCCATCGGCGCCGCGGTGATCGTGCCGCCAATCATGACCAAATCCGGTTTTACACCGAAAAAGGCAGGCGACCATAAAACAAGATCGGCACGCTTGCCGGTTTCGACAGAACCGATGTGATCCGCAATACCATGGGTAATCGCAGGATTGATCGTGTATTTGGCAATGTATCGCTTGATCCGGTAATTATCGTTATCGCCGGTCTCTTCGGGAAGAGCGCCACGTTGCCGTTTCATTTTGTCCGCGGTCTGCCATGTACGAACCAGCACCTCGCCGACCCGGCCCATAGCCTGGCTGTCGGATGCGATGATGGAGAACGCCCCAATATCGTGGAGAATATCCTCGGCGGCGATTGTTTCCTTGCGAATGCGGCTCTCGGCAAACGCCACGTCCTCGGGAATGCTGGCGTCCAAGTGATGGCACACCATGAGCATGTCGAGGTGCTCTTCCAGTGTGTTCACCGTGTACGGGCGTGTCGGGTTTGTCGATGACGGGATGACGTTCGGCATGCCGCACACCTTGATGATATCGGGCGCGTGCCCCCCGCCTGCGCCTTCTGTATGAAACGCATGGATGGTGCGGCCCTTAAAGGCGGCTATCGTGTTCTCGACGAACCCCGATTCGTTCAGCGTATCCGTGTGGATCATGACCTGGATATCGGACTCGTCAGCGACGTTAAGGCAACAATCAATCGCCCCCGGCGTTGTTCCCCAATCCTCGTGCAGCTTAAGGGCACACGCACCGGCGGCGATCTGTTCCAATAACGCCTCCGGCTGTGAAGCGTTTCCCTTTCCGGAGAACCCGAAGTTCATGGGCAAGCCATCAGCCGCCTGGATCATTCGGCTGATGTGCCAGCTTCCTGGTGTACACGTGGTCGCGTTGGTGCCGGTCGCCGGCCCGGTGCCGCCACCCAGCATCGTGGTAACGCCCGACATCAGGGCGTCATCGACCTGTTGCGGACAAATCATGTGAATGTGGGAATCGAATCCGCCGGCAGTCAGGATTTTACCCTCGCCGGCGATGGCCTCGGTTGACGGCCCGATGATGATATCAACGCCAGGCTGCGTGTCCGGATTACCTGCCTTGCCTATCCCGACGATCAAGCCATCCTTGAGGCCAACATCGGCCTTCACGATCCCCCAGGTGTCAACGATCAGCGCGTTGGTGATAACCGTATCGACAGCGCCGTCCTTGCGGGTGACCTGAGACTGCCCCATGCCATCGCGGATGACCTTGCCGCCGCCGAACTTGACCTCCTCGCCATAGATCGTGAAATCCCGCTCAACTTCTGCAAAAAGCTCCGTATCCGCGAGGCGGACCTTGTCGCCCGTCGTCGGGCCGTACATGTCTGCATAGGCGCGTTTGGAAATGGTTGTTGGCATCTTCTCTTCTTTCTCAGTCCAGCGTGCCCATAATGGCCTGATTGAAACCGTAGACCTCGCGTTTACCGGATAACGGTACAAGCGATACCTCACGCGACTGCCCGGGTTCAAAACGCACGGCCGTGCCGGCAGGAATATCAAGCCGTTTACCTCGCGTTACCTCGCGATCAAACTGTAGAGCTTCATTGGTTTCATAGAAATGGTAATGGCTTCCGACCTGCACTGGACGGTCGCCGGAATTTGCGACAGTGAGGACAATGACATCCGCACCCGAATTCAACTCGATGTCACCGTTATTAATTATGAATTCCCCTGGAATCATGATTCCTACTCTATCTGATCGGATTGTGAACGGTTACCAACTTGGTGCCATCAGGGAATGTCGCCTCAACCTGAACGTCGTAAATCATTTCGGCAACGCCTTCCATGACGTCATCCCGGGAGAGCACCGTTGCCCCCTCGGTCATCATCTCAGCGACGGATTTGCCATCGCGCGCCCCTTCGATCACAAAATCAGTGATCAATGCGACAGCTTCGGGGTGGTTGAGCTTGACGCCTCGTTCCAGCCGCCGCCTGGCAACCATGGCGGCCATTGATATCAGGAGCTTATCTTTCTCTCGAGGGGTCAGATTCATGGTGTTCTCCGTCTCACGTATGCCAGACCCGTGGCAAGGGCCGCTTCTCTCTCAATATACCAAGCGCCCCCATGAGGTCACGCCGCAAAGTCTCGCCTGTCGGCGCTATGATCCGTGTGACCATGATGTTCTCTGAGGGCTGGCTAACACCAAGAGTCGAGTTGACAGTAATTGATCGCAAAGTATTGATCTCGTCCTCAAGCCCGTTTCCTATCTTTACAATGGTTGCAAAGGCACGCCCCCCACCAAGTGCGCCAATTCCATCCAGCAACGACATATCGAAAGGAAGTCGCGTGTCATCAGCGAAAATCAGGTGTCCGTCTATCCTAATACGCCAACGGTCCCTGAACGCACCTTCGACAACCGCTTCACCCATGGCCATGCGTCCCAGGATAACGGATTCGACTGCCAACAAACGTGCGTCCGAAGCAAGCTCGACATCAAAGCATCGTTGCAGTCGACCGCCATTGAACAGGATCGTTTCCTGCGGCAGCCATTCCGCACTGGCGCCAGATGCGACACCGAGCCGGTTCGTGATCAGGGCGTCATCGCCGGTTGATCGATAGATCCGCTCGCAGGCTTGGGATGTGAATGTGGCACAGGCATTCTCATCGACGAGAGCGTTAAATGATAACGTATCACCGCCTGTTAAACCGCCGGCCGTATTGAGGAATACCGCTTCAGGTGGAGCATCGTAGGTTTTTGGCAGGCGGACCTTGCAGCAACCAGCCTGATGGAGGTGGCTTAATCGGATTTTGCCGTCCTTGCGTGAAAACCTGACATCGCCTTCGCCTTGGGCTCGTTGAAGTTTATGACCTGCCTCAGACAGGCAGACGCCATCGAGCATTATTGTCATTAATTTCGCCTTCGGGGCTCTTCAGCAACAATCCTTGCAGGGATCATGAAAGCATACGTGTACCTTAGCTCATGCATATCTGTATAGAACTATATTTCCCCGAAATGAGTCTCATCCATGCAGCTTAAACGAGGCAAATCTTATAATTATGGGCTAACTCTTTGACACTTGTTGCACTTAGACACGTTTTCCGCTTCTGCCGCCGGTCCAGTGTGATCACATCACCGAGCATCGATAAAAGCTGGTTTAGAAATGCAATCCCTCAGAGCAGGTTATTGTACTAGAAAATACTGTTGAATTTACAAGCTGTGTAACCTATACAGTCCGCAAAGATTGCTTTTTTGCGCAGCTTAAAAGGCAGTCATACAATTATAACTGGGATATAACGCGAGTAACTTTGAATACCGCCGCAAAAATCCAAAGGCTCCGTCATTTACGTGAAATCACCGGTTTCTCGGCTAACCGGCTACGCGCGGGCGCGGTGGTTGTCGGCTCCCGGCTCAACCTTATTTATTTCTGGAACAAAAAGTGGTTTTTCATCGCCATGATGGTTGGGGCGGGTATGCTCAGCATGCCTTTGCCACCCGGGCTGAGCCATGACGCCATGGTGGTTCTGACGATGTCCGTCGTTGCGACCATCCTGTTCATCACCGAACCGATCCCCCTGCCAACCGTCGCCTTGCTGATTATCTGTGCACAGGTCTTGTTACTGGATTTGTCTTCGACGGACGTCGCCAAGAGCCTGATGACCGATTCCGTGCTGTTTATCATGGGATCGTTGATGCTCGCCGTTGCAGTGGTCAAACAAAAGCTGGACAAACGGATCGCCTGGCTGCTCGTGCGGATTACCGGCACGGGAACAGCGCGCATCTGTTTCGGCATCTCCGTCATATCCGGCCTTCTCGCCTCGTTTGTCGGCGAACACACCGTTGCCGCGATGATGCTGCCCGTTGGCATTACCTTGATCAATTTAACTTCCGATGACCCCAAGCAGGTTCGTCGGCTGGCCGCCGTTTTGCTGTTTTCGATCGCCTATGGCTGCTCAGTCGCCGGGATCGGAACGCCGTCCGGCGGCGCCAGGAACGCCATCATGATCGGCTATTGGCGGGAGTTCTTCGTCGACCCGCTGAACCCGGAAACCTACCGGTATATCATCGATTACGTGCACTGGATGATGTACGCCTATCCGATTTTCCTTCTGCAGTTACCCTTCGTAACCCTGATTCTCTGGTTTACGTTCCGACCCGAGCAAAAAGACCTGTCCCGCGCTGTCGTCAAACTGCGCGCCCAGGTGGAAGCCGAGGGCTCCATGAAACGGGGCGATTGGATGTCGATATTTCTTTTTGTCCTGATCCTGGTTGGATGGGTTACCGTATCGGGCGATATCGGCATGGGAACGGTAGCCATCCTCGGCGCATCTCTCTTTCTTATCACCGGCCTGGTTCGGTGGGAGGATATTAACGTCGGCGTTAACTGGGGCGTTGTCTTGCTCTACGCTGCAGCCATTTCACTCGGCGTGGAGATGAAAGTAACCGGGGCCGCGCTCTGGGTTGCTGAACATTTCCTCGATTTACTAACCCCCTTCGGCATGGACGAAGGCATCGGCCTGTGGGGCGCCGTTTCGGTCCTGACGACCCTGGTGACCAACACCATGTCCAACGGCGCGGCTGTCGCAGTGCTGGGTCCGATTGTCCTGAAACTTGCCGTTGCGGCGGAGGAAAGCCCCATTATCATCGGTTTCATCACCTCCATTTCGTCCGCCTTTGCGTACCTGACCGTTATCGGCACGCCGGCATGCACCATCGTCTATGCTTCGGGATATTTGAAAACGACAGATTTTTTGGTTGTCGGCTGGAAGATGGTGCTAATGTCTACCATCTTGATGCTTATAGCGGCCTCTCTCTACTGGCCGTTTGTGGGAGTGTAAGCAATGCCAAGTCCGGACGAAGTCCTGACGGAACAGGAACATCGCGAAGACCGGTTTCGCATCCTGGTCTGTATTGATGGCTCAGACGAATCATACCAAGGCCTTAAATACGCGGCAAAGCTGGGCAGTGGCGTCGATGCCGATATCGTCCTTCTTCATGTCCGTCCGCTGGACCAGGGGTTGCGCTCCGGTGGTCTGCAGGTACGGGTTGCCCGGGAAAACATGCTCGATTGGGGGCTGGATCTGCCCGGGACAACTTATCTGAAAAAAGGCTACGACATCCTGCTGGAACTCGGCGTCGCCGACGAAAACTGGCAGCAAAAGACATACCACACCGGGGTCGATGGCGATCCGCTGGGCGATTACAAAGTCGAATACATAAACGACGAAGGCAAGGTCATCGTCATGAAGCTCAAGGTAGCGGCGGACGTTGCAACCGGTATCCTCGAACAGTGGGAACTGGGGCCCTACGATATCATCATTCTCGGCGCATCGGGCCGTAAACGGGGCATGGCCAAGACGCTCTGGGATCCGGCTGTTTCCGAAAAGGTGGTGACCCATGCGAAATGTTCCGTCCTCGTCGCCCGCCATCTGGATGTCGGCCACGGCCATCTGATCTGTACCGATGGTTCCGAGCGCTCCATGGACATGGTGCGCAAGGACGCCTACCTGGCGAGCCGCTGTGAATGCCCCATTTCCCTGATGTCCGTTGCACTGGACGCAAGCGGAGAAGAGGAGGCCCGAAACAACGTCGAGGCCGCAAAGAAAGAACTGAACGCCATGGGTATCGAGGTAGAAGAATGCCTGATTGCCGTTGGCGATCCGGTCAGGGAAATTGTCGAGGCGGGCCCTGATTACTCGGTCGTCGTGGTTTCCGACACCTCCAAGTCCGGCCTGCAGCGCCTGATCGTAGGCAGCATCGCCTTCAAGGTTTTGCAGCAGTCCCACAATTCGGTGATGGTGGTACGCTAAGCCTGGACAAAAAGCGGGCATGTTCCTGGGCTGTCAGGTTCCGGTCATATACGTGGATTGTAATACTGCAAACGCAACATACCTGACGCGATCAGGATTTCCGAACCGGCAGTATCCTTGCCATCGGACAAAATACGGGGTGGGAAGCAATGACACGATTAACCGCTTACGGTTCTGACGGCGGCATCGCCGGAGATTGCCGGACAAGCTGCTTACTCATCGATGATGACATCCTGATCGACGCCGGGACAGGTCTCGGCGATGTGCCCAACGAGGCCATGGCGAAGATCGACAATATCTTTCTCAGCCATGTTCACATGGATCATATCGCCTGTCTTCCTTTGCTGATTGATACGGTGCTCTTGCAACGCCAATCTCCGGTTACTGTCCATGTGCCAGCCGGGGATGAAACGACGCTGATGCAGCATGTTTTCAACGGCATTATATGGCCCGATTTCACCTGCATTCCGTCACCGGAAAAACCGGGGTTAAGGATCGAACCGATATCCGACACACCCTATGAGATCAACGGACGGCGGATCGGCATCCTGCCTGTCAACCATCACGGAGAGGCTGTCGGCTTCTGGATCGAAGGAAATGAAGGAAAGCTCGCGTTCACCGGCGATACGGGACCTTGCGACGATTTCTGGCGTGCTGTCAACGAGCTGGAAAATGTCCGCTCTGTTGTTGTCGAATGTTCTTTCCCGAATGACCTTGAGGAACTCGCCATCAATACGGGACATTTAACCCCGTTACTGATGGCCGCAGGACTGGACATGCTGGAGGAAGTCCCCGAGGTCTACGCGACCCATATGAAACCCTTTGCAAAGGCAAAGATTCGTGAGGAAATCTCAGCTCTCTCACCTCGTTATGAAATCGGCATTCTTGAGAACGGCCAGACGATCAATTTTTAAAGGCCGCTACAAACCCGCGACCAGCTTCAGAAAATTTTCCACCAGCACGTTGCCGGCGTCGCGTTCGTGGTAGTTTTGCATCCATTCAGGCGCCTTGAACCGCCAGACGGCGCCCAGTGTCTCGTGGGTCGCTTCCGGATGGAACTGGGTGGAATAGCAGTGATCACCGAAATCGAGCGCAGCGACGGGAACCCGCTCGCTGCTGGCAAGAAGCGTGGCCCCAAAGGGGACATCCGCCACATGCTCGGAATTTGCGTAATGGAAGATATCGCCGTCGCCGATCGAAGCCATGATGGGGCTGGTCCGCCCTGCTTCGGTCAGCCTGATCGGGAACGTTCCCGCATAGGGCCCTTCCGCCAGATGTTCGACTACGGCGCCTTCGGCATGGGATAACAACTGGTGTGAGCCGCAAATGGCCAGGATGGGGATTTTACGGGATCTCATTTCTGGCAGCCAGGCGCGAACCGATTTCTGCCAGTCCGTGTGATCGTGTACCGAATTGTAGCTGCCGGCGAGCACCAGGCCGTCCACCTCATCCGGTTCAGGGAGAATCTCACCGATACATACGTTGCAGGTATCGATGCTGATGCCGTCCACATGGCTGTAGTTCTTGACGAACCACAGGCCTTCCTGGTCCTTGTCCTCGAAGTGATCATAAACCGAGGCGTCGTAACTGCCCGGTTCTCCCATCATTTCAACAAAGACGACACGTTTGGTCTTTTTCGTCACGTGGTCAGGCAAATCGCATGCCTCCTATCCAGTCCACGCCGCAAACTTATGGTCTGAAACCGGAAGATGCCAGAGAAGATTGAAAGCTAAAACGTTGAGGGGGAAAACGGTTCAGTCAGAGAGTACGCCTGAGACGGATACCCTCAAAAGTTCTTTCGAAAACGGTTTGGCAAGGGCGCCGTCAGCGCCGATTTTCGTGGCGGCTTCCAACGCCGTGCCGCTCTCCATGGAATTATCAACCCCACCGGACATGGCGATGATCTTTACCTTGGGCCAGTTGGTCTTGATACCGCGGATGGCCTCTATGCCGCCGATTCCGGGCATAAATATATCGGTCAGCACAACATCGATGGAAAGAATATCATGGGATGCAATGGCCTGCTCAAATGACTCGGACGTATGAACGACATAGTGCGTTTCGGGCAGCATGGCGGCGACCGCCATGCGAACGGTGCGGCTATCATCAATAATCAGGACCTGTTTCTTTTTCGTACTGTCGAGAACCTTGTTCACGGTCGCGACGAGTTCTTCTTCCTGGAATGGCTTTTTCAGGACGGCGTGAGCACCGACGCCGCGAGCAGCGCTGAGTAACTTCATGGGATCAAGGGAAGCGTCCCCCGCCGACATGGCGACCACGGCAATATTGGGTTCCTGAGCCCGGATGCGGGCAATGGCCTCAATGCCACCCATTCCCGGCAGGATGATATCCGTCAGCACGACGGAAACGTCCGGCACGAAACCTTCGGAAAACACATCCTCGAAGGATTCCGATGTAACCACCCGAAACCCACTGTTTATCAGCATATCGCTCGCAATCCGGTTCACCGTCGGGGAATCGTCGACGACCAGCACGCGGGGCTTGCCATTCACTTCATTCATTTACCCATTCCCTTGCACAGGATGGCCTATTAATACCCACACTGGGGCTGGGGTAAAGTATTCTGTATGCCAGCCAGATGTAAAATGAATGGCTTATTCTATCATGGCGTCGATATCGATCTCGACCATCATGCCGTCATAGGCCAGTTCCGGCAGCGGTACGCCTGTCGTTGCCGGACCAGGCTCGGTAAAGTAGGAAGACCGGATCGGCAGATTGGCATTCAGCGCCTCTTCCCCGCAATCGCCGTGATAGAGCGTGAGCACCTTGACCACGTCATCGAAACCGGCGCCGAACATTTCGAGAATCCGACGGATGTTTTCCATACTGGCATGGGTCTGTTCCGTGAGCATGCCCGGCTCGATGGCGTTTCCCTTTTGGTCGAGGGAAACCTGGCCGCCGAGAAAGATCATGTTCCCGCATTTAAGACCATGCTTGTAGGGCAGGTGTACATGCCAGTCCCAGTGCCCTTCCGGCCAGGCATGTTCGCGCTCCAGATGGCTGCCGTCTTCGTCCAGCATGGCGACGGTTTCGACTTTGATTCGCATGCCGTCCCTGGCATGGCGCGGGATGGGAATGCCGGTCGCCGCCGGTCCCGGCTCCTCGAAGTGTGCGGCGCAGGCCAATGCCGCCGGCTCGAAATCATCAAGTCCGCCCTGGCCGCCGTACCAGCGGTTGATCTTGACCACATCGCCGAATCCGGCGCCGAAAGCGCTCAAGGCTCTCTCATGCTGCGCCATGACGGTCTTGGTCTGGGCAACCATGTCGTCCGGATCGCTCACCGCGCCGTCTGCATAAAGAGGCGACTGGCCACTGACGTAGATCATGCGTCCGCAACGGACAGCCTGGCAGAAAGGTTCCGGCAGGGGCGAGAGTCCATCCACCGGGGCGTAGTGACGCACAAGACGTTCACCATCCGCCCCCCGCATGGCGATGGCCTCGATCTCGACCATCATGCCGTCATAGGCAAGGTATGGTACGGGAACCGCCGTCACCGCCGGGCGAGCACCGCCGGATAGGGAAGCTGCGACCATGCCAAGGAAGGCATCTTCGTCGCGGGAACCGTCATTGACGTAGAAACACCGAAGCCGCACCAGGTCGGCGAAATCCGCGCCCAGGTCCTCCAGTACGCGGCCCAGATAACGCATGACCTCTTCGGTCTGGCGCTGCAAATCGCCGGGATGACGCACTTCGCCTTCCGGCGTCAGGTCAACCTGACCACCGACATGGATCATGTCACCGCATTTGACGCCGTGCTTGTGGGTGATTGAAATCGGCCAATTCCAGTGGCTCTCGGGCCAGACATGCTTTTTTTCCATCAGAAACCCCTCCTCGATAAGAAAGGGAAGCATATGGCAATCCCAGCCAAGCGGGCAATATCGAACGGGTTACGGTCAACCGGCAATGAATGTTCTGGGAGGGGTTTTCAGAGGAACAACTCAGGCCCGTTTAAGAGCGCCGTTGGTGAACTGCGGTATTTCCTTCAGGATATTCTTCAGGTTCGTATCGTTAAGAGACGGGAACATTTTCTTCAATGCCCCGGCAACGAAGCGCGTCCCGGGCGAGGTATGGGGGTGTGACCATGGACTACAGGTCGAGTGCGTTTCCGGCACATAGTAATGAAACGGCTGGTAACTGATTTCGACATATTTCTGGGCCAGTTCATATGCCACCGTTTTCGGACCCAACAGGGCCGGACCTGTGCATTCCTCGGCGTTGATGTTGTCCTCGGTCGCCTGTATAGCCGCTGCAAGCCTTGCCAGTCCCTTCAGGTCCTGGTCCAGACGCCGTTGACCCTGGGATTCAAATTCGACGATCTGTTCTTCGGAAAGCTCTTCCGCATAGAGCATGCGGATTCGTTCAAGGGCGTTGGGTGCGGTACGTAACGCCGACATGAATTCTCGGACGGTATCCAGGATCGGCTTTATTTCCTCGCGCGCCGCATCTTCACTGTCGCGCAGGCGGTCTGCCAAGTCAGGCGTTTTCCGGGCATTGGCGGTTTTGTTTTCAAGCCAATCATGCAGCGAAGAAATGGCCTCGTTATCGTAGACACCGGCAATCGATGCCAGCGAACGGACGTCTTCGTCTGATAAACAGGGATTATTCGCTGGTTTTCCCACCGGCTACGTTCTCCACTCTTTTAATTGTGCCGCCGATTTTCCCGCCCCCCGGAAGAAGAAAAGGCGCCGGTGAAACCACATATTCCTACAACAGTTTCACCGAAAACAGATCAAATACCGCTGATCTGACGGTTCATTATACATCAGTCGTTCAACAATATCATCATCATGCTGAAAAAAACCTGACAGACGTATAAAATTCTGGAAATTAGATTTCAGGCTGATTCTCAAGCAATGTTGAGGATCTCATTGACCTGATCGAGAAAAGTAACCGGATCGACGGGTTTTTTGATGAACCCGTTGGCGCCGAACTCGATGGCCTGACGCAAATCCTGGGGGAACATCTTGGATGAAAGGACGATGATGGTCGTGTCCGCCAGATCAGATTCATTCCTGATCTGGGTAATAAGCTGGTAACCGTCAACGCCCGGCATCATCAGGTCCGTAATCACGCAGTCCGGCCGCTGGGATCTTATCCGGTCCAAAGCGAGATTACTGTCGTCTTCTGTTGTCACGGAATGGCCGGCCCTGGAGAGAATCGTCTCCAGCAGCTTGATCATTATCGGGTCGTCGTCGACCAGAAAAAAATCCATGGCAGCCTTTCCCGCCGGAAAGGAGGCTGGAGATTACCCCCCAACCTGATCGTGATCGCCGCCAAGGGCTTCCGGATAGTCATTTTCCAGTTGCTGGGCGGCGACTGAACGCAGTTCATCCAGCTTGGTGCGAACATCCTGTTCGGAAACATTGACGCCCCGTTCGGCAATATCGGCCATGACCTTGCGCATGATATCCTCAATGCCGGGCTCATCCAGGTCCGCCATGACGACGGATTTCGCATACTCGGCCTTTTCATCTGACGTCATGCCGTATTTATCGGCCAGCCATTCACCCAGAAGCTTGTTCCGGCGGGCGTCAATCTTGAAAGCCAGTTCCTCATCCATCTTGTGCTTGGCTTCGAAACTTTTTTCGCGGTCACTAAAAACGTCGCTCATTACTGTATCCTTAGACGTTGGTCAGAAATTCAGGAGCATGTCCCTGATCCGTTAACCTGTGTTTTATAGGGCGGAGCGCTCTTCCGCAATGCCCCAATGGTGAGAATCATGCCAATTCGAACATTTCTCTCTTCTAGTAAGATTTGTACCGTTTCCCATTCGGTTCAAGGCTTCGCTCGATCACGGAATTGACCTCGGTCTTGACCATGTAGCCGACACACCGTAACCAGTCATCGTTATGTGCACCGTCGTTATTCTTTACCGGCCCGGCCACGACTGGCCCCTGATCCTGGGCGCCAACCGCGATGAGATGCGGTCCAGGCCCTGGGAAGGACCCGGTCGTCATTGGGAGGACAGGCCCCATGTCACCGCCGGGAAGGATATCCTGGCGGGGGGAAGCTGGCTTGGCATGAACGATGACCGCCTGGCCGCCTGCATCCTCAACCGCGTCAACAGCCTCGGGCCCGCACCAGACAAACGAAGCCGGGGTGAACTGCCCCTTGACGCACTTGACCATGCGGAAGCGCGGGTGGCGGCGGAAGCCCTATCGGCCCTTGATCCTACTGCTTACCGTTCCTTCAATATGGTGATTGGCGATGCGTCGGGCGCTTACTGGCTCGCCAACGATGAGGAGTCCGCTAGGATCACGTTTGAGGCCATCCCTGAAGGCCTTTCCATGGTCACGGCCCACGACCTGAACGACAGGGAAGGCAGCGAACGCATTCGCCATCACCTGCCGCGTTTCCGCGCCGCACCCGCACCGGAACCGGCAAGCGGTGACTGGTTCGCCTGGGAGGCCCTGATGGCGGATCGCACGAAGGCCGCAGGCGCCGGTTGGGGCGGCGCCATGGCCATAGCGCCCTCGGATTTCGATGCCGAAAGCGAGGAGGGCGAAGGCGACGGGGACGGCATTGATTTCGGCACCGTTAGTTCATCCCTGATCGCGCTTCCCGCTCCGGGGACAGAGGCAACACCGGTGTGGCGATTCGCCCCCGGCATGCCGGGTGAGACGCCATATTACGACGTTCTGCTCTGATCCAGCCGCAAACATCCCCGCGAAGCGGCAAGATTCCTCATTTTTGGGTCTTTGCGGCCTTGCTCGTCGTTGTCAGAACCCTACACACCTGCTATACGGACGCCATTACCACAATGCGGGCAGGACGCACCCGGAACGCTTCCGGACGGTTCGCCACCCGCAGATCACCGGATCATCATCATGGCCAGACGCAGACAGATTTACGAAGGCAAGGCAAAGGTGCTCTTTGAAGGGCCCGAGCCAGGAACCCTCGTGCAGTATTTCAAGGACGACGCCACCGCCTTTAACAACCAGAAGAAAGGCGTGATTACCGGCAAGGGCGTTCTCAACAATCGTATTTCAGAATTCCTGATGACTCGCCTGGGCGAGATCGGCATCCCGACGCATTTCGTCAAGCGCCTGAACATGCGCGAGCAACTGGTCAGGGAAGTCGAGATCGTTCCCATCGAGGTTATCGTGCGCAACGTCGCCGCCGGCACGCTCGCCAAGCGCTTCGGCATGGAGGAAGGATCGCCCCTTCCCCGCTCCATCGTCGAGTTTTGCTACAAGAACGACGAGCTGGGCGACCCGCTGATCTCGGAAGAACACATCACGGCCTTTGGTTGGGCCACGCCGCAGGACCTGGACGAGATCGTCACCATGTCATTGCGCATCAATGATTTCCTGTCGGGGCTGTTCCTAGGGATCGGCCTCAAACTGGTTGATTTCAAGCTTGAATTCGGCCGCCTGTGGGAAAACGAGCAGATGCGCATCGTGCTGGCTGACGAAATCAGCCCTGATTCCTGCCGTCTGTGGGACGTCAAGACCAACGAAAAGATGGACAAGGACCGCTTCCGCCGCGACCTCGGCAAGGTGGAAGAGGCCTACCAGGAAGTGGCCCGCCGCCTCGGCATCCTGCCGGAAAGCGGACAGCAGGATATGCAGGGCCCCGAGACGATACAGTAACGTCGCTATAAGAGGATCGATCAGTGAAAGCACGCGTACATGTCATGTTGAAAAACGGGGTTCTCGACCCCCAGGGCAAGGCCGTCCAGCATGCGCTGGGCTCGCTGGGATTCGACGGAGTCAACGATGTCCGCCAGGGCAAGGTGATCGAACTGGAACTGGACGAAAGCGACGCCGAAAAAGCCCGCGAAAACGTCGAGCAGATGTGCAAGGGCCTGCTCGCCAACACCGTGATCGAGAATTACGCCATCGAGATCGAGGGCTGAAAACCGGAGGCAGAGGCACCATGAAAACCGCCGTTATCGTATTTCCGGGTTCCAACTGCGACCGTGACGCCCAGGTCGCCCTCAGAAACAGCTTCGGCCACGAGCCGGTCATGGTCTGGCACGGTGATTCGGAAATGCCCAAGGTTGACCTGATCGTCGTTCCCGGCGGCTTTTCCTATGGTGATTATCTGCGCTCCGGCGCCATGGCCGCCCACAGCCCCATCATGCGCGAGGTCGTAGCCGAGGCCAACAACGGCGTGCCGACGCTGGGCATCTGCAACGGCTTCCAGGTTCTGACCGAGTCTGGATTACTTCCGGGCGCCCTGATGCGGAACGCCAACCTCAAGTTCGTCTGCAAGGACGTCTGGCTCAGGGTCGAGAACAACACAACCATGTTCACTTCCCGCTACACCCGCAACAGCGCCATCCGCATTCCCATCGCGCATCACGACGGCAACTACTACGCCGACGACGAGACGCTGAAACGGCTGAATGCGGAAAACCGCGTCGCCTTCCGTTACGTGGACGAGGACGGTAACGAAACGCCGGAAGCCAATCCCAACGGCTCCATCGAGAACATCGCCGGCATCTATAACGAAAAGTTCAACGTGCTCGGCATGATGCCGCATCCCGAACGCCTGATCGATCCGCTGCTGGGCGGCACAGACGGCCTGCCCATGTTTGAAGGTCTTGTCGAGGCTGTTGCGGCTTAAGTCCGATGTCCGTCTTTCCCAACATCGAGATTGCCGGAAACGCCCATGAACGGGGCGTTTCCCACGGCTCCCAGTTGCGCGACCAGATCACGCAAGCCCTTGCCTTCTACCGCGAGATATTCAGGCTCCCGGACGACGTGGTGCTGGAGAGAGCCAGGCATTTCGAAGGCGTCATCAGGGATTTCAATCCGGACTACCTGACGGAGATCAACGGCATCGCCGAAGGGGCCGGGGTCGATCCGCTGTGGATCGTCGCTCTCAATGCGCGAACGGAAATCCTGTCGCTCACCAAAACAGCGGGCTTAAGCGAATGCACGTCCATGTGTTTCTCGGGCGCGCCCATCCTGGGCCAGACCTGGGACTGGGGCGAAGCGCTGGAGCCCCTGTGCGTCATGATGCGCCTCACCCGCGAGGACGGCCATGTCATCCACATGATGACGGAGCCCGGCATCATCGGCAAAATCGGCATGAACAGCACCGGGCTGGGCGTATGCCTCAACATCCTGACCCTGGGCCAGCCGCTGGACGGCGTTCCCATCCATGTCATGCTGCGCGGTATCCTGGACAGCGCTTCCGCCGCCGATGCCGACGCCGTCATCGGTACAGCCCCGCTCGGCAAGTCCTCCAACATCATCGTTGCCGATGGCTCAGGGGCAGGCTTCATCCGGGAATTCGCGGGCGCGGAAACCCTGACGCCGGCGGACTACGACGGCAGCCTGGTCCACACCAACCACTACCTGGGCCGGGTCATCAATGCGCCCGACGATCCGCTCTATGAGAATTCCCGTACCCGCATGGCAACGGCCGTCGCACGGGTCACGGCCACTGAAGACCAAACAGTGGAGAGCATGATCGACATCCTCTCCGACCGTTCGGCCGGCGAATTTCCCATTTACAGGCCCTACAAGCCCGATGACACGGTCAAGATCGTCGGCACCGTCGCCACCATCGTCATGGGTTTAGAGGAACGCGAGATGCATGTGCGCAAGGGCAACGAGGCAAACAGTCCCTTTACACGGTTCGCGGTCGGGTGATTCCTGAAAACAACAGAAAACGACGGGGTGATTAGTGGCTTATATGACACTTTTTCGCCAACAGACCCACAAAATATAGTAAATTTTAAGTAAATCAGTATACTATTGTCTTCATAGCGATTCGCACCTGGAGAGGCGCAAACGACCCTGTGATGACGACGAAACCGGCCCATTCCACTTTCTCTTTATTCTCGTTACAACGTTCAGCCGGTTTCCGCCTGACGATCCCTGCCGTCCTGTTTCTCGGCGCAGCCCTTGTCCCGGTTGACGCACCCCGGGCGGATGGCCTGTACCTGGGCGGCGGCGTCGGCATCAACATGGCCTCGGACGCCGACGTGACGGGAAGCGGCATCGACACCACCATCGAGTTCGATACCGGCCCCATCGCGATGATCGCCGCCGGTTATGCTTTCGATAACGGTTTCAGGAGCGAACTTGAACTGGCCCAGCGCTGGAACGATGCCGAAACCGTGGGCAGCGCTTCCGGTTCAGGCGACACCACGGCGTTAAGCGGCATGGTCAACGTGCTCTATGATTTCACGACCGATGGCGACATGACTCCTTATGTGGGCGCCGGCCTGGGCGCGGCGCAGATCGAGGACAGCGGCATCGCCTCTGTCAGCAGTTCCTCCATCAGCGACGACGATACCGTCTTCGCCTACCAGGCCCTGGCGGGCTTATCCTACGGTCTCGGCGATTTCTGGTCCCTGACGGCCGATTACCGGTATTTCGCCAGCGACGACGTTTCCCTCTCCACGGCGTCCAGCGTAGCGGTGGAACAGGAATACGCCAGCCACTCGATACTTGTAGGTCTCAGGTTCGAACTCGGCGGCTCCAGCAGCGCCATGCCGGAAACCGGCAATGAAACCATGGCCCAACCCGCCGCTGAAAGCACTGATGACACTGTTAGCGCCGGAATGGCAGAAGCGCCGACATCCGATGCGGAAACTGAGATGGAAACGGACAGCGCTGCTGACGACGCCGCCTCAGACGCATCGCAAATTGCCGCAGCGCCGGCAGCGCCCGGATTTCCCCGCGCCTATCGCATCCTGTTCGATTGGGATAAGAGCATCCTGAATCCGCTCGCCCTCAACACCATCGCCGATATCGCCATGAACGCCACCGAAGGTGAAATCATCCGCATCAGCGCGACCGGCCATGCCGACCGTTCCGGCCCGGAAGACTATAACGAGGGCCTCTCGAAACGGCGGGCGGAAGAGGTGCAAAAGGCCCTGGTCAGACTGGGCATCCCGGCGGAACGCGTCGTTATCGACTGGCGCGGTGAACGCGAGCCGGTTGTTCAAACGGCAGACGGCGTACGAAACCAGGATAACCGCCGGGTCGAAATCATCTTCGCTGACCAGTAACGCCTGTTTTACTTATCGCAGATTGTGTAGCGAATGCTGTTTCCGCTCTACGATTCCAACCCCAGGCACCGAATTCCATTCCAGTTCGTCACCGTGGCGATCATCGTTACATGTGTCTGCGCCTTCCTGTGGCAGCTATCTTTGGGGAACGAAGCCGCCGCCCGGGCGATATACGGTCTGGGCTCCATCCCCGCCGTTCTGTTCGGCATTAAGGACCTGCCGCCCGACCTGGCCCTGATACCACCCTATGCCACGCTGGTTACGTCCATGTTCCTGCATGCGGACTGGATGCACCTGATCGGCAACATGGTTTTCCTGTGGGTGCTCGGCGACAATGTGGAAGACGCCATGGGCCATGCCCGTTTTGTCGCCTTCTATGTTCTCTGCGGCCTGGCGGCGGCGTTCAGCCACGCGGGTCTCGACCCCCAGTCCACCACACCCATGATCGGCGCGTCCGGGGCGATTTCCGGCGTGATCGGCGCTTACCTGCTGTTGCACCCAAAGGCCTCCATCCACGTGCTGGTCGGATACTTCGTTGTTGGCTTGCCGGCATGGATCGTGCTCGGTTTCTGGATTGGTTTGCAATTCGTCAATGTGGCCCTTGGCGGGGGCGGCAACGTGGCCTGGTGGGCGCACATCGGTGGCGCCGTCGCCGGAGTGCTGCTGATTCCCTTCTTCCGCTTTCCGGATGTACCGCTGTTGGACGGCATGGGGAAGACATCGACTACGGGCGAACCAAAACGCCCCGCTGCCCAGCCCAGGCCAACGGGACCCAAGGGTATCCGCATCATCAGGGTTCCCGGAAAAGGCTCACGCAACAAACGCGGCCCCTGGGGCTAGGTATATACTAGAACTATGGCTCTTCCGGTTTGCCGGGTGATTTCCTGTAGATCATTTCCAGCATGACCGGCGTGACGACTGTCGTCAGGATCGCCATGACGACAATGGCCGAAAACAGGTTCTCCAGAATGGGCGAGGTGACCCCCGGCAGGGAAAAAATACCGGCTTTCAGCGCTATGTCGGCGATCACCAGTTCAACGGCGCCCCTGGCGCTCATCCCAACCCCGACGGCAGCCGACTCCCTGCCCGGCAGCCCCATGATCAGGGCAGCCAGTCCGCCGCCGACGAACTTACCGACAAAAGCCATCACGACGAGGACGAACAGGAAGAAAGGAACTTCGGTGAAGGCGGAGAGTTGCAGGTTGAGGCCGATGGAAGCGAAAAAGATCGGCGCCAGGAAACCGAACGTCATGCCGGAGACCTTGGAGCGCACATTCTCGTAAGTCGTATTGTCGACGGTCTTGCGCCCGAAAAAGACACCGGCGATGAAAGCGCCCAGAATAAAGTGCAGGTCCAGCATTTCCGCCAGAACGGAGAAGGCCAGCGCGGCGATCAGCACGAAACTGAAACCAGGTTCCTTCACCCTGAATTTTTTCAGGAAACGTCCCCCCAGCGGGAACATGAAAAATCCGATGACGAGGGTGATCACAAAGAACGCCACGATATTCAGGGCAATGGCGGCCAGGTCCGCCAACTCCGGCGTCTGTCCCGCCGAGATCAGGGCCGTCAGCCAGGCCAGTAACAACAAGCTGATGATATCGTCGAACACGGCAGCCGAAACGATGATCTGTCCCGCGGGAGAATCCAGTTTTCCCAGGTCTATGAGGATTCGGACGGTTGCGGGAACCGCCGTGATCGCCAGCGCGGTTCCGATAAACAGGGCTTGAATGATCCGGTATTCGGATTCGGGCAGGAAATACAAACCCATGCCAACCCCTAAGATGAGCGGCAGAACCATACCGCCGATCGCCACAACCACGGATTTGGCCGAATGCTGGAGAATCTTTGAGGGCTTCATTTCAATCCCGGCATAGAGCATGAGAAAGAACATGCCGAGATTGGTGATGGCGTCGAAAACCTCGTTACCTTCCAGCTCGGCAAGCGTCGGCAGAAGCTCGGCATGCTGGGCGATGATGGCGCCCAGCACCACGCCGGATACAAGCTCTCCGACCAGCGAAGGTTGACCGGCGCGCGCCGCCAGTTCGCCGAAGGCGCGGGTAATAACCAGCAAAACAAGCAATACATAGAACAGGTCCACGGCGACGCCTTTCGTTCTTGCCGTTATGCGCTCTACCCAAAACTATACATTGCTAAAGTAGCGAGCAAAGAAGTAATGGTTTGGATCTAAAAAAACTCCAGCCGCGAAGCCGCTTTGCCCGTGGCGTTATCCGGGAGAACCTGCGCCGCCATGTCTCTGACCGCCACCACCTCGCGACTGCTCGGAACGGCGCCACCAACGCTGCTGTTGATCATTTCCATCGTATCGGCACATCTGGGCGCGGCATTCGCCTATTTCCTTTTCCCGCTGATCGGCCCCTTGGGCACGGTCTCGCTCAGGTTGCTGTTCTCGGCGCTGATCCTGATCCTGCTGACCAAACCGGCGCTGGAGTCATTACGCCATAAGAACGGCTGGATGATCATCATCTACGGTCTGCTCATGGCGGCCATGAATTCATGTTTCTATGCCTCCATCGACCGCATTCCACTGGGCATTGCGATCACCATCGCCTTCATGGGGCCGCTCGGGCTTTCCACCCTGATGTCGAGGCGCTTCCTGGACTTCCTCTGGGTTGCCCTGGCCATTGCCGGCGTCCTGCTGCTCACACCCGACATCGGTGATTCCCTCGATCCCATCGGATTGCTGCTGGCCGCCGGGGATGGCGTATGCTGGACCGGTCTGGTGCTGCTCAGCCCACGCATCGCCAGGTTCGCGCCGGGGAACTCCGGCCTGGCATTGGGCATGAGTGTCGCGGCTCTGGCCATGCTCCCGATGGGCCTGAAGGAAGCCCCGGTCATCATCGCCGACCCCATCATTCTGCTCTATGGTTTCGGTGTCGCCATGTTGTCGACGACCGTCACCTTCGGTCTGGAATACGAGGCGCTCAAGCGTCTGTCGGCTCGTCTTTACGGCCTGATCATCTCGCTTGAACCGGCTTCCGCCGCCATTCTCGGCGTCATCGTACTCAGCCAAAGCCTCAACCTGCAGGGCATGATGGCCGTCGCCTGCGTTTCCCTGGCCGCCGCCGGGGCGACTCTGACAAAGCAACGCGATGACGAAAAACCGCCGTCCCAAGAGTGACGGCCACCTCAGCGGTTCTCCATTTAAGAGTCACCATCCCCTGACATCATTGGTATACTCAAACGAGAAAAAAACACAGGGAGACTTTCTCATGTTCAGAATGCTGGAAATCACCGCCATTGCCTTACTCGTGCTCATTGCCCTGCCGTTCACAGGAGCGCTGGCCGAAGTCAAAACCGAGGAAGTGACATACACGCTCGGTGGCAAGGAGTTCACCGGCTACATGGCCTGGGATGACGCCATTTCCGGCGAACGCCCCGGCGTTATCGTGGTGCACGAATGGTGGGGCCATAACCCTTATGCACGCAAGCGCGCCGAACTACTGGCGGCGCGCGGCTATACGGCCTTCGCACTCGATATGTACGGCACAGGCAAGCTTGCCAGCCACCCCGGTGACGCCAAGTCGTTTATGACGGAATCCATCGAAACGGCGAACCGTGTCGGCGCGCGTTTTGGCGTAGCCCTTGATATCCTGCGGGATCATCCGACGACGAACCCCGATAAAACCGCCGCCATCGGTTACTGCTTCGGCGGCATGGTCGTCCTCAACGCAGCCCGCATGGGCTTCGATCTGGATGGCGTGGTCAGCTACCACGGCAATTTATCAGCGCTGGAACCCGCCGGCCCCGGCATGAAGCGGGTCAAGGTCATGGCCTTTAACGGCGCCGACGATCCGTTCGTCAGCGCCGAAGCCATCCAGGGTTTCAAGGACGAAATGGAAGCTGCCGGCGTTGATTATGAATTCGTCAACTATCCCGGCGCTGTGCACAGCTTCACCAATCCTGGCGCTACAGCCGTGGGGGAGCAGTTCGAACTGCCGCTCGCCTATAATGCCGAAGCGGATGGCGATTCATGGATGCAGACCATGCATTTCTTCAGGAAAATTTTTAACTAGCGCCACCTTCACGATGCGAATCCTGAACGGCGGGAAAAGTTTTATAAATGGCCTCCCCGCCTTCAGGAGCCGTCCCGGCCAAGCAATCAACGGGGCATCAGGGATAAATCCGTATCGCCCGTTTCGATACCAGCCGATGTCAGCATGGCGTGAACCTGGCCCCGGTGATGGGTCTGGTGGTTGAACATGTGTGTGACGAGTTCCCACCGGGGGGCTGATAACTGTCCGCCGCCGCCGACAGGGAGCCAGACCAGATCGCCTTCCAACCAGTCGGCGCTCATGCCCACGGCCCAGTCTAGGATCATCTTATCGAAAGCAATCCTGTCAACCTTCAGGTTCTGCCATGTGCCTGATTCCCTTATGGAATCGGGAATGCTAACGGCATTGGGCAGGGCCGTTCCCGAGAACCGATGCATCCAGATCCGGTCCGCCCACAGCAAATGATTGAGGGTCCCTTCGATGGAACGGAAGAAGGCGCCGCGGTCCTCCCGGCGCGCTTCATCCGTCAGCTTATCTGCGCCGTCGTAGAGCGCTTCGTTCTGCCAACGGTTATAGCGGGCCATCAGACGGACATGATCGGGTGAAATCATCGAAACTTTCCTTGCTCCCAGGGCGTAAATCCCCAAAGTCCGGCGTTGCTTATCGGGCGCTATCTGGTATGAAGACGCCATGACTGAACACGCCGAAAAAATCACACCGGACATCATAGCAGAGCATGGCCTGAGCAACGAGGAATACGCGCTTATCCTCGACATTCTGGATGGCCGCGAGCCCAACCTGACGGAGCTGGGCATCTTCTCCGTCATGTGGTCGGAGCACTGCTCCTACAAGTCGTCGAAGAAGTGGCTGAAGACGCTTCCCACCGAAGCGCCGTGGGTGATCTGCGGTCCCGGCGAGAACGCCGGCATCATCGATATCGGCGATGGGCAGGCAGCCGTGTTCAAGATGGAAAGCCACAACCACCCGAGCTATATCGAGCCCTATCAGGGCGCCGCCACCGGCGTCGGCGGCATCATGCGCGACGTCTTCACCATGGGCGCGCGCCCCGTCGCCAACATGAACGCGTTGCGTTTCGGCCATCCCGACCATCCCAAGACCAAACACCTGGTGGCCGGTGTTGTCGCTGGTATCGGCGGGTATGGCAACTGTATGGGCATTCCCACCGTCGGCGGCGAATGTGAGTTTCATAACGCCTACAACGGCAACATCCTTGTCAACGCCATGACCGTGGGCCTGGCGGATACGGACAGGATTTTCTATTCAAAAGCCTCCGGCATCGGCAATCCCGTCGTCTATGTGGGTTCCAAGACCGGGCGCGACGGCATCCACGGCGCGACCATGGCATCTGCGGAGTTCAGCGAAGATTCGGAAGAAAAGCGCCCCACGGTCCAGGTCGGCGATCCGTTCACGGAAAAGCTGCTGCTGGAAGCCTGCATGGAACTGATGGCGACCGACGCCATCGTCGCCATTCAGGACATGGGTGCGGCAGGCCTGACGTCGTCGTCGTTTGAGATGGCGTCCAAGGGCGGCATGGGGGTCGAGCTTGACCTGGACATGGTGCCCCAGCGC
>CAYFMQ010000017.1:0-50932 GCA_964344255.1 uncultured Thalassospiraceae bacterium
GCGATCGTATTAGGTTGAATCACCTTGTGATCCACCTAATGCGTGAATCGCCCTCTATTTTAATTGTTTAGGGGCTGTTTCACCCTTTAGGTTGCGTCAATCTAAAGGGAACAGACCCTAGGGAGAAAGATGCCATGGGGCGATGGATCGGCTGCGTTATGGCGATGATGGTTTTCGCCGTCTCGTCCCCACCGGCCGAAGGTGGCGAAATCTGGACGTTCTATACGGGCGAGTCGTATCTCAATGCGCCTGAGCCGTCGCGGACGCTCTATGTCGCGGGCATGAGCGACACCCTGAACGCCTTGACGGATTCCGGCGACATCGACGCCGCCTGGGTGGTGAGTTGCACCAAGGGCAAGCATTCTTCCGAACTGACGGCCATGTTCGACCGCTGGCTGGTCGCCAATCCGGCGCTGCTCGGTAAATCGGCCCCGTTGTTGTTCCTCGTCGCGCTCCGCGCCAACTGCGTTCAGTAAAGGCGCGTCAAAAATATCCCGGCCTTTCATTGAATTACGGTGATTTGCGCTTACCTTAAGGGTCCGGGTCTCACGACATTCAGCCCGCTCAAACGACGCCATCAACTTACTCTTCGACAGGGCTTTTATGCGACCACGCGAGTATTCAACAGACCCGCACTCCTTGAGAAACGATGTCCGCACCATCCGGACCCTGCTGCCCTATCTGTGGCCCAAGGGGACGCCGGACGCCATGGTTCTCCGCGCCCGGGTTATGATCGCCCTGGTCCTGCTGGTCGCCGCCAAGCTGACGAACGTCGTGGTCCCGATTTTCTACAAGCAAGCCGTCGACGCCCTGGGCGGCGAGACCGAGGCCTTGCTCGCCGTGCCGGTCATGCTGCTGGTCGCTTACGGGGTGACGCGCACCCTGGCGCAGGCCTTCGGCGAGTTGCGCGATGCGGTGTTCACGCGCGTCGCCCAGCGCGCCGTCCGCCAGGCCGGGATCAAGACCTTCGCGCATCTGCACCGGCTCTCGCTCAGCTTCCATCTGGGACGCAAGACCGGCAGGGTCAGCCGCGCCGTGGAACGGGGCACCAAGGGGATCGAGTTCCTGCTGCGCTTCACGCTGTTCAACATCGTGCCCACCCTGTTCGAGATCGTCCTCGTCTGCGCCATCCTGTGGCATCTCTACGATATCTGGTTCGCGCTGGTTACCTTCGTCACCATCGCTGGCTACATCGCCTTTACCCTGGTGGTGACGGAAATCCGCATCAAGCACCGCCGCGACATGAACGAATCGGATTCAAAGGCCCATACGCGGGCCATCGATTCGCTGCTCAACTTCGAAACCGTCAAATATTTCTCTAACGAGGATCACGAGACCAACCGCTTCGACGAGGCCATGATCACGTACGAGAACGCAGCGACGAAGAGCGGCGTGTCGCTCTCGCTGCTCAACATCGGCCAGGGCGCGATTATCGCCATCGGGCTTACCGCCGTCATGCTGATGGCGGCAGACGGCGTCGTCAAAGGCACCATGACCGTGGGTGACTTCGTGCTGGTGAACGCCTACCTAATCCAGCTTTACCTGCCGCTCAATTTCCTGGGCTTCGTCTACCGCGAGATCAAGCAGTCCCTGGTCGACATGGAACAGATGTTCGGCATTATGGACGAAAACCCCGATATAGCCGACAAGCCCGGTGCGAGCCCGCTGGCGGTGTCGGGCGGCGCTATTTCCTTCAAGGACGTGCATTTCGCCTACGATACCCGGCGCGAGGTATTGAAAGGCATCTCCTTCGAAGTGCCGGCGGGCAAGCATGTCGCCATCGTCGGGCCCAGCGGGTCGGGCAAATCGACCATTTCCAGGTTGCTGTTCCGGTTCTATGACGTGGGCGACGGCGCCGTCCAGATCGACGGCCAAAACGTACGCGACGTCACCCAGGCCAGCCTGCGCCATTCGCTTGGCATGGTGCCGCAGGACACCGTGCTGTTCAACGATACGGTCTATTACAACATTGCCTACGCCAAACCCGACGCCAGCCCCTCCGAGATCGAGGACGCCGCCCGCCACGCCCATATCCACGATTTCATCATGTCCCTGCCTGACGGCTACCAGAGCGTCGTCGGCGAGCGCGGCCTGAAACTCTCCGGCGGCGAGAAACAGCGCGTCGCCATCGCCCGGACCATCCTGAAGGATCCGGAGATCCTGATCTTCGACGAGGCGACCTCGGCCCTCGACAGCCACACGGAAAAGGAAATCCAGGGCTCGCTGAAGGAAATCTCCACCGACAGGACCACCGTCGTCATCGCGCACCGGCTTTCAACGGTGGTGGACGCCGATGAAATCCTGGTCCTGAAGGAAGGCGAGATCGTCGAGCGCGGCACGCATATCGAACTGCTCAGCCTCAATGGCGAATATGCCTCCATGTGGGCGCGCCAGCAGGAAGCTGCCAAGGCCGAGGAAGTTCTGGAACAGGTTCGGGAAACGGAAGGCCCCAGCATCCGCGAAACAGCGGAAGCGACGATCGAGTAACCGTTCAGGCGTTTCCTGTGCCGGTGATCCAGCCGCCGCCCATGACCCGGTCGCCGTCATAGAACACGCAGGCCTGTCCCGGAGAGATACCCGCCTGGGGTTCGTCCAGCGTGACCGTCGCGCCGCCGTTCACAGGCGCCACCAGCGCCATCGCCGGCGGCTGGGTCGAGCGCAGCTTGACGGCAAGGCGCATGCCTTCGGCAGGCAAGCCCACCCCATCGCCCAGCCAGTTGACGTCCCTGATGTGGACGGTGCTCTCCAGGATCGCTTCATAAGGCCCGACGACAACGCGCTTGGCTTCCGGCTCCAGCCTGACCACGTAGAGCGGTTCGCCCACGGCAACGCCCAGGCCCCGGCGCTGGCCGATGGTATAGCCGATGATGCCGTCATGCTGGCCCAGCACATTACCTTCCAGATCAACGATATCGCCCGGATCGCATGCACCGGGACGCAGGCGTTCGACAACGCTGCGGTAATTGCCGTTGGGCACGAAACAGATGTCCTGACTTTCCGCCTTTTCGGCCACGCTGAGCCCCAGCCGTTCCGCATGCCCCCGGGTTTCCTCCTTGGCCATGCCGCCCAGGGGGAAGCGCAGGAAATCGAGTTGGTCACGCGTGGTGGCGAACAGGAAATAGCTCTGGTCCTTGGCCGGATCGATACCGCAATGCATCTCGACGCCGCCCCCTTCGCCCGGTTCGCGGCGAATATAGTGCCCCGTCGCCAGCGCATCGCCGCCCAGGTCCTTTGCGGTCGCTAGCAGATCGCGGAACTTGACCGTCTGGTTGCACTTGACGCAGGGGATCGGCGTCTCGCCGGCGAGGTAGGAATCGGCGAATTCCTCCATGACCTCGTCACGGAATCGGCTTTCGTAATCCAGCACGTAATGGGGGATGCCGATGCTCTCCGCAACCCGGCTTGCATCGTGGATATCGCGTCCGGCGCAGCAGGTATTGGCGCGCTGGATGGCCTCGCCGTGATCGTAGAGCTGGAGCGTCACGCCAACGACGTCATAGCCCTGCTCGGCCAACAGCGCCGCGGTCACGGAACTGTCCACGCCGCCGGACATGGCGACCACCACGCGGGTCTCCGCCGGGCTCTTATCAATGCCGAGAGCATTTTCCATACTATTCATCATGGGCGGAATATAGGCATTGTTGTTTGGCTGGCAAGGGTTGTCACCGTAACAATTGCCGGGATTGACAAACGCCCGGTAAAATAGTCAACAAGGGCTCTGATTTCATTGGCTTTTCTTATAAGCGAAAGAATTGCGCCGTGAGCGAGACGAAACAGCGCCATAACACCATCAGTTCGGTCCTCGGCCGGGGGCTCAGGCGCCGCTGCCCCAGTTGCGGCGCCGGCAAGCTGTTCCGCACGTACCTGAAACAGGTCGATCACTGTGCTGCCTGTGGCACCGAGTACGGCCATATCCGCGCCGATGACATTCCCGCTTATTTCACGATCCTGATCGTCGGTCATTTCGTCGTGCCCCTCGTCGTCATGGCCGAACAGCTTTACCATCCGTCCCAGTTGTTTCATTTATCCGTCTGGATCCCCCTCACCCTGATCCTGACCTTCGGGCTTCTGCCCCTGATCAAGGGCGCTTCCGTCGGCGTCATGTGGCGCTTGCGGCTTTCCGGATCGGAAATGCAGTAACCCCCCAAACCCTTGAAATTCCGGAATGTGCGTACAACCTGAACAACATGCGTGTTCAGGCTTTTGCTGATTCAGACCATTCAATGCCAACGGGAGGGCGAAATGACGACAAGCGGAAACGGGAAAAAGGCCAGGGCCGTCGGCATCAATCACATCGCCCTGGAAGTCGGGAACATCCAGGAAGCCCTGGACTTCTACGGCCGGTTCATCGAGTTTGACATCGAAAGCCAGAGCGACACGGCGGCCTTTATCTACTTCGGCGACCAGTTCATCAATTTCAGCCTGGGCCGCAAACAGGGGCCGGACGATAACCGGCATTTCGGCATCGCCGTCGACAACAAGGAACTGGCGAAAAGAACGCTTGAAGGCATGGGGGTGAAATTTCTCGGCGGTCCGTTTCTTGATTTCCTCGATCCCTGGGGCAACCGGGTCGAGATCACCACCTACGTCAATATCCAGTACACCAAGGCGGATCATATATTGGAAGGCATGGGCCTCGGTCATCTGAAGAAATCAGATGAAGCCATTTCGGAGTTGCGCGAGAAAAATATGTCGCCGTGAGGAACCGGCAGTCTCAGGAATACCCGAACCGCCCCTAAGTTAACCGGCGTCGAGACCCATCTGCCAGAACCGGGTTTCCAGGCGTGTCGCCTGCCGGAACGTCTGTTCCAGGTGCGCCATGCGCCCTTCCCCTGCCCGCTCAGCATAGAGCCGGTCCAGATTGGCAAGACCCGCCTTGGCGCCTTCAATGTAATCCTCCGACGCATACATTTCGATCCACGGCAGGTAGGGATTGCCGTCGCGTTTTGTCGCCGGATCGTTGTAAAGGCGCTCACCGATTTCCGCATAACCGTACATACAGGGCAGCAGCGCAACGTGCAGGTCCAGCAGATCGCCTGCCATGCCGCGCTCCAGCACGTAGCGGGTATAGGCCATGTTGTCCTCGGCCTCGGGCGCGGCCTGCATTTCCTCTTCCGAAATACCCCAGCCCTTGCAGTATTCCACATGCAGGCCCATTTCGACCTCGGTGATGACCCGGATGCCTTCGGCGGCATAGCGCAGGTCTTCCAGCGAATGCGCCTTGTAGGCGGCCAGCGCATAGGCCCGGGAGAAGTGGATCAGGAACAGATAGTCCTGGATCAGGTAGTGCTTGAAACATTCTTCGGGCAAAGTGCCGTCCTGGATCCCCAGGACGAAGGGATGCTCCACATAGCCCTTCCAGTCCTCGGCACAGGCGTCACGCAGGCGGGCGAAAAGGGTGTTATCCGTCATTTTTCTTTCCCTCAACTCTCTTCCGGAATCGTTACTGTCAGGCCGTCCAGTTCGCCGGTCATGGTGATCTGGCAGCTCAGGCGCGACGTATCGGTCAGGCCGTCGGCAAAATCCAGCATGTCGGCTTCGTCGTCGGTTACCGGCCTGAGTTTGCCGTACCAGTCCGCATCCACCACCACATGACAGGTGGCGCAGGCCAGCGCCCCTTCGCAGGCGCCTTCGATATCATAGCCGTTGTCGCGAAGAATCTGCATGACATGCCGTCCGGCCGGAGCATCGATTTCACGCGGATCGGCATCGGCAGTCTTGACGATCAGTCGGGGCATGAAAAGCAAACCGTTTGGGAGGGGTTAAACCGAGAAGCTCTCGCCGCAACCGCAGCGTCCGGTTTCATTGGGATTGTCGAAGACGAAGCCGGAATGGAACTTGTCTTCCACGTAATCCATGGTGGAACCCAGGATATACATGACGGCCATGGGATCGACGTAGATTTTAACGCCCTTGTCCTCGACCACTTCTTCCATCTTGCTCTCGGTTTCGGCGTATTCGACCATATAGGACATGCCGTTGCAGCCTTTTGTCGTTATGCCCACGCGCAGGCCGAGAACAGGCTTGTCGCTCTTTTCGATCAGCGACTTTACCCGGTCCGCCGCAGCGTCGGTAAGAGATATCAACTGAGGTCGTTCCATATTCATGTCCTAATACATATGGTCAGATCATGTCTTCATTAAATATGGTCAAATCATGCCCAGTGCAAGTTTGGCGTCTTCCGACATGCGGTCCATGGTCCATTGCGGCTCCCACACCAGCCGGACGGAGATAATCCCGGTGCCTTCCACCTCAGTCACGGCGCGGGCCACCATGCCCGGCATTTCACCCGCCACGGGGCAACCCGGCGCGGTCAGCGACATTTCAACGTTCACATCGCCCGTTTCCGTGATCTCAATGGTGTAGATCAGACCGAGATCATAAATATTCACCGGAATTTCAGGATCATAGACCGTACGCATGGCCTCGATCACCGCATCTTCGTCGGCGATTTCCGAGCCGGGCAGCAGGGCTTCGCCCGCCGTCGCCTCGAATTCCTCAAGTTGGCCCAAATCGCCAAAGCCCATGCCGGCATTGGGCGAAGCATCGTACATGGGGCGCTCGGGCATGACCGGTTCCGAATCCGCCACTGCCGAGTCGACAATCTGCTCGGCTGATTCCGGTTCCGCACTCTTTACGTTCATTATGTCTTTCTCGCTCTTCTCGTCTTCAGACGGTTTGCGTGAGAGGAATTTGCTCAGAAAATTCATTATATGTACCAATCCGTCAACTATTCCGTCGAAATTTCCTGCTCGCCGTTCACGGCGGCGTCCATCGTATGCCAGGCCAGGGTCGCGCACTTGACCCGCATGGGGAACTCACGAACGCCGGACAGCATTTGCAGGCGCTCGGCCACATCTTCGTCGAAATCACCCAGGCTGTCGGCGGCGCTGTCGTCGTCACCGGTGCACATGGCATGAAAGGCCTTGAACACGGTTTCCGCCTGCTCGACGGTCATGCCATTGAGCACCTCCGTCATCATGGAGGCCGACGCCATGGAAATGGCGCATCCCTTGCCCTGAAACGCGACATCGGTAATGACACCGCCGTCATCCAGCGTCAGGTAAACCACCAGCGCATCGCCGCACATGGGGTTGTTGCCCGCCGCTTCCTTGCTGACATGATCCGGGCGGCGGAAGTTGCGCGGATTCTTGCCGTGATCGAGGATCACTGCCTGGTAAAGTTCGCGTAAGTCATCAAACAACAGCCAAACATCTCCCGAACGAATGCGATGGCTTCCGCCAGGGCGTCCACTTCCTCGCGTGTGTTATAGAGCCCGAAAGAGGCCCGTGCCGTCGCCGCCAAGCCGTAACGCTCCATCACCGGCTCGGCGCAATGGTGGCCGGTCCTGATCGCAACGCCGCCCCGGTCGACAATGGTTCCGATATCATGGGGATGGGCGCAGTCCATGACGAAGGAGACGATGGCCGCCTTTTCCTTCGCCCGGCCGATAATGTGCAGGCCGTCAACGGCGGACAGTTTATCGGTGGCGTAATGCAGCAGCCCTTCTTCATGGGCGGCGATGTTTTCCATGCCGAGCGCACTAACGTAATCGATGGCGGCGCCGAGCCCGATGGCTTCGACGATGGCGGGCGTGCCGGCCTCGAAGCGCAGCGGCGCTTTCTGGAAGGTGGTCTTCTCGAACGACACGGTTTCGATCATATCGCCCCCGCCCTGCCACGGCGGCATGGCATTGAGCAAATCTTCCTTACCGTAGAGCACGCCTATCCCTGTGGGTCCGTAGACCTTGTGCGGCGCGAAGACATAGAAATCCGCATCCAGCGCCTGCACGTCCACCTTCATGTGCGGCACGGCTTGGCAGCCGTCCACCAGGACCTTGGCGCCCCGATCGTGGGCCAGCCGGATCACATCGGCGATGGGAACGATGGTGCCCAAGGCATTGGAGATGTGCGTCATGGCGACCAGCTTTGTCCTGTCGCTCAGCAGCTTCTCATACTCCGCGAATATCAGATTGCCTTCATCATCGACGGGCACGACGCGCAATTCGACGCCGGTCTGCTCACGCAGCAACTGCCACGGCACGATGTTGGCGTGGTGCTCCATGTGCGACAGGATGATCTCGTCGCCTGCCTTCAGGAACGTCCGGCCAAAGGAATTGGCGACAAGGTTGACGGCCTCGGTGGCGGATGACGTGAAGACAATCTCGTTTTCGCTGCCGGCATTCAGGAAATCGGCGATCTTCTTCCGCGCCGCCTCGTATTCTTCCGTCGAGCGCTGGCTCAGGAAATGTACGCCGCGATGAACGTTGGCGTAGTATGTCTCGTAGGCTTCCGACATGGCGTCGATGACCTGCCGTGGTTTCTGGGCGCTGGCGCCGTTATCGAGATAAACCAGCGGCTTGCCGTGGACTTCCTGATCAAGGATGGGAAAATCCTTGCGCACCTGCTCGACATCATAAGCCAGCGCAGAATTATCGCCCCGGCGGGCGGCGGCTGCGGCGACAGCGGCGGCTCTGATCTGGGCTGTATCCATCTCAGCCCCTCCACTCTTCCTGGCGGTAGCACGCTGCAGGCAACCAGTGAACGACCTTGTCCAGGACCATGTCGCGCAAGGCATCGTCATGCAGGCGCTCGATCACCTGTCCGATAAAGGACTGAACCAGCAGATTACGCGCCTGGGCTTCGGGAATACCGCGCGAGCGCAGATAGAACAGCGCCGTTTCATCAACCTGGCCGGACGCCGCACCGTGCGCACATTTCACGTCGTCGGCGTAAATTTCCAGCTCCGGCTTGGTGTCGATTTCGGCTTCGTTGCTGAGCAGCATGGTCTTGTTCAGCATCTGGCCGTCCGTTTTCTGGGCGTCGCGTTCGACGACAATCTTGCCCTGGAAGACGGCTCGGGACTCGTCGTCCAGAACGCCCTTGAACATTTCGTCGCTGCGGGTGTTGGGAACCCGGTGCTCGACGCGCGTCGTGTTGTCGCAGTGCTGACGTCCCCGCATCAGGTAAGCGCCGTCCAGACGGCATTCAGCTCCTTCACCATCCAGGGTGACAAGGACGTCATTGCGCGTCATCCGCCCACCCATGGTGAGGGTGAAGCTGTCAAAAACACCGTCGCGGGCGACGGAGGCGAAAGTGGTCGCGAGATGAGCCGCCTCCATGGAATCTTCCTGCAGGGCGATCATCCGGAGCTTGGCATTTCGCCCGACCGCGATCTCGTTCACCGCATTGTTCAGGTATTCGCCGACCGCGCTTCCCGCATGGCTCACGACCAGACTGGCTTCTGCGCCCTCTTCCAGCACGATAAGGTTTCTGGGAAAACAGGCGAGCTCGTCGTCGCTGTAACCGCTTAAGGAAACGATCTCGATGGGCTCATCAAGGGCGATGCCCTTGGCGACATGCAGCACGAAGCCTGAGTTCAGCGCCGCCTCGTTCAGCGAAACCAGCGCTTTGGAAGAACCTTCCGCAAGCTTGCCCACTTGCTGTTCCAGCCATTCAGGCGCCGTCCGAACGGTTTCGGACAGCGCTTCGAGCCTGACACCGTCCGGCAGCGACGAAAGGTCTGAAAGATCGCCCCGGAAAGCGCCATTGACCAGAACCAGCCGGGCGCAGGAGGTGACGCCGTCACCGAGCCCGGGGATCTCATCGATAGCGACGTGGCCGTCATCGGCATTGACGCTTCTGTAACCGATATCGCCCAGGGGCTGAAGGTTTGTGTATTTCCAGTCTTCCAGCCTGACGTGGGGCAGTCCCAGGCTGGCGTAGTTTTCCGAACCGCCGCTGCGCATGGATTTCAGCCAGTCAGGGTCGGAGACGGAAAATCCGGCGTTCTCAGCCAGCGTCAGGAAAGGTACGGGATTATCGCTTGTAGCCGTCATTCTTTTTTACCCGATCTTCTTCAAGCCGCCGCATCGGCAAATGCCGCGTAACCGTTCTTTTCAAGCTCTAGCGCCAGTTCCTTGCCGCCGGTGCGCTGGATCTTGCCGTGCGCCAGCACATGGACCGTATCGGGAATGATGTAATCCAGCAGGCGCTGATAGTGCGTGATCACCAGCATGGTCCGCTCGGGACCGCGCAGCCGGTTGACGCCGTCGGCGACGATCTTGAGCGCATCGATATCGAGACCGCTGTCGGTTTCGTCCAATACCGCGAGAGACGGCTCCAGCACCGACATCTGCAGCACTTCGTTCCGCTTCTTCTCGCCGCCGGAAAACCCTTCGTTGACGGCGCGTTTCAGCAGGTCGTCGGAAATACCCAGTTCCTTGACCTTTTCGCGCAAGATTTTGACGAACTGCATGGCGTCCAGTTCATCTTCGTCCCGGTAGCGGCGCACGGAATTGACCGCTTCTTTCAGGAACGTCGTGTTGGCGACGCCGGGAATTTCCACCGGATACTGGAACGCCAGGAAAATGCCTTCCGCGGCGCGGTCCTCAGGCGACATATCGACAATGTTCTTACCCTTGTAGAGGATTTCGCCTTCGGTCACTTCATAGCCGTCGCGTCCGGCGATGACATAAGAGAGCGTGCTTTTACCCGATCCGTTCGGTCCCATGATGGCGTGGACTTCGCCGCTGTTGAGCGTGAGGTCGATCCCTTTCAGGATTTCCTTGCCGTCGACCGTTGCGTGAAGGTTCTTGATTTCGAGCATATTGTTTCGTGTCCTAAGTTTAAGTACGTGCCCAAGGCGTCAGCCGACGCTGCCCTCGAGCGATATTCCAACCAGTTTCTGCGCCTCAACGGCGAATTCCATGGGCAACTGCTGCAACACGTCGCGGCAGAAGCCGTTGACCACCAGCGCCACGGCGGATTCCTCGTCGATGCCGCGCTGACGCAGGTAGAAAAGCTGATCCTCGCTGATTTTCGATGTCGTGGCCTCGTGCTCCACGATGGCCGAGCTGTTCTTGCTCTCGATATAGGGCACCGTGTGCGCGCCGCATTTATCGCCGATCAGCAGGGAATCGCATTGGGTGTAGTTCCTGGCACCTTCGGCCTTGCCGGCCATCCGCACGAGACCGCGGTAGGTCTGGTCGGATTTGCCCGCCGAGATGCCCTTGGAGATAATCCGCGAAGAGGTGTTCTTGCCGATGTGGATCATCTTGGTGCCCGTATCGGCCTGCTGCAGGTTGTTGGTGATGGCGATGGAATAGAACTCGCCGACCGAATTCTCACCCAGCAACACGCAGCTCGGGTACTTCCAGGTCACCGACGAACCGGTTTCGACCTGGGTCCAGGAAATCTTGGAATTCCTGCCCCGGCACGCGCCGCGCTTGGTGACGAAATTGTAGATGCCGCCGACGCCGTTCTCATCACCGGGATACCAGTTCTGCACGGTTGAATACTTGATCTCCGCATCGTCGTGGGTAACCAGCTCGACCACGGCGGCGTGAAGCTGGTTCTCGTCGCGCTGGGGCGCGGTGCAGCCTTCGAGATAGCTGACGTAGGAGCCCTCATCGGCGATGATCAGGGTACGCTCGAACTGGCCCGTGTTCTTTTCGTTGATGCGGAAGTAGGTGGAAAGCTCCATGGGGCAATGCACACCCTTGGGCACATAGACGAAGGAGCCGTCCGTGAACACGGCCGAGTTCAGGGTCGCGAAGAAGTTGTCCGAATAGGGAACCACGCTGCCCATGTATTTCTGCACCAGTTCCGGGTGTTTCTGGATCGCTTCCGAAATAGGACAGAAGATGACGCCGGCTTCTTCCAGCTTGGCCTTGAAGGTCGTGGCGACGGAAACACTGTCGAACACCGCGTCCACGGCGACGCCGGCCAGCATTTCCTGCTCCTTGAGGGGAATGCCCAGTTTCTCGTAAACTTCCAGAAGTTCAGGATCGACCTCGTCCAGGCTTTTGGGGCCGTCCTTCATGCTCTTGGGCGCGGCATAGTAATAGGCGTCCTGGTAGTCGATCTCGTCGATCTCGGGTTTTTGCCAGTCGGGCGCTTCCATGGTCTGCCAGTATTCAAAGGCCTTCAGGCGCCACTCCAGCATCCATTCCGGCTCTTCCTTCTTGGCGGAAATGAAACGGATGGTGTCTTCGTTCAGGCCCTTTGGCGCCCGGTCCGATTCGATGTCCGAGGTAAATCCGTATTTGTATTTTTCTTCAGCGAGGGTCGTAACCTTGCTGGCTGTTTCAGCAGTTGCCGCCATGCTTAGCGTTCCATATTTCCAATATCAGTTAATTCTCTATGCAGCGTTCTGGTTATCCCGGGCGCGTTCATACATTGTTATGAAGGCGTCGACAAACCGTTCCACGTCCGTCTCCGCATTCGCCCAGCCGAAACTGACCCGAATGGCGGAAGACGCCTCTATTTCCTCATAGCCCATAGCGTCAAGTACAGGACTGACCGAAACCTTGCCCGACGAGCAGGCTGAACCGGCACTCACCGAAACGCCCTCCAGATCAAGCGCCATGACCTGGGTTTCGCTGATCATGTCCGGTAAAATCAGGCAGCTTGTGTTTGCAAGCCGATCAGCCCCGGCGCCGACGACAAGGACAGATGGCACCCGCGCCGCCACTTCAACTTCCATCCGGTTGCGCATCCGTTCCATGCCTTCAGCCTCGCCGTCACCATGATCAACGACGGCGGCGGAGGCAGCGCCAAATCCGGCGATGCCGGCAAGGTTTTCCGTACCGGAACGAACCTTTTTCTCCTGCCCGCCACCGCGCATCAGCGGTTCGAGCGGCAGGTTAGCTAAATTGATAATGGAGCCCGTGCCGGCAAGACCGCCGATCTTGTGCGACGACAGCACCAGGAAGTCGGCCCCCATCTCGGATGCATCGATCCTGAATTTCCCCGCCGCCTGGACGGCGTCGCAATGAACCAGCGCGCCATGGTCATGGGCTAGGGCAGCGATGTCACGCACCGGCTGGATAACGCCGGTCTCGTTGTTGGCCGCCATCACGGAAACCAGCGCCGGCGTGCCATCCGCCGCCAGCATCGTCTTCAGGACATCGAGATCGACCTCGCCCGCATGGTTCACAGGGATAATCTCGGCATCCGGACAGGCGTCGCGTACAGAGGGATGCTCGACGGCGGAAATCAGCACGCGACCTCTGCCCGATCCCTGAAGGATGATATTGTTGGCTTCGGTTCCGCCGCTCGTGAATGTTACCGCTTCGGGAGAAACATTGACGAGCCCGGCCACGTCTCGCCTCGCTTGCTCAAGAACCTTCTTGGCCTGGCGGCCGTGGGAATGAACGGAGGAAGGGTTTCCGACCGACGCCATCAGCGCATCGACCGCCCGGATGACTTCCGGACGGATTGGCGCAGTCGCGTTGTTATCGAGATACACGCTCTCGGTCATCACTCTCAACCTGACTTAGTAATTTACTGGGCGGCGTCCAGCGCCGGGCCATCGTTCCCGGGCACAGCAGCGACAGCACACGGGTTTTCACGGTGGAACAACGCCCCGCTGGTTCCAAGGACGCGGCGGTCAATGACATCGGCCAATGACACGGAACTCAAGAACAGGTAAATCTGGTTGCTGAGTTCCTGCCACAGGTCGTGAGTGATACATCGCCCCTTGGAGCCATGACACCCTTCGGGCGAACCAGGTTGACAGCGGGTTACCTTAATGGGCTCGTCAACGGCAAGAATGATGTCTGAGACTCTGACACTGGTCAGGTCCCGGGCGATCAGATAGCCACCACCTGGGCCGCGGACGCTTTTCACCAAACCGCCACGCCGTAACTTGCCAAACAACTGCTCAAGATAGGAAAGGGATATTTCCTGGCGATCGGCGACATCGGCAAGGGCAATCGGCTTGCCGTTCGAATGCGTTGCAAGATCGGCCATAGCCATTACGGCATACCGTCCTTTAGTGCTGAGTTTCACTTTCTCTCTCCTTCCCACACAGGCGCCAAGGCCTGAAGATCATCCGATCTTAGGGTCAACATGCTGTTTTGCGGCCCCGGTCATCGCCGGATCCGTCTTCATTGTCTTTTGATGTGGCGGATTTTTTAGCGTCCGAGGAAGCGCCGCCTTCCAGGTCTTCAATACGGTCCATCAAGGTGGCAACCTGGCGACGCAGGTCCTCGATGGTCTGGACAACCGGATCAGGACCGTCAGTCAGGGTACCGTAAGCGACGAACTCCTTGGTCTTGGCCTTGTCTTTCGGCATCACGATACGGGCAGGTACGCCGACCGCCGTCATACCGGCCGGAACCGGTTTCGTGACGACAGAGTTGGCGCCGACCTTGGCGCCCTCACCCACTTCGATGGGGCCCAAAACCGCTGCACCGGAACCGATAATGGCGCCGTCGCGAATCGTCGGATGACGCTTCTGACCGATCTGGGATACCGAATCGACTGACGGCGCGATTCCGCCCAGCGTCACGTCGTGATAGAGCGTCACATCGTCGCCGATTTCAGAGGTTTCACCAATCACAACCCCAGTTCCGTGGTCAATGACAAAACGGCGGCCGATCTTGGCGCCGGGATGGATTTCAATACCAGTCAGTATCTTACCAACCTGGGAAACGAAGCGGCCCACCAGCCGTAAATTGGCTTCCCACAACCAGTGAGCAAGCCGGTAATACACGACAGCATGATAGCCCGAATAGCAAAGGACAATCTCCAGAGCCGAACGGGCCGCGGGATCGCGTTCCTTAAACGCCTGTACATCTTCCTTTAAGTTCTTGAACATGATCAAACTTCGACTATCTTACTGAGGTCCGCGGATTCCCTCCCCACCCGAGCCGGGGTCTGCGAACGAACCAGAATTACCGGGCAACATATATTGGCAAGAATATAGTAATCCCGACTAGAGTTATCAAGTATATGTAACCGATTCTTTGGATTTTGCCGACTTTTAACCGGAATTCATTTAGGGCTTTATGCCGTTCAGTCCAGGAGACGTTGCCCCCGCAGCCCCGTAAAATTGCAGGAAAACCATGCCAGAAGTGATTTTTAACGGCCCCGAAGGCCGCATCGAAGGAAGATATCAACATGCAAAAAAGGCAAATGCGCCCATTGCACTGATTTTGCACCCCCATCCACAGCATGGCGGAACCATGAATAATAAAGTGGTTTACGCCCTTTATCAGAACTTCGTCGAGCGCGGTTTTTCGACGCTCCGCTTCAATTTCAGGGGCGTGGGCCGCTCTCAGGGCATATTCGACAATGGCCAGGGCGAACTGAGCGATGCGGCGTCGGCTCTGGACTGGATGCAGATGCATAATCCCAATGCGTCGGCCTGCTGGATCGCCGGTTTTTCATTCGGCGCCTGGATATCCATGCAACTGATGATGCGTCGTCCGGAAATCAATGGCTTCATCTCCATTGCACCCCCCGCCAGCACCAATGACTTTACGTTCCTTGCCCCCTGTCCGGCTTCAGGCCTGATCGTTCATGGTTCCGATGACGATGTGGTGCCCGTTGGCTCCGTGGATAAGCTGGCCCAGAAACTCTCGGCCCAGAAGAATATCGTGATCGATTACCGCGTGGTTAAGGGATGCAACCATTTCTTCACGGACCACCTTGACGAACTGGTTGGTCATATCGACGATTATCTGGAGAAATCCCTGGTCGAGGCAGCCTGATCTTTTCAATTCTGCTGTGCAGGTCTGAACAGTCGCCCGCCCGGCATGGGGCTGGCGACGCCTGTCGTGCCGGGCACGCTGAGAGGTAACCCCAGAAGCGAGCGTACCGCGAGAAACCCGAAGGCCTGAGCTTCCAGATGGTCGCCTGACCACCCGACACTCTCCACTGGCTCGACAGGAACCTGCAGGGTGTCTGATAACAGCCGCATGATCGTCGGGTTTTTCCGTCCGCCGCCACAAACGAGCCAACGGCGGGGAACTTCGCTGAAATGATCCAGCGCCTGGGCGACGGACCGGGCCGTAAACGCCGCCAACGTCGCAGCGCCATCCAGGGGCGACAAGCTGGAGACCGGGTCCGGTGAAAAGTCGTTTCGATCTAGTGATTTAGGGGGAGTTTGCCTGAAATAGGAATGGGTCAACATCACCGCCAAGGCTTCCTCACTCAACGTCCCGGAAGAGGATATCCTGCCTTCCTCATCATACTCCCCCAGCTCGTGCTTCCTGATCCAGTCATCCAGCAGGGCGTTGCCGGGGCCTGTATCAAAAGCCAGGATATCAAGCTCATCCTGCCTGCCCAGCCATGTCACATTGGCGACACCGCCGATATTCAAGATTGCCAACGGGCGTTCCAGCCCGTGCGCCAGCGCCGCATGATAGAGTGGCGCAAACGGCGCGCCCTGGCCGCCGGCTTGCACATCGGCGCTCCTGAAATCCGCAACGACGGCGATACCCGTTCTGTCGGACAGGGACTGGCCGTTGCCCAATTGGCGCGTTATGCCCTGCGCGGGATCGTGGAAGACCGTCTGGCCGTGAAAGCCAATGACATCAATTTCTGAGCGTTCCAGTCCGGCTTTCCCCAGCAATTCCTCAACCGCGTCAGCATGCAGCGCCGTTAGTTCGCCGACAATATGATCATACCCAGGGATTTCTTCGGGACGGGCGACCAGCAGGGTTTTGATCGCATCCCGGAAACCGGGGCTATAGGCAATGAAAGCGGTGTCCCCCAAGGTTGCGACCTGATATCCGTCCGTTTCGATGATGGCGGCATCGACGCCGTCCATGGACGTCCCGCTCATCAGGCCAATAGCCCTGTATTGTTTATTTTTGATCACGCTGTCTTCCACATTCCTTAACTAAAGAGCGTTAAATCATTGCAGGCAGGGATTGCACTTCCCGCCCTGATATCATAAACCCGTGCGCAATCAGGAACACAAGCATGACACCTTATAAATCAGAATTTCTTAACACCATCGTAAACCGTGGCTTCATGCACCAGTGCACGGACCTGGAGGCGCTCGACGAACGGGCCGCCAATGGCGTTGTCACGGCCTATGTGGGCTACGACTGCACGGCGCCCAGCCTGCACGCCGGCAGCCTGGTGTCCATCATGTTGTTGCGCTGGTTCCAGAAAACCGGACACAAACCCATTGTCCTGATGGGCGGCGGCACCACCAAGGTGGGCGACCCGTCGGGCAAGGACGAATCGCGCAAGCTGCTCGATGAAGCCCAGATCGCCGCCAACATGGATGGCATCAAGCAGGTGTTCTCCCAGTTCCTCACCTTCGGCGACGGCCCGACAGACGCCATCATGGTCAACAACGCAGACTGGCTGGACGAACTGCAATATATCCCGTTCCTCCGTGATTACGGCCGTCACTTCTCCGTCAACCGGATGATGAGCTATGACAGCGTCAAGTTGCGCCTGGAACGCGAACAGCCGCTCACCTTCCTGGAATTCAACTACATGATCCTCCAGGCCTACGATTTCCTGGAACTGGCGAGACGCCACGACTGCACGCTGCAGATGGGCGGCTCAGACCAGTGGGGAAACATCATCAACGGCGTGGAACTGGGCCGGCGCATCGACGACAAGGCCTTGTTCGGTCTGACGACGCCCCTGCTGACCACTTCTTCTGGCGCTAAAATGGGCAAGACCGCCGAAGGCGCCGTCTGGCTTAGCGATGAAATGCTCAGCGCTTATGACTACTGGCAATACTGGCGCAACGCGGAAGACGCCGATGTGGGGCGGTTTCTGCGCCTGTTCACGGAATTGCCGGAAGATGAAATTGCCCGGCTCGAGAAACTGCAGGGGGCCGAACTGAATGACGCCAAGAAAATCCTGGCGACGGAAGTCACCGCCCTTTGCCATGGCCGCCCGTCCGCCGAACAGGCGGCGGAAACGGCCCGGGTCACTTTCGAGGAAGGCGCGCTGGGCCAGGATCTGCCAACCGTCAAGATTGACGGCGCGGCCCTGGACGAAGGTGTTTTCGCCTATGAATTGCTGTGCAAGGCAGGTCTGGCGTCATCAAACAGCGAGGCCCGGCGTCTGATCAAAGGCGGCGGCGGCAAGATCAACGATGCCCGCATCGAATCGGATACCTACAGCGTGACCAGAACGGACCTGAACGCAGAAGGCGTCATCAAGTTGTCGGCCGGAAAAAAACGGCACGCATTAATCAAACTAGGCTGATATCTACCCATTTGCGGTTCGCCTGTAATCAATTACGGGAAGAATTGTCCAGCCTGCCCTGATACTGATTGATCGACGAGCTATCGGAGCTTTCAAAAATATTGAAGAAGTTTCTCAGGAATCCCGGCGCCAGCGCGCTCAGGGCATTGACGGAGACTTCCGGATCGTCAAGCGACCCTGTCATCGTATAGTTCGCGGCAAAAATACCGCCGCCCTCTTCCCCGCCGGTAAGCAGATCACCTAGCAAGGGAATATTTCCCAGAACACTGTTCAGGGCGTAGATGGGTACGACCGTTCCGTTGACGTCGATAGCATCGGCATGGGTATAGACGACGCCGGAAGCGGTAAACCCAAGCGATGCGCCGGACGCCTTGGCGTCATCAAGCTGTAAAGCGCCATCGGCATAGACAAAGGGCATCTCTAGCTTATCAAAAGATAGCCCATCACCTTGCAGGGCTTCGAGAATACCCGTCAACGCCATCAGGCTGATAACCTGCGCCAGGGCGGGCGCATCGATAACCCTGTAATGCTTGATGTCGAGCAACCCGTTGAAGGGCGTGTTCTCCCTGGTGTCGTCAATCTGACCCGTCATGGCAAGTTCACCGCCTACCATCAGGTCGTAGAGATCAAAGGTGCGGAGAACTTCGCCGGCGTCGCTGGACCAGATCGTCAGGATTCTGCTGTTCGTCTGCTCCGAGGGAGTCATCTTGATTTCCAACGGCGCGCCGTTTTTAACGTCGGAAGTAATGTAGACAGTCTGCATGACCTCATTTTCACGGGCAAAGGCCGCAATCAGGTTGTCCAGCCCCCTGTCATCCGATAACCACACCTTTTCGAAATTTGCGGAAACGCTAACGTTCGCCAAAAACGACTCGCCGGTTTCCGTAAAGTCGCCGAACACGATGTCTTCCCAGACCGGATCGAGGTCCAGGCTGGACCCGGTGAAATTCGCATCCCATGCATCACCGACCCCAGGCACAAGCAGCGCCGACATGTCCGTTCTGCCATAGAGGACGTTTGTAAGCTCGATCCTGTTCAAATTGCCGCTTTCGGCGGCGTAATATGCGGAGCCCTCGACCGTCAAGTTCTCGGTCTCGATAGCGAACTTAGGGATAGCGGTAACTGTGTTGTTTTTCAGCTCAACCGAGACCCGCGCCTCCCCCGCCTCTTTCTCCTCCTTGTACCAGTTGATTGCGGGGAACGTCATGACGACACCATCAAGCGACGCCCGAGCCTCCAGCTTCGATAAGCCATCATGGGACTCCGTCACATGGATATTCAAGGGCACTTCACCCCTGATCATATCGGCCGAAAACGGCCTGACGTCGATCCCCAGGTCCGTGATATTCTGCACATCCGTAACATGGACGGAAAGCTCATAGCGGTTCTTGAAAGGCGTATCCTCTTTAAAATTCTGCCGCCAGTTCAGGATTGTCGGAAAATTCTGAAGCAGCAGTTCCCCGGCGACAGCCATTCCGTCGTTGCTGATGTCCAGTTCCAGGCGGGCTTCGTCAACATCAAGGCCGAACAATCCCTTGGGAATGGTAACAGATTCAAGCTCGGAAGCTGCGGAGGCGCTTACCTCCCCCCAGGAAAGGTCTTTCTTGAGCGGAAAGTCAAAAGCCAGTTCCGTTCTGACGACTCCCGTTAAATCATCCGATCTGATATCCATGACAGACGAAAAATCCAGAGGCGCATGGTCGATCAGTTCAATTGCCCTGCGAAACGGTCCCGTTAACGTTGCTGATATATTCGCAAGTTCTATATTGCTGGTCAGGTCAAAAAAGGAAACGGCGCCGATTTCGAGATCGAGTCCTTCTGAATGAGCCCTGGACACGTCAAAATCGATCCTGTCACGGCTAAACAAGGCCTTTGCGTCGAGTTCCGTAACAAGAGGCATGGCATCGACATACCGGACAGTTGCATTATGGATATCAAACCCGCCATCCGCCCGTTCAAGGACAAACCCGCCGTTGCCATCGGTTTCGCCCTCCAACTCGGCAGAAATATCCCTAATAACGCCGCTAAGCAATTGTGACGAAATCCAGTCATAGGCGTCCGTACCGACAGACCGGGGCCAGTAATCCTTTGACTGCGCAACGGTCAGTTCGGGAACGACAAGGCTCAACGCCACACGAGGCGTAGATAGAATATTCTCAACCCTGCCCCGGGAGCTGAGGAATATCCCTGTCAGGTCCATATCCAGAGCCCGCAGGTCCAACAAATCTTTCAAGCCATCATAGGAGGCGCTGGCTGAAAATTCCGAAACGGGAAAGGCGTGATCCACCGGCGCAGGCAGATACAGACGCGATTCCGGAGCCAACTGGGCGCTGAGTTCCGATACTTCCAGATAATGCGAAGCGGCATCGAAGTGCCCGCTGAGGGAGAAATTCCGGGTCTGGAGGCTGCCTTCCAGCGGCGGCGGCAGGTGCATCACCCCTTCCGAGCCGGAGACATCGAAGCCGATGCTTTCCAGCACGCCATCGACACTTGCCGCAATCGTGATGGTTCCCTGTACGGGGACGTTTATGTATTTCAGGAACGCAACTTCAGGCGAAGTCCCCGCCAACACGGAAGGCGTAACGCCGCCAAAGGACAGTCCCGCATCAATGCGCCTGGTTGCAACGTCGTAGGCTCCGACCAGTGACATTTCGGCGACAGTGCCATCCAGATCGATCAGGAACGACGTTTCGCCCTCAATCCGCGCCCCGTCGCGGCGAAGGCTGATCTGGGTATCGGGTGTAACCCACGACCGGCCACGCCCCGTATCCTCGATAATGAGGTCGGCATCGGAAATATCAATCCGTTTCAGATAGCTCAACGGATCATCCGGGTCGGAGGCCTTGGTCAGTTCATGGAGAAACGGCTCCAGCCTGCCCGTTGCAACGGCGCCCGCTCCGGCAAAGGCCAGGTTGAGATGGCCGTCCGTTTCCCGGATGGCGTAAAGCGTCGGGCCGAACAGCTCCACCCGGGAAGGCGCAATGACGCCGCGCATCATGGCCCTGGTGCTGATCGAGAAAGCGACCTCGGGTATTTGCGCCAGGGCCTGTTCCTCATTCGAGCGAATGTTCAGGTTGATGATGCGCAAATCAACCGCACGTTCCCACCCTTCCCAGGACAGGATGGTGTCATCGAACTCGGCCTCGACCCCCGGCAGGGCCTGATTGATCAGGTCACCGACGTATGGCGCGATGAAGCCAAGGGAAATCGGTCCGCGCGACAACAACCACGCAAGGGTCAGCAAGACGATCGCCGCCCCGGCAAGCACGCCCGCCAGCATATGCACCATTCCCTTGACTGTACGTTTCAGCAACGAATTACAACTCAGCTTTCATGCCATCTTGACCCATCAGACTGCTTCACGCACTTTGCAGGGTATGAAGGATTTTCAGCATGTATGACCTGTGCCCAGAAATTGAAAAAGCGGTTTTTCCCGCACCGGCCGACAGCGCCCTGATGTTGCTGGGCTACGACCGTTGGCAGGAAAGCATTCAGGAATCAGATAATAGCGAATTTTGCAAGACATTAGAAAGCCTTACCGACGACAAGGGGCACAATCCGCTGCTTTCCGCAATCTTCGGCTGCTCGCCGTTTCTGACCCAGGTTTGCCTGAACGATCCCGAATTCGTCGTTGAATTGCTACGCAAAGGCCCATCGGAAGCCGCAAATTTCGTATTAGCCGATATTTCCGCTTACGATTATACGGAAAATAACGGCGATAATACGGCCATCAGCCGGGCCCTGCGCCGGGGCAAGCAACGCATGGCCCTGGCGGTCGCCACGGGCGACATGTCCGGCGGCTGGCCGCTGGAAAAGACAACCGGCTTTCTTTCCGATTTTGCCGATGTTGCCCTGCAGTGCGCCACGGCCCAGGTTCTGCGCCGCGCCCATGACAAAGGCTCGCTGACGCTTCCCGATCAGAATGATCCGGCGAAAGAAAGCGGCCTGATCATTCTGGGCATGGGCAAGCTGGGGTCGAAGGAACTGAATTACTCCAGCGATATTGATCTCATCGTCCTGTTCGACCCCTATCGCATGCAGGGAGACGATCCCGGCGCCCTTCAGAAGCAATGCATCCGGATGACCAGGGAACTTGTCCAGATCATCGATGACAGGACAGTGGACGGTTATGTTTTCAGGACCGATTTACGTTTGAGGCCGGATCCGGGAGCAACGCCCATCGCGGTATCGGTTCCAGCCGCCGAGGTTTACTACGAAAGCCAGGGGCAGAACTGGGAACGGGCCGCCATGATCAAGGCCAGGCCGGTGGCGGGAGACCTGGAAGCAGGGCAGGAGTTCGTGAAGTGGCTGCGCCCGTTTGTCTGGCGCAAGAACCTCGATTTCGCCGCCATCCAGGATATCCACTCCATCAAGCGACAGATCAACACCCACCGGGGCGGCAGCGCCATCGCCCTCGAAGGACACAATATCAAGCTTGGCCGGGGCGGGATCAGGGAAATCGAATTTTTCGCCCAGACCCAGCAACTGATCTGGGGCGGGCGGGAACCGGAACTGCGAACACCTTCAACACCGAAAGCCCTGTCGAATTTGGCTGAACACGGTCATATAAAGGCCGATGTCGCCGTCAACCTGACGGAGGCCTACGAATTCCTGCGCCAGACCGAGCACCGCTTGCAGATGATAAATGACGAGCAGACGCAGACGCTACCGGATACGGCAGGCGAACTGGAAAAACTGGCTGTCTTCATGGGCTATAAAGACCGTGACAGCTTCGTCGGGCCACTGCTTCATCACCTGAAGACCGTTGAGGACCACTACGCCGTTCTGTTTGAAGAAGCGCCATCCTTGAGCGCCTCGGGCGAGGTGGACGGCAACTTGGTGTTTACCGGCAGCGACGCTGACCCCGATACCCTGGAAACGATTCGAAAATTCGGATTTGAGATCCCTGAAACGGTCGATTCAGCGATCCGCGGCTGGCACCACGGGCGCTACCGGGCCATGCGATCCACCCGCGCGCGGGAAATGCTGACGGAACTGACCCCGGCCCTGCTGGAGATCATCGGCGCTACGCCGGAACCGGACGCGACCTTTATCAAGTTCGACGAATTTCTCGCCGGGCTGCCGGCGGGCGTACAGTTGTTTTCCATGCTCTATTCCAATCCCCAGCTCATGAACCTGCTGGCCGAGATCATGGGAGAAGCGCCGCGTCTTGCCGAACAGCTGAGCCGCCGCCCTTCCCTGTTCGACAGCGTGCTGTCGTCCGACTTCCTGGACCCGCCACCGCCGCTAACGGCGCTACGGGAAGCCCTGTCGAAACTCGTGGACGAGGCTGAACACTTCGAGCATGCCCTTGACCTCGTCAGAAGGTGGACCAACGAGCGCAAATTCCAGATCGGGTTGCAAAGCATGCGCGGCGTGCTGAGCCCGCCCGACGCCGCCTGGGCGCTCAGCGATACGGCGGAAGCCGCCCTGCAAAGCCTGTTTCCTGCCGTGGAACGGGAATTCGCACTACAGCACGGCCGGATAGAAGGCGCGCGTTTCTGCACCATCGCACTGGGCAAGCTGGGCGGCCACGAAATGACACCGACATCGGATCTGGATCTGGTGTTCATCTATGATGTTCCTGACGGCGCGGAAGCCTCCGACGGGCAGAAACCCCTGGCGCCGACACAGTATTACGCCCGCCTGGGACAGCGTTACATCAACGCCATCATGTCCCCGACCGCGGAAGGCGTGCTCTATGAAGTGGACATGCGCCTGCGCCCCTCCGGTAACGCAGGGCCCATTGCCTGCACCCTGGACGCCTTTATCCAGTATCACGAGGAAAACGCCTGGACATGGGAACGAATGGCTTTATCAAGAGCCCGGACGGTCATGGGCGATGACGGGTTGCGCAGTGAGGTGGACAAGTCGATCCGACGATTGCTGGCCAGGCCGTGCGATGAAGACAAGCTCCTTATCGATGTCGCGGAAATGCGCGCCCGGATGGACGCCGAGCACCACACCGAATCGCCCTGGTCCATCAAGCACCTCCGCGGCGGCCTGGTCGATCTGGAATTTATCGTTCAGTACCTGCAACTCCGCCACGCCGCCGAACATCCGACCATTCTTTCCGCCAATACCTGGCGAGCGTTGAAAAACCTGAAGAATGCCGGTCTGATTTCGGAAGACGCCGCCGGAATTCTCAGCCGGGCGCTGGACCTGTGGCAGGCGTTCCAGAGCCGCCTGCACCTGACAATCGATACGGATGCGCCCAGAGGCGGCGCCAAAGCCATGCCCATCGCGCTGCAGGAACGTTTTGCCCAGCTGGGGGGCGCCCGGTCGCTGGAAGGCGTCGAAAAGATCATTCTCGACACGGCGACGGAAGTCTATGAAGTCTACAACGACATTATCGGTGAACCCGCGCCGTCCGAAGAGTCATAAAAAAAATCCATCGAATTTTCCACAGATTGCTATCCCGGGAGCATGTTCAAGGTGCTGAGAATACGATAGGTTCCCTCATCCGCGGCAATGACCGCAGTAAGAAAATTATCGGATAAAGGGTTCAAAAACATGACAGACGTTGGCAAATCAGCGCCCGCTTTCACCGCACCGACGGATAGCGGCGGCAAGATCGCCCTTAAGGACCTTAAAGGCCAGAAGGTCGTTCTTTATTTTTACCCCAAGGACGACACCCCGGGCTGCACCACGGAAGCCATCGATTTCTCAAAACAGATCAAGGCCTTCGATAAACTTGGCGCTGTCGTCCTCGGCGTTTCAAAGGACACTGTGGCAAAGCACGACAAGTTCAAGGACAAGCACAATCTCAAGGTCACGCTGGTTTCGGACGAGGATGGTAAAATCTGCGAAAAATACGGCGTCTGGGTGGAGAAAATGAACTACGGGCGCAAATACATGGGGATCGAACGCTCTACCTTCCTGATCGACGACAAGGGCAAGGTCCGCAACGTCTGGCGCAAGGTAAAGGTCAAGGGGCACTGCGACGCCGTTCTCGAAGCCTTGAAGGAACTCTGAGTTCCCATGCAAACCGCTTCGACTGCTGATAACGGCGTATCTGAAAAACACCATCAGGATAGTTTAGAGCCGGAAACGTTAAGCGATGCAGCCCTTACCGTCCTGCTTGAAGCCGATCCCCTTGAAAAGGTACAGATGACGCGTGACTTCGCCACGCTATGGCGTGAGCGGCGGTTATCCGGAATTGGCGAAGCCTCCCTGCCGGACCGACCGGCCCGGCCGGAAAAGCCGGAACTTCTTGCCCCCAGGGACATGCCGAAGCGTGGCAAGGGCGGCAATGCGGGACGGGCCGCCTTCGTGCACGCTATCGCGCACATCGAATGCAACGCCATCGATCTTGCCTGGGATATGGTGGGGCGGTTCACGAGCGAGCAGTTACCCGAAGCCTTTTATGATGACTGGATCGGCGTTGCCCTCGACGAAGCGGAACATTTCGCCATGTTGCATCAGCGCCTTGAAGAACTCGGTCATCGTTACGGCGACTTGCCGGCCCATGACGGCTTGTGGCAGGCGGCCTATGATACCAGAGACGACATCCTTGCCCGCCTTGCCATTGTGCCCATGGTTCTGGAAGCACGCGGACTCGATACGGCGCCCAAGGCCGTGATGGATCTGCGGCGTCTGGGTGATCTGGAAACAGCGGAAATCCTGGATACCATCGCACGCGAAGAAATTCCCCATGTTGCCGCCGGCGTCCGGTGGTTTGAACACGTCTGCCGCATAAGAAAATGTGACTCTGTGGCGACATTCCGCTACTTACTAGAGAACAGGTTTAACGGTACGCTGAAGCCGCCCTTCAACGAAGTGTTACGCGATGCGGCGGGAATGGACCGTGCTTACTACGCTCAACAGGATTAATTGAGCGGCAGAAACCAGGGTAGAAAGATAAATTTCGATCCGGAGGAAACAATGGCCGAAGATGACCTTGACGATATTCTCGATGAAGATGAAGGCGAGGAAGACGAGCCAAAGAAAAAGAAAAAGGGGAAGAAAGGCAAAAACGGCAAGAAGGGCGGAAAGCTCAAGCTGATCATCATCATCGCTGTCGCCCTGGTGGTCGTTCTTGGCGGAACCGGCGGTGGCCTGTTCTATCTCGGCATGCTCGATTCACTGCTGGGCATCGAACAGGCCAAAGAGGAAATGGAGCCGGAAGAAGATCCCCTCGATCTCGGCACCCCGGTCTATCATAACATTCCCGAATTCGTGGCCGACCTGAAAACCGGATCCTGCCGGTCCCCTCTGGTCAAGTTGTCCCTGACCCTGCAGGTCGATCAGGCCGACCAGCCGATCCTTGTGGAGCGGGAAGCCAAAATCATTGATCGCATCCATAAGCACCTGCGCGATCAGGAACGCCAGGACCTGATGGGGGAAGCCGGCGCGGAAGCCTTAAGGGCTGAAATCAACCTGATTGTGGACGCCACGATCAAGCCGGCGAAAGTGCAGAACGTGTTGTTCAAATCCATGGTTCTGCAATAAGGCGGTAAGAACAATCCGGTTAAAGGGGCGTCCGGTATTTTAACCGGCGCTCTGTCAGGCTTCGTCGCCTTCCGCTCCCTTTACCCGCTGCGCCAACGCAGCCGCCAGGAAATCATCGATATCGCCATCCAGGACGGCTTGGGTGTTTGACGTTTCGATATTCGTGCGCAGATCCTTGACCATCTGGTAGGGCTGCAGGACGTAAGACCGTATCTGGTGCCCCCAGCCGATATCGCTCTTTTCCGCATGCTCGGCCTGCGCCTGTTCTTCCCTGATCTGCAATTCCCGCTCATAAAGCCGAGCGCGCAGCATGTTCATGGCCGTCGCCCGATTCTTGTGCTGGGAACGGTCATTCTGGCACTGAACGACGATGCCTGTCGGTTCGTGGGTGATACGGACCGCACTGTCCGTCCGGTTGACGTGCTGGCCGCCAGCACCCGACGCCCGATAGGTATCTATCCGCAGGTCCTTGTCCTCGATCTCGACCTCGATAGTATCGTCGATCACCGGGAAAATGCCCGCGGAAGCAAAACTGGTGTGCCGCCTGGCGCTCGAATCGTAAGGCGATATCCGAACCAGGCGGTGTACGCCACTCTCCGTCTTCAGCCAGCCATAGGCGTTCTCGCCCATGATTTTAAGGGTCGCAGACTTGATACCGGCCTCTTCTCCCGGGCTTTCCTCCATCCACTCCACCTTGCAACCATGCGCATCGGCCCAGCGGGCGTACATCCTGAGAAGCATTTCGGCCCAGTCCTGCGCTTCCGTACCGCCGGCGCCGGCATGAACTTCGAGAAAGCAGTCATTACCGTCGGCTTCGCCGGAAAGCAAAGTCTTGAGCTCCGCCTTGGCAGTTTCGTTTTTCAGTTGTTCGAGCGCCGCTTCCGCTTCGGTTACGACTTCGTCGTCGCCTTCGGCTTCGCCAAGCTCTATCAGTTCGACATTGTCGGAGAGCGTGGTCTCAAAATTGTCGATTTCCTTGATACCTGCTTCCACGCCGTTGCGCTCGCGCATGATGGATTGAGCGCGGTCGGAATCGTTCCAGAGATCTGGGTCTTCTGCGAGAGCGTTCAGTTCTTCCAGTCGACGGACAGCCTGATCGTAGTCAAAGATGCCTCCTCAGCAGTTCGATCGACTGCTTGATGTCTTTGGTGAACGCTTCGATTTCCGCTCGCATGGAGGCCTCGCTTGCTTAATTTTTTCGATAGACAGCTATCTAGCGAAAGCCGCCAGTCGGGACAAGACAGAACTTTGGAAAATTAGTTTCTGTTCAACACATACAAAAGGTCGGGATAATCATAGCCAGGAAAAATCACTTCACCTTGCCGGCGCATACCGATTTTCTCGGACACGCGGATAGACGCTAAATTGTGCGGGTCAATCATCGAAATGATTTCCTCCATTGCCAGTTTTGAAAAGCCATACCGGCAAACAGCGGCTGCCGCCTCATAAGCATAGCCTTGCCCCCAGTATGGACGGGCCAGACGATAACCAAGCTCTCCCTGGCGCTGCCCACAGCGGTTTGGATCACGATCCAGACCGCAGTATCCAATGACCGTTTGACGCCTGTTCTTTTTCATCACGGCCCACGGGCCAAAACCCAGTTCCGGATAATCCACGTTGATGATCCGCTCAAGCAGCCTGCTCACGTCCGCAGGCGTTAAAACGCCCTCGCTGAAACGCATGACATCCGGATCGCAAAACACCGATTCCATGGCACCGGCGTCTTCGGCCCTGAAGGGCCGCAGTCTCAGCCGGGGCGTTTCAAGAATGACCATAAATGTTAGTAGAGCCCGCCGGTGCCCGTGGATGGTGAACCGCTGCCTGCCGATTGTCCGGTTCCTGAGAAACCGGGCGTATAGCCGTCACCAGCCAGCAACAGTGATTCACCTATCGGCACATTTCCGGGCTTGAAGGCCTCCAGGATGACGCCGTCCTCGCCTGGTTGGGCCGGTGCGCCGGTAGAACCGTTAATTCGGACCAGGCGAATGCCGGGGGGAATCCGGAACGGAATGCCGGGCTTGCCTTCAAGGGCGGCCTGCATGAAGTCCCTGAAAATGGGGGCCGGAACAGACGAGCCGGTTTCCCGGTAGCCCAGACCGCGGGGATTGTCGAAGCCAACATAGACGCCCACCGCCAGATCGGGGGAGAAGCCGACGAACCAGGTATCGACCTGGTTGTTTGTCGTACCGGTTTTTCCGGCCAGCGGCTTGCCGACGGCCCGGATGCGACGACCGGTGCCGCGTTGAACGACGCCTTCCAGCATGGAAACGATCTGGTAGGCGCTGCCCGGATTAGCCAGCTTGTCGCGATTATCCGGCAATTCGGGGACACGCTGACCGGTCCAGTACGGCGCCATGCATTGCGGGCATTCCCGGACATCGTGGCGGAACACCGTCAACCCGTTGCGATCCTGAATCCTGTCGATGAAGGTCGGCGTGATTTCATGCCCGCCATTGACCAGCATGGCGTAAGCAGTCGTCAGGCGCAGCAGGGACGTTTCACCGGCGCCCAGGGACATGGCCAGTTGTTCGGGCATTTCGTCGACGATGCCAAAGCGCTCGGCATAGCGCGTGATCCGGTCCATGCCGACTGCCTGGGCAAGGCGGACCGTCATCAGGTTCCGCGACTTCTCAATCCCCAGCCGCATGGTGCTTGGGCCGTAGAATTTCTTCGTATAGTTCGCCGGCCGCCATTTCGGCAGGCCCGGCCCCTGGTCGATGACAAACGGCGCATCGAGAATAAGCGTCGAGGGCGTATAGCCGGATTCCAACGCCGTCAGATAGACGAAGGGCTTGAAGGCGGAGCCGGGCTGACGCATGGCCTGGGTCACCCGGTTGAAGACGCTGCGTTCATAGCTGTAACCGCCCGACATGGCGAGGACGCGCCCGGTGTGGGGATCAAGCGCGATCAGGCCGCCTTCGATTTCGGGTATCTGGGAAAGGCCGAAGGTTGCCGGCGGATAGGGCTCGCCCTGATTACCGTCCTCATCCTCCGGTGCATGGCTCACGGGAACAACGGCGACGATGTCTCCAGGTCGAACGACATCCGAGGGCTTCTTCACCTTCGGGCCAAGCTTCTGCCCTTCTTTCCACGGCCTGGCCCAGGTCATTTCCATCAAGGGGATTCGTCCGGTTTCGCCACCGGCAAAGGCGATATCGACACCGCCGTCATCCATCCTGATTACAACCGCCGCCAAACGCCCTTCCATGCCCGCGGGCGGCTTGTAGTCTTTGATCGCCTGATGGTAATCGGTTCCTTCCGGCGTTATGGACAGTGGCCCGCGCCAACCATGGCGGCGGTCATAAACTTCCAGTCCCTTTCTGAGTGTGCGGTCCGCGATGTCCTGGAGATATGGGTCGATCGTCGTGCGCACGGAGAGACCGCCCGTATAGAGCTTTTCCTCGCCATATAGCGCCATCAGTTCGCGGCGCACTTCCTCGGCAAAGTAATCGGCGCGGACAAACTGCGTTTCCTGGCGTTTTCGGATATCCAACGGCTCCGCCCTCGCCTCGATCGCCTGGTCGGTTGTTATAAAGCCTTCCTCCAGCAGGCGGCCAACGACCCAGTTGCGGCGATTGATGGCGGCCTCACGCTCTCTGATCGGGTGATAATTATTGGGCGCCTTTGGCAAGGCCGCAAGGAACGAGGCCTCCGCTATGGTCAACTCATCGAGCGATTTGTCAAAATAGTTCAGCGCAGCCGCCGCCACGCCATAGGCCTGGAAACCGAGATAGATTTCGTTCAGGTAAAGTTCCAGGATTCGCTCCTTTGAAATGGCGCGTTCGATCCTCAGTGACAGGATGGCTTCCTTGATCTTGCGCTCCCAGGAGACTTCGTTTGTCAGTAGGAAATTCTTGGCGACCTGTTGCGTTATGGTGGACGCGCCCACCAGGCGTCTTCCCGAGCCGATGTTTCTCAGGTTGGTCACGATGGCCCGGGCGACGCCGGTGACATCGATGCCGGGATGTTGGAAGAAATTCTTGTCCTCGGCGGCGATGAACGCCTGCACCACCAGCCCCGGCATGGCAGACAAGGGAACGAAGACCCGCCGCTCGATCGCGTACTCGTTCAGGAGCCGGCCGTCCCCTGCATGGATTCGGGTCGTTACCGGGGGCTCGTAATCGGCCAGTTGCCGGTAATCCGGCAACCCCTTGCCGTACTGGTGGAACACGTAAAGCGCACCGCCTGCCCCGGCAATGGCGATGGTGAACAGTAACAACAGGATGATGAACAGGGCTCGGAACATGATAGCGGTAAGTCTGCGATTATGCGGCCTTGGCGTCAAACACGGCTTTTACAGAGTATATCCCACAGTTTACTGACGCCAGACTGACGCCCGAATGCGGCAACATCGTGGCTAACTTAAACGAGCCCCTGGGCAGGCCGGGCAATTCTCAGTTGGACCGGGCTTGTTGCATACCGGCAAAGTAATAATCAACGCCCGCCAGGAGGGATTTCGCGATCTTATTCCGGTAAGCTTTTGATCTTAAATTACGTTCATCCGCCTTGTTGGAAAGGAAGCCAAGCTCCAGCAGAATGGACGGAACATCCGGGGCTTTCAGGACGGCGAAACCGGCAAAGCGGTGCGTGTTGCGGAGCACCTTGGTCGAGCGCTTGAGCTCCTGGACCAGGATATTTGCGATTTTGGCCGATTCGTTCATGGATTCCCGCTGTGCGAGGTCGATTAGGATATTCGTGACCTCCTGGGATTCGGTGCTCAGGTCGATACCGGCGATAAGATCCACCTTGTTTTCCTTTTCCGCCAGCAGCGCGGCTTCCTTGTCGGAAGCCTTTTCAGACAAGGTGTAAACGGAAGCACCGCTGATTTTTCTGTTCTTGATGGAATCCGCATGAATGGAAATAAACAGTTCCGCCCCCGCCTTGCGGGAGATGTTCACCCTGTCGCGCAGACGGACAAAAACGTCCCTGTCACGCGTCAGCACGACCTTGTAACGGCCTGACTGCTCAAAGATGCTCTTGATCTGCCGCGCCATGGCGATGGTGATGTGCTTTTCATAAACGCCGGAAGCCCCGATGGTGCCGGGATCTGCACCGCCGTGCCCGGGATCAATAACGATGACGCGCTTCCTGGCATTGGCGAGAGCCAGGGGTTTTCGGGGCGCAGGCATCATGGAGGGTTGCGCCGCCGTCACCTCGGCAACGGGTGCCGCGTCAGGCGGCGGTGCAAATACGCCGCTTGCGGGGTTAAGTTCCGGCATGGGCACATCCGGCAGGGACGCCGCCTGATATGCCGGGCCACCCGCCCTGACCGGCAGGGCGCGGTTCAACGACGACAGGAACGTCTGACGGTCGGAGGGAACCAGATCGAGCACGAATCGCCTGATGCCGGTTTGCTGGTCCGCCAGGTAAAACGCCGTCTTCACGGCAACGGGATGGGTTGTTTCCAGGACGACGCGTGACTGGCCTGCCTGATACAGCCCATATCGCATGGTCTTGAACAGGCCGGTTTGTGACGGCAGCGGCGTGGGCGGCAGGCGCCAGCCGACTTCCGACATATCAAGAACGACCCGATAGGGCGCATCCAGCATGAAAAGCCTGATATCGAGGGCCTGGGACAGGTCGAGCACAAATCGGGTGTGTTCACCATGATAGCCGACCCGGACGTCCGTCGCTACGGTCTCAGCAGCGTCAACGGGACGGGGAACCATGCCCAGCACAAGAACAAACAGGCCTACAAGCATCCAAAGCCTGTTTTTGTTCAGTCTTGCCATTCGTTTAAGCTCCGAGACCAGCCGCATAATCCGAGGACGGGGAAGAATACACAAAATACATACACTTTCCCACGCCAGCTATCATCAATAATCACCATTGAAGGCGGACCGCATTGTTCACACAATCCGCTCTCTTTCCCGATTCATTAATATGATGATTGTGATACGGAGATACTGAGATTATATTAACGGCGAAGCAGCTTGGAAGTCAGCCGCATTCGTTTCTATGTGCGGCTGTTGTTTTTCCAGCGCTACCATGAGTTTACCCGGATGGCGGAGCCGTCCCTAACCTAGTTTGGTCCGACGCTTTACATATTGTTATTAAAGCATTTTTCGGACAGCAAGGTGATCAAATGCCGGTTGTAGATATGCACGAACAGAACTTACTTGCCACGGCGGATTACCCGTTCCGTGCGATTTCTGTCGCATGCGCCACCGGATCAATGAAAAGATTATCCCCTGTTTTTTACGCCCATCGTGCTCAAAGGCTGGGGGAGAGCCGGAGTTTCAATATTAATGTCCAAGAAAATGTTAATCGATGCGACGCACGCGGAAGAGACGCGCGTCGTGATCGTCGACGGAAAACGTCTCGAAGATTTTGATGTAGAGGTCGAATCCAGAAGACAACTAAAGGGAAATATCTATCTGGCAAAAGTGACGAGGGTTGAGCCCTCGTTGCAGGCTGCATTTGTCGATTTCGGCGGCAATCGCCATGGATTCCTGGCCTTTAACGAAATTCACCCCGATTATTACCAGATTCCCGTCGCTGACCGTGAGGCGCTGATCGCCGAACAGCAGCAGGCTGTGGCCGAAGACGAGGATAACGACGCCATTGAGGACGAGGATTCGGACGAAGCCACGGTCCAGAGCGTCGGTGGCGATGACGAAGAAGAGGTCGAAAACCGACGTCCCGTCAATATCCGCCGCCAGTATAAAATCCAGGAAGTCATCAAACGGCGCCAGATACTGCTGGTCCAGGTCGTCAAGGAAGAACGCGGCAACAAGGGTGCGGCGCTGACCACCTACATCTCGCTGCCCGGCCGTTATTGCGTCCTGATGCCCAATACGGCGCGTGGCGGCGGCATCTCGCGAAAAATTTCCAATGCTTCAGACCGCCGCAAGCTGAAAACGATCCTGAACGATTTCAAGATACCGCAAGGCGTGGCGGTTATCGTCAGGACAGCAGGCGCAAAACGCACGAAGGCCGAGATCAAACGCGATTACGACTACCTGATGCGGCTCTGGAATCAGGTGCGGGAAACAACCCTGGAATCCATAGCCCCCTGCCTTGTGCATGAAGAAGGCAATATCATCAAGCGCGCCATTCGCGACCTGTACTCCAAGGATGTGGAGGACGTTATTGTCGAAGGCAATGATGGCTACAGGATCGCCAAGGATTTCATGAAACTGCTGATCCCGAGCCATTCAAAACGCGTACAGCCCTACAAGGATACTGCCGTTCCGATGCTCCACCGTTATCAGGTGGAAAGCCAGCTTGACGCCATGCACGATCCGGTCGTATCGCTGAAATCCGGCGGTTATATCGTGCTTTCACAAACCGAGGCCCTGGTCGCCATCGACGTCAACTCAGGCAAGGCGACGCGCGAACGCAACATCGAGGAAACGGCGCTGCAGACCAATCTGGAAGCCGCCGATGAAGTAGCGCGCCAGCTCCGTCTTCGCGACCTGGCCGGCCTTGTGGTGATCGATTTCATCGATATGGAAGTTCACCGCAACCAGGTGAAGGTGGAACGCCAGCTTAAAGAGTCCATGAAGAACGACCGCGCGCGTATCCAGATGGGACGCATCAGCCCCTTCGGTCTGCTTGAACTGTCGCGCCAGCGCCTCAGGCCCAGCCTGATGGAAAGCTCCACCGGTCCCTGCCCCCATTGTGGCGGCACCGGTGCGCTCAGGTCCGTTGAATCGGCTGCGTTGAGCGTTATCCGCGCCATTGAAGAGGAAGGCATGCGGGGACGGTCAACCTCCATCACGGTTCATGTGGCGACGCCGATTGCCCTTTACATCCTGAACCAGAAACGTACAGCCCTGGCGGAAATCGAGGAGCGCTATGGTTTTTCCGTCACCCTTGCCAGTGACGATACGCTGATCGCACCCGATCATCGTATTGACCGCATCAAAGGCTCGCCGGATACCGCCGGACGCATCGCTGCCGACGTTGAGGAAGAGGGACGCGATGAAATGCGGGGCGACGACGAATCGGGCGCGCCAAAGAAACGCCGCCGCCGCCGCTCGCGACGCAGGGGCCGCAGGGCTGATGATGACGCCGTGAGCACCTCGGATATTGCAGAGGAAACCGAAGAGGATTCCGAAGCGGTCGCCGCCGATTCCGATACGGAGGAAACGTCTGACGAACAGGCCCCGAAAAAACGCCGCAGGGGCCGAAGGGGCGGTCGGAGAAGATCGCGCGGCCGTGAAGAAGATACGGTCGAGGCATCGGAAGAATCCGAAGCACCGGAAACTGAACAGACCGAGGAAGGCGAGGAATCCGGCGACGCTGTCGAAGCTGACAGCGTTGAAGAGGAAACCGAAGAAAAACCGAAACGCCGCTCGCGCCGCCGGAGCAAAAAATCCGAAGATGCGGAAACCGAAGCGGCAGAGGCTGAAGCCGCACCTGAAACGGATGAAACGGTCACGGATGAAGCGCAGGCCGAGGAGGATGAAAAACCCAAGAAGCCCAAGCGCGCCTCCCGCTCACGCAAGAAAAAAACAGCTGAGGAAACGGATCAACCCGGCGACGAAACGGCGGATACGCCAGAGCCCCCAGCGCCTATTGAGGTTCCGATAGTCGCCGCTGACAGTTCTGATTCTTCTGAGGAGACTTCAGAAGAAGACGCCGATTCCGGCACTGTCGCCGAGGCAGCAAAGACCAACGTCATCGTCGTCGGAGCCGGAAATGGTGAAGACGAAGGCGAGCAACCCCGCCGAGGCGGATGGTGGCGCCGATCCTGATTCGATTGCAGGTCTTAAACAGGATTATTCCCGGATGGGGGCCGTCGCTACGGTCCCCATTCCTTTATCCCAGCCAGGCTTTCAGACGCGAAGCCGCTTCCGCCATATCTTCCGTCGAACCGGCAAATGAAAATCGGACATAATGATGACCGCGTGACGGGTCGAAATCGATGCCCGGGGTGGAAGCAACACCGATTTCATTGAGCATCCGGCGGCAGAATTCCGTGCTGTCGTTGGTCAGCGCACTGACGTCGGCATAAATGTAAAACGCCCCGTCGGCGGACGCCAATCTGTCAAATCCCGCCTTTGGCAGCTCATCCAGCAGCAACGCCCTGTTGGCAGCATAGCGCTTCAGGTTTTCCTGCAATTCGTCTTCACAATCGAATGCCGCGATACCGGCATGTTGGGACAGCGTCGGTGGCGAGATAAACAGGTTCTGGGCCAGGCACACGACAGCCCTGATCAGGTCCTCCGGCACGACCATCCAGCCCAGGCGCCAACCGGTCATCGAGAAATACTTAGAGAAGCTATTGATTATAATGGCGTTTTGCGTGTAGGCCAAAGATGTTTGAGCACCCTTCTCATAAGTAATCCGATGGTAGATTTCATCAGAAATCAACCGAATTCCCTGTTCGTCGCAATACCGGCAAAGGGCTTCAAGGTCTTCATCACCGATCATGGTTCCGGCCGGGTTTGAAGGACTGGCGATGATGAGACCGTCGATGTTTTCACCACAATTCTCGATCAGATCCGGGGTGGGTTGGAAATTGGTTTCAGGCCCCGTTAGCAGGTCGACGACCTCAATCCCAACGGCCCGGAGGATGTTTCGATAGGCCGGATAACCCGGGCTGGCGAGGGCGACCTTGTCTCCGGCTTCAAAGGCTGAAAGGAAGGAAAGCAGGAACCCGCATGATGACCCCGTTGTGATCATGACATGGTCAGGATCGACATCGATACCGTGATGGTCCCTGTAGTATCTGACGATCCGGTTTCTGAGTTCGGGAATGCCGAGGGCGACCGTATAACCGATGCGATCCTGATCCAGCGCATTTTTCGCTGCTTCAAGGACCTTGCCGGGCGCCCGCGTATGTGGCTGACCGACTTCAAGGTGCAGGACGTGTTCACCTTCCGCCTCCCGCTCCGCAGCGGCCTGCATGACATCCATGACGATAAACGGCGGAACGGTACCGCGATTGGATACTTTCAGAGCCATCTTCCTATCCTAAATCTTGTCGGCAGCCAGCGCCAAACCGAACCCGCGTGGATCCGTACTGATTTCACAAGAAGCGGGTTCAACCGGAATGCCGTTGAAACACGACATGGCGTTGACCCTGCCTATAGCCGGCGCTCCTGCCGTCTGGTGCCCCCGGGTGTTAAGCGCTTCAATCAAATCGTTATCCATGCCGATCTCGTAATAGGTCGTATCCGGCTCGCCCCCATGATGGATCCTGGGCGCCGACATCGCCTTTTTAAGGGGCTGTTCCGCCAGAAGGGAATGAGCGGCGACATTAATCAACGCAGTCGGCGCAGCAACGCCACCGCTGGCTGTTCCCGCCCAGTAAAAGTTGTTGATATAAGGGTTCGTCATCATCATGGGGCCCAGCGAAAGCGCCCCACGGCCGCCCTTACCGGGAATCGTCGCCAGAACCACCCCCGTTCCGGGTGCGACCCGTCCGGTTCCGAACAGATTATTCATACTAAGCGTGCAGGCGACGGCATTCCCGTTCCTGTCGACGGTGATAAAACTGGCGCCGGATGGATTTTCAGATCGCCGAACAGGTTTCTGATCCAGTTCCAGAACACGGGTATGGCGATCTGGATCGTATCCTGCCATATCCTTTTCAAGCCTTGATGGATCCGCCAGTTCCGGTGTCGACCACCTGGTCTCACCATTATCCAGCATCCACCGCGCCCTGTCCGCGTAGGCGCGCATGGACGCCTCGGCAATCAAATGTTCACGCTCACCCTGTGCGGCGTCGATAAACCTGTCCTCCAGCATGAGCATTTGCCACATGGCGGAAGCAAGCCCGCCTGCCGCAGCAGGGGGTGGCGCAAAATGGATGACATGCCTTTTAAAGGGCACTTTGATCGTATCCCGCCAAACGGGCTGGTATGTCCGCAAGTCCGAAACACTCAGGGAGCCACCGGCACGTTGAACCGCATCAACAAAATTTCGTGCGCCCTGTCCTGCGTAGAAATCACCCGGGCCATCGGTTCCCATGCGACCCAGGATAATCGAAAGGTCAACCTGCTTGATAAAATCGCCTTCCCCCGCCAATTGCCCGGTGTTCTTTGAGGTAAAAATGGAAGCAAACTCATGATCGGCGCGCAAGGCGTCGCTGGCGATGGAAAGGTCCTTCGATAAAGCACGGGATATTTGCGTTCCGAACCGTGCAAACCCGGAAGCAGGCGTTACCAGTTGTTGCCAGCGCAAAACCCCGTATCGGGCATGCAGGGCGTAAAAACCCCGCGGATTCCCCGGAATGGCGCTCGGTCGGCTGGCTTCGGCGGGAATGGATGCCGGTGTCCGGGCCAGGAAATCAAGCGCCGTAACCTCACCATTCTCCTGGTCGTGAACCAGACACATACCACCGCCGCCGATACTTGCTGCGGATGGCAGTGTAACAGCCAGGGTGAAATAAACGGCGACGGCGGCATCTGCCGCAGAGCCGCCGGAAGACAGGATATCCCGCCCAACGAGAGCGGCACGCGGCTCGTCAACCGCAACACCGCCGATAAAACCCTCGGAAAACCCGATGGTGCCACGTTCTTCCTCGTCCTTAACCAGTTCACATGATGTCACCCCAACTGACAGCAACATTATCGCAGCAATCCTGCCCGGGACTTGGAATTGACGTAACATCTGCCGACAACTACCTTCAAGACAGGCTCGAACAGGATTGAATTTTTTGACCAGATTCATTGTCATACCGGTTTTTGTTTCATTTATTGTGTTTAATGCACTTTTGGTTGCATGGGCGACACCCGCGTTTGCAGCACCCAACCGGACCATGGTGCGGGATGCCGAAACAGAAACTATCATCAGGGCGTACTCAACGCCACTATTTGAAGCGGCAGGGCTCAACCCTTCATCCGTTAATATTTACCTCATACATGATTCACAATTGAACGCTTTTGTCGCCGGAGGGCAAAATATTTTTATCAATACCGGGATATTGATGAATGCCGATGACGTCAGCAGCGTTATCGGCGTCATCGCCCATGAAACCGGCCATATAGCCGGCGGACATCTCGCCCGGACAAAGGGCGCTCTGGAATCAGCCAGAAACGCGAATTTGATTGCTTCGATCCTGGGTATCGGTGTGGGAATCCTGACAGGCCGTGGCGATGTAGCCTCTGCTGCAGTTGCAGGCGGAGGGGACGTTTCCGCCCGCTCTTTTCTAAGCTTCAGCCGCAGCCAGGAATCGGCTGCCGATCATGCCGCTCTGCGATACATGGAAGAGACCGGTTATTCGGCCAAGGGTCTCTATAGGTTCCTAAAAAAGCTGGAAGACCAGGAATTGTATTCCGCCTCCCAACAGGATCCCTACCTTAGCACACACCCCTTGAGTCGTGAGCGGATGGAGGCCATCGAACACCATCTCACCCAGTCAGACTTTTCGGAAACACCGCCACCGGATATCTGGCAAATCGCCCATAAACGTATCCAGGCCAAGGTTTATGCCTACACCAATCCACTGACTTATGTGCTCCGCAAATATCCTGAAACGGATCAGAGTGTCTGGGCGCGTTATGCCCGGGCTTTCGCCTATTACCGGAAACCTGATCTTGCCAAGGCCCTTTCCCTGATTGACGGGCTATTGGCCGACTATCCCGAAGATCCCTATTTCCATGAGTTGAAAGCACAGATGCTGTTCGAACACGGCAAGGTCTTCGAGGCCTTGCCGTCCTATCAACGCGCTGTCGATCTCTCTCCACCTTCGGCTATTCTGTATCTTGAACTGGGACAGGCACAGATCGCCAGCGAGGATGACGGGCTGCTGGTTGCGGCTGAAGAAAACCTGCGGCGCAGTCTGTCGCTGGAACGGGATTCAGCCATGGCCTGGCACCAGCTCGCCATAACATTCGGCCGCCAGGGTAAAATGCCTCTCAGCACGCTGGCCCTGGCAGAAGCTGCCCTGCTTCGGGGGCGTGCGAGAGACGCCATTTATCACGCCAACAAGGCCGTCAACCATTTCCCGGTCGGTTCAAGGGAATGGCTACAGGCTCAGGACATCCTGAACGCAGCACAACGTCTTTAAGATCATGGCAAAATCCTATCGCCCCGGCCCGTTCATGGTCACGATAACGATAACGGCCCTGCTGTTGCTCGGCGCTTGTGCAAAACCGATCATCGTTTCGGAAGTGCAGCCTGACGGATCACTCGAAATCCTCGGTCCCGCCACGAACTTTGCCCGAACCTTTGAAAGCGGCCAATGGCTCGTTTCAGGAAACATTGGCCCCGGCATGCTTGTGGTAACGGAAAAGGCAGGTCAACGCGCCCTGAAAATCCCCCCGGGAAACCAGGGAATTTCCATTCTGCGTCCCGTAGACGCCAATCTGTTGTCCACCTCTTACCTCGGGTGGTCATGGCTTCTGGAACAGGGTGGCGCCACGAATGAGTTTCATGGAGTTTCAATTCTTGCCGGCTTTTATGCGGCGGATGAAGACGCAGACCTGCCTGCCTATGATAACCTTCCAGATATCGTGCACGAAACGCCAGCCAATCGAATTCTTGAAATCCGTTGGGCTGATTCCGCTCTCAAACGGGGAGAATTGGCAGCCCATGGCAACGGCGCCCTGCCCTATTATGTCATGCGGGGAGGACGTGAAAATATCGGACGATGGTGGCAGGAAGGTATCGATCTTCTATCCTTGTTTACCCGCCTGTGGCCCGATAGGGATCCCGCCAGGACGCATATTGTTTTCATTGCTATCCAGGCAGATGCGAACCGGCAGGACGCTCCTGCCTACTTCGCCAACATGCGCCTTTTCCGGTAAAATCGGGATGAAAGCTTCATTCTTCCCCACCATGTCACGTCTGCGTGAAAACGGTGACCTCATTACGAACTCGGCTTGTTGACCCGGTGGCGATACGGCATGATGCGGTTTCGTTAACTGATGAAAAATCCACCGATCCGAAAGATTTACCTGATGATGCCGTTACGTGTTTTACCCCTTTTCAGCCTTCTCCTGATGACGGTTTTTTTCCTGACCGCCTCACCGCAGACATCAATGGCGGATGAAGGCCTGAGCGAAGCCGAACGGGAAGAAATTCAGGATCTGATCAGGGAATACTTAAGGGATAACCCGGAGGTTCTCGTCGAAGCCATTCGCGCCCTCAGGGAAAAGCAGGAGATGGCTGAACGCGAGGCCGCCCAGGCTGCAATTGCCCATTTCAATGCCCGCCTGGACGGTGGGCTGAACGCCCCCAGCATTGGAAGCGCCTCTGCCTCGGTTACGATTGCCGAGTTCTTCGACTATCGATGCGGTTACTGCAAAAAGGTTTTATCCGATATCATGACCGTCATGGAGACCGATCAGGATATTCGTTTCGTGTTCATGGAATTCCCGATCCTGGGTGAGGATTCCATGACAGCGTCGCGGGCATCCCTGGCGGTCTGGCTCAACTGGCCTGACCGATACCTGGAAGTCCACAATGCCTTGATGGGCAGCCGCGGCAACCTGACGCCCGATAAGATCACAGGCATAATCGCCCACCTCGGCATCGATGCCGATGCGCTGCGCGACGCCATGGAATCGCCGGAGATCGACAAGTTAATTGAGGAAAATTACAGGTTGGCGGAATCAATGAACATCAACGGCACGCCGGCCTTCATCATCGGTGACCAACTCTATCCCGGTGCGATCGGCCTGGAGGATTTCAGGCACCTGATTGATATGGCCCGGAACGGTTAGGAAATTCCGTCAAATTGAGCCCGGAAGCATGCTCAATGGACCGGGAGCATGATGAAGACATAGCCGCCGGGACGCTCCAGCAGCAGGATTGAAGACTTAAGTTTCGCTTCATGTGCTTTTTCGTAAGCCGCCAGTAACTGTTCCGGAAGCCATACGGATTCCTGATTGTACTGGACGATGACATCGCCGCGCTGAATGATTTCCGATACGCCCTTCGCCGGATCGACAAGGGTTACGACAACACCTTCGCTATCCCATCGCAAATTGAATTGTTCGCGAATTTTCGATGTCAGGGCCGCCGTGGTCAGGCCAAGCGACGGAATTTGACCGACATGGTTTTTCTTGATCTGGCGCTGTTCAGGCCATTCTGTCGTGTTAAGGGACAGATCGACCTGTTCCCCATTGCGAAGAACCGTAAGCTCAAAGACATCGCCGGGCGATCCCTTCGTCACGATCTCGATGACCTGGGCAAGGGTTTCAACGGACTGGCCGTTCATGCTGAGCAGGATATCGCCGCGCCTGACGCCCGCTTGTTCCGCAGGCGTGTCACGGCCAACATCGCGAATAGCGATGGCCCCTTTTGATGAAAGGCCAAGCGCTATGATGGCTTTCGCCGGCAGTTCCTGAGGCTGCATGCCAATATAGGGCGAGCCGCCTGCCGAGGCGCTTCCCATGGTATGCATCCCAAACAGAAATGTGAGAATGCAAACAATAACGTAGGGCAGTCTGAAGCTGTTTTTCATCATATCTGCCTTGTATCAGGGGAATCTTTAAAAAACCCCAAATATTATGTTTGATACAAGCCTGAGTTACAACTGCATTGCGAATAATTATCGATTACTGTTGCGCGAGCAGGTCATTCAAATCGATCGGATTCACACGTTTCGATGAAACGCGAAGCGTTTCCATCTATACGTGACCCAATCTAGGAGCACGAAGGGCGTTCAAGGCTTTCCAGGCGTTGTATCGTCAGCTTGGTCGAAAAGTCCCCGAAATTCATCTGCAATTCAGGCGATACGCCGTTCGCAAGCTGCATGGCCCGCATCTCGAAGGACGGCATGCCTGTCTGGCTGGTCAGGGGGTAAAACGCCATGATCAACGGCCAGCCGCCCTCCGCCAGCAGACCGTCCATCTCGGAAGCCTCCTGGTCTTCACTGGCGACAAAATCGCCGATAAAGGCATTCACCAGTTCGGCTTCCAGCTCCTCGGAACCGGTAAAGACGATCTGCGGAGCGGAGCGAACTCCCGCCTTCGCCTGATCGATCAACCAGGCCGTATGGGTAACCGGAAACATGGTGCCTTTCGGCAGGTCAATGCTGGCCTCTTCAGGCTCCCTGTAGGTGGCGGTTCCTGTTCCATCGGATTCCAGATGGGCATCGCCGCGCAACAGCAATTGTCCGTCGCCCGTTTCGATGTGAGAAGCAAAACGGTAATCCCGTCCATCGAGAGATTCCCAGCTTGTGAACAGGGCCGATTGATTGAATGTATGACCGCTGTCGACGGTAAGAACCGTCTTCATGTCCTGCGTGAAAATCCAGCCCTCGCAGGTTTCTTCCAGGGACATGGACATGACGCCGTCAACATCGATGACCGGCCCGCTGACGGAATCCGGCGCCAGGGTCACCGCATAAATCGCCCGGTGCGGCACCAATTGTGTCGCCGCTTCCGCCGGAGCGGAAAGCTGGACAAGGATGGCGCTGACAATGAGCGCAGCAACGGCATGGACATGTTTCAACGGCATGAACGACTCCTTGAACACACCATAGGACGTCAATACATGCGCCGGAAGCGAAATCGACAGCCGTCAGCTATCCAGCGCCGAATTCCGGATATCCTGCAGCCGCTTGATGATAGCGGGAATTTTGGCTTCATGATCCGGCATAAAGGCAATGGGATCGTCCAGTTCCCGGGAACGGCCAAGAACGCCTTCCAGCGTCGCATGCAGGCAATAGGCCGAATAACTGAGGGCGTAGCCGCCTTCCTGGACCAACACCATCTTGCCATCGCATACGCTCGCCGCCAGTTCGCGGGCGCACAGGCCCAGTTGGTAAAACCCTTCCATGCTGACGGTCTGACGGCCATTGGGATCGAACTGGTTGGCGTCCTGTCCGGCGGCGATGAACAGGATTTCCGGTGCGAAGTCCCGCACAGCCGGCGCGATAATTTCATCGAATGCCGCCTGATAGGCCGCATTGCCACTACCATACGGGAGCGGAACGTTCAGGTTCGCACCGATACCGTCGCCGGACCCGACTTCATCGGCGCCGCCTGTCTGTGGGTGGCTTGGCCCCCAGGACCCGTGGTCCATATGCATGGAAACGGTCAGGACATCCGGATCGGCGTAGAATCCCTCCTGGGTGCCGTTGCCGTGATGCACGTCCCAGTCGATGACGGTGGCCCGCTTCAGGCCATGCTGGCGCAGCACCTGAATGGCGACGCCGATGTTGTTGATGAAGCAGTAACCGTCCGCCATGGCCGGTTGCGCGTGGTGTCCCGGCGGCCGGCACATGGCGTAAGCCATATCGCCTTCCCCCTGCCAGACGTGCTCTGCCGCCGCGATGGCGAGCCCGGCCGATACCTTGAAGATCTGCCAGCTTCCGGGCCCGAACACCGTGGTCGAGGTTTCACGGTATGATTCTTCGACGGGGAAGGACGCCATGGCGTGAAGATATTCTTCGTCATGGAAAAGGCGCAACGCCTCGTCCGGCGCCGGTTCGGCCGCATGCCAGTCCAGCGCCCAGCGGACCGGCCCCTTGCGAAGGACCGCCGCCATGTTCCGGACCCTGTCGCCGTTTTCCGGATGGCGTTCCGGTTGGGCAAGAAATGGCGAGAGTTCGGCATCGAATACGCCGTATCCGGTCTCATGGTCGAAAACCTGGGCGTCGAAATAAACAGCAAGACGATCACTCATGGGAACCTCCTGTTATCGTCGATTACCTTAGAGTACCCCTCCCAGACGCCCGACAACCATATCCCAACTGTCATCGTTTTGATGATTTCTCGCTTTTCCTGTTGCTGTTATGGACTGATTCTTTCACAGCCCGCCAGGAACTAACCCTTACTTCCCTGGCCGCAACGGCCCCATCGCCTGATCGCCCGGCAACGAGGGGCGGGCGTCCAGATCGCCCGTGTGGCCGTAACTGGACCAGGCGCTGAAACCGAGACGGTCAAGAATGTCAGGCGAGCAGTTTTCAAGGACCTCAGGCCGCATCCCACGAGTGTAATTCTCGATAGGCCGGCATTGCGGGCCGCAGAACGCCGTTGTTATGCCGTAGCGGGGCGCGTCACTGGTGTTCGACCATGCCGAATGCCATAAGCGCCCATCAAAGACGAACGCCGTGCCCGCCGGCCCTTCAGCCGGCACCGAGGGAACCTTGTGCGGCACGCTGGCATCGGGGGCCCGGCCGCTGAGGTGACTGCTTGGGACCACGCGGGTCGCGCCGGTGGCTTCCGAGAAATCCGTGATCATCCACATGACGTTCGCCATGACAGGAGCCGATATCGGCCCATCGGACGGTCCGGGATCGCACGACGCCCCACTATCGCGCCTGATGGTTGACGCCCTGACATGGGGAGTATCCGGGGGGCTCAACGGCGGCACCCACCATTGGTCCGTGTGCAGGGGCATAATGCCCGCGCCCGGATGCTGGACCTGGGAATCAACGCACGAAATCAGGTATTCAGGTCCCAGGATATGCTCGATCATCTCCATCGCCAGTGGATGACGGACAAGATCGAAGAAAACATCCCCCTTGTTCAAAAGCATGTTGACCCATTGCGCGCCGGGGATGGGATTGGCCGGATTTTTATGGGCATAAATATCCCGTTCCGCCTGCGCCTGTTCAAACAGCCTGTCCTGGACGGCTTTCAGTTCCGATGGGGAAAGCGCATGCTCAATAATGCCGTATCCGAAGACATCAATATCGGTCCTGAGACGATCAGGGTCTTGTGTCGGTTTGGGTAGGGCTTCAACGTCCCACAAGGCCTCGGGTAAATTGGCGGAGAATGTTTCCTCAGTCTCCTGGCGAATTGTCGAAGACATAGTCTGGCCCCTGAATTAATTCAGAATTTTCCCGTCCCGAAATCATACGAAGGGAGAATATCACCAACAAGATAACACGGATGATGTAGTATACAAATTCAGCAACCTCTGATCGATCTATCTGTGGTGGGAGTTTCCCAATATGACCTTGCTGGAACGACGGCGCATAGAAGCGGAATTCGCCAAAGCGCTTTATGACGAAATGGTTCCCGAAATCGGGAAAGACAAAGCCCTGGAACTGCTGGGAAATGTCGCCCGCAAGATGGCTCATGACATGGGCCGTCAATTGGCCGAAGAAGACGGTAAAACCGACCTGACAACCTTTGCCGAGCGGATTGCCATGTGGCAGGAAGGCGGCGCACAGGAAATAGAGACTCATGAAGAAACAGACACCAGCCTGTCGTTCGACGTGACCCGGTGCCGCTATGCGGAAATGTATCGTGAAATCGGCGCCGGGGAACTTGGCTCGGTTCTTTCATGTAACCGGGACGGTTCCTTGTGTGAGGGCTACGACACCAGGATCGTCATGGAGCGTAACGAGACCATCATGGATGGAGCTTCCCGATGTGATTTTCGCTTCAGCCTGAAGGAAAAAACCGCCAAGTAAGCTCGCCCTGATTGGCAAACCGTTCCAATCCGCCTATTTATTGTTGAACAGATCATGATTGCCCGAATTCTTACCAAATAACTGGAATTGACATGTCCGCTCTCGAAATTCACCAGATTCCCGTACTAAGCGATAACTATGTGTACCTGGCCCACGATCCGGTTACCGGCAAAACAGCCGTCGTCGACCCGGCTGTCGTCGATCCTGTCATGGCGGCCGCCTCCGACAAGGGATGGACGATCTCGCACATCATCAATACCCATCATCATGGCGATCATACCGGCGGGAACCTTGAGATAAAATCCATGACCAGTTGCACCATCGTCGGTCCGCGCGCTGACCGGGACCGGATTCCCGGCATCGACGTCGAAGTCGGTGACGGCGATACGTTCAAGTTGGGCGAAGCCGAAGCACAGGTCTTTGACGTTCCCGGCCATACCCGTGGTCACATCGCCTTCTGGTTTGAAGAGTCGGACGCCCTGTTCTGTGGCGACACCCTATTCGCCCTCGGATGCGGACGGGTCTTTGAAGGGACCATGGAACAGATGTGGTCATCCCTTGCAAAGCTGAAAGCCCTGCCGGGAAGCGCCAAAATCTACTGCGCCCACGAATACACCCAGGCCAACGGGCGTTTCGCCCTTTCCGTGGAACCGGACAATGCCGAGCTTGCCGCACGCATGGCGGATATTGACGAAAAGAGAATGCAGGACATTCCAACCGTTCCCTCGACCCTGGCGGAAGAACTGGCGACGAACCCATTCCTCAGGCCTGATAGTTCCGGGCTGCAGGAAACCATCGGGGTCGTCGGGGGAGACGCCGTTTCCGTTTTTGCCGAAACGCGCCGCCTCAAGGATAATTTCTAAATCGAGACACATTCTGTCGTTTTTTCGGCCCCCTATCCCAAATTGAATGTCAAAATGGGATAGGGTCAGAAAAGTATTTAACAATATCAACACCTTGCACATGGCATGCCCCTTGCTGAATGGGATTGAGATCATCAGTCCCGGGGAAGTACTGATTGATGGGGAAACATGGCCGGCAAGGGCTTATCTTTCGATATCCAGGAACTCACGTCATCGGTTGTCGATGCCGTTTCCAGTTATTCCGACGAATGGGCTGAAGCGATCAATATAACCTATGACGTGAGAGCCAAGGGTAAATTCTACGGCGACATGAAAAGCCTGCAACATGTCCTGATCATTGTTGTGGAGCACTTCTTGATGAACCAGCCGAATCTTCCGGTCTCGCTTTCATGCGCCATTGTCCAAGGCCCCCCTAACCTTGCAACGGCCATGTTCTGTGTCAGCCGGGGGCCTGAGTCTTTGAAATCATCAGGTTTCCTGGAAAACCGTCTTCAGTTATATGAAGATTCAGATTTGAGCGTCTTGAAAGACCGAAGCCTGATTATCGCAAAAAAAATCATATCCTTTTGTGGCGGCGATCTGTTGGTAAGGTCCTCGAATTCAACCCCGCGGGAAGTTTTTATCTGGGCGCCGCTGGATGTTCGGCAAAATGGCGGGCAGGGCGGAAATAAAAGCTTCAACGGGCGTAAAATCCACGACGCCTAAAAGCCGGTCATGTTTCATTAGGATCACTTTGTAATCCTGTCTAGCGTTCTTCGATTTCCTTGAGACGCCTGTATAGCGTCGATGTTCCAATTTCGAGCATCGCCGCCGCACGCGATACGTTTCCCTTACAGGCCTCCAATGCACGCTTGATATGATCTTCCTCGACCTGCCAGAGCGGCCTGATAGATGTTTCGGATGCGCCCTGCCCGGCCCCGGTCATTGACGGCACAGCGTCACCTGTCTCTCCCCCTTCCCCAAGGGTTGAGATCCGGGTGCCCAGGGATTCGACATTCAGTTGCGGCATCATATCGCCCGTAACCGTTTCGCCGTCATGCAAGACAACGGCGTTCCGAAGCGTATTCTGCAACTCCCTGACATTTCCCGGCCACGAATACCGGGTGATCGCTTCTTCGACATCCTGGGCGAATCCCTGAAAGCCTTTTCCCTCTTCATGGGCGTATTGAAGCAGGAATGACCTTGCGATTTCGAGAATATCACCGCCCCTGTCGCGCAACGGCGGCAGCGCTATGGGAACGACATGCAGGCGGAAGTAAAGGTCCTCACGGAAATTTCCTACTTCCACTTCCGCCCACGGATCCTTGTTTGTGGCGCAAATGAAACGGACATCGACTTTTTCCGCCTTGGAACTTCCAACCTTGTTGAATGTACCTGTCTGCACGAATCGCAGAAGTTTGGCCTGCAACCCTTGATCCATTTCACAGATTTCATCAAGAAACAGGGTGCCGCTATTAGCCAAAGTCGCTGCACCGTCGCGGTCTGAAACGGCACCGGTGAAGGCGCCTTTTACATGACCGAATATTTCGCTTTCAATCAACTCATGCGGAATTGCCGCACAATTGAGGGCAATAAACGGCATGCCCTGGCGTTTACTCCTGTTGTGGACGGCTTCGGCGCAAACCTCCTTACCCGTTCCCGATTCACCGGTTATGAAGACGGATGCGGTACTGGGTCCGGCCGCATCAATCGTCTTGTAGATAGCCTGCATGACCAGGGAAGAGCCAATGAAGCCCTCATATTCTCTCCGGTCAAATTCGTTCTGGAATACCTGGACGATATTGGACAGCTTCTGCCGTTCCAGGGTGTTTCTGAGCGTGTAGATAAGCCGTTCCGGATCGAAAGGTTTGAGCAGGAAGTCCGCCGCCCCGTACTGCATCGCCTGAACGGCCGTATTAATGGATCCATGCGCCGTAATAACGACGACGGACAAATCCTGTTCACTCTCCTGGATATGTTTCAATATCTCAAGCCCATTCATATCGGGCAGGCGCAGATCGAGAATTATGGCGGCAAAATTTTCGGCGGATATTTTTTCCAACGCCAGTTTGCCTGTATCGACATGATCGATTTCGTACGGCTCGTCATACAGGTACTCCATATAGACACCTGCGAGCGCAATCTCATCCTCTACCAATAGGATACGTTGATTCTTCAACTCATTCATCGTGTATGGTTCTTCAACCGGTGTTCTAAATCTCAGTTCTTGTAACGTTTAAACTTTATCCGGGTTAACTGATGGAAACATTACAAGTCACAATTCCAATAACGCACATGGATACTCCAGGCACATTTAACAACCATCGGGCGATTGCAACAGCATGAAAACCGGTGACATGAAAATCATGCCACCGATAATCATGGAGCTATCCGGCTCCAAATCAACTGAAGATATAATGCAGCACGCCCAAAACGGCGACCAACAACACCGCCGGATTGGCTTCCTGGAAACGGCCCGTTGCAACCTTCACAATGGCGTAGGTGATGAATCCGATGGCTATTCCGTTGGCGATACTGAATGTCAGCGGCATCAGGATCGCCGCCAGCATGGCCGGGGCGTAATCCGTAGCGTCTTCCCAATTCACATCGACCAGGTTCTTGGCGAAGAACGTCGCCACAAACACCAGGGCCGGACCGGTTGCATAAGCCGGAATGCTTTGAGCCAATGGCGCGAACCCGAGACATAGCAGGAAAAGGATTGCGACCGTTACGGCGGTCAAGCCAGTCCTGCCGCCTTCCTTGATACCGGCTCCGCTCTCGATGTAGGAGGTCGTATTGGATGTGCCGAAGGCGGCGCCGGCAACCGTCGCCACCGAATCACTGATCACGGCGCGCCCTATGCCTTCGACCTTACCGTCGGCATCAACCTTACCGGCCAGGTTGGCGACACTGGTCAGCGTTCCAGCCGTATCGAAAAAATCGACAAACAGAAAGGCGAACACGATACCGATCATAGCGGCGCTGAAGGCGCCGGCGATATCAAATTGCAGGAATGTCGGCGCCATACTCGGTACACCGCCAACAATGCCTTCAAGATCGGAGGCCCCGGCAATCCAGCCGATGATGCTGACCACCAGAATACCGATGACGATGGATCCGGGAACCTTCAGGCGATCAAGAACGACCATCAGGGCGAAGCCCAAACCTGACAAGATCACCGGCAGGCTCGTCAAATCGCCAAGCCCAACGAGGGTTGCCGGATTGTCGACAACGACGCCGATATTCTTCAACCCGATGATCGCCAGGAAAAAGCCGATGCCTGCACCGATACCGTATTTCATGGATGCCGGAATGCTGTTGATGATCCATTCACGCAGGCCTGACAGACTGAGGGCGAAAAAAACAAGGCCACCGAGAAATACAGCGCCCAGGGCAACCTGCCAGGAGTTGCCCATGCCAATGACCACGCCGTAGGTGAAAAAGGCGTTGAGCCCCATGCCGGGCGCCATCGCCACCGGCCACCCGGCCCAGATTCCCATGATCGCCGTTCCGAGGGCAGCCGCCAGAATGGTCGCCACGAACACAGCGCCGAAATCCATACCGGCATCCGAAAGAATTGCCGGGTTTACGACAATGATATAGGCCATGGTCAGGAAGGTCGCCAAACCGGCGATGATTTCCGTTCGAACCGAGCTCCCATGCCTGGTTACACCGAAATAATCGTCAAGCCACTGCATCAGTTTCCCCTTTTCCCCTCATTTATCGCATCAAAGCGGCGCATACGCCTGCGACCGCCTCCCTCACCCAGAAGACGGGTAGTTTAAAAGAAAACCCGGTGATGGTCTTGGCCTGGCGCATGACAGGCGTGAAATCCTATGAAAAGCACCGGTTTCCGGCATACATCGATCACCGTTGAATTTTCCCGGCTCTGGAAAAATCGGGATTCAGGCTTTCTCGATTCGCCGGATCGCATTCACGGTGAAGGCCTAAGAGGATGTTGACCAAAGGATGTAATCAGGGCTCAATCACCTGAAATACAGGCGTACGGATGCCGACCCATGAGGAGAACACACACAATGAAGCGTATCGCCATTGCCGGGTTTCAACATGAAACCAATACCTTTGCACCGACCCTGGCCGGGTATGGAGAATTTGAAATGGCGGATGCCTGGCCACCGTTGTTGAGAGGGGACGATGTTATTCCCGGCATGGCAGGCACCAATATTCCCATTACAGGATTTGTCGAGGCCGCCACCGAGGCTGGCGGGTATGAATTCCACCCCGTCCTGTGGTGCTCGGCGGAACCGTCCTCCTATGTGACGGCAGACGCATTCGAGCGCATATCCGGCATGATCATTGACGGTATCCGCAATGCAGGCGAGATCGACGGCATCTACCTCGACCTTCACGGCGCCATGGTGACGCAAACCCATGAAGAC
>CAYFMQ010000017.1:50994-67130 GCA_964344255.1 uncultured Thalassospiraceae bacterium
GGCGAAGGCGAACTGTTGAGCCGAATTCGCGATGTTGTCGGCCCCGACCTGCCCATCGCTGTTAGCCTCGATCTGCACGCCAATGTCACGCCCGCTATTGTCGAACACGCTTCAACCCTCAACATCTTCCGCACTTACCCGCACATCGACATGGCGGAAACGGGAGCGAAGGCGTTTCAATCCCTCGAACGCCTGCTTGAACATGGCCCCTTGTGCAAGGCCTACCGACAGGCGCCTTTCCTTGTACCCCTGACGGCGCAATTCACCGGGGCCGAGCCTTGCAAGGGTCTCTACGGCATGCTCGAAACCATGCCGCAGGAAACACTTTCCTCCGCCGACATCGCCATGGGTTTTCCGGCTGCGGACATTTACGACTCCGGCTCTTCCGTCGTCGCCTATGCCGGCACCCAGGCGGACGCCGATGCCGCCGCCGATCAGTTGCTGGAGGCCTTCAACAATGCCGAAAGCCGGTTTGACGGTTCCATGCTGAGCCCCTCCGGCGCGGTTGCCCGGGCCATGGAAAACACGAGTTCCAAACCCATCGTCATCGCCGATGCCCAGGATAACGCCGGCGCCGGCGCATCATCGGATACCACCGGTGTGCTGGCGGCCCTGGTCGTGGGTGAGGCGCAAGGTGCGGTGCTTGCCCTGCTGGACGATCCGGAAGTTGCCGCACAGGCCCATGAAGCGGGCACCGGCGCGGAGTTCAACGCCGCCCTCGGTGGCAAATCCGGCCAGCAGGGCCAACAGCCCTACGAAGGCCGCTACCGGGTCGAAGCCCTGAGCGACGGAACCTTCCCCTTCACCGGCGTCATGTACGGCGGCAACGTCGCCAACCTGGGTCCCACCGCTGTGCTGCGCGTCCTGGACACCCCCGCCGATGTCCGTGTCGTGGTCGGCTCCACCCGGTGCCAGTGCCTGGACCTCGCCATTTTCAACCACATTGGCATCGACCCCACGCAGCAACGCATCGTCGCCGTCAAAAGCAGCGTCCACTTCCGCGCCGATTTCGATCCCATTGCAGCAGAAACCCTGGTCGCCGAAGCGCCCGGCGCGCACCCCTGCCGCCTGGACAATATTACCTATCACAACCTGAGGCCGGGCGTGCGCCTGGGCCCCAACGGTAAACCGTTTGCACCCTCGTAGGCTTGGAAGGAAACATCATGCTTGGATATGTCATGGTCGGAACCGGAGACATGGAACGGTCCACCGGCTTTTACGATGTTGTATTTTCACCGCTTGGACTTGCGCGCAACGTGAACGAAGACACCTACGCCGGATACTGCCCGGAAAGCGCACCGGAGGAGCCTGTGTTTTACGTTACCATTCCTTACAACGAAGAACCGGCAACGGTCGGCAACGGCACGATGATCGCCCTTCTGGCGGAAACACGCCAGGCCGTCGACGAGTTCCACAAACTTGCCCTTGCCAACGGCGGAACGGATGAAGGAAAACCGGCCCCCGCCCCGCGGATGGAAGCGTTTACTACGCCTACGCCCGCGACCCGGATGGCAACAAGATCTGCGTTTACTGCGCCAGGGAAGCGTAAACTTGGATAAGAATCCTTCAATTGCAGAACTAAAGGAACTGCCTGCATGAACAGGGATACCATTCTCATCAACGCCACAAGGTTCGAACAATCGCCCTATCGCGAATGCTATGACAGTTCCGGCCTCGTCCATGGCGTTTACGCCGGGCGCTTCGTCTCGTTTTCTGTGGATGACATTGATGAGAAATACTGGGCCCTGAGGCGCAAGGCGGTGATGTATGACGTACCGGAACGCCCTGTTGAAATATCCGGCCCTGACGTCGTTCCGTTTCTTGAAAAAATTTTCGCCCGCAGGATATCCACATTGAAGGAAGGCCGTGGCCGCTATGCCATAGCCTGCACCCCACAGGGCGGCATTTTCATGGACGGCCTGTTGTTCAAGCTTTCAGAAAACCGGTTCTGGTACGTGCAGCCTGACGGCGCGCTCGAAACATGGCTGATCGCCAATAGCGACGGTTTCGATATCTCCATATCGGATCCCAAATCCTGGGTGATCCAGATACAGGGCCCGGCCTCGCCCGCCGTCCTGCAAGATGCATCATCGGGGGCCATCGATGAAACCATGGGCTATTTCCATGCAGGTTTCTTTGACTTGGGCGGACAGGAACTCTACGTATCAAGAACCGGATGGACGGGCGAACTTGGCTATGAAATTTACAGCCAGGGAGACAGAACGGATCACAAACGGCTGTGGGATCACCTGACAGCAGCGGGGAAACCGCATGGCATGGAATTTTCATTTGTGAATTCCATGAATATCCGCCGAATAGAAGCCGGTATTCTCGACAACATCACCGACATGGACATGACGATGACCCCTTTTCAGGCCGGTCTTGAGAAATTCATCGACATGGACAAGGAGGGCTTCGTCGGCCGGAAAGCCCTTTTGGAAGCCGATCGCCGAAAATTGCTCTTCGGAATAAAATGCCGAACCGCCACACCGGCCGTGAACGACACAGTGCTCCAGGGAAATCAAACCGTCGGGCGCGTCACGGTTGGCGCCTGGTCGCCGTATCTCAAAACAGCGGTCGGCTATGTGCGGTTCGATACGCCCGGTAACTGGTCCGGCCAGCATCTCAGCCTGCAAACGTCGGGCGGCGACAGGCAGGACTGCGAGATCGTTGAGCTGCCGTTCTATGATCCGGAAAAGAAAATCCCGCGCGGGATGGACAAGACTATTCCTTGAGAGCAATGACGCCATGCAAATCATTCCCTTAGAGGCCCCGCTGGGCGCACGTATTCTGGGCGTTGATTTCACAGACCCGCCCATGGAACAACTCACCGAAGCGCTCTACCGCCACCGGGTCCTGATCTTCCCCGAATGCAACCTGTCGCCCGATGCCCTTGTCCGTTTCGCCGAAAACTGGGGCGAGATCTATTATGAAACCTATGACCGCCTGCTGCTGGACGGCCATCCCGCCATCATGCGGGTCGGCAACGTCGGCCCGGCGCTGGAGGAAGAAGCATTCCGCAACGGCGCCAGCTTCTGGCATGCCGACCGCGCCTATGCGGCCGACTGCAACGCCGTCACCATGCTCCAGTGCATCGAAGCCCCCGCCGAGGGCGGCGAAACCTGGTTCACGGACACCGTCGCCGCCTACGATGAACTGGACGACGCGACGAAGCAGCGGATCGCACTTCTCATCGCGCGGCACTGGTACGGCGCCGGCGCGCGCGAGGACTGGGAACTGGGCGTCCATCCCATGGAGGACGGCCAGGCCGAACGCCTTCCCAAAGCCGGCCGGCATCCGGTTGTCAGGCCCCACAGCGTGACGGGGGAAAAGGCGCTTCACGCCATCGCCGGGTCCATCATCAATGTCGACGGTCTGGACGAGGCCGACTGGAAACCGCTGCTGCGCGATATCAAGCGCCACGCCATCCAGGAGCGTTTCCTCTACCGCCACCGCTACAGCCCCGGCGACCTGGTGCTCTGGGACAACACGGCGACGCTGCATTACGCGCCGCCCATCGGTCCGGCGGTGGATGAGGCGTCACGCCGGCTCATGTACCGGGTGGTCGCAACGGGCCTGCCGTGGACCTTACGGCGCTAACGGCGACACCCTGTCTTAAACAAGCCGGCTGCTGAGCGTTGCCGCCGCCTCTTTCGCTTCCCGGAGCAGGCCGTCGATGATGTCCGCAGCCGGTTCGATGTCAGCGGCGAAGCAGGCCGACTGGCCCCAGTCGAGAAGGCCATTCGACACATCGCCCGTAGCATAAGCATTCCAGGCGTTCTTGCCGCTCAGGATCGGGCGGTATTGCTCGAAATCGTCGACGCCGTCCGCTTCCATCTGACGGACCTTTTCCGCCGCGTCGTTGTGCAGCACCCGGTGATGGTTCTTGATGGATGTCTGCACGACGATGGAATCGGTGCCGTCGCTTTCCACCACGCGCTGCTTGAAGTCCGCGTGCGGGATGGCCTCCTCGGCGACCATCATGCGGGTGCCCATGAGTACCCCTTCACAGCCCATGGCGAGCGCCGCCGCCATCTGCGAGCCGGCGCCGATGCCGCCGCCCAGGATGACCGGAACCGAGAGCGCCTTGGGCGCAATACCGCCGTGGATCATGGTGCCGATCATCAGGTGGCCGGGATGACCGCCGCATTCGGCGCCGACCAGGATCACTGCGTCCACACCGGCCTTTTCCGCCGACAGGGCATAGCGCACGGCGGGAACCTTGTGCAGGATCAGGACGCCCGCCTCCTTCAGTTTCGGCACCAGCAGCGACGGCTTGCCCCCCGAGGTCTCGACGAAAGGAACCTTCTCCTCGCACACGACATCCAGCAGGGGCATCAGGCGTTCGTTGGCGTCCGGCCGGTTGGAGATGTAGAGGTTGACGCCGAAGCGGTCGTTTCCGCTTAAATCACGGCACTTCTGTATTTCGTCGCGTAATTCAATGGGGTCGGAAAACGTCAGCGCGGAGAGGAATCCCGTCGCGCCCGCGTTGACCACCGCCGCCACCAGTTCGGCGCGGCCCAGCCACATCATGCCGCCAACCAGCAGGGGATGTCTGATCCCCAACGTTCGAGTGACCCATGTATCGAAAACCTGTTCCATCAACTTCCGCTCCCATCAACAAATTCTTTTTCCCGACACGGTTAAAATTGACGCTTCCAATCGCCACGATCAAACGTATTTTAGATCGGATCATGTTATAGATGAAAAAGCTTCGCGTTTTCATCGAAACGTGTGAATCCGATCGATTTAAGAATTAGAGCAGAGGAACATGTTTTGTTTTATCACGAAGTGATTCCAAGAAAACATGACCTGCTCTAGTATCTTAATCGTGACATCCGCAACGGGGAGATGCGGCCACATGAAAATCAGCAAGATCGAGACCTTCACCAACCCGTTCGTCTGCTTCGTGCGCGTCACCACGGATACGGGCGATCAGGGCTGGGGCCAGGTCGCGCCTTACCATGCCGACTTAACGGCGCTGATCCTCCACCGCCAGGCCGCGCCCCATGCGCTGGGCATGGACGCCCTCGACATCGACGCCGTCGTCGACCTGATCCCGGAGCGCGAACACAAGTACCCCGGCTCCTACATCCAGCGCGCCGTCGGCGGCATCGACACGGCGCTCTGGGACCTGCGCGGCAAACTGGACGGCAGGAGCGTGTGCGAGCTGATCTGCGGCACGCCCGGAACGTTTCGCGCCCCACCTCGCCTGAGTTAATCCAGTATCGCGCGATGAGAGGTGCCAAAAGCATTACGGCTATGCCAATCACAACACCGGTTCCCCAGTAGATCACCTCAAATGTGCGAACCAGATTTCGGGCTTCTTGCGCCGAGTCGTCCACGGTGGACAATCTGGACAGTTCGCGGCTCAGGGTGGCGCTTAGTCCCATGTCCAACAGGGAAAGTAGTGCCCCTAGGGACATGAATATCCCCAGCAGACCATAAACCTCCACCCCCATAAGCTTGATATACAGCGGGATGAAAGCCAGGCTCAGGAGGCTCGTCCACACCCTGCCAGAGTAGTTGGCAATGATATTGTGCCGAACGGGGGGGGCTGCTTTCATGTGCCGTTCTGTTTTTTGCTATGCCGATTGGCGGTGCTCCGGCCCCAGGCAAAGTGTTCCAGACGGGATCGTTGCTCGCCATCTGCCGAATCGTATTTTTTCGTCTGATTGTCCGCAATTAGGAGATTGGACTGGGTCTGACTCCAGAAAGTATTGCTGAAATCCCATTTATTCTTGCTATAACCCACACCATCTTTACCAACGACGATTGCCTCTAGGCCCATTCTATCGATCTGCCTCGTGAAGCTGTTCTTGCCACTTTCAAGACGGTAGGCATGCATCTTCGTAAGTAGCATTCCGCGACGAACCTTTAGCATGGTGTCGCGAGACACCATGAATCCGTTCGTTCTGATGTGGAAATTTGGGAAGGGCTCAAAATAAAGCCGGAAATAAGCTCTGATCGCCCTCCAAGCCAGGGGGCGAAGAAGTTTCTTCCAGAGTGGGGGCGCTTTCTTCGTTGTGAGCCGTCCGGGTAAAATGGAGCCCCACGACCCGGTCGCTCCTACGAGTCCAATACCTGGCTTCGTGATCTGGCGGTACAGTTTCAGTAACCAGTCGTCAGCCTGAACAAGACTAAATGAATTCAGAAAGCACAGATAGCTGCTGTTTGAATACTCAGCTGCTAGAAAGTAGGCATTTAAGTCATATCCGACATCGGAAATAAGCAATTTTGTGTGCAGCGTACCTTTGAGCAATTGTTCGTAGGGTTTTATCTCTGCTTCGTTAGAAAAACCCTTGTACAGTATCAATAAATTGTGTGGCATCCCTGCCGGGTGGTATGCATAGGATTCAAGGAAGGCGCGGAATGGCTGGATGCCATTTTTTTTTCTGACCAAGTGCACCACGAATACATCTGACATACGTTTGTTATACCGGCGAGAGGTTAGGCGAAAACGATGTGGGTTGTATTATTACAGGCTGAATAGTCACTGTGCTCACACCTCATCAAAGTTGCCTTCGTAGCGATTGTGAAAAAACCTTGGAGAGCCCTGATCTATCATGTTGTTCACGCCATAAGCGGTCGTCTTATGATTATTTGCGATGGGAACGACATGTTTAGGATCAAAGAATTCGTTCTTTCCGTAAATAGGCGTCCATTTGGGTTTGCAATGAAATACTAGGCTTCGACGTGAGCAGCCTTTGTTTGTAATTCTACCTCCACCGTGCACTAATTCCGGGTGCCAGATCAAGGTGTCGCCTTTTTTGGGGTAGAACTCCACAGCTTGCAGTCCTGCATCCTTGCAGGCACCTTCGACGACGCTGAAATAGTTGTCGATGTTTATATTTTGATCTAAGTATAGTGTCTCGTCAGATAACAGTTTGTGGGAGCCGGCATAGTACATTAAGGCGCCTGAATCAGCCTTGATGTCTTCCATTGCATTCCATACTCCGAAGTAGTGATTAAGTGGATTGGTGAAAAATGCCGGGGTGTCGCGATGCATCGATTGGGTTGAGCCTTTCTCGAAAAACAGTGATCCAACGACAGTGAATTCTGAAGAAAATGCTGCTTGCAGAATTCCAGCTGTGTTTTCATTGAAGCAGATGCCCCGTGCATTTTCAGAAACCATCTGCAGGTTACAGAGTCTTTCATGCAAGCCATTTTCGTCACGATACTCGAAGGCCTCTCGGGCGCTGGCAACATAGGCTTCAAAATCACTAACGAGGGCATCACAATCTTCAGGGTTGATGTTTCCTGGCAGTATAGCGACTCCGTTTTCCCTTATGTCCAGCAATGCTTTTTTCACTCTGGAGGTAAGGTCTGCTGTCTTAATTTTTTCGATATCACAACTGAGGAACCACATTGGTTCAAAAGAAATACTCGTGGTTTTATTCCTAGCCAGTGTATTTTTTATACGCCTAAGAGTTTTTGTAAACATGGTAAAGCTCCTTAATGTGCTCTTTATCTGTACCCCAAAATGCCATCGGCTCGTAATCGGGGTGGGGGGTAATGGCCAAGATTAAGTTGGATGTTCCATTGGTTTTCCGCCAACCAGTGTTCGACTAGTCTGCGAACGGATACCAATTTACCCTTGCAGATATTGATTATTACTATGTTGTTTCTAGAAAGCGTGTATTCCGTGAATCTTAGGGAACCTCTGATTTAATCATCTGATTTGCGACAATACCGCCACTTGGTCACCAGCTCTATGGAGGGTCCATGAAACAACAAAGCTTTGCCTCGATGAGCTACCAAGCGAAGAATCCCGCGCAAGTTTTCACCCTGATCGGACTGACCAACCTGTACATGAACCGCAGGGCGTTGGCGACATGAGTGGGTTGGTATGCCCGGAATCCGTTGAAACGGCAGCAAAATGCCGGATTGATGGAAAAAACGAAGCCCCTGATCACTGGATTAACGGGCAAGCGGATGAAAGTGGCTGTCAAACAGGGGCTTGTTTTTCAGAAAATCGACTGAAGCACATGACCAGACAAGTCCGAGCGAATTATTCAGAGGTTCCTTAGTGACACTCCTTCAACGGGTAGGTGATCACATAACTGTGCGCCGCCAAACATATTAAAGACCCTGTCCCCACGTGCGACAGCCTCCTTGGAGTAGAGCAGAAGCGTAAAAAGCGGTGTGATCACCAGCCAAAGCTTGCCGCACATCGAGCCCCGGTACTTTGCCCGCAAGTCGTTGTGCATTATCTAGGAGATCAGCTTGTAGTTAGGCAGTGCCATTATCCTTCAGTGCAGCCTCTGCCTTGGAATTGTTTCCCCAGAACGCCAGCGGCTCATAACTTGGTACCGGATACCTACCCAGATTCAGGTGTACATCGTAGTCCCAGTCAGCGATCCAGTCTTCAACCAGTTGACGTACGGAGATCGGCTTGCCGGAGCAGACGTTATATATTCCATCCTCTATATCCGCTGCATGCAGCGCGACGACATGGTCGATAACTTCCTGGATTGGCAGAAAATCTCGGATCTGGTGCCCGGCCGACATGTCAAAGCTGGCATCACCGCGTTCGTATGCCTGGCGCAGAAGGGTGTAGAGTGATTTCGCGCCCTGGCCCTCACCATACATGTAAAAGAGCCGTAGCCAGCGGTAGGAGAAAGAGAACTCCTGGGTCAGAAATTCGACGTAACGCTGCAGTGCATGCTTGGCATAGCCATAGGGATTGGTGGGATGGCACTCCATGGATTCATCCAGTTCGCCATCCTTGGCGCCATACTCGAAACAGGTACCAGTCTGTGTCAGACGATCGATACCATTCTCTATTGCGGTTCGTATGAACCTGATCTGCTGAACCAGTTCCGTATCTATGTGGTGACAGGACATGTAGTTAGGCAGGCCACCCCAAGCTAGATGGATCATCTCGCTTGCGCCGGTTTCCTTCAGCGCACTACGAACTGCCGCTTCGTCGTAGATATCGATCTGCCGATACGCTACCGACTGGCCAGCGCTGAATAGATCCAGGGTGCTATCGCCCCTGTCCCAGGCGTGAACCTGGTAACCCTCTGCGACCAACTTCGCGCAGATCTTGCTGCCAATGAAGCCAGCTCCACCGGTAATGATTATCTCTCTACTCATCTCACCAGACACGCAGCTCGGGAATGGCGCGGACAAACTTGCCGCCCCAGTCGCGGATGAAAGAAAGCTGGCTTTCCACTTCCTCGGCGATGTTCCAGGGTAGGATCACGATATAGTCAGGCTTTGCCTCGGCGATCTCCGCCGGGGCCATGATCGGAATATGGCTGCCGGGCATCAGTTTGTCCTGTTTTGCAGCGGCGGCATCACAGACAAAGGTGACCAGGTCGGGTTTTATACCCGCGTAGTTGAGCAGGGTATTACCCTTGGCCGCGGCACCGTAAGCGGCGACCTTTGCTCTCTTGCGTTTCTGTTCAACCAGAAAGATTAGCAGGTCGTCCTTGATCTTGTTGGCACTCGACTGGAAATCGAGATAGGTCTGGAGCTCCTGCAAGCCTCGTTTTGCCTCCTCCGTCAACATCGCGTCCACCGATATTTCTGTTGCCCGCGGATCATCGTTGTGACAGCCATAGACCCGAAGGCTGCCGCCATGGGTCGGAAGTTCTTCCACGTTCCATACCCGTAGCCTAGCTTCCTTGAAGATGCGGTTCACGGTAAAAAGCGAGAGGTAGGAGAAGTGCTCGTGGTAGACCGTATCAAACTGGTTCAGCCCGATGAGATTCAACAGGTGAGGGAATTCGAGGGTGATGGTGCCGCCAGGCTTTAGTGACGCCTGCAGTCCCCGGGTGAAGTCGTTGATATCGGGGACATGGGCATAGACATTATTACCTACAATCAGGTCTGCCTGTTTCCCATCTGTGGTCAACTGCTTGCCGAGGGATTCGCCAAAAAACTCCCGCAGCACGGGAACACCCAGCTTTTCCGCAGCCTCCGCAGTGCTGTCGGTAGGCTCTATTCCCAGGCAGGGTATGCCTGTCTCGACAAAGTTCTTCAGCAGGTAGCCGTCGTTGGAAGCAACCTCGATGACAAAGCTGGATCCATCTAGTCCGAGCATTTCGATCATCTGCTTGGTATAGCGCTTTGCGTGTGCCAGCCAACCGGATGACGTGCTGGAGAAGTAAGCGTAATCGGAAGTGAACAGGGCGTCGGCATCCGTGTAGTCCTCTGTCTGGACCAGCCAGCATTCATCACAGACCTTGATCTTGAGGGGGTAGTAGACCTCCGGACGGTTGAGGTCTTCTGCATCCAGGTAAGCATTGGAAGGTGGAGCATATCCAAGATCCAGGAAAGTATGCTTTAGCTGTGTACCACAATGACGGCATTTCATGAAACTTCAACTCCGGAAAAATTATCAGTCAATATTGGATGAGCGATGTCACGTGCAGAACGCTCCGAAATCGGCAATGGCCATTCGATTGCCAGCCGGGGGTCCAGGGCGTTCAGGCCGCCTTCCGCCTCCGCGTTATAGTCAGCGGTATGAAAATAGAGCATCTCGCAATCCGAAGTCAGTGTCTGGAAACCGTGGGCGAAGCCCTCAGGGATGAGGAAGCTTCGAAAATTATCCCCCGACAGGACGACTGCATGATGCTGTAAGAAGGTGGGCGAGCCTGTACGCAGGTCAACCGCGATATCCAATACCTCACCTTTTAGGCAGCAGACTATCTTGGTCTCGGCATGGGGTGGCCGCTGGTAGTGCATACCCCTTACCACGCCAGCCTTTCGGGTAAGCGTGTGGTTTACCTGGCGAATGCCTTTTCCCGCGATAAACGGAGCGAAGGTTTCCTGGCAATACATGCGCACCAAGAAACCCCGTTCGTCGCCGATCGGCTTCCGTTCAATCACCTGAAGCCCCGCAATACTGGGCTCGTTCATACAGAAACGTGTCATGAGGCCAGGTAGGATTCCAGTTGCATAATGGAAGTGTCCGCCATCGGTTTTCCCTCTTTCCAGGCCAGGTGCCATTCAACGGTCTTGTCCAGCGCAGTTTCCAGATGCCAACGCGGTGACCAGTCGAGGCGCGCCTTCGCTTTGGAGCTGTCCAGCTTCAGCAACCCCGCTTCGTGGGGTTGATGTGTTTCCTCCAGCTCCCATTTGGAGCCGACAATCTTGTTGCAAAGGTGTTCAACGATCCAGGCAACCGGCTTGGTATCGGAGTCATCAGGACCGAAGTTCCAACCCTCGGCAAAACCGGCACCCTCGTTGACCAGTTTTTCGGCCAGCAACAGGTAACCGGAGAGTGGTTCCAGCACATGTTGCCAAGGGCGAATAGCATGGGGTGAGCGGATACGCAGCGTTTGCCCAGCATCAAGTGCCCGCAGGAAGTCGGGAATGAGACGATCATCTGCCCAGTCGCCGCCACCGATCACGTTGCCTGCTCTTACGCTGGCTAGGTTAATGTTGGCATCAGCTAGGAACGAGTTTCGATAGGCGGCGGCTGCCAACTCGGCACAGGCCTTGCTGCTGGAGTATGGGTCGTGGCCACCCAATCGGTCATCCTCTCGGTAAGGCCAGATCCATTCCTTATTGTCGTAGCACTTGTCGGTGGTGATGTTGACGATGGCCTCTACTGTTCCGGTCTGCCGTGTTGCCTCCAGCAGGTTTACAGTACCCATGACGTTGGTTTCGAAGGTCTCCACTGGGGTGTGGTATGACTCCCGCACAAGCGGTTGTGCCGCCATATGTATAACCACGGAGGGTTTAGCCCGCTTCATCGCATCCGAGAGTAAGGAGAGATCGCGGATATCTCCGATTGTGGATTCTGTCAGCCGGTCAGCCAGTTCTGTTTCAGAGAAGAAGTTGGTAGTGGTGGGCGGAGAGAGGGCATAGCCGTGAACCTCCGCTTTCATGTGTGAGAGCCAGAGTGCGATCCACCCCCCCTTAAAACCTGTATGCCCAGTGAGGAAAACCGAACGACCACGCCAGAATGCAGGATTCATTGCCATACCTTCCAAGGAGCATTCCCACTATCCCAGAGATCGTTTAGGATTATTTTTTCTCGTAAGGTGTCCATCGGTTGCCAGAAACCCTCATGCTTGAAAGCGGAGAGTTGTCCATCTCGCGCTAGACTGGCTAGTGGTTCATTTTCCCAGCTGGTCTGGTCGCCTTCAATACGATCGATAACATCGGGATGCAGGATAAAGAAGCCGCCATTGATCCAGCTGCCATCGCCATCGGGCTTTTCTTGGAAATGATCCACAGCGTTATCTGAACCAAGCTTCAAAGCGCCATAGCGGCCAGGTGGGCGGGTTGCGGTCAGAGTAGCTTGTCTACCATGTTGATTGTGAAATGCTATTAGTTTTGAAATGTCCACGTTTCCAACACCATCGCCATAGGTGAAACAGAAATTCTCATTACTATCAAGATAGTTTCTTACACGCTTTAGGCGTCCACCGGTCAACGTGTTTTCCCCTGTATCTACAAGTGTTACGGTCCAAGGTTCGGCATGATTTTGATGCACCTGCATCTGATTGTTTTTCATGCAAAATGTCACATCTGATTGGTGTAGAAAGTAATTGGCAAAGTACTCTTTAATCACATAACCCTTGTAACCACAGCAAATAATGAAATCATTCACACCGTAGTATGAGTATGTCTTCATGATGTGCCAGAGAATGGGCTTGTGGCCAATTTCAACCATTGGTTTGGGCTTTAGGTCAGTTTCTTCAGAGAGTCTAGTGCCAAGTCCTCCTGCTAGAATTACTGCTTTCAATTATTTTCTCCTTTGAAACTGTTGTAGGTTGTGATGAGGCCATTCAGAAAGTTTGTGCTGGGTTTCCATCCAATATTAACTAGCCTCTGACTATTCAATAGCTTTCTTTTACTACCATCTGGTTTATATAAGTCATACTCAATTTCACCAGAGTAATCAGTGACATTTTTTATTATCTCGGCAAGTTCTTTGATCGTTAGATCTGTTCCTGTACCTACATTAACATGACTGCACATCGGCTCTGTGTATTGATCATAAGTATGCTTTTCTAAGTTCATAACGTAGGTACAGGCGCTAGCCATATCGTCTACATACAGAAATTCCCGTTTTGGTGTGCCGGTACCCCAGATTGTTACGCTAGGGGAATTGTTGATCTTGGCTTCATGAAAGCGACGAATCAGTGCTGGGATGACATGGCTATTTTCGGGGTGGTAGTTATCTCCTGGACCATACAAATTGGTCGGCATCACGCTTCGATAATCAATGCCGTGGCTTTCACCGAACTGGCGGTTGTAGCTTTCACAAAGCTTGATGCCTGCAATCTTGGCGATAGCATAGGGTTCGTTGGTAGGCTCTAGCTTGCCGGTTAAGAGTGCGTCCTCACGCACGGGCTGTTCTGCAAATTTGGGATATATACAACTGGAGCCGAGAAAAAGCAGTTTTTTTACGCCATTCTGAAACGCGGCATCAATAACATTCGCTTCGATCATCAGGTTTTGATAGATGAATTCGGCCGGGTACGTGTTGTTGGCATGTATGCCGCCCACCTTTGCAGCAGCGAGATAGACTTGGTCTGGTTTTTCCTGTGCAAAGAATTTGCGCACTTCGGCTTGATTGGTGAGATCGAGTTCTGCATGCGTTCGGGTAATGATGTTGCTTTGTCCTTGTGCTTCTAGCGTACGAACGATCGCAGAGCCAACCATGCCGCGGTGGCCTGCAACATAGATTTTGGGTTTTACGTTAGTGTCGTTCATTCGTTATAGGCGAGTGTTGTGTAGCCATGGCGTTTGATCAGCTCATCACGCTCGGCTGATTTAAGGTCTTCACGCACCATTTCGGCAACCAGTTCTTCAAAGCTTATTTTTGGGATCCAGCCGAGTTTTTCTTTAGCCTTGCTTGAATCGCCAAGAAGTGTTTCAACTTCGGTGGGGCGAAAGTATCTTGGATCCACTTTGACAATCTCCTTGCCATCTAGGGTTCCTGTTTCTTCAATCCCTTGTCCATGCCAGCTAATATCCATGCCAAGCTCTTTGGCAGCGGCATTAACGAAGTCTCTTACGCTATGTTGTTCACCGCTGGCGATGGCAAAATCCTCTGGTGTTTCCTGTTGCAGCATCAGCCACTGCATCTCCACGTAGTCTTTGGCGTGGCCCCAGTCACGTTTTGCATCCATGTTGCCGAGGTAGAGAGTGTCTTGCAGGCCGAGTTTGATACGTGCCAGTGCTCGGGTGATCTTTCTTGTGACGAAGGTTTCGCCACGAATGGGTGATTCATGGTTAAACAAAATGCCGTTGCAGGCATACATGCCGTAGGCCTCGCGATAGTTAACGGTAATCCAGTAGGCGTAGAGTTTTGCAACCGCGTAGGGGCTGCGTGGGTAAAACGGTGTGGTTTCTTTCTGCGGGACTTCCTGTACTAAGCCGAAGAGTTCAGAAGTACTTGCCTGGTAAAAGCGGGTTTTCTTTTCAAGTCCCAATATGCGAATTGCTTCCAATATGCGTAGTGCGCCTAGGGCATCAGAGTTGGCAGTGTACTCCGGTTCTTCGAAACTCACGGCTACGTGGCTTTGCGCGGCGAGATTGTAGATTTCGTCGGGCTGGACCTGCTGGATAATGCGGATCAGTGAGCTGGAATCGGTCAGGTCGCCGTGATGCAGGATAAAGCGACGCTCGGAATCGTGCGGATCTTGATAAAGATGATCAATACGGTCGGTATTGAATAGCGACGAGCGGCGCTTGATGCCGTGGACTTCATAGCCTTTCTCTAACAGTAGTTCTGCAAGGTAGGCGCCATCCTGACCCGTGATGCCGGTGATAAGTGCTTTCTTCATAGTCATATGTCTTTGTAAATGTCGTTATTTGGTTGTGCGGCCGTAGTGATCGTCAAACCGTTCGATATCATCTTCGCCGAGGTAGCTGCCGGATTGCACCTCAATCATTTCCAACGGAATGGTTCCGGGGTTCTCAAGGCGGTGTTTGCTCCCAATGGGAATGTAGGTTGATTGGTTTTCAGAAAGTAAAAAGGTTTTGTCTTCGCAGGTAACTCTGGCTGTACCTTTGACGACTATCCAGTGTTCGGCTCGATGGTGATGAAGCTGTAAGCTGAGGCTGGCGCCGGGCTTTACAGTAATGCGTTTGACTTTGAAGCGATGCCCTTCGTCGATGGCGTCGTACTCACCCCATGGGCGTGCAGCATGGCGGTGCTCGATTGCCTGGACGATGTTTTGTTGCTGCAAGTCGGCCACTATGTCTTTGACTTGCTCTGCATGACTGGTTGCTGCAACCAATACGGCATCTTTGGTATCAATGATCAGCAGCTGTTCTGCGCCTAGTGCGACTACCGGTCGATGTGGTGCATGGATATACGTTGAGTTGGCATCATGGATTTTACCGTTGCCTAGAACACGGTTGTTGTTTTCATCCGTCTCAGTAAGTTCTGCGACGGCATTCCAACTACCCATATCCGACCATGCACCTTTAAACGGTACCATGGCCACATTTGAGTGTTGTTCGAGTATTGCGTAGTCAATGGATTCGGAGCGGCAGGTGGCGAAGGCTTCGCTATCCAGGTGTATGAAATCACCATCAATTTGTTGTTTTTCCACGGCCTGTTGGGTTGCTTCTAGTATATCTGGCGCATGGGTTTGCAGGGCTTTTATCAGTACATCAGCACGTACCAGGAAGATACCGGCATTCCAGTAATAGTCACCAGAAGCCAGATACGACAGTGCTGTTTCCTGATCGGGTTTTTCAACAAAGCGTTTTACCGGTTTTGCTGCCTCGGGTGAGTCGTTCGCTTGAATATACCCATAACCAGTATGTGGCTGGGTAGGTGTTATACCAAAGGTCACAAAAGCGCCTTTGTCAGCAGTAGGAATTCCGGACTGAACCGTTCGAATAAAAAGATCAGCATCGGGCACATGGTGATCAGCTGGCAGGAATAGCAATAGTTGTTCGGGTTGTGCGTTGAGTGCCGCTGCAGCCATGGCTGGGGCCGTGTTACGCCCGACTGGTTCCAGGATGCTTTTGCAGGCAACCTTGGCGGCATCTGCCGCATCACGCACCAGGAAACGATGGTCTTCACTGGCAACTGTCCATACAGGTTGATCGCCCGCCAGTTTTGCAACACGTTCGAATGTGGCTTGCAATAAGCTTTTATCGCCTATTAGTGGCACAAATTGTTTGGGTAGGCTTTTGCGGCTTAGTGGCCA
>CAYFMQ010000018.1:0-3680 GCA_964344255.1 uncultured Thalassospiraceae bacterium
TCAACTGATCGGCAAACTCAACGAACAGGCGCTCGACCATGTTGGCGCTGATATTTCCGAGGCCCGACATGTGGGTGGAAAGTTCGCGGATTTCCTCGTCATCCATGCGCTCAAACAGTTTGGAGGAATGCTCCTGGCCGATGGCCAGCATGAACAGGCCTGCCTTCTGGGGACCTGTCAGACTTCGGTAATCTTCTCTTGTCGCCATTTATCGTATGCTCATCAACTCTAAGAATTATCAGCTTTCCTGGTACATCCAGTTACGCAGGATGGAAAGCGCTTCTTCCGGGTGCTTGTCGACGATTTCCCCAACCTTCTTGACAGAGGATGCCTTCACACGGCCCTCGACACGGTCAATATCGATAAGTTCCTCATAATGTTCTTCTTCCGGCATTCCCTCTTCGGGAATGGGGGCGCCCAAGGTCGGTGCGCCTGGTGTCTGGTCAGCCAACAACCGCTCTCCTGCAAGTGTTGCCGCACTTGGCAGTGATTCAAAAGCCCTGGAAATAAGCGGGCGAACGACCAATAGTATAACAAGAATTGCAACAATACTCAGGACAAGAATTTCAGCCAGACGGAGCATGTCGTTCTTGTCCATGCCGAAGAACAGCTCCAGTTCTTCCTCTTCTTCGACGAATTCAACGAATTCCAGATTAATGATTTCCACGAAATCGCCACGGTCAGCGTCAAAGCCGATGGCACCGCGGACCAGTGTGCCCAGCAACTCCATCGTTTCCTCGGGCAATGGCTCATAAACCATATCGCCGTTTTCGTCCTCGACCTGCTTGCCGTCAACCAGAACGGCAACGGAGAGCTTTCTGACTTCGCCGATTTCACGCACATGATTTACGATTTTCTTGGAAATCTCGAAATTGACGGTTTCTTCGGTCCGGGCTTCGTTTTGCGATGAACTGACGCCTTCGATACCCTGCAGGTTCGCGTCCGGCAAATTCGTCCCGACGGTAACAGGGGGTGCGCCCTCGCTGTCGCGGGCATTTGCCGTTTCCTCGACCGTTTGGGTCGAACGGACGACCTGCCCATCAGGATCGTAGACTTCTTCTTGTGTGCTGACCCTGTCAAAATCCAGTTCTGCCGTCACTTCGGCGCGAACCTTGCCAAAACCGACGATTTTTTCGAGCATCTCCTCAATGGTCCGTCCAAGACGGTTTTCGAAAAGACGCCGCCGTTCGGCTGTCTTGTCGGCCATAACGCCAATGTCGTTCTCGTCTTCAAATCCGGCGGCAAGCAATTTGCCCTTGTCGTCCACGATGGATACTCGGCTGGGAACCAGGCTTGGCACAGCCGTGGCGATCAGGTGCTGGATCGCCATCACCTGGCCCTTTTCGAGGCGGTTGCCGCCGGCCATGCGTAAAACCACGGAAGCGCTGGGATTCTGCCGTTCCCGGCTGAACAGTTCCCGTTTGGGCAGCACCAGATGGACGCGGGCCGTGCTGATGGCGGAAATAGACTGGATTGTCCGGGCCAGTTCGCCTTCCAGGGCGCGCACCAGGTTGACGTTTTGTATGAAATTGGTCGTGCCCAGGGATTCAGATTCATCGAAAATCTCATAACCCATGTTACCGCCGCCGGGGATGCCCTGATCGGCCAGCAACAGGCGAATACGGGCCACATCCTTGCCGGGCACCATGATTTCGGCGTTGCCCTGGCCTAATTCGTAAGGCACGCCCTGGGCGTCCAGGATTTGCATGATTCGAGAGGTGTCTTTCTGGCTCAAATCCTTATAGAGGAGGTCCAGATTGGGAGTCGCCAGCCGTGTCGTGATAAAAATGAAAAAGCCGACCATGGCGAGAACGACGCCGCCCATGAGGGCAAGCCGCATCGGGCCAAGATTTCGAAAAGCATGCAATAATGCGTCCACGATATTCCCCTTAAATTCAATTCATCCCTGAAGTAAGCAGCGATTTAGGGAAGCGCTACCGGTTATAGGCTTCACAGTAGCGAAAACGCGGTGAACAAGTGGTTAACAATGGGCAAAAATTGCCTACCTAGGCGCACGAAATGATAATTTTCCACGAAAAGCCGTCTTCCACCGGACCTATCGGGGAAGGGCGCAAGAATCCAAAGTGCCGCCTTGCAGCGGCGCTAAATGTATCAGGGGGGATTTAGTTATTCGGCAGGCAGGGCAGACGGTGTGTTGTCGCCGTGCGCGGCGCTTTCGGCCGAACGGTGAGACGGGCGGTAATCCGCAATCCGGGTTACCTTCAGGCCTTCCAGGCCGTGAGAGTCCAATTGGTGCTGCCAGGACAGGAACTCGTCTATGGACAAGGAATAGCGCTTGCAGGCTTCGGCCAGCGTGATCAGTCCGGCGCGGACGCCTGCGACAACCTCGGCCTTGCGGCGGATAACCCAGCGTTTCGTGTTTGCAGGCGGCAGATCTTCTCGGGTCAGGCGGCGGCCGTCGGGACCGATAACGACCAATCCCAGGGGCGCAGTATTGTCTTGTGTGTTGTCAGTGTTTTGCATTGTCAACATTCTGTATCTCAATGAGCGCTAGTAATTGAGACGATCATAGCGAAGACCTCTTAATGAAGCGCTAATGCACAAGGTTAATGAGAAAGAAATTTTGATTTTTTGTGAATGCCTGAAATTAGCGGGTCGGCAAAAAAAGCCCCGGCTCGGACGATGCCGAAACCGGGACCAGGGTTTGGGTCTTTGGGTATGGGTATTGTGGTATGGCGTCCTTTTAGAAGGTTATTGTTGAATTATTGATCCGGATTACTTGATCCTGAGCAGCTCATCGAGCATTTCATCCGCCGTGGTGATGATCTTGGCCGCGGCCGAATAGGCCCGCTGGGTCACGATCATGGAGGTGAATTCTTCACCTAGGTCCACGGTCGAGGATTCAAGAGCCGCACCCGTTACGTCACCGGCGCCGCCTTCACCGGCCTCACGAACGGTCGGCTGACCGGAAAAGTCGGTTTCGATATAGACGTTGCCGCTCAGGCTCGTCATATCGTTGGGGTTCACGAAGGTTGCAATCGGGATCATGAACACGGGCCGCGTCACGCCGTTATCGAACAAAGCCGTGACGATACCATCGGAACCGATGCTGACGCCGGCAAAGTTACCGAAATCGGCGCCGTTCTGGGAAATGAAGTTGATCTGGTAGGATCCGGCGAACTGGGTCATGCCGTCGGCAACGTTCGTATTACCCAGGAACAGGCTGACCCGGGTGTCGTCCGTTGTGGAGGTGAACTCCTGGTCCGTTGAACCGTTCGCCCACTGGATTTCAACATTATCGATGTTGAATTCGGATGGCGTGCCGTCACCGTTGAAGCTCATGGCGGCTTTCTTTGATCCGTAATCCGTGGCCGCGACGGTGAAGTTCGTCGCCGCAGCCGCCGTTGCCTCGATGGAAGACGAGGTGTTGGCATAAATGGCCGATACATCGGTTATGTCTGAGATGTTGAACCGGACGGCGTCACCGACGGAGCTCTGCTCAAAGACCAGGCTTGAACCATCCGATGTAAATCGCGAGGGTGTGTTGATAGCGGAAATCGTATCAATTTCCGTTTCGACAGCAGACGCAATATTCCCTGGGTCGGCGCTTGCAGGGATTCTGACGTAGTTCGTGGCCGTCGGTTCGACAAGCGTCACCGTCATGTCCGTATCGGCTGCCGTCGTCGTCAGGTTCGATGTCAGCGTGATAACCGTGCCGT
>CAYFMQ010000018.1:3690-65951 GCA_964344255.1 uncultured Thalassospiraceae bacterium
ACCCAGCCGCCATCAACACCACACCCATGACAATCCGCTGATACGCCACCGGCGGCGATTGTATACGTGCCGTTGTCGCCACTGTTCGCGAGCGTGATCTGGTCACCCGGCTGGAAGCCGTGGAACGTGCCATTCGTAACGGCGGTAATCGTCGCCGCACCGTTGGTCGTCGAGAACGTGTTGGTTGACGTCGCCTGAGGTGCCAAATTGCCGGCACGGTATTCAAGGGTTTGTTCGGTATTGCTGCCGGTTTTGATCTTGAGGGTCTGCGTATCAACACTTTCGATAATATTCATGGTTGAATCGGCGGTGTTGTCGACTGGTATCGTCGTATAGCCGGACAGGTCTTCCTGAATGGTCAGGACGGACCCATCCGCGTTGACGTCGACGGTTACCTTGAGCGTGTTTTCTGAATCTTCTGCACCGGTAATGATCACGGTATCACCATCCGCAAAACCGGAGAAGGTGCCGGCTGCTGCCGTAATCGTCGTGGAACTGGCGCCGGCGGTGTAGTTGAAATTGAAGCTGTTTGAGGACGAGGCCGCAGCGTGTGCGACCGCAAAATCAATGCGGGAACCGTTCTTGTACGCGTAATCAACGGCATCGACCGTGAAGACACCCGTATTTCCGTTCGCCGAAACCTGGTTGACGGTCAGAATGTTACTGACGTCGACAGAGATCGCGGCACCCATGGTGGATTGGGTTATTTTCAATTCGCTACCACTATCGGTAAAACGGCTCGTTTCCTTGATGTTTGAGTTATCAATGGCGGTCTTGAGGATGGGAACGACATCCTTCGCCGCAACGACTGTCGAGGCGCTGATGTCGACCGCCCGTAACGTCGGGGTTTCCACCACACTACTGTTCGTATCGAACTCGAAAGTGGTGCTGTCAATAATGACATATTCACCATCCGTCGGAACGCCGGTGAATTCAATCAGGCCCGAAGCAGCGTATACATCGGGGGTCGAATCCGTGGCGTCGGTGCCATGCAGTTCAATCGTGGCGGCGCCGGAGGGGGTTTCAAGAGAAGCGCCCCAGGCGTTCTCGCGATCTTTCTCGAACAGGAGCTCCAGGTTGGAACTGTTGCCGAGGGTGTCGAAGATCACGACGTTGGCCTTGTGCTGGTCACCGATATCGGCGCCTGAGGGGAGGTTGGCGCCCAGGTTGATGTTGGTGGTTTCCTGGGCTGTGCCACCGATGGTGTTCAGGTTCAGAGGTCGGAGGTCATCGTTACTGACAATGTTATCGTTGATGGAAATCGTATCACCGGCACTGTCCTGGTAAGCCTTGATATAGGTGTCGGTGCCGACGGTAACGGTGACGAAACCGGTTGTATTGTTGCCAGCGGTCTGCAGAGGCCAGCCCTGCAGGTACCAGCCGGAGGTATTCTGCAGGTAACCGTCCTTGTCAACCTTGAAGGAGCCTGCGCGTGAATAGGCAAAGAGACCGCCCGTGCCGCCGATCGGCTCTTCGTTCACGATGAAGAAACCGCCGCCGGAAATAGCAACATCCGTCGATGAGGTCGATGACTGTAACAAACCCTGGATATCAACACCGGTCTGCGGCGCGGATTGGACACCACCGGGTGAATACCTCGTTGAGGAAACCTGTGCGGTTACCAGTGTCTGAAACTGCACTTCGGTACTTTTGTAGCCGATCGTGTTCACGTTTGTGACGTTATCGGCGATCGCGCCCAGGGCGCTCGACTGTGCGCCAAGTCCTGATACGCCTGAAGACAGTGCACCGAACAAACTCATGATTTCCTCCTTCGTTTCACACCCTGACCTCTGATTTCGTGGGTGCTAAAAAAATTCAAACTCATATCCGGGCCTGGCAGCCCAAAAACTCATCCCTAGTTAAGTGTCGTATCCCTTACGGCGATCACGTCATCAACGTCGTATTCGGCATCGCCGAGCGACAGCACGGCAATGCCGTTATCGTTGCTAACGCCTGTAACCGTACCCGTAACGGAATGCGCCACATCAATGGGCTCGCCATTGTCATCGAGCGCAGATACCGTAATGGTGTAAACGCCATCCGGAAGCTGGAAGCCGAGACTGTCCCTGCCGTCCCAATTGAAGGTATGGCGCCCGGCATCTGTCCCGCCGGATGTGTGGAAAACGGATTTTCCGGACGCGTCCGTAACCGTAATCGTCGTTGAATCGGACCTGGCGCTCAAGGAGTAGTTGGCAAGAGCAACACTGTTTTCGAGCGGCATCTTGTTGCCCGAAGCCTCGACCTGCTTGCCGATATAACCGACAACCGTGCCAAGAAGACTGGTCTGCTGCAGATCAAGCATCTGCTCCAGGTTGGCGTTCGACTGGATTTGCTGTTCGACGCTGGCAAACTGCACCAGTTGTTCCGTGAATTCATTGGGATCCATCGGGTCGAGGGGGTCCTGGTGCTGCAACTGGGTCACAAGCAGGTTCATGAACTGGTTGAGATCCTCAGCCAGTTTCTGCTGTGAAGCTTCCGATTTGGTAAGTTCGGAAGTTGCCGATGATGCTGTTGCTGCGTCTAACATCTATTCATTACCTCAGGCGCGGATATCGACACGCATGTCGCTGATAATGTCGCCGACTTCGCCGTTCAGCAGCTTGGTTGCAATTTCTGCTTCCAAGTCACCGTCCTCTGCGAGTTCGTCATCATGAGCCATGCGGCTGTCGGATTCGGTCTCACCCGGATTTTCCTGGTGATCCCTCAGGTTGAAAGAAAGATCCCCGCCGCGAGTATCGAGTCCTGCGTCCTGCAGGGCGCGCTCAAGATTACGGGAATCGTTGCGAAGCATTTCTAGCGTTTCCGGCCTGTCGACAATGATATTGGCGCTGACGCGGCCATTCTGGGTCACTTCCAGTTTTACTTCGACGCGGCCAAGGTTGTCCGGTCGTAGCTGAATGGAAATGCGATCCATGCCTTCGCTGATGGCTTTGGTGATATTAACGGAAATCTGCTGTGCAAGCGGACGAGCCTGCTGGGGCGTCCGGGCCGCCTGGGCCTGTTCCGCCTTCTGTGAGGCGGACGTCTGCTGGGCATTGATCGAGTTGCCGGCCGCCGTCGTGTTTGTTCCCTCACCACCTCCATGCGTGGCGTGGGAAACAGAGCTGCTAACCTGCACGGTCGCCCGGTTTAGGCCTGAATCAGCAGAGGAATTGGCATTGTTTTGCGCCAATTGGTTAAGCGCCTGTGCCTGTCCTGTCATGGCGGCGTTGCCGTCAACGCGAGGCTGGGCTGCCTGCTGTGTTCCTTCATTACCGGCAGATGCCTGGGCGGTATTCGTCCTTACCGTCTGAGCATTTGCAGATTCCTGTGCGGCAACGGCATTTGCGTTCAAGGACTGGCTGGACTGGGAAACGAAAGTGCCGGCACCGTTGTCGACATTAACCTGAACGCGCACGGGTTTGTCTGACTTGATCGTATCGGATAGTGCTTTCGCCTGTTGTTCCAGAAGAGAGGGGTCCACGGTATTCTTGGCGGCTTCGGTGACGGAACCCGGTGCCTGGGAGCCGACGCGGGCAAGGGTCATTTGCGCCTGTTGGGTCTGCCTGGATTGCTCGCCGTTGGCGTTAGCGTTTTCGCTGCTGTTCAACTGACCTGCATTAGTGGATGAGGCTGATTTTGCAACTTCGTTTGTTGCAGCGACTTTGGAACCTGCTGCCGCGGCGCTAAGAACCTGGGCTGCTTCTTTGACGGTTTCGCCTTTTTGATCGGCCGTATTTACAACATGAGCGGCAGCAAGAAGATCATCCAGGGCCGTATCGAAACCGGCGTCAACATCGACATTTACGCTGGCATCGGTGGCCGAGGCGTTGGCGCTGTCATTGTCGGAATCGGTAGCCTGTGAGGAATCGGCTGTATCATCCTTATCGGCGGTAGACGATTCCTCGTTTCCTGAATCATCGCTTGATGCTTTTTGGGAGACGTCGTCATCGCCCTTATCGGCGTTTTCAGCGTCATCGCCTGAGTCGTCACGATCCCTATCAGCCGACCGGTGGGCGTTATCGTCACTTGGGTCATCCGAATTCTTTTCTTCTCGATTGTCCGCCCGTTCGCTTTCGTCGCGGGAGTTATCACGGCTAGCAACCTGCCGCTCATCTTCTTTATCGGAACGATGATTGTCAGCCTTTTCAACAGTTGCAGGATGTTCCGTTTCGGTTTCGGGAGCGGATGCAGTTTCGTTCCTGTTACCAAGTATATCTCCAACCATCATGACTGGCGTGCGAAGCATGTCGGCAAAAGGAATTGATAAAATTCCTTTTCCTTCCGGCGTTCCTTCTGAACGGGGATTTGTAACGGAGGTTGCTTGTGCGGCTACTTTCTGCAGATCCATGATAAAGTTCCCATAATCACGCAAGAATTCACCCATAGGTAAGCAAAAGCGTTGCCAGTTTTTGGAACGACGCTAACCCATTGAAAAATAATAAATTATATAAACTTACTGGAACTGATATTCAGGATTTCCCTGCTCGCCTGACCAATTTTTCCACGGTAAGTGGGAATAAAGTGCCTAGTAGGTATGCCAATTTCGTGAAAATTGCCGGTGTTTACCGGGTTATGGTGAAACGGAATATTGTCCGTGGACCTTGACGGACGATGTTTCCCTTTCATATTCATAGTGTAGCCACAATTGTGGTGGGTCCGTATCGGCGACTTCTGATGGCAGAATGCTTCATGCCGGGGACATGCAAGTCCTGTGGGCCTGTTAAGGAGGGAATCATGCCCCTTAAGCTTGAAATGAAAATGGGCGACAGGATTATCATTAATGGCGCCGTGTTAGAGGTGGCGACACCGCATACGAAACTTATCGTTCACAATCAGGCCTCAATCCTGCGCGGCAAAGAGATAATCGCAGAGGAACATGCAATCACGCCGGCGACGCGCGTCTATTTTGCCCTGCAAAGCGCCTACCTATTCCCCGATCATTCGGCGGACTACATCCAACAATTCTGGACTTTCATAGAGCAATACGAAGAAGCATGCCCTAGCGCGTCAGATATTATCAGCGACGTTCGCAAGGAAGTTGAAGCCGGCCATTTGTATAAGGCTCTTAAGAACGCCCAAAAGCTCGTGTTGCATCAACAAAATATTCTCCGGGAATTTGAAGAACAACTGGAGCATTTTGCTGAGTCGGATGAGGACGATTCAGATGAACCCAAGATTATTGATATGGCGCCTGAAGGGGATGACGTGGCGGCCAACTAGCGGGAATTCACGTTTATTTCTCTGGCGTTAATTCCGGATAGAAAACAGCGAGCATATCTTCGCAATTATTCTTGATCGCATTAGTTTGCTCGTCGGTGAGTTCAAGATCGGACTCCAGCTCCGCTTCAACACCGGCGTTGATTATATTGCCCTGCAATCCCGTTAAACCGGTAAATTCTTCAACGGCATTTACAAATTCATCCTGACGGATCAGGGAATCTTCATAGCATAGCTTTAACAACCGATCAGATTTTATCGTCAGGTAACCCTTCATCATGTCGTTCCACAAGGCGCACATATCATTGATACTGATCTCCGGCCTGTCTCTTAAGGCATCCCTGATCGTGTCCAGCGGATTGCGGTAGATGAAGATGGCTTTTGACTGGGGGTATATGGAAAGTAAATCCGTCAGCCGGTCAGAAGGAATACCTGCCCGTGCCATCATCCATATATCCCGTCCCTGTTCTTTTGCATAATGCTGCGCCGTGTGCGGCACGTTGTAGATGACCGAAAGCAGCGACGCCATATACATTTCATAGGGCATGGCCAATTCCGGCATCCATGTTTGCGGCTCACCGGCTATAGCCAGATCAAGCAGTTGCCGTTCTCTTTCCTTTGCGTCCTGGTGCCTTTTGATGAGGCCAAACGCCCAGTCCACTAGTGTCAGGGTCTCATCGAAGAGGTTGTCGCCAAAACAGAAACCATTTGACGTTTTGCAGACAGAGCGTTGCAGTAATCCGCCGCCGCTGTGATTGCTGGGCGATGTAATAAAAATCGGAGAAATGCTTTCAGCGCTGGTCGGTAGAACGATTTCAAGTTCCATGGAAAACTGCCTCTTCTATCGAACCTCTGCGAACGTGGGATCGATTATAACAATTCGATTATGTTGTGATGTCGACGTTACCCGAGAACGGTTAATACAAGCTTAGCGCGTCAGATCAGCGCACCCCAGGCGGCCCCATTCTGGAGTTCCTCGAAATGAAACTGGTTATAGGCCAGCCAGTGGAAAAGCGTCTCTCTCGGCGGTTCATCGAACAATGAATCGGATTCAAGCTGCGCGAAGAACTTCGATATTGAATAGCAGGGATTGTACTCGGTCGTTATCACTGGAATGCCCAACCGAGTCGCCAGTATGGTGCTGTTTGAATTATAGGCGATGACACAGTGTGCGTTTTCAAGGTCCTGTTCCAGCGTTGTTGCGCTCGATTCATTGGTAATCAGTTCCATCAGTTCCCCGCGGTCATCCACACGGGGTTCATTAGGTTTTGCGCGTATATTGATGGGCCTGTCCGTGTGTTTCCTGATTTCTGATACCGTCTGGTCGAGCCAGTCTTGTCCACCGAACATCCAGCTCACAGCATGGGTTGGCGGTAATACCAGGATGGAGTCTCCTCTGCTTTTAGAGGGCCACTCGAGAATAGGGTTTTCGACAGCGAAATACATATCCCATCGTTGCGAATCACAGGCTTGCAACGTGGACATGGTGTGGTGGTTTTTAACGACCCTCAACCATCCACGTTCATATCCGGCATTAAAATAGGCATGGTCGATGTAGAAAAAATCAATGCCGCGCTGTTTGCATTCCCTGTAAACCAGGCCAGTGCCCCTGAGAATACCCAGGAAGACAAAACAATCAGCATTCGGATGAAGGCCGCCATCCTTGAATTCTTGGATATCGGCAGTTTCAACGCTCAGTCCAGAGATGCTCTTTAATCCCGGAACGAAGCTGAAGACCAGTTCCGTGGTGTCGGGGCGTCCCGTTGAATAGACGACAACTGATTTCATCGCCTAGTCCTGATCAGACTGCAGATGGTCATAGGTATGGTCATCCTGACGGGTATCAGGGTTTTTGTAATCGTCCTTGATCTGGTCAACGGCATCATTCACGTAACGCCCCTGCATCGGTACGGTGAAGGGGGCATCATTGATTTTTTTATATGCGGCAACAATCGAAATGTTCTGCGTTTCATTTAATGAATAATAATGATGCTCCAGTTCACTCATGGGATTTTTCACTTTTTTCTGCTCGAAAAAGGCCCAGTCCTGAACGCCTGTATCCACGTACTGCCCGGTGTTTTGCGCAACCCACATGAAAAGCCATTCATAACCATTTGCAGCTACCAGGTCGCGCCAGAGGATCGGGTGAAAATTATAGAACCCGTGGTTGATCCATGGCGCAAATGGCAATACGCAGAGCATAACGCCGCCTGCCTTGCAGAGATTATGCATATTCTCAAACACCAGGCGCTGATCGAAGATGTGCTCCCCTGTTCCGTTATTGGTGACAAGGTCGTGCTGGGTTTCGTATCCGTATTTCTCCCTCAGGTCGTAGTTCAGATCCATCGGGATGGCTTTCAGGGAATCGTTCAGGTCGACGGCTACGTAGTCGCTAAAACCCAAATCCTCGAAAAACTCCCAAACGTACTCGACAGGTTTCCGGATCGGCCGTTCTGCTATTGTTGAACAGGCATCAATGATATCCGGATGATACCGAAACCGCTGGTTCCCCCATTCGATCACCGTTGGGTTCGGGCCAAGGTGTTTTGAAATGTGGCTAGTCGCCGCCTGCATGATGAAATTAAAAGCCATTGTTTTGGAATCTGTCCTGGGACCTGCTTACTGGGATTGTTCAATCCACATCCTGTTGTTGCTGTTGAATTCGCCAATAATGTTAACACTGACGCGATCCAGCGTAGCATTCTTTCTTGGCGTTACGGAATGTACGCTATTCAGAACATTCAGGAACATGGCGTACGAGTTTCGTTTGAAAGGAACTTCAGCATGGACGCCAAGATTAGCGGCATTGACTTCCCGGCCGGCCTCCAGATCTATCTTTGAAATCGGCGACAGGGATTCATGGACCGTAAAATTCCCGCCTGTACTCGTATCTTCCGGGTGTTTCATGTAAAGCAGACCCGCGTATATCTCGATCGGGTTATCCAGATGGGCAGTTCGCGTTGTCTTTTCATCACTTAATGGCTCGTGGATAACAAACTGACAATCAGTCACAAGTTCATCGGAAGGCTCAAGTCCCCGCACGGAAACGGCGCCGGATTTCAGTAGGTCCAGATACTGCGGATAAAGTTCTTCTATCTGGCGTTCAAAAAGCTCGACTACGGACCGGAAATATTCAGCGCTGGTGTGATACTCGAAAAAATCCATCCAGATAGTTGGAATCTTTCGGTCGGTCAGGGCCGCAGCGGATTTGTACCGGAAATTACCGCCGTCACCGCTGGTTCCCCCAATATGGTAGGCGCCGGCGGTTTTTATAAGGTCTACCGGGAGGGTTTCTTCCAGCTCGCGATAGATCAACTCGGGCAAGGCTTCATCCACCCATGCGTGGGGGTAGGGGTGTGTCTGAATCTCCGATATATTCTGAATAACGCTTATGTCAGGTTTTTTTTTAAGCCGCTTGCTTTTCGATTCCGTTTCGTTGCTGCTTTCCATCCAGTCATCGTCGAACGACTTCCCGGCTTCCTTACGTTCATCCCCCTTCAGGTGATCCATGTAATTACCGAGGATGCAGTTGATGAAAGGGTGTTCCTCGCCTCCGGCTTTGCCTGACAGATTGCGGTTTGTAACGCCCTGGGTGTTTTCATAATGAAGTCGATGCACATCCCAGATAAAACTGTCATGCCATTCCTGCAACAGAAATACATCGCCATTCAGATATTCCGTGATCATCTGGGGTAAAAAAACTTCGTGGATAGGGTGGCGCTGGTTGAAAACCAGAAAGCCACATTCGCTGTAGGCCTCATCCCGCCCGAGATAGCTCATATAACCGTCGCCAGGGTCGGTTTCGTCGAAGAACCGCTGGTCAATCGGCGCGTGGGTATAGGTATCGCCATCGATCCAGTAAAGGAGATCGACATCAAACTCCCTGGAAATGCCATAGATGGAAAAAACCTTGTGGGAAAAACGGATGGCGTCGAACCTGTAATCGTAATATGCCGGCAACAGCCGGGGCGTCACATTAATGCCGTCCGGGGTCGTATAAAGATCGCCAAGGTATTCACCTTCCTGAAGGGGGCGTCCGAACGATTTCCGGGCTTCAGGGATATCATAGGCGTTCATCAGGCCTTGCGCCTGGGAGAAGCGGTTGAATTTCGCCTTGAAATGATCGCCTTCAGGAACAAGCGTGCTGTAATCGTAGAAAGTAATCTTTCCGCTGGATTTTATGTCCAATGGGTCCTCGGAAACGACCATGAGGCGGACGTCGTCAGGCCAGTACTCAACGAAAGTGTCGATCATTCGCCGGCCGTATTTTTCATAACCACTTTGGTTGAACGTCGTAACGGCAATGCGGCTTTTATCGGTGGTCATGATCACATCCTTATCAACTACCGTATCCGGCAATGAACGTCTTGAGGTCGTCTGCCGTACGACCAACGATATTTTCCCAGTCATCTTCCGACTTGCACCGAATACAGCGTACCGATTTATACCACAGGCTGTCTTCGCGCTCTAAGAACCAGTGCCACAAGGGAATGGGGCCGAGAAGCATCCATGTCTTGACGCCGCATGCTCCGGCAAAGTGGATGGTGGCGTTCGAGATTGATATGACAAGATCGACGGCGGAAATCTGTGCCGCGCTTTGTTCCAGGCTGTCTATGGCGGACACATCCGGATCAACGAAAATGTCGACACCGAATTTTTCCTTTGCCTGCCTTATATCATCTTCAACATCGCCATATTGCAGGCTGACAAATTGGCACCCTTCGGTTTCCAGAATGGGTCGCCATAAATCAATGGGAACGCTCTTGTTTTTGGAAAAATTGGGGCTTTTTGACCTCCAGGAAATTCCAATCGTCGGCCCTTCGCCCAGGTTTTTATACGTTTTCCTATACGTTGCAGTCAGGTCCGGATCGGCAGACAAGTATTGGTCACATGGCTTGAAGTCGTTTACTGAGCGTCTAATCCATTTCCCCAGTGAACCGATCGAGATACGGTAATCCTCGTCAGGGTTGCGGGTGCCGGGGTCGGGCGGTTGAGTCAGTTCGATGACTGACATATCAGGAAAAGCCCTTTGGAACAGGGGAATCAGTCGGCGTTCACATTCGAAGATGACTTGTGCGCCCTGGTCGATAATCTCCTGCAGCATAGAGCCATACATGATCTGATCACCGATACCCTGTTCGCCATAAATATGGATCAATTTTCCATCAAGCGGTTGTCCCTCCCACACTGGCGTAGGGGATTTAATAAACGGCCCGCGGCTTCCGGACAGGAAGGCATATTCATATTCGTCCCAACCGGTAGAAAATTCCTCCTGCGCAAGCAGGGCAAAGCCGAGATTCGTGTGCGCCTCCGGTGCGGAAGGGTTGCGCTCAACCGCCTTGTAAAACTCTGCAACGCCCTCGCTTAACCTGCCTTGTTCGCATTTGCTGCGGCCGAGGTTGACGTAGCCCTGGTCACTATCCGGGTTCAGCGCAATGGCTTTCTGTGCGGCTTCTTCCGCTTCGCGCAATCGTTGGAGGGCTATCAGGCTCCGGCTGAGATTAACGTAGGCATCGAAAAAATGTGGATTGAGGTCGATGCATTTTTCATAAAGCGCGATAGCTTCATCGTGGAGAAGCAGGGCCTGTTTGACGCCTGCCAGATTGTAATAGGATTCAGGAAATTGCGGTGCGTTGGCGACGGATTTTTCACCTGCATCCAGGGCTTCCTCAAGGAGATCCAGTTCCTGCAAAGTGCCGCACAGGTTGATCCACGCCTCACCGTGACGCGGGTTGATGCCAACGGATTTTGTCAGGGCCTCTTTCGCCGCACCCCAGTCCTGCTGGGCTTTATAAGCCATGCCGAGAGTGTTCCACGCGTCAGCGTTACCTGGATTCAGTTCCACAGCCTGTTTGGCGGTTGCGGTCGCCCGTTCGACATCACCTAGCTGCAATAGGGTAATCGACTGGTTCATCCAAAAAATATCGCTGTTTTCATTGCAGGATGCTGCGGCCTCAAAATATTCAAGCGCCAGGTCCGGGCGCCCGACGCTTAGGCCGATAGCCCCGATCATGTTGTAGGCGTCTGCGTTCTCCTGATCGAGGGAAAGGGCCTGCCTGAAGCAGTACTCCGCATCTTCGTACTTTGCCTGGTTGAACAACACCATGCCCTGTTCCATAAGGGAACTCACGGGCGCTGGTTTGGCATGCGTCGGCTCGTTCGGCAAACGGTCGGGAACTCCGGAATTCTTTTTCGGTTTTCTCTTACGGCTTTTGGGCATAAAAAATTCTTGGAATTCTGTTTGGCGGATCAAAAATCCACGTGTCATCGGCATCATGTTATCCGGAGATAAACGCGAATGAAACGGCTTCTCCTTTTCATGAATTGATAATCTGAGTTAATTAAGAACCCATGAAAGAGACTGCAGTGTATCCTTATGGAACAAACAGACTGAAAGCTCGGAAGACTTATTTTTTCCGTTCACCAAGGAGATCGATTAACGCAAGTTTCACAGTTATCTCCTACAAATTGATTAGCTAGCTTCTTCAGGAGATGTGCCAGAATGATTCGTGTTTTTATTGGTTATGACCCACGTGAAAGCGTTGCCTACCACGTCCTTTCCCATAGCATCCTGAAACGCGCCACCGAACCGGTTTCAATAACGCCGCTGGCGCTCAATCAGCTTGGCGATCTGATGTGGCGTGAACGCAATTCGTTGCAATCCACAGATTTTTCTTTCTCCCGTTTCCTTGTGCCTTATCTGTGCGGCTTTGACGGTTGGGCGGTTTTCATGGATTGCGACATGCTGGTCCTTGACGATATGGCGAGCCTATGGTCGATGCGTGATGACAAGTTTTCCGTCATGTGCGTCAAGCATGACCATGTTCCCGAGGAAGAGACAAAGTTTCTTGGCGCTGTTCAGACGAAGTATGAGAAGAAAAACTGGTCAAGCGTCATGCTTTTCAATTGCGGAAAATGTCAGGCCCTGACGCCGGACTATGTCAATACCGCCACCGGCCTGGAACTTCATCGTTTCAAATGGCTGGAGTCGGATGATCTGATTGGGGAAATTCCTCATCGCTGGAATCATCTGGTCGATTACGACCCCAATGTCCCGATTGGTGAAATCTCCAATTTGCATTACACGATTGGAGGGCCATATTTTGAAGAATACAGATCATGCAGTTATTCTGAAGAGTGGAATAACGAGCATGACGATATGCAGTTTGCCGGTTTGTTGACAGGTGAATAAGACCTTGACCGGCCATAGCTCCCAAAACGCACACCTGAATGTCAGGTAAAGGGACTCAATAATGGAATTTATCTGGGTTGCATCATATCCGAAGTCAGGATGTACATGGATGCGGTTCATTTTGACCCATCTTCTGTTTAGTGATGAGAACGGAACGCCGAATGTCCAGGAAGCAGTTCCGGACATGCATGATTATTACGGGGCTTTGAAACATACATGGCAGGGGGCTTATCCCGTAAAGACGCATCTGTATCATGAAAATTTACCACCCAGAATGCATACTAGGGCAGCCATTCATATCAGGCGCAATCCCCTTGACGTTGTCGATTCGGCTATTGCTTATCTCAGCCCCGAAACCGATAAACAACGCACTGAACTGATCAATACGTTCAGTCATGTTGGGAGTATCGATCCATGGTATAAAGTCCTGGGATATGGGACGTGGATGGGAAATTTGGAAAGTTGGCTGAAAAACAAACATGATTTCCCTGTTCTTTCCCTTAAGTATGAAGACATGCTTGAAGATACCCACATGAGTGTCCGGAAAGTCGCCGAATTCATGTCAGTAGACGTTGATGACAAGCGGGTCGATGAAATCGTCGAAGCGACTTCGTTTAAAAAAATGCGATCACAGGAAGAAAAAGAACAAAATTCAAAAGAAATAGGTGTTTTTATGGATGAGCAGCGGTTCAATAAACCGGATTTCCGGTTTATGCGATCCGGTAAATCAGGTTCTTACAAGGACAACCTGTCTGAGTATGAAATCGAACAATTGACCGAAGGCTTCAGGTCAACAATGAAAGCTTACGGATACTTGTAATCCGGAAAGGTCTTTCATTTCTCATAACCCAGAAGTTCAAGAATAGTCTCATAATCCTTATTATCTTCCATTCTGGCGACAGTTTCCGGGTCGGTTTCCCTGACGTTGGGTTTGGAAAACTGTTGTAGGGCTCTCGCTTCCAGGGTTTTGGGAAATGGATCGCCGGTAACAGAAAGATAGAATGGCCAGTTATCTTCAAAGGCGGGGTCGAAATCTATACGGAAAAAATCGCAAACGCCTTTAAGGACGTGACTCGGATTTTTTGCAAAATCTTCGCACTTGATCATCAAGCCTTGGGCCGCAAATTCGGCAAAATGCCGATACCCGCGCAGGAATTCTTCAACGGTGATTTCTCCGGCGACGTTGGTCAAATCACAGTATGCCTGCCACTGAGATATCGGGTGACAAACCACAAAGAGTTCCAAAAGTTCAAAATCAGGACTGAGTTCATCACGGGTATACATTTCATACGTCGGAGCAGCAAGAAATGGCTGGGCTATGAAATCGAGGTGAGACCAGACAGACGTGATCAGGGTTCCGCCTCTGTCCTCCAGTTTGTCTAACGTGCGGAACAATATCTGAGACAACGAGATTTTTTCTTTCTTAGGCAGGACTTCCCACTCTTCTTCAGTGAAAAGCGAATAAAACTGCATCAGGTTCTGTAGCGGCGATATGACCTTCATTCCGAGCGGGTGCATATCGGTGAGCATGTAATTTTCGTTCATGGAGCCGAGGCACTGGAAAAACTGTGTCACGCTCATATTGCCGAGGGCGTAAATGATGGGAAGCGGCGGTTTATAAGGTGAAGTTTCGGGTAAGCCCTTGCTGAGTCTCTCTGTTCGCCGAACGGGTTCCTCCTTGCACCAGATTTGCCACATTTCCCGATAGGCGTCTTCGACAAACTTTGTATGCCTGGCGCCATCGCATAGCGGTGATGCAAGCATGTTCGTTCGCAGGTTTTTCCGGATATCCTGTAACCTGTCGAGGTCACCGGCTAACGCAGCCGCTTTCTCGACATACTCATCTTCGGTCGCGGCGGCTAGATCGCCCAGGCCGACCTGATGTAGCAAGCTCGCCGTTACTCTCGATGCATGCCTGTCACCGAGCAAAGCAATAATGGGCGAGCCCATCATCAGGGCCTCGCAACTGGTTGTCGTGCCGTTATAGGGGAAGGGGTCGAGCGCTATATCGATCTGGTCATACATCCTCAGATGTTCGTCGGAAGGTAATTTCCCAAGCATCTCAACACGTTTCGCTGGTACGCCAAATTCCTTGAAAAGTGACCAAATCCTTTTCTGGGTGTCCGCATCACTTAATGATGCGGATTTGAGAATAAGACGTGAGTTTTTGACCTTCTTCAATATCTCAGCCCAAACCCTGATGGATTTCTTGGTGATTTTGGTCGCATTGTTGAAGGAACCGAAAGTGACCTGGCCGGTTTTCATGGCTGCTAGGAATTCTTCAACCGGTAGTTCGCCCTGTGGGGTATAGCATGTGAAGCTTTCAGGCAGCCGCCACAGGGTTTCCGAGTGGGTCTTGTCGGCATCTCCGACAGGGTCTGTTATGTCATCGACAAACCGGTAATCAACTGTGCTCAAACCCGTCGTGTTCGGGTAACCGATCCATGTCACCTGAATAGGGGCAGGTTTGAGAGCAAAGATATCGAGACAATGTCCGGCTGTATGCCCGCCGAGATCGATAAGGATATCGATCTCGTGTTCGCGAATAAGCTCGACGACTTCATCCGGTGATTTTTTCGTGATGTAGAACCAGTTATCCACATAAGATTTCAGCCTTTTGGTAATAGCATCGGGCGTGGAAACATTTGCGTAACAGTAAACATCCACCACATCCTTGTTATGGTTCTTCAAAGCGGCTTCGATAAAATAGCTGACCGCATGACCATAAAAATCAGCCGATACATATCCGATTTTCAAACGGCGGTCCGGATCAGGATCGTTTGCGTGAACAAGGGAATGTCTTGGAATTGGCTCCGTGTGCCAGCGCTCCCATTCCAAATGTTCCTTGAAAAGCTCTTCCTGGGTAATGTCTTCCAGATAATTCATGTAAAAGAGCATGTTAGAGCGGGCGTTTGCATAAGTAGGCTCGATCTCAAGCGCCTTGCGATAGTAGTCGATGCTGTCATACGGCCGCGACATTTCCATGGCGAGAATTGCCAGGTTATTGTAGAGGAAGGACGGGTCGTCCACTAAGTCCACGGCCTTGAGATAAGATTTCTCTGCGCCCACAAAATCATCAAGATCTCTCAGCATGATGGCCATGTTGTTCAGCATGGCTGCATCGTCAGGCCTTATTTCAAGACAGCGTTCGTAGACCTCTGCGGCCCTCTTGGATTTCCTGAGTGATTGGTAATAGGAAGCAACGCTTCTCAGGACGTCAAAATTCTTTGGCGCAAGTTCCAGGGCCTTTTCATACTCTTTCTCGGCTTCATCAAACTTGTTCTGGTCTCTGAGAACACTACCGATTTCGATCAGTAAAAGCGCATTATGTGGGTGTTTTTCCTGGGCGGCCCGATAGATCGCTTCCGCTTCAGAAAATCGGTTCTGCAATCTCAATGCCTTTGCCAGCGTGAGGACAAGCTCAACCCTGTCAGGGTCGGCATCGATGGAAATGGCGGCATGCTTTTCCGCCTTATCGTATTGTGTCTTGCGGATATACAACTCGGCGAGAGCGTGGTTGGCTTCAGGATGGTTTGCGTCGATTTCGATGGCGCGCCGATAGGCGCGTTCGGCCTTGTTGAAATCCTTGAGATGGTTCAGGCATTGACCGAGATTTAACGCCGCATTTGCATGCATGGGATTAAGCGCCAGGGCATGTTCAAATGAGGCGACAGCCTGTTCATCGAGTCCAAGTTTGATAAACGCGTTGCCAAGCAAATAGTGGGTTTCGGGTTGATTGGTATCAAGGCTTAATGAGTGCTGCAGATACTGAACGGCGGCCGCAGGGTCGTCAGTTTCAATCGCAATAGCACCGACAAGATTTTGTAGCTGAACATTTGATTTGACGATATCCGCAGCTATCCGGGCTTCAATCAAGGCGTCCTTAAAATTTCCCGCCCGATAGTGCTGGATAGCTTTCTGCTGAGCCTCTTGAGCCTTCTGTTGATGCAGGATTTCATCATTGTTTGACTGGCCGGGCATTCTTTTGATGATCCTCTGGTTTTTCCTGATCGCAGAACAATTTATAGAAAATATTCGTGTCTACCCTATTTGGTTTCTGGTTTTTGACTCAATTTCCATAACGCCAAGATCAGTCTCATACATTTCTTCTACTAGTTCCTGGAACGAGGTGGAGTGCTTCCATCCAAGAATGTCATGCGCTTTTGAAGGGTCACCGATCAAAAGGTCTACTTCGGTGGGGCGGTAATATCTGGGGTCAATTTTCACCAGTGTCTCACCCGTCTTGGCGTCTATGCCGATCTCGTCTTCCCCCGAACCCTGCCATTCGATTTCCCGGCCGCTGCATTTAAACGACAATTCGACGAACTCACGAACCGAATGTGTTTCTCCGGTAGCCAATACATAATCGTCTGGTTCATCCTGCTGGAGGATTCGCCACATCCCTTCAACGTAATCCTTGGCGTGTCCCCAATCACGCTTGGCATCCAGATTCCCCAGATACAGAATATCGTCACGCCCACGGGCCTTCGCCGCGACTGCCCTTGAGATTTTACGGGTCACGAATGTTTCGCCACGGATGGGACTTTCATGGTTGAACAAAATGCCGTTTGAAGCGTGGAAACCATAGGCTTCACGATAGTTGATGGTGATCCAGTAACCATACAGTTTTGCAGCGGCATAGGGGCTGCGCGGATAGAAAGGCGTCTTTTCCGTTTGCGGAACTTCCTGGACAAGCCCATAAAGCTCCGATGTTGATGCCTGGTAAAACTTTGTGCTGTCAGACATTTTCAGGATGCGAATAGCTTCCAGAAGCCTGAGAGGACCTATGGCGTCGCAATTTGCCGTATATTCGGGTGTTTCAAAGCTGACCTGTACGTGGCTCTGGGCCGCCAGATTGTAGATTTCCGACGGTTGGACCTCCTGTATGATCCTGAGCAGGTTCGTTGAATCCGTCATGTCACCGTAATGCATGAAAAAGCGCGTGTTTTCCAAGTGCGGGTCTTGATACAGGTGATCGACCCGCTGGGAGTTAAAGGAAGACGAACGCCGTTTAATGCCATGAACTTCATAACCCTTATCCAGCAGCAGTTCTGCAAGATAAGCGCCGTCTTGTCCTGTAACGCCCGTAATTAAAGCAACATTTGAAGCCATCTTTATATACGCCTTTGTTTCATCCTGCGGGTTATTTTAATGATCTGAGTATTCCTGAGTACAAGTAATCATTGGGATGGTGTTTCACCCCGTATGATGTCATCAGATCCGAAATAATCACCCGATTGAATTTCTATGATGCGAAGGGGTATCCTTCCGGGATTGCCAAGTTTGTGAAGAGAACCGGCTGGTACATACGTTGATTCGTTCTCTCGCACCAGAAATTCATTATCATCGCATCTGACTTTTGCCGTTCCTTCAACAACGACCCAATGTTCAGCCCGGTGATTATGTCGTTGCAAGCTGATTTCCTTCCCCGGTGTGACCAGTAACTCGTTAACGCGAAAATCCTTGCTGGAAAGGATGTTTTTGGAGCTTCCCCAAGGTTGATGACGCCTCAGATGCACCATATGTTGTTCGCCGCCCAGGGCCTCGATTTTTTCGACAACTCCATGAACCCGTTCCGAATTCTTTAAATCTGTTACCAGAACGGCATCATCGGTAGCAATGGCGGCTATGTTCTCAACGCCGATCAGGGCCGTCAGCATGGATTCGCTTTCAATCAGGGAGTTACTGGCATCGACAACGATACTGTCGCCATGAATAACATTGCCGTTTTCATCAGGCTGTTCGGTATTATGAAAAGCGCCCCAGGAATGTACATTCCGCCAACCTGCGTCAAGTTTATGCATTATGACGCCTTCAGGGGCATCCTTGATAAGCTTATTGAATGACTGAGGTGAGATTTCCTGCATCGTATCTGTGGCTAGCCGAAGAAAATCCAGATCCCTTTCACTATTAACAAGCGCCTCGTGACAGGCCTTCAAAAGTAATGGCTCCCGTTTTTCATACTCATTGATAATGGCGCCGGAATTGAGAAGATAAATTCCACTGTTCCAGAAACATCCTTCATCAACCAGCGAACCCGCCAATTCAACATCCGGTTTTTCGACAAATCGTGAAATTGAAGAAAAACCAACCTCGGCCAAGGACTCAAGATTTTCTGGTTGTATGTAACCGAATTCCGGATTGGCTTCCGTCGCTCTGACGCCGAAGGTGACGATCATCCCTTCAACAGCGTTCTTGGCGGCATCGACAACCAGTTTACAAAAAGCGCCAGCATCACTCATGAAATGATCACACGGTAAGATGAGCATCAATTCTGACGGGTCGAGTGTATGCATCCAGATGGCGGCAGTTAGTATAGAAGGAGCTGTATTTAACGATTGGGCTTCCAGTATGATATCGATTGCCGTCTCATTGATCTCGCTGAGCTGCTCGGCAACCAAAAAACGGTGTTCGTTATGGCATATAATGACAGGATAGCTGAATTCAGGAGCTTTAAGGCGTAAGACCGTTTCTTGCAGCATGGTATGGTCACGGCCAAATTTCTGGAACTGCCGGGGGTGATGTGTTCGGGACATGGGCCAGAAACGCTGTCCGGCGCCGCCGGAAAGAAGAACTGGGCGAATTTTCAGGTTGACGCCTTTTGTCATGGTTTTCTTGAGAAATCTGAATGCCGTAACAACTTTTAACTTACCATTTTCAAGCCTATGACATCATGGTTTGCGAATGGTTAACAATTTCGGACGTAGTATGATGAAAATATATCTTGATTCATCCAAAATGAACATCTGATCAGGTATATATTTATTACGCATCTGGCATATTTCATTGAATGGGAAAAACAAGCGTGAAGGTTCTGGTAACAGGTGGTGCCGGTTTCATAGGTAGTCATTTATGTGAGCGATTACTTGCGGATGGACATGACGTCGTCGTCCTGGATAACTATTCCACAGGGCGACTGGAAAATCTGGATCACCTGTCAGATCATCCCTCACTTTCAATCCATGAAATAGATATTGTCGGCCATGAAACGGTTAGGGAACTGTTCAATGGTGTCGACTGGGTGTTTCATCTTGCAGCCCTTGCTGACATTGTTCCTTCTATCCAGATGCCGTTTGCCTATCATCGGTCAAACGTTGATGGAACTATCTCGGTTCTGGAAGCAGCCAAGAATGCCTCTGTTAAAAGATTTGTCTATGCTGCTTCATCTTCGTGCTATGGCATACCCGATGAATATCCAACTCCTGAAACGGCGGAACCAAGGCCTCAATATCCCTATGCTTTGACGAAGTACATCGGAGAGCAATATGTCCTCCATTGGGCCCAGGTTTATGGATTGCCCGCCTTGTCCCTCCGGTTTTTCAATGTCTTTGGTCCCCGCTCGCGTACTTCAGGTACCTATGGGGCAGTCTTTGGGGTATTTTTGGCACAGAAACTTGCCGGGGAACCTTTCACGATTGTCGGGGACGGCACCCAGACACGGGATTTTACCTATGTGACGGATATCGTGGATTCAATGGTGATGGCCGCTGAGTCCGATTTGACGAACATTGCCATGAATGTTGGATCGGACAACACCTACAGTGTCAATCATCTTGTATCCTTGCTGGAAGGTGAGGCCGTCTACATTCCCAAACGGCCCGGCGAGCCAGAATGCACCTTTGCGGATATCACAAGAATTAAGGAAATGCTTGGATGGCATCCTAAGGTTTCTTTTGAGGAAGGGGTTGAACAAATGTTATCCAATATTGATTACTGGCGGGAAGCACCGGTATGGACACCCGATTCAATTGCCAAGAGTACTGCGGATTGGTTCCGTTACCTCGGACAAGAATGAGTGATTTATGAGCGCCAGTACAAAAATCATAACGCCTGAAACGGCTCGCACATTAACCAAAGAGGCGAAATCCCGGGGTGAAAAGGTTGTGCTTGCGCATGGTGTTTTTGATCTTCTTCACCTGGGGCATGTCAGACACCTTGAGGCTGCGCGCTACGAAGGCGAAGTCTTGATTGTTTCCGTAACGGAAGATGCACATGTCAACAAAGGACCCGGCAGACCAGTCTTCCCTTCTTTGATGCGGGCGGAAATGCTGGCGTCGCTCAGTATTGTCGACTGGATCGTTATCAATGACGCACCAACGGCGGTGCCTGTCCTGAAAACGATCGAGCCAAATGTCTATATCAAGGGTAGCGAATACCGTCATGCAGATGACGATATCACCGGGATGATCGCGAAAGAGCAAGAGGCGGTAGAGGCATCCGGCGGGAGAATTGTTTTCACGGATGATATCGTCTTCAGTTCCTCGGCGATGATTAATAAATACATGAACGTCCATGACCCGGCGCTCAGGAATTATCTTGAAGGATTTTCCATGCATTCTTCTCTAGAGGATGTCACATCCCTGATCGATCAGGTTTCTGAGTACAAAGTCTTGCTTGTTGGCGATGCCATTATCGATGAATACCAGTTCGTCAGGAGTATGGGGAAATCTTCAAAAGAAAACATGATCGCCACCAAGTTTCTTGATCACGAGCAGTATTGTGGTGGCGTTTTCGCTGCAGCCAATCATGTAGCAAGTTTTTGCAGGGATGTGGAAATCGTCACTTGCCTGGGCGCAGAGAATACAGGCGAAGCCCTGTGTAAACAGCAGCTCAAGCCCAATGTAAAGTTGAACTACATCCTGCGTGATTCTGCTCCGACAACAAAAAAATCCAGGTTTGTGGATTCAAACTATCTTCGGAAAATGTTTGAGGTCTATCATTTCGAGGACAATCCATTGCCGGCTCCACGCCAGGAAGAATTCGATAATTTGATTGCTGCAAAAGCCTCGGAATTTGACGTCGTTATCGTTGCCGATTTCGGTCACGGGCTGATAACGGATTCAACGATCAGCGTTCTGGAAGACAAGGCGAACTATCTGGCCGTTAATGCGCAAAGCAACAGTGCCAATCATGGTTACAACCTGATAACGAAATATTCAAAGGCAGACTACATCTGTATCGATGAGCCGGAAGCCCGCCTCGCCGTGATCGATAAGGATAATAGTATTGAGCAGGTTATCCTTGAAAAGCTGGCGCCAGAAACCAGTTGCGACCGCATCATCGTTACACGGGGGGAATTCGGGTGCATGGCTTATGACAAAGGAAGACCTCTGCACTCTATTCCGGCCTTTACCCGTACGATCGTTGATTCAGTCGGTGCAGGGGATGCATTTTTATCTGTCACTTCTCCACTCGCCTCGACAGGTGCATCATTAGATCTTGTGGGGTTCATCGGAAATGCGGCCGGTGCATTGAAGGTCGGTATTGTCGGCCACCGTGCATCGGTAGAGAAGGTTCCGCTTATTAAATATATCACACATCTGCTGAAGTAATCGGACAGGCCACCAGTATGCCATCAATATCGAAGTACCTGGAAATTTTAAGCGCGAACATGTCTGCGATTGAATGTTCGGGTAACGGTACGTCTGCTCTCAGCCTTGATGAAGGCGTGTCCTGGGCGTGTGACAGAGCCAAATCCATCAAGGGTTCGGACAATAAAATTATGTTTATCGGGAACGGCGGGTCCATGGGCATCGCCTCTCATCTGGCAATTGATTTTACCAAGAATGGCGGCGTGCCTGCTTTGGCGTTTTCTGACCCAGCAGCCTTGACGTGCGTCAGCAATGATCTGGGGTTTGATCAGGTCTTTGCTAAGCAGATCGAGGTTCACGGCCAGAATGGGGATCTGCTGGTTGCCATCAGCAGTTCCGGGAAGTCTGAAAATATCCTGAATGCCGTGAAAGCTGCGCAGAGTAAGAGATGTGATATTCTGACCCTCAGTGGTTTCAGCCCGGATAATCCTCTTCGGGGAGAAGGGGATGTTAACTTCTACGTACCATCTTCCGAATATGGGTTTGTGGAAATAACGCACATGGCCATTATCCATGCCATCCTTGATCTCGTGATGGGATGGGATGCAGATAAGTAGATAGACCGCCAAACAACAACCGAACAGAAAGTTCTCATCGATGAAAAAAGAAACATGGAATGTTCTGGTTACCGGAGGTGCGGGATACGTCGGCGCATCACTGGTTCCAAAACTTCTGTCTGCAGGGCACAGCGTCACCGTTTTAGATCTTTATCTATACGGCGAAGATGTTTTTGAAGGCTGCAAGGATCATCCAAATTTGCGAGAGCTGAAAGGCGACATCCGCGACACGGCGGTGGTCCGTCAGGCGCTGGAAGGATGTAATGCGGTCATTCATCTCGCCTGTATTTCGAATGATCCTTCATTCGAACTCAACCCTGAACTGGGTAAGTCCATCAACCTGGATGCCTTTCGCCCCCTTGTCAGGGCGTCAAAAGAGGCGGGGGTGGAGCGTTTTATTTATGCTTCATCGTCAAGCGTCTATGGCGTCAAGGACGAGCCTTCCGTCACCGAGGATCTGAAGCTCGAACCCTTGACGGATTATTCGAAATTCAAGGTCGATTGTGAGCGGATACTTGACGAGGAACGGGCTCCCGGGTTCGTGACCTGCACAATCCGTCCCTCGACAGTTTGCGGCTATTCCACTCGTCAGCGTCTGGATGTGATCGTCAACATCCTGACAAATCATGCCGTTCATAAAGGCAGGATCAGGGTGTTTGGCGGCAGCCAGAAACGTCCGAATATTCATATCGAGGACATGACGAACCTGTACTTGTTCCTTCTCGATCAGGATGACCAAAAAATAGACGGTGAAATTTTCAATGCCGGATACGAAAATCATACTCTTTTGGAACTGGCCGATATCGTTAAAGGGGAAGTTGATGGCGACATCGCCGTTGACATAGAGCCGACAGACGATTTGCGTTCCTATCATGTGTCTTCCGAAAAGATGCAGAAGCAACTCGGGTTTGTCCCCAGCCATTCTATTCAGGATGCCGTCAAGGATCTGATCGCGGCCTTCGAGGAAGGTAAGCTTCCGAACTCATTCGAAGATTCTCGATACTTCAACATCAAGAAAATGCAGGAAATCGACCTGAAATAACAACGGAACAGGTTGTATGATTTGGCATGGATGCTGAACTGAGACTAAGCCTATACCGAACCAGCCTGTTGATCAGGTTGGTAGAGGAAACTATTGCGGAGATTTATTCCGAATGGGAAATGCGTTGTCCAACGCACCTGAGCACTGGTCAGGAGGCTGCAGCAGCCGGCGCCTGTCTTGCCGTTAACCGGACGGATTATGCTGTATCAGGCCACCGCTCTCATGGGCATTATCTCGCCAAGGGAGGAAACCTGAAGGCCATGATGGCCGAAATTTATGGCAAGGCGACGGGGTGCGCAGGCGGTAAAGGGGGGTCCATGCATCTTGTTGATTTGGACGCAGGTTTCCTCGGTGCGGCGCCTATCGTCGGCAGCACAATTCCCATCGGCGTCGGCGCGGCTTTTGGTTCCTGCATGAAAGGCGATGATCGGGTAACGCTTGTTTTCCTGGGGGACGGTGCGACGGAAACCGGGGTTTTTCACGAAAGTCTCAACTTTGCCGCCCTTAAAAATCTGCCGGTCGTCTTTGTGTGTGAGAACAACCTGTATTCCGTTTATTCGCCCTTGGGCGTTCGCCAGCCAGAAGGGCGTCCGATAACCGGGCTCGCCGAGGGTCATGGCATAGAAGCACATGTGCTGGATGGCAATGACGCCGAGGTTGTTTATCTTGCTTCTCTTGAAGCCGTCAACAAGGCACGTGAAGGGCAAGGGCCGACATTCCTGGAGTTATCCACCTACCGTTGGCGGGAGCATTGCGGGCCTAACTTCGACAATCATATCGGATACCGAACCGACCAGGAGTTTCACTCTTGGAAGGAAAAGGATCCCCTGGAATTACATCGTGCGCAAATTCTTGAAGATGACATCACCGTTGTTTCGGAACTGGACGCGATGGCTGCGGAGCTTCAAAGCGATATCGATGCGGCGATCGAATTCGCCAAGTCCAGCCCGTTTCCATCTCTCACCGAGGCAGGGACAAACGTTTATGCGCCGCATGCCAGTAGCGGGGGTGAATGACATGCGGGAACTGAAATATTCCGAAGCCCTGAGAGAAGCACAGGATCAGTGCATGGCTGCCGATGGGAGCGTTTATGTCATGGGGCTCGGCGCCCCAGATCCAACGGGAATATTCGGATCAACCCTTGGGTTGGCTGAAAAATACGGCGCAGACCGGGTGTTGGACATGCCGCTGTCAGAAAATGCCATGACAGGTATCGCCATTGGCTCGGCGATAACGGGCTTTCGACCCGTCATGACCCATCAACGTATTGATTTTGCCCTCACCGCCATGGAACAGATCGTTAACCAGGCAGCGAAGTGGCATTACATGTTTGACGGCCAAATGTGCGTACCCCTGGTTGTTCGTATGATCATCGGTCGGGGATGGGGGCAGGGCCCCCAGCATTCACAGAGCCTGCAGGCGATGTTTGCCCATGTTCCGGGTCTCAAGGTGATCATGCCAACCACAGCGCATGATGCAAAGGGCATGCTGGTTTCGGCGATTGAAGACGATTCACCGGTGGTTATGCTGGAACATCGCTGGCTCTACAATATTCCCGACAATGTCCCGGAAGAAATCTACAGGGTGCCTATTGGCAAGGCGCGAGTCATGCGTGAGGGTAGTGATGTAACCCTAGTCTGCCTGTCCTATATGTCTCTGGAGGCCTTGCGCGCCGCCGATATGCTGAGGGAGCATGACATCGAGGCTGAAGTCATCGATCTTCGTTCGCTTCGCCCTCTCGATACAGATACCATACAGGCGTCCGTCAAAAAGACCGGATGCCTGCTGGTTGCCGATACGGCTCACATGGAATATGGCGCCAGCGCGGAGATTGTCGCCTCTATCGCTGAAACCATGTCTTTTGATTTGCGGTGCAATCCGAAGCGACTCGGGCTTCCCGAACATCCGGCCCCGACATCCCCGGCGCTTGCGGATGACTATTATCCCCGGGCGCCCCATATCGCAGCGGCTGTTCTGGAAATGATGGGGCGCTCGAGCGATGGCATATCCTATGATGTGGAAGATGGACGTCGCCTCGATCAACCGGATTCGTCCTTCACCGGGCCGTTTTGATGATGAGAAGCGGGAACGGATAAGACATGCCAGATCTCAAAAAAATAGTCGTTTTCGGTAGCAATTCTTTTTCCGGTCAGGACTTTATCGATCTGCTGCTCGACGATCCGGACCGTAAGGTTATCGGGATCAGTCGTTCTGCCGAAAAGCCTGATTTCCTGCTTCGTTACAAGTTGCATCCATCTGTCGGGAACTTCACATTCCATCATCTCGATATGAACAGGGACATGGAGGCAATCCTGTCGCTGCTGGATAGGGAAAAACCGGACGCCATCGTCAATTTTGCTGCACAAAGCGAGGTAGCGCCAAGTTGGGAGCATCCGGATCATTGGTTCATGACCAACACGGTCGCGTTGGCGAAACTGGTTAATCATTTGTCGCGGCAGGATTATCTTCAACGTTACCTGCATATTTCCTCACCGGAAGCCTATGGCAATTGCGTCGGGACCGTTACGGAAGATACCCCGGATAATCCCAGTACACCCTATGCCGCATCCAAGGCGGCGGCAGATATGCTGGTTTCGGTCTATCAGAAGCAATTCGGTTTCCCATCACTGACGATTAGGGCCACGAATGTCTATGGTGCCCGCCAGCAATTATTCAAGATCATCCCCAGAACGTCGATCTACATTCGATCGGGTAGGAAAATTCAACTTCACGGCGGCGGAGTGGCCGTTAAATCCTATATTCACATCCGAGACATTTCCCGGGGCGAACTGGCCATACTGGAGAATGGCCGTGTAGGGGAGCGCTATCACCTGTCCCCGGATGAAGGCGTGGCTGTCCGCGATCTCGTCCGCATGATCGCTGAAAGCATGGGCAAGGCGTTCGAGGATGTTACCGAAGAAGTGGAAGAGCGTCCCGGACAGGATGCTGCCTATGTGATCGATTCAACAAAAGCGCGCCAGGAGCTTGCCTGGCAACCCAACGTGGAGCTTGAAGAAGGGTTATCTGAAGTCACGCAATGGGTTGAGGATTATTGGCAGGAAATTGAGGATCAGGCACTTGATTATGAGCATAGGCCTTGATTCATGAATAGAATGAGGATCAATGGGTAAGCGGATAATCATCTCGATGTCGAGCGATATCGGTTTGGCTCTGTGCCAAAGCTGGTTAGTGCAGGGACATGAAGTTTTTGGAACCTACCGGACGCACAATGAAAGTGTGGCGGAGGCCGCGTCAGATGGTGCGAAGGTATATCGTTGTGACCTTCTGGACCACGAGTTGTTGGAGCAAACCTGTGAGATCCTGCAAGGGGAAGCAGAAGATTGGGAAACACTGGTGCTTGCCCCTGGTTTTCTTGGGCCAGTAGGACCAATCGAGGAATGTGATTTCAGTGAATGGGAGCAATCGCTGTCCGTTAATTTGATCAATCAGTTGAAGATTGTTCACAAACTTCTGCCGACAAGACAAAGAAGCACACAACACCTCCCTTCGGTTGTTTTCTTTGCAGGTGGCGGGTCAAACAGTGCCGTTGCGAATTTTTCCGCTTATACGCTGTCCAAGATTGCTCTTACAAAGATGTGCGAACTGCTTGATGCGGAAATATCCGATGCCAAATTCACAATCATCGGGCCCGGTTGGGTAAAAACAAAAATCCATGACATGACCCTGGAAGCGGCAGAATTAGCGGGTGAGAGCTATCAGCGGACCATCGACATGATTGAAAATGATGACCATGTGCCGATGTCGGAAGTTATTCGTTGCGTTGACTGGGTGGTTTCCTCGCCACGCAATGTTGTCGGCGGAAGAAACATATCCCTGGTTCATGATGCATGGGGCGATCCTGCGCTTGATGAAAAGCTCAAGCAGGATGCCGATATGTATAAGTTACGCCGACATGGGAATGATTATAAGCCATGATGGACGTTGTGAAATTTCTGCAATCAAGCCCGCGGGGCTCGGCATAGAATGAAGTTATCCGATTATATCGCTCAATTTATCCATGATCATAATGGCCGGCATGTGTTTGCGATATCCGGTGGCGCATCCCTGCACCTGATACATTCCGTTCACGCACAAGAAGGACTTCATGTCGTTTGTACGCATCATGAGCAGGCGGCGGCGATGGCGGCAGACGCCTACGCACGGATCGATAACAATCTGGGCGTGGCTATGGTTACAAGCGGACCGGGTGCGACAAATCTGATAACGGGCATCTGTTGTTCTTTTTTCGATTCCATTCCCACCCTGTTTATCACTGGCCAAGTGGCAACGTTCAGATCAAGCGAGGGAACAGGCATTCGCCAGATCGGTTTTCAGGAAACGGATATCGTTGAAATGGTTAAGCCGGTTACCAAGTATGCCGTGAAAATCAAGAATCCAAATGACATCTCTCGCGAGCTTGAAAAGGCCGTTTGTATCATGCGTGACGGCCGTCCCGGCCCTGTTCTCGTAGATGTTCCTGATGATTTGCAACGTGCTGAAATCGATCCTGACAAACTTGTACCATATGAACCGGAAGCGGACCTGCCTTCGGCATCAGAAGGAACTAGGTTCGACCCGTCTGATATCTTCGCCGCCATCAGAGAAGCAGAGCGTCCGGTTATTGTTGCCGGCTGGGGAATTCGGCTTGCCGGTTCGAATGATGACTTTTTAAACCTGATCGGGAAACTTGATGTTCCAGTTCTGCCGACATGGGGCGTTGCCGATATGGTTCCGGCAGATCATCCTCTGCTTGTGGGAACCTTTGGTACCCATGGTACACGGTTTGGTAATTTCTGTGTCCAGAACGCCGATCTGGTTATTTCCTTGGGATCACGGTTGGATACCCATGTAACGGGATCTCCTTTATCCTCGTTTGCCAGGGAGGCGAAGAAATTCATCGTTGATATCGATAAGGCGGAGCTGGGGAAATTCAGTTCAGAAGAGCAGGGTGATGCCGTACTAATTAATTGCGATGTCGCTGATGTTATTAAGGCCATGCTGGAATCGGGTCTGCCGGGTTGGGAAAGGCGTGAAAGCTGGACGTCCAGGATAGCTGCCTGGCGGCAAAACTACCCTCAGGTCTGTGATGAGTATTTTGACGAAGATACGGTCAATCCGTACGCCTTTGTCAAAACCCTTTCTTCTCTTGTTTCGGCGAATGAAATCATTACCTGCGATACTGGATGCGCCATAGCATGGATGATGCAGGCCTTTGAATTTCAGTCAGGGCAACGGTTTTTCCATGCCTTTAATAATACGCCGATGGGGTATTCGCTGCCTGCCGCCATAGCCACCTCGCTTTCCCGGGGGAAGGCGAGGACTGTCTGCGTCTGTGGTGATGGCGGATTTCAGATGAATATTCAGGAACTGGCGACGCTGGCGCATCAGGGTCTGCCTGTGAAGATCTTTGTAATGAACAACAATGGTTACAGCATGATCCAGCAAACGCAGGATCAGTGGCTGAATTCGGAGTATATAGCATCATCACCCGAGGGTGGGTTGTCGATGCCGGATTTCGTCGGTGTAGCAAAGGGCTATGGTATACCGGCCGAACGCATTTCAACTGGTTCGGAGCTTTCCGATACCATATCCAAGGTTCTCGATGCCCCCGGCCCCATGCTGTGCGATGTCATAATACCCTCCGAACACCGCGTTATCCCCCAGGTAAAATTCGGCCGGCCCATTGAGGATACGGAGCCGTTGTTGCCGAGAGATGAGTTCCTGGAAAACATGATTGTTGCTCCTCTGGATGTTTCCAGACCATGATTTCATTTATGTCTGCTGAATTGGGCTTGATAAATTTTACTCGTTATCAAGCAACCGGTAACATCTTACCTTGTAGTATCCTCCGGTATCAATTCCACGATAAAGGAAACCAGGATGGGCGTTGAAGTCAATCTTCTGGATAAGTATCCCAAATCCAAGCGGCCAATTGATGACCGTGCAAAGCTGATTACCGAAGAGCATCGTGCAATTGCCCGGAAGTTCGATGTCGAATTTTTTGATGGTGATCGTTTGACAGGTTATGGCGGCTATGACTATCACCCCAAATTCTGGACGGATACGGTCAGGCGGATTGTTGATTACTATGATTTAGCGGACAACGCGCGCGTTCTGGATATCGGATGCGCGAAAGGTTTCATGATGTACGACATGAGCCTTTATCGTCCTGATCTGGAAATCTTCGGTGTCGATCTCTCTACCTATGCCTGTGAACACGCAAAGCAGGAAATGAAACCGTATATTCAGCCTGCCAATGCAAACAACCTGCCGTTTGCTGACAATAGTTTCGATCTCGTAATCGCCATAAACACATTGCACAATCTTCCCCTTATTGATTGCAAGCAGGCGTTAAGAGAGATCATGCGCGTGACCAGGAAAAATGCCTATGTGATGAATGACGCGTGGCGAAATGATGATGAGAAGCAGGCCATGTTGAACTGGAACCTGACGGCCCTAACCTATATGCATGTAGATAACTGGCGCGCCCTATTCGATGAGGTCGGCTATACGGGCGATTACTACTGGTTTATTGCTGCGAGTGAAGAATGACCCAGTTAATCCGCGCCGCCGTACTGCACGAACATAACGCTGGGCTGGTACTGCAAGATCTTAAAGTGCCTGAACTATCTCCCGGCCAGGTGCTGGTCGATCTTGCCTATAGTGGCATTTGTCGTTCTCAACTGAATGAAATTCAGGGACTGAAGGGTGTTGACCGCTTTATACCCCACACACTGGGACATGAAGGTTCGGGTGTTGTCCGAATGGTGGGCGAGGGGGTGGAAAGAGTCTCCCCCGGTGACCATGTCATCCTTTCCTGGTTAAAGGGAGGTGGACATGACGTCGGCTCGACGGTTTATGAAAGCACCCAGGGAAATGTAAATTCCGGTGCCGTTTCAACGTTTATGACGGCGGCGGTTATCAGTGAGAACAGACTTGTCCGGATCGACCCGTCCGTCTCCCTTCGCGATGCAGCCTTGCTTGGGTGCGCCGTGCCGACAGGCGCGGGGACAGTGCTGAACATACTGAACCCATCGCCCAAGAACTCGATCGCTGTATTCGGACTTGGTGGGATTGGACAATGTGCCGTTGTCGCAGCAAGCAATATCGGCATGGGCATGATTGTCGGTATCGATATATCCGAAGACAAGCTGGAATTAGCGAAAAGGCTCGGCGCCACACATGCCATAAATTCTAAGGACGGTGATGTCCGGGAGAGAATCCACCAGTTATCAGGCGGGCAGGGTGTTGATTATGCTGTCGAGGCCACTGGCATTACCCAGGTAATGGAAACGGCGTTCTCCAGCATTTGTGATAATGGCGGCTTATGTGTCGTTGCAGGGAACCCAGCCGTTGGCGAGACCTTGCGGATTGATCCTTTTGATTTGATCAAGGGCCGAAATATCGTTGGTTCCTGGGGTGGCGGGACCAATCTGGACAGGGATATGCCGATATACCTTAACTGGCTGCAGAAGGGTAAGCTGCCCTTATCCGAGTTAGGGGACCGGGAATACTCACTATCGGATATCAACGGCGCTCTGGAAGACTTTGCTTCTGGACGTGTCCTTCGGCCTCTGATCAATATGGGGTTAGATACCTGATAGTACGATATCTAAAAATGAAGCCAATTATTCAATGTTTAATGTCATCAGGATAATTTATGCGATCTGCATAAAGCTATGCTCTCCTTTGTTGCGATTGCATTTACAGAGGCGATGTCTGCTGGGAAAAGAGGATAAGAAAAGAGTAAGGGAAAAAGAGGGAATCTCATCGGTCGCCAGGCCGGATGGGCCGGTTATCTGGTTTCATTGCGCCAGCGTCGGTGAATCAATGGCTGTGTTGCCTGTGATTGAGAAATTCCTGCAGAGCCGGGATGACGCAACCGTATTAATGACGACGGGGACGCTCACTTCCTCACACTTAATGGCTGACCGATTGCCGGATCGCGCCATTCACCAGTTTGCTCCCCTGGATCACCCTGGCTGGGTAAAAAGATTCCTACTCCATTGGAAGCCTGTAGCAGTTGTTTGGGTGGAATCGGAGTTCTGGCCCAATACCCTTTGGCTGCTGAAGCAAATGGATATCCCGGTGATGCTGGTTAACGGCAGGATTTCCCATGTTTCCTACCGGAGATGGCGGCGCTTGCCGTCACTCATTCGCGGCATGCTGAATTGTTTCGATGTATGTCTTGCGCAGACGAGTATTGACGCCAAACATCTGTCTGACCTGGGCGCGCGCGACGTTATCGTTCACGGTAATCTGAAACTCGGCGCCGATCCTTTGCCGGTAGATGATGACGCCCTTGCCGCATTGAATAAATCTATAGCGGACCGTCCTTACTGGCTTGCCTCCAGCACGCACGATGGTGAAGAAGCTATTGCCGCCAGAGTTCATAAGCTACTGGTTGACCGGTTCCCATCCATACTGTCGATCATCGTTCCCCGCCACGCAGCAAGGGGGGCAGAGATTGTCGAGTTGTTGAAAGGTTATGACCTGAACGTCGCCCTTCGGTCCCGCAATGATGCATTATCCGATCAAACAGATGTATATGTTGCGGATACAATGGGCGAGCTTGGATTGTTCTATCGGGCATGTGACGTAGTCTTCATGGGTAAATCACTGGCTGGACCAGGTGGGGGGCAGAATCCGTTCGAACCGGTCAAGCTCGGCTGTGCGGTGTTGTTCGGTCCTAACATGGGTAATTTCATCGAATTGGCCGATGCAATGAAGACCTCTGGTGCAGCCAAAGAGGTTGCCAATCCTGATGCCTTATACAATGAGCTGGCTAATTTGCTGAGCAATCCGGTTGCTCTGAATGAACAAAAACAAAAGGCGATTGCGTTTAGTAAAAGTGCCGAGGACATCGTTAATGATACTGTAATGAGAATCAATGAATTGGTAGGTTAACCGGATTTTATTTTTATGATTTACTCAACTTATGATTTCATAAATTAGACTTATCTGATGTATCTAGATCAATCCCCTGCTCAATTTAGAATCTTGGATGATGATGAAATTGCTTCATTAATCGATGATATTGAGTGCCACAGCAGGGAAATCTGGCAAGAGTACTTTTCTGGAGAATCGTACTCCAGTTACACATCAAAATATTTCTTTGGGGATTCTCCCGTTACACGGGCAATAGCCTACCGGATTATGGATGCCGCCAAGTATCGGGAATTTGCCAGGAGAACTAAAAATTTTTTAATCGGAATGAATGATGCGAACTTATTAAAAGAAGAAGATGAACTGCTTTGTCATCCGATATTTTATATTCGCAAGCTCGATTCAAGCGTCTATAAAACCCCGGCTTTACAGAAAAGCTTTTTCGAGTCTCAACCACATTTCGATAGAACATTTGACGTTTATGCCTATACCGTCTGGATTGCACTAAGGGATATAACCAGCGAGACAGGAGGGATTTGCTGGTTTGATGACCCTGATGATGAATTGGTAAAGTACAAGTCGAGGTGGGGAGAAAAGAACGTTTTAGGATTTTCCAACTACATGGAAAATTACGCTGAGATTGATGCCGATTTCGCCAGTAAGATTGTTATGAAAAATTTTCATGCCGGTCACTGCCTTCTATTTGATTCAAACCTTCTCCACGGGGGGACAAAGCCTGTAGGGAATTCTATTCGGTTAAGTTTTGATATGAGATTTATTCCGTTGAAGAAAGAATCCAGATCTAAGCTTCCTAAGGAAATTATGGATTTTCAACAAAATATCGATCTTTGGTCAGCATTAAATTTATTAGCACTGGGAGATTCTGTTGGGGCAGAAATTAAAGTAAAAGATGTTAGAAAAATTGCAAAATCGGTTAACTTGAAAGTTAAGAAACCTGCTTTGATTGATCAGCCCCTTGAGAAAGTTCATTGGTCTACGGAATACTCCTGGATAACATAGTAGAAGTATCGAGGTGCGTTAATGTTGGTGCTGGAATTTCAAACTTAAGTAATAATGATGCGTCGTTTTTTAAATATCTTGAAAAGTAACACGTAGATGCAAAGAGATACCGATGACGATATTGCCATGCGGTCGGCAGTCAACAAGATAATCTCAGACGTGTCCAATGGTGAGACTGAAGCCATTGATCAAAATCTCGCTGATATATGGGTGACATTTTTTCAAGGGAGAGAACCTGTTCAGAGTGATGCTGACGCTCTTAAAGCGTTGATCCCTTACATGAAAAAATATTTGCCAGATACCCGTCCTTGGTCTGTATTGTATCACCCGTAATAGGGTCAGTCGTCGTAATGTCGTTGACGGTTTTTTGCACGAAGCTGCCATCACGGGTGTAGACGATATCCGTTCCCCCAAAATCAGTACTGGCGACAAAGTAACCGTCACCGGAGATGGCCAGATCGAGGTTTCTGCTACTTGAATTGATAATTCCCTGAGAGTCGAAACGTTGCAAAGCGATTGGACGGATTCCGCCCTGATCCTGTTCGTTAAACATTTGATTGCCAAGCAGGGTCTGGAACTGGATATCGGTTCTTTTGTAACCTCCCGTCTGGACATTGGCTACGTTGGTGCCGATCTGGTGCAAGGACGTTGACTGTCCACGCATCGCCAGGGTGCTGACTGAAAAGGCGCCCAAAATCGACATTTCTTAACTCCCGAATAGTCCGTATTCACCCCTGTAGACAGGGATTCAGCGCATAATGCGCCACTCCCTACAGAGCAAAATGGATGCCAACTATTTGGAATGCTAACTAACTGATATTAATCAATTTTCTGGCGATAACAGTGACGTGAACCGGTAAATCAGGAAAGTTCAACCCGGCAGTGAGAATTTATTGCCGGGTCGGATGGGGAAAGATAAAGACCTGAGCCGCCTCGACCTGCATTTGGACAAGCGAACCTGGGTCCGGAAGAAACTGTCCTGGAATGCGGGCGTGAAATGGTTCTCCCGTTTCCGGTTCCCCGTCGGCCACCAGCCGCAAATGCGATGATCGCCCTATCGGGCGAGCGCTGACGACCTTCATCCGGGACGTCATGGCATGACCTTCCAGTTGCTCCGTGTCGGCCCGATGGAGGCCTTCTGGCCTGACGAGAACCTCTACGGTTGTCCCGACTTCATATCCGTTCGATTGAAAACTGCCCAACGGCGTTTTAACACTCCCGTCTTCCCCGACATTGGCGGATACGCGGTTGATGGGGCCGAACAGGCTGGCGACGAAGGCATCGACAGGGTGGAGATAGATGTCGATCGGATTTCCGACCTGGACGATTTTTCCTTCATTCATGATAAACAGCCGATCGGACATGAACATGGCCTCTTCAGGATCGTGCGTGACCATCAGGGCCGTATGTCCGGAATCCTTAAGCAGGCTCAATGTCTGCTCCCGGACCTGGGCGCGCCTGGTGACATCAAGGCCGGAAAAAGGTTCGTCCAGGAGCAGTACTTTCGGTTCCGGTGCGAGGGCGCGAAGCAGGGCGACACGTTGTTGCTGGCCGCCGGATAATTCATGGGGATAACGGTATTCAAAACCCACAAGGCCCATCCGTTCAAGCGCGCCTGCCGTCCACTTGTCCCTATCCTGTGAGGGCGCGGCAATGCCGAACTTGATATTCTCCAGCACCGTCAAATGGGGGAAAAGCGCATAATCCTGGAACATGAGCCCGACATTGCGGGCTTCCGGCGGCAGTTCCGCCAGGCCGGCGTCGGCGACGAGGCGTTCGCCGATTTCCACGCGGCCCTGTTGCAGGGATTCCAATCCGGCGGCTATGCGCAGCAAGGTCGTCTTGCCGCAGCCCGAGGGCCCCAGGAGGCAAGCGACTTCACCCGGTTCCACATGGAACTGGACATCGTCGAGAACCTTATGGCGTCCGAAAGAATGGGAAATACCCTGCATCGTCAGGCCGGTCATTGGTCTAGGGCTTTCAAGTTTGTCGGCTCCCTGGTCTTGAATGGGATATGGCATAGGAGAGGATGACAACGGGAATGATGCCCGCAGCGACGATGGATAGCGCGCCAAGGGCGCATTCTTCAAGCAGTTCGTCCGATGCGAACTGGTGAACATAGGTGGCCAGGGTTTCAAAATTGAAAGGCCTGAGCAGCATGGTCATAGGCAGCTCTTTCATGACATCGACGAACACCAGGATTGCCGCCGTCAAGATGCTTGAACGCATGATCGGAAAATGAATGCGGAGCAGGGTGTTTGCCGGGCCGTGCCCCAGGGTGCGGGAGGCCCCGTCCATGCTGGCGGTGATTTTGGTCAGGCTGGCTTCCAGGGTGCCGAATGAAAGGGCCAGAAACCGCACAAGATAGCCCAGCACCATGGCGAAAACGGTGCCGCTGAGGATCAATCCTGTCGAGAGGCCCGTGAAGCTTTCGATGGCTTCATTGATCATGTGATCGACGCGCGTGAGAGGCAGCATGACGCCGATGGCGAGAACGGCGCCGGGAACGGCGTAACCGATACTGGCGACGCGTGTTGCGGCGACGAGCATCGGGGTTTGGCGCAGCCGGATGGCGTAGGCGAGGAACAGTCCGATCAGAACGGCGGCCCCGGCGCTCAGCGTTGCCAGTGTCAGGCTGTTGCCCATATAGGTCAGAAAGTCGCTGGCGAGGGATTCTTCATAAAAATCGATTGAATAACCTGTGAGCACCAGGGCAGGGGTCATGAATCCGAAAATGATTGGCAAGGCGCATGAAAGGGTTGCCAGCCAGGCTTTTGCCCGGCGAAGCGTCAGGTCCGGAAGGACGGAATACTTGGTCCCTGTGTGGTGAAACCGGCGTCCGCGCCTGGCCAGGCGCTCCATGACGATCAGGACGATGACAAACGTCATCATGACGGTGGCCAACTGTGCAGCGCCACTGACGCTGCCCATGTTAAGCCAGACGTCGTATATGCCGGCGGTGAACGTTGCGACGGCAAAGTAGTCAACCGTGCCGAAGTCGTTCAGCGTTTCCATCATCACGAGACTGACGCCTGCGATGACGGCCGGGCGGGCAAGGGGGAAGGCAACCTGCCGGAAGCTTTGCCAGGGTGTTTTACCCAGAGTGCGGCTGACCTCGAGGACACAAACCGATTGTTCAAGAAAAGCGGCGCGCGCCAGCAGATAAACATACGGGTAAAGCACCAGCGTCATGACGGTAATCGCGCCGCCAAGGGAGCGGATTTCAGGGAACCAGTAATCCTGCCTGTTGCTCCAGTTGAATATGTCGCGAAGTAAAGCCTGAACAGGTCCGGAAAATTCCAGCAAGTCCGTGTAGACATAGGCAATGACATAAGCCGGTACGGCAAGCGGCAGAACCAGCGCCCATTCAAAGAAACGCCGGCCTGGGAAACGGCACATGGTAACCAGCCACGCCGTGCCGGTGCCAATGACCAGTGTGCCGATTCCGACGCCTGTCATCAGAAGCAGAGTGGCCGAGATGTAATGCGGCAGAACCGTTGACGCCAGATGCGCCCAGATGCCGTTGCCCGTATCGTCTTCAGGCGTCAGGGCGATGATGAAAACGGCGATGATGGGAATGGCGATCAGCAAAGAAGTCAGTAACGCGCCGATGGTCCAGCCATCGGCGCGTAATGCTGATTTGATTATCATTTGCCCCCGCGAAGGGGCTGTAGATGCGTAGTCTGTCACGACCGGATTTATTCTCCCAGGATAGCGGTCTGGTTACGAGCCATTTTGGGGCCCGAGATCAAAGGCGGTTATATCGACTAATCTGGATGCTGTCGCCCTATTGGTGGCAACTTCCGAAAGATTTACCGTATCCGCCTTGAAAGACCCCCACGACGCGACCAGCGGGTGAAGCTCTACGCCTTGCTTGACTGGATATTCGAAGTTCTGTTCGGCATAGATTTTTTGCGCCGAATTTCCGCTCAGGAACTCGATCAGGCGAATGGCGTTTTCCTTGTGTTTGGCGCTTTTGGTAACGGCTGCACCGGAGATGTTAACATGGGTGCCGCGGGTTGACTGATCCGGAAAGATAATCCGAACGGCTTTGGCCCAATCCTGCTGTTCGGGTTTTTTCTCGTTGGTGACCATTTTCCCCATGTAATAGGTGTTTGCGATGGCGTAGTCGCACAGGCCTTCGTAGATGGCCCGGGCCTGCGCCCTGTCATTCCCCTGGGGTTTTTGCGCCAGATTGTCACGCAGACCCGTGAGCCAGGATTTTGCCGCTTCTTCGCCCTCATGGGTAATGATCGAGGCAATCAGCGAAACGTTGTAGACATTCTTGGCGGAGCGTGTGCACACACGGCCCTTGAGTTCAGGCTTGGTAAGATCCGCATAGCTTGCCACTTCGCCAACAGGCGCACGGTCGTTTGACGCAAAGATGATGCGGCCACGGACGGTCAGACCAAACCACAACCCGTCAGGGTGGCGGTACTGCGCGGGTACGTTCGATGAAATGACGTCGGAGGCGACGGGCTGAAGAACGCCAGCTGTCACCATGTCGTTCAAGCGGCCGATATCCGTGCTCAGCACCACATCGGCGGGGCTGCTGTCTCCTTCCGCTTTCAGGCGTTCCAGCATTCCTTTTTTAACGTAGACCATATTGACTTCGATGCCGGTTTCCCTGGTGAACTCCTCAAGCAGAGGGTTGATCAGGAATGGTTGCCGGTAGGAATAGAGGTTGACGACGTTGTCATCGTCAGCACGGGCTTCGGTAACGACGCCAATACCGAAAAGCATGGCGAACAGGACGAAAAAAACGGACAGTCTTTTCATTGGTTGACCTTTTAATCGGTTGACTGGCAATGCCAGATTTTAATTATTCTAATTGCAATTGAGAACCATTCTCATTTACATGAAACGCACAGTAACGTGCCGTGAAGCTAATTGCAAACGATTCTTAATAGGAAAAGTCATTTTTTCTTCTCTATGCTTTATGATGTCCAATGCAGGTATCTTCCGAGATCGCAAAGGGCTGGTGTTCTCGCGATTGTTTAGGCAGACTCTCATCTCTGTGGAAATATCGAAGACACATGCATGGTCTGGAGATATACCGGAACACAAGATGGCAGATATCAAGATAGGAAACATCGGAACTGGGCGTGGTCCTGCTTCAACCGGCAAGACGCGAAAAACCTCTGTTAAGAGCAGTTCGTTTTCCGAGAAGCTGAAGGAAACCGCTGAAACCTCGGAAGCGGGCGCTGCCGGAGGCGTTGCAGGCGTGTCTCCTGTTAGTGCAATTCTTTCGGTTCAGGAAGTCCCTGATTCTACGGAAGAACGCTCCCGCGGGTTGATGATAGCCTATGGCGATGAGCTTCTGGAACGGCTGGAGAACATTCGTATAGGCCTTCTGATCGGATCAATTCCAAAGAACAGCTTGCCGAACTTGCTCACCGCATGCGTGAAAAGAAACAACAGGTCAATGATTCAAAGCTTATTGAGATTATTGACGAGATAGAACTTCGAGCTGAAGTCGAAATCGCCAAACTCACGCGCAGTATCTGAAAACGCTGAAACGTTGGCTATTACACCCTGCTTGGTTTCGCGGCGGGAAAGATCCTTCATTAACACAAAAAAAACATTTCCGTTATCGGTGAAAATCTTACTTGCGGCAGGGCAGGCAGATACATATATTCCGCGCCTACATTGCATGTGTTTTCAATATGTATGCGATCCGGGAGACCTGACGAATATGACTATCACACTTCCACCTGACTATACTCCGCATAAAGACAAAGAGTTCATGAGCCCTAAGATGCAGGAGTATTTCCGCCAGAAGCTGATGCGCTGGCGTTCAGAATTGGTTGATGAGTCGAATGAAACGCTTCAAAGCCTCCAGGAAGGAGGCATTGTAGAGCCGGATATCGCCGACAGGGCCTCCGTCGAAACGGAGAGGTCGCTGGAATTACGCACACGCGACCGGGCGCGTAAGTTGATCGCCAAAATCGATTCAGCGCTTCAGCGGATTGATGACGGTTCCTACGGGTTCTGCGAAGAAACGATGGAGCCGATCGGCATCTCCCGCCTGGAAGCTCGCCCGATTGCCACGCTCAGTATTGAGGCGCAGGAACGTCACGAACGGATGGAACGTACGCACCGTGACGACTAAGGAATAGGTTCACCGAATACTCTTTTTTTATCGGCAGGCGCGTTATCGCGCCTGTTTTGATATGCGCAGGATAAAAAAAGGCCGACGCATCAAGCGCCGGCCTCAAGTGGACTAGGTACTTAAACTTGACCTAGAACGGGAACAGAATATCCCACATCTGCATGCCCCAACGGGGTTGCTGCAGGTCGCTGAGCGTTCCACGACCACCATAGGCGACGCGCATCTCGGCGATTTTTGTATGGTCTACGGAATTGTCCGTATCAATGTCGCTGGTCCGGATGATGCCGGTGACCATGAGTTCACGAAGTTCCTGGTTGACTTTGACTTCCTGGCGTCCGAGCAAAACCAGATTGCCGTTAGGGAGGATCTGGGTGATGACGGCGGCCAACTGAAGATTAACTTCCTCACTTCTGTCAATATCACCTTCACCCGAAGTGGAGTGCGTGTTGCCGAAGTTGGCGATTTGGCCCGGTGAATCAATCGTTTCAGGCAGGATCCTGTCCAGGTGATCTTCAAATCCCAGAAGATCGGCCAATTCGACATCGGCGTCCCGAATGATTTCATTTGTCGATACGGTCCTGACCAGAACGGGAATTTCCGTCATCTGATAAATCCTGCCCGTCATTCGAAAATGCTGGGCGAGGGGAGAATTGGCCGGTGCGGTGATCATGGCCGTAAATCGACGGGTGTGTTCGTCGTACTTCAACTCCTCAATGGCGATATCCGGAATTTCCGTGACCGGCAGGTACAGGCGGATATTCCGGTTCGCCAATTCCGCATCCATGTCTGGATCTACGCCCCGATCGATCAGGTGCATCATGATCGCTTCTTCGATCTGTTCACGATCAATAACGTTGCTATCACGTGTAATAACGGATTGAGTCCTGAGAGTTTGCGGTTTCCAGTCCAGTTTGAAGTAACGGGCGACCCGGTACAGCCAGTTTGCGCCATAGGTAGCCTGCCTGCCGGGTTCGGGGGCGTAGGCTACGACCTTATCGGCGAGACTAACGTCCACATTCATGAACAGATCGCCTAGATAAATGACTTCTCCTGTCACGTTTACGACCTGACGCAATGTGATGGGTCCGGATTCGTTGAAAGCAACTGTTTCCGCCGATTGCCCTGTATCGTTGTCGCCGGCCTCGGCGGCGGCCATGAAGATCATGAGGCCCGCCACCAGGGTGAGGATAAGACTGATTGATTTCATCATTATCCTCCTATTACCGCATCTGGGTGATCGTACCCATCATGTCATCGGAAGTCTGGATGACCTTCGAATTCATTTCATAGGCACGTTGGGCGGAAATGAGGTTGGAAATTTCCTCAACGGCATTCACATTCGATGTTTCCAGGAAGCCCTGGAGCAGGGATCCAAAACCCGGCGCGCCGGGGTTGGCCGATGTCGCCGTGCCCGATGCCGGTGTTTCGGTGAACAGATTCCCGCCCTCGGCCTCCAAACCGGCCGGATTGGGGAAGTTGGCGAGCTGAATCTGGCCGACATTCGACAGGGCGACCTGCCCCTGAAGTTTCACCAGAACCTGTCCGCTGGAGTTGATGGTAACGTCTACGGCATCGCTGGGAATGGTAATTCCGGGTTCAACCACAAAACCATCGTGGGTGACCAGTTCGCCTGTTGCATTCAATTGGAATGTACCATCTCGGGTGTAGGCTGTCTGCCCTGACGGCAGGGTGATCTGGAAAAATCCTTCACCCTGAATAGCCATGTCGAAGGTGTTGTCCGTTGCTGTCAGGTTACCCTGTTCATGAATACGATAGACAGCCGCCAGCTTCACGCCCAATCCCAACTGGACGCCAGAAGGAACGATGTTGCCCGCATCGGAGGAGGCGGAGCCCACGCGCCGAAGATTTTGATACAGTAGATCGTGAAACTCAGTACGGCGCCGCATATAGGCGGTCGTGTTCATGTTCGCCAGGTTGTTGGAGACAACCTCGACGTTTCTTTGCTGTGCCAACATTCCTGTGGCTGCAATGCTTAACGATTTCATTTTCCCGTCCTTTCGGTGTGCGTTTCGACTGTTCTTGGTTTTTTTTATGTCGATTAAACTTGTTTCGTCATTTCACGAACCATCGTTTTCTGACGGTCATCCTCTCTTTCTATGAATTTCCGTGCGCTGTCATAGGAGCGTTGAGTTTCGATCATTCTCGTCAGTTCGATAATTGGCTGAACATTTGACGATTCGAGCGCGCCCTGAACAACGTTCGGAAATTCAACGTCTTCAGGAGGATTAGCGCCACCTGCATTGAACAGAACGCCGCCAGCTTGCTGAAGCGTCAGTTCATTTTCAAACTTCACGATCTTCAGTCGCCCCAGAGGCCCGTTCTCCGTCGATACGGTGCCGTCGCCTGCAATGCTGATCTGTGTATCAGTGGGGCCGAAGAAGAAAGGCTGGCCGGTGCTCGAAAGAACCGGGTCGCCTGTATCGTTCACCAATTGACCGGTTGCATCCAGTTGGAAGCGTCCGTTACGGGTGTACTGTTCTCCGGTTTGACTTTGGATCGCAAAGTAACCTTCGTCGGCGATGGCAAGGTCCAGGGGATTTCCCGTCTGTTTGATATGCCCCTTGGAGGTGTCCCTTACGGTGGCGATATCGCGAACATAGCTGAGCTTTTCACCCAGAGCGCTGCCATCTCCTTTAGATCTGACCAAGTGTTCCACGAACATCATTTTTTCGCCCTTGAATCCGGTGGTGTTCATGTTGGCAATATTGTTTGCGATAACATCCATTTGCCGCCGGACTGTCATCTGCCGCGAAAGTGCGACATAAAGTGTGTTTTCCATTTTCCATACCTTTACGTCTAAGACGTTTACATACCCGCCTTCTTATAAGCAGATTGCGTGCCAAGTTTTTAATCGTTGTTTTTCAATATGTTAACTTAGAAAATTCAAAGTGAAGTTGCCAAAACGCGCATTCGGGGAAGGCTTTGCCCGGCAAGTTCTGCCGCCATAAAGACTATTCCGGGGTGTGAAAGAGTTATGCTGAAAACATGTGAGCTTGTTGCCCGAATCGTGGGCGATTTGGTATTCTATGATTCGCGATCAGGATAGATTTTCCAGTTGACCTCAAACCGGCATCCGGTGTGATGTTCACATAGGTTTTAATGCTCTGAAGGAAGAAGTTGTTTTGGCAAATTTCAACTACTTGTTAACCATCACGCCGTACCCTGACTTTATCAGCGATGGACCGTGTCGCCTTCGCTGCCAGGTGGGAATATACCGTGGCTGAAGAAGACGATATCGAGGACGAAGCTGAAGAAGACGGTGATGCCGAGTCAGAAGGCGAAGAGTCTGAGGGCGCCCCACCAAAGAAGGGCAAAAAGAAGCTCCTGATCATCGTTGCTTTGGTGTTGCTGCTTGTATTTGGCGGTATAGCCGGTGCCTATTTTACAGGTCTGCTGGATCCGGTGGTCGGTATGATCATGGGGACACCGGAAACCGAGGAAACGACCGAGGAAAAGTCATTTACCGGAGGAGTCTATTACGAACTACCGGAACTTTTGGTTAACTTAAATACTTCAGGCAAGAAGAGCTCTTTTTTGAAAATCAGGATCAGCCTGGAGATCGATACACCGGAAGATATTCCGCGGATTGAACAGATAATGCCCCGGATCGTCGATAATTTTCAGGTCTATCTGAGGGAGTTGAGAATAGAGGATTTAAAAGGTGCTTCAGGCATGTACAGGTTAAGGGAAGAACTGCTTACCAGGGTAAGCGCCGCCGCTGCACCGATCCGGGTGAATGATGTGCTGTTTAGAGAAATGCTGATTCAATAACCCAGACGACTGACTGTATGAAACTGAGGAAGATAAATGGCTCCTGGAGATGATGTCGATCAAGATGCCCTAGCCGCTGAATGGGAAGCGGCCATGGGTGGCGATGACGGCGGAGACGGCGGCGGCGGCGGAGATCAGGACGATCTGGCCGCTGAATGGGAAGCCATGATGGCCGAAGAAGACGCCGGCGGCGGCGGCGGTGGTGGTGGAATGGACCAGACCGCATCGACGCGGGTTTTGAACCAGGATGAAATCGACAGCCTTCTCGGATTTGACGAAGATCAGGATGAAGGGTCCGACCGTTCCGGTATCCAGGCAATTCTTTCAAGCGCCCTGGTATCTTACGAACGTCTTCCCATGCTGGAAGTCGTTTTCGACCGGTTGGTAAGGTTGCTGTCCACTTCGTTGCGTAATTTTACGTCAGATAACGTTGAAGTTTCCCTCGATAACATCGCTTCGATCCGGTTCGGCGATTATCTGAACTCAATTCCGCTTCCTGCTATGCTGAGTGTGTTCAAGGCGGAAGAATGGGACAACTTTGGCCTGATCACCGTTGATTCCTCTCTGATTTATTCGATCGTTGATGTCTTGCTGGGCGGACGCCGCGGTACGGCGGCAATGCGTATTGAGGGCCGGCCCTATACGACGATTGAGCGCAGTCTCGTGGAACGTATGGTCAACGTGATGCTTCAGGACCTGTCAGCCGCTTTTGAACCTTTGAGCCCGGTTACCATGCGGTTCGACCGGTTGGAAACAAACCCCCGGTTTGCAACGATTTCCAGGCCTTCGAATGCGGCCATTGTGGCCAGGCTCCGCATCGATATGGAAGATCGTGGCGGCAGGCTGGAACTATTGTTGCCCTACGCCACGCTGGAGCCTGTTCGTGAACTGCTGCTTCAGATGTTTATGGGTGAGAAATTTGGCCGTGATTCGATCTGGGAAACTCACTTGGCTGAAGAATTGTGGATGACAGATGTCGATCTGGAGGCTGTCGCCGATGAACAGGTTATGCGCCTTGGCGATGTATTCAACATGGGGATCGGATCCCGACTGACGTTGAGCACGACTCCGACATCGCTGATCCAACTGAAATGCGGGGATGTTCCCATGCATATGGGGCGTATGGGGCGCAAGGGAGATCATATTGCAATCCAGATAGAGGAACGTCTCGAAAAGCCCTCACGGGAGTAATGCCTGAATGGTCAGGTTAAAACAGGTAATAACGTTGTGTCTTATTCATTGCTGATTGATGTCGTCGTTGCACTGCTGCTGGTGGTTACTATCGGTTATGCGGTGAGATTGAACAAACGCCTAGGCGCTTTGCGCCGCGACAAGGCGGAACTGGAAAAGCTGGCTTCCACATTTGCGGAATCGACCATCCGCGCCGATGACAGCCTTGGTCGCCTTCGCCAGACAGCTGACATGATGCAGCAGCAGATCGATCGGGCCCAGGGGCTCCATGATGATCTGGCGTTCCTGCTTGATCGTGGAGAAAAGGCCGCCGACAGGCTCGAGGAAGTGGTCAGGGATTCCCGGGATGTGGATCCTCATCCGAAACTCGCCGGCAACAAGGCTACGCCATCTGCCACGCCTAACCCTGGCAGACAGACCCCGCCAGCGACGTCTGATGGCGTCTCCGCAAGGCCTCAGGAGATCGATGACATAAATGCGGGGCTACACCGTCCTACTCCCAGGGTGCCCCCCCGGGAAGAGGAACAATTTGGTGAACAGTCCGATGCGGAACGTGAGCTTCTGAAAGCCTTGCGTTCAGGGAATTGATGAGGAAATCAATGCGACGCCTTTTTTCGCGTATTCGTTTTTTACCCGTAACCATCTTTGCCGCAACGTTGATGCTGACGGTCAAGGTTTCTGATATTTGGCAAGGGGTTGAAGGGTTGACGGACAGGACAGTGGAAATGTCCCAGGCAGCGGCCCAGACGACCGATGCTGCAGCACCGCAACCGCTTACACCGCCATCGGGAGACGACCTGATGGCGACGAATTCGGACGATCTGACCTTCACCAGCGATGGATCGTCTACGCCCGTTGATCCCTTTGAGCTGGGAGAAGACCTGGTTGATATGGAGGCGGAACGCATCGTGAATTCAGATCCGACACTTCTCAGCCAGGAGGAAATATCCCTACTCCAGCGGCTGGCGGAGCGCCGTGTCGAACTTGATGCCAGGGAGAAGGAAATTGAACAGCGCACAGGCCTGCTGAAAGCGGCGGAAGAAAGAATCAATGATAAAATCCGCCAGTTACAGGCGTTTCAGGATACGATTGAAGACTTGATCAAGACGTATGACGGACAGCAGGAACAGAAAATGGAGAGTCTGGTCAAGATCTATGAGAACATGAAGCCCAAGGAAGCTGCCAGGATCTTTGAAGACCTTGCCATGGACACACTATTGTCTGTTGCAGAACGCATGAAAGAGCGTAAATTGGCAGCCGTCATGGCCAAAATGAACCCAGAAAAGGCACGTGACGTTACCGTTGAATTGTCCCGTCTTCGCAATTTACCTGACGACGCAATGGACAATGGCGGTTAAAGAGTTCGAATAATCATAGTAAAAGTCTGAATTAGTAGGGATTTTCCGTATCAAAAAGGGTGACAGCGCCATTTTTTTGGCTATCATTCTTCGGACCTTCCTTAGGCATGGAGTAGGTAATGGCCGTTGATCCGAATATGAAGTTTCTCATCGTTGATGACTACAATACGATGTTGCGTATCCTGAGAAACCTTCTCAAACAATTAAACTTTACGAATGTCGAGGATGCTACGGATGGCTCCATGGCGCTGGAGAAGCTTCGCACTGAGGGCGATTTCAATTTTGTTATTTCTGACTGGAACATGGAGCCCATGACGGGCATTCAACTACTCCGGGAAGTCCGCGCGGACGATCAGTTGAAGCATTTGCCGTTCATTATGATTACAGCCGAAAGTAAATCGGAAAATGTTATCGCAGCCAAGGAAGCCGGTGTTTCCAATTATATCGTGAAACCCTTCAATGCCGAGACGCTTAAATCCAAACTTGTCAGCGTTCTTGGTGAATTCTGATTGATGTGGCTGATATGTCGTCGAAGGCGCTTGCCACAGACACCAAACTAGCCGATCAACTCGATGCTCTGAAAGAGCACGATCACAGTTACGTATCCGTCAATGACATAAAGTCCGTCGTCCAGGATGTTATGGACACCCTGAAGGGTGAGCTGACGGCAACGGATATCCAGTTGTTTATGGAGCTGGAATCGCTTGCCCATTACATCGAAATGGCGAAAAAGGATATTGCGGCGCTTCGTCCCGATGCGGTGCGTGACGAACATATTCCGTCCGCAACGGATGAGCTTGACGCCATTGTCGAGGCGACGGCGGAAGCCACGAATAAGATCATGGATTGTGCCGAAACCATCGAGGGTGAGTTCCCGAACATGCCCACGGAGGTTTCCGACAAGCTGATGGAAGCAACGACCAATATTTTCGAAGCCTGCGGTTTCCAGGATATTACGGGGCAACGAATCACCAAGGTTGTTAACGCCCTGAAGGATATTGAAGAGAAGATCACCCGGCTTGTAGACGCCTTTGGCGCCGAGATTGACCGGATCAAGGAAAAAGAGGTTCCTGTCGGGGATGAGCCGCAGGGACCGTTAACGGATGATGATCTGTTACATGGCCCACAACTGAAAGAAGAGGCCAAATCCCAGGAGGAAATCGACGCATTGCTTGCAAGTTTCGACTAACGATAAGGTCGGAAAGGGATCGCGATGAACGATTTCGAAAGAATGGCGACGGCAAAAGCCGGTGGGGGCAATACGATTGCCCTTTTTCTGGGGCTTTTCCTGCTGATCCTTGCGTTCTTCATTCTTCTCGTCAGCATCTCCTCCATTGAGAACGTTAAATCAAAAGAGGTCATGAACAGCCTCTCATCCACGTTCGCCGACCTTGTTACGCCGGTGACCGACCCGACGGACTTTGTTTCCAAAAAAGGCGAGATCCTCGCGCCGGAGGAATTCCAGAAACGGATTACAGGCGTGTTTTCAACGGATATCGCCGTTGATCGCATCCGGATCGTTCAGCCCGGCAAGGTCATGCGCATTGACCTGCAGGCGCTTGAATTGTTTGAGGACGGCTCGGCAGCTCTCAGGCCGGGACACGAAGAACTGATTGGCCGTATCGTTTCGTCCTTGAAAGCCCATCCGAACAATGTCCGTTTTGAAATGGCTTTTCTGATCGGCAGCACGGAGACGGAGAATGCTGCTTTGCCGACGACGCAGACCCTGCCCATCCTGCGAGCCGGGACATTCGCCAGAACGCTGATTGAACACGGTGCGCCGGTCAATGCGATTTCATCCGGTATAAGGGATGGCGCAACTACCGATGTAACCATTCATTTCTATGTGCGAGACGAGGCTCTGGCGCGCCTGGACTTTGAGACCGGGGAGGAAGCCGGAGACCGTCTGCAATACGATGAGGAAGAAACTGGCGGAGAGCCTGAAGAGATACCCCTTCCGTCGAACGTCATCGACCTTGCGCCCCATGACACCGATCAGGTTCCGGCATCTGGAAGCGAGGGACAATGACACTCCATTACTCTCATCCGGATCCCGCTTCCGCCCCGCGTCCCGACGATTTCAGTTTACACGAGGAAACCGTCAGCAGGGCCTGGATGGTGACATTTTCCGACCTGATTTCCCTGATGCTGACGTTTTTCGTCATGTTGTTTGCCATGTCGAATGTCAACCTTGGTGACTGGGAACATATCACCAATGCCTTGCAGAAAACGCTCAAGCCGGCAGAGGAAAAAAAGCAACAAATTTTTCAACCTTCTGACTTTAATATATCGACGGTGATTCGCCCAAGCGGGGCAAATCTGGACTATCTGGCATCCGTCATGAAGGAGTTGTTGTCCAAGGATGAGGTTTTGAGAAACAGTTTGGTCATACGAATGGATGACCGGGTGCTCATAGCCCTGCCCGGTGACGCCCTGTTCGAGGCGGGCCGCGCCGAACTGACTGAACGGGCCGGTAACGCCATGTTTTCTCTCAGCGGTGTACTGCGAAACATTAACAACCAGATCGGCGTCAATGGTCATTCCGACCGCTCAAAACCTGCGGATAACGCTTATGATTCGAACTGGGAGCTCTCAATCGCCCGGGCGGCGGCTGTCGGCAATCTGCTCAGGAAATCCGGGGTTACCCAGGATATGGTGGTCTACGGTTTTTCAGACAGCCGGTATGACGAACTGCCTGATTTGCCCACTGAGGAGCTTGATGCCATGGCCCGGCGGGTCGATATTGTGATTTTCCCGACGGTGGGTGACTGACGATGAAACATCCATTTGTCCATTTGTTCATGCTGATGGCGTTCCTGCTGATGCAGGCGATAGGCTCCACGGCCTTCGCTGAACCGGTCCGGGTGCGTGCGGCTGTTCACGGCGACAGCGGGCGTATGGCCTTCAACTGGGATTTTCCTGTCAGTTATTCTGCGAGTATTTCCGGCAACCAGTTGGTCGTTTCCTTTGATCGTCCGATAGAAGCCGATTTGTCCATTATCACACGGGCGTTAAGCGGGTATGTAACGGCAGGAGCAATTGACAGTGACGGCCAAACCGTACGGCTGACACTGACAAAACAGTTCGAGCTTGTTCATTTCCCGGCGGGTTCGGCTATCGTCGTTGATCTGGTCGGTGCGCCGGGGCAACCGGAAACGGAGGAAGCTCAAACGGGCCAGGTTGAGGCAGAGTCGGTGCAAGCAGAACAGGTCCAGGCAGATCAAGTACAGGCGGAACAGGTCGAAGCAGTACAGGAAGCCGCTGCAGAGCCGGTAACGGAATCTGTTTCTACGGCTGAAACTGTTCAAACCGTCCAGGATCAGGTCGTTTCCCAAGTAGCCGTTGAGCAGCAGGATACCTCGGGCTTGCCCGAGGTGACCATCCGTACCGGCCGTCATGCCGATAAACTGAGGTTGGTTTTCGATTGGCCTGAGAGGGTCGGTTACCGCGTTGAACGCCAAGGCAACATAGCCAGGGTCACCTTCGACGAGCCTGTGCGTATTTCCGTCGAAGAGCTTGGCAGTATCATGCCGGAAGTGGTTGGCGATGCACGATCACGGGTGAGTGGCGGACAAACCGTGGTAAGTCTGGCCATCGCAGAAGGTGCTCGCCTCAGGGATTTTTATGCCGGCAACAAAATGGTTCTGGATGCTTATTCGCCGACAGATGGAAGCACAGCGTCCAAACTTCCGCCGTTACCCGGAACTCAAACGGTTGCAGCGCCAGCCGAACCGGAAGGGCAGGTTTCTGTCGCTGCGACTGAAACGCAGCCATCGGAAACCGCTGAACTCGAAGAAGCCGTCAGTTCCGAGCAGTTGGCGCAGCAAGCCGTTGCTCTGGAGCAGGAAGCTCAGCAACAACTCGCCGATCAACCCGGTGAATCAGCTCAGGACGAACAGACGCAGGAACAACCGATCGAACAGAAACCGGATGAACCGGTGGATCTGACGCCCGCCGAAGAGACGGCGGACGCTGCTGGCGCTGACGTGCAGGCGGTCTCTCAGGGAACGATAACGACTGGTGGAACCGCTACCGATACCGGGTTTTCACTGAACTTCGCGTGGGATGAGCCCGTAGCAGCGGCCGTATTCAGGCGCGGCGGCGCGTTATGGATGGTTTTCGATAAACCTGCAGAGGTGGATGTTGCGGCCATGCGCGCCGTAGCCGGAGACTCAATTCTCGATCTTGTCCAGCTTCAGCATCCTTTGGCGACAATCATCCGGGCGGTGACGGAAAGAGGGATCAATCCCATTCCCAGGCGTGAAGGGATGACCTGGATTATGGATTTCGCCGAGCAGAGCCTGAGCACGCTGTCTCCTGTTGAGGCGGCTGCACAGCCTGATTCCCCCGTTGGGGCGAGAGTCTTTTTACCTGTCCCTGATCCCGGCAAAGCGTTACCGGTCACAGACCCGGAAATGGGCGACAATTTCATTGTCATCCCTGTTCTGCCCTTGGGTTACGGTATAACGAACTACTATCAATATCCCCAATTCAGGATCAGGCCGTCAAGCCAGGGGCTTGTTGTTGAGCCGACCATCGACACCCTGCGGGTCAGGCCGGCCAGGCAAGGCGTAGGGATAACCAGCACGCGAACGCTGCATCTATCGCCTGTTTCGGAGGAAGATATCGCCAAGGCACAGACCGATTCCGCCAGGGATATGTCCAGGATCGTTGACCTTGAACCGCTGAAGGGTGTTGGCATTGATCTGTATACTGAATCGCGTCAGGGACTGGAGCGTGAAGTTGCGTTCGCAAAGACCGATGAAGAGCGGACCAACGCCCGTCTGGAGTTGATCCGGTTCTATCTGGCTCATGGCATGTCCGCCGAAGCGCTCGGCGTTTCCAGGGTGCTGGCCGATGACATTCCAGACGTCAAGAAGCGGGCGGATTTCCGGCTTTATCGTGGCATGGCCAATTTCTTCATGGCGCGGTATGCGGATGCAAAAATCGATCTGGAAGGCCCCCAGTTGGATGGAAACGATGAAGGGATTTTCTGGCGATCCCTTGTCGATCTGGCGCTGGGCGATGATGACCCGATCACCCATAGGGGAGTGCTATCGACTTCGAGTATCCCCGATCCCTATCCACGTTCCATGCGAATCCCCCTGTCATTCTGGATAGCGGATGCCGCCGTACGAGCGGCGGATACGAATAGGGCCAAGGAAGTTCTGGAAAAGTTGAATGCAGAAGAACTAACCGGAGCTGAACAAAGCAAGGTTACCTATTTTCTGGGCCTGAATAACGAAGCGATGGGGGACTTCGAGGAAGCCATCTTCAACTGGGAACAGGCCATGCAAGGCGAAGATCCGTTTAGCGCCGTCCACGCCACATTGGCGCGTGCGGAACTGCTGATGAAGATGGAAAGAATATCGAGGCTGGAAGGTGTCGAGGAGCTGGAGAAATTGCGATTCGCCTGGCGTGGCGGGGATTTTGAATTCAATCTGCTGCGCCGGCTTGGCACATTGTATCTTCGCATGGGCGGTTTCCGTGAAGGGTTGAGAACCCTTCGCCAGGCCGCCACCTATTTCCGTGAGCGCGAAGAAGCCCAGCAGGTTACCCAGCTTATGTCCGATGCTTTTGCCGCCCTGTTCCTCAGAGGAGAGGCGGATCGTATGGCCCCCGTTTCGGCCATTGCCTTGTATGAGGAATTCAAGGAACTGACGCCTGTCGCCGATCTTGGCAATGAAATGATCAGGAAGCTGGCTGACCGTCTGGTGGGGGTCGATCTGCTGACAGACGCCGCCGAATTACTGGACGATCAAATACAGTTCAGGCTGGATGGGGTTGAAAAAGCGCGTGTCGGGGCACAATTGGCCGTGGTCAGAATACTGGCCAAGGATTACGCCGGGGCCATTGAGGCGCTTGATGGTTCGCAAGCCGAAAACCTTGATCCGGAATTGATAACCCAGAGACGCCACTTAAGGTCGCGCGCCCTGATGGGAACTGGCGAGACGATCACAGCCCTGTCGTTGATTGAAGACGATCTTTCATTGGAAGCCGAGAAATTACGCACAGAAGCCTACTGGTCCATGGGCGACTGGGTGAGGACGGCAAAATCACTGCGTGAACTGGTAAAGGCCAGTGGGGCGTCTCCCGATCAGGAACTGAGCCAGGAACAGGCCTTGCATATCCTGAATTATGCGATTGCGTTGACGTTGGGCGGCAATGACCGGGCGTTGTTGCAATTGCGACAGGATTATCGCCAGGCCATGGAGCAAGCGGATTTCGGCGATGCCTTTACGCTTATCGCAACGCCCGAAGAATTCGGCCTTATTAAGTACGAAACAATCGCGGCTCGGGTGCGCGTTGCGGAAAAATTCCGGGATTTTATGACATCCTACAAACAGCGTCTTAAGGAAAGCGCCTTGAGTTCCATTAACTGAGACCAAGGGGAGAAGCCGTCGGTTAACCTCCGAAGCTCCTGACCAGGCTTCCAACCACCATATACCAGCCGTCGACCAGCACGAAAAAGATGATCTTGAACGGCAAGGCGATGATGATTGGCGGTAACATCATCATGCCCATGGCCATGAGAACCGACGCCACGACCATATCGATGACAAGAAACGGCAGGAAGATAAGGAACCCGATTTCAAAGGCGCGTTTGATTTCCGAGATCATGAATGCTGGAATAAGCACCCGGAGCGGAATGCCTTCCTGCAGGGTTTCATCGGAAATTTCACCGATATCGACGAAAAGCTGAAGGTCTTTTTCGCGCACGTGTTCCATCATGAAATTCCTGAACGGTATCGAAGCCCTTTCAAAGGCTTCAAACTCGTCGATTTCCTCTTCCAGCATGGGGCGGATGCCCGTGTCATAGGCTTCCTCGAAGACAGGCAGCATGATGAACAACGTTATAAACAGCGCTAGGCTGACGAGAACCTGGTTTGGGGGAGTCTGGGCCGTTCCCATCGCCGTTCTGACAAAGGACAACACGATCATGATTCTGGTAAACGAGGTAATCATGATCAGTATGCTGGGCGCCAGGCTGAGAACCGTGATCAGGACAATGAGCTGAACGATCCGCCCGGTCGCATCACCCCCTCCGGCACCCAGATCAAGGGAGAAGGTCTGGGCGTCAGCCGGCAATGAAAAGACCAGGGATACAAAGACCCCAGCAATAGTGACGCCTAGCGCCGCAGCAATCCGTTTTCCCGTGACCCCTTTCACGATGGCTCTCCTTCCGCGGGTTTGCTGGACGCGCCCTTGTCGGATGTAGCAGCGAGCGTTTCGGCGAACGACGTCTTTTGAGGTATGCCGGTTTCGATGATGTGCTCCCTGTCGGGCCCGAGCAGAATCAGGTGTTCCCGGTCATCCCGCCGCACCAGAACCAACCGGCGGCGTGCGTCAAGTTGTGTGACTTCAATGATATGGACCCGTTTGTTCTTATGCCCGATCGTCGGCGTGGGGGAGCCGAATCCAAAGCGCCGGGCGGCAACGGTTAACAGCCCGATCAGGGCAAGGACAAAGACCAGGGCGACAAGCGCTTGCATATAGCTGTCCCAGCCCATCAATCGGCCTCCTTGTTGAGATGCTGTTCAATCATTTTTTCAAGGGAATCCAGTTCCTGGGTCAGAACCGTCAAGTCAGCCGCCAGGGTATCTTTCATGCTGGCGTCCAGGCCTCCTGCCTGTTGGTGAATGATGTCTGTCAGAGTCTTTATCCTGTCGTGCAACTCAGCCGTATTGACCGGCTTGTTGGTCAGGAGATCTCGGTTGGCATGCTTGATCGCATTTCTGATTTCATGGATGCCGATCGTGAAGTTGGAAGCGGTCATTGCATCGAGTTCTCATTATTGGGCGGGTTTGGCGCCGGACCACCAAAGGCTTCGTCCAGAAAAGCCGGCCAGTTTCCATTGGCCCGGTAGACGTAGATCAATATTTCCGCGACGGCGGCGAATGCTTCCGTCGGTATTTCGCTTTCCAGGTCGATCGAGCTTAACAATTCCGCCAAATCTGCATCTTCACGGACTTTCATGCCATTGGCGAAGGCGATTTCAAGAATTTGTTCGGCTATGCTTCCGTGCCCGCCCGCCAGAACCCGTGGCGCCTGGTCCACCTCGGCATCATAACCAAGGGCAACTGCGACGGACCGGGTGATGTCCTCTTTTGCTTTTTTCGAATTGCCGGATGCGGTGTCGTCGGACAAGGAGAATCTCTCAAAAGATGGCTGGTTGAAATGTTGATCCCTACGGCCCACAGAATAAACCTTCAAGGTCATCGCGTAAAATTCTGTGAAAAACAAACCGCCGTAACGTCAAAAAAATGCCTGATCACCATATGCGCAAAAGAGGGTTAACCAGTTGTTAATCCACTAGGCAGATAATTCCTACTTGGAAAGTTCTCGGCAATTTATATGACAGGTGGTGAGGCTATGGACCTCGGAAAACTTACGATTTTCAATGTGATAAAGAAACGCATGGCCTGGACGGCGCAGCGGCAGGAAGTTCTGGCGCATAATATCGCCAATGCAAATACGCCAGATTTTGGCGCTCGCGACCTTAAGCCATTCGCTTTCAAGGATATCGTCAAACGTGAATCCATGAAAATCAATATGGCGATGACCGGACCCAATCATCTTACAGGTCGTGTCACAACGATTCGCGATATCTCCGAGCATGAAATCCGGAATCCATATGAAACCTCGCCGAACGGGAACTCTGTCATCTTGGAAGAACAGATGTCCAAGATGAATGAGACGAGCATTTCGCACAAGCTGACGAACGAACTTTATAGCAAGCAGATGGCTATGTTCAAAATCGCCCTTACGGGCAGGAAGTAGAATCTATTTCCCCCATGAGAGGGATTGATACGGAGCAGGTTTATGGCTGAAGACACATTGATGAAGACACTGAATATTTCCGGGGCAGGAATGCAGGCCCAGGGAATCCGGTTGAGGGTCATTGCGCAAAACATTGCGAACTCGAACTCCATGGCGACGGAACCGGGAGCCTTGCCCTACCGGCGTCAGGTCGTGACATTTAAAAATGAACTGGACCGGGAACTGGGCCTCGATACCGTACAGATTCACAGTATTCGACCCGATTTGTCGAATTTCGGGCAGAAGTTCGATCCATCGCATCCTGCAGCGGACGAAAACGGTTATGTGTTAACGCCGAATGTAAACTCCCTGATGGAGATGATGGACATGCGCGAGGCGCAACGCACCTACGAGGCCAACCTCAATGTTCTGAGGAACGCCAAGACGATGCTGACCAACACAATCGATTTGCTGCGTAATTAACAGCTGACCTGGAACGGGATTTGAAAAGAAGGACACCAAAAAGATGGCGGCACCAATTCACAACATCAACCAGGCCTTGAATGCCTACAAGACGGCGGCGAGCGGTTCGAGCACCGTTATGGGTGACAAGCAGCCGGCCGGCGCACAGGATGATTTTGCCGACCTGGTCAAAGGAGCGATCAAGGAAGCGGTTCGGATTAGTGAGCGTAGCGAGCAGCTTTCAATCGCCGGGATTAATGAGCAGGCAGACCTGCACACGGTCGTTACGGCTGTTTCGGAAGCTGAATTGACTTTGCAAACGGTCGTCAGTGTTCGCGATAAGGTTCTCGAATCATATCGTGACATTATTAAGATGCCGATCTGACTTGTTTTTGCTACCGGGAAGCTAGGCTGTACGGGCCTCCCATTGTTCGCGTTGGCTTCTACAAATGGTATAATCGCGCGCCCGGGTGATTCGTTCGCCCTAAATTGAGATGAGGGCTAATGGCAGGATTGTCAGAGGCTTGTTGCGGGAGGCCGGTATAGAATGAACCAGGTTGCAGTTCTGGAAGTGGGGCGTGAAGCCTTGTGGATGATCCTGCAGACGGCCGGCCCCATCATGATAGCCGGGTTGTTGATCGGTGTTATCATTGCCCTGTTCCAGGCTTTGACGACCATTCAGGAAATGACCCTGACTTTTGTTCCGAAAATATTGGTAATCTTCACGGCGGTTGTCGTGTTCCTGCCTTTCATGATGACGAACATGGTTGAATTCGGGATGCGGATCTTCGACAGGGTGGTGGCTCTGGGCGGATGATCGCAAGGTGTCGTGAAGCATGCTGAATGAATTCCTGACACTGAATATCTTCGGCTTTTTCCTTATCTTTTCGCGTGTCGGCACAGCTCTCATGCTGCTGCCCGGATTCAGTGCTATTTATGTCAGTCCGCGAATCAGGCTGTCATTTGCCCTGGCCATGTGTCTTGTCCTGTTGCCGTTTTTACAGCCCATACTTCCGCCCCTGCCGCCTTCAGCCGCCGAACTTGTCCTGTTAATCGCCGCAGAGGTCGTTATCGGTGGGTTCCTGGGCGCTTTGTCCCGTGTTGTGGTTGGCGCCATTCAGACGGCCGGAACATTGATTTCAATGTTTTCCTCCCTTGCAAATGCCCTGGTTCAGGATGCAATCACCGAACAGCAGAGCAGTGTCGTTTCAGGCTTCCTGGCGTCTATAGCATTGGTGCTTATCTTTGTTATGAATTTGCATCACCTGATGATTGAAGCCATTATTGAGACCTATGTCATCTTCAAGCCGGGCGTGATTGAAAGTCTTGGTGATTTCGCCATGATGATGGCGCGGGGTGTGGCGAAGAGCTTTGCGTTGGGGTTGCAGCTTTCCACCCCGTTTCTTGTGGTCGCAATCGTCTATTATGTCGGTCTGGGCCTGATGGGACGCCTGATGCCGGGGCTGCCGATGTTTTTCTTCATGATGCCGATACAGATAACGGTCCAGATCATCATAATGATATCCGTCCTGTCGGGACTGATGCTGATTTTCCTCCGGCATTTTGAAGATACGTTCATGATGTTTACGAACCCTTGATGTTCACCTGAACCGGAAACGGTTGGTTTGAGAGTGTCCCGATGGCTGACGAAGATGATGCCCAAAAAACAGAAGACCCGACACCGCGAAAACTAGAGCGGTCAAGGGAACAGGGCCAGACCGCGTCTTCACAGGAAGTCAAGGCTTGGGGCATCCTGTTGGCGGCGACACTGGTGTTGGCCATATTGGCGCCGAGCATATCATCCAAGGTGCGTAATGTTGCTTTTGTGTTCGTCGAGCAGCCACACGCCATAGCCATGGATTTCGAGAACCTGCGTCTCCTTTTTGCCGATCTCATGCTTGATATAGCATGGATATTGTGGCCGCTCATGCTCGCGTTGATGGTTGTCGCGATCTTTATGAGCGTGGCGCAAAGTGGCCTGATCTGGGCGCCGACGAAAATCAAGCCGGATTATTCCAAACTCTCTTTGATCAAGGGGATCAAGCAAAAGCTTTCAATGCGTACCCTCGTCGAGTTTGTGAAGGGTATAATGAAGATCGTCATCGTCTCCATCGTATCCTTCGGCATAGCCATCCCCTTGCTCGATGATATCGTCTTGATCCCGGATATCGATTTTATCCTGACGCTTGAGCGCATCCATGAACTGGTGATCATTCTCGCCATCGGTACGATTATTGTGCTGACCGTGATCGCCGTGCTCGATTACATTTATCAGAAATATTCATTCTTCCAGCAGATGAAGATGTCGAAACAGGAAGTGCGTGACGAACACAAACAGAGCGAGGGCGACCCGCAGGTCAAGGCTCGCATTCGCCAGCTTCGAACCGAACGCGCCCGCCAGCGCATGATGGCGGAGGTGCCCGAAGCGGACGTTGTGATCACCAACCCGACCCACTATGCGGTTGCGCTTAAATACAAGATGGAGGAAATGCAGGCGCCGAGACTGGTCGCCAAGGGCGTTGATAATCTTGCCTTCAGGATTCGTGAAGTGGCCGAAGAACACGACATCCCCATCGTCGAGAATCCACCGCTTGCCCGGACACTCTATGCCGCGGTCGAGCTGGAAGAGGAAATTCCGACGGAACATTATCATGCCGTAGCGGAAGTTATCGGTTACGTCATGCGCATGCGTGGCGATACGGTGCATTAGGGTAGGTTCGGTTTGATGGGTGATCAGCCTTCTATTCCCGATAAAGGTGGATTTTCGGCCTTGCTCCGGCGGCTTGGCCTGTCCTCTGGTGGAGGCGGGAACGGGACCTTCTCCATGTTCGAGTTAAGCGGCGAGGCCTGGCTGGTGACGGACGGGGATGGACGTACGCTGTTTACGACCAATGCCTGGAAACGATCCTTTCCCTGCCCGGCAGGGGGAGAGCCAGGCCTGAGCGGCCTTAAATCCCTTGTATCCGTGCCTGATGCCGCCTCGGAAATCGAAAGGCTCATGGCCGGCGCCGTCCAGGGAACGGCCATGCGGGGTGAAATCTGTGCGGAAGCGCCCAACAACCGGCATGAATGGTGGAGCCTGCTGGCTAGCCCCGACGGCAGCTCAAACATCTACTGGCGCGCCAATGACGTGACGTCGATCCGTGAACGCGAAACCCGGGGCCGACTGGAATCGGAAATGATTTCCGATTTCCTCGATAACCTGCCTGTCGGATTTTTCGCCCTGGATGCAGACGGCTCCTTTTCCTACGCCAACTCGACCCTGGCCCGCTGGCTTGGGCTGGAGGTCGGCGACCTGTCCCGTGGAAAGGTTGCGTTTCAGGATGTTCTTGCCGGTGATGACATGCCGCCGGAAGAGGGAGTCGGTTACGTCACCATGCAGGTCGCCGGCGGCGGCGATTCGTTCCGGGCCTTTGTCATCCGCAACAACCGGGGGCATGCGGGCGGCGCCCGGGCGGTCGTGCTGCGTGATCCGGAATCCGGAAACGACGTCGAACCGGACATGGCAACCGCGGGTGGTGACAGGGCAGGGGGCGCCAGTATTCCGCCGTGGCTGTTTGACGATGCGCCCATCGGCATCGCGGTGTTGAGGGAGGACGGCTCGATCGTTTCGTGCAACCTGGCCCTGGCCCGGTTTCTGGACGAGGACAGGGAGGCCTTGAGCGGCACCCAGATCGCCTCGCATGTTTCCGCGGAAGACCGCGACGATGTCAGCGCGGCGCTTTCCAAGCTTGTCATGGGCACGGCGCGCGCCGTTCATGCGGAAGTACGCCTGCCGGGCGAAGGGGCCGATGCCCGGGCGGCGTCGCTCCATGCCGCGCGCATGGAGAGCGACAACGCTGAAGAAGAGGACGGCAGCATCATCCTGCACGTCATCGACGAAACAGAACAACGTCACCTGGAGGTCCAGTTTACCCAGTCCCAGAAGATGCAGGCCATCGGCCAGCTGGCCGGCGGCGTGGCGCACGATTTCAACAACCTGCTGACCGCCATGATCGGCTTCTGTGACCTGTTGCTGCAGCGCCACGGGCCGGACGATCCGTCCTTTGCCGATATCCAGCAGATCAAGCAGAACGCCAACCGGGCGACAAACCTGGTTCGCCAGTTGCTGGCCTTTTCGCGCAAGCAGACGCTGGAGCCGGTTATCCTCGATCCCACCGAAGCGCTGGCGGATCTCTCCCACCTACTGGGCCGATTGATCGGCGAGCAGGTGGAGTTGAACCTTGAACATGCGCCCGATATCCATCTGGTCCGGGCCGACAGGGGGCAATTCGATCAGGTCATCATTAACCTGGTGGTGAATGCCCGCGACGCCATGCCGGGCGGCGGCACGCTGACTGTCAGGACGCACAACGAAACGGTCATCGATCCCGTCCAGCGGGGGCCGGAAATCATGCCCCCCGGCGCCTATGTGGTGGTCGAGGTCGCCGATACCGGCACCGGCATCGCCAAGGAGGACCTGGAGCGCATCTTCGAGCCCTTCTTCTCGACCAAGGAGGTCGGCGCGGGAACCGGTCTCGGCCTGTCGACGGTCTACGGTATCGTGCGCCAGTCCGACGGTTATATCTTCGTAGACAGTGCCATCGGCCACGGCACCACTTTCTCCATCTACCTGCCCGCGCATGGCGCGGAAGGGGAGATCGGCCTGGAAGCGGCCGCCGCCGCCGACAAGGCGCTGGCCGAGCGCCGCGCCGCCGTATCGCGGCAAGGAGCGGGGAGCGACGAAGCCGCCGACCTGACGGGGGAGGGCGTCGTTTTGCTGGTCGAGGACGAGGACGCCGTCCGGCTGTTCGGCGCCCGGGCGCTCAAGAACAAGGGCTATACGGTGCTCGAAGCCGACAACGGCGAAACGGCGCTGGATGTGCTCAATAGCGCGGACCGGAACATCGACATCATCGTCTCCGACGTCGTCATGCCGGGTATGGACGGGCACACCTTCGTGCAACTGGTGCGCCAGGAAATGCCCGATATCAAGGTCATCCTCATGTCCGGTTACGCCGAGGACGTGTTCCGCGAGGAAATCAGCCGCGACCCCACCATCCACTTCCTCGCCAAGCCGTTCAGCCTGAAGACCCTGGCCGGCACCGTGAAGGACGTGCTGGCGGGTTAGGTGACCGGCGTCAAATTTTTAAATTTTCACATTCCTGAATGGTCAGGTTCCTTTTTTGCGCTTCTTGTGCATAGGAGGCGTAGGTGCCTTCTGTCTCCCACGTATAGGATGTGCTTGAAGGTAGGTAGCGAAGGGCAAACGTGCAAATAAACCGATCTGACTTTGCAATCGTATCAGGGATAGTCCTGACTAAAAGGCTGTCTTCATTTTCACTAACCAATTGGTCGTTCTGCTGGTTTAGATGATGCGCCACCGTTTCATTTTCACCTTTGATAATCTGCAGGCAGCTCTCAGGGCTTAACCCTCTGTTCCTGGCTTCTTCGACATGTTTTCCCCATCTGTCGTGTGTTTCCCACTGACCGAAAAAGGTGACGGCATATCGGCAGATATCGACGTCGCTATGTTCTGCCAAATGAGATGGTTTGCCCAGGTACGCAGATTTTATGCCGACGTCATCAAGCTTGCCGGCAATGTATTCATAAAAGCTTCTGAGGTGGTGTTTCGAAAAGCAGGACGTATAAAAGTAGAAATGAGGATTCTCTCCTCTGCAACTGGCGTTTCGAACTTCGGTCAATTCGATGCCGGAAACATCCCTCAGGAAGGCCATGTCCTTGATTGGCGCGTATTCATCGTTGCCAAACCCGTAAACAAGTCCATTGTGTCTGTTTACGGAAAGATAGTGACTTTTCCAGGCCTGGTATCGTTTGGATAAAACGGGGTCGTGGATGGACCTGTTCAGGTAGGCATACCCATAACCGGGAGCAACGGCGATAAAGGCGTTGAATTTTTCCGGTGCGATCACACTTGTTGAAAGAATGGCGGATGCTCCGCCCGACTGGCCCGCCAGCATAATCCTGTCAGCCGGGACGCCATGGGCGAGAAAGCGATCGAGAAGGCGGGAGATTTCAGCGCCCCTCTTTATGAAGGTTTGTCTCGACGTCGAAGCCCTGCTGTTTGATCCCACTTCATTTGAGCAAAAGTAGTAACTGATCGTATCCTTTAAATGGATAGGGGCATGGCGTATCGGATCGGGAACATGTTCTACCGGCTCGCACACCTGCCCCAATCCGGCCTGAGTGGTGCCGTGATTGAAGATAATCAATGTGGTGTCGGCCGGTTCCGGTATCGCCTGGGACAGGTGGTCCTCAAACTGCTCATAGGTCCCTGTCAAAGTCCTGGGTCCGGTAAAAAACGCGCCATGGATTCCTGCCCTGTTGGTGCCTGAATCCGTAACACAGGCAGAAAGCAAAAGAACAACGGCGTATGAACCGAGCGCATTGATTACTGCCTTGTTCATTTCCTCCGTCTTTCTTTGGGCTATCTGATAAATTGAATCTTAGACCCTTACACAACCTTCGGGATTATTCAATTGAAATGCCCATTCGGCAGGTCTGGGGGCATTCAGAAGCCTGGTAATGGCTCGTATTGCCGGGCTTTGAGGATTCTGGCGGGCTGTTGAAGAATGTGCGAATTTAATATTCCGCTATCGTATCGTTCTATTCCACAGAAAACCGGAACATAAATAGATCAAAATTGATAAATATACATATATTTCAATGAATTAAAAAAACCTGTTGCAAATAAGAACAAAACATGTACATATCGGTGTCATTGAAACACACCTGACCCTATGGAATAAGGGAGAGACCTCATGTCTAACGCAGAGCTCCGGCTAGTGGAAAAGGACGGCAACGTGGAAAAGAACAAGGCGCTGGAAGCGGCCCTGACGCAGATTGACAGGGCTTTCGGCAAAGGCTCCGTCATGCGCCTGGGCCAGCGCGAAACCGTGGAAACGGAGGTTGTCTCCACCGGCTCCCTCGGCCTCGATATCGCGCTCGGCATCGGCGGGCTGCCGCGCGGCCGGGTGATCGAGATCTACGGGCCGGAAAGCTCCGGCAAGACGACGCTGGCGCTGCACGCCATCGCCGAAGCCCAGAAGGTCGGCGGCACCTGCGCCTTTATCGACGCCGAGCACGCGCTCGATCCGTCCTATGCGGTCAAGCTGGGCGTCAATATCGACGACCTGCTGATCTCCCAGCCCGACGCCGGCGAACAGGCGCTTGAAATCGCCGACACCCTGGTGCGCTCCGGCGCCGTCGACGTGCTGGTGGTCGACAGCGTCGCCGCCCTGGTGCCCCGCGCCGAACTGGAAGGCGAGATGGGCGATCACCACGTCGGCCTGCAGGCACGCCTGATGAGCCAGGCGCTG
>CAYFMQ010000019.1:0-57498 GCA_964344255.1 uncultured Thalassospiraceae bacterium
TGGTGCCGGTGGCCGTGGACGTGCCGCCCTGGCCGTCGGAAACTTCATAGGTAAATGTTACCTCAGCCGTCTCGCCGACACCCAGGTCCTGGTAACCCGCACCCGGATCGAAGCTGTAGGAACCGTCCGCATTGACGGTCAGGCCCGGAACCTCGTCACCGACAAGGCTGTAGGCCAGGCTGTCGCCGTCGATGTCCGTGGCGTCCAACTGGCCGGCAACCGCGCCGCCGTCCTCTGTGGCCGTGATGGCCTCATCGGAGGCAACCGGACCGTCGTTGGTGCCCTGTACTGTAATTGTACCGGTAGCCGTGGACGTGCCGCCCTGGCCGTCATCGACCTGATACGTGAAGGTCACTTCAGCCGTCTCGCCGACACCCAGATCCTGGTAACCCGCACCCGGATCGAAGCTGTAGGAGCCGTCCGCATTGATGGTGAGCCCTTCGACAGCATCACCCGTTTGGGTAAATGTCAGGTTGTCGCCGTCGATATCCGTGGCGTCCAGTTGGCCGGTAACGGCACCGCCGTCCTCTGTAGCCGTGATGGCCTCATCGGAAGCAACCGGGCCGTCATTGGTGCCCTCGACCGTGATGGTTCCAGTAGCCGTGGACGTGCCACCCTGGCCGTCGGAAACTTCATAAGTAAACGTTACCTCTGCCGTCTCGCCGACACCCAGGTCCTGGTAACCAGCACCCGGATCGAAGCTGTAAGAACCATCCGCGTTGATGGTGAGCCCTTCGACAGCATCACCCGTTTGGGTAAATGTCAGGTTGTCGCCGTCGATATCCGTGGCGTCCAGTTGGCCGGTAACGGCACCGCCGTCCTCTGTAGCCGTGATGGCCTCATCGGAAGCAACCGGGCCGTCATTGGTGCCCTCGACCGTGATGGTTCCAGTAGCCGTGGACGTGCCACCCTGGCCGTCGGAAACTTCATAAGTAAACGTTACCTCTGCCGTCTCGCCGACACCCAGGTCCTGGTAACCAGCGCCCGGATCGAAGCTGTAGGAACCGTCCGCGTTGATGGTCAAACCCGGCACCGCGGCACCAACCAAGGCATAACTCAGGCTGTCGCCGTCAATGTCCGTAGCGTCGAGTTGACCGGTAACGGCTGCGCCGTCTTCCGACGCCGTTATGGCTTCGGCAGAAGCGACCGGGCCATCATTAGTGCCCTCGACCGTGATGGTGCCGGTGGCCGTGGACGTGCCGCCCTGGCCGTCGGAAACTTCATAGGTAAACGTTACCTCTGCCGTCTCGCCGACACCTAGGTCCTGGTAACCCGCGCCAGGATCGAAGCTGTAGGAACCATCGGCGTTGATAGTCAGGCCCGGAACCTCGTCGCCGACGATCGAGTAGGTCAGGCTGTCGCCGTCGATATCCGTGGCGTCGAGCTGGCCGGTAACGGCAGCGCCGTCTTCCGTCGCTGTGATGGCTTCAGCAGAAGCGACCGGGCCGTCATTGGTGCCGGTCACGGTAACAGTCGCTGTCGCTGTATCCGTACCGCCCTGGCCATCGGAAATGGTGTAGGTAATAACGACGTCCTGCGTTTCGCCCACACCGAGGGCGTCGAAATCGTCACCCGGCGTAAAGGAGATTGTGCCGTCGGTATTGATGACTACCGTACCGTCCACGCCGTCCGCCAGGGTTGCGCTGGTTACGCTCAGCGTATCGCCATCCTGATCGGTGTCGTTGTTCAGAACATCAATGGAAACAGAAGTATCCTCACCCGTCGTTGCCGTATCGGCAACGGCCTGTGGCGCCAAGTTGCCTTCGTCCTCAACGCTGACGGTAAACCAGCTAAGCGACGTACCGCCATCGCTGGATGTGGCCAACGCTGTCAGGGTCATGTCACCCGAATAGTCCAAGGGCGGGGTTACGGTTAGACCATCCAGTTCGGCGGCTTGTACCGTCCAGGTTCCGTCGCCGTTATCCGTTCCGGCGCTGAGCTCAGCGCCATCGGGAACGCCAGCAATGATCACATCAACCACGGTTTCAACAGCATCAGGGTCCATCTCGGCGGAGATGTCGAGAGCAATAGCCGTGTCCTCCGTGCCGGACACGTTCGTTGTATCAAGGTTGGGGGCATCATATTCAGGCGTTACCGTTACACCCAGAGTCTGGGTAACGGTTGCCGTATCGCCGTTTTCGGCTTCCGTAGACGTGGCGGTCACGGAAAGGTTGATGTCGCCATAGAAATCCCTGGGTGGTGTGATGGACAGACCATCCAGTTGGTCTGCAACGCTGACCAGTGTGCCGCTTTCATCAGTATAAGCGGAAATTGTCCAGGATCCGTCCTCATTCAGCGTGCCTTCTGAAAGAAGGGCGCCATCAGGCACGTCCCTGATGGTGATGCTTAAGGATTCATCACCGCCATCCTGGTCATTGAGCAGGGCGTTGATATCGAGAGCAATGGCAGAATCTTCCGCACCCGTAGCAGATGTCACCGTCAGATCGGGATCGTCAGCCTGCGGCCCCGTTGAAGGTACGGGTTCGGGTTCCGGTGAGGGTTCAGGCGCAACGCCAGAACCTTCGACGGTAACGGTTGCCGTGGCCGTGGACGTACCGCCCTGGCCGTCGGAAATGGTGTAGGTGATCTCCACATCCTGGGTTTCGCCGTCACTCATCAGCTCGAAGCTGGGGCCCGGTTCAAAGGTAATGGTGCCGTCCGGATTGATAACAACGGCACCGTCCACACCATCAGGCAGCGTGGCGCTGGTCACGCTCAAGGAGTCACCATCAAGGTCCGTGTCGTTAGCGAGCACATCAACGGTAACCGCCGTGGTCTCGTCCGTCGTGGCTGTATCAGCGGTTGCGATGGGGCCGTCGTTGGAACCGGTCACGGTTACCGTGGCCGTGGCCTCGGAAGTTCCGCCCTGACCGTCAGAAACGGTGTAGGTAATGACAACGTCCTGCGTATCGCCCACACCAAGGGCGTCGAATTCATCGCCCGGCGTAAAGGAAATACTGCCGTCCGGGTTGATGACGACGGTACCGTCAACACCTTCGGGCAGGGTCGCACTGGTCACCGACAGGGTATCGCTCGCATCCACATCGGTATCGTTGGCGAGAACATTGATGGTAACGCCTGTGTCTTCGTCCGTAGCAGCAACGTCCGCCGTCGCCACCGGACCGTCATTGGACCCTGTCACGGTTACCGTGGCCGTCGCCGTTTCTGACGCGCCACCTTCATTGGTTACCGTATATGTTATCTCAACATTCTGCGTTTCCCCAACGGACAGGGCATCGAATTCATCACCCGGGGTAAAGGAAATCGTACCGTCAGGATTAATCACGACCGTACCGTCGACACCTTCGGGAAGGACGGCCTGGGTCACGGCAAGCTCACCACCGTCCAGATTCGCATCATTAGCGAGAACATCGATGGTGACGGAAGAATCTTCATCCGTGGTCGCCGTATCGGCAACCGCCACGACGCCCGTCGTCGAGCCGGTTACGGTTACCGTCGCCGTCGAAACGGCGGTGCCACCCTGGCCGTCTGAAATGGTGTAGGAAATCTCAACCTGCTCGCTTTGCCCCTCGACCAGGTCGTTAAAGCTGGGGCCCGGCTCGAAGGTAATGGTGCCATCTGGATTGATGGAAACCGTGCCATCGACGCCATCAGGCAGGGCGACATTGGTGACGGTCAGGCTATCACCGTCAAGGTCCGTATCGTTTGCAAGGACATCGATGTTTACGGCCGTCGATTCCTGCGTTACAGCTTCGTCCGCGTTGGCGACCGGTCCGTCATTTGTGCCGGTAACGGTCACCGTTGCCGTCGCCGTAGACGTGCCGCCCTCACCGTCGGAAATCGTGTAGGTGATCTCAACATCCTGGGTATCACCGACGCCTAAGGAATCGAAGCCATCTCCGGGCGTAAAGGATATCGTGCCGTTGTCATTGACGACAACGGTGCCGTCTACGCCATCGGGCAGAGTCGCCCCGGTAACGCTTAAGGAATCACCATCGATATCCGTATCATTGGCAAGAACGTCGATGGTAACGCCCGTATCCTCGTCCGTTGCTCCTGTGTCGGCCGTAGCAACCGGACCGTCATTTGAACCGGTTACCGTAACCGTCGCAGTCGCCGTGGACGTTCCGCCCGCGCCGTCGGATATGGTATAGGTGATTTCAACTTCCTGGCTATCGCCAACACCCAGTGAGTCGAACCCTTCACCCGGCGTAAAGGAAACCGTTCCGTCGTCATTGACCACGACTGTACCGTCCACGCCATCCGGCAAGGTTGCGCCGGTTACGCTCAAGATTCCGCCGTCAGGATCAGAATCATTAGCCAGGACATCAATCGTGACGCCGGCATTTTCATCGGTCGTCGCCGTGTCGTCAGCGGCTGTCGGCGCAACGTTTACAGGTTCTGGTTCGGGCTCAGGCTCAGGCTCCGGTTCAGGTTCCGGCTCTGGCTCGGGCTCAGGTTCAGGCACCGTTTCAGGTTCGATCACGGGTGCTGCAACTGTCTCGGTTACCGGTTCGGTCAGAATTTCTGCCGCAGGGGTTTCACCAACAGGCGCTTCGCCGGGAGGTGTTTCTCCGGTAGGAACCGCGGCATCCGCCGCCGCCTCACCGGCAGGGATTTCTTCTTGCCCCTCATCGCCACCGTCTTCACCACCGCCATCTTCTGCAGGCGCTACGGTAGCAGGTCCTCCACCGACTGCTCCACCTGGCTCTCTCCCAATACCACCACCTTGTCCCTGATCGCCTTCAAAACCACCCGCGCCATCGGCTCCGGCTTCACCGCCCTCACCTTCAGAGGCGTCAGAATCCAGACCCGCGCCTTCTTCTAGGTCATCGACTTCAATTCCCCGTTCACGGATATCGGATTCCTCGATGTTAGGCGGCCTGACGATCGGTGAGTCCTGCGGCGCCAGATTGTCCATCATTTCACTTTCGGTTTGCTGGCTGCCTGCGTGAATCGTGCCGAGCGTGCGGTCCTCCGGTTCCGACTCCACGCCAACGGCGTCTGCCGTGTCGCCATCGGCGCCTGCATCACCCTCGTCATTCAGGACTGTCAGGTCATCAAGCGTTTGTTGTGCGTCCTCCTCTTCTTCCTCTTCTTCATCGGGAGCACCTTGACCGGGATTCGGGGTTTCTTCAGCCATAATTCTATCCTCTGGATGGCGAGCGGGCGGAAAGTCAGGTCAAACCAGGATTTTCAGCGAGCATCGAAAAGCGCATATGGCGCGCAAACTTAATCTGATGTGAGAATATGAAGACGCCCCCCGTCTGTCATCGTAAACCCGACATAGGGTGTGACTAAGGTCACACACATGCGTTTATTTAAACTACAGCCTGCCGGCACCGATGATTTCTTGCCGTTGATTTGAGGATTTGGGGACTTATAGTTCTTATCGGAGGTGGATAGGATTCATGAGGCTGAAACCATCCTACTGTGTCTGGGAAGGGTATTTTTCAGATGACTTTTGCGACAAGGTAACGGCGTTTGCCGATACACTTGAATTCATGGAAGGGGAAGTCCGCTATGACCCTGTTAAAAAATCCCGATCCTCGAATGTCGCATGGATTACCGACAAACCGGAAAATGAATGGATTATCGAACCTGTTGCCGACCTGGTCGCAGTAACCAACCGCAAATACTGGCAATGGGACATTACGGGGCGTGAGAGTTTTCAGTATACCCGATATGGGGCCGGACAATTTTACGGCTGGCATGCGGACGCCAGACCGGAACCTTATCCCGACGACGGGCGCTGGCCCGGATTGATCAGAAAAATCAGCGTAACCGTCAGTCTGAGCCATGAGGATGATTATGATGGAGGCGATTTCGCGCTGGAAGAGGTTTCACATTCACCGGGTACGCCTGAGAAACGGATAAACATACCGAAACAGGCAAAGAAACGGGGCAGCGCCATCATTTTTGCCTCCCATCTCTACCATGAGGTTAGACCCGTGACGGAGGGCCTGCGGCAATCCCTAGTCGGTTGGTTTCTGGGCCCGCCATTCCGATAACGTTATTTTCGATACCTTATTGAACTTTTCCTAACTGAACTTTTCCTCATGACGGTAGCGATTCTTCTGGGAATTTCACTTCAGAACCCCCACATTGTCTCTATTATAAGCGGTTAAGAAAAACGAGTTTCCTTACCAACCGCCAGATTGGTCTCCGGAGGCCCTGCGTGACGGACAGAAAAACATTGATAAGCGCCAACGAAGCCTTTTATTCGGCTTTCGCCTCCGCCAATTCGGAGCAGATGGAAACCGTGTGGTCAGGCAGAAACGACATAACCTGCATTCACCCCGGCTGGCCGCCGCTGGATGGACAAAAGGAGGTCATGGGAAGCTGGCGTTGCATCTTAAGCGCCAAGTCACCCCTGATGGGGATCAGCGACGCCAAGGCGTATCAATACGGAGATATCGGCTACGTCGTATGCCATGAACACCTTGAGCCGGGCGTGCTGATTGCAACGAATATTTTCTGCCTGGAAGACGGCGACTGGAAACTGATCCACCACCAGGCGGGTATTTCCCCTTCCGACACGCCACAGGTCAATACCCAAGTGTCTTCGACACTGCAGTAAACCAGCTTTCCCACAATTAGCCTTAATTATCATATCCATGGGTGACATCCCTCCTATGCCCTGATATAGGCGGTGCCGGGGACGTCCCGATGACGGGTGGGGACAATGTTTTTCCCAGCCCGCAGCCAAATTTTATGGGGATTCGTTTATGGGACATAAAGACATCGACGGTCGCGAGGTCGCGGCAAAAATCCTGGAAACCGTTCGTGAGGAAGCAGTCCAGTTGACGGAAGCCGGATGGCAGCCGCGCCTGATTTCAGTCACGGTCGGCGATATACAGGAAGTTCAACTGTATGTTCGCAATCAGCGCCGCATGGCGGAACGCGCCGGCATCATGTTCGAGGAGCGTTGTTTCGACGCCAACACCACCCAGGCGGAACTGATGGCGGCTATTCAGGCCATGAATGTTGACCCCCGGGTAACCGGTATCATTCTGCAACGCCCTGTACCGGAGCACCTGTCCATCAAGGCGCTGCAGGAATCCGTCCACCCCTTAAAGGATGTGGAAGGTATGCATCCGGCCTCCATTGGCAGGATCGTCTACAATGAGTCGGAACTCGGTCCCTGTACGGCAATTGCCGCGGTTGAGCTGCTGAAATCCACAGGATTGAACCTGCCGGGGCTGGAAGTGACGGTCATTGGGCATTCCGAAATTGTCGGCAAGCCCATCGCCTTTCTTCTCATGGCCGAAGGCGCAACCGTCACCGTTTGCCATCACATGACGAGGAATATCGCCGTTCATGCCCGCCAGGCGGACGCCGTGTTTGTCGCCGTTGGCAAACCCGGACTTTTGCGGGGCGAGATGATAAAACCGGGCGCCGTCGTCATCGATATCGGCATAAACCAGATTGAAGACGAAAATGGTGATTCCCGGGTTGTCGGCGATGCCGATTATGACTCCTGCATTGAAACCGCAGGCTGGATTACACCCGTTCCCGGTGGGGTCGGCCCGGTTACCGTATCGATCCTGATGCGTAACGCGGTTACTGCCACGCGTAGGCAAAAAGCGCATTATGAAGGCTTGCTCGGCCAGTCTACGGTTGCCGTTTCCACCAGTTCCGCCGTAGCCTGAGGAATTGTTGCAATCTGACGACAGGATTTATTGATGACAGTAACCACCCACATTGAATGGACTGGCGGCGTCGCCTTTAAAACACTATCCGGAACGGGGCATGAGGCGATCATGGACGGCGCCCCGGAAGCCGGGGGTCAGAACAGCGGCGCCAGGCCAATGGAAATGGTGCTGACCGGCCTGGCTGGATGCACTTCGTTTGATGTGGTCGAAATCCTGAAGAAAATGCGAGTTGACCTGCACGCCATGACAGCGGAAATCACGGCAGAGCGCGCTGAAAACGCTCCCAGGGTTTTCACCAAGATCCATATGGACTTCACCATTACAGGGGCGAAAATCAATCAGGCAAAGGCTGACCGCGCCGTCTCCCTTTCCGTCGAAAAATACTGTTCGGCTGCCCAGATGCTCAAGAAAACGGCGGATATAACCTATGCCGTAACAGTCGTTGATAAAGGCTGACCCGTCCTGAATTCACCTGGAAAGGATTCTTTCCACCACCAGTTTTTCCAGTGCTATCAGGTTTCTGTCCTGGATGCCGAAGTGCTCAATATGGCGGATGGTATTCATCAGGTATTCGGCATTCGTCCCCATATGTCCCACGGCTGCGGATAATCGATGGGCGACTTCTTCAAGCGGCAATCCCCCCTCATAAAACCTGCCTGCCCGGTCGATGGTAAAGGTAACAGCCCTGACAATACCTTTGGGCGTCCTGACCGGCAGCCAGCGGGCGCTATAGGTACAGGGTTTCGTTATCAATTCCCTTCGGGCCAAAGCATCGAGAATTTTCCGGGGTTCTGACGTTTCTACTTCATGGATAATGCCGCGGCACGACCCGCCACGTTCAAGCCCCATCATCAAACCCGGTTTGTCTTCAGATGCCCTGAAACGCAGCATCCGCATGCAAAAGGCCCGGTGCCAGCCATAAACCGTACCATGAATGACCTCATCCACGTCATACTCAGGATTCCAGATCAGGGAGCCATAGGCGAAAATTCTGAGCGGTTCATCCGCTGGCGCTTCGGCCATCAGCGCTTCAACGATGTCTGAATAGTCCTTATCGTCAAAATGCGGCACGCCGGGCAAGGGCCCGGGATCCTCCATAGGTCGGTAAATTCTTGCAATCAGTTCCGGTGTCAGGCGCATGGTTAACAAATAGTCTCGCAAAAACCAAAAGATGATAGTACGCTGTATCCATTCATAAAATCAGGAATATTCATATTATAGGGAGCATTCCCGTATAATGCCTGTTGACTTTCTCGTTAGCCAGTCCCTGTCGACCGCAACTTCGACGCGGAAGGCGATCGAGTCCCTCACGCCGCCAAATATACCTCCCTCGACACTGATACCCGGCACGTCACCGGTTAATGTGAATTCACCGTCGAGGACAGATTTACCGACTGCAATCCGTTCGCCGCAAAGCAGCCTGGCCCCCGCCGATGTTTCCATCGCACGGGCGAGACAGATGATTGCCGACTCCTTGGCTGTCGCCCATAAAGTGCTGGATGCTCTCGATACCCTGTCTTCATTCCTGAACAGTAATGCCTTTACCAGTATTACGAACTCGCCTTCGGCAATTGCGCCCGGCGGCACCCGTATTTCTGGCGTCACGATTGAAGCCGCTGCTTCGCGTATAACCAGCGCCATCGATTCGTTAATCGCAGGCTTGGGACAAAACAGTCTGAATCTGATCTCCAGCAGTTCAAGGCCGATCAGGGTCCAGACCACGGAGTTTGGCGGAAGAATAACGGTCACGCCCCAGCCGCTGGACTCTGCCGGTCTGAATATCCGGGATCTGGCCGCCGTGGATCGTTTTGAAGCCAAGGAAGCCAAAGGGCGAGTCGACCTCGCCCGTTACACCGTCACAAGCAGCATCCAGAATCTCGAGGCCCTTGAACGCTCGTTATCCCTTGGAACGGCATCGGGGCGAAATCTGTCCGCCATTTCGGCAGCGGGAGACGGCATCTCCAGCCGCGGCGCTCTGATTGACCTGATAACGTAAAACCTTTTGTTCCCTCATGGGAAATCAGGAAGGCATCCTGCCTTCAATAATATAGGCCAGCGCCTGAACAACCTGCCCAGGCTCGCGGGCCATGGCAGATGCAGCGGCATCGACCTCTTTCAGGGCATGGTCGTGCTCTTCCGGATGCAGGGTAATGACGGGCTTGCCGAGAGCAGCGGCGTACCCGGCATCAAAGGCAGCATTCCATTGTTTGTATTTTTCCCCAAACCGCACGACGACGACATCCGCTTCACGAATGAGGGTGCCCGTACGGATGCTGTTCAACAGGGCCCCTTTCCGGTCATGCCAGATTTTGTCAGGCTCTTCTCCGAAGATCGCCACGCCGCAATCGTCGGAATCCTCATGAACGGTAATGGGCGATGTCAGTTCGACCGGCAGAGCGGCATCGGCTACGCCGGTGGTGATTTGTTCGCGCCAGTCGGAATGTATTTCTCCTGACAGGTACACTTTCCAGGTTTTTGTCAAAACTGTTTCCTTCATGTCTTTTTATCAAAGCGCGCGGGCGATTGCCTCGCAGGCGCGAAGAAAGGATGTTTCCTTGGCCGTGTCAACAGCATCAGGCTGACACGAGAACTTGGCGCATACAAAGTCATGCGCTGGATCAATATAGAGGAACTGTCCATGGATGCCTGCGGCGAACAGGGCTGCATCCCCTTCGCCGGTAACATACCATTTGTTCCGGTAACGCATGGGATGGTCCGTGTAATCGTCCTTGTAATCGCCACAGTTCCATTCATCCACGCTACCGTTGGTGCGCGTATCCATGATCCAATCGGAAGGTATGATCTGCTTTCCGTCCCGATTTCCGTTTTCAAGGATAAGCTGTCCGAACATGGCCAGATCGGGCGCCGTCATGCAGATTCCGCCGGCGGTCCGCACTGCACCGACGCCATCAACAGTTATACAGGCATCCTTTGAGGCCCCCATGGGCTTCCAGAGGGTGTTGCTCATGTAATCGGCAAACCGTTCGCCCGTTGCGGCCTCAATGATCCATCCCAGCATATCCGTATTGGGCGACAGGTAGCGGAACTGCCCGCCATGGGGTTTTTCCTTGTCCGTTACGCCTAAGAGGAAATCCTTGAGATGATAACCGGATTCCGTTTTATCCCGGGGATTCCAGCCTGAGGATTCACGATAACGCACAATAGCGCCTTCCGTCGCGGTGTAATCCTCAACGAATTCGATACCCGTCGTCATGTCCAAAAGGTTGCGTACCGTTGCGTCGGAGAACGCTGTTCCCGAAAGGGCCGGGATATATTCCGTCAACACGGCATCCGGATTCAATTTTCCCTGATCAACGGCGATGCCGGCGACCATGGCCGTAACCGATTTTGAAACGGAAAACAGAATATGAAGCGTCGTCGCGTCCATGCCGTTACCATACTCTTCAAAGACCAGGTCGCCCTTGTGCAGAACGACAAAGGCGTCGTTGTCCGTTTCATCCAGCATCCGGCGGACGGATTTGGTTTCATCGCCATCCTGGTAAGTAATGGCAGCAACATCGGATTTCCGTTGATCGAACGCACGTACCCGTGACGGATCGTTTGAAATCGGCGCCGTCGGGATAACTTCCCTGATGTGCTGAAACGCCCACCGGCTATAAGGTGATGTCCGCCAGTTTCCCAGCGTCGCCCTCTCTTCGTTATTGCTCGACATCATCAATTTCCTTTCTGCTCTTAGGCGTTACCAGAAACAGGCCAACCATCATGACGGTAAGGGCAATCCATATCCAATGGGAATGATCCTCCGAATAAATCATGATGCCCCAGAATACACCCGACAAAGTGACAACGTACGCCATTTGGCTGGCGAACACCGGGCCGGCGAACACGATCAGCCGGATAAAAAACCCGTAGGATACGACGCTGATCAGCGCCATGGCGACGATAGACCATTCAACGACGGTCCACGGCCACATCAAAGGAACAAAGCTGTCCGTATAGACCACAAAAGGCGCCATGGCGGCGACCGCAAAGACAAACATTCCGGTCAGAACCGTAACGGAACTGGTATTGGACGGCATGAACATGGCGACGACCATGTTTTCCGTGGCATAGCAGGCCGCAGAAACCACGGCGGCGAACACCCAGATCACGCTGCCCGGATTGGCGAGCGCATCATCCGGAGAAACCAACAGTAAAACGGCGCTCATTCCGCAGACGACACCGAGAATGCGCCGGATCAGAAACTTCTCCAGTTTAAACGCTGCGGCCCCGGCATAGGTCATAATTGGAACCATGGCGACAGTAATGGACAGGACGCCTGCGGAAACATTGGGGGCCGCATAAAAATAGAGCGTATTGGGCACGGCGGATCCCAATAGGGCGCAGACGGCATAAAACAGGACGTTCGCCCGGTTCAAGGGGATCTTCTGGCGGAAAACGATGCAGTAGGTAATCAGGATGCCGGCGCCGATCAGGGATTGCCAGAAAGAAACGCCCAATGGATGCGCCCCGGTTTCCGTCGCCAGCTTGGCCAGGGAAAAGGTGATGCCCCAAACACTGCCGACCACGATCAGAACGATCCAGGCGAAAAAACGTTCGATAAAGCCTTTATTCGAAAGCTCTTCGACTTCTTCTATTACTTCGAAGGGATCCGTTTCCGAGCCAGGCAATTCGTTGGTATCAGCACCCTCAGGGAAAGCCGCACCGATTGCCTCGTCTTTTACGTCACCTGCCATTAGGCCGGATACTCCTGATGCTTGTCGGGGTTACATTCCGCCTGATGATAAAATCGTGGCGGATGGTGTGACAGAGAACATAATGGGTCAATATCCCTCATGACACCCTTGCCGGTGCAATCACTCTCCCCTCATACTCCCGGTATGAACATCAGTGCCCAAGGGGAAAATACCGCACGCGGGATTTTGGCGATTGTCCTCGCTGTCTTTTTCTTTTCCGCCGCTGACACGCTGGCCAAATGGCTGGGGCATCAGGGCTACCCGCCGGTCCAGATCGTCTTTTGCCGCTATCTGTTCGGTTTGATACCGGCAGCGATTTTAGTCAAGAAGTTCGGCATCGATGCGTTACACACCCAACACCCTTACCAGCACGCCTTGCGGGCCTTCCTGATTTTCTCGGCATTGTTTTTCTACTTCTGGGGGCTGAAACTCATGCCGATCGCAGAGGCCATCGCCGTTGCATTCACGGCGCCGTTGTTCATCACTGTTCTATCCGTCCCCCTGCTGCGTGAACATGTTGGAATCAGGCGATGGTGCGCCGTAGGCATCGGATTTATCGGGGCGCTTATCGTTCTTCAACCGGGTACCGAAGCCTTCAAGCCGGAAGCCCTGCTTATCGTGACTTCCGCTTTTCTTTTTTCCCTGGCGATGATCCTGACCCGCAGGATGTCGAGAACCGAAACGAACGTCTCCATGTTCACCTACACGACCACCGGCGCAGGCCTGATCAGCGCGATGTTTGTCGGCGCTGCATGGGAGCCATTGCAGACGGAACATATCGTGCATTTTGTCATTCTTGGATTTACCGGCGGCACAGCCGCCTATCTGATCATCATCGCCTTCAGAAACGCTTCAGCGGCAGTCATCGCGCCATATGAGTATACGGCTCTGATCTGGACGTCGCTTTCCGGCTGGATCATATGGAACGAGAAGCCGGGGTTGGCCGTTTGGATCGGTGCTTCGGTGATCATCGCTTCATCGCTCTATATAACCAGGCGGGAAACTGCCAAAGACGATCAGGCATAAACAAAACCCCCGGCAGGAAACTACCGGGGGCTTTAAGGTATTTTGTTTCAGGTTCGTAATCGCGAGGCAGGGTTTCGCATGCCCCGGCTATGTCCTGAAAAAACTATTCGCTGACCGAGAGATTTTCGGCGGCAAATTTGCCGTTACGGCCTTCAACCAGTTCGAACTCGATTTTCTGGCCTTCGTTTAGCGTGCTCAGACCTGCCTTTTCGACAGCCGAAATGTGAACGAAAGCATCATTGGAACCGTCCTCCGGTTCAATGAAGCCATAGCCTTTCTGGTTGTTAAACCATTTAACAGTACCTTTGAGCATTATTCCCTCCTTGGGATGGACTCACTTCACAAAGATGTCGACACCGTGCCGAACATCTAACCGATCCACGTACTTAGGTAAGGAACTATAGCTCTTCATCAGAAGGTGGCTTACGTCCGCCGACATACTGGATAACATCTCCCCGAAACGCAAAAAACACACGCCCGGTTAACATGACGAGAACATATCTCGTCCTCGGTCACGGCGAGAATAGTATGTTTCGCCATAAAAATCCACAATTCTAATGAGTTATCGGTCATTTCCGAATCACTTGAGCGAAGTCAAGTGATTCAGCGGATATTAATGCTATGCGTTTATAGAATCAGACGTCAGACCACCTTGGGCCAAGAAAGGTTGGGCGTGCTCTTGTCGTCTTTTGGGCTCACTTGAGCCCTTAGCGTAGAAACGCTTGAGGAGTGCTGAATTATGACCCCCCAAACAACTGCCCCGCGGAAAATCACTCAGCGGGTGGATGCCATTACGCATATCGACACCAACCGCCGGGTAGCCGCACCGCCCTGTCCCCGGAGCGTCAAAATCGAGCTTACGGCCCGTTGCAACTTCAATTGTTCTTTCTGTGCAACGGGATACAAGCTCCGTGATAAACGGGACATGGACTGGGATTTTTATCTCCGTCTGCTTAAAGAGCTGAAACGCGAAGGCGTTGAAGAAGTAGGCATGTTCTATTTGGGTGAAAGTTTCATCCTTCCCTGGCTGCCGGACGCCATCAAAGCTGCAAAGGATGAAGGCTTCGACTATGTCTTCCTGACATCAAATGGCTCGCTCTGCACACCGGATAAGGTTGAAAACTGTATGGCCGCCGGTCTTGATAGCCTCAAATTCTCCCTCAATTACGCCGATGCCGAACAATTCGTCAGTATTGCCCAGGTCAAGGAATCCCTGTTCGGGGACATGGTCAAGAACATCAAGGAAGCCAAGCGTATACGCGATGAGGGCGATTACGACTGTGGGCTTTACGGCTCCTATATACGCTATGACGGACAACAGGGCGAACGCATGAAGGCGATGGTTGATGACATTGAGCCTTATCTTGATGAGGTCTATGCCCTGCCCCTCTATTCCCAGGCCGACCTTGTCAGTATCGATGAAAAGAACCGGGGCTGGGAAATCCGTGGCGGCAATCCGGGTCGCGCAGACAATATGCGCCCTGCCGTGCCGTGCTGGTCACTGTTTACCGAAGGGCGGGTATCCTTTGACGGCCATGTTTCGGCCTGCTGTTTCGATCACGACGGTCGTTTCCGCATGGGGAACCTGAATGAAATGAGCTTTATGGATGCCTGGAACTCGGACAAGTTCCAGCAACTCCGTCAGGCACACCTGAACGGCGATGTGCGTCAAACCGTTTGCAAGGATTGTGTCTCTTACGCCTGATTGTTCACCAGGCGATCAGATCCGTTAACCGAGGTAATCGTCCAGAAAGGCCGAGCGTCCGTTCGTTTCATGCCACAGGACGGGGAAGAAAGCCTCGTCAAACTCCAGGCTGCCTGCTTTTCGGTAACGGCTGTAGATATAACTGTTGTTCGTCGGATGAAACCGGGACTCGCTGGTAACGCAATGGCTGACCACGCTGCGGCGGGGAACATCGGCCAGATTGGGACCTGATCCGTGCCAGGTCCGACCTGCGTGGAACACGCAGCCGCCCGCCGGTATTTCAATCTGAACGATTTCCGGATCACTGACTCCGGCGATCATTGCCGCTTCCATCATGGGCGCTCGATAATCATCCGGTGCATGGAAATATTCCGGCTGGGCCTTGCTTAAAGGCCAGAGGTGGGAGCCACGAACATATTCGATGGTGCCGCCTTCCCTGGTCGTGTCATCAAGCGGCATCCAGCAGGTCACGTATCCCGGCGGATCGACCCAGAGGATGTAGCTGTCATCCTGATGATACCCTAGAGATTTACTACCGGGCGCTTTCCAGAGCACATTGTCCTGGGCAATCCTGGCACCGGGCCAGCCCGCCAATCGGGCGCAGGCATAACCGACATTCTCGCTCAAAATCGTCCTGGCCAGAATACGGTTCGACTTCCAGCCGTTACAGATCTGGCGCGACAACTCCGGAGAGTCCCTTCCTTCCCGCCAGTTCCATTCATCGGGATAGAGGCCGGTTTCAAACTCGCCCCGGAACAGGGGCTCAAACTGGTTCCTCAGGGCTTGCACGGTTTCTTCATCCAGAAAGCTTTCCACGATCAGAAAACCGTCTTCCCTGAACCGGTCTATCTGCTCATTCGATATCTGGAAATCAGGCGCACCCATTGACGTTCCCTCGCCTTCCATTTTCTACATCTATCCGGCAATCAAAATTACCGGTCTTCATTTCAATATGAAATGAACAAATCATTTTGCAGATAACGCATACAATTAACCCCGATGCGACGATCAGGTTAAAAGGGTATGAGCTACGCCCTTGATCGGTAGCTAGACGGGTCAGGCTTTCTTTTCCTGCCATGCCGCCAGCCTGGCGTGTGCCTCTTTCCTCGCTTTGGCGGCATACTCGACTGCATTTTCGGTTGGCGCCGTCAGTTCGATGACATAACCGTTGGGGTCACGAAAATAGATCGAGTGGATAAAGCCGTGATCGGCGACGCCGCGCGTTTCCAAGCCTTCCGACTTTCCTTTCTCAAACATGACCATCAGGGTTTCGGCATCAACTTCCAGCGCGATATGCAGGTCATAATCATGCTGTTCCTTGAAGTCGAAGGGCGTGTCCGGCACTTCGAAGAAAGCCAGATAGGAGCCATCCCCCAATTCGAAAAAGCTGTGAAGCGCTTTGGTTTCCCTGCCGGTCTTGGACTCATAAATTTCAAAGGCGTCGGCTAGGGGAAGGCCCAGGAAATCCTCGTAAAAAGCACGGGTTTCTTCCGTATCCCGGCACCGATAGGCGTTATGGTGCAGCCCCTTGATCATTGGCATGGTCCTCCAAATACCTCTCCGCTATAGATATAGTGACAAAACGGCCAAACTTGTAGAGACAAACACCATGGCGGAAATTTATGTCGATGCCGATGCTTGTCCCGTGAAGGATGAAGCGGTTCGAGTCGCTTCCCGCCACGGGCTTAAAATCCACATGGTATCCAATGGCGGCATCCGGCCCAGCCGCGACCCCCTTGTCAATCTGGTTATCGTACCCGCCGGCCCTGATGAAGCGGATAACTGGATCGCCGATAATATAGGCCATGGCGATATCGTGGTGACGTCCGACATTCCCCTTGCCGCCAGGTGCCTGGAGAAAGGCGGCAAGGCGATCCGCCCTAACGGCGAGGCATTTACTGAAAGCTCCATCGGCATGGCGCTCGCGACCCGTGATTTGATGTCGTCCTTGAGGGAAAGCGGGGACATAACGGGCGGCCCCCGGTCATTTACAAGCAAGGATAGATCAAGGTTCCTGAGCGCCCTTGAAGTGATGGTGCAGTCCCTGAAGCGTGAATCCTGAAACGCTCACCCTTGAAGCCTTAAAGCGCCTCCAGCCAGGTCACCATGCCCCCTGCCCTGTGTTCCAGCATATGGCAATGCAGCAACCATTTCCCTGGATTATCTGAAACAAAAGCGATGGCGACCTGCTCGTTGGCCTCGACCAGTTCCGTATCCCGCCAGGGCGATCCCGTAACTGCTTTCCCGTTCCTCTCAACTACCTTGAAATGGAATCCGTGCAAATGCATGGCGTGGGGCCATGAGGTCCGGTTGATCATGTTGACGATCATAGTCCTGCCCCGTTCGATACGGGCCAGCGGCTCATCCGTCATGCCGGCGACGCCGTTGAAGGCCCAGACCATGCCTTGTTCGACCAGCTCCCGGATCGTAAGCGTCTTGCCTTTGTATACGGCCGATTGCATGCCGCCCATGGCCCCGCCTTCCATGAGCAGATCGACTTTCAGCGGTTCCTGGTGCAGGGGAATGTCCATCGGGAGATTGGGTTCAAGCATAACAGGTTCCGTTCGTGGCCCGCTTCTCGGGCCCGGCTCATCGGAGACCTGAAAATGGGCGGCCTCAAAAGCCTGCTGCGTGGAAGCCTCCCATATGGCGGGACGTTCTCCTGGTTTGGCTGTTACATCAAGGATCAGGTCAGCACGCTGTGCTGGCGCCAAGCGAACTTCCGTCAGTCCCATTCGTGGGGTTGCCAGCGGTTGGCCGTCCAGAGCAGCCAGATGCCCGCGCATGCCGTCGAAACGGAAAACCAGTATCCGGGAATTTGCCGTGTTCATGCAGCGGAGACGGATACGTTCGTTGGATTTGACAGGAAATACCGGATTGGACCGGCCATTGATTGTCAGCCAGTTGCCCAGCCTGCCACCATGGGACCAGTCCATCATGGCGCCAAAACTTTTGTCGTCGATTGTCCCGTTCTCCGCGATACGCCAGTCATCGGCGATAAACAGGATATCCCGATCCACATCGGGTGGTGTGTCCTCCTCGACGATAAAAGCGCCATAGAGACCGCGGGCCATCTGTTCCCAGGACCGGTGATGGGTATGGTACCAGTAGGTTCCTGCATCAGGCGCGGCAAACCGGTAGTCGAAGCTCTCGCCCGGCAGAACGGGTTCCTGGGTCAGGCCCGGCACCCCATCCATGGCATTGTCAATGCGAATGCCATGCCAATGTGCGCTGGTCGGCTGCGGCAGGCCGTTCTCAAGGCGGATATGAACCAACTGATTTCTTTTGACCCTGATGACGGGCCCCGGCACTTCGCCGTTATAGGCCCACACCGGAACCGGGTTTTCTCCCGCTTCCAGAATGGGCGCTGTAGCTTCCGCCGGTTTCAGCACTATGGTGTCCGATGCAGCTGCCGTCGCATAACCTGCCCCTCCGGCCAGCCACGTGTTGGGCAGGGTCAACGCTGCAACAGACCCCAATCCTGTCGAGAGAAGGCGGCGGCGGGTTAAAAATCCTGATGTCATTGTCATGGATGAAGCTGTTTCTTTCTTCTTGTCATCGTTATAGGAAGATAGGGATTTCGCAGCGGATGCGCCACCCACGAATGCTTTGATGCGCTTGAAAAATCATTCCTATGAGGGCAGGGTCACCTCACAGTTTAGGGGCTTAGCGATACCATGGCCGATTCATCATCCCCAGACGGATTTTGCGTCCTTTCACCGACCGCCATCCTCGGGTACGGCTTTCCGGAAGAATCCCTGAAAGAGGGCATAAAGCGAAACCCCGACTTGATCGCCGTTGATGCCGGTAGCACGGACCCAGGTCCGTTTTATCTCGGAAGCGGGAAGTCCTTTACCTCCCGTGAAGGGGTCAGACGCGACCTTGAGCGTCTCATTGAAGCACAGCAAATGATCGGCGTTCCCCTTATCATCGGAACGGCAGGAGGCGCTGGTGCGCGCCCCCATGTGGACTGGACCCTTGATATCGTCCGCGACATCGTGAAGCACAGGGGATCACCACTTAAAGTCGCCGTCATTCATGCCGAAATTCCTCATGATGTCGTCGAAACCTCCCTGGAACAGGGCAGGATCAACAGCCTGCCCAATGTTCCTGTACTTCATGAGGAAACCATTCGGCAAACACCCCGTATTGTCGCCCAGATGGGTCATGAACCCGTTATTGACGCCTTGCAGGCGGGTTTCGATATCGTCATCTGCGGCCGCTGCTATGATCCGGCGGTTTTCGCCGCTCTACCCATCATCAGGAACCACGACCCGGCCCTTGCCCTTCACATGGGTAAGATCCTTGAATGCGCCGCTATCGCCGCCAAACCAGGCAGCGGCAGCGATTGTGTCCTTGGAAGGCTGTTTGAGGATCATTTTATCCTGGAGCCATTGAGCCCTGAACGCCGGTTCACCAGGAACTCGGTGGCTGCGCACTCGCTTTATGAAAAATCCGATCCCTATCATTTGCCCGGCCCAGGCGGCACGCTTGATCTTGCCAATGTCGAATATGAGGATTTGGGTGACGGACGGGTCAAGGTCTCCGGAACGCGGCTGATCCCGGCATCGCCCTACACGGTCAAGCTGGAAGGGGCCCGCCCCGTCGGCTTCAGGACCGTCAGCATGGCCGGCATCAGGGATCCGAACATGATCGAAAATCTCGATGACATCCTGAAGGATGTCGAAGAGTCATGCCGCCAGAGCATGAACGCCACCTCGGTGCTTAACTTTCATATCTATGGCAAGAATGGCGTCATGGGAGCACACGAACCCGTTGGCGCTCTACCCCACGAAATCGGGCTGGTCATGGAAGTCGTCGCCCGCGATCAGGAAACGGCGGACGGGGAATGCTCCCTGGTTCGCTCAACGCTGCTTCATTTCGGTTTTCCGGGCAGATTGTCGACGGCGGGAAACCTGGCATTCCCCTACAGCCCTTCAGACTTTTCGGCGGGTGAAGTCTATGAATTCAGCATCTATCACCTCATGGAAATCGATTCGCCGACGTCCCTGTTTCCCATTGAAGCAATTGAGTTGAAACCATGAACGTACAATCCCTGCCCCTCACATCCCTGGCCGAGGTTGTCCGCAGCAAGAATGCGGGGCCTTTCGAACTGACGCTGGATGTCATTTTCAGGGACATGGATACCTTCAAACACGTGGAACGTGAGGGCGTGTTCAATTCAGCAATGATCGCCGGGCTTTATGGAATATCCGAACAGGATATTCTCGGCATCGTTCACTATGAACCGGCCCGGGCGGTCAAGATAACGCTTAGACGCGATATTGCCTCAGGATCGATCGGCGACAGGGATGTCTACGGCGCGCAACAGCACGCTCCCTTGCTTACAATTGAAATTCCCGTTCCATCGAATACGTGATTTTGTCACCGGCATTTCATTGACAAAAGCCAGCCTGAGACCCAATTGAGGGCCGAAAGCATGCTAACGAAACGGAACGAAAGCAATGATCGCTGAATTCGACCCAATTCAGGCCCTGGCAGGCGGGATGTTAATCGGTCTCGCCTCGGTTTTATTGAAGTATTCCCTAGGCCGTATTACCGGAATAAGCGGAATAGCCCTTGGCGTTATAACCAGTCCGGCCAGTGACAAGATTTGGCGGATAGCCTTTCTTGGCGGGCTCGTTGCTGCACCGTTTGTTTATTCTCTCATAATGGGTTTCCCAGTCCCACTGGTCATATCCGACAACATCCCTGCTCTCCTGATTGGCGGCATTCTCGTCGGGCTTGGCGCGGTTGTCGGTGGCGGCTGCACCAGCGGCCACGGCATTTGCGGAATTGGCCGGCTTTCTCTTCGATCGGTCGTATCGGTCACCGTCTTTATGGCAACCGCCATGATCGTCTTCAATCTCAGCCGTCATGTTTTCGGGTGGCCGTCATGATGCGCGTTATCTTTTCAGCCTTGTCCGGTCTGGTTTTCGGACTCGGTCTCGCCTTATCCCAGATGATGAATCCGGAAAAGGTCCTGGGATTTTTCGATCTGTTCGGCACATGGAACCCAACACTCGCTTTCGTGATGGCAGGCGCTCTCGTGGTCACAATCCCCGGATATTATCTGGTTACCAAACGCCCTGCTCCTCTTCTCAGCGAGGTTTTTCATATACCGACGCGCTCTGAAATTGATCCACAACTGGTAATCGGCAGCGCCATTTTCGGTACAGGCTGGGCAATCGTTGGAATCTGTCCAGGGCCGGCATTTACCGGACTTGCACTCTTCAAGCCGGAGAGCCTGATATTTTTTGCCGCCATGGCCGGCGGGCTCATGCTGGGCAACGGATACACCAGCCTTAAGGGCAAATAGCCGGATACCACAAATTATTGGGTTCTCTTTTCAGCTTTGATCAGAGGTAAAATATCCCTAAAAGCCATGGGTTCACCCTGTTACGCCCTGAATCCGGCTTAAGTGGACTGGATTTTGCCCGTTTCGGGTTATTAAAATACTATAGTACTACATTCATTAGGGTTTTATGATTTAGGGTGCCTGTACATCTAGATAGTATGGGATTTTAATGTACTGAACGTGGATTTTCTTAACTAAAAAAATTCGGAACGGAGATTCCAGAATAAATCCACACAAGAACACGGGCATCTTTTCTGAGGGACGTACGAATGCTTATCTTAAGACAAAAACTCTGTGCATTTGCCGCAGGCTTGGCTGTCACCATGGCAGCATCCGCATCATTTAATTCCGCCGAAGCCACCAACGGCTATTTCCAACATGGTTATGGTGCGTCATCCAAAGCTCTTGCAGGCGCTGGCGTTGCTCTCGCGATGGACAGCTTGGCAGCAGCAACAAATCCTGCCGCAATGGTCCATGTCGGTGAACGTATGGATTTTGAAGTTGGCTTATTTTAGTCCTGACAGGACCATTTCAGGTGACGGCGGCAACGTCACCAAGGATTACAGAAGTGAAAACCAACTTTTCCTGATCCCGCAATTCGGCATCAACACCATGCTGGATGCTGAAACGTCCCTCGGTGTGACCCTGTCTGCCAATGGCGGCATGAATACCGAATACAATTCCAACCCGTTTGTGAATTTTGGCGCTGGTACGACCACGGGGACTGTTGCGACCAACGCCCCGGCCGGCGTTGACCTGGCACAGCTTATGCTCGGTCTTACCTACGCAAAAAAGATCGGCAAACATTCAGTGGGCATTACCCCCACGCTTGCCATCCAACGCTTCAAAGCACAAGGGCTACAGGGGTACGAACAGATTTCTTCGGCTCCCACGGCTCTCTATGATAATGGCTACGATTATTCAGCCGGATATGGCGTCCGTGTCGGATACCAAGGGCAGTTTACCGACAATTTGACAATTGGCGGTGCTTTGACATCCCGGATGTACATGTCCAGGTTCAGCAAATACGAAGGCCTGTTTGCAGATGATGGTTCTTTCGACATTCCCGCAAACGCCACTGTTGGCGCCGCTTATGCAATTCCGGACACGGCCCTGACAGTTACGGCAGACGTGCAGTATATTTTGTATGGTGCTGTTGATTCGATCTCCAATTCCGGGGCACAAAACTTTACGTCAACCTGTGTAGGCACAAAAGCCCTCGGCGCCAGCGAAGGCTGCGGCTTTGGCTGGGACAATCAAAGTGTTCTGAAAATGGGCGTCATTTATGATGGCATCGACAGCTTGGTTCTGCGTGCCGGGTATAGCTACAACACCCAGGTCTATGAAGATACGGAGAACATGTTCAACATTCTGGCGCCTGCCGTTGTCCGCCAGCATGTCAGTGTCGGTGGCACCTATACGTTTTCTGAGAACCACTCCATGAATATTGCCTATACTCATGCAATTCGCGGGGATCTCAGCGGAACGCACCCGAATCAACCGAATGGCAGGGTGTATCACAATATGGACCAGCACGACCTGATCCTCGGTTATACCTACAAATGGTAATAACCTTTAACTAAGACATGAAAGACTAAGGCACAGATTAGATTCTGTGCCTTAGTCACATTATAACCATGACAAAAATTGACCTGATGATTGATCAGGTCTTCAATGTGGCCTCTCCTGCATAACTGACCATTATGCAGGTATATGCATAAAATTTTTCTCGGAGGATAACTAATGGCTCAAGATCTCGAAAATGCCAAAACGATGACAATCATTGTCACCAAGGGCACCCTGGATTGGGCATATCCCCCCTTTATCCTTGCGACCACGGCAGCGGCCATGGATGTAAAGGTCTCCATGTTCTTCACGTTTTATGGTCTGCAGCTACTGAAAAAAGACCTTGATCACCTGCAGATTTCGACACTGGGCAATCCCGCCATGGAAATGCCGATGATGGGCATGCATATGAAGATGCCGAACTTGATGTCGACGATTCCGGGTACGGACGCCATGTGCACGACCATGATGAAAAACCTGATCAAGAAAAAAGGCGTCGCTTCCATTCCGGAATTGCGTGAAGCCGCACTCGAAGACGATGTCGAAATGATCGGCTGTCAGATGACCATTGATCTGTTTGAGCTCAAGCAGTCTGATCTGATCGATGGAATTGGGATTGGCGGCGCTGGAACATATATGGGCCAGGCGCTGGAATCAGATATCAATCTGTTCATCTGAATCTTGCCAATGGAGACATTTTTCATCTAACCTTGATGGATGGATGCTTGCGTTTTCTGCTTAGCAGGAAGAGATGGATAAGTTCAGCGAAACCATCAACAAAACTTCTCTCAGCGACATTTTTGCTGAATGCAAGCCCGACGACGCCTTAAGGGAATTCACGTCGGACCGTCGTTCCATCAGGATTCATGGCCATTCGACAACGATACGCCTTGAAAACGCATTCTGGAAATCACTGGAAAAGCTTGCTTCGCAGGAAGGGATGAGTGTCGTTGAACTGATCACAGCTGTTCACGACCATTGTCCGCAAATGGATATAAAAAACCTTGCTTCCTGTCTGCGTGTCGTTTGCCTCCGCGCCATGGGTGATAGCGCTGGGTAAGCCTACCCTTCTTTTCTAAGCGAATAAGAACGTTTTTTGATCAAGGTCAAAGCAAGTTCCCGTTGAATATGCTCATATGGCTTTGTTGCCTTTGATCGGGCATCTGTTTCATTTTAAATGAAGAATCATCATGGCTGATTTCGAACAAATCCGAAAACGACTGGAAGAACGTCTGGATGAACTGTCCCGCGAGGTATCGGATATCGACCATACGTTGCGCGAGCCGGTCAACCCGGATGTTGAGGAACGCGCCGTCGAAAACGAAGGCGATGAAGTCCTTGAGGGCCTCGGTAACGCAGCACTTCAGGAAATAGAGCAAATCAACGCTGCCATTCAACGCATGGAGCTGGGTAACTACGGCCAGTGCACCATCTGCGGCAATGATATTGGGAAGGCAAGACTTGACGCCATGCCCTATGCCGCCACCTGCATTACCTGTGCATCTGGCAACGAGTAAACCGAAGCCCTCCCGACAAAAAAAGCCCCGGCGCAAAGCGCCGGGGTTTAAGTTCATAGGAGTACCTCGGATTATGAATAACGGTACGGAACGCCGACTTTTTCCATGACGGCTGTGTAATCCTTGTAAGCCTGAACAACACGGGCTGTCCGTGGGCTGATACCGGCCAGTTCATCCCAGAACTCTTCGGCATCCTTAACCACGCCATCCCATTCGTTGGCCGGGATTTCGGTCAATTCCATCTTCTTTCCGTTCACGCGAAGATCAGCTTCACCGCCCCAGTACCAGACCTGACGATAGTAGTGCGAACTGTCGATGGAGAGCAGGAACAGTTCCTGCAGCTTCGGTGACAGCTTGTTCCAGCTATTGGAGTTGGCGAAATAGGAACCACACCACGCGCCGGTGATATTGTTCAGCAGGGCGTAGTTGCAAACATCGGCCCAACCCACTTCGTAGGCTTCGGTAAAGCCGCACCAGGCAACACCATCAAGTTCGCCTGTCTGGATAGCGACTTCAATGTCATCCCACGGCAGGGTGACCGGAATCAGTCCGTAGCGGGACAGGAAGCGGCCAGCCGTCGGCACGCCGAACACACGCTTGCCTTTCATGTCGGCAAGGCTTCGGATCGGATCCTTGGTGAAGATGTGGCACGGATCCCAAGCGCCGGCGCTGAGCCATTCGACGTTATCGACCTCGCCGTAGGCTTCGGCCCAGATTTCGTTCAGGCCGTAGTACTTGAACAGAACCGGCATATCGAGGCTGTAGCGTGTCGAGAACGGGAAGTAGCCGCCGAACACGTTGATGTCCACCGGTGAGGCCATGGTGGCGTCATCCGATTGAACGGCGTCGATGGTTCCGTTCTGCATGGCGCGGAACAGTTCATCCGTCGGCACCAGTTGGTCGGCGTAATAGAGTTCAATCTCCATTTCACCGTGAGCTGCCTTATTGAACGCTTCGATCTGAGGCAAGATAACGTGTGCACCCAGCGGAGCGCCCGAATAGGTCTGCAACCGCCATTTGATGGGATTGCTAGCGGCATAGCTGTACGGCGTGCTCAACGCCGCGGCGCCAGCAGCGCCAACGGTTGCCGCACCGGCCTTTTTCAGGAAATCACGCCGCGGCGTCGCAACGGATTCCTTCTTAACCGTTTTCTTCGATAACTTCTTTGACTCTTTCATCATCTCCTCCCTAGTACAGTGGATGGTCAAGATTGGTTCAACGGTCGTTCATATTCCTCTCTCCGGTCATCATTGCCGTACCTATCCCAACCGGCTCGGGTAGACCGTGTTGGGAAGCCACAAGGCGATTTCCGGGAAAAGAATCACAAGTATCAATCCAATGGTCATAACCAGTACGAACGGTATGATGGATCGATAGATGTCAGGTAGCCTGATTTCCGGCGGCGCCATGGCGCGCATCAGAAACAGGTTATATCCAAAAGGCGGTGTCATGTAGGCGATCTGGCAGGTGATGGTGTACAGCACGCCGTACCAGACGGGATCAAATCCAAGGGCGATGACGAGGGGTACGTACAACGGAGCGACAATCACCAGCATCGCCGTGTCATCCAGGAACATGCCCATGAAGATGTAGGAAAGCTGCATCATAATCAGCACCTGCCAGGGGCTTAATTCCCAGCGGGTGATGAACAGGGATTCAATAGCGCGGACAGCACCGATGCCGTCAAACACCGCACCGAAGCAAAGGGCCGCCAGGATAATCCAGAGGAACATGCAGGAAATGCCGAGGGTTTTCCGAACCGTTTCCTCAATCACCTTTTTCGTCAGGCGTCTTTTCACAAGAGCCGCGATAGTCGCGGCCGTAGCGCCAACGGCTGAACTTTCAACCAGAGACGTGATACCCATGACAAACAAGCCGGTCATAAAGAAAAAGATCAGGAAAGGTATGATCCCTGCCCTCAGCAGCTTCATTTTTTCCGAAAACGGCATGTCCCTTTCTTCTTCCGAGATGGTCGGCCCCAGTTCCGGCTGTAGCTTGCACCTGGCGATAATGTAAATCACGAACAGCGTCGCCATCATCAATCCGGGAATGGCGCCGGCCAGCCACAGCTGGCTGACGGGCTGGCGCGCTATCATGCCGTAGAGGACCAGCACCACACTGGGCGGCACGAGAATACCGAGGGAACTGCCCGCCTGTATCACACCGGTGATCATCACCTTGTCGTAACCGCGTTTCAGCATTTCAGGCAGTGCGATGGTCGCACCGATGGCCATGCCAGCGACACTGAGGCCGTTCATGGCGGAAATAACGACCATCAATCCGATGGTGCCGACGGCAAGCCCGCCCTTAAGCCCGCCGAACCAGACATGGAACATCTTGTACAGATCGTCAGAAATCCCTGATTCCGAAAGGATATATCCCATGTATACGAACAACGGCAGGGTCAGCAGCGGATACCAGTTGAACAGTTTGAAAGCCGCATTGAAGGGCATTTCAATCGAGCCAGTCCCCCACAGCAATTCAGCTGAGACAACAGCAACAAAACCAATGGCGGCGAACACGCGCTGCCCTGTCAGCAGCATCAGCAGCATCGTTGCAAACATCAGGATGGCGATCATTTCATAACTCATACCGTGGGTTTCTCCCCTTCATGAGTGATCGCCTGCCCTCTGGCTTTTGCAATATCCTTGAACAGCATCGAAACAGCCTGCAGTAGCATCAGGATAATACCGCAAACCATTATGACCTTGATCGGCACCATGGACGGATTCCACATGGAAAACTTCCGCTGGCCGGTCTCAATAGCGTAAATGGTAGAAGAAATGGCCCCGATCAGCAGTGCAACAAGGTAAAACAGCAAACACCCGCTGGTCGCCACATCCAGTTTTGCCTTTGTCTTCTCAGAACAGTAGTCATAGATCAGATCCATTCGGACGTGATCGCCCAGTTGCAGGGAGTAGGCACCGCCGATGATGTAATAAGCTGCCATGGTGAACTGTGCCAATTCCACACACCAATGCAGTGGGAAATTTATGACGTTCCGGGTAACTGCATCGAGGATCAACGTCCCGATCATCACAAAGATCAGATACATCGCCAGCCTACCGAATCTCGTGGAGACGAAATCGACGTATTTCACATATAGAAGGATTGGTTTTGGCATTATTTGTCCTGTCCCCTCCCCAGCCAAGTCTGTCTTCAGACCATTATTATTTGCCTGATTGGCAGTGTCTGAGCATATTGGATTTCGGCCAATATTGGAACAGGGCTTCTTGTTTAACGAGGATAACGTTTCAGTTACATAACCCGCTAACCATTTGGCGACAGATAGTTGCTGATCGGGCGAGGAAATCAGATCGTTTCTGATCTCGATCATTATGTTGAGAAGGCCTCGACTGAGGGCATGTTCTCTCAGTGTGTGCGTCACACCGTCTAACGCGTCATAGGGTTCATTCCTGAGGATCTTGAATTGAGTGTCGGATTCGACCGCTTTCAGAAAAGCGTCCGCCATTCTGCTGTCGTCGTCGTGGATGATGCCGATATCCAGATCACGCGTCTCGCCATCGTAGACCGGTGCGAATGAATGAACCGTAATCACGACTGGCATGTTGCCTGCTGATACTGATTGATCGATAACGCCAGTGATGGCATCGCGGAAAGGCACATAGTATTGATCATAGCGCGCATTCCGTTCTTCTTCGGCAAGCCCCTGATTGCCAGGAATGTCATCATTTTCACTTTTTTCCGGAATGGCGCTTTCAGCATTCCTGTCCCGGTTGCAGTCGAAAACCAAACGGGATTGCATTGGAGATATCAATGGCGCATCCAGAATCGCTGACATCTCAAGAGCGACCTGATAGGCGCCAGGATCCCATGCAATATGGCTTTCAAGGGTTTGGTCGCTCAAACCGAGGTTATTCAGTTCAGGCGGGATCGTATTCACGGCGTGTTCGCAAACAAGGACAAGACCGCTCACGCCTGATACATTGGCGACGCGAACCTTATCATCAACGGACAGCCGTTGTTCCACCATGAACGATTTACCTCCCGCAGGCGGGTTTTTATGCTTTATTATGTACACATTGCTTCAAACAAATTCGCACTGTCAAGTTTGTTTCTGTAAAAATCATTTCTTTTATGAGTTATATGATGAATAAATTTCAAACATGTTTATCATGGCGCTTCCATCCAGGAGCAAGTATGGATATTCGGCATGACGACACCTGAGAACCTGACAGTTGCAGAACGCATTAGGAGCAAGTTCGACGACTTGACCCGGGCTGAACGGCAATTGGCGAATACAATCCTGGAAAATTATCCGGTCTCCGGGCTAGGAAGCATCACGTCACTGGCGGAAGCCTCCGACGTTTCGACGCCAACCGTCGTACGAATGGCGAAGAAACTGGGCTTTCGGGGATTTCCCGATATCCAGACGGCGCTCCGCGCGGAAGTGGAAGAAACGATTTCCAATCCCATCAGCAAACACAACCGATGGGCCGGCAATGCTCCGGATACGCACATCCTTAACAGGTTCGCCGATTCGGTTATGGAGAATATGCAGCAAACCCTGCGTCAGATCGATCCGGCCGAATTCAATGCCGTCGCCAAGTTGCTTTCCGACAAGAATCGAAAGGTACACATTATCGGCGGGCGCATCACCCATGCCCTGGCTGACTATCTTTACACCCATATGCAAATGGTGCGCGACGGGCTGATGCTGATCGCCGCCAGCGCCAACATCTGGCCGCATTACGTCCTCAACATGAAACCGGATGACGTTCTTGTGATCTTCGACATCCGCCGTTATGAACGCGATATCCAGCACCTTGCGGAAACGGCCAAGGCAAAGGGCGCAACAATCATCGTTTTCACGGACCAGTGGGGCTCCCCTGTTTCAAAGCATGCTACCTATAGCTTTCATTCCCGCATTGAAGTGCCGTCCGCCTGGGATTCATCCGTTGTCCTGATGTTTATTGTCGAAGCATTGATTGCAGCCGTTCAGGACCTGTCCTGGGAGGAAACGGAAGATCGCATGAAGTCCCTTGAGGATCTGCTCGACCAGACCCGCATGTTCCGGAAATTCAAATAGAACGTACACCCTCTGAACACCGGATTTCCAGCGACAAGGAAACCGGCTCAGTGAACTGACAGGTTGCCGGGGATGATCGAAAATCCGACACACGAACTGCCGAAGGATACGGTTTTTGATATCGCCGTTATCGGCGCCGGGGTTGTCGGATGCGCCGTTGCACGCCGCTTTGCCCTTGAAGGTGCCTCCGTGCTGGTTCTTGAAAAAGCCAGTGACATCCTTGACGGCGCCAGCAAGGGTAACAGCGCCATTCTCCATACGGGATTTGACGAACCATCGGATTTCCTGGAGCTGCAATGCATCAAGGACGGCTATCAGGAGTATATGGATATCCATGAGCGGCTCGGCCTGCCGGTCATGAAGACCGGTGCGCTGGTTGTCGCCTGGAACCGTGAAGAAGAAGAAAAACTCGACAGTTTAGTCAGCCGCGCCCATGCAAACGGCATCGACGATGTGGTACGCTTGAGCACGCATCAGATACTCGACCGTGAGCCGCATCTCTCAACATCGCTAACCGGCGGTTTTCTTGTCCCCCGCGAATTTGTCATCGATCCCTGGACCACGCCATATGCCTACCTGATGCAAGCTATCGAGAACGGTGCGCAGGTTATCAGGAAAACCGAGCTTCTCTCCGGCTCGTTTGACGGCGGCCTTTGGCGGCTGAACACCTCAAATGGGGACGTTAATTGCCGAACCGTGATCAACTGCGCGGGGCTTTATGGAGACCGCATTGACGAGGCCCTGTTGGGAAAAGCCGGCTTCACGATAAAACCCCGAAAAGGGCAATTCCTGGTCTACGACAAACCGGCAAGCAAGCTCGTCTCCGCCATCATCCTGCCGGTCCCAAGCGAAACCACCAAGGGCGTCGTCATCACCCGGACCGTTTTCGGGAACGTACTGGTCGGGCCTACGGCTGAGGAACAGGAAAGCCGGGATGACGCTTCCGTTGATCGCGATACGCTTCTGTATCTGAAGGAAAAAGGCGAGGAAATGATCCCCGCCCTTGCCGGATGTGGCATCAACGCCACCTATGCCGGTATCCGCCCGGCTACGGAAACCAAGGATTACTGCATCGCCTATCATGATGACAGAAGTTACATCAGCGTCGGTGGCATTCGCTCGACGGGCCTGAGTGCGGCCCTCGGCATAGCGAGTTACATCTACGGGCGTTATTCGGATGCAGGACACGCCCAACAGGCCGTTTCTCCCTGCAAATGGCCCGACATTTCGCCGATTGCGGAAGATGCGGACAGAGATTGGCGAATTGCCGGCAACGGCGGCATCGTCTGTCATTGCGAACTGGTAACCCGCCGCGAAGTCGAACGCGCCCTGACGGGACCGTTGGCTGCTTCCAGCCTGTCCGGCCTCAAACGCCGGACCCGGGTCACCATGGGCCGGTGTCAGGGATTTTACTGTTCCGGCCAGCTCAGTGAGCTTACCGCCGGCCATTTCGATCAGCCCATAGGTTTGTCCGATGACAGCAACCGATAACGACAGACAGACGACTGAATCCTGTGACGTCGTGATTATTGGCGGCGGTCCATCGGGCCTTGCGGCGGCGACCCACCTGAAGCAGGCAGGCGTAGATTCCGTTGTTGTTCTCGAACGCGAACCGGAAGCCGGCGGCATTCCACGCCATTGCGGCCACCCACCATTCGGTATGCGTGAATTCCATACCATCAAGACCGGCCCGCGCTATGCAAAAGCGCTGGTTGATGAAGCCAGCCGGTCAGGTGTCGATATCAGGCTGAATACAAGCGTCACACACCTGCATGAAGGGGGATGTGTGTCCGTTTCAACGGACGAGGGATACCATGATATCTCCGCTAAGAGAGTCATCCTGTGTACGGGCGTCAGGGAAACGCCCCGCTCGGCCCGCCTGATCAGCGGAGGGCGACCCCTCGGCATCTACAGCACCGGCGCGCTGCAATCCATGGTCTATCTGAAAGACACTGTGCCCTTCCGGCGGCCTTTCATCATCGGAACCGAACTGGTTTCCTTTTCCGCCCTGCTGACCTGCCGCCATGCCCACATCAAGCCGGTCGCCATGATTGAATCCAATGAGAGGATCACGGCACGGGCATTCTGCCGCCCCTTACCGATGATCTTGGGCGTCCCCTTACACCTCAACACCCGACTCGCGGAAATCCTGGGTAAGGAGCGCGTTAACGGGGTCAGGACAATCGACAAATCAGGCCGGGAACAGGTATTCGAGTGCGACGGTGTTCTCTTTACCGGTCGGTTTACACCAGAATCCAGCCTGCTCCGTATGTCCCACCTGGCTGTTGATGCCAACAGCGGCGGGCCCGTCGTCGATCAGTTCGGCAGATGCTCGGACCCTTCCTATTTCGCAACAGGGAATCTCTTGCGACCCGTCGAGACCGCCGGCTGGTGCTGGAACGAAGGGCGTAGGACTGCCTCCGCCGTTGCCCGGTCTCTTGAAGGACAATTGCCGGAGCAGACGAACCAGATTCGGTTGCGAATTCTAAATCCGAAACTGAAATATGTGATCCCACAGGTCTTTTCAATGATTGAGCATCCCTGCCAAAACAGCCACATTCAACTCCGCTTCAACGAACCGGCATTGGGAACCCTGTCCATTGAGAGCCAGGGCAAGACCATCTGGAGCAGGAAAATATCGGCCCTACCGGAACGCAGGGTTCTGATCCCTGTTGCCGCCCTTGCATCCCACCTTAAGAACGCCTCATCGCTAGATATCAACTTTCATGAAAGTGACTGAACGATGCCCGTACTTGCCATTGATCAGGGAACGACCAGCACCAGGGCCATGATCCTGGAAGACGATGGCGCGACATCTCTAGCGAAAACCGTGACCCACCAGCAGCATTATCCGCAATCCGGCTGGGTCGAACATGATCCGGAAGAACTGATGCGTGTCATTCGCGGGTGCATTGAAGACTTAGGACACGTCAGCGCTATCGGGATAGACAATCAGGGGGAAAGTTGCCTTGCATGGCATGCTGACACCAAAGAGGCCCTGACCCGGGTCATCGTGTGGCAGGATACCCGCACCCTGGACACCATTGACCGCCTGAAAGACGATGGCGTCGAAGATTTCATTTTGGAAAAGACAGGATTACCGCTGGATCCTTATTTTTCAGCTTCGAAGCTGGGCTGGGTCGTCCGAAACATACCGGATGCAGATGAGCTTCTAAACAAAGGTAAACTAAGGCTGGGCACCACGGATGCCTTCTTCCTGGATCGCCTGACGGGACAGTGTGTCACTGATATCACGACCGCCTCCCGGACCTCGCTGATGAACCTACAGACCGGCATGTGGGATTCCGAACTGTGCGAGGTGTTCGGCGTGCCGCAGGAAGCCTTACCGGAAATCGTATCGACGACAGGCGACTTCGGGACCGTTGACGCGGGAAACAAGAAGGCCCCCATCACCGCCAGTATCGTCGACCAGCAGGCATCGCTGTACGGTCACGGCTGCAGGGCCACAGGCGACGCCAAGGTAACCTTCGGCACAGGCGCCTTTGCCCTGACATTGACAGGAGAGCATCTCTATCAGGCACCCGAGAAAGGCCTTCTCCCAACGGTTGCCTGGCAGTTATCAGGCGAAAAACCCGTCTATGCCCTGGATGGCGGCATTTATTGCGCCAGTTCCGCTTTGAACTGGGCGCGCTCCCTGGGTCTGTTCAATTCATTCGACGATATCAACGCGTTCGAAGGGCCGGCCGCCATCGAGCAGAACCTCGCATTCGTGCCCGCCCTTACCGGTCTTGCCTGCCCCCACTGGGACCGCAGCGCAACGGGCCTGTGGATCGGGCTGTCCCTGGACACGACGCCAGAGATGATGGTCCAGGCCATACTGGAAGGCGTCGCCTTCAGGGCCGCGGAAGTCCTGAACGCCATGGACGAATACGCCCCCCTGGGAGGTAGTATTTCCATTGATGGCGGCATGACTGTCAATCCGTACTTTTGCCAGTTTCTGGCGAATATTCTTGAGCGAACCGTTGAGGTTCCTGAGTTATCCGAACTGACGGCATTCGGCACGGCCATGCTTGCCAGGCAGGATCAGGGAAAAACGGAAAATGTTGAGGGGAAGGTCAGAGTTTATCAGCCTTCAGGTCAGATGGGTGTCTGCCGGCAAAAATTCGACGAAGCTATTCAGAGATCCAAAAACTGGCAGGATCGGGTTTGCGGGTAGACCGAATTGGTCGTTAGTCACCCGCGCGGTATTCTGGCGATATCGCCGCTGCCGCCGTACCAGATCTTCTGGTTATGGAGCTTACCGAGAAGAGAGCGGATTTCGTTAATGCGCGGATTCAGACGCGCTTTCGATGACACCGGTTCTTCATGTGTTTGGCGGGTAAGTGACGTCAGTTCACTGTTCAGACTCTCTTCAATCAGTTCGATGTCCTGAACGTTCAGCTCAAAGTGCGTTTTAAAGCCCATTGGTGCTATCCCTCATAAATTTATAACTTCCTGACCGTCCCCCTTTTATGATCAAGGAGTATCCGGTTTTGGACCAACGTCATATTCAATTTATATATATTATAATTCTCTAAATAATTCTACTGTTAATCCCCTACCCACACTGATGTGACAGGCCACCCATGCCCATGATCTAGCGCCTTATGTGATCTGCAGCATTTCCCGGGGGGCGCGTTTGGTCAGCAACTGGGGCCCATCGGGCGTTACGACAAGGTTCTCTTCATGGACGATCATCTTGCCCGGCGCATAGGCCATGCCTGGTTCGATAGTAAGCACCATGTTCGCTTTGATAACCGTTCCATCACCCGGCATGTGGGATGGCGGCTCCGTCAGTTGCAGGCCGAGACCATGCCCCATACGACCGACATTGTTGCCCTGAGAGCCGGCTTCTTCGAGAACCTTCGCCATGGCCCGGTGGACATCATCCGTCGTTGCACCAACGACGGCGGCCTCGATTCCGGCTTCGGTTGCCAGCCAGACGGCATCCTGGGTCCGCTTGGCCTCGTCGGGGATTTCGCCGACGGCATAGTTCCTGTCAAAATCTGAGAAGTAGCCGTCATAGGTTGAACCGCTGTCGAAGAACAGCACGTCTCCATCCTGCAGCACCCTGTCTGTAGGCCCGCAAACGATCTGGGAAAGCCCGCCCGGTGCTGAAATGGTGGGCAGGAAGGGAACCGCATCGGCACCCCGCTCAAGTATATCAATCTGTAACTTGCGGTTGGCGTCCTGTTCGGTATCGCCCATGCTGACCAGATCGGGCACTGCGGCGTATGAATCGCTGACGATTTCGCAAATATGACGGATACGCGCCACTTCTCCATCCGTCTTGACCATACGGATATCCCACAAGCAGGGCGATCCGTTGGCGAGCTCGACATTGGACACCTTGTCGCGCAAGGCAAGAAAATCCGTAACCGGCATGCGGAGCGCGTGCTCGCGTCCTAGTTCCAGGCCGACGCGACCATGCCGCTTCGGCAACTCGGAAAGAACACCGGCCAACAGCGACAGACCGTCATCTTCGGGAACGGGCGCAGGCCAGCTGTGCACGGTCTTGATCCATGTCTTGACCAGTTCCCCGGCGCCGATGGACGGCACAACGCCTACGGGATCGCCTTCGGCGGGAACGACGATAAACCAGGGCCGCGTCGGGCTTTCCCAGAACTGCGATGCATAGCCGCTGAAGTAGCGGAAATTAGGCGGTGTCGTCACGACAAGGGCGTCAAAACCATGCGACGACATGATTTCCTGGGCGCGCGCCGTTCTATGTTCAAACTCGGAATCAGGAAAGCCGTGCCCCGGCGCGGCTGGAGAATTGGACATGATGACCCTCCCCTAGGGATAAAGCTTCTTCTCAATTACTTGAAACCTAAACGAATTCGACAATCATGGGAATGCCCGACACGATTGCCAGGACAACAAGAAACAATCGGCAACAAAGCCGTTTGATCGCCAGGGTTATTGGAAGACCGGTTGGGTTGGGTTGGTTAGCCTACCGCTACGGCCAGTTCGGAGGTGTCTGCTTCAATACCGCCGTTGGGCACGTTATCGGCGTCGACGGAAGTCAGGGTATCATAAGCCCATGCCGAGGAATCCGAGAACAGCGCCCGCAGCAGCTTGTTATTCAGGGCGTGGCCTGACTTGATTCCTGTGAAGGCGCCAAGCAACTGACCGCCGGCAAGATACATGTCGCCGACGGCGTCCAGGGCCTTATGACGAACGAACTCGTCATCGAACCGAAGACCGTCTTCGTTCATGATTTCATCACCGGAAATGACAATCGCGTTTTCAAGCGAACCGCCCTTGGCAAGTCCGGCCGCGCGCATGGCTTCCACTTCATGGAGGAAACCGAATGTCCGGGCCCGGGCCAGTTCCTTTGTGAACGAGCCGTTGACCACGCCGAGGCGCAGGTTCTGCTGATCGACGGCAGCACTGTCAAAATTGATTTCCATATCGACGGAAAAATGACCGGCCGGAACAAGCGTCGCCGAAGCGCCATTATCGATTACCGTGACGGGTTTCAGAACACGGATGAAACGACAGGGAGCATCCTGTTCAAGGACGCCGGCGCACTCGATCAGGAAAACGAAAGGCTCGGAACTGCCGTCCATGATTGGCACTTCCGGTCCGTTGACCTCAATAACGACGTTATCGATACCGCACCCGGCAAGGGCGGCCATGACATGTTCGACTGTGGAGACGGTAACACCCTCTTCGTTTCCGAGAACCGTGCAAAGACGGGTATCGACAACACGGTCCCACAAGGCGGGGATCTCGGCACCCTTGCCGGCAACATCCGTGCGCCGGAAAACAACGCCCGTATCGGCGTCAGCAGGGTGCAGGGTCATCGTGACCTTGCTGCCGGAATGCAGGGCGACCCCTGTGCAGTCAATTGACTTCTTCAGGGTTCGCTGGCGCAGGTGCTGTCCATCCGCATTCAGGTGGTCAAGACAATCCATGATATCGCGTTATCTCCTCATCTTTATGGCTTGCCTGTTTCTTCATGTTTCGTCACGCACATACCCTTCGAAACAGATGCCATTTATTGGTATGTTTAGGTAGCAATAAGCGCGGTCACGTACAAATCACTCTTTGTTACCGTTTGTTACCGTATGCAATATGATTTAACACTTTGTTAAATAAGGCAAAATTGATGGGGAGGCCACTATGTGGCCTCCCCATGTGAAGTTCATCAATTTGGCCGGTATTTCCGCCTAATTCGCCTGCCGGCGCAGGAAAGCGGGAATATCCAGCAAGTCATCCTCTTCCACTGGTGCAGGAGCCGGACGTTCAGCGACATTCAGGCCGCCCAGCATGGTGTGAGCACCCGTAGCTGGTGAGTCGGCTTCCGGGGTCGGCGTAATCGGTTTTACCACCGGCTCAGCGGGCGTAGCCGAAGCTGTCGCATCGGAAACCGCCGGTGTTTTTTCTTCGGCGGAGGCCGACGCGTTCTGTTGCCAGTCGAGAGGCTGTGCAGGTGTCTCGACAGGTTTGCTCGAGCCCATAATCCGACCAATCAGGCTTCCGGTCCGGGATTTGACCGATTTACGCTCGGGCATGGAGGCGACATTCGCCGGTTTTTCCTGTGAGCCGTTAATCATGTCCGACAGCGCAAACGGCTTGCTCGGCTTGGCTGGCTCAGAACTGGCGGCTACAGCCGGTTCACGGGGGATGAAGGCGTCATTGCTGGACATGCTCGGCATCGCCGCAGGCGCCTGTTCCGACTCCTGTATCTTAACCTCTTCCTGAACCGTAGCCGGTTCAGGTTCCTGGTCCATGACGGGTTCTGATTTTTCATCTTCGGCTGTTGCTTTTGCCGCCTCTTCAACTTCTTGAGCCGGCTCTTCAGGCTTGGCTTCTTCTGCAACCTTCTCCGCTTCCGCCACGATATCCGTTTGTTCCGCGTTTTCTTCCTCGGTTACAGCCGTTTCTTCAGCAGCAACAGGCGATTCCCCAACTGCCATTTCAGGTTCCGGCGTTTCGTCCGTGGAAACGCTTTCCACATGACGGAACGGAATCAACGGCTGTTCCTTGGTCTCTTCGGTGGCGTTTTCCGCAACTTCGGAATCATCAGAAACTGTGACAGGATTGGGGCGCTCGTTCATAGCGCTTAAAACTGCAGGGGCGCTGCGCTTGGAAGCTGCCGCATCGATACCCGTCGCAACAACGGAAACACGCATCCGTCCGTCAAGTTCGCCGTCGAAGGCGGAACCGAAGATAATGTAGGCTTCTTCGTCCACTTCCGAACGAATCCGGTTGGCGGCTTCATCGACCTCGAACAGGGTCATGTCGCTGCCGCCGGTAATATTGATAAGAACGCCGCGAGCGCCCTTCATGGAGCAATCATCGAGCAACGGATTGGCAATGGCGGCTTCCGCTGCATCCAGGGCGCGACGTTCGCCTTCGGCTTCGCCCGTACCCATCATCGCCTTGCCCATTTCACCCATGACGGAATGAATATCGGCAAAATCCAGGTTGATCATGCCCGGCATGACCATCAGGTCCGTAACCCCGCGAACGCCCGAGTAGAGGACTTCGTCTGCCATCCGGAAAGCATCGGCAAACGTCGTCTTTTCGTTAGCGACGCGGAAAAGGTTCTGGTTCGGAATAACGATCAGCGTATCGACATACTGCTCAAGTTCCTCGATACCCTTCTCAGCCTGACGCATGCGATGAACGCCTTCGAAATGAAACGGCTTGGTGACCACGCCGACGGTCAGGATGCCTTTTTCCCGGGCAGCCTGGGCAATGACAGGCGCCGCACCGGTACCGGTGCCACCACCCATGCCGGCGGCGATAAACGCCATGTTGGATCCGTCCATGTGTTCCATAATTTCATTGAGCGATTCCTCGGCTGCAGCACGGCCGATATCCGGTTTCGCACCGGCGCCGAGGCCATGGGTAATTGAGGCGCCCATCTGGATACGCCGTTCGGCATTGGAACCCTGAAGCGCCTGGGCATCGGTATTGGCGACCAGGAACTCCACACCCTCGAGTTGCGATGCAATCATGTCATTGACTGCATTTCCACCGGCGCCGCCGACGCCGGCCACGATAATTCTAGGTTTTAATTCCCGCTCGATATGCTGTTCAGGAACACTCAGGTTAATACTCATGATGACCTCCGGATAATCACTGCCATAACCCTATGGTTAAAAAGTTTATAAATCGTTGAATCCCATTGACGAATCGATGAATAATTAACGAGTCTAAAACATCGATTTTCGCCGATTCCGGCGCTTGCCGGATAACCAACACTGTTGATTTCCACCCTCAAAACCCCTCTATTTTAGAAATTTTCCCTGAACCACTGCCCCAGGCGTCCGATTTTGTTCCCAGACTCTTCCGTGGGCTGGAAAACCCCCACCCCGGGATCCTGCAGGGCATTGACCGAATAATGAACCAATCCCGTACAGGTGGAGAAAGCGGGTCCGGAAACGGCCTCCGCCAGGCCATCAATGGTTTTCGGACGCCCAATCCTCACCTGGCGGTCGAGAATATCGTTTGCTACATCCGGAACACCGGGGAGCTGCGCCGCGCCACCGGTCAAAACCACCCGTGGACCGGAGACCTGCTCGAAGCCGGCTGACGCCAACCTGTCGCGAACCAGCTCGAACGTTTCCTGCACGCGTGGCCGGATGATACCGATCAGCATGGAGCGAGGCACATGATTGGCTTCTGCCGAGCCGTCTTCTCCGATCAGCGGAACCTCGACGACCGCCCTGTCATCGGAAGAGGACGGGACGGCGTTTCCGAACAGGGTCTTGATTCTCTCCGCATGGCTTAACGGCGTAGACAGGCCTCGTGCGATGTCGCTGGTGATATGCGCGCCCCCTAAGGGAATGACATCGGCATGGACCAATTCGCCGTCAAAGTAAACAGCGACCGTCGTGGTGCCGCCACCCATGTCGATCATGGTTACGCCAAGCTTGGTTTCATCGCCGACCAGACACGACAGGGCTGAGGCATATGGCGAGGCGACGGTTTCCACAACGCCCAAGTGGCAATGGGCGACAACGGTTTCTATGTTCCGAAGCGGTGGTGACGATGCCGTAATCACGTGCATGTTAACGGCAAGCCTGTCGCCATACATGCCGATCGGGTCCCGAACGCCGCGGGTGCCATCGATGCTGTAACCGACAGGGATTGTATGTAGGCGCTCGCGCGTTTCTCCCTCGTCAAGCTCCATATTGTTTGAATGCAACAAACGACGGAGATCGGCTTCGTCAATGCGGTGGCCGGCCGTGGAAACTTCATAGGAGATCAGCCGGGAACGAAGAGCGGCGTTTGAAACGTTCACGGTCACATCGCGGATATTTTCTTCCGCCATTTGTTCCGCTGTCTCGACAGTGGCGCGGATGGAGGCTTCCAGCGCATCCATATCCACGATGGCGCCATTTTTCATGCCGGCGGAAACCTGATGGCCTATGCCGACGATCTTCGGTCCAAACTCACCCATGCGCGCGATGAGGCAGCACACCTTGGTGGTGCCGATATCAAGCGCTGCGATCAGTCCGTTTCTGGGACGGCTCGATCCGTTTGCTTTTTTCATAACCATGTCGTTTCCAGTTCCAAAATCATCTTTTCATCTCATTCTGCCGCAGCGGGATCAGGTTTCCTGGCCAAGGGCCGATGGAAATGACTCCCCCGTTGCCGCCTTGCGGACGATCAACCGGTCCGGCAGGCGCAAATCGACGAATTCCACATCTCTTTCCAGGACACCATGGGTTCGCTGGTACTGGGCAAGCCGCATCCATGCCGCAACGGCATTTTCCTCAGGCAACTGAACGTTGATGCCGCCGACAAGGGCCAGATTCCAGCGCCTGGACCCGACCCTGATCGCCGCCTTGACCAAACTCATAAGCTCCGGCTGGGTGCCGAGAATTTCCAACAGGTCTGCCGTATGACCAGGTGCGTCAGGGCCGATCACGACCATCAGATCGCGGTATTGATCAAGGTCGTCTTTCTTGATCACGGCCCCTTCATAATCGATCAGGGCAAACTGTCCTTCGTGCTGCCATAAGGCCAGCGGACGGCGTTCCTCGACAGTCAGCAAAATCGTATCCGGCAGCATGCGTTCGACGGACGCCCGTCGTACCCAGGGAAGGTTTTCCACCCGGTCTTTTGCCCGCTCGACGTTGAAAGCCAGGATGGGTGAGCCCCTGGCCGTTCCCAAGGCGCGAAGCAATACGTCACGGCCAGTATTCTGGCGCCCGACGACAAGAACCTCCTCGATCCGCAGACCGGCATGAGCCGATACGGAGATAGCCTGCCACTTTGCGGTTTCCGCCACTTTGTCCAAAGCGCCTGAACGGTAACTCCACCATCCACTTCCGCCGATCAAAACGATCAGGACAGCAGCAACGCTCAGGCGGAACCAGCGCCGCCGCCAAAGCGGTGCTGCCCGCTTGCGCGGCTTTCCTTTGGGCTCCGTGGTACGGAAGAATGTCATAAATCGAACTCCGCGTTCTCAACCATCCAACTGACCAAATCTTCAAAGGACATGCCGATCACCAAGGCCTGTTCCGGTACCAGCGACGTCGGAGTCATGCCGGGCTGGGTATTGACTTCGAGGATGTAGAGCTTGTCGCCGTCGTAGCGGAAGTCGGTGCGGCTGACACCGCGGCAGCCCAGCGCGTTGTGAGCAGTGATCGCCGCTTCCAGGGCCTCGTCGAAAAGCGCCTTGTCGATTTCGGCGGGCACAATGTGCCGTGAACCGCCATCGGCATACTTGGCGTCATAATCATAGAATCCCCGGTGGGTCGTGATATCCGTGACCGACATGGCCTTGACCTCGTCACCCTTGCCCATCACACCGACCGTAAGTTCCTGTCCGGGTATGTAGCGCTCCACCATGACCTGTTCGCCGAATGGCCAGCTGATGTCGTTATAGAGCGGCTCGTTATCTCCATCCCTGACGATATGGACACCGACACTTGAGCCTTCGTTCAGCGGCTTGACGACAAAGGGACGCGCCATGGGCTCTTTCGTCATCAGTGTTTCCTGGTCACAAATGACTTCTTCCGCCACGTTGAGACCGGCCGAAGCAAACAATCGCTTGGCCATTGGTTTGTTCATGGCGAGAGCCGAGGCAAGAAGGCCGGAATGCGTGTAGGGGACACCCAGAATATCGAGTACGCCCTGGACACATCCGTCTTCACCGAAGCGTCCATGCAAGGCGTTGAACAGGACATCCGGGTGCGGCAGTAACCGCGACAGCAGGCTGTTCATATCCCGCTGTACGTCAATGGAAATGACATTATACCCTGCGCTCTGTAATGCCTTGGAACAGGCCGCCCCGCTAACTAGGGAGACTTCCCGTTCGGCGGACCATCCGCCCATCAGGACACCAACGGTTTTGGTCATGTCGCACCTCCTCCGCCTGAACCGTTCCGGTGAACGCCGATACGGCGAATTTCCCATTCAAGAGCGACGCCAGTACGGGCACGCACTTGGCGGCGCACCTCTTCACCCAGATTTTCAAGGTCCTCGGATGTCGCATCGCCCGTATTGATCAGGAAATTGCAGTGTTTGTCCGAAACCATGGCGCCACCCATGGTCTTGCCGCGAAATCCGATATCATCGATTAACTGCCACGCCTTGCGCCCACCACTGTCTATGGGGTTGGGATTGCGGAACGTGGACCCGCCGGTCTTGGTCCTAAGGGGTTGAGTTTCCTCGCGCTGTCCGCGGATTTCCTCCATCCGCATGGCAATGGCGCCTCGATCATCGGGGGTGCCCTGCATCACGACGCCGACAACGATCCAGTCTTCCGGCATATCAATGTGGCGATAGCTGAACCCCAACTCATCCGCCCGCATGTGCCGCTGGTTCCCGTCCGTATCGATAACCCGGGCATAGAGCAGAATATCTTCCATCGAGCGGCCATAGGCCCCGGCATTCATGCGAACCGCGCCGCCAATGGTGCCGGGAATGCCGCTCAGGAATTCAAGACCGGCAAGGCCGGCATCCCTGGCTGCCGCAGCGACGGTCACATCCAGTGCGCCACAGCCGGCAAGCACCCTGCCCTCACGCACGTTGATGGAACCGAAGCCACGGCCCAACCGCACCACGACACCCGGCACCCCGCCATCGCGAATCAAGAGGTTCGAGCCAACACCGATCACGGTTACGGGCACATCGGCTGGCTTGCCTTCCATGAAAGCGGCCAAATCCTCGGCATCGGCGGGCATGAACAGCACTTCCGCCGGACCCCCGGTGCGGAACCATGTATACTTGGCAAGCGATGCATTTTCCATGTACTCGCCGCGCACTTCCGGTAACCGTTCAAGCAAACCGAGGTGGAATTCTTCTACCGCGATCATATGCCCTTCTCCTCTTCTTTTCCTTTTTCTTGTCCCTCACAAAGGTGAGCGTTGATCTGCTCCGGCAGGTCGGCCGCCCACTGGGTAATGTTTCCAGCGCCGAGGCACACCACCATATCGCCCGCTTCTGCAATGGCGCAGACGTCGCGGGCCAAATCATCCGGCGACGCCAGAACCTGCACGGCTCTGTGCCCCCTTGATGTTAACCCCTCGACCATTGATTCCTTATTAACGCCGTCGATGGGCTGTTCCCCGGCGGCATAGACGTCGGCGACCAGCACGGCATCTGCGTCGTTGAAACAGGTGCAAAACTCCTCGAACAGATCATGCAGCCTGGTGTAGCGGTGGGGCTGCACGACGGCGATGACCTGGCCTTTCGTCGCGCCCCGTGCCGCCTTCAGGACAGCCGATATTTCAACCGGGTGATGGCCGTAATCGTCGATTACGGTTATGCCTGCCGCTTCACCGGTCTTGGTAAAGCGCCGCTTGACCCCTTCGAAACCGGCCAGCGCTTTTTTGATCACGTCTTCGCTCATGCCCATCTCGATGCCGATGGAAACGGCCGCCAGGGCGTTCTGGGCGTTGTGCTCACCGTGCATGGGCAGGAACAGCCCTTCGATAGTTTGTTGCGACCCTTCCCTGCGGTTGGTTATGACGGCATCGAAATGCATACCCGAAGCGTCGGACTTGACATTGACGCCGCGCACGTCGGCCTGCGGGCTGTAACCATAGGTCACGACCCGGCGATCCGACACCCGTGGAATCATGGCCTGAACCTCGGGATGGTCGATGCAAAGGGCGGCAAATCCGTAGAAGGGAATGTTCTCGACAAACTGCTGGAAAGCATCCCGTACGGCGTCAAAGGAGCCATAGTGATCCAGGTGTTCCGGATCGATATTGGTAATAACGGCGATGGTCGCCGGAAGTTTCAGGAATGTTCCATCCGATTCATCGGCCTCGACAACCATCCACTCACCGCCGCCCAACCGGGCGTTAGAGCCCCAGGCATTGATGATGCCGCCGTTAACGACGGTCGGATCCAGGTCCGCCGCATCGAACAGCGCCGCCAGCAGCGAGGTTGTCGTGGTCTTGCCGTGCGTACCGCCGACGGCGACGCCCCATTTCAGGCGCATCAATTCGCCCAGCATCTCCGCCCGGCGGACAACGGGGATCAGGTTGGCTCGCGCCGCAGCAACTTCCGGGTTGTCCTTTTTAACGGCTGTGGAAATCACGACAGCGATGGCATCGCCCAGGTTTTCCTCCACATGTCCGATGGCAATGGGAATTCCCATGTCCTTCAAACGCTTCACGTTGGCGCTTTCCGCAATATCACTGCCCTGCACGCTGTAGCCCTGATTATGCAGAACCTCGGCGATACCGCTCATGCCAATGCCGCCAATGCCAACGAAATGAATAGTGCCGATATCGAGAGGAAGCGCCCTCATGCAGCAGCCCTCCCCTCGTTATCTCCATTGCCATTGGCCGTGACCATGTTTTCAACCATGTCCGCCAGACGAACGGCTGCATCGCCGAAACCGGCTCGTTTGGCCTGCCCGGCGACGCGCCCAAGCAGTCCTTTCGTACTGAAAAGCTCGGTTATCCGCTGAGACAGGTTATCCGCCGTGAAAATACTCTGGTCCATCATCCAACCAGCGCCGGCCTCGGCCACGGCGTGGGCATTAGCTGATTGATGATCGTCTACGGCATGGGGATAAGGCACCAGGATGGAGGGCCTGCCGACAGCCAGAATCTCAGCAACAGATGACGCGCCGGAGCGGGAAACAACAAGGTGCGCCTTGGCCAGTCTTTGCGGCATGTTCCCGTAAAAGCCCGCCAGTTCCGCCGAAACGCCAATTGCCCTGTAGGCGTCGCGCACACGGTCCAGGTCTTCCTCGCGGCATTGCTGGACGATATTGACCCGCGCACGCAAATCCCCGGGCAGCAGCCTGATAGCCTCCGGCATCACGTCACTCAATACGCGCGCACCCTGGGAGCCGCCAATGATCAACAGCTCGATGGAACCGCCCTCTCCGATTTCGGGATAGGCGCTTTCACGCATGGCGATTATTTCCGACCGTACCGGCATGCCGGTCAGGATGATTTTTTTCTCCGCTTCCGGCGGCACGGCACGGCATACGCCATAGGACATGGCGATCTTGTCCACCTTGGCCGCGAACAGCCGGTTGGCGCGCCCCAGCACAGCGTTTTGTTCATGAATGCCCGTGTGACAATCGCTCCAGGTCGCCGCCATCATCGTTGGTACGGATGCATAACCGCCAAATCCCATGACCACGTCCGGCGACAGCCGCTTGAGAAGTCCACGAGCCTGCAACGTACCGATAGCCAGTTCCGGCACGCTCCTGAAACGGCCCAGGAGGCTTTTACCTGCAATTCCACCGGCACGCACCCTATAGGTGGGAACGTCTTCCATACCGCCTACGGCACCGCCCCGACGATCTGTAATCAGGACAACCTTCCAGCCACGGTTCATCATTTCCCGGGCAAGCGCACTGGCAGGGAAAACGTGACCACCCGTTCCGCCCGCCGCCAGCGCCAGAAGGTTCGACTGTTCCGTCATGTCAGCCCCCCTACCAGCTTGGCGGGTTTCACCGTTTTACCTCTGCCGATGCTGTGCCCCACCCTGGTCCGAGTCAAAGCCAGCACCATGCCCATACCGATAGCGATAGCCATGGTCGACGAACCGCCATAGGAAATGAATGGCAGCGTCATACCCTTAGGCGGCACCATGTTCAGGGTTGAAGCCATGTTGATGATGGCCTGCAGAGCAAACTGGACCATCAGTCCGGCCACAGCGAGCAGAATGAACAGGTCGTCATCGCGGAAAGCACGGCTCAGCCCCCGGAATACGACGAAAGCAAACAGAGCGACCAGCACGAGACAGACGATCAGGCCGAACTCCTCTCCGGCGACAGCGAAGATGAAATCGGCATGGGCATCCGGCAGGACTTCCTTGATCCGCCCTTCCCCGGGACCGCGCCCGAAAAAGCCACCGTTGCGCAGGGCCTCAAGGGCTCGGGTCACCTGATACCCTTCACCGGCCGCCGGATCGAGGAAACGATCCACACGGCTTTGCACATGATCGAAGGTGAAATAAGCGCCCACACTGGTGGCGAGAAACAGCATAGCCAGCCCGACAACCAGCAGCAGTGGCAGGCCCGCCAGGAAAAACTGGACGGCCCAGATGGCGGAAACCACCATCGCCATGCCGACATCGGGCTGCAGGGCCAGAAGACCGATGATCAGAACGAATAATCCGCCCGCCATGGCGTACCCCGGAAAGCGTTCATCAAGGCGGCGCTGGGCAAATAGCCAGGCCGCCAGCACGGCAAAACCCGGCTTGACGAATTCCGAGGGCTGAATGGCGAACCCGCCAAGCCTGATCCAGCGTGTCGCGCCCTTTACTTCCGTTCCGATAACCAGGGTCAGGATCATCAGAACGATAGCGCCCGCCGTGGTCAACAGGGCCAGCCGCCGGACACCGCGCGGACTCAGCAGGGAAATCGCCAACATAAGAGCTATGCCAACAGGCAGGAAGACCAATTGGCGCGCCGCAAAGTGGTATGTATCAAAGCCGATCCGTTCGGCCACCGCCGGCGATGCGGCAAGCGCCATGACCCCGCCAACGAAGGCGAGAGCGCCGATTGTCACCAGCAACCATCGATCAACGGTCCACCACCAGCGGCCGATAATGCTCGTATCCGTGCGGGCGACCGTGCTCATGCCGTTTCTCCCGTACCGCCCATGGCGTCGGACATATCTTCTTCGTCCTCGGCGTCCGTATGATCACCCGGCAAGGCTTCCACCAGATCCTTGAAGGCATTTCCCCGGGCCTCAAAATTACTGAACTGATCGAAGGACGCACAGGCGGGCGACAACAGAACGACCGTCTCACGTCCTGCGCCATCGGCCAGAGCTTGCTCATACGCAGCTTTGATCGCGTTTGCCAGATCACCAGAAACGCTGCATTCAACATGGGATGACAGTTGGATGTTCATATCCTCGGCGGCCTCGCCGATCAGGAATGCATGGCGGACATTCCCCAGATGGGACATCACGGCCTCAAGGCCGCCTTCCTTTGGTCTGCCGCCGGCGATCCAGTAAATGGAATCGTAGCTGGCAAGCGCCTTGGCGGCGGCGTCCGGATTGGTCGCCTTGGAATCGTTGACAAACAGAATACCGTCCACCCGTTCGACCAGTTCCATACGGTGGGCAAGGCCCGGATAGCTGTTGATGCAAGCCATGACAGCATGCGGCGCGATGCCGACAGCACGCGCTGCGGCATAGGCGGCGGCGGCATTTTGCCAGTTGTGCTGACCGGGCAGGGTCGCAACGCTGTTTAAGTCCATGACGGGAACCGCGTCACCGTCCATGTCGTCGATCAGCGCACCGTCTTTCACATATACGCCGCCGCTTACGGCCTGATGACTGGACACGGGCACGACCCGCTGGTCATCGGCAGCCGTCAATTCGTCACAAATCGTCCGGCAATAATCATCGTCGATGCCGATAACTGCCGTGCGGGGTTTCGTCTGGCGATTGAAGATCGTTTTCTTGGCGGCAATATAACCGTCCATACCGCCATGGCGTTCCAGATGATCAGCCGACAAATTCAACAGCACGGCGACGTCAAAGGTAATGGAAACCGTCAGGTCCAGTTGATACGAGGACATTTCAAGCACATAAATGCCTTCGTGTCCCATCGGCATCAGGGTCAGCGCGGGCGTACCGAGATTGCCGCCGATTTCCGCCTCCCGACCCGAAACCTGCAGGATATGGCCGAGCAACGCCGTTGTCGTCGACTTGCCGTTGGTGCCCGTTACGCCGACATAGGATGCGTCCCGCTGGGTCCGTGCGAGCAACTCGATATCACCGATTATCTCGCACCCTGCGTCCCGGGCCAGCATCACCAGCGGATGCGGAGCCGGATGATGCAAGGGAACGCCGGGGCTGAGCAACAGGGTCATCAGTTCCGACCAGTCACAGGTATAGAGATCAACCAGCGAAACGCCAGCTTCCTCGGCAACCTCGCGAGCGTTTTCGTTATCGTCCCAGGCCCAGACTTCCGCGCCGCTTTTTTGCAGCGCCAACGCAGATGCGATACCCGAACGGCCAAGCCCGAATACGGCAATCGGTAGTCCTGCATAGGGAAAAACGTCGATCATGGCGTTTGAGCTTCCTCCTTAACGCAATTTCAATGTCGCCAGTCCGGCCAGGGCCAGAATAGACGCGATGATCCAGAAGCGGATGACAATGGTGCTTTCCGCCCATCCCTTCTGCTCGAAGTGGTGGTGCAGGGGAGCCATCCTGAACACACGCTTGCCTGTCAGTTTGAATGACAGCACCTGGACGATGACGGAAACGGTTTCCAGCACGAACAGTCCGCCGACGATGGCAAGCACCAGTTCGTGCTTGGTGATGACGCTGATAGCGCCCAGTGCACCGCCCAGCGCCAACGATCCTGTATCGCCCATAAAGACGCGGGCGGGCGGCGCATTGAACCAAAGAAATCCCAATCCGCTGCCGACAAGCGCGCCGCAGAATACGGCTAGCTCCCCGGCGCCCGGGATGTAATGGATCTGCAGGTATGAGGAAAACACCGAGTTGCCGACCAGATAGGCAATCAAGGTGAAGACGCCAGCTGCGATCATGACCGGAACGATTGCTAAACCATCCAGCCCATCTGTCAGATTGACGGCGTTTGACGCCCCAACCATGACCACCATGGCGAACGGGATGAAGGCCCAGCCCAGGTTCAACAGCAGATCTTTCAGGAACGGCACCGCCAGGGTTGTGGTCATGCCCTCGGGCATGTGGCTTAAAAGCCAAAAGGCGACGACACCGGCAATGGCCAGTTGCAGGATCAATTTCAGCTTACCTGACAAACCCTTGGAGGAATGCTGCGATACCTTCAGGTAATCGTCCATGAACCCGATCAGGCCATAGGCTATGGTGATCGCCAGCCCGCCCCAAATGAAAGCGTTATCCAAATCCGCCCACAACAATGTCGCGCTGGTCAGCGCCAGAAGGATCAGCACACCTCCCATTGTCGGCGTGCCTTTCTTCGTCAATAGATGGCTTTCCGGACCGTCATCACGGATCGGCTGTCCAGCCGACTGCCGGTCTTTCAGCAGGCGGATGATGACCGGGCCGAACAGAAAGCTCATCACCAGCGCCGTGATAACGGCGCCGCCGGTTCTGAAGGTGATGTAGCGGAAAACGTTCAACGCCGAGAACTGATCCGCCAGGGGGACGAGAATTTCCTGAAGCATCCGTTTTCTCCTTAATTCCCGTTCACGACGGCTGGGCCGTCCGTAACCTGTGACTGATCGAGAGACAACAGGGCCTCAACAATCAAACCGACACGGCTGCCGAGCGACCCCTTGACCATGACAACATCGCCGGCACGTACTGCACTTGAAACCACCATGGCCAGTTTGTCCGGGCTGATTGAATGACCGCCACGCATGGATTCCGGCAATACATCCCAGAGGCTTTGGCTGTGCTGTCCCGATGTGAAGACAATGTCGAAGGCGTTTTCCTGCAGGGGCTCCAGCAGACTGGCGTGCTCATGGCTCGCGCTTTTGCCCAACTCAAGCATGTCACCCAGTACGGCAATGCGCCGGCCGCCGGGACCGGGCTGTAGCTTGCCGCCGACCGCCAGGGCGGCGCGCATGGACGCCGGGCTGGCATTGTAGCTTTCATCAACCAGGAGAAACGGGCCCTGGGACAGTTGAACGTTCAAGTGCTGCCCCCTTCCCTTGAGGGGCGCGAAGTCCTCAAACGCCTGCACCGCGCGGGCAACATCACCGCCTGCGGCATCGATAGACGCAATGACCGCCAGGCTGTTCATCACCACATGACGCCCTGGGGCACCGATGCGGTAACGGATTTCCCGGCCATGCAGGGTTGTGACGACGGAGGATCCGTTTGCAGACAGATCACTATCGACCAATTTGATTTCAGCGGCTGCGTCACTGCCGAAACCGACGATGATATCAATCCCGACGTTGCCGGCGGCTGTGGATAGGCGCTCATAATAGGGACTGTCTCGATTGATCACGGCTGTACCGCCGGGTTCAACCCCTTCAAAGATTTCGGCCTTGGCATCAGCGATTTCCTCAACGGAAGAAAAGAATTCCGTATGCGCCGGTTCAATGGCCGTAATGATTGCAACATGCGGACGTGCGATCTTGACCAGGCTACGAATCTCACCTGCGTGATTCATGCCGATCTCAAGAACAGTGAAATCCATCTTTGGCGGCACCCGGCTCAGGCTGAGGGGGAGGCCTAAGTGATTGTTCAGGTTGCCGGCGCTGGCGGCGGTGCTTCCCAGAACGCCCAGTCCAAGCCTGAGCATTTCCTTGGTTCCCGTTTTGCCGACACTGCCGGTAACGGCGATGACCTTTCCCTCAAGACGGTTTCGCGCCGCCATTCCAAGTTGCTGCAGCGCCTCAACGGTATCCTCGACAAATAACAAAGGTGCTTCACCCGGGCACTCGATAGGTTCCCGGGTGACCACAGCTGCGACGGCGCCTTTTGCGAAAGCGTCGGCGACAAAATCATGGGCGTCAAAATTCGGCCCGGACACGGCAAAAAAGATATCGCCCGGCTCCAGAGTGCGGGTATCGATAGAGACGCCACCTGCACTCCATTCCTCTGATCCTTTTCGGTTCTTGAGTGTTAAAGCGGAGATCACATCGGCTGACATCCAGAGCGGAGAGTGAGGTATCATGATTCCCCCCCCGATATATCTTTCACAGCGTCCCGAACCACGCTGACATCATCGAACGGCAGAATGTCTGCGCCAACCGTCTGTCCCTGCTCGTGCCCCTTGCCGGCGACAACCAGCATATCGTCACGACCAAGGTTCGAGATCGCGGTATGGATCGCTTCCGCCCTGTCTCCGATGTTCAGGGCATCGGGACAGCCGGCCATGGCTTCCGAGCGGATCGAGGCCGCATCTTCGGTCCTGGGGTTGTCATCTGTCACGATGACAAAGTCGGCATTGTCAGCGGCGGCGCGCCCCATCTCCGGCCGCTTGCCTTTGTCCCTGTCACCACCACATCCGAAAACGACATGGAGCTTCCCTTTGGCGTGGGGCCTGACGGCGTTCAGAACCGTAAACAGGGCATCGGGCGTATGGGCGTAATCGACGAATACAGCCGCTCCGTTGGGGAGCGTTCCAGCATGTTCCAGGCGGCCCCTGGCGCCCTCAAGATTGCCAAGAGTTTCCAAGATTGACTGAACATTTTCACCCGATGCGATGGCGAGTCCTGCCGCACACAGGGCATTGGAAAGTTGGAAATCACCGATCAGTGGCAGGGTGAAGTCCGCCTCCTTGCCCGAGATTGACAAGGACACCTGCTGCCCGTCTGTCGTGGTTTCCACCTGCTGGATACGGATGTCTTCTCCGGTCCAACCGAAACCCATGACACGGCATCCGCGCCGGCGGCACAAATCCGCAAGGTCATCATAAACCGGGCTGTCCGCATTGATGACGGCCGTTCCGTCCATTTCGAGTAATTCTGTAAACAGGCGGCGCTTGGCGGCCAGATAGGCTGCTTCGTCGCCATGATAATCAAGATGGTCCCGGCTGAGGTTGGTAAACGCCGCCAAACCAACACGAACACCATCCAGCCGAAACTGATCGAGACCGTGGCTGGAGGCTTCCATAGCCAGGCAATCGACCCCATGCGCGGCCAGATCCGCCAGGGTCTCATGCAGGTCCGCCGGATCAGGCGTCGTCAGACTGCCCGGATAATCAAGATGCAAACCACCGCCCCGCGCCATGGTTCCCAGCGTACCGGCGCTGGCGGCGCGGTGGCCGAGAGCGCTCCAGATCTGCCGCAGGAACGTCACCACGGAGGTTTTCCCGTTGGTGCCTGTTACGGCAGCAATCGTTTCGGGCTGGCGGTTATAGAAACGGGCCGCCAAGCGGGCGTAGGATCGTCTGGCATTCTCACCTTCAATCAACGGCACGCCGATTTCCGATTGTGAAACGGCGCCGGCGGGGGCAAGAACGGCGACAGCGCCACGCGACAGGGCGTCATCGATGAAGGCGCGGCCGTCCGCCTGTGTTCCCGGCAAGGCGGCGAACAGGTAGCCCGGTTCGATACGCCGGGAATCACAGGCGATTCCCGTTATGTCGGCCAATTGTGCATCCGCCTTCTGGTACACGCCGCTTGTATCTCCTTCCAACAAATCAGCGAGCCTCAAAGGTCCGCTCCCACGTCTGGATGAAACCACCCGACGCACTTTCTTCCATGGTCGCCATCTGTGTCGGCGCCACGCCCATCATGGGCCCCATCCTGGAAACGATTGCACCAACCGCGGGGGCTGCGACCCAGCCGCCCGTTGCGTAATTGAATGTCCTCTCAATCCCCTTAGGTTCATCAACAACGACCAGCACGACATAGCGGGGATCGTGAATAGGAAAAGCACCGACAAATGAGGCAATGCGGTCGTTCCGGGAATACTTGCCGGCGACCTGCTTGTCCGCCGTGCCCGTTTTCCCGCCCACCAGGTAGCCGGAGGCTTCGGCGTTCTTGCCGGTTCCCCGGCTCACGACCAGGCGCATCAGGGCGCGCATCTTGACGGATGTATCTTCCAGCAGAACCCGTTCGCCCGGAACGGCAATCCCCGGCCCGACATTCAGCAAAGTCGCTTGCCGTCGCATCCCACCATTGACCAAGGTCGCGACACCGCTCGCCAGTTGCAGCGGGCTGACGGCAATGCCGTGACCATAGGAGATGGTCATGGTGTTAACCTCGCGCCACGGCGTCGGCGTCAGCGGCGCACCTACTTCCGGCAATTCGATATCAGCCGTGCGCAACAGGCCGAGCGCATCCATGTAACGCTTCTGGCGATCCGTTCCCACGTCCATGGCCATCTTGGCCGTTCCGATATTGGAAGAGTAAATGAGGATTTCCGGCACCGAGAGCCAGCGGTTCTTTCCGTGGTAATCCGTAATCGTAAAGCGCGATATCTTTATCGGTTCGGAGGCGTCATAGCCGTCTTCCAGCCCGACAGCGCCAACGTCCAACGCCATGGCTGCGGTAAACAGCTTGAACGTGGAGCCCATCTCGTAGACGCCTTTGGTTGCCCGATTAAAGGTGGAATCGAAATCGGCGACACCCGGCACGTTGGGATCGAAATCTGGCAGCGACACCATAGCCAGCAACTCACCCGTATTCACGTCCATGACGATCCCCGCAGCGCCGATAGCGCTGAATTCGGTCATGGTACGGATCAGTTCGTCACGAACGATGGACTGGACACGCACATCCAGAGACAGTTTCAACGGCTCCTCCCCGCCGTCGAGAACACCGTCAAAGAACCGCTCGATTCCGGCGATACCCCGGCCGTCCGTGTCCGTCAGACCTACGACATGGGCCATCAACGGCCCATGAGGATAGATCCGACGTTCTTCGCGCTGGAACGAAACCCCGGGGATCCCCAAGCGGTTGACGGCATACTGCTCATCCGGCGTCAGGTTCCGCTTGATCCAGACAAACCGCCGCTTGGAGGTCAGCTTGCCCAGAAGATCGCCGGCATTCAGTTCGGGCAAAGCCTCGGCCAGTTGCCTGCTAGCATCTTCAGCATCCAGAACCATTGCCGGGTCGGCGTAGAGCGATGCCGTCGGCAGGCTGGTCGCAACCAGTATGCCGTTACGATCGACAATATCGCCACGTGTAGCCGGTGCGCGGATGACCATATGACCATTGGCGATTTGCGGTTCGGCAGGACCACCAAGAACCATCAGGTCAACCAACCTGAGTGAAATCGCGATGAACGCCATCATGATCAGCGTTCCCGTGACGACCAGCCGACTGCGCCCCATATCAAGCGCCTGCTTGCGCACACCCTCTACCTGAATGCGCGTCGCGCCACCGGAGGCAGTGGCGCTAGGGGTATCGTGGTCAGTGGCGGTCATTCATTGCCCTCATTCTTTCCGGGAGCTTTCCGCCAGTTCCTGAACTGCAGCCTGGATCGCGGCTAACCGGTCAGGCGGCTCCTGCACGGGATTTGCGCGCATGGGAATTTGACTGATCTCGCCGACCTGACCGGCGGTCAGGCCATCCAGCCCCAGATGCTGGCGAGCCAGATCCCGGATACGGGCCGGTTCGTTCAAGTGACTCCATTCCGCCAGCAGCACATGGATTGCCTGGCGTTCGCGTTCGATACTTCTGTTCAAGGCGTTGAAATCCGTTTCCAGGTCCTGGACCTCGTACTTGACGGCAAAAACAAACACCGCCATCAGCCCGCCGACCACAAGACCGCCGAATGTCGCACTGCGTATCATGACTTTTCTCCTCCGGCCTTCTGGCCGTTTCCGGACGCCTCCGTCATTGCTTCCGACACAACTTCCGTTCTTTCCGCCCAACGCAGCCTCGCTGAACGGGCTCTTGGATTATTTCTTGTTTCATCTTCTCCAGGGCTTATGCCGCGCTTTTCGATCAGTCTGAATGTCATCCCGGATGCATCACACCCGCCGACATCCGGCAAATGACGAGAGCCACGGGACTGTTCACCGCTTCGATCCCTGAGGAATCGCTTCACCAAGCGATCTTCCAGGGAATGGAACGACACCACGGCCAGCCTGCCGCCGGGCGCCAGCACGGCCTCGGCCGCACGCAATCCACGTTCGACCTCGCCCAGTTCATCGTTCACGTAGATACGGAGAGCCTGGAAAGTGCGCGTTGCCGGATCGATCTTGTCCTTGCCGCCCTTTCCGGTACGGACAATGGAGCGGACCAGGTCGGCAAGCTCCTCGGTTCGGGTAATCGGCGATTTTTCGCGAAGGGCGACAATGGCTTTTGCGATCCGTCGCGACGCTCGTTCCTCGCCGTATTGGTAGATGACGTCAGCCAGTTCCTTTTCCGCCATGGTGTTTACCACATCGGCAGCCGTCGGCCCGGCCTGTTCCATGCGCATGTCCAGCGGACCGTCAAATCGGAACGAAAAGCCACGGGCCGGATCGTCCAGCTGCATGGAGGAAACACCAAGGTCGATGGCGACGCCGTCGATGCGCTCAACACCGACATTCGCCAACAGCGACTGCATGTAGCCGAAACGGCCCTGAAGCAGGGTTACGCGGCCGGGAAATTCCCGGGCCAGGGCTTCCGAGTGTTTTTTGGCTTCCGGGTCACGGTCGATGGCCCAAATCGTGCACTCCGCCGCCTGCAACAGGGCGCGGGAATAACCACCGGCGCCGAAGGTCGCATCCACATAAGCCGCGCCGTCTTTCGGTGCGAGCACCCGCACCACCTCATTGACCAGAACCGGAGCGTGGGGTGCTGCATGAACCATCGTCAGCTTCCCCCGTCCTGTGAATCCTGCGGGCGCAGTTTCAGCGTCGCGCCACGGGCTTTCGCTCGTTCGAAGGCTCGCTGGTTATGACCATCAAAGGCTTCCGGCGACCAAATCTGGAAACGACGCCCCCGTCCGACGAAAACAGCGTCGGATCTGATCCCCGCGTGATCGAGAAATCGCCTGGGCAGAACGACGCGACCTTCCGGATCCATGGGCAGGGCTTCGGCGTTATTCATGATTACGGTGGCGAGATCGTCCTGTTCGTCCGAAAACATATCCAGTTCGTCCAGGGAATCGCTCAACCGAGCCATGAAACTTTCGCCGCACACTTCAATGGCCGGCGATTTGAACAGGGGGTAGGCATAAACCCCGTTAAAATCCTGCTGGGCAAAGGCCGCACGGAACTGTTTCGGCACGGAAACCCGTCCTTTCTTGTCGATCTTGTTCACATGTCTGCCGACAAGCAGCGCCATAAAGCATCCCTTTCACGTCCCGCCTCAGGACGGGACAACCCATTGATATAAAAGCATTAATACGGCAGACCATAAGGCCCTCGGCACCAATGCAACAGGTCCGGCGAAACCGGACATAATTTGGGTATATATGGGATAGCATGGGATTGTATGGGCGTCAATGGGATTATGAGCTTTTTCCATCCCGTTACGCCTTGAATTTCAACGAGTTTTCCCGCCCGGCAGGATCGTTTTCAGAGACGTCACAACCATGCCACACAGCCCTTAACACCCGGTTGACTTGTTAAGCTTTCCGCATGGCATATCTGTGGTCGGATTGTGGAAAAAGGGTGGCAGGAACAACGGAGGGAGAGGAGTTGTTAAACCCAGGTGGACATCATGTTTCTTGACCTTCCGTTTCTTCCGCCTCACCCACTTCGATGATGATGCCAGCATTTATCAGATCAACAAACAGGGCCTTAACATCCGATCTGATCCTTCCGGCATCCGTATCGGGAAAGGCTTCGATGAGTAACTGCGAGACATTATCTATCGTCATGGGAGTCGACATGACTCGCCAAACGGCAGTGCCAAGATCATTAAGATTAAACAGGCTGTTCATCTCCCCATCAGCAAGAAAACACTCGCCATCCACCTGACGAAAATGAATATCCGGATTTTGCTGATACAGAACGCTCATTATCGGGATTTCTGAACTGTGTTTACGCCAAATGCCTCCTGAAGCATTTCAACGGCTTTCGCAACAGAATGGTAATTTAGCCTGAAAACTTTGACCTGTTCGATCAATGAGCACAACCCATCCAGTATATCGGGAGCCGGCATGGACTTGGCGAAGTTGCGAAGAATGATCGCTCTAAGAGCATCGGCCTGGGAAGCATGCTCCAAGCTATCTATGGTCTCTTCGTTACGTTCAAGGATAACAATGCCACCTATCTGAACGGTTTCACCGAAGGATGCTAACTGGTCGACACCCAGCTTCAGGTACTGAAATCTCTGGCTGCCCGGACCTTGGTGGCCATGGACAAATTCATAAAACGATGCCCCAAGCCCTGATGGGAGCGGATGGCGCAGCCGGGGCTGCACCCCAAGACCTTGCCCTGTGAAAGCCGACAAATTTAAAGGCATGACATCGTCACACAGTATACGAACCTTTTTTTCAGCCAATATAGTCATAAAGGTGCTTTTCCCCTGATTGTAGCCATTGGGAAAAACAACGCCATGATCGTTAAGAATCGCAGCCGCAGAATGCAGGCATAATTGATCGGGATGATCTTCGTTGTAGGCATGGACCAGATCGACGATAAAATCACAGACGGCATTAACCGGGTCACGGTAGATCTTCGGCTCCAAAAGCCAAGGCGATGTGCGAACATAATCACCGTTACTAGTCTTAATCGTTATAATCGCTGAAGTATCGCCTGACTTATCTTCACGAAAAGGCCACGTCGTCAGGATGTCATGAATCAGAGGCAGCAGATCTTCTGCCCCGCCAACCAACCTGACCGGCTTTGCTATACCATCAAACCAAATATCCATATTGCATTCTTCTTGTTTTCTTAAAGAAGGCAAAGAAAAACCCCGGCCACCATTAAATGGGAAGCCGGGATTTCACCATGATTTCAAGCCGTCCAGCAAACCGGATTACAGAGCAGTTGATCCTGTGTCCGCTCCAGTCGTGCTTCCTGTATCAGCACCAGTGCCACTAGTCCCGGCACCAGCACCAGCATCGGCCGCGTTATCTGCAGCACTTCGGGCTTCATCGGCCGCATTATCCGCCGCACTTCTCGCTGTATCAGCAGCATCCCTGGCAGCACTATCAATACCACCACCGGAACCACCACCGGAACCACCACCGGAACCACCACCGGAAC
>CAYFMQ010000020.1:0-16906 GCA_964344255.1 uncultured Thalassospiraceae bacterium
TTCCCCTGGGCGAGAACCTGACCATGATGATGGACAAGGACCGGGATCTCGACTATGGCCGGGTCCGGCTCTGGGGCTCGCTCGGGTTTATCGTCACCTCCATAGGCGCCGGCATGGTGATTTCCGGGCGCGACCCCGACCTGATTTACGTCATGGTCACCTGTGCGATCGCCTTGACGGCATTGAGTTGTCTGGCGCTGCCCGACGCCGAGCCCGAGCGCGCCGAGGCCAGGCGATGGACAGTCGGCAAGGTGCTGAAAGACCGCTTCTTCGTCGCCTTTCTGGTTTGTGCCGCCCTTGTGCTGGCCAGCCATAGCGCCTACTTTGCCTTTGCCACGCTCTATTGGAAAACGCTCGGTTATTCGGAACTGGTGATCGGGTTGTTATGGGGGATCGGCGTCATCGCCGAGATCGTGCTGTTCATCTATGCCAGACGATTTCTTGCCAGGATCAGCGCTTTGGGGATGTTACTGACGGGCGCTGTTGCGGGCATGATTCGCTGGGGGTTGATGCCGCTTGAAATGCCGTTGTCGGCGTTTTTCGTCCTGCAGGTGTTTCATGCCTTCACATTCGGGGCGGCGCATCTGGGAGCCATGTATTTCATTTCGGATCATATAGAGCAGAAGTATTCCGCCACGGCGCAGGGGCTTTATTCAAGCGCCGTCATGGGTATTGCACTTTCAGCCACGACCTTGCTGTCAGGCTATGTGTTCGAGCGCTATGGCGCTATGGTGTTTCTGGTCATGGCCGTCATGAACCTTGGCGGGTTTGTGATCTGCCTGTTGATGATGCGAGAACGAAAGACGGGTTTGAGAGGAGATTGAAGAGCCATGAGTTACACATTGTATGGATTCCCGGGATCAGCATCGTTTGGTCCCCAGGCGCTCATGGACGATGCCGGTTTGTCTTATACCAAGATCAGCGTGGACATCCATGACGGCAGCGCTAGGACGCCTGAGTTCGTGAAACTCAGTCCCGGCGGGTATGTTCCTGTCCTTGTCCTGGAGGATGGCACGATCATGTATGAATCGGCCGCTATTATGCTGTTTCTGGCCGATTTTCATGACTTGGGCGACATGATCCCCCGGGCGGACGAAACCGACCGCGCCATTCTGTTGAGAACGCTTTTCTTCCTCACCAGCACGGTTCAGGAATGCTACAAGCATTATTACTACGCCGAGCGCTTCACCACGGATGAAGCGGATATTCCGCACTTGAAGGCCAGCGCGCTGAAACTGCTGGAAGAACGCTGGGGCGCAATCGAGGAAAGGCTGGAAAAGAGCGGGCCATACGTCTTGGGTGACCGCTTCAGCCTTGTTGATATCTACGTCACCATGCTGGCAAGCTGGCATCCGGAAAAACCGGATTTCTATCCAAGCTTTCCTGCCGTGACCGGCTGCCGCGACCTTGTGACGGCCAGACCCCGGCTGGCGGATGTGATAAGGGAACACGGGATCATTCCCGAACCTGATTAAAATTTAAGGATAGCGCGTGGGTGTAAAATGACACGGGTGACTTGACATCACCGCCTCATCGTGGCTTTTCACGGCCCCAACATATCAATTACAACGCCTGATCACTAAGGACCCGGTTAATGCATCTTTACCGCACCCATACCTGTGGCGAGCTACGCCTTGAACACGCTCAATCCGAAGCCAGGATTTCGGGCTGGATTCATCGCAAGCGCGATCACGGAAATCTGCTGTTTGTGGACCTGAGGGATCAGTACGGCATGACGCAATGCGTGATCGATTCCTCAAGCCCGCTGTTTGGCGAGGTCGAGGCCCTGCGTCCGGAAAGCGTGATCACTGTGACAGGCAAAGTCGTTAAGCGCAGCGACGACACCATCAATCCGGGCCTGCCCACGGGTGAGGTTGAGATCGGTATCGAGAGCCTGACGGTGGAGAGCAATGCCGAAGTTCTTCCCATGCAGGTCGCAGGCGAGGCGGAATTCGGTGAGGAAATCCGCCTGCGTCATCGCTTCCTCGATCTCAGGCGCGAGAAGCTGCACAATAACATCATGCTGCGATCCCAGGTGATCACCTCGATCCGCAGGCGTATGACCGAGCAGGGCTTTACCGAATTCCAGACACCCATCCTGACCGCATCCTCGCCGGAAGGGGCGCGTGATTATCTGGTGCCTAGCCGACATCACCCGGGTCAGTTCTACGCCCTGCCGCAGGCGCCCCAGCAGTTCAAGCAACTGCTGATGGTCTCGGGCTTCGACCGTTATTTCCAGATTGCGCCCTGCTTCCGCGATGAGGACGCCCGCGCCGACCGCAGCCCGGGTGAGTTCTATCAGCTCGATTTCGAAATGGCCTTCGTTACCCAGGAAGACGTGTTTGCCGCCCTCGAGCCCGTTTTGGAGGGCGTGTTCCGGGAGTTCGGCGGTGAGCGCGACGTAACGCCATCACCATTCCCGCGCATTGCCTATGCGGATGCCATGAGGAAATACGGCACTGACAAGCCGGATCTGCGCAATCCCATTGAGATGAGCGACGTGACGGAAACCTTCCGCGGTTCCGGCTTCAAGGTCTTCGCCGGTATGATCGAGAAAAACGACAAGGTACGCGTCTACGCCATTCCGGCGAAGGGTGGCGGCAGCCGCGCCTTTTGCGACCGCATGAACAGCTGGGCGCAGGAGCAGGGTCAGCCGGGGCTGGGCTATATCTTCTTCCGCGAAGGTGAGGGCGCTGGCCCTATCGCCAAGAACATCGGCCAGGACAAGGCGGCAGATTTGAAATCCGACCTGTGGCTGGAGGACGGCGACGCCATTTTCTTTGTCGCCGGCGTTCCTTCCGAATTTGCATCCTTTGCCGATGCGGCCCGCATGAAGGTCGGGACCGATCTGGACCTGTGCGAGAAGGGCTGTTTCAAGTTCTGCTGGATCGTTGATTTCCCCATGTACGAGTTGGATGAGGAAACCGGAAAAATCGATTTCAGCCATAATCCGTTCTCCATGCCCCAGGGCGGCATGGATGCGCTTGAGAACGAAGACCCCTTGAGCATTCTTGCCTATCAGTACGATATCGTTTGCAACGGCGTCGAACTAAGCTCCGGCGCGATCCGGAACCACCGCCCGGATATCATGATCAAGGCATTTGATATCGCCGGTTATGGCCGGGATGTGGTTGAAAAGGAATTCGGCGGCATGCTGAACGCCTTCCGCTATGGCGCACCGCCCCATGGAGGCTCGGCGCCGGGTATCGACCGCATCGTAATGTTGCTGGCGGACGAGCCGAATATCCGCGAAGTGATCGCATTTCCGATGAATCAACAGGCGCAGGACCTGCTAATGGGGGCGCCCGGCGCCGTCGACGAGAAGCACCTGAAAGAGCTGAATCTTCGGGTTGTGATGCCAAAAGTCGTTAAATCGGACGGTTCCGGCGAAAATTCTGAAAAAACTGAAACATCCGCAAAAGAGTCCTGAACCCTAGGTTTCTCCCGTTTTTGGGCCTTGTTCACACGACTGAATGCAGGCGTGTTTACGGTTTGTTATTGTCTTCAAATCATAACGGAACCATAATTCAGAATGAGCGAAGACCTTAGGGGGCTTAAGCCGGGGCGAGAAAAGCCATAAAAGACCGGCAACCTGGGGCCTTTGAGCGCAACATTAAAAGTGGCGCCAAAGAGAGAGAGAGATGAAAAAAATACTAGCTACCGCTGCTTGCGGATTGCTCTTGAGTGGATGTGCGCTTCCCGTTCCCCTTCAAGTCGCCTCTTGGGCGCTTGACGGTTTCTCCCTACTGACAACCAAGAAATCAATTACCGATCACGGTATATCCATCGTTGCACAAAAAGACTGCGCCCTTTGGCGCGGCGTAACGGAAGGCGATGTCTGCCGAGAAGATGATCCCATGGCGCTGATTGCTCAGCGTGGTGACGTTGTCGATGGTACGGATGCGGAAAACCGGAATACTTCGCTGGTGACATCCTTCATTGCTTCAACATCTTCGCCCGTACAGGACACTGCAACGACCGAGGTAGAGGCGGTCAGTTGGAAGGCGGATTCTGAACCTGCTGTTGCTCCTGATGAAATGGCGCAAACTGTCGAAGCTGAAATCACTGTTGCCAGTTCGCCAGCGCCGGAAACGGCAATGGCCGATGTGGAAGAGCAGCAGGCGCCGAAATGGCAGTTCGTTTCCCAGGAGCCTGACACCATTGCCCCTGAATCAGATAACCTGACGACCTATAGCGCCATTCCTGGCGATTATTTCGTCATCGGCAGCTTCGGTGTCTGGGATAATGCAAAACGGTTTGCCGGAAAACATGCTTCCATCGAAGCTCAGATTCTGGCCGCCAACGTCGCTGATTACCGGGTCTTCAGGATTGTCGTCGGCCCCTACAACGACGCAAACCAGACCGCTCTTCGCGATCATATCAGGAAAGCGGGAGTCGAAGATATCTGGGCTGTCAGGGTGCCGGCCGATGAGATTACCCTGGCCTGGCGTTCTTCAGATTTTGCCACCGAACTGGCGGCTGTAACGTCTGAGTGATTTCCGTCGTCATGGATGACGTCCTGAATCTTGATCGCTATCCGATCGAGAATGTTGATTCGCGACCGCACATAGAACTGGTTACGCGTTGCCGCAAAGACCTGCTCGATAACGGCATGTTCAACCTGGAAGGCCTGGTCCGGGATGCAGCCTTGCGTCAATGCCTTGAAGAGGTCGTTCCGGTTCGGCAGACATCAGCATTCACGCACAAACGGCGCCATAATGTCTACTTCAAGGAACACATCGATGGTGTGAACCCTGACCATCCCGCCTTGGCCACATTTGAGACCGTCAACCATACGGTTTGCGCCGACCAAATCCCCGGCAGCCTACTCTGCCGTATCTACGACTGGCCGCCATTGGTCCGGTTTCTGGCGGATGTTATGGAAAAGGAAACGCTCTACACCATGGCCGATCCGATTGCCCGGCTGAATGTCATGGCTTACGGCCGGGGAGAGGCCCTGAACTGGCATTTTGACCGCTCGGAATTCACCACGACACTGTTGCTTCAAGCGCCGGAGGCGGGCGGGGAGTTTCAATACAGAAGCGACCTGAGATCGGATGACGATCCCAATTATGACGGCGTTGCAAAGATGCTGGCCGGGGAAGACCCCGATGTTCACACCCTGTCGGTTGAGCCGGGAACCCTGACCGTTTTCAGGGGCGTCAACACCATTCATCGTGTCTCGCCGGTGGTGGGTGACCGGGAACGTTTGATCGCCGTTCTGTCATATTACGAACAGCCCGGGGTTCGTTTCAGCGACGAAGACAACCTGGGTTTCTACGGCCGTGTTTCTTAAACACGGCATCCTGATGAGGAATAAAAATTTTGAGGATTGGTTAACCTGTCGGACTTTATGGTATGATGGATTATCGAATCGAAAGAGTAGCTCATGGCAGATGAATTCATCGGCGTAGAGGAAACGGAAGAAGACCCGGCAGTATACGATGTGTCTGTCGATCTTACGGCTGTGCTTGGAACGGCAATGATGGAAATCAGCCAGGTTCTAAAGCTTGGCCGTGGCGCTGTCGTGGAATTGGAGCGCCGCCTCGACGAAGATATTGATCTGAAAGCAAACAATCAGACGATTGCCCGTGGTGAAATCGTTGTGCTGGATGAAAAGCTGGGCGTTACAATAACAGATATCGTGAAAAGAAGCTCGTCCAGGCGATAATCCCTTTGTCTTCCAGACCTCCCACTGTTAGAGAATTTAGGCTCTTATAGAAGTAATCCCGGCCAGCCGCCTCATCATCAGCGTAATGCGCTCAGCCGCCCGTATCCGTTTGGACCCGGCGATATTGTATCGCCGTTCATATGCCAGGCGTTCTTCCCAGAGCCGCACGAAATCCCTGGGTTTGTCGGGCTCGGCCGTTTCGCCCAGCAAGGCGCCGATGGTTGCGTCATAGTCAGGATGCAATTCCGGCTGAAAAGCCAGGAGCTCATATTCATCCCAGGATATCATGCCCCGAATGTACAGCTCCATGCTGGTGCTTGCGATTTCCCTGGCTGAAGCAAAACGGATATCGATGTCCTGATCGATCAGCTCTTTTGCCTTTTTCCGGCGACGGTCCGAATCAAGGGTCGTCGGCGCCGGCAAATTCCGGTCGAAATAAACCGGAATGATGTCCCGGGATGGGCTCCAGGGTAAAACGTCAGTGTTCGTCGCATGACCTTCAGGCGGAACGGATGTGTCATCAGCCACAGGCGTCTGCGCAATGGGCGAGAAGTGAAACGTCACATAGTCATAGGTCGGATTATTCGTATCGTCGATTCGTCTTGTTACCTGTTGCCTGGTATCCATTTTCATCATCAGGATCCTGTTTTCGTTTCGTTTTGTCTTTCCGAGTTCCGCCCCCTGCCGGGGGAGAGAGGGGAGGGGAGGGATTGGCAAGGGGCGGTCTCGGGGGAGGGTAACTCCGTTTCTCAATCAGGCATGATCCACAGAAACAGGTGATATCGGGATCACCGCATGTTTAAGGTTTCTTGCCTTCAGTAAGCCGTCATCCGGTACGGATGGAGAATGGTTAAGAAGTTGTTTTTTCAGGTACATGTTTTCATCGGCGCGGTAGATAACGTCATTGCAACTGTCATCAGCGCCGTAATAATCGATGCCGAGGGTTGCCTTGATGGCAAGGGCTTCGCCTTGCCAATCGATGGCCGATGATTCGATTAGCCATTCGATCTTGTTGGCGCGGGATGTCGCGTTTTCCAGTGTTGTACGACTTATCAGGATGGCGAATTCGTCGCCGCCCAGACGGCCAACCCTGTCCGAACTTCTGACATTGTCAGTAAGAAGGCTTGCGAACTTGCGAAGTATGGCGTCGCCGGCCGCGTGGCCCAGCGTGTCGTTGACTTCCTTGAACCCATCAAGGTCAAGATAGATCAGCGCCCCGTGCTCGCCATGGCGGCGGCCATCGGCAAGGGCGCGGGCAAGTTCGGCCTCAAATCCTCGGCGGTTCAGAACACCGGTTAGCGGGTCCGTTACCGAATCCCGTTCCAGGATGGCGATCCGCCTGCTTTGTTCGCGGATACGCCAGATTGCCATATCTGCAGCGTTCTGTGCCTTCCGCGCAATCTGCGCCAGCACTCGGGGGTCGGATTCATTGCGGACACTGTCGATCAGGCTATTGATGGTTTCCGTGAGTTCAAATGTATCTGGTATGGGGCTTGGCAAAGCCTGTTCATCAGTCCGGAAGTGCATTTATTGGTTCTCCTGCAGGGTCATTTTCTAATGACGGCAAAATTTTCTGTATGCAGGAAGCTGCAACCTTCGTGCCAAAAGTTAATTATTTGTAAATCAATGGTTTACACATCGTTAACCATAGTGAGGGCAGGGAAAGGATTGCCTAAGGGGGCAAAAGATTCCGGGTTTATCGGGCGGTTTCCGCCTTTTCCCATAACCAGGCAGCGCCGCGGACACCGCTTGAATCGCCATGCTTGTTCTTTCTAAGAACCGTATCTGCCTGGTCCGAAAACACCCAGTTTTGCCATAGCTTGGGCACGGTTTCATAAAGCCGGTTGAGATTGCTGAGGCCGCCGCCCAGAACAATGACATCCGGATCGAGGATGTTGATGACGGTTGCAAGGGAGCGCGCCAATCTGTCCTCGTATCGCGTTAGCGCCTCTTCCGCGGTTGTTCCCCCGTCCATTGATGACTTGAAAATTTCCTCGGCTGATAGAGGTTCAGACATATCGGAGGAATAATCCCGTTCGAGACCGGGGCCCGAGAGGAATGTTTCGATGCAGCCTGATTTGCCGCAATAACAGGACAGCCCGGGACGCTCATGATCCTTGGGCCAGGGCAGGGGGTTATGGCCCCATTCGCCACCAATCGCGTTCATTCCCGTATGGACTTTTCCCCCGATGACAAGGCCGCCGCCGACTCCGGTCCCCAGAATAACGCCGAAGACGACATCTGCGTCCCGGGCTGCGCCGTCAGTTGCTTCGGAAATGGCGAAACAGTTGGCGTCATTTGCCAGCCGCACGGGCCGGTTTAGGCGGCTCTGTAAGTCCTTATCCAGGGGGTGGCCGATCAGGCATGTGGAATTGGCGTTTTTAATGACACCGGTTTTTGGCGAAATGGTGCCGGGAATGCCGATCCCCACGGTTGCGGTTTCTCCGCATTCCTTTTCGAGGCTGTCAACCAGTCTGCAAATGGCTTCCAGGGTGGCGAGGTAATCACCGGCGGGCGTTGGGATGCGTTTTCGGGCATGTTCCTTTCCGGACGAATCGAGGGCGATTCCCTCAATCTTTGTGCCGCCGAGATCAATTCCGATACGCATTGATTGGTTCCTTGTAGCGGATAGCATTCAGAAAAATGCCGGAAATCCGGGAATTTTTCACCACTATATCTTGTCCCCGCTAAACAAAACCACACAAAGTTTGTGAATGAAGTCTTAAGCGGGGTAAAAATAAGACGTTACAAAAGTTTTGGTAAGTATCGGAGATTTGATCCTTGAACGGCCTTGCATCCTTTAACGGGCCAGCCAGGCACCCGGTGTTTGAAGGATTGTCCAGTGCCGGGGTTCCGGCGAGGAGAATTGCGGAAATGCTCGACGTTTCCGCGCCGACGGTCAGTAAATGGAGAAACGGCAAGGCGCAGGTTCCGATGCCGACACTGGTTTTCCTGACCCTTATCCTTGCTCACCTGATTGAAGACGCCGAGGCGCTGGAGAAGAGATTTGATGGTATCGGCGACCGTTCCGGATTCTGGAACAGCACATTGGATGAACAATTATCAACCATGCGCCGGTTTTTGCATGAACAGGAAGTTTTCACGTCGACGTTGCCGGCTGAAGTTGTCCATGCCGGCGCCCGGCTTTATCGCGACTGGCTGCATGCCAATAATTCGATATCACACTCCATGCAGGCCTCCGAGTCTGCAGTCTGGCCCGATGCTTCAAGGGGGTAAACGAGATGGGTGACAACACATTGGGCGTAACGCAGGAAGGTTTGCAAACGGCCTTGCAAATCAAAAAGAATTATAGCGAAGGCGAGCCCGTCTGCATGCCGGGCGAGCAGGACCGTATTCTATTGCCTGAATACTTGCTGAATAACGGACTGGACCTCAGCACGATGGAAGACCCGCTGCCCCTGGCCATGCTGGCGACCCGTGATCCCGAAGCCCCAATGGCGATTGCCGCCACGACCCGTCTTAGCCCCCTTGCTCGCAAGAGCAAACTTGTTTCCGGCGTCGTGCAGGTTGTCGGTGAAACCAGCAAGCATCCGTTGGTGCGGGAATGTGTCTCCCTGGTAACGGAAAGCGCCTTCGATCCGGATGCGATTTCCAGGATCAGGCGTCATGCCAATGAATTCATCATCAGAACGCGTCAGCAATACACCCTGGCCTTGCGCCAGAACCTGCGTGCACTGATGGACGGCTCCATAGCGCCGCGTGAGTTCGTTCTTGAGTTTTTTGAGCTTACAGAAGCCGGAAACCTGAGGAATGATATTCGCAAACGCCTGGTTTTGAGTCTGTTGCTGTCGGAAAACGTACGGCCTAGCGTCAAGTTCCTGATGCTGGAAAACTTTCACCGTATGCCGAAGCCAGTACGGATTGCCATCCTGACGGCGGTTCTCAATGCCGAACCTTCGCATCATATTGATATGGTGAAGGAAGAAATACGCTGGATCGTCGCGCAGGAAAGACTGATACCTGATCAGGCGTAATCGTTTCTCTCGAAGAAATTTTTTGGACGTTAACTTGCGAGCTGTTCGACCTGCTCGCTGGGTTTAAGGCGCATGGCTGCCTTGCCTTCCGGATACATGCTGCAAAGCACGTCAATCAGGGTTGCGACCTTGTCATCGCCGATCGAATAATAGATCGTCTGGGCTTCACGGCGGGTGGAGACAAGGTTATCCCTGCGTAGCCGGGCAAGGTGCTGCGACAACGCTGACTGACTGAGACCGACGACAGGCTCCAACTCGCTGACAGAACATGGGCCTTCGGAAAGACGGCACAGAATAATCAGCCTGTGCGGGTTGCCCATGGCCTTCAACATGGTGCTCGCATCGCGCACGTTTTGTTCCATTTGATCAGCTTCTACTTGAGGCACGGTAGAACTTTCTTACAGTTACAACACATCCAAGGATTGGAATATCTGCTTTGAAGTCGCAAATATCACCAATTTGATCGTAAGTATATAATCATTTTGTTGTCTATGTTTAAGGGCTTAGCACAACAATAAGCAAATCACATTCACGTAATATACAATACAACATTAATTTTTGCTATAAAAACCTATAATACACAATATTGTGTGTTATATTCATTCTGCTGAAACTGCCTGATCAGGGACCGCGTTTTTCTTACCGGCCTTGTGACGCTTGCTTTCCGCGGCGCTGGCGACCAGAGCCATCAGCGGCGGGATGATCAGCAGTGTCAGCATGGCTGACAAGGCCAAACCACCAACAACAACGGACCCAAGCCCGCGATAGAGCTCAGATCCTGCGCCCGGAAAGACGACAAGCGGCAGCATGCCGAAGACGCTGGTCAGCGTGGACATGAAAATCGGGCGGATTCGGTTTCTTGTCGCTTCCATGATGGCGTCCTGGATAGACATGGATTCGCTACGGATATGGAACAGGGTCTGATGCACCAGCAGAATGGCGTTGTTCACAACGATCCCGATCAAAATGACAAAGCCCAGGAGCGTCAGCATATCGAGCGGCTGGAATGTGAACTGGTTTACCAGGCCCAAACCACCGATACCGCCTGCCGTCGCCAGAGGGACGGACAGCATGATGACAAGCGGATAGATGAAGCTTTCAAACAACACAGCCATGGCGAGATAGACAATGGCGATCGCTATCAGCAGCTCAACCACCATGGCTTCCCAGGTCTGGGTAAGCTTGTCAGCGGTTCCCGATAACTGTAGGCGTACGCCACTCGGCATACCTTCATCCCGCAACGGGGCGATGACGTCTTCATCGATAATATCGAGAGCCGCCTCAAGCGCCATGTTCTCCGGCGGCCGGATTTCCAGCGTTACCGTTCTTTCCCGCTCCAGATGCCGGATTTCCGTGGGGCCGGCCGTTACTTCCACGTCGGCAAGCGAACTCGCCGGCAATATTTGTCCCGATGCCGTCACGACAGGAAGCTGGTTGATCCCCTGGGTTTCCGTAATCTGGTGGTTCGGGCCTTTAAGCATCAGGTCGAGACGCTTCCCGTCCACAGTAATTTCAGCGACCCGGAGTCCGTCGTTGAAGGCATCCAGGGTATCGCCAAGCTCACGCGCTGTGACGCCGTTATCCGTCAGCTTGATTCGGTTGGGGAAAACACGGACTTCAGGCGCACCCAGCTCCAGGCCGGGTTTGGGACGGATCTGCGTGCCTTCGTTAAATGGCAGCCGATGATCCAGCTTACCCATGGCGCGGAGCGCCACACCCAGGATGTTTTCCAGATCAGGGCCACTGACGTTCAGTTCGATGGATCGTTCACCGCCGATGCCCCGGCCGAATAGGGATCTTTGCGAAATCAGTCCGAACGTACCTGGCTCCTTGTAGGCGGCGTTTTTCAGGATCGGAATTAGTTCCTTGACCCGGCTCGGGTCCGTGGCGGCGGCGCCAAGGAAGGTCGTTGCCCTGGCCGCAACAAAGAAAAACCGCTTAACGAGAGGCTGTTCACCGCCCTCGAAGGATTGCAACGATGTTTCAACATGCCCGTCCGACCCTTTCCACAAGGGGCGTATGGTGTTTTCGATGTCGCTGGCGATTTTTTCTGTGGTATCCAGGTTGTATCCGGGGGGCGGTAGAACAATGCCGAAAATAAGGTTCCGGTTGCCATCGGGCAGATAATCCAGTTTTGGCAGGAACGCCCATGTGGCGAGACCGCCGGCGCCGCAAAGCAAGATAACGACCGATATCGACAGCAATCGACTTTTGATAACCCGCGACGTTATGCCAACGATCAGACTGATGAAGAAGTTTCCGAAAATGATGAGCGGTGCACTCAGCCCCGCCTTGCCGGAGGAAACATCGTCTGTTGCCGTCTTGGTCAGTAGTTTGTTGGAAAGCGCCGGAATAACCGTGATGGCGACGATCAGGGACAAAAAAACCGATACGGAAATCGCAACGGCGATGTCGCGGAATAACTGCCCTACCTCCAGCTCCATGATCAGGATAGGGATGAAGACCAGAACAGTGGTCAGGGCGGAGACGAACACCGCGCCCCAGACCTGTCGGGCGCCCATATAGGCTGCTTCGCGTCTCGACATTCCCTGTTGCCGCAACCGGTAAATGTTCTCGAGAACGACAATGGCGGCATCCACCACCATCCCGACAGCAAAGGCTATGCCGGCGAGCGAGATTACGTTAAGCGACCGTCCGAGGGCCGCCATGGCGACAAATGCGCCGATGACTGAAACAGGGATCGCAAGCGAGATGACAAGCGTTGCCCGCCCGGAACGCAGGAACAGAAGCAGGATAATGGCGGCCAGGCCGCCACCGACAAATATGTTCTGCCGGACGAGTTGGATGGAGGAATCGATATAGACGGTTTCGTCATAAACCTGGGTCAGGTAAAGCTGGGCATCCGGCAATACATCTCTGTTGAGTTCCGTTAACGCTTCGCGAATGCCCTTCATGACCTCAATGACGTTGGAACCGGTCTCCCGGATGGCGTTGATGGCGATGGCAGGCTCGCCCAGGAAACGGATGTGGGCGGTCGGGTCCTTGAAGGCGAAAGAAACCTTTCCGATATCGCCGATCGTGACCCGGGCCAGGCGGCCGGTTTGGGGATCGACAATGGAGCGGAGAACGACATCGCGGACATCGTCCAGGGTTTCGAACTCGCCTTCCGTGCGGACGACGTAGCGTCGTTTTCCTTCATCGACATCACCGGCCGAAACGCTGGCGTTTGCTGCGCGAAGCGTTCCGACAACCTGGGTGACGGTCAATCCGAACCTCGCCATGCTGTCCGGGTCTACGGTGATGACCATTTCACGCTCGCTGCCGCCATAAACATTGACCCGTGATACGCCGTTGACCCTTTCGATCCTGTCCTGGACGATATCTTCTACGAAGTCGCCGAAATGGTGAATGGGGGTGTCGATACCCTCCATGCGCCTGAGAACGATCCAGGTAATCGGATTGTCGTCGGTGGATGAGGTCCGAATTGTCGGTTCGTCAGCTTCCTCGGGGTAGCCGTCAACGCGGTCGAGGCGATTGGCGACAAGCAGCAGGGCCTTGTCCATGTTCTGCCCGATACCGAACTCCAGGGTAATCGAGGATCGCCCGTCTTCGGACCGGCTGGTGATCTGTTCCAGTCCCTCCAGGCCTTTCAGTACTTCTTCCTGGCGGTTGGTGATTTCCCTCTCGATTTCGGCCGGAGCGGCGCCAGGCCAGAAGGTTCTGAGGCTGATAACAGGTTTACGGACGTCCGGGGTCAACTGGATCGGAATGGTGTCGAGCGCAACGAGGCCGAACATGATCACCATCAACACTGCGGCGATGACGGCGACCGGTCGTTCAATGGATGATCTGATCAAATCCATGGGCTGGTTCAGCTTTCAGGCACATCAAAAACAATCGTCTGATCAGGGCGTAAGCGCTCGTTACCCCGGATAATGGTGATGTCACCCGGTTTCAGGCCTTTCAGCACCTCAAACCGGGTGCCAATAGCTTCCCCCAGTTCAATCGGACGTATGACGGCGATACCGTCAACGGCCAGGTAAACCAGCCGCCGTCCACCGCGATTCAGGATGGCGTCCTTATGCACGGTTACGACATTGCGCGGCGCGCCGACGGGTATTCTGAGCGTAATGCTCTGATTGGCCGCGACAGGCGCGCTTGACTTCAACGCAGCCGTAAAACGGACAGAGCGTGTACGGGTCAATGGATTTTCATCCGGGATGACGGCGCGAACAACAGCCGTGCCCCTTGAGCCATTTCCGAAATCGAAGGGAATCTCAACGCCGGCGACAAGGCCGCTCAAGCGGTCTGTTGGCACGTCGGCATCGATTTCCAGCGTATTGTCATCGATAAGGGATATGAGAGGATCACCGGCGCTCACAAAAGCACCGACTTCGGTATGTCGTGTTGTGACAACCCCGTCGTAGGGTGCGCGGATATCGGCATTATAGAGATCGATTTCAGCCAGGTGCAGGTTGGCCTCGGCAATTTTCAGGGCCGAACGCAATTCGGATATGGCGCTTTTGGCGACAGCGACCTCCTGCTCCTTGTCATCGAGCCTGGCCTGGGAAAAAGCCGCGGATTCCTCAAGATCGTGCAGGCGTTTCAATTCCTGCTCGCGCAGCTTGAGTTCCGCTCGGCTGGTCGCTATGGCGGCCTTGGCTTTTGAAACTTCCGCCAGCCACAGATCCCGGCGGGATTCCAGGGCATCCTTGACCAGAACGGCCACAATCTGTTCCGCTTTCACCCTGTCCCCGACCTGGATAAGAAATTCACCTACCGGACCACTGGTTCTGGCGGCAACCACACCGGCCTTTGTCGCGACCAGACGACCGATGATGGACATGGTCTGGTTGAAAGGCTCCGATACCACCTTGTCGACACCGACGGGTGTGGCCTGTTCTTCCGCATCCTGGGCATAAACAGGGGTTTGTGACCCCAGTGTGGACAGGATAAGGCACAGGAATACCCATTGCAGGTAGTCTTTAACACCGGTCTTGATACGTGAATGCGGCAAAGCGGGCCTCATATCTGTCATTCATAAAAGGACTTTGAAAATATCAAAGATGCGCGGTTGTTGATATATAGTTCCGGAATTCCATAGGGGATACCCCTGAAACGACAATGTTGAAGAAATAATATAAAACAGCAGACCAAAGGCATCGCGTCATGTTTTTCAATCAGCAATCTGGAAAAGGCAAATCACGGTTATGATATTAAGTAAATACGGGCAGTTGAATTGACAGCTCATATTGCCTTATAGGACATTCCTTGAACCTGCTTACCAACCAATGAGAATAGTGCTGAGAAATCATGGCGCGACAAAATCATAAGGCAAAATCCATCCATCGAAACTTACGTTCAATATTCGCAATCATTGCTGTTGCAATATCTTTTGTCTTCCAGGGATCATATGTTCATGCGGATTTGCTGGGCCATGGCGGCATGGTGCGTGCGGTAACCGTATCCCCCGATGGCCGGTATGCCCTTTCCGGTAGCTTCGATTTTTCCGCCATTCTCTGGGATTTCGGCGAGCAGGAGGAATTGGCGGTCCTGGATGCCCATGAAGCGCCGGTTAACGATGTTTTGTTCCTCAATTCCAGCGACAGGGCCGTAACGGCAAGCGATGACGGCTCGGCAATCATCTGGTCCCTTGCCGATCCTGCCAAGCCGGTTATCCAGTACCGTCTGACCGGTCACGGGCACAAGGTCATGGCGGTGGCCGCTTCACCGTCCGGCGACATGATCGCTACCGGCGGCTGGGATAAAACGGCTCGCTTGTGGGATGTTGCCTCAGGAAAAGAACTGAAAGTCCTCAAAGCCGGATCGCCGGTGAACGCCCTCGTGTTTTCCCATAATGGCCGTTTCCTGGTCATGGGCGGGCATGACGGAAAAATACGCCTGTGGAATGTCGAAACAGGAACCTTCGGGCCTGTCCTGGAAGGCCATGCCATGGGGATTACCCGTTTGGCGGCGTCGCCGTTGGACGGCCGGTTACTGTCGGCGGGCATCGACGGGACTGTCAGGCTATGGGACATGGAAGCGGCAAAACAACTTCGCAAATTCGAGTTTCATGAAAAGCAGGCCTTTACCGTCGCCTTTTCCCCGGACGGCAAGTTTGCCGTATCCGCCGGACGGGAGGGCGAGCTGATCCGCTGGCGTCTGGAGGGCAATAGCTCGCCGCAATGGATTGCCGCCCATGACGCCATTATCTGGTCTACGGCCGTTACGCCCGACGGGCGTTTTACGTTGACCGCAAGTTCCGATGAGACAATCGGTGTTTGGCACCTTGAAACGGGTGATCGTATCGGCCCGGTTGCGGTGGAGACGGATGAGCCACAGCCCTGGCTTGAGAGCGATCATCCGGGGGCCAAACTGTTCACCAAATGCGCCCGCTGTCATAGCCTGACGGCGGATGGAACCCGGCGTTCCGGCCCTCATTTCGAGAAACTGTTCGGCAGGGTAGTCGGCCAGGTTAATGGCTATAACTATTCAAGCGCCCTGCGGGAAGCGAATTTCCGCTGGAACGCGGAAACCCTGACGGCCTTGTTCGACAAGGGGCCCGACGTCTTCCTGCCGGGAACAAAAATGCCGGTCCAGCGGGTAACCCGTGCAGAGGACCTGCAACATCTGATAGACTACCTACAGATTATTACCGGTGCCCGGAACTGATTCATTAAAGCTTTGACCATGACAACACACCTTTATACCCACCCGATCTGCATCGAACACGATATGGGTCCCATGCATCCCGAATGCCCGGACCGCTTGCGCGCCGTCATGGCCGTTCTCGAAGACGAGGCGTTTGATGACCTGGATCGTCATGAAGCCCCCATAGCGGACCGTTCCCTGATTGACCGGGCCCATGACGAAGAATACGTGACGCTCATACTCGACAATGTCCCGGATGAGGGTAGGGTTGTGCTTGATCCCGACACGTCCATGTGCCCGGCCTCCGGCGAGGCCGCCTTGCGTGCGGTTGGGGGTATCTGTGCTGCCGTCGATGCTGTTTTAGGTGGTGAAGCGCATAACGCTTTCTGCGCCGTTCGTCCGCCGGGGCATCATGCCGAACGGGACCGCGCCATGGGGTTTTGCCTGTTCAACAACGTCGCAATCGCGGCCGAGCATGCCCGGGCGGCGCACGGTCTCGGCAAGGTGGCCGTCGTCGATTTCGATGTACATCACGGCAATGGCACTCAGCATACGCTGTATAATGATCCGGCGATGTTTTTCGCTTCCAGCCACCAATGGCCCTATTACCCTGGGACGGGCAGCGTCG
>CAYFMQ010000020.1:16916-22757 GCA_964344255.1 uncultured Thalassospiraceae bacterium
AGGCGCAGACAACAGCAACGTCAATGTCCCGTTGGAAGCCGGCTCAGGTTCTGCTGAGTTCCGCCGCGCCTGGGAAGACGTTATCCTGCCGGCGATGGTCGATTTTGGCCCTGAACTGGTGATCGTTTCCGCAGGCTTCGATGCCCATGAACGTGACCCGCTGGCTAATCTTAACGTAAAAACCGAAGACTACGGTTGGGTGACGGAGCGCATCATGGAAGCGGCGGATACCTGCTGTGGCGGGAAGGTGGTTTCCTCGCTGGAAGGCGGGTACGACCTTCGGGCGCTTGCCGAAAGTTGCGCCATTCATGTGGAAACCTTGATGAATAAGCACTGAGGCGCAAACCCTCAGAAGCTGCTTGCCGATAATGGGGGCGTCGTCCTAGAATGCCAGCCACTGTTTCATGTTTATGTGTTTGATTTTATTCAATTTTGGTGACGTGACGTGACGGAAAAATCACAGGATAAGATCCCGTCGGACATTAAGAAGCTCAGTTTCGAAGACGCCCTGGAGGAGCTTGAAGATATTGTCCGCACTCTCGAAGAAGGCTCCGGCGCCCTTGATGACGCCATCAAGGCCTATGAGCGCGGTGCATGGCTGAAGAAGCATTGCGAACAGAAGCTCCAGGAAGCCCGCACCCGTGTCGAGAAAATCGTAATCGGCTCCGATGGGGACGTGTCCGGTGAAGATGTTGATATTGACTGAAATCAAGATATTTAAAGCCTGAAACCTTTACCCTTTCAGAATACCATGTTCCTGTCTGCCCGGACCGGGGTCATGCATGACAGTGACGAAACTAATCGGGAAGCCTGTTTGTGAACGATTTGAAATCCTGTATGGCGGAAGCTGCGTCCGACGTCGAGAAAACACTGGACAAACTGTTGGCGCTTGGCGGCGATCCGGAGGACCGGGTCATCGAAGCCATGCGCTATGCCGTTCTCAACGGCGGTAAGCGTATTCGCCCCTTCATGGTGTTGAGCAGCGCCGAGATTTTCGGTGTCGACCGGTCTTCGGCCTTGCGTGCTGCAGCGGCCGTTGAAATGGTGCATTGCTATTCATTGGTTCACGATGACCTGCCGGCCATGGATAACGATGATTTGCGGAGGGGCAAGCCGACCTGCCATAAAAAATTCGATGAGGCGACGGCTATCCTTGCCGGCGATGCACTGCTGACCCTCGCTTTCGAGGTGCTTTCCGAAGACGAAACCCATCAGGACGCCAAGGTTCGCGCCGATCTCGTTCTGGCGCTGGCTGAAGCAGCCGGCGAACGGGGTATGGTCGGCGGGCAGATGCTGGACTTGCTGGCGGAAACGACGGATTTCAATATGCCGGAAATCACTCGCATGCAGCGCATGAAGACAGGCATGCTGATTAGCGTCGCTTGCGAGATGGGGGCTATCCTTGGCCATGCCAGCGATAATGCCAGACATGCGCTTCACGCCTACGCCCATGATCTGGGTCTGGCATTTCAGATTGCCGATGATCTGCTGGATGTTGAGGGTAGCGTAGAACAGGTCGGCAAGATGACCGGCAAGGATGAAGCCGCCGGAAAAACCACTTTTGTTTCCCTGCTTGGAGTAGAACGGGCAAGGGAACAAGCCGTCATGTTGAGCGATCAGGCTGCCCAACACCTTGAAATCTTCGGGGAAAAGAGCGACCTTCTTAAACGATTGGCGCGTTTCGTGGTGGAACGGAACGCCTGATAGGCTAACCTTGGTACCAAGATGAGTGAAGACAAAGTCAACGACAGCACAACGCCCTTGCTCGATACGGTGGATCACCCGTCCGATATACGGGACTTCTCGCCTGACCAGTTAAAGCAGCTGGCCAATGAATTGCGCGAAGATACAGTCCGTACCGTCAGCATCACGGGCGGCCATTTGGGTGCCAGCCTCGGCGTCGTGGAACTGGCTGTCGCCATTCATCATATTTTTGATACCCCGCATGACCGGTTGATCTGGGATGTCGGCCACCAGTGCTACCCCCACAAGATACTGACCGGCCGCCGCAACCGCATGCACACCCTGCGTCAGGGTGATGGCCTGTCAGGATTTACCATGCGGAGCGAAAGCGAATACGATCCGTTCGGCGCCGGGCACAGCTCCACATCTATATCCGCCGGTCTGGGCATGGCGGTCGCCAGTGAGCTCGGTGGCGAGAAACGTAACGTTATTTCCGTGATCGGCGACGGCGCCATGACGGCGGGCATGGCTTATGAAGCCATGAACAATGCTGGCGCCATGGACGCGCGTCTGATTGTCATCCTGAACGACAACGATATGTCCATAGCGCCGCCGGTCGGTGCATTGAGTGCCTATTTGTCCAAGTTGATATCGTCCAAATCCTACCGCTCGGTCCGTCACTTTGCGGCGGAAATTGCCAAGAAGTTTCCACGCACGATCGAGGAAACGGCCCGCAAGGCCGAGGAATACGCACGTGGCATCGTCACCGGCGGCACCATGTTCGAGGAACTTGGATTCTTCTATGTCGGACCCATTGACGGCCACAATCTGGATCACCTGCTTCCGGTGTTGAAAAACCTGCGCGATGACAAGGAACCGGGTCCGGTTCTCTTGCATGTCGTTACGCAGAAGGGCCATGGTTACGGCCCGGCTGAGGAATCCGCCGATAAGTATCATGGCGTCAGCAAGTTCGATGTGGTTACCGGCGAGCAATTCAAGCCGACACCGAACGCGCCGTCCTACACCTCCATCTTCGCAAGGGCCCTGATGGACGAGGCAAGGGACGATGAAAAGATCGTCGCGATTACAGCAGCGATGCCGAGCGGCACGGGCCTGGACAAGTTTTCCGAAGAATTTCCGGATCGCTCCTTTGATGTCGGCATCGCCGAACAGCATGCCGTGACCTTCGCCGCCGGCATGGCCTGCGAAGGCTTTATCCCTTTTGCCGCGATCTATTCCACATTCCTGCAACGCGCCTATGATCAGGTCGTACACGATGTCGCCATCCAGGGTTTGCCCGTGCGCTTTGCACTTGATCGCGCCGGTTATGTCGGGGCGGATGGCGCGACCCATTGCGGCGCGTTCGATCTGACTTACCTGATGACGCTTCCTGGCTTTGTAGTCATGGCACCCTCGGACGAGGCGGAGCTGATGCACATGGTGGCGACTGCGGCCGCCTATGACAACGGACCCAGCGCCGTCCGTTACCCGAGAGGCGAGGGTGTTGGCGTCGAACTGCCGCCCAGGGGCCAGCCGCTGGAAATCGGCAAGGGACGGATCATTTCCGAAGGGAACGCCGTCGCCATCCTGTCTTTGGGAAGCCGGTTGCAGGATTCCATCAAGGCGTCAGAAGAGCTCGCCGCCATGGGACTTTCCTGCACGGTTGCCGACGCCCGGTTCGCTAAGCCGTTTGATGAAGATATGGTGGATGACCTGATTGAAAACCATGAAGTCCTGGTCATTGTCGAGGAAGGTTCCAGCGGCGGTTTCGGCAGCCATGTACTGGCTTATCTCAGCAACGCCGGTCAACTGGACGGCAATGCCAAGGTGCGGACGCTTACCATGCCGGATAGGTTTATCGAGCATAACAAGCCTGATGTCCAAATCGCCGATGCCGGGCTTGATTCTTCAGGCATTGTCGCAACCGTCCTGAAAGCCCTTGGCCGCGGTGACGAAATTCCGGCGTCCACCCCCATTCTTGCCTGAATAGGGCATGAACAAGAATCCGAAAAAAGTACGTCTTGATGTTGCGCTGGTAGAGCGGGACCTGGTCGAAAGCCGCACCCGTGCCCAGGCCGTTATAATGGCCGGGCTTGTTTACCGGGGTACCCAGCGCCTGGACAAGGCGAGCATTATGGTTGCGCCGGAGGACGAGTTGGTCTTGAAGGGCAAGGACCATCCCTGGGTATCACGTGGCGGCGTTAAGCTGGCGCATGGCCTGGAGTACTTTAATCTGAACCCGGAGGGTATGACCTGTGTCGACGTGGGCGCTTCCACAGGGGGATTTACGGATGTCCTGCTGTCAAAGGGGGCGGCGAAAGTCTATGCGGTCGATGTGGGGCATGGGCAACTGGACTGGAAGCTTCGAAATGATGAACGCGTGGTCGTGCTTGAACGGACCAACGCCCGTAATATTGATAAGGAGATGGTACCGGACAGTGTGGATGCTGTTGTCTGCGATGCAAGCTTCATCGGGCTTCGCACGGTGCTGCCCGCCGCCATGGCGCTGGCCAAATCCGGCGCTTTCCTGATTGCCCTGATCAAGCCCCAATTCGAGGTCGGAAAGGATCAAGTGGGAAAGGGAGGCGTGGTGCGTGACCCGGACCTTCATCAAGCTGTCTGTGATGAAATCCGGGACTGGCTGGAAAGCCTGCCGGACTGGCGCGTCCTGGGGGTCGAGCAGAGCCCCATCAAGGGACCGGAAGGCAACATCGAATTCCTGATTGCCGCGGTTAAATCCTGACGTCAGGTTTCCAGCGGATAACCAGCCATGGACCAGGCCTGGATACCGCCTGCCATGTTGATGGCGTTATCGACGATGCCGTTCGCCATCAACTGGTCGGCAACGGCTTGTGAGCGCATGCCCACGGCGCAGCAAAACACCATATGTTTGCCATCGGATGAGGGCAGGGCGTTGATGTCGAAATTGGAAAGTGGAATGTGAAGGGAATCGGCGATATGACCTGCTGCGTACTCATGATGTTCGCGCACATCGATCAGCACGGCCTCACCGCCTGATACCCAGGTATGTATCGTATCAACATCTGCCTGTTCAACTGTCATCATCAAGGCTCCATAGACGTCCTGTCATGCATATGGTGGGTGAAAAGAGAAATGCCAACCTTCTTTAAAAGAAGCGTCTTACGAACCGCATTGGGCGCGGTGCCGTAAGGCCTGGTCGGCGAGAACGCAAGCCATCATGGCCTCTCCAACGGGAACGGCGCGGATGCCGACACAAGGGTCGTGGCGTCCCTTGGTGGACACTTCGACGTCATTGCCCTTTGCGTCGACGCTTTTCGTCGGCGTCAGGATCGAGCTGGTCGGCTTGACGGCGAAACGGACGACGATATCCTGTCCGGAAGAAATGCCGCCGAGGATACCGCCGGCATTGTTCGACAGGAAGCCGACGCTGTCGCCCTGCATGCGCATTTGATCGGCGTTTTCCTCGCCTCGCAAGGAAGCAGCAGCCATGCCGGCGCCGATTTCCACGCCCTTGACGGCGTTGATGCTCATCATGGCGGCCGCCAGATCGGCATCCAGCTTGCCGTAAATGGGCGAGCCTAAGCCAGCTGGTACGCCGGAGGCCTGTACTTCGACAATGGCGCCGACGGACGAGCCTTCCTTGCGTATCTCATCCAGGTAACTTTCCCAGGTCGCCGCCATGCGGGCGTCAGGGCACCAGAACGGATTGTTCCCGACGGCGCTCCACTCCCAGGCTTCCCGGTCAACAGCATGGCGGCCGACCTAGACAAGGGCGCCGCGGATGGTCACCGGCTCGCCAAGGACATTATCCAGAACCTTCCGGGCGACAGCGCCCGCTGCAACCCGCATGGCCGTTTCACGGGCAGACGACCGTCCACCGCCACGATAATCGCGTATGCCGTACTTCGCCATGTAGGTGTAATCGGCATGGCCGGGCCGGAAGCTGTCCTTTATGTCGTCATAGTCTTTGGAGCGCTGGTCCTCGTTCCTGATCAACAGACCGATGGGCGTGCCGGTCGTCTTGCCGTCCATGGTGCCTGAGAGGATCTCAACCGTATCGCTTTCCTGGCGTTGCGTGGTGAAGCGTGATTGACCCGGTTTCCTCTGGTTCAGGTATTTCTGGATATCATCGGCGCTTAACGGGATCATCGGCGGCGCGCCGTCAACCACACAGCC
>CAYFMQ010000020.1:22770-56739 GCA_964344255.1 uncultured Thalassospiraceae bacterium
ATGGCGGGACCATGGCTTTCCCCGAATGTGGTAACGCGGAACAGGTGCCCGAAGGAATTATCTGTCATGGTGATCCACTACCAGAGGTTCAAACAACGGAAATGTCGGGCGCATCAACGGCTTTCATGCCGACGACATTATAGCCGCAGTCCACATGATGGGTTTCTCCGGTAACGCCGCTGGACAAATCGGAGAGCAAATAAACGCCCGCACCGCCGATATCGTCCATGTTGACGTTCCGTCGCATGGGTGAATTGTATTCATTCCATTTAAGGATATAGCGGAAATCGCCGATTCCGGAGGCTGCCAGGGTCTTCATCGGTCCGGCGGACAGGCTGTTGACCCGGATGCCTTCCTTGCCGAGGTCTTCGGCCAGATAGCGTACACTGGCTTCAAGGGCCGCCTTGGCGACGCCCATAACGTTGTAATGGGGCATGACCCGCTCGGCTCCGTAATAGGTCAGGGTAAGGAGACTGCCGCCGTTGTTCATCAAAGGGGCTGCGCGTTGGCAGACAGCGGTGAAGGAATAGCAGGAGATGTTCATCGTCGCCTGAAAATTGTCAGCCGTGGTGTCCAGATAACGGCCCTTCAGTTCCTCCTTGTCGGAAAAGGCGATGGCATGCACGACAAAATCCAACTCGCCCCAGGCATCCTTGATGGCGGCAAACGTGGCGTCCACACTGGACATATCGGTAACGTCACAGGGCAGGACGAGAGATGATCCAATGGATTTAGCCAGTGGCGTCACACGTTTCAACAGGGCGTCACCCTGATAGGTGAAGGCAAGTTCCGCGCCCTGGTCGCTGACGGCCTTGGCAATGCCCCAGGCGATGGATCGATCATTGGCAACGCCCATGATCAGTCCTTTTTTCCCACCCATCAAAGGCCCAGAAGTTGTCATCTCAAATGTTTCCTTTTGTTTGTGACCTGTATTGTCGATGCGCCGTAAGGCATCTGACGAATCCGAACAGTTCTATTTTGACCATATTATCCGTCGAGACAACTCCCAGATAGATTACCGGGTTTTCAGATGAATGCTTTTGATCAGGCGTGAGCTTATTTTTTCGTAGTTGGGGATTTTCGCACCCTGTGTGACGCACCGAATTTCCAGGATTTGACGAACTTTGTTAGTTCAGGGTCCCCTTTATCCGGCAGCATGACCTGCAAGCGGATCAGTTGGTCGCCGCGTTGACCGTTGGTTTTGGTGATCCCTTTGCCGCGAAGCCTGAGTTGGGTTCCCGTATTGGCGTTGGCCGGGACGGTCACTTTTACCATGCCGTCAACGGTCGGGGCTTCAATCTGGGCGCCCAGTACGGCCTCAGGCAGACTGACAGGCAGGTCAACCAGGACATTATCGCCTTCGATGGAAAAGGTGTCGTGGCCTTCCACGATGATTTCCACCAGGGCATCGCCGTCCTTGCCGCCGCCGACGCCCTCCATGCCCTGGCCTTTCAATCGCAAAGTCTGCTCATGGCGCGTGCCGGGCGGAATATTGACCTTCAGTCGTTTCCCGTTGGTCATACTGACATGTTTTGTCGTTCCATGGATGGCGTCCATAAAGCCGATCTTCAGGGAATAACTGACATCCGCACCGTGTATCTTGATGGTGGGGCCATTGTTTTTTTTCTGGCTTTTGCGGCGTTTGATGAATTCATCAAAGGGATTGTTTCGTTTGCGGCCGCCAGGCTTCCTGGCGGCGCCGGCTTCGTCGATCTCACCCTTATCATAACGGGCGCGTTGTTGGGGATCGGAAAGGATGGCGTAAGCCTGGTTCAGCTCCTTGAATGCGTCTTCGGCCATCCGGGTACCGTTGTTGGCGTCAGGGTGCTTGTCACGCGCCTGTTTCCTGAAGGCAGCCTTGATATCGCTTGCCGATGCCTTTTTCGATACGCCGAGGATATCGTACAAATTACGCATGGCGCGAAGATTGCCCGTAACCTGGGGTACGTGCAACTGTCCGTGGTGGAAAAAGGGACTAAATTATTCCACGATCAGCCACGATCCGTCGGCCTGCCTGCATGCGCGCCCTTGCGTTACCTCGGTCTTGCCGTCAACCTGAATGGTGGATTCAAAATCACGGCAATCTTCGCCCTCTGGCGAAATGTAGGCGTTTTGCGGCGTGATGGACCCAGAATTCCCCGAATCGGGGTTGCTCCAGGTGGACGTGGTTCCGGATGGACTGTTTTCCAGCGAATCCTGCGATGTGGCCTCGGCCAGTTGCTTGTCACGTTCGTCGAGGGCCTTGCCTAACTGGTTGCCGATCCACGCACCTGCAACAGCGCCGACTGCCGTGGCGACAGTTTGTCCGGATCCGTCGCCGACTTTGGAACCGAGGACTGCGCCTACACCAGCCCCGATAAGCGTACCAATAGTCTCGCCCTGGCGTTCATCCATGTTTTCACAGGCGCCAAGCAATATCACCGACGTAAGGGATAGGGCGATTACCTGTTTTTTCATGTTGGAAATCCTTATGTAGATACCTTGACAGCACATCCGTTCACCCCCCAATGTGGGCGCGCCTGATCGGCTGTCAGGTTTTTAATACCTTTTACAGACGTAGTCCGGTCTCTCATTATTCGCAAGGCCATCAAAACATGATTCGCGATGCAGAAAACCCTATCGATTTGTTTGACGAGTGGTTCAGGGAAGCCTCGAAGTCGGAACCCAGCGATCCGAACGCCGTCGCCGTGGCGACCACCACCAAGGAAGGCAAGCCTTCCGTCCGGATGGTCCTGATGAAGGGGTTTGATGACAAGGGGTTCGTTTTCTACACAAACCTTGGCAGCCGCAAGGCGCAACAATTGCAGGAAAACGCACAAGCCGCCATGTGTTTTCACTGGAAATCCCTGACACGTCAGGTTCGCATAGAGGGGGCGATTGAATCCGTCAGTGATGCCGAAGCGGATGAATACTATGCCAGCCGCCCACGCCTGAGCCAGATCGGCGCATGGGCGTCTAAACAGTCGCAACCCTTGGAAGGCCGGTTCGAGTTGGAATCCCGCATCGCGGAATTCACGGCCAAATTCAATATCGGCACCGTCCCGAGGCCGGAATTCTGGTCAGGCTTCCGTCTTGTCCCTGATTTGATCGAATTCTGGCAGGATCAAAGGTTCCGTTTGCATGATCGATTGGTGTATCATCGCGACAATGATAACTGGAAAACCCAACGGCTTTACCCGTGACCCAGACGACAGACAGTCAGCCGACTAGCAACACCATTACCGAGGCGCCATCCCAACATTCAGCCCGCCTGATGCGGCTGGCCACCTATGCGGCTGTCAGCGTGGCGAGTGTTCTCGTTGCGGCGAAATTTTACGCCTGGATGGTTACTGAATCGGTCAGCCTGTTGTCCACATTGATCGACTCCCTTCTCGATGTTGCGGCATCCGCCATCAACCTGCTGGCGGTGCGCCATGCCCTGGAGCCGGCGGATAAGGAACACCGGTTCGGCCATGGCAAGGCCGAATCGCTGGCCGGTCTGGCGCAATCCGCTTTTATCACGGGGTCAGCGCTGTTCCTGTTTATCGAGGCCGGAGAGCGCTTGTTCAAACCAAAAGGTATTCAACATACAGACCTCGGTTACTGGGTGATGGGCCTGTCGATCATTTTGACACTGCTTCTCGTCGGGTTTCAGCGATACGTTGTCAGCAAAACCCAATCTACGGCCATCAGCGCTGATTCTCTTCATTACAAAATGGATATCCTGGTCAATATCGGGGTGATTATTTCGCTTTTTCTTGTCTCGCGCATGGGATGGCAATGGGCCGATCCTGCCATCGCCGTGCTGATTGCCCTTTACATCGTTCACGGCGCCTGGGAAATCGCCAACGATTCCCTCGATGTGCTGATGGACAGGGAACTGAACGACGATGACCGGAGGGCGATCCGAGAGCTTGCACTAAAACATGAGGATGTTCATGGGGTTCACGACATGCGAACCCGGTCTTCCGGGCAGCAGATATTCATCCAGTTACATCTGGAGCTCGATGGCGATTTACCGCTGTTACGGGCTCACGAAATCGCCGATGCGGTCGAGGCCGATATCATGACTGCCTTTCCGAATGCTGAAGTGATCATTCACCAGGATCCGGAAGGAATCGAAGAAGACATTCCTGTGTTTCGCTGAGCATGATGCAGGAGTTCCGGCGAGCCGACATGACGAAACATCATGACTAACCAGGAACAAGTTATTGAGTTTTTGTCTTCCGTCGGGGCCTACAGCAGCTTCGAGAAGGGAAGCGATCTCCAGATTCAACGTCGTGAAACCCATATCTCCATCGTGTTTCTGATCGGCCAGTCCGCTTTCAAGATGAAGCGCTGTATTTCCTATCCCTATCTCGATTTTTCGACGCTGGAACGCCGCAAATACCTGTGTGAGCAAGAGGTGAAAATCAATTCGCGCACGGCGCCTGACATCTACCGCGGTGTCGTTCCCGTCACCAGGGACAAAGACGGCAACCTGGCGTTGGGCGGAGAGGGCGAAGCGGTTGAATGGCTTGTCTCCATGAACAGGTTCGCCGATTCTTCGCTCTGGGATCAGCGGGCCCTTACCGGCTCGCTCGAAAGGCGGGATTTTGAAGTTCTGGCCGATCAGGTTGCGGCGTTTCATGCGGCTGCGGAATCCTGTGACGGTTCGCATGCGGTTTCGGCCTTGGGTCAAAGTATTGACGCCAACGAGCAAAGTATGGCTGTGCACATCGGCGACCTGTTCGATGAAGAAAAGGTTCATGATCTCTACCGGCGAACGCGTGAGGCTTATGCCATCCTGACGCCGGTTCTGGAATCACGCGCTGCTAGCGGCTGTATTCGGATCTGTCACGGCGATCTTCATCTCGGTAACATTTTTACGGATGAAAACCGCCCCGTCCTGTTCGACGCGATTGAGTTCAACGAAGATTTCTCGCATATCGATGTTTTGTACGACTTGGCGTTTTTATTGATGGATGTAATGTACCGGGTCGGCAAACGTCGCTCGACGGTTTTGATGAACAGATACCTGGACCATACAGGCGACGGCGTTTCAGTCTCCCTCATTCCTTTGTTGATGTCTCTTCGTGCTGCTATTCGCGCCCATGTCAGTGCCTCTGCCGCACGCCAGCACGCCGACCCCGGTAAACAGGCTGAATTGAAGGAACATGCGATCCGTTATTTCGATCTGGCTTCACAATGCCTGATGCCAGTGAAGCCAAGGGTGATCGCTGTCGGTGGTTTGTCCGGTAGCGGTAAGTCGCGCATGGCCCGGGTTATCGCAGGAGTGCTCGAAACAGCGCCGGGTGCCAGGGTCGTTCGCAGCGATACGGTTAGAAAACGCCTTGCCGGAGTCGGCTTTGAAGAACACCTGCCGCCTGATTCCTATACGCCCGAAGCATCCCTGAAGACTTATGCAGCCTGCATAAAAGAAGCGCTGATTATCTTGAAAGCAGGGTATCCCGTGGTCCTGGATGCGGTGTTCTCGAAACCGGAAGAACGCGATACAGCACAATCTCTGGCGTCTGAAGCGGGCGTGCCATTTGACGGGTTATGGCTGGAAGCGCCCGTTTCCGTCATGCAGGAACGCGTTGAAAGCCGCAGGCATAATGCCTCCGACGCCAACGCCGTGGTCGTCGAAAAGCAGGTTTCCTACGATTTAGGGGAAATCGCCTGGTCGCGTATCGATAGTTCCGGCGAAAAAGAAAACACTGAAATTGATGCATTTCAAATACTTGGACTTGAGCGTGACGTACTATAGGGTACTTTATCAAACAAGGGAGTGCTTGCGGGCTTAATGCTATACGCCCTGCACAAGGAGAACATCATGACGATAAAAACAATACTTGTTCCGCTTGATGGTTCCGATCAGTCACGTGACGCCTTGAAAACGGCAATCGTGATGGCGCGGGACTGCGAAGCCCATTTGAACGTCGTCCATGTTCGCGCCAATCCGAAGGACGCTGTTCCATTACTGGGTGAAGGTATGTCGGGCGCTGTGATTGAGGATATCATCGCTGCCGCTGAAAAAGAGGCCGTAGAGCGCGCCCGGAAAGCGCGCCAGATATTTGACGATGTGTGTTCTTCCGAGGGCATTGCCTGGGTTGACGGGCCGCCTGCCACAGGAGGGGCTTCCGCTACCTGGATTGAGGAAACGGGACGCGAGGACGAGATCATCGCCCTGCGCGGCCGGCTGTCGGACATGATCGTACTCAGCCGCCCGACAGATGATGCGGCGGTGGCTGCGACCATGACCCTTAATGCCTCGCTGGTTGAAACCGGCCGCGGTGTCCTTATCGTGCCGCCGAGTGGGGTGGATGGTTTCGGTAAGCGCGTCGCCATTTCCTGGAACGGCAGCGCCGAAGCCGCCCGTGCCGTCGCCGCGTCAATGTCGATCATCGAAGATGCCGAAAAGGTTCTAATTCTCACCATCGATGGTGAAAATGCTTCGCCGAATGTCGCGACGGAACTCAGCAACTATCTTGCCTGGCATGGCGTCAACGCAGAGGTCGAAACCTCGCCTGTCGATGATTCCCAGGTCGGCCCGACCGTGTTGCGCAAGTGCGATGAATGGAATGCGGACTTGCTGGTCATGGGAGCGTATACCCACAGCCGCCTTCGCCAGCTGATTATGGGTGGCGTCACCCGGCACGTGCTGTCAGAGGCCAAGCTGCCGGTCGTGATGGTGCATTAACACAGTTATAACCGTTTATCGGGTGCGGCTGTTTTAGGCATGGATAATCAGGAAAAAAGGTCAGCCTGACGTAGATCCGATTTCTGCTGTGGCGTGAAGTCCTCCTCGACCATGAGATCATCACCTTGATAGGGGTGCAGGTGGTTTTCTAGCGATGGCAGATCCCTGTCAGGGTTTAGCCATTCGGAAACAACCTCATTTGTCAGAATCACCGGCATCCGGTTGTGAACCGTTGCCATTTTTTCACAGGCCGGGCAGGTGAGGATGGTGAAATAGTTTTCGTCATGGAGACCGGCAAAAGCCATGATCGGCTTTTCCTCTTCGGCCCTTGAATTAAGAGAGATGCGGTAACGGAATCGTTGCTTGCCATCCTTGCGCCATTCAGGAAAGGATGTGGCCGGAACGATACACCGATTGGCAAGATAAGGGGCGAAAACGGCTTTTTCCTGCAAGGTTTCCGACCGTGCATTGAAAATCGGCTTGCCGGAGCCCTTACCTTCCCAGGGAGCCGGGAAGCCCCATGAACGAAGCACAGTTTTCTTGTCAGATAGAATAATCAGCGCCATGTCCGTAGGTCGGGTTTCTTCCAGATTGGGCAGCGCAGGGTCTTCCGTCAGGTCAAATTGACGTCTTACCTGACGAGGGCTAGCATCCAGTTCAAATCGTCCGCACATGGATACAGATTAAGAGCATGAAATGTCCCGGTCCAGTCCGGGATAAAACCGGGGAGGTTGATATGAAGACAAGCATGCGGGGAGAGGGGGAGAGGGCCAATCGGGGCTGGACCGGCATACCGACTTTTTTGCGCAGCCCTTACGCACCTGATCTTGATGACCTGGACGCCGATATCGCTGTTCTCGGGGTTCCTTTCGATGAGGGTTCACCCTATGTGGGTGGCTCAAGACTGGCGCCGAGGACGATCAGGGAGCATTCGTTGCGCTTTGACGATCCGAACGGATTTTTTGACATTGAATCAGGCCGTAGCTACCTGGCCCGGGAAATGTCGCAAAACCGTATCGTTGATATCGGCGACGTCGATATCCTGCCGACCAATCCAGCGGGAAGTTACGACAACGCGACCAATATGGTTCGCCGGGTTCTGGCGCAAGGTGTGTTTCCGGTGGCTCTCGGTGGCGATCATGGGATCAGTTTCCCCGTGGTCAGGGCCTTTGAAGGACCCATCCATGTCGTCCATTTTGACGCCCACCTCGATTACTGCGCCGAACACCTGGGCATGAACCACACGAACGGCCAGCCGTTTCGCCAGATTCATGAACTTTCACAGGTTACCGGTCTGACACAGGTTGGTATCCGCAGTCTCAGGAATGGGCGTACGGAATACGAGGAGGCAATTGCTGCCGGCAGCCGGATCGTGCCCATGAGCGAACTGCGTTCATTGGGACCGGACGGCGTTGCCGGTTTGGGCCCCGACGGGGCAAAATGTTACATTAGTATGGACGTGGACGCCCTCGATGCGCCCCTGATTCCCGGATGCATATCGGCAGAGCCCAATGGCATGACCTATGCGGAATTGCGTGATTGCTTTGGAGCCATAGCCGCCAAGAATGAGATAGTCGGTTTCGATTTTGTAGAAGTGAATCCCATGGTCGATGTCGGGGGCGGCGCGACCTCGTATCTGGGCGCCCATCTGGTCATTGAGTGCCTGGGGCTTGTATGTGAACAGGATTGGTGGAAAGCGAGGGTCTGCGCCTGATGTCGATATCTGTCTGCTGGCAAGGCCGTAACGAATGACGTAATCTGACGACATGAACGAGGAAAGAAAAACCATTGTCATCACGGGCGCCAGCAGGGGCATAGGGCATTATACGGCCAAGTGTTTCCTGGAGCGCGGCTGGCAGATCATTACCTGTTCGCGCGAAAACGTACCGGCTGACTGCCTGCGTGATCCGAACTGGACCACGCATGTTCCGACCGACCTGTCTGATTCCGACAGCGTCGGCGCATTTATCGATGAAGTAAAAGACATACTGGGCGATGGACCTTTGCATGCTCTGGTCAACAACGCCGGGTTGTCGCCGAAAACCCCTTACAAGGAGCGTCTTGGTTGCCTGAATGGCGATCTCGATGCCTGGAAGGAAGTCTTCGAGATCAATTTCTATGCCGCCCTGCGGCTATCGCGCGGCTTTGCCGCAGCACTTCACCGCGGGCAGGGATCCGTTGTCAATATCACCTCCATCGCCGGCCATCGTATCCATCCCTTTGCCGGATCGGCTTATTCGATTTCCAAGGCGGCGCTCTCCGCGCTTACACGGGAACTGGCCAATGAATTCGCCGCGCTAGATGTCAGGGTGAACGCCATTGCCCCCGGCGAGATCGAAACCGATATGGTGGGGCCCGAATATGAAGTGCTTATTCCCCGCATTCCGCTTGATCGGATGGGGTCTCCCGCTGACGTTGCGGGAACTATCTACTATCTTTGTTCGGACGATGCGCGCTATGTTACCGGTACAGAAATTTGGGTAACGGGTGGACAGCACCTGTTTTGAACAGGTTTTGATCTACTAGTGGAAAACCGGTAATATTGGGGATTATGGCGCAAAACGCAGTCATCTTTCATCATCCCGATGGTGTGGAAACAAATCGCAAGAATCTCATGGGGCGTCATGCCGCAGGGGAAGGTTTTCTGCGTGGGTTTGTCACGCATGGGGATATCGATGAGTTTTATGCCCACACCCTCAATGCGGACCATTTTGCCGACTTCACCAGGCGTATCCGCCAGATAGCCGGCGGTTCGCGTCCCTGTCGACGGGTTGATCATACAATGTTCGCGCAGGATGGGGCACCGGATTTGCTGCAACTTCCGGGACCTGATCTTTCACCGTTTGCCTGGCGGCGGCGGACCCGGGGCACAGCGTCATACAGCCTGTGCGGATTGAATCACACCGTCGCCTCGGCGAAAGTCATGAGCAGCCTCGGCGATCTTTTAACCGCGCCAATTCAACCCTGGGACGCGCTGATCTGTACGTCCCAGTCGTCCAAGTCCGCCATGCGCCATGTCATGGATGGTTATGCCGCCTATCTGGAAGGCCGCATCGGCGCCAGACCGCCTTTGGAACTGATGATGCCGGTCATTCCCTTAGGTGTTGATTGTGACGCATTCGCACAGGATGAAACGGCCAGCGCGGACCGTGCCCGATTGCGCCAGGGATTAGGCATTACCGCCGATGATGTCGTATTGCTGTTTGTCGGTCGTCTCAGCTTCCATGCAAAGGCGCATCCACTACCCTTTTACATTGCGGCTGAAACAGCGGCGCGCAGGACGGGGCGTCGTGTACACCTGATTCAGGCCGGCTGGTTCGCCAATGACGCCATCGAAAAGGAATTCCGGGATGGGGCGCGCTCGCTGTGTCCGTCCGTTAATGCAATTTACCTGGATGGCAGGGACTCTGATGTGCGAAGGCGTATATGGCGCGCGGCCGATGTCTTCGTTTCCCTCTCCGACAACATCCAGGAGACCTTCGGCCTGACTCCAGTCGAAGCCATGGCCGCTGGCCTGCCTGTGGTCGTTAGCGATTGGAACGGTTATCGGGAAACGGTCAAGAACGGTACTCATGGTTTCACCATTCCGACCTGGATGCCGCCCGGAGGAGAAGGCGGCGATATCGCCTTTGCGCCCGAACTGGACATTTTCGATTCAGTCGATGAGATGGTTTATGATCGCTATTGCGGCGCCGTTTCACAATCGACCGTTGTTGATACTGGGGTTTGCATCGACGTTCTCAGCGTCCTTTGTAACGATGCAGACAAGCGTCACGCCCTGGGAGAAGCCGGTCGACAGCATGCCCGGGAAACCTTCGATTGGTCAGTGGTCGTCAAGGCTTATCAGGAGCTATGGGAAGAACTGAATCAGCGGCGATTGCGTGCTTCGAAAGAGCCGCGGCATATGCATCCGGCCCCTGATGTCCCTCTCCGCAGCGATCCATTCACCATGTTCAGCGCCTACCCCACATCATTGATAAACGAAGCAACGGAGTTGCGTCTGATCGACGGCGTGAACGAGACCGTCCTGGATGAGCGTTTGTCCATGAACATGAACAGTTTCGCCATGAAAAATCAGTTGGGACGTGACGACCTGATCCGTATCGTCAATATCCTTCTCGAGCGCGGGTCGGCAACGGTCGGTGACATTATCGATGCATTCGACGATACGCTGCGTTCACGGGTTGTGTTGTCCGTCGGTTGGTTAGCGAAGATGTATCTCATTCGCCTGACAGGCGGCGTAATTCCTTTATCCGAGAGTGCCGAAGCGAAAGACACCGCCAGTATGTTGCCAGAGGACTGGGACGGTAGCGGAGATGCAGGGGCCCTGGATATGCTCGCCCGGCAAGGTGATGGAAAGCCGGGTATCTCCCTCGATGACGCCCTTTTCGAAGAACTGGAAGGCTTGTCGGTGCCGGAGTTGAACGAAAAATCCCTCACAGCACGCTCGCAAGGCGACATACCCCTTGCTGCGGCCTGCCTGCACCGGGCCTCCACTCTGGAACCGGACGATCCCGATATCAACGTTCAGATGGGGGAATTGCTTTCGGCCGATGAGCGTTATGACGCCGCCGTCGCTTGTTTCAGACGCGCCATTCATCACTCGCCAGATTATCTGAAAGCACACACAAATCTAGGTAAGGCCCTGTTTCTACGCGGTGACGAGGCTGAGGGTATTCACAGCTTCCGCAGGGCCGTGAGGACGGCCCCTGAAGACGGTGAGGCGCGTCTATTACTCGGCACCGCACTTCGCCGCGCCGGCGCCGTCAATGAAGCTCTGCAATGCCTTCGTATTGCCCTGGAAATCGATCCCGAACGCGTGGAGGCGGGATATCAGTTAGGTCTGGTTTTCAACTCAATGGAAAGAACGGATGAGGCAAGAGCCACTTTTGAGCGGGTATTATCCACGGATCCTAACTACCGGTTTGCCGATGCCGCCATACGGACGATGGAAGCGGAAGAGCACGGAAGAGCTGTTTCCGAACGTTATGAAGGCAGGAAGATCGCCCTCCATATGACAGATCTGGCCGACTATTTCGCCCTGAAGCCCATCTTCGATGTGCTTTGTGCAGATCACTGGCCCTTGTTTTCCGCCGATATCAGGGAGATTGCCGATTTCAACCCTGCTGCTGTCCTGACGCCATCCTCGAGACTTTCTGCGCTCCAGGACGCCTGGGCGGAGAGTTCCGTTATCCAGGTGCCCGACAAGGCCTTCCGAAGTCCAGGTAACATCAAGGTTGGACCGCAGGCTGACGCCGTTGCCGTTGTCACGGAGCAAGAGCAACAGGCTTATCTGGAACTGGGTGTGTCGCAGGAACGTATCTGGCTCACCGGCTTGCCGCTCATGGATCCTGTATTCAGTGGTGCAATTCGCCAACAGTCATCAGGCAAGAAGAAATCCGGTCTTCAACAGGTTCTGTACATGCCTGACTGGCGCCGGCACGTAAGTGCGGAGAGGCTGATCCAGGATCAACTGGTCAAACTGTGCCAGATAGGGGAAGGCAGGTTCGAGGTTTCGATCGTCCCTCATCCCATGACAGTTGAATATCAGAGAGGATGGGTGGAGAACTGGACCGATTTGTCCTCATCGTGCCGGAACCTGAATGTTCATGATACGGCCGGTTCGGATTTTTTGTCATTGATGGTTGAAACCGATCTCCTGATTGCCGATTTCTCACTCATGGCTCTGACTTTCCTGGCTTTCGATGCTCCCATGGTTCTGGTCCGTCCATCTGCGGGTACGCCTCAGTATCCACCTTTGGGAGAACAGCAAATCGATATCCTTGAACGCACCGCTACTTGTCTCGATGAAAATGATGAAGATCCTTGCTCCCTAATCATGAAAGTTTTCGAGCACAAGAAGGATATGGATGAACAGCGGGCGCGACTGCGTTCTGTGGTTTATGGCGGCAATGCTGACGGACGCGCCGCGCTACGCACCGTTTCGTCGCTGCGTCATTTCCTTGATACATGATCGATTCCAGGGATAATCGATCTATCTATATCTTGTAGTTATCCACAAAAATATCCCTATATCTGGCATATTCTATTCCCCCAAAGGATTACAGGGTGTATGATGTCACCATATGAATTGTGGGCGTTTAAGCCTGTATTCTCTTTCCTGTATAGCCAAGAGGCAGGCAGGTCTGTTTTGTAATGCAGGCATTGCTTTTTAGAAATTCGACGGGGCAACCATGGCGGATAAACCGACACATACGGACAATGTTTCCGATCAGAACGCATCCTCACCGGGATCGGGTGGTGTTGAAGATATCGTTTCCGGTGCCTTGATTGACAGGAACCTTGATGGCGAGGAACACACGGGCGCAAGTGCAGAGGCTTCCCCGTTTGCGGATGTCATGGGAACCTTGGAGCCTTCAACGTGGAAACCGCCATTTTATCTTCGATACCGCATCCCGATCATCTTGGGAGCCTTGGCGTCGATTGCTTGGGGGTACCTGGTTATCGATGTCGTCGAATTGCACCTAGGCTGGAACAATATCGGCATCCTTCTGCCGCATGAAATGGGGGGGCTGGCGGCCGGCGCCATTACGCCGCTTGCGCTGCTCTGGATGGTCGTGGCGTTCTTTGAACGGGGACGGTCCCTGCGTCATGAAACGGAAGCGCTTCGCTGGCAGTTAAGCCAGCTTGCCTATCCATCCGACCGGGCTGAACTCAGGCTCAAGGATGTTACACAGTCGCTTCGCCGACAGGCCCAGGAACTGACCAGGGCCTCGGATGTCGCCGCTCAACAGGCCGCCAACGTCGTGGGCGAAGTAAAGCGCCGTTCCATCGAACTGTCCCAGGTTTCCGAAGATGCGGACATTCGCGCACGCGCCATTTCTGAATCCCTCAAACGCCAAACCGAAGACCTGCGTGATGTCACGAACATGGCCGTGGAACGGGCGCGCGAGGTGGGTGACACGCTTTATGAACGTTCTCAGGAACTGGTGAGTTCCTCGGACAGGGCTTCAGCCCGGGCCGAAGACTTGTGCGATGCCTTGCGCGATCGAAGCCGAGATTTGAGCGAAAATGCCCGCGAGGCGACGGAAAGCACCGAACGTGTAACGCAGGTATTTGAAGAAAGGGGCGAGCGTTTCGCAGATGTAGTCAATGAATCCGTCCGCCAGGCGGATTTGGCCGGAGAGAACCTTGATGAGCGGGCCGGTTCCCTTGCAGAGCTTGTCAGATCCGCTGCGCAGGAATTCGAGGTCAGCACGGATAAGCTCGATCGTCATTCCGAACTCATGGAGCAGCGTTCCGAGAAAGCGAGCGTCCAGGCGGAAACGCTTCGCAACATGCTGAGCGAGCAGCAGTCGTTGCTGGCGCATGCCGCTGAAAACCTCGAGCGGCGTGCGGAGGAGATCGAAGATTCCCTGGGCCGCCAGACCTCGGAGCTGAGGGATACTTCGGAAATCGTTTCAGGGTCGGTCCGTGAAACGGTCGGTGATCTGGAGCGCACAACCCGTGATCTTCAGGGGGCGACCCAACGGGCTAGCGAACGCGTGCGCGAAGTGGGTGATGAGTTCCGCCGCCGGATCGATGAAGTGAACACCATTACGAAAGATGCGGAAACTGGCGTTTCTTCCGTGACGACCGCCCTTGAAATCAGCGCAGATAGCCTTTCAACGGTGAGTGACAAGGTTATCGGTGAAATGGGCCGTGTCGGCGAGGAACTGCAAAAGCGTTCTGATCAGCTTGATGAAACTTCCCAGGAAGCTTCAGAGCGTGTTGGCAGCGCAACGGAATCCCTGGCGAAACAGGCGCATGATATCGGTCAGATTGCAAATACGACCGAGGGACGACTGACGGATGTGGGTAACACCTTGCGTGACCGCTCGGCAGACCTGGACAGCGCCACGGAACGGGCGGCCCATCGCATGACGTCCCTGAACGAGGATTTCCGCCGCCAGGTGGATACTCTGGCAACGGCAACGGAGAGCAGCGTCGGTCAGGTCCAGAAAGCATCCAATAACTTGCAGTTAACGGCGGATACGGTTTCCGCAACATCCGCCCATGCCAAGGAAACCGTGGATGTATTCCGTGGGCAGCTCGATCAGATGGGGCAAATGGCGGCTCAGGTTACCAACCGTCTGCAAAATCTCGAGCATAACGTGGATGAAGGGGCCAGGAATCTGCAAAACATCTCGTCCGAGACCATCGAGTCTGTCGAGGATGTGCACAAAACACTGTCTGCCGAAGGTGGGCGCCTGGCCGATCTTACGGACCGGATAACACGTTCGGCGGAATCAGGTGCCGAGGCGATCGTCCACCGTGCCGAACAGTTAAACACGGTGTCCGGCAGGGTCGAAGAAAACCTCGGTGCTGTGAGCGAGTCGGTAAAGCACAACCTGCAGGAACTTTTGTCGGCCTCAAACGATGCGTCGATCAATATCAATTCAGTTGCCGATCTTCTCGGCGTTCGTGTTGAAGATGTTGCAAGGGCATCGGAAACCGCAACGGAGAACGTCAACCGGGTTGAAGACTCGCTTCGTCATTCGACACGTGAACTGACGTCGTCTACGGATCGCGCTGCGCGGCTCTTGTCTTTGGTCAGTGATGCCTTTGATCGCCAGTCGGCTAGCCTCAATACGGCAACGGATGACGCTTCAACGCGGGTGGCGAGGATTGCATCCGAATTGCAGCATGAAACGGATAATATTGAAGAGCGGCTTGTTGGGGCCGAACAACGACTCTCGGAAGCTGGAGAGGCATTGAAGTCGCAGTCAGAAAGCCTGAATGACACAAGTGAGGTAGCGTCAGACCGGATTATTGCGGCGACGGACGCCTTGCAAAGCGGCGCCTCCATGATTTCAACCACGTCGGAAATCACTGTCAGTTCGCTTGGCAAGGTCAGCCAGTCCGTGAAGGATGAAATCTCCAAAGCCGTTGACCATTCGGATGATGCCGGCAAGCGCCTGGAGGCCATCGCCGATGCCGTATTGCGTTATTCCGCAGATATGGACGCCACCCTCGATCGGTCTGAGGCAAAACTAAATGACGTTGGCGATATGCTGAAATCCCGGACGAAACAACTAGACGATTCCTATCATCGGGCGTCTGAGCATGTGCAATCTTTCAGTGATCAATTGCAAAAGGAAGCTGGCGGATTGTCGGATGTTGCTTCAAGGGCGACGGACAGGCTTTCCAATGTCGCCGAAACACTCCAGGAAAAGCGAAACGAAGTGGACGCGGCCGTGGAAAAGGCCACTAATCTGCTTGCGAGTGTCAATGCCGCCATGGGCAGACAGTCTTCCGATCTGAGTTCTGTTTCCGAACAGGCGGCCTCGCAGTTAGTCGCAGCGCGTGACGATCTTAGGGGGCAATCGGAAGAACTGAGTTCGACAGCGCAAAGAACGTCGAAAAGCTTGCGTGAAATCGGGCAGGCTCTGGCGCAACGAATTCAGGATCTCGACGACGCCTCGACGCGTACCCGGAGCGGAATTGAAAATGCTACGGATATCGTGGAATCCAAAACAAGGGATATGGCCACTATGGCGGTCAATGCGGTTGAACGGCTGGGGGATGTCGGAAAGGCGCTGGCCAGTCGGGCAAATGAAGCCGATGAGCTGATTAGCGAAAATACCGATAAGCTGAACAAGGCAGGAGCGTCGCTCAGCGAAAGTGCGCATACGGCGGATAGCATTACGTCACAGATGGCTAACAAAATGACTTCGGCAAACCAGATGATCCAACATCAGATGCAGGAAATCTCCTCTGCCGCCACAACCGCCCAGACGGGGCTCGATAAACTGGGCGAGTCGATCCAGAAACGCCGCGTTGATGTTGCTTCCGTCACAACCGATGCAACCAAGCGGCTTAAAGCATGGGACGATACGATCAAGGGACATGCCGATAGTTTGCAAACCACGTCCAAAGAGGTTCTTGATCAGACCGAAAAGGCCGCGGGGGCCTTGCAGCACCGTACCAGGGAGCTCAGAGCTGTTAACGATGAGGCATCACACCTGTTAGCTGAGCTTCGTGAACGGGCGAAACTGGCGGCTACGGATGATTTCCTACGCCATGCGGCTTTCGTCATGGAACGCTTGCAGTCATTGGCCGTCGATATGAACCGGTTGCTTGAAACGGAGGTCACTGAAGAAGACTGGCGCCGTTACAACCGTGGCGAACGCGGTGTCTTTGTCCGCAAGGTTCTTGGTTTCCGAGAAAAGGCCAAACTGGCGGTCATACGCGATCACTTCCAGGAAGACGGCGAATTCAGGGATTACGTAAACCGTTACCTGAAGCAGTTCCATGCTCTGGTTGAGGAAGCGAAGAAACGCGATGCGGAAAACGTCATGAACACGACATTGCTGTCTTCCGATATGGGCAAGCTGTTCATGTTGCTGAACCGGGCGATCGGCAAGGAGGCTTAAGTTGCCTTTTGCTTCTCCATCACCCTGCTGACAACAATGTCGGGGATGACGTCGAAGGCGCCGACCAAAGGCGTATACCAGAGTTTTCTGCCAGATATGTCATAGGGACCAGCCGTGGTTCCGTTCAAAACATTCTCGTGGAATGCGCGCGACGTGGTGTCAATTCCCAGATAGTCCGGAATGTCGAAAGCGCCGTGCCTTCCGGCCGTCATCAGGTAGGGTAAGACAATGACATAACGGGTGGAAACGCATGACCGCCACTCATCGATGCGAGGCGTCTCTTCCAGAAACAACATGGCTGATTGCTCAACGAGTCCGCTGTTCTGGATATCCCGCAACACCTGTTCCGCATATTTTCGGCTGCCCTTGTGTCGCTTGGTCCCGTGGCACAGGACCAGTGCGGAGGTTTCTCCTGTATTCAGCCCGTGTGTCGATTTCAGTTCCTCGATGATGTGGCAGCTTTGCCGCCGGATGTCCCGGTGTGTGCCAATGGCTCGGCACAGGGCAATATGTTTAACGCCTTGAGCCGTTTCAATAGTTGTTCGTGTATCGTTGAGGCTCAAGGCATCAGGGATAATGACATCGATGGTGTGTCCTTCCGATATCATGAAGGGAACGACGAAGATATCTTGAAATTCTGATGTTTCGAGGATATCGCGGGGATGAGGCGTGTCTTGCAGGAAGGCCGCCTGGACATCGCCAAAGATGTTCCGCTGGCGGAGGGCTTCGGCCTGGCGGTGAACGAAAACGGCTCCTTCAGGGGTGGATTTGGAACCGTGGGCCAGAAGCAAAACCTGGTAATCTTTGAATTGTTCGGGGCAGGGGGGCTGCATCAAGAAGCACCACGCTTAGCCATGGGCTTGTTGTGTTTCGGAATTATCCGGTGAGAACCAGTCAATGATATCGGACAACTGAACCACGCTACCGATGACCAGCAAGGTGGCGCCGCTCAGACCGGCGTTATGAATTCCCTCAGGCAGTGATTTAAGGTCTGTGCGGATAACTTTTTGCTCCGGACGTGTGCCCATGTTGATGGCGGCGGCCGGCGTTTCTGCTGACAGACCGGCCTCGATCAATCGATCGGATATAATCCGTGCGTTTGTAACGCCCATGTAGACGACCAGCGTGGTGTCCGGATCGGCGAGGCTTGCCCAGTTCAGTTCCGGCTCGTCCCCTTCATGGGTGTGACCGGTTACAAACCGCACGCTGTGGGCATGATCACGATGGGTCAGGGGGATGCCCGCATAAGCAGCACAACCGGCAGAGGACGTGATCCCCGGCACGACTTCGAACGGGATACCGTTTTGGGCCAGATGAACGGCTTCTTCGCCGCCTCGACCGAACACGAAAGGGTCGCCGCCTTTAAGGCGAACGACCGAGTGTCCGGCCTTTGCCAGCGAGACAAGAAGCTCGTTGATTTCACCCTGGGGCATGTAATGATTGCTGGCGGCCTTGCCTGCGAAAATCCGCTTTGTTCCAGCCGGAATAAAATCAAGGATCGGCGATGAAACAAGCCTGTCGTAGACAACCACGTCCGCTTGCTCAATGACGCGGAGCGCCTTGAGTGTCAACAGATCCGGATCGCCGGGACCGGCGCCGACCAGATAAACAGGGTTTAAGGTGTTCGTCATTAAATAATCCCTGACGCGTTATATTAGCCGTCGCTACAATACTCGGGCAAATCGAAAAGAACAGGGAGTATTTAGGTATGAATGGAAGGTTTCGCTATCCCGCTGCCGTCCCGCCACGCCGCCTGAGCGACATTACAGGCGTGCGGTGATCGGGCATGGCTTGATAGAACAGGGAAATTTCGTCCATGGCTTTATTCCATTCATCCAGATCCTTTTCATCTGGAACCTCGACCGCGTTGACGCCGCAACGGTGTAGGAAGAGGAACTGATCCCGGATAATATGGCCGACAGCCCTGATTTCGCCGTCATAACCATATTGTTCACGTAATGTGCGGGCCGTGGAAAATCCACGGCCGTCACTGAATACGGGGAATTCAATGACAACCAGCGAGATGTACAGCAGGTCATCGGCAATCGTATCCGCCAATTGTTCGCTGGTCAGCTTAACGCCTACCAGGCCGTTGTGGGCAATAAGGCTTTCACGGTCTTGTTGCCACTTATCAAGGGAAACGAGGATTGCACGGCCATCCGGAAGTCTATTGTCAACATCAGCCGTTAGAACGAAGGGGTCATTGATCAGTTGGCCGTCTTTAATCAGCGCCATAGAGAGCCTCCTTGAACGGCGCGATGCCAATCCGCCGGTAAGTGTCGAGAAAACGTTCATCGGATAGCCTTGACGCAAGATAGGTTTCGACAACGGTCTGAACGGCGTCAACGACATCATCTGTTGAAAAGGCCGGGCCGACGATGTCGCCGATGGCGGCGTCTTCGAATGCCGAGCCTCCCAAGGTGACCTGGTAATATTCTTCCCCTCGGCGGTCGACGCCCAGGATGCCGATAGCGCCGATATGGTGATGCCCGCAGGCGTTGATGCAGCCGGAAATGTTCAGGTGCAAATCACCGAGATCGTTATCCTGTCGTAGAACTTCAAGACGTTCCGAAAGTCGCTGGGCGATCGGGATGGCGCGTGCGTTGGCAAGGGCACAGTAATCGAGCCCCGGGCAGGCGATGATGTCCGTTGCCGTTCCAATGTTCGCTTCGGCCATCCCGTGTTCTTGCAAAGTGGCGAATACGGCGTGGAGGTCGGACAGCCGCACATGAGGCAGCACGAGATTCTGGCGATGCGAGACCCTGATTTCGCCGAAACTGTACTGTTCAGCCAGATCAGCGACAACATCCATCTGTTCAGCCGTCACATCGCCGGGAATTCCGCCAATCGGCTTGAGTGAGATGTTAGCGATGGCGTATCCGGGTTTTTTATGGCCGACAACATTGTTTTTGACCCAGACGGCGAATGCCTGATCCTCGAATTTGCTCTTTTCAAATGAACGATCCTGGGCGTCGAGTGCCGCATATTCAGGCGGTGCGAAGTAGGTCCTGATGCGCGCTAATTCTTCCGCAGGAAGGTCGTAATTGCGATCACGAATCGTCACCCATTCCTCTTCCACCATGCGGCGGAACTCCTCGATGCCGGTAGCCTGCAACAGGATCTTGATCCTGGCTTTGTACTTGTTGTCGCGCCGTCCTATCTGGTTGTAGACGCGCAGCACGGCTTCCAGGTAAGACAGTAGGTGTTTTTCCGGAAGGAACGCACGGATCGTCTGGGCGATCATGGGCGTGCGGCCCTGTCCGCCGCCGACGAGAATCTCAAATCCTCTGTGCCCTTTCCTGTTTTTTCGCAGGTAGATGCCGATGTCGTGGAATTTTACCGCCGCACGGTCGCTTTCCCCGCCGGAAACGGCAATTTTGAATTTACGGGGTAGGAAAGAGAATTCCGGATGCAGGGTCGACCATTGACGGATGATTTCGCAATAGACCCTGGGATCGTCAAGTTCGTCAGCCGCAATGCCGGCGTACTGATCCGACGTTACGTTCCGGATGCAATTGCCGCTGGTCTGGATGGCGTGCATCTCGACACCGGCCAGTTCTTCCAGAATATCGGGAACATCCTTAAGCAGGGGCCAGTTGAACTGGATATTCTGGCGCGTCGTGAAATGCCCGTACCCTTTGTCGTATACCCTGGCGATATGGGCGAGTTTACGCATCTGAATGGCGGATAATACGCCATAGGGAATGGCGACACGCAGCATGTAGGCATGCAGTTGCAGGTAAAGGCCGTTCATCAGGCGCAGGGGTTTGAATTCATCCTCGCTCAGTTGACCGTCAAGCCTGCGGTCAACCTGGTCACGGAACTGCGCGACACGCTGAGAGACAAAAGTATGGTCGAATTCATCGTAACGGTACATGGCGCACGTCTTCCGTCATCAGTCAAAATCAAGAATTTTTATTCAGGGATTCCTGGCGGCGCAGCGTCAGGCTGCAACTGCGCCGGTGTTATTACCCTGTTGCATGGAAACCGTACCCGGGTAAGTCGAGGGGCCGTTGGCGCGGATGATTTCCCGATACCGCATCGGTCTAACGCTGGTCCCGTCAAGCGTGACATCGATCAGATAGGGATCGAGAACGATATTCTCTTCGACATACACCTTGGCGCACACAAGGGCATCATCTGATGCTTTTTCATCCGCAAAAACATGGGCCTCGGCAATAAGGACGGACCATGTATTGCCGGTCGTAAAATAAACAACAGCACCGTCAATAAGGCGATTAGCGGTGATGATTTGGCGAGTCATGTCCTTGCTTCCTTAACCATGCCCAATGTTGGGTTTGAATTTCCATTGAAGAGAAAATATATGTGAAATAATTAATTAGTCAATAAATTAATGTGAAATAATATATATTACATATTATAAATGTATTATATGCGTAAAAAAAGGCTGACCGCCATAATGACGATCAGCCTAGGACGTTCTGAACCCATGAGGACGTTGGCAAAAAAAGGGCTACAGAACGGATTGGATAGTGGATCCCATGTCTGAAGGACGATGGGCGACATGGACGCCGGCTTCGGACAGGATTTCAACCTTTTCGCTGGCGCTTTCTCCAAAGGCTGAAATGATGGCGCCGGCGTGTCCCATGCGTTTGCCTTTCGGCGCACTCAGGCCTGCAACGTAGGCAACCACCGGCTTTGACATGTTGTCCCGGATGTATTCGGCCGCTTCCGCTTCCTGCGGCCCGCCGATTTCGCCGATCATCATCACGGCGACCGTTTCCGAATCATTTTCAAACAACTCGAGGATATCCTTGAAGGAACTTCCATTGACGGGGTCGCCTCCGATTCCGACACTGGTCGAGACGCCGATATCGAGCGCCATCATCTGGCTAGCGGCTTCATAGCCTAACGTACCGGATCGACCGACGATACCCACATTACCTTGTTTGTAGATGTGCCCCGGCATAATGCCCAACATGGACTTGCCCGGCGAAATCATGCCGGCGCAGTTGGGGCCGATCAGGCGCATGCGCTGTTCCTTCTTGTAACGCCGCAGGTAACGTTTCACCCGCATCATGTCCTGGGCCGGAATGCCGTCGGTTATGACGACGCAGGTCTGCAACCCGCTGTCGGCCGCCTCCATGATGGAATCGGCGGCAAAGGGGGGCGGTACGAAGACGATACTGGTTGTTGCGCCGGTTTCAGATACGGCCTGCTTAACGGTGTCGAAAACAGGGCGATCCAGATGAGTTGCGCCCCCTTTACCGGGCGTTACGCCGCCGACAATATTGGTTCCATATTCGATCATTTCCTTGGCATGGAATGATCCGATTTTTCCGGTGAATCCCTGAACGATGACAGGGGTGTTTTCGTCAATAAGAATGCTCATGTTCGTGTTCCCCAATCATTTTGCTGCTGCGACGAGGGTTCCCTCGACCGCGGCGACAGCCATTTCCGCTGCTTCCGCGAGTGTAGTTGCACTTAGAATGGCGAGACCGCTTTCCTGTATCATCTTGCGGCCTTCCTCCACGTTGGTTCCGGAAAGTCGCACGATGACGGGAATTTCCGGTGCGCTGTTCCGTACGGCCTGGATCACGCCTTCGGCGACCCAGTCGCAGCGGTTGATACCGGCAAAAATATTGATGAGGATGGCGTCCACACCTTCATCGGACAGCACCAGATTGAAGGCCTTTTCCACCCTGTCCGGCGTGGCGCCGCCACCGATGTCGAGGAAGTTTGCCGGCTCGCCGCCAGCATGTTTGATCATGTCCATGGTCGCCATGGCGAGGCCGGCCCCATTGATCATGCAGCCGATGTTGCCGTCCAGTCCTACATATGAGAGGCCTCTGTCGGTGGCTTTGGTTTCACGCGGGTCTTCCTGGCTCTTGTCCCGAAGTTCGGAAATCTGCGGACGACGGAACAGGGCGTTGTCGTCAAAGGACATCTTCGCGTCGAGGGCGACGATCTCGTCATCTTCCGTAACCACCAGGGGATTGATTTCAACCATGGTGGCGTCCAGGTCCCTGAATGCCCGGTACGTAGCCAGGATTGTCGTCGTGGCCTGGGAAACCAGGGCTGGATCGAAACCGAGGCCAAAGGCGATTTCCCGTGCCTGGAAAGGCTGCATGCCGACGGCAGGTTCGACACTGACACGGATAACGCTGTCGGGCTCCTCCTGGGAGATCTCCTCGATCTCCATGCCGCCGGCGGCTGAAGCAACAACCATGACCCGTTCGGATTTACGATCCAGAACAAAGCCGAGATAGTATTCCGACTTGAAATCGGATGCTTCTTCCACATAAAGGCGATGAACCAACTTCCCCCTTGGCCCGGTCTGGTTGGTGACCAGCCTGATGCCCAACAGGTCACTAGCCGCCTGCTGCACAGCATTGGCGTCGTCGCACAGTTTAATGCCACCAGCCTTGCCGCGGGCGCCCGAATGAATTTGGGCTTTTACCGCCCACCGGCGCCCGCCAATTTCGGTGGCTCTGTAAGCAGCCTGTTCAGGGCTGTAGGCGACACCGCCCCGCGGAATGCGGACCCCAAATCCGGCTAGAATCTCTTTTGCCTGATATTCATGAATATCCATAATGTCCTCACTCTTCTCCCCAGAAGAAAAAATTAAACCTAATCAATTCCCTCAGCTCGCCTCCGCAATGGCGATGGGCGACGCTGTCTGGCGGTAGAATTCTTCCGCCGCCGCTACGCCGCTGCCGGCTTCAACCGGAATGCCGATATCACGCATGGCCATTTCCGCGCCTGCTATACCCATCAACAATTGCATTTCACTGATCCTGCCGAGATGGCCGATCCTGAACACCTTGCCGGCTACCTTGGTTAGGCCCGTGCCGAAGGAAAGACCGTAGCGCTGGAATGCCATGCTGATGACTTGTACGGCGTCAAATCCTTCGGGTACGTAAATGGCAGATACAGTATCGGAATGCCATTTAGGCTCCTTGGCCGCCAATTTCAGTCCCCATCCCTCCATGACGGCGCGACGAACGCCTTCCGCCATGCGGTGGTGCCGTGCGAAGACGTTTTCGAGACCTTCTTCCAACAGCATATCCAGAGAAGCGCGCAGGCCATGGAACAGGGTAACGGCAGGCGTGTACGGAAAGTATCCGTCCTTGTTCAGTCTCAGCATGTCGTCAAAGCTGAAAAAACAGCGGGTGCATTTGGCGTCTTTCGACGCCTCGATGGCTTTCTGGCTGACGCCGACGATAGCGAGTCCGGTCGGCAGCATGAAGCCTTTTTGGGAACCGCTGACAGCAAGATCGACGCCCCATTCGTCCATCCGGAAATCGATGCTTGCGATGGAACTGACGCCATCGACAAACAGCATGGCGGGATGGCCCAGGTCATCCAGAACCCTGCGTACGCCATGAATGTCGCTTGTAACGCCGGTCGCCGTTTCATTCTGGCAGGCCAGGACGGCTTTTATTTCATGATTCTTGTCTTCTTCCAGAACCCGGGCGTATTCCTCCAGCGGAACGCCTTCGCCCCATTCAACGTCGATGGCGATGACATCCATGCCGTGGCGTTCGCAAAGGTCGATCCAGAGATGCGAAAACTGGCCGAACCGGCTGGCCAGAATTTTATCGCCGGGTGAAAGAGTATTCGTAATGGCGGCTTCCCATCCACCGGTGCCGGAACCGGGGAACATGATCACGTGGCCTTTTTCGGTTTTGAAAACCTTTTTCAGGTCATCAAAAAGCGGCAATGTAAGTTCAGGAAACTTCGGTGAACGCTGATCTTCCATGGGAACATCCATGGCCCGGCGGATTCGTTCCGGTATATTGGTCGGTCCAGGTATGAAAATCGGATTGTCGAACATGCCGGTACTCCGTAATCCTGCCTTTGGCTTCTGAACACTTTCGCAAAGGTAAACCTTATTTCACTGTGTTAAACAGCGTCGATACCATTCCCGTTTACGTTCTTGTGGAAATTGAAACAACACCTGCGCGAGGGGGATTCGTATCTCTTACGGGTGGTCCCGACCTACCCAATAGGGTTGAGGTGTCGTTGCTAAAAGAAATATGTCGGATATGAGGTGATGAACGTTGACAATCCGCGGCCTATACCGCACGAAAGCAATCATGTCTGCAGATCTTGACGCCCAAGAATCCATGAATCCGGACCCCGTAACGGGTGGGGGTATTGCCTTAGGCGCGGGTAGGTCGCTCGGCCAGGCCCGGAGTATCGCCAACTGGTTGTTTGTAGTTTGTTTTATGGTTTTTGCCATGGTTGTCCTTGGCGGGCTGACGCGGCTGACACATTCCGGATTGTCCATGGTTGACTGGCGGCCAATTACCGGTTGGCTTCCTCCGCTCAACGAAACCGAATGGCGCGCCATTTTCGAGCTTTACCGGGAAACCCCACAGTATATCCAGTTGAACGCCGGCATGACGGTCGAGGAATTCAAAGGCATATTCTGGCTCGAATATATTCACCGTGTCGTTGGCCGGACGGTCGGTCTCGTCTATCTGTTGCCGTTTCTGTTTTTCCTGTTCAAGGGATGGCTCGACCGCAGGGTCGTACCCATGTTGCTGTTTTTCTTTGTCCTGGGCGGCCTGCAGGGTGTTTTGGGCTGGTATATGGTCAAAAGTGGCCTGATTGACGAACCTGACGTCAGCCAATACCGGTTGACCGCCCACCTTGGCCTTGCCGTCGTTATCTATGCATTTATTTTCAGCTATGCCCTGCGCTTGCGTCACGGGTTCGATGCTGTGCGACCGATGCTGCTGATGGAATTGACAGGCTTGCGACGGTTTGCCCGCGTCCTAGCCTATATGATTTTCCTGACGATCTTGTCCGGCGGTTTTGTTGCCGGACTGGATGCCGGTTTCACGTACAATACGTTCCCGTTGATGGATGGTAAACTGGTGCCAGATCATTTGTATGATGCTTCACCTTTTTATATGAGCGCCTTTGAAGACATTCTGACGGTGCAATTCAACCACCGTGTCCTCGCCATCACGACATTGGCGCTTGTTCTTGTCTTCTGGTTCTTGTCCCTTATGCATAGGCTCGGACAGCAACAACGCGTATCGATGCATTTGCTGCTTCTTGCTGCCCTGGGGCAGGTTGCTCTTGGAATTGCTACGCTTCTGCTGGTCGTGCCGATATCTCTTGGCGCCCTGCATCAGGCCGGCGCCATCGTTTTGTTGAGTGCTGCAATTTACGCCATACATACAATAGAATGGGGCCGTGCGGATCGTTAAATCCTGAAACGGGGTTGCAAAAACATTCAGCCTCAACCGCCGGATGACCTGAAACGTACACTTTACACCGCCAAAACTTGTAACTATCGTTTAGGTATAAATATTTTCGATAAAACTTAAGTGGTTTTGGTGGGGTTGTCTGAGGAACAAATCAATGAGCAATGAAAAATTTCGTCTGGTAACGCGCAGTGATTTCGACGGGCTGGTATGTGCTGTCCTGTTGAAGGAACTTGATATGATCGATGAGATCAAATTCGTCCACCCGAAGGACATGCAGGATGGAACAATCCTGGTCTCCGAAAATGATATCACGACAAACCTGCCTTATGTACCGGGTGTCCATCTGGCCTTCGATCACCATGCCAGTGAGGCCATCCGTGTAGAAGATGAGCCTGAAAACCATATCATTGACCCCGATGCTCCTTCCGCAGCACGTGTCGTTTACGATCATTATGGCGGCGCCAGCGCTTTTCCGAATGTATCCGATGACATGATGGATGCTGTCGACAAGAGCGATTCAGCCCAGTTCACCGAAGACGAAATTCTCAATCCTACCGGGTGGGTGTTGCTGAACTACCTGATGGACTCAAGGACCGGTCTTGGGCGTTTCAAGGAATTCCGGGTTTCAAACTACCAGTTGATGATGCAGCTCATCGATTACTGCCGTGATCATTCGATTGATGAAATCCTCAACCTGACTGATGTCAAGGAAAGGGTTGATCTGTATGAAAGCCATGCCGAAAAGCATAAGGAGCAGCTCAAACGGTGTGCCAAGGTGCACGGTAATCTTGTCGTTCTGGATCTTCGCGAAGAAGAAACCATTTATGCCGGCAACAGGTTCATGATCTATGCCCTGTATCCGGATTGTAACATTTCCATTCACGTGCTGTGGGGCCTGAACAAGCTGAACACCGTTTTCGCAACCGGCGGTTCGATCGTCAATCGTACGTCAAACACGAATATCGGCGAGTTGATGCTGAAATACGGTGGAGGCGGCCACGAAGCCGCCGGAACATGCCAGGTTGAAAACGATGATTCTGAGCGTGTTCTTGGTGAGTTGATCGAGGCCATAAACGCTGCCGGATAATTTTATCCGGCTATAGGGATTGGCCGGAACAGGACGCTTTCATGAAACGATTGCCGCGTACACCGGAAACCCTAGCGGCATTTATTGCCGCGGCTGTCATGCTGACGCTGTTGCCCGGTTTGAGTGCGTGTTCATCCGGCAACAGCCCGATTGGCCAGGTTCTGGACTCGATCAGTTCGGGTGTCGCCTATCCCTTATCTGCTGAGGCGGAACATGAACTGGAACGGTTCGATGCGGCCTATTACCAGGTGGCCGGGGCCGGGGATGACCAGGGGCAGCTCAGGCATTTCAGGGATGCGTTTCGCCGGGTTCGCCTCAATTACGTTGAGCCGTTAGATGACCGCATTCTGATTGATGCGGCTATCGAAGGCGTATCCAACGTTGAAATCAGTGGCAGCGAATTGACCCCCCGGGACGTCGTGGAGTACGGCCTTGATGCCATGCTGGCATCTCTCGATCCTCATTCAAGTTATCTCAACCCACGAGAGTTTGAAGAAACACAGGTTTCCACGAGTGGGCAATTCGGTGGTCTTGGCATTGAAATTACGCTTGAAAACGAAGCGGTCAAGGTTGTTGCGCCGATCGAAGATACCCCGGCGGCGCGTGCCGGTATTATGGCCGGTGATTTGATTACCCATGTCGACGGCGAAGACATTCGCGGCAAGGGTCTCGGTTATGCTGTCAATCTGCTGCGCGGAGACCCGGGCGATCCGGTAGTGATCACGATCGTGAGGGAACAAGAGCCGCAACCTTTTGACCTTTCCATAACGCGGGCCGTTATCAAGGTCCGGTCTGTCAAATGGCGTCGCGAAGGCGATATCGGATACATCCGCGTCAACCGGTTCACTGAAAGGGTTGAGCCGGGGATCGTCGACGCAATGAACGCCCTGCATAAGGAACTGGGAGAGGAGCTATCTGGCATCGTCCTTGATCTCCGCAATAACCCAGGTGGGTTGCTTGATCAGTCCATTATCCTGGCGGATGCTTTCCTGGATGACGGCAGGATTGTCGCCATCAAAAGCAGGGGCGATAGCAATGAGCGTTATCATAATGCCAGCCCGGGTGACATGGCGTCGGGATTGCCCATCGTCGTCCTGATCAACGGTGGATCGGCATCTGCCTCTGAGATTGTCGCCGGCGCCCTTCAGGATCATGGGCGTGCAATCGTCATGGGCGCCAAGTCCTTTGGTAAGGGGTCTGTCCAGACCATCACGCCTTTGCCGGTCGAAGGCGCATTGCGGTTAACGACGGCCCTTTATTATTCACCTTCTGGCAAGGTTATTCAGGCGGCGGGCATTCAGCCGGATATTGTCCTCGTAAAAAAAGAGTCGAATCAGGATGATATCATGCGGGAATCAGACCTGCCTCTGGCTTTGAACGGTTCCGGTGTGGCTATGGAAATGAATGGACCGGTGATTGACGCGTCCAAATGCCTTTCGGATGAAGACATGGATGATCCGGAACTGGCCTGTGCTCTGGGTTTTTTGCATTCGGCGTCAACGTCTGCCTTTATTTCTTCTCTAGGGTATCAGCCGCCTTCCTGAAGGTAGAAGCTGGCGTCCGCTATAGACGTATACTGAACAAATAAAGGCATATCTGGTCCATTAGCTTATGGGCTGATTATCGTTTTGGTCTTTTTTGCTTCATTATCACTTTATAAAAATATATATTATTAAAATTGAATATAAAAATATACAGGATGGATAAACTTCACAGCGGGGATGCATGCCTGATCAACAAAATCAATGGAAAGACGGCATCGATACTTCACCGCTCGTGTCCGATGAAATCCAGTACACGACCTGCTATATGTGCGCTTGTCGTTGCGGCATCAAGGTGCACCTGAAAGACGGTAAGCTCCGCTACATTCAGGGCAACCAGAACCACCCCATCAACTCGGGCGTGCTCTGTGCAAAGGGGTCCGCCGGCATCATGACACAATATTCTCCGGCCCGTCTCCGGAAGCCTTTGAAGCGGGTCGGGCCGCGTGGTAGCGGTGAATTTCAGGAAATTGAATGGGAAGAAGCGCTGGAGACGGCTGCTTCCTGGTTAGGGAACATCCGCAAGGCGGATCCGAAAAAACTGGCGTTTTTTACAGGCCGCGACCAGAGCCAGGCCTTGACCGGCTGGTGGGCATCCCAGTTCGGAACCCCCAATCATGCGGCTCATGGCGGTTTCTGTTCCGTCAACATGGCGGCGGCCGGCCTCTATACGATCGGTGGCTCGTTCTGGGAGTTTGGCGAGCCGGATTGGGAGAGGACAAAATACTTCATGATGTTCGGTGTTGCCGAGGATCACGATTCAAATCCCATCAAAATAGGCTTAAGCAAGTTAAAGGGCAGGGGAGCAAAATTTGTCTCCGTCAATCCGGTCAGGACCGGCTATTCCGCCATCGCGGATGAGTGGATCGGTATACGGCCGGGAACGGACGGCCTGTTCATCATGGCCCTGATCCATGAGCTGCTTCATGCGGACAAGATCGATCTGGACTATCTGGTTCGCTATACGAACGCACCCTGGTTGGTTATTCAGGATCCGGACGCTGCAGACGACGGACTATTTGCTCGCGATGAAGACGGCAACCCCTTGTGCTGGGACTCTCAAGCCGACGCACTAGCCGATGCTGCCGGCACAGATGTAAAGCCGATATTGGTGGGTGAGCACAAACTCAAAGACGGCCGCAGGGCCGTACCGGTTTTTCATCTTCTTGCCGAACGCTACATGGATCCGTCATATTCACCAGACACTGTCGCAGAGGAAGTCGGTATCGCGGCGGATGATATCCGCCGTATCGCCGCTGAGATCGCCCATGCCGCCTTTGAAGAGGAAATACGCCTGGACATCCCCTGGGTTGACTGGGCCGGACGGCAACACGATCACATGATCGGCCGCCCGGTCGCCATGCACGCCATGCGCGGCATATCGGCTCATTCCAACGGTTTTCATACCTGCAGGGCCCTGCATATCCTACAGGTATTGCTGGGCAGTATCGATTGCCCCGGGGGGTTCCGTTACAAACCACCGTTCCCCAAACCCATACCGCCGGCTGTGAAACCGGCGGGCAAACCGGAAGAGGTCGTTCCGGGACAGCCCTTGTCCGGTCCCCCACTCGGGTTTCCGACAGGTCCTGAAGACCTGCTGGTCGATGAAAACGGTTCTCCGCAACGGATCGACAAGGCGTTTTCCTGGGAGCATCCCGTCGCGACGCACGGCATGATGCATTCGGTTATCACCAATGCCTGGAAAGGAGATCCTTATCCAATCGACACCCTGATGATGTTCATGGCGAACATGAGCTGGAATTCCACCATGAACAGCGCCGGTATCATGGATATGCTGAGCGACAGGGACGAAGAAACGGGCGAATACAGGATTCCCCGGATCATTTATTCCGACGCCTATTATTCCGAGATGGTGGCCTATGCGGATTTGGTTCTGCCCGACACGACCTATCTGGAGCGCTACGATGCCATTTCGCTTCTGGACAGGCCGATTTCCGAAGCCGATGCAGCCCAGGATGCTATCCGCCACCCGATTGTGGAGCCGGACAGGGATGTACGACCCTTTCAGTCCGTGCTGATTGACCTGGGCGTCAGGTTGGGACTGCCGGGGTTTTGCAACGACGACGGTTCCGCCAAATATCCAGGTGGTTATCCCGATTACCTTGTCAATCACGAGAGAGCGCCCGGCATCGGCCCTCTGGCTGGGTGGCGGGGTGAAGACGGCATGTCCCACGGCAGGGGGGAGCCGAACCCTCGTCAACTGGATCGTTACATCGAAAACCAGTGTTTTTGGAGCCATCCGATTCCCCGTGAGCAACGGTTCTACAAAATGGCTAACAGGGACTACCTGGAATGGGCTGCGGATATGGGGTTCATCGGAGCGCCCGATCCAATCGTGCTTCAGTTGTATGCCGAACCGATACAGAAGTTTCGCAATGCGGCCCGTGGGCATGGTCCGGTTCAGCCTTCCGAAAATGATCGAACACGCGTTGAAGCATACTTTGATCCGTTGCCCCTGTGGTATCCGCCTATGGAAGGCACAATGATCAATCTGAAAGATTTTCCACTACATGCCATTACCCAGCGCCCGATGCACATGTATCATTCTTGGGGCACCATGAACGCATGGCTGCGCCAGATCACCAACCGGAACAGGTTGTACATGAGCTCCCGGCTGGGGGAGCGTCTGGGCATCGTCGATGGCGATGGGGGGTGGGTAACGAGCCACCATGCCAAAATCAAGGTCCAGGTCGGCCTGATGGATGGCGTCAACGACGATACGGTATGGACCTGGAATGCAATCGGCAAACGATCAGGCGCCTGGAACCTCAAACATGGCGGTCCGGAAGCGGAAAAGGGCTTTCTGCTCAACCACTTGATTTCCGAACTGCTGCCCGAACGGGAGAACGGCTACCGTTACGCCAATGCCGATCCGGTTACCGGTCAGGCGGCCTGGTATGATCTCCGTGTCCGGGTGGAAAAAGCCCATGCCGATGACAAGGCTGCTGATCGGTTCAGCGACCCCCGCTTTGATGACCTTGAAAAGCCGGATCTGGAGCCATTACCTGAAACCCTTCGCTTCGGGCAGATATTCCGTACACCCGGGAGTTTGACCTGAGATGACGACGCTGCCTGCATCGACGCCCAAAAAACTGGGTCTTGTCATTGATCTCGACACCTGTGTCGGTTGTCATGCCTGCGCCGTCAATTGCAAGGAATGGAATACGGGCGGTCATATGGCGCCGTTGACGGATTACGATCCCTATGGACATGAACCCGACGGGGTCTGGTTCAATCGCATTCATTCCTATGAGTTAATATCGGAAAATGGCGCGAAATTTGGCCAGACGGTCCATTTTCCACGCTCCTGTCTGCATTGCGAGCAGGCGGCGTGCGTCACCGTGTGTCCGACGGGTGCATCCTACAAACGCGAGGAGGATGGTATTGTTCTCGTCAACGAAGATAAATGCATCGGTTGCAAATTATGTAGCTGGGCCTGCCCCTATGGCGCGCGTGAGTTCGATGCAGACCAGGGAGTCATGAAAAAATGCACGCTCTGCATCGACAGGATCTACAACGAACACCTGCCTGAAACGGAACGAATTCCGGCCTGCGTCGCCACATGCCCGGCCAGCGCCCGCCACTTCGGCGATCTGGGCGATCCTCAATCGGACGTTTCCCGGTTGGTTCAATCCCGGAACGGTGTTTCTCTGATGGAAGAGATGGGCTACGCGCCGACCAATAAATACCTGCCACCGAGAGCCCGTCGTCATGGTCAACCGGTTGACAGCGAAGCGCCGGATGATTGTACCTTCAATACGCTCACTGCCGTCGCGCCAAAAGAAAACCCGGTCCTGCTCTGGATCGATCGGGTTCTGTCACGATAGGGGACGGCTTATGCATCCTGCATTATCGGTCATCATTTTTACAACCGCTTCTGGGGCCGGTTACGGTCTTCTGGCCCTGACGGGCGTGCTTGTCTGGAACGGCATGATGCCGATGGATTTTTTGCTTGGTATTATCGTTCTGGGTCTGGGATTAGGGCTCGTCAGTGGAGGGTTGTTGTCGTCCACCTATCACCTGGGCCACCCGGAACGGGCCTGGCGGGCTTTCAGCCAATGGCGGTCATCCTGGTTGTCGCGTGAAGGTGTTGCGGCTGTGGCGGGTTATGTTCCAGCCTGTGTTTTGGCGTGGGTCTGGTTGATGGAAGGCGAAGACAGCAGCCTTGGGGCTGCTAGCGGTCTGGTTATGTCACTGACATCGCTCATCACGATTTTCTGCACGGCGATGATTTATCGTAGCCTTGCCACCATTCCCCAATGGCATAACCCGCTGACCGTTTCGTGCTATTTGACATTTGGCATCATGACGGGCGCGTTGATATTGAATGCTGTTCTGTTCCTTGTCGGTGGCGGCGTGTCCGTAATCTCCGTTCTTGCCGTCGTATTCTGCATTGCCGGTTTGCTGGTCAAGGCGGCTTATTGGCGTCATATCGACACTCAGGAAACCGCCACGTCAACGGGAACGGCCACAGGCCTGGGGGCTATTGGTCAAGCCATCCCGTTTGAGAATCCCCACAGTGCGGATAACTACCTGATGAAGGAAATGGGTTTTTCCATCGCCCGGAAACATGTCGAAAAATTGAGGCGCATTACCCTGATGGCCGGTTTTGTTGTTCCGCTGATCATGAGCGCCGCGACCTTGGTGCTGCCCCACGGCTTAGCCTGGATAGCTTCCGTATTTGCCGTATTGAGCGCTGCTTTCGGAATCCTAGTCGAACGCTGGCTGTTTTTCGCTGAAGCCAGGCATGTGGTAAACTTTTACTATCGCAAGTAAAGAAAGATTATTCGTAAATCGTTGGTTCCTGTGATCCAGATCACAGATTGCAATTATGATTATCGTTATAATCTTATCTTGGTCGATATTTGACTTCGCAACAGCGTATTCATAATATTGATGCCGATAAAAAGAAGAATAATAACGTTGTCGTTCTAGTGGACCGTTCCGGTTTTCGGCATGGTTTGCGTGAACAAGGATTTTAAAAATGGCCGATGGCGATCTCAACGCCTCCGGTGAGATACAGACTGGCGACGCGCAGTTCCTGGAAATTGGCGCGGACGGTTCTGTTATTATTCCCGAAGGTCTTCCCCTTTCCGAT
>CAYFMQ010000021.1:0-26609 GCA_964344255.1 uncultured Thalassospiraceae bacterium
ATGCCCATGGCGTCGCGCAGCCGCAGGATCAGATCGTCGAGGGCCGAAGCCACCGCCGGGTCGAGCCCGGCCGAGGGTTCGTCGCAGAACATGATGCGCGGGTCCATGACCATGGCGCGGGCGAAGGCGGCGCGCTTGATCATGCCGCCCGAGAGCTCCGCCGGCATCAGGTTCTCGAAGCCGCCCAGTTCCACGACCTCCAGCTTCATGCGTACCATGATGTCCATGGTCATGCGATCCAGGTCGGTATGCTCGAAGAGCGGCAGCATGACGTTCTCGCCCACCGTCATGGAACTGAACAAGGCGCCGCCCTGGAACGCCACGCCCAGACGTTTACGGAGATTGAACATCTCCGTCATGCTGAGGGCGTCCACGTCATGGCCCAGAATACGCATGGTGCCCGACGTTTTCTGCTCCAGCGCCATGAGATGGCGCAGCAGCGTGGACTTGCCGCTTCCCGATCCGCCCATGATGACCATGATCTCACCCTCGCGGACTTCCATGGTGATGCCATTCAGGATTTGCCGGGCGCCATAGTGCGTCACCAGGTCTTCAACCTCGATCACCCTGTTCGGTTGTGACGGCTCAACAAGTGGGTCTGTTTGTGCTTCGCTCATCGCTTCACCCCAATGTCGCCAGATAGGCAAACAGCATGTCCGTCAGGACAATGGCGGAAATGGCCTGAACAACGGAACGCGTCGTCACCTTGCCAACGCCCTCGGCCCCGCCGGTGACGGAAGCCCCGTTCACCACGCCGATAACAGCGATCAGGACGGCGAACAGCACGCTCTTGCCGAGGCCATGAAACAGGTCATCCGTGCTGAGCACGTCGATGACCTGGTCAAAAAAGGCCGGAATGGAAATGCCCAGTGTAAACTCCACATAGAGACCTGCCGCCAGCAGGCTGACCAGGTCGCTCATGAACGTCAGCACCGGCACCATGATCACCATGGCGAGCAGCGCCGGGACCACCAGGAAACGAACCGGATTGATCCCCATGACATGCAGGGCGTCCAGTTCCTGGTTGATCCGCATGGTGCCGATCCTGGCCGCCAGGGCCGAACCGGTCCTGCCGGCGATCAGGATACCGGTAATCAGGGGAGAAAACTCCCTGACGACGGCGAAGGCGATTCCGAAGGTGACGCGGCTTTCCGCACCGAAAATCTTGAGCGTGTAAATGCCCTGGATAGCCAGCATGACCCCGATGGCGGCATTCAGCATGAAAACGATGGGGATGGCGTAGATGCCCACTTCCATCATCTGCACGACGACGGAGCCGGGACGGACGGGCTGCCGCAGTTTCAGCCCCATCACCAGCCAGAAAACGCTCTGGCCGACGAGGACCGCGCCGTTACCGATCTCCTCGATGGCCGTTATGGTCATACGACCGACCCTATCGGCCGTTCTGGTCAGAAAACTGGGGTGCGTTTCACTTGCCATGACTGCTCAGAAACCGACCTGTCCTCAACCAATCTCGTTCAGGCCGTCAGAGATCGAGTCACACACTGTGAAAACCTTGTCCAGACGCGCCAGTTCCAGCACTCTGAGCGCACCCTCTGAAACAGACACCAGGGCATACCCCTGCCCCTGCTTTCTGGCTTTCTGGTAACTTTCAACAAGGGATGCGACGCCTGATGAATCGATATAGGCAACTGAAGAAAGATCGACCAGAACGCCTGTGCCACGTGACACGGCGTCCAGCAGGACCTTACGCGCCTCCGGTGAGCTTTGCAGATCAACATCGCCCTTGAAGGCGACGACTGTCGTGCCCTGTTCTTCCCTGATTTCATGTTCCATTGTCTAAGCCACCCCAGTTTTATGGCTGATTTTCAGCCGATTTTTTTTGTTAACCTCAAGATATTACCAGCTTCCCCTTTTGTGGGGAGAAAATCAACGCTATCCATGATTTCATTGATAAAATGAGTTCCCAGCCCGCCCGGGCGCACGTCGTCCAGATCGCGCGGTTTGATCTTATCGGGATCGATTCTTTCCGCTTCGTCCTCAATCTCAACAACCAGAACGCCATCGGCAGAGGTAAGGGTTATGTCCATAACGCCATCCGGTCTGCCCTTATAGGCGTGGCGGATAACATTTTGCAGCGATTCGTCGACCGCCAGCACGATATCCCTGACCGCTTCATCGGAAAATCCGGCCAACCGGCTGGCATTTTCGACGACGGAGCGAACCAGCTTCAAGCGGTCCGGCGAAGAAGGCACCCTGACGCTGGCAAGGGCCCCAGAAGCCGCCCCTTCCACCGGGGAGGTTTGCGCAGGCGCCGGTTCGGAAGCCGCGCGTGTCTCGGCCGCCATGCTGTCATCCACGCCCAGGATCGTCAGGTCGTCTCGAAGGGGCTGCCCAGCATTTTCAAGGCCGCTGATCACCGTCTTGAGCCGTTGTGACAGTTGCTCCGAACGGTGAGCGTCCAGCAGCGCCTTCGTGCCCTCGACGCCCAGTTCCGTGCCGTCGGCCAGGTAACCTTCCGTCAAGCCATCGGTAAACAGATAGAACGACCCGCCATCCAGGTTGAAATCCTCAACGGGAAAACCTTCATCATCCATGGACGGCATGATGCCCAGAGGCGGCGCATCGGCCGGCAGGCTGGTGAATTCATCATCGGCGCCCCGAACCAGGGGCGGCTCGTGGCCGGCATTGGAAATTTGCATGCGCCCCGTCTTCGGGTCGTACACGCCGCCGACCATGGTGACAAACATACCGCGGGTTACCGTCTCGCAGATCTCGTCATTGACCCGCGCCATCAGCCGTCCAGGATCGTCGATGGTCTTTCCCAGACAGCGAAACAGGCTGGCGGTTTTCGCCATCAAAAGGGCGGCGTTCATGCCCTTGCCGGAGACATCGCCCAGGTTGAACATGATTCGCCCGTCATCGAGCAGGAAAAAGTCGTAGAAATCCCCCGAAACGGTGCGCGCCGGAATGTTGATGCCCTGCACGGGCAGGCCGTCATCCTCGTCCGGCAGCAGGGAGCGCTGGATTTCCGCCGCCAGTTCCAGTTCCCGTGCCAGACGTTCCTGTTCCACCAGCTTCTCCGCCATGCGGGCGTTGGTGATCGCCAGCGCCGCCGAGTGGGCGAGCGCCGTCAACAGGGAGAGATCCGCCTCGTCGAACAGACCGTCCACGCCCCGCTTGTTGATCAGCTCAATCGCTCCGATGCGTTCATCCTTGACGCTGATCGGCGCGCAGATAATGGACCGGGTGACAAAGCCGGTCTGCTCGTCGACGCCCTTGTGAAACCGTTCGTCGTGCTGGGCGTCGCGGATGATTTCGCCGGTATTGTGCTGGACCGACGCGCCGACAATGCCCTGGTCCGCCCCGATTTCCATGCCGGTGATGTCCGTCTCGCCGTAACAGGCATCGCAGCGCAGCTTCTCGCCCGTTTCATCCAGCATGAACAGGGCGCCACCCATGGCGTCCACATAATCGGTGATGTGGGTAACGGCAAATTTCAGGGACTGGTGCATGTCGCCGGTGGTAACGAACTCCTTGCCCATTTCGGCGAGCAGGGTGAGCGTATCATCGTCAGCAGCAACCTGCTGTGATGCCTCTCCGGCGGTCTGGGATGCGGTATCGTTCATGAGCGTACTATGCCCTGATCCGGGACACGGGGCAACGAAGGGATAGCGCCTTAAGTTGTATCAGCATCTTGGATCAATCTTTTCTTTCACAATAATGATTGCACACGTTAGGCTCACTCTAAGCGCTTCTAAAAACAGCACAATCCAGTGAGGGGAGCATGGACGCCAAAAATCCGAGACTGACAGACAAGGCGTTATGGGGTGGATACAGCCGCGCCGGCAACCCCAGCGCCGTCCACGATTGTTATTATCAGTGCGCCAGTAACGATCCCGAAATCCCGCAACTCTGGGCCTATGTTGATGACCTGTCCTATGCGCCGGGCTCAACAATGTGCCTATATGTCTCGACCACATCCCAAACATACGACATGACGATCTACCGCGACGGAGCCCAAAAAGAGGTGGTGATGGAACGCTCCGGCATTCCGGGCGCTTTCCATGAAACCCCCGTGGACTGCTCCGTTAAAGGATGCGGCTGGCCCGTATCGCTGGAAATCCCTTTAAGCGCCGAATGGCGGTCCGGCGGCTACATCATCGAACTGAGCGCCACAGCGCCGGACGGCTCGGGGCTTCACTATGATCATGTGTTTCTTCTCAGGCCCGGTGACGGCGACAAGCGGGGACGATTGCTGCTGGTCGCCGCAACGGGCACATGGACGGCCTATAACGACTGGGGCGGTTCCAATCATTATGAGGGCATTACCGGCGAAACGGGGGATCAGTTCTCCCCCGTCGTCAGCCTGAACCGGCCCTTCGCCCGGGGATTCGTCAAGCTGCCCGTGGGCGCGCCCCGCATCCCCCTGAAAGACCCGCCGGAAATGGGCGCGGCATTACGCTATCCGCACATGGAATGGGCCTACGCCAACGGCTATTCCAAGAAATACGCCTCTGCCGGTTGGGCCAGTTATGAAAGGCACTACGTCCACTGGCTGGAAAACGCCGGATACACCGTTGATCTTATAACCGAGCAGGACCTGCAATACCGGCTGGAAATCGTTGATGACTACGCCTGCCTGACTTTCATCGGCCACAACGAGTACTGGTCCTGGGAAATGCGCGACACCATCGATAATTATGTCGATCAAGGCGGCAACATCGCCCGCTTCGCCGGTAATTTCCTCTGGCAGATCAGGCTGGAGGACGAAGGCCGGACCCAGGTGAGTTACAAATACCGGGCGCGCGAGGAAGACCCCATCCGCGAAACCGATCAATCACATTTGACGACCATCTGCTGGGACGCGCCTGAAACAGGACGCCCGGGCGCGCAAACCTTCGGGCTTACGGGGCTCAGAGGCGTCTATGCCGGCTGGGGCGGATGCTGTCCCAGGGGATCAGGCGGCTTCACCATCTACCGCCCCGACCATTGGGCTTTTGAAGGGGCGGATGTGTACTATGGTGACGAACTGGGCGCCGCCTCCAAAGTGTTCGGTTACGAAGTGGACGGCGTCGATCATATCGTCATGGACGGGCTGCCCTATCCCACGGGATCGGACGGCGCACCCGAAAACCTGCTGATCCTGGCCCTGGGGCTTTCCAGCGTTTACGAGACGGATCACGGCAACGGGCTTGTACCGTTCATTGGCGAGGAAGACGCAGAATTCGCCGCCAAGGCCGTTCATGGCGAAGCCACGCCGGAGACGATCGACAAGTACAAACGCGGTTCCGGCATGATCGCAACGTTTGAACGCGGCAAGGGGTGCGTGTTTACCGCCGGCACCTGCGAATGGGTTGCCGGCCTGATGGACCGCGATCCGCAGGTCGAGCAGGTTACCCGCGATGTCCTCAACCGCTTTCTGGAGCAGGAAGCCTGATGCGCGTCTCCATGGTCAAAACCGGCCTGATCGGCACCGTTGTCACGGCGATTTTCTGTTTCACGCCAATTCTCGCCATTGTGCTCGGCTTTATCGGAGTGGCCGTTATTGTACCGTTGCTGGATTTCGCCCTCTTTCCCCTTCTCGCCAGTTTTATGGGCATGCTGATCGTTGGCTTGTTCCTGAGAGAACGCAAACCGGACGACGGCGATGACAATGAGGAAGAAGCGGATGCAGCAATCGAGTGACAAGCCCGCCGTCACCCAGGCATCGACCATCACCTGCCCCGAATGCGGCCATAGGGAAACCGAGAAAATGCCGTTGAATGCCTGCCAGTATTTCTATGACTGCAAGGGGTGCGGCACGGTTCTGAAGCCTCTCTCCGGCGACTGCTGCGTTTTCTGTTCGTACGGCGACACCCCTTGCCCGCCTGTTCAGATTGACGGCAAGGGAGTCTGTTGCGACGGGTTGGAGGCACCATGACCGAGGGCGAGGCAAGCAAAGGTGTGGCAGCTTCGACCTGGACGCCGCCAAGGCTGATCGTCCTGGCGGCGGCGGCAATTGCCCTTGTTTTGGTAATCATGCCAGTGCCCGATGGATATGATGCCCTGACCCTTCGCGGCGGCGCACTCGTACTCGTGACCATTGCCCTGTTTGCAACGGGAGTCCTGCCCGAAGCCCTGACCGCGCTCGCCTTTTTCGCTCTTGCCATGCTGCTCGCCGTTGCGCCCCCGGCGACCGTGTTTGCCGGTTTTTCCTCGACGGCATTCTGGCTGGTGTTTTCCGGTCTGGTCATTGGCGTCGCCGTGGACCGCACCGGGTTGGGCATCCGTCTCGCCGATTGGGTGATCAGACGGCTGGGCCATGATTACGCCCGGCTGGTTGCCGGCATGATCGCCGTCGGCATCCTGCTGGCCTTCGTCATGCCGTCCACCATGGGGCGTATCATGCTGCTGATACCCATCGTTACGGCGCTGTGCGACAGGGTGGGATTCATGCCGGGCAGCAAGGGGCGCACGGGCCTGGTGCTGGCCATGGCCTGCGGCACATGGATGCCGTCCGCCGCGATCCTGCCCGCCAACGTGCCCAACATGGTCCTGGCGGGCGTCGCGGAAACGCTGTTCGGCACCCAGTTTACCTACGGCAGCTATTTCCTGCTGCATTTTCCGGCAACCGGCGTTGCCAAGGCGCTTTTGATTTATGCGCTTATCATGTTGATGTTCCGGGACACGCCTTCAGAGACCGGCATTCAGCAACAGGACAAGGAACCTGAAGCGGCGCGATCTGCACGCCTGCTCTCTATCGTTCTTGCTTGCACACTGGGGCTTTGGGCGACGGATTTCCTGCACGGCATCTCGCCCGCCTGGATCGCCCTTGGCGCCGCCGTCATCTGTGTCATGCCTTTTACCGGGCTGGTCCCTTTCCGGGATTTCCAGAGCCGCGTCAATTTCCCTTCCGCCATCTATATCGCCGGGATTCTGAGCATCGGCCCGGTGCTGGTCTCCACCGGTGCGGGCGACGCCCTGGGGACCGCCATCCTCAGGCTTGTGCCTTTGGAACAGGGGGCGGATTTCCGCAATTTCATGGTGCTCTCGGGTCTCGGCGCGGCCACAGGCATGGCGTCGACAGCGCCCGGCGTCCCGGCCGTACTCGGCCCCCTGGTCGGCGATTTGTCGGCGGCAACCGGGTTTTCCATTTCCACGGTGCTGATGAACCAGGTGATCGGCTATTCGACCGTCATCCTGCCCTATCAGGTGCCGCCGCTGATCCTGGCGATCCAACTGGGCGGCATCTCGCTGAAGGACGGCGCGCGCATGACGCTTGCCATTGCGCTGGTAACGTTCGCGCTGCTAACGCCGCTCAATTACCTGTGGTGGCAATGGCTGGGATATCTGAACTAGGAATGAAATGGGCATTCAGGTGCCGCCCAGGGGCGTTTCTTCTTCCGTCGAGCGGTATCGGTGCTGGAGCGCGATATTCACGCCCTTGAGCGGTGGCAGAGCCGCCAGGGTGACAAGCGTCACCACCGGTATCCAGACGACGGCATGAACCCATAAGGGAGGCTCCAAACTGAATTCAAGCCACATTGCCAGGCCGACGACGACGGCGCCGATAACCAGCATCAGGGGGACCACCGGCCCGTCACCAGTGTCATGGCCGGAAAGACGAAGGCCGCAGACCATGCAGCGGTCTGCGACCTTGAGATAACCCTGAAACAGCTTTCCCTGGCCGCACCGGGGGCAACGCCCCCGAATGCCGAGCCTGATGACCTGACCCGTCGTAAAAACGGGATAACCGGTCATGGAAGGCCGCCGATCAGCCTGCCGGGACGTAACCCGCGCTGCCCCACCAGTAAATGCAGCAGAACAGGAACAGCCAGACCACGTCGACGAAGTGCCAGTACCAGGCGGCAGCCTCGAAACCGACATGTGCCTCGTTGGTGAAGTCGCCCTTCACGGAGCGGAAGTAGCAGACGATCAGGAACAGCGTACCGACGATCACGTGGAAACCGTGGAAGCCGGTCGCCAGGTAGAAGGTCGAGGAATAGATGCCATCGGTGAAACCAAAGGCTGCATGGGCGTACTCGTAAGCCTGCAGGCCGGTAAACAGGACGCCGAGGATAATGGTCAGCAAAAGTCCCGTTTTCAACGCATTACGGTTGCCTTCACGAAGGCCATGGTGCGCCCAGGTCACCGTCGCACCGGACGTCAGCAGGATCAGCGTATTGATGAACGGCAGGCCCCAGGTGTCGAAAGGCACGACGCCTTCGGGCGGCCACATGTCATGAGCCGTGGCGCTGATAGCGGGTACGGTCGCATTGAAGAATGCCCAGAAGAAGGCGAAGAAGAACATGACTTCCGAAGCGATGAAGAGGACCATACCCATGCGAAGACCATGACGGACGACCGGGGTGTGGTCGGTACCGGAGTTGGCTTCACGAACGATATCGCGGCCCCAGACATAAAAGGTATAGAGAATGATCGCCAGTCCCGGCAGGACCGTGAAAATCGGCGCACCGTGCATATACATGATACCGCCGATGGCCATGGCGAGTGCCCCGATAGAGCCGACAAACGGCCACATGCTCGGTTCGACGAGGTGGTATGGGTGGTTCTTCGCTTCAGCAGACATTTGCATTATCTCCTACCGGAACAATTCCGGGTTATTAGCCTCTTATTCGTATTAGCTGTTATCGTCACCATTTTCCACCGACGCCGTCTCGCGGGACGGGAAGAAGGTGTAAGACAGGACGATATTTTCCAAATCCTTGGTGTTGGGATCATTCATGATGTCAGGATCGATGTAGAAGGAAACCGGCATGGGAACTTCCTGCCCGGCTTCAAGCCGCTGCTCGGTAAAGCAGAAGCAATCGATCTTGGTTACGTACTCCGCCGCCTTGAACGGGGTCACATTGAACGTGGCCGTACCCGTCACAGCGTTCTCGCCAACGTTCCGGGCCGTATAAAGAGCCAGCGTCTGTTCGCCAAGCGGAACCTGAAACTCGCGGATTTGCGGTGCGAATTTCCAGTTGAGCTTTTTATTGACGTTGGCGTCGAGCGTCACGGTCATCAACCGGTCTGCCGCTTCGCCCGTAGGCTTCTCAACGACCACACCGATTTTCGGCGTGCCGCCATACCCGGTAATCTGACAAAAGAGCTGGTAAAGGGGAACGGAAGCATAGGCCAGGCCGAGCATGCCGGCCACGCCGGCGCCAAGCAATATGCCGACGCGCCGGTTGCGGCTTTTCAGTCTGGTCGTTTCCGTTCCCACGTTACCTGATCCCTTACCGGTTCTTACTCAGCCGGAGCCTTGCCGGTCATGTCCGGCAGGTCTTCGTGGGTATGGAATGGCGCCGGGCTATCGACGGTCCATTCCAGGGTGGTCGCACCCTCACCCCACGGGTTGGCTTCGGCCTTTTCACCGGACGTGATGGTGCGGATCGCGATCCAGAGGAACAGAGCCGTACCGACGATGGTGATGTAGGAACCGATGGAGCTGATGTAGTTCCAGCCGGCATATGCGTCCGGATAATCAGGAATACGACGCGGCATGCCCGCCATTCCCGAGAAATGCTGCGGGAAGAACAGGACGTTGACGCCGATGAAGAAAATCCAGAACTGCAGCTTGCCCAGGGCTTCGTTGTACTGACGGCCGCAGATCTTGCCGATCCAGTAGTAGAAACCACCGAACATGGCGAAGATCGCCGCAATCGCCATCACGTAGTGGAAGTGGGCGACCACGAAGTAGGTATCGTGGAAAGCAAGGTCCATACTGCCGTTGGCAAGGGCAACGCCCGTGACGCCGCCGACAACGAACAGCCAGATGAAGCCGAAAGCGTACAGCATGGGAGTCTTGAACTCGATGGAGCCGCCCCACATGGTCGCCAGCCAGCTGAAGATCTTGACGCCCGTCGGCACCGCGATCACCAGCGTCGCCGCCGTGAAGTAGGCCCGGCTATCGACATCCATGCCGGTCATGTACATGTGGTGGGCCCACACGACAAAGCCGACGACACCGATGGCGCACATGGCGTAGGCCATGCCGAGATAACCGAACACTGGCTTCTTCGAGAAGGTGGAAACGATCTGGCTGATGATGCCGAAGGCCGGAATGATGATGATGTACACTTCCGGATGACCGAAGAACCAGAACAGGTGCTGCCACAGCAGCGGATCACCGCCGCTTTCGGCAATGAAGAAGGTCGTGCCGAAGTTACGGTCGGTCAGCAGCATGGTCAGCGCGCCTGCGAGCACCGGCAGGGCCAGCAGCAGCAGGAAGGCCGTCACCAGGATCGCCCAGACGAACAACGGCATGCGGTGAAGGGTCATGCCCGGCGCACGCATATTCAGGATCGTGGTGATGAAGTTGGCCGCACCGAGAATGGAAGCCGCGCCCGCAAGGTGGAGAGCGAGAATACCAAAGTCCACGGCGGCATCCGGATGGTAGTCAATGGACGACAACGGCGGATACACGGTCCAGCCCGTACCCGGGCCGCCACCGGTCAGACCGGCCAGCACCAACATGATCAGGGCCGCGGCGGTCAGCCAGAAGCTGATGTTGTTCAACCGCGGAAACGCCATGTCCGGCGCGCCGATCATGAGCGGCACGAACCAGTTGCCGAAACCGCCGATCATGGCCGGCATGACGACGAAGAACACCATCAGGAAGCCATGGGCCGTCACCAGAACGTTGTAGAACTGGAAGTCGTCAATGTACTGGATACCGGGCTCCTGGAGCTCCAGACGGATGTACCACGACATAGCGCCACCGATAATGGCGGCGATGATGGAAAGAATTATGTAAAGTGATCCGATGTCCTTGTGGTTGGTGGACATCAGCCAACGGCGCATTCCCGTCGGATTGTGATGATCGTGAGCCATTTTCTCACCTTTTCCTTCATTCAACCCAGCGCGGCCTTACTGACCGAACGCCGTTGCAATCTTGACAGTGCTGTCCGACTGATCGTCGTTGGAAGCGAATTCCTCTTTGGCCTTAACCAGCCATGCGGCAAACGCTTCCTTGGAAACAGCTTCGATGTGAACAGGCATGAAACCATGGTTTACGCCACACAACTCGGAGCACATACCGTAGTAGGAACCTTCGTCGTTGATCTTCGTCCATGTTTCATTCAGTCGGCCCGGCGTCGTATCCAGTTTCAGCATCAACGACGGCATCGCAAAATTGTGAATGACGTCATTGGTGGTCAGAAAAATACGGATGTTGGTGTCCACCGGCAGAACAAGCGGATTATCGACAGACAACAGACGCGGCTGACCTTCTTCCAGGTCTTCGTCCGCAATCATGATGCTGTCGAATTCGATCTCGTCATGGTCCGGATAGGTGTAGGTCCAGTACCACTGGTTACCCGTCACCTTGATGGTCATTTCAGGATTCTCGGTACTATCGGCAAAGTACAGCGCCTTCAGGGACGGTACGGCGATAATGACCAGGATGATGATCGGAACAACGGTCCAGACAATTTCCAGCAGCGTGTTATGGGATGTCTTGGAAGGGACAGGATTGGCCTTCGCGTTGAAGCGAATCACGATAAATCCCATGATCGCAAGTACAAAGATCACGATCGCGACTTCAACCGTGAAAATCAGGTTATGCAGTTCATGAACCACTTCCGCCGACGGTGAGCGTGGAGCCTGAAGCCACCACTGCCACGGTGCGGAACGAAATTCCTCTGCAAGAGCTTCTCCGCCAAGCAGAGCGGCGCCGGCCGCCAGTGCCATAACGAAGACAGACAATCTTTTAAGCATGTCACCCATCCAAGTTAACCAAGATCAAATTCAAATGGGAATTCTCACGTATGCTGTGATAGCACCATAGCGAATCTTCCCCGTCAAAATACCCACACATTTTATGTGCCTTTGGGCGAATTTCCAGTTTTGCTACCATGACCCCAAGAGTTTGCAAAGGTGTTTTTACAAATTTGGCCAAATTTTGGCACCCGGCAGCCTCCCTGTGAAACGAGTTAATAGTAGCATTTCTGCATAAAAGTCCTTTCGGCCTGTCCAGTGATTGATTTTTCCAAAGCGTGCCTGTAAATGAGGGCCTCAATTGATAAGGTGGCCTTGCTGCCACAGCCAATCCAGGCTGGAAAACCTCTTAAGCTTAGGAAACCACACCATGAATAAATGGGTACTCGGAGCCATTTGTATCGCCATCGCCGTCTTTTCCTATGTCAGCGTTATCATCAAGATGTCCTGAAACCCCTGGTGAACGGCTTCCCCTAGATGACTATTACAGACTTTCCCCACATCATTGCCGCCCTGAACGGCCTGTCTGTGGTCTTCTTGACCATCGCCTATGTCCATATCCGTCAGGGAAACCGCGACAAACACAGGCTTGCCATGATCGGCGCCCTGGCGGCTTCAGCCGTCTTCCTGGTCTTTTATGTTATCTACAAAGCCAATTCAGGCTTCGCCAAGTTCGGCGGTGAAGGCCTTGTCAGGCCTTTCTATTTCACCTTGCTGATAACCCATGTCATCGGGGCGATTGTTATTACCGGCATGGTTCCTGTCACGGTCTGGCGCGCCATCAAGGGCGATTTCGAAAAGCATCGCCGAATCGCCCGTTATACGTGGCCGCTCTGGATGTGGGTCGGAATATCCGGGGTTGCGGTTTATGTCATGACGGTGCATCTCTTTCCCTTCCAGGGCTCTTAACGGTTATACTGGCGGAATCGAGAGCCTGATCGAAAGGTGAAAACTCCATGACAACGGAAGCGAACGGGACGGCACGGGGCGATACCCCCTCCGCCGGAAACGCCGGACAGTTTTTAAACGCCTTTCACGAAGCCCTTCAGAGAACACACATGGCCGGTGATGTCCGGGCCTGGGCCGGCCTGGGGATTGGCGCTCTCGCCCTTGCCGGCGTCCTTGCCCTGCTGCTGGCCGTCAGCCGTATACCCGGCATCGAAGACACCTTTCCATGGCCCATCGGGTTTTTCGAGAAGGGGCTGGTCATCCATGTGGTGTTTTCGTTTGTCGTCTGGTTTCTTGCCGTTTTCGGCATCCTGCTCAGCATAGCCACGGCCAAGGCCGTCAGCGGCACCGAGGTAAAATTATCCGCCCTGGGCCGGCCAGCCGTCATTCTGGCCTACACCGGCGCATTGCTGATGGCTGTTCCCAGTTTCATGGACCGGGGTGAGGCGTCTCTCAACAATTACATTCCTGTCATTATCGATCCGCTCTATTACGCCGGACTGCTGTCCTTTGCCGCCGCCCTGATCATGTCCGTCCTGCGGTTCATCGCCAATATTGCCGGCGGCAGACCTGTCGCAGGGCCGTTTATCGATTCGGCGATGGCGGGAAGCGTTATCCTGGCCGCATCCCTGATCTGCATCTTTCTCGCCTACCTTCCCCGCATGGACGATGTCATCGACGCCCGGTTTAACGAGGACCTGTTCTGGGGCGGCGGGCATGCCCTGCAATACCTGAACACGGCCCTGATGCTGACCGGCTGGTACATGCTGTGCTACATCACCATGGACAGCCCGCCTGTATCGCGGGGATTGCTGCGGACGGTTTTGCTGCTTTGCGTCGCGCCGACCCTGGCCATGCCGTTTCTCTACGGCGCTTTTGACGCCGATTCGGGCGAATTGCATCAAATCTTCACGGACATGCAGTATCTGTTGGCCCCGCCGGTCGTTGTCATGGGCATCGCGCTTGCCGTCATGTTCCACAAACGCCCGGAAGGCAGCCGGTTGCCGTGGGAGGACATCGGTTTCCTGTGCCTGTTCCTGTCTCTGATGACGTTTGCCATCGGCGGCTACCTCGGTCTGTTCGTCGACGGCGCAGACACCAGGACGCCGGCGCACTATCATGCCGTGATCGCCGCCGTGAACCTGGTGTTCATGGGGTTGTTCCTGCGCTTTCTGCTGCCTGTCATCGGCAGGCCGGTGCACCTGGGACGAGCGATCAAGGCGCTGATCTGGCTTTACGCCGTTGGACAGATGGTCGCTTCGGTAGGCCTGTTTCTGGCTGGTGGTTATGGTGCTCCGAGAAAAACGGCCGGCGCAGAACAGGGCCTTGAAGAAATCGGCGCCATCGCCGGGCTGTATATGAACGGCGTTGGCGCGGTAATCGCCATCATCGGTGGCGTCATGTTTATCTGGATTTGCGCAAGAGCCTTGTTGCAACGTCCAACGGGCAGTATTAGGTAACCAACTATTGAAACTTATTGATCACGGTAACATCAGGCCATGAGCCCCACTGACCAGAACACTGCACCGGCTGAGTCTCCTGAAAACTCAACGGAAGAGATGCCGGCTGAAACGCAGCCAAGGTTCCGTGTGGTTGAGTATGCGCTTATCCTGAAGCCCCGGGTCATGTCGTTGGTGGTGTTTACCGCCTGGGTCGGTCTGGTCATGGCGCCTGGATCCATCCCCCATGAAACCGCCATTATCGCCATCCTGTGCATCGCCGTCGGCGCCGGCGCTTCCGGAGCCATCAACATGTGGTATGACCGGGACATCGACCTGCATATGGCGCGCACCATGAACCGGCCGCTTCCTTCCGGGCGTCTGAACCCTTGGGAAGCCCTGCTTTTCGGTGTGGCCTTGAGCATCGGCTCCGTCGCCGTGATGGCGATTTACGTCAATCATCTGGCGTCGATCCTGCTGGCGGCGACCATCCTGTATTACGTCTTTATCTATACGGTTTGGCTGAAACGCCGCACGCCCCAGAACATCGTCATCGGCGGAGCTTCCGGAGCATTGCCGCCGGTGATCGGCTGGACCGCCGTTACGGGCGATGTCGGCCTCGGCGCTATCGCGCTTTTCTTCATCATCTTCCTGTGGACGCCGCCGCATACCTGGGCGCTGGCCCTGTTCCGGCGTGGGGATTATGAAAATGCAGGCGTTCCCATGCTGCCCGTTGTCGCCGGCGAGAAGGAAACCCGCCGCCAGATCATTGTCTATACGGTCCTGATGATTATTTCGACCGCAGCGCCGGTCGTTATTGGCATGTCGGGCTGGCTCTACGGGATCGGCGTCGGCGTGCTGGGAATCGAATTCCTGCGCCGGGCCTGGCGTATGTGGAAGACCGAGGACGAAGCCGCCGCCAGGCCGCTATTCCTGTTTTCGATTCTCTATCTTTTCCTGATTTTCCTGCTTCTTCTTGCGGACCGGGGACTGAACATTTACCTGTCGTCGTAACCAGAGGGCGGTTTAGCCTTTTCCGAGACAGGCAACCATATCCCTCGCCATTCCCTCCAGCAGTTCCTCATAGAAGAACGGACCGGGTTCGAGCCCTGCGCCCAGAGGGTCAAGCCGGCCCTGCCTGGCAGACGTTCCTTCCAGCAGGACCGACATGAGGGCAGGGCTGAACTGGGGCTCGGCAAACACACAACCGGCGCCTGTGCGCTGGATGGCGTCCCTGATGTCACCGATACGACGGGCCCCGGGCGCATGATCCGGATCGATCGAGACAACGGCCAGCGGTTTCAGTCCGTAGCGTTCCTCAAAGTACTGATAGGCATCGTGAAAGGCGACATAGGGCAGCGAACGGACGTTATCCAGCATCCCTTCGATCTTGATATCGAGGGCCTTGATCCTTTCGATAGCCGAGATGGCGTTCGAGCGGTACAGCCCGGCATTCGCCGGGTCGATTTCGCCCAGGGTTTCCGAGATGACGAACAGCATGACAATCGCATTCACCGGATTGAGCCAGACATGGGGATCGGAATCTCCCTCATGGTCGTGGTCATCATCCTCGCCGTGATGGAAAACACCGCCTTCCCTTAAGGGAAGAATCTTCATGGCGCGGGCGTCCATCAACTGGACCGAAATGGATTTGACGGCAATCGATTCCATCGGCTTTGCCAGCACCGTTTCCAGCACCGGCCCGATCCAGAACACGACCTGGGCCTGTTCCAGCTTCATCGCATCCGATGGTTTCAGGTGATAGGAATGGGGCGATACGGTTCCAGGCAACAGCAAGTCCGGTTCGCCGACACCCGCCATGACCAATGACACCAGTGAATGAACCGGCGCAATCGAGACGACGACCTTTGGCGATTCTGCAGCCGATGCCGCCTTCAATGGCGACGCACAAACCCCGATTATCATGACCAGCACGGGCAACAGATATGGAAGCAAGGGAACATTCGCACGCTTGGTCATATGAGACATCCTGGAGGGTACCTGATAAGGAGAAATTAGAACTCCAAATATGTTATAATATAACATTTTAGTCAAGCCGCCATTTCCTGCCTTGAGGGCTCATGAAAACCATGACCGGACCATAGCCAAACCTCGATTTGGGGTTTATATGATGCGGCAAAGACAATCCATTTAAAGACAGGAGTCCACCGGTGCCCGACACCCCCTACCAGCAACTGGAAAGCCGAATGGCGAAGATCAGTGCGCTTTCCCAGGCGACTGAGGTTTTGTATTGGGATATGGCCGCCATGATGCCGGACGGCGGAGGAACTGCCCGGGCCGAACAACTCGCAGCTCTCAACGGGGCCACGCATGCCATGCTGATCGCACCGGAAATACCGGACCTGCTGGACGCGGCGGAGGCGGACACCGGTCTCGATCACTGGCAACAGGCGAATTTAAGGGAAATCCGACATCAGTGGCGAAAAGCAACGGCGCTTAACGAAGACCTTGTCGAGGCCCTGACGCGGGCTTCGGCGGCGTGCGAGGCGAAATGGCGCGAAGCCCGCCCCGAAAGCGATTTCAAATCCATCCTTCCTCCGCTTACCGAGTTGTTCTCTCTGGTCCGCGAAGCCGGTCAGGCCAAGGCTGATGTCCTGGGTCTCGATCTTTATGACGCCATGCTCGACGATTACGAACCGGGCGGACGCAGCGCGGAAATCGATGCCGTGTTCGACGACCTGGCCGAATTCCTGCCGGATTTCACTCAAGCCGTCATCGACCGTCAGGCAGCCCAGCCGAAAGCGCTGATCCCGGAAGGTCCCTTCCTGATCGATAAACAACGGGCCCTTGCGGAAAAGCTCATGCAGCAGATCGGATTCGACTTCAACTATGGCCGGTTGGATGTGAGCCTGCATCCTTTCTGCGGCGGTGTCCCCGATGATGTGCGGATCACCACGCGCTATGACGAGAGTGACTTCACCTCGAGCCTGATGGGGGTATTGCATGAAACCGGCCATGCGCTTTATGAGCGTGGCTTACCCGCAGATTGGCGCAGCCAGCCCGTCGGGCAATCGCTGGGCATGAGCACTCATGAAAGCCAGTCGCTGCTGATTGAGATGCAAGTCTGCCGGTCTGCGGCCTTCCTATCTTTTGCCCAGCCCCACATGCAGGAAGTATTCGGCGGGTCCGGGCCGGCCTGGGAGCTCGACAACCTGCACCGTCTCTATACGCGGGTCGAACCCGGTTTCATCCGCGTCGACGCCGACGAGGTCACTTACCCCGCCCACGTCATCCTGCGATACCGCCTCGAAAAATCCATGCTAGCGGACGATTTGGCTTTGGCTGATCTTCCGGGTGCGTGGAATGACGGCATGGAACGTCTGCTCGGCATCACGCCGCCCGACGACAGGCTTGGCTGCCTGCAGGACCTGCATTGGTATGACGGCGCCTGGGGCTATTTCCCTACCTATACCCTGGGCGCCATGACGGCGGCGCAATTGTTCGATGCGGCAAGGAAAGACATCGGCGGTCTGGAGCAAAGCATTCGGGAAGGTGACTTCAAGCCGCTGATGTCATGGCTTGGCGAACATGTCCATTCCAAGGGCCGTTCCCTGTCCGCCAGCGATCTATTGACCCAGGCGACCGGACGCCCCCTTGACGCAAGCGTTTTCAAGCAACACCTGAAAGACCGGTACCTGGGCCAGTAACGTTCAGTTGGTTGATGCTGGTGCTTGCCCCCGGCCCATCGGGGAATTAGGGTGCGGGCTTTCGGAACACCCATCCTGTTGAGGATTTGCGCCGTTGAAATACGTAAGCACACGCGGGAAGGCTCCCGTTCTCGGTTTTGATGATGTTTTGCTGAGCGGTCTGGCGACAGACGGCGGGCTTTATGTGCCCGAAGCCTGGCCTTCCCTGGCCCCGGCGGACCTGAAGCGCCTGAAAGGCGTCCGCTATGAAGAGGCCGCGTTCAAGATCATGCGGCCTTTCGTCGGCGAAACCATCGCCGATGAGGATCTTTTCGACATTATCGAAAACGCCTATGCCGGTTTCGACACCGATTCGCCGGCGCCCTTGCGACCGTTGGACGACAACATCTGGCTGATGGAACTGTTCCACGGACCGACACTGGCCTTCAAGGATGTCGCGCTTCAGTTTCTCGGCGGCGTTTTCGACCATGTGCTTTCCCAGCGCGGCGAGAAGGTGACCATTATCGGCGCAACCTCGGGCGATACAGGCTCGGCCGCCATCGAGGCCGTCCGCGGCAAGGAAGCCATCGATATCTTCATGCTGCATCCCGAAGGCCGCGTATCGGATGTCCAACGCCGCCAGATGACGTCGGTGATGGACGACAATGTCCACAACATCGCCGTTGACGGCACCTTTGACGATTGCCAGGGCCTTGTGAAGGCCATGTTCAATGATCCCGCGTTCCGGGGCCGCCACAACCTGTCGGCCGTCAACTCCATCAACTGGGCGCGGGTAATGGCGCAGGTCGTCTATTATGTTACGGCGGGTGCGGACCTGGACGCATCGGAACGCGACATCGCCTTTTGCGTTCCCACCGGAAACTTCGGCAACGTTTTCGCAGGCTATGCCGCTTCGCGCATGGGCGTTCCCATCAGCCAGTTGCTGGTGGCTTCCAACCGCAACGATATCCTGACCCGATTCTTTGCAACCGGCGCCATGTCCATGGGCGAGGTCTATGCAACGCTCAGTCCCAGCATGGATATCCAGGTCTCTTCGAACTTCGAGCGCCTGTTGTTTGAATTGTGCCGGCGAGATGGTGAAAAGGTCGCCGCCATCATGGAAGAATTCAGCGCCTCCGGACGTTATGAGGTGGCCGCCGAAGCGCTGGAACAGGCCCGGGCCCTGTTTGACGGCGCCTGTTATAACGACGAGCAGACGCTCGCAGAGATGAAACGCCATTACGACGCCACGGGAGACCTGATCGACCCGCATTCGGCTGTTGCCCTGGCGGCGGCGCAGGACCACCGGCGGGACAAAGACACGCCCATGGTCGTCCTGGCGACGGCCCATCCAGCCAAATTCGGCAAGGCCGTGGAGAGCGCAACGGGCGTATCACCCGAGCTGCCGGCCAAGGTATCGGACCTGCTCGACAGGGGCGAGCGGTGCACCTCCCTGCCCAATGACCTGAAGACCCTCGAAGGGTTCATCGACGATATTCAGAATCAGAACAAGGGAGCGGCATGACCGTAAGCCTCACCACGCTGGATAACGGCCTTCGAATTGTCACCGATTGCATGACGACGGTTGAAACCGTATCGGTCGGCGCCTGGGTCAACGCCGGCGCCCGCCATGAGCGGCCCGAAATCAACGGCGTCTCCCATATGCTGGAGCATATGGCTTTCAAGGGAACGAAGCGCCGCAGCGCCATGGATATCGCCGTCGAGATCGAGAACGTTGGCGGGCACGTCAACGCCTATACATCGCGCGAACACACGGCATATTACGCCAAAATGCTGAAAGATGATACGCCTCTGGCGCTCGACATCATTGCGGATATTTTACAGCACTCGACCATGGACGTGGAGGAACTGGAGCGCGAACGCGCCGTGATCCTGCAGGAAATTCACCAGGCCCATGACACACCCGATGACATCGTGTTCGACCATTTCCAGGAAACGGCCTTCCCGGATCAGGCCGTCGGCCGTCCGGTCCTAGGCACGCTGGACCTTGTCGGTGGGTTCAGCCGGGAGACGTTGATGACGTACATGGCGGACAAGTACACAGCTCCTGCCATCGTCGTCGCGGCAGCGGGCAATGTGGATCACGACACTTTTTGCGATTTAGCCATTGAAGCGTTTTCTGAACTGCCGGAACCCTCGGAACAGGCCGCTGAAAAGGCTCGTTACACGGGCGGCGATTATCGTGAGCACCGCGACCTGGAACAGGTTCATGCGTTGCTGGGGCTTCAGGGGATTTCCTACAAGGATCCCGATTACCACGCCGCTTGTGTTTATTCTGCACTGCTTGGCGGCGGCATGTCATCCAGGCTGTTCCAGGAAGTCCGCGAGAAACGCGGCCTCGTCTATTCCGTCTATTCCTTTATGTCGTCCTTGACCGACGACGGCCTGTTCGGCATCTACGCCGGCACCGGCCAGCACGAAGTGGCGGAAGTTGTCCCCGTTGTCTGTGACGAATTGACCAAGAGCACGCTCGACATTACCGAAGAGGAAACGGCGAGAGCGCGCGCCCAGCTTAAATCCAGTATCCTGATGGCGCTGGAAAGCACGTCTTCGCGCTGTGAACAGGCGGCCCGGCAACTCATGGTCTATGGCCGGATCATTCCGACAGAAGAAACCGTCGCCAAGGTGGATGCCGTAACGGCTGACGACGTCATGCGGGTCGCCAGGCGTTTACTGGATACGCCGCTTACTGTGACGGCGCTCGGCCCCGTCAACGGCATTGAACCTTTTGCCACGACGTCGGCGCGGCTGAACTGATTTTTTAGGAGCCACACCATGACGAAACCGGAGATCAAGGCCGTTCTTTTTGATCTCGGTGGGGTCCTGGTGGAACTGGGCGGCCTGGAGCACTGGAAAGCCCTCTCCGGAAAGCAGAATGACGCCGAAATCTGGTACGACTGGCTCCACTGCCCCGTCGTCAAAGCCTATGAAACCGGGCAGAGCTCAACACAGACATTCGGTCAGGGTATCGTCGAACGCCATCAGTTGGAAATCGAACCTGAAGACTTCATCGGCTTGTTCGCCACTTGGCCGAAAGGGTTGTTTCCAGGCGCCAGCGATGTCGTCAGGGATGTTCACGAAGATCTCGTCGTCGGTTGTTTTTCCAACACCAACGAAATGCATTGGGAAAGCCAGATCGACTGGAATCACATTCAGAACCTTTTTGCAGTCCATTTCCTGTCTTTCCGTATGGGTTGGGCCAAGCCTGACCCCAGGGCTTTTGATCATGTGATCGAGGTTCTCGAAATGGAACCATCCGAGATTTTCTTTATCGACGATAACCAAATCAATGTGGACGCGGCCCGCGAAAGAGGGATTCAGGCGCATGTCGCCAAGGGGCCCGATGCCACACGCAGGCTTCTGAAAGAACAGGGCCTGGCGCGATAACCGGTAATCTTTTCTTAACATCTTGACTGTTCAATCAACGGATCAGATGAGGGGCCGAACGGCTTCCTCAAAGCACTTTAATTCAACTCCTTTTGGTAGAAACCGGGGAACTTGACTATGGATCCGATTACCAGCATCGCCATTATGGGACTTATCGGCGTACTCGCCATTATCCTTGGCATCGACCTGCGCCGGCAATAAGCCTTTAAATCAAAACGAAAACTCTTATTCCCTCATCGCCGTATCGAGATATTCCTCTATCAGGTGATAGATCGTTTCTGCATCATCCGGTGCGGTGACGGCGATATTCGAGCTCTCGCCATAGATATTCAGCAAATATCCCCTGGCCTGGCAGACTTTTTCCAGCGCCAGGATGAACGGCATGATGACCTCATCATTCAGACTTTCCGCATTGGGGCAGTCTTCCATGCGGGCTATGACAGCCGCCAGCAATTCATCCGCCGTGGCGTTCCTGGATATTTTTTTTCCGGCAGAACCGCCTTTTTTTCTTTGTCGTGACATGCACAGGCCTTTCAGTGTCCCGGACGGGACCCGTCCTCATGGTTGGATTGACAGGTTAAGCAAGGCAACGCCGGTCAGGCATTCCCGGCAACATCGGAAAGCATTCTGGGATCGATGCCGATTTTCGTCATGGCGCGTTCCCACTTGGAGTCCAGATCCTCGCCAAAGATCAAATCATCATCGGCGGAAACATGCAGCCAGCCATTTGACTTGATTTCCATATCGAGTTGGCCGGGTCCCCATCCGGCATACCCCAGCGCCAGCATAGTGTTCCTGGGTCCTTCGCCATCGGCAATGGCGCGAAGAATATCGACCGTTGCCGTCAAGGCGACACTGTTATCGACGACCAGCGTGCCGTCCTGCACATAGTCCGGGGAATGCAGCACGAAACCCCTGCCCGATTCAACCGGCCCGCCGAATTGAATCCGGATGGGAGCTGCAGCAGGATTGTGATCGATGCCAAGCTGGTCAAGCAGGTCGGGGAATGTCAGCGAGTCGATTTCCTGGTTGATAACCAGTCCCATGGCGCCTTCCTCGCTGTGCGCGCACAGGTATATGACGGTTTTATCGAAGCGATCGTCACCGATACCCGGCATGGCGACAAGGAGCTGTCCGGTCAGATAACCTTCTTCGTCGTCATCATCCAGCAAGGCATAATATTCTGAATCGTAAGTCGCCATTGGTTCGGCAATCCGGCTTCATCTGGCAATTAAATGGGCAACGGCATAAAGCAGACTGTTTGCCATTTTTATGGCACTATTATGACATAGAGAGAGGCTTGAAAAAAGGATTAGCCACCCACTGCTTATGCGGCATGGACAATTCTCACGGGTATTCAATCCTCTGTGAATACGCAGGTTTTCATGGAATCTCAGGGTATTCAGCCTATAGTCGCTGCCCTGAACGATAATTTGAAGTCAAGATCACCGGAAATATCATCGTAATGCGCTTTTTGGCCGATTCCTGCCCTCCTCCTCAGAATTTAGCGTCTTCAAGGTTCACGCGATTCCCGGGATTGAACGCATTCGTTCTCACCCTCGTCACAGCATTAGGAGTTCTGTCGAACGGCATCGTCCATGCCGCTGAACCGGCTTCTGCGTGGGTAGATACGGAATCGGCCTCCGTACGCCTGATTTCCGCTGTCGAAGCCACCGGCAGCATTGATCCGGACCAGAAGCCGCACTCCCTGAACCTGGGCCTCGAATTCCAGCTTGCAAAGGACTGGAAGATTTACTGGCGTTCCCCCGGTGACGCCGGCTATCCGCCGCAGCCCGACTGGTCCGCTTCTGAAAACGTCTCCGATGTCCAGATCGCGTGGCCGGCGCCGGTCCGGTTTTCAATCCTCGGGCTGGAAACCCTGGGCTATAAGGATGAGGTCGTTTTTCCTTTAAGCGTTACCCCCGAAGTTCCCGGCAAGCCGCTTAGATTGGCCGGCAAGATCGATTACCTGATCTGTTCCGATATTTGCGTGCCGGAAACCATGCAACTGGCGCTTGAGCTTCCGGCAGGCGACAGCACACCAAGTTCTTATGCCCACCTGATCAACAAGTATTCCGTCCGTGTTCCCGGCGACGGCAAGGGCCATGGCCTGAGTATCGACAGCCTGTCCCTGAACATGGACAACCCGGCAAAACCTGTTCTGATCGTTTCGGCAAGCAGCATGATGGGGCTTTCCTTTGATAGGCCGGATGCCTTCTTTGAAGGACCGGAAGGCATGGGCTACGGCAATCCTACGGTTACCCTTGGCGATGGCGGTTCGACGGCTCAATTGGACGTGCCGGTCGTTCTTCCCTTCGGCATGACAGGCGACCCGAACGACCTGCTGCAATCGGCCAGTTATGTCGTTACGCTGGTTGACGGCGAACGGTCCGCAGAAAAATCCCTCGCGTTAACGCACACCGCAAGCGCAGCGCCTACCCAGTCCGAAACCTCCAGTTCGGCCTTTCTGACCATACTGGGTCTTGCTTTTCTGGGTGGCCTGATCCTGAATCTGATGCCCTGCGTTCTGCCGGTGTTGTCCATAAAACTGCTTGGCGTGATCAGCCATGGGGGGAGCGAGGCGCGAACCGTGCGCCTGAGCTTCCTGGCCTCAGCTGCCGGTATCATCGTTTCTTTCCTGGTCATTGCGGGTGCCCTCGCCACGCTGAAATCGGCAGGAGCGACCATTGGATGGGGCATCCAGTTCCAGCAACCCTGGTTCCTGGCCGGCATGGTGCTGGTGGTTATCGTGTTTGCCTGCAACATGTGGGGCTGGTTTGAGGTGCACCTGCCTTCCTATGTCACGGATGCCGGTGTCCAGATCAGCCACACGCGCGGCATGGGCGGGCATTTCCTGACCGGGATGCTGGCGACCCTGCTGGCGACACCCTGTTCGGCTCCCTTTCTCGGCACGGCGGTCGGCTTTGCCCTGGCGCGCGAAACGGTCGATATACTAATGATCTTCGTTGTGCTGGGGCTCGGTCTCTCAGCGCCTTATCTTCTCGTGGCGGTTTTTCCCAAACTTGCCACCAGGCTCCCCAAACCGGGGGCGTGGATGGTTTCCCTGCGCCGCCTTTTGGGCGTTGCGCTGGCAGGGACCGCAGGGTGGCTTCTATGGGTGATGTCACAGCAGGTGGGATGGAACGCAACCCTGGTCAGCGCGCTTTTCACCCTCGGCATCATTGCCGTTATCTATCTGCTCCACCGCAGGCAATCCCGGCTGAATACGGCCGGCGCCGTGATCGGCATCGCGTTTGGCGTGGCGGCCGTTGCCGTCCCTGTCGTTGCCGGTAATCCGGAATGGCGCGTGTCTTTCGGCATCGATGGCCAGACAATCGCCGCCTCTTCGTCCAGCCTGGATGCCTTGTGGCAGCCCTTTGACCGTAACAACATCGACAGCATGGTTGCCGAGGGGAAAGTCGTGTTTATCGACGTAACGGCGGATTGGTGCATTACCTGCCAGGTCAACAAATCTTTTGTCCTGGCCGGTGACCCCGTCCTTGCGCAATTGAAGTCGGAAAACATCATCGCCATGCAGGCGGACTGGACCCTGCCCAGCGACCAGATTTCCGACTACCTTGCCAGTTACGCCCGCTACGGCATTCCCTTCAATGCGGTGTACGGTCCGGGTACGCCGGAAGGAATAGTTCTACCGGAACTGCTGAGCAGCGATGCCGTCATTCAGGCCTTGTCCAAGGCGTCGGGAAGCTAGGCTGGACGAATCCTGACCGAGCATATCTTCACCTGAATCGGACAGGAATTTTTCTCATCTGCTCCCTGTTCAGCAGCGTAGAATGATTCTATTATCCAACTTCACGAACAATCACCTCAAGATCGAAGAGAGAACCCATGACCATTAACGTTGGCGATAAAATTCCAAGCACCACCTTGCACACCATGACGGATGCCGGCCCCGAGGCCATTTCAACCGATGAAATTTTCAACGGAAAAAAGGTCGCCCTCTTCGGCCTTCCCGGCGCCTTTACGCCGACCTGCTCGGCCAAGCACGTCCCCGGTTTCGTTGCCAATGCGGATGCGCTTAAAGACAAGGGCATCGATTCCATCGTCTGTGTTTCCGTCAATGACGCCTTTGTCATGGGCGCCTGGGGGAAAGATCAGTCCGTCGGCGACAAGGTTCTGATGGCCGGTGACGGCAGTGCGGATTTCGCCCGCGCAACGGGGCTTGAACTGGACCTGAGCGAACGCGGTTTCGGCATGCGATGCTGCCGCTTCTCCATGGTGGTCAATGACGGCACCGTCGAGAGTCTCAACCTGGAATCGGACGGCGGTTACGAGGTAACCAGCGCCGAGCACATGCTGGCCAATCTCTAAGCGCAGACTACCCCCAGGGTCATGCAAAACCTGCCGGAAACACATGCCGATTACGGGCCGTTTCTCACGCTCTACTATGAAGAGGAAATCATGGGGGAAGCGGCCTTTCTCGGCATGCGTGAAATCTTCAAGGAACCCCGGCAGCGTGAAGCCCTGACACTGCTTTCCCGGATAGAACGACAGGTAGCCGAGTCCGTACGGCCACTGCTCGAACGTCACGGCCTTACCCCGCGCGATGAAGATGAGTTGCATACCATGGGCCTGTCGGCCATCGACAAGTACTGGGACATGTCCTGGCATGCGTACATGGTGCGCATCACAGAAACATTCCCTAAATACCTTGACGAATTTGCAGCCCTCGCCCGTGTTGCGCCACAAGATGACGTGGAACTTCTGGAGCCTTTTTTTTCCCATGAAGAAGCCGGCATCGAGTTCGCCGAGCGTGAATTGGCCGGCGATCCAAATAGCACCGAGGTTCTGAACGAGTACCTGGAAAGTTTTGAACTTGATTAACTGTTAATCAGCAACCGACGTTGCCGCAGCGCGCGCCAGATCATCGGCCCGTTCGTTTTCCGGGTGACCGGCGTGCCCTTTGACCCAGTGAAAATTCACATTGTGGTTTTGCATCTGCTCATCCAGTTGCCGCCACAGGTCTTCGTTCTTCACCGGCTTCTTTGAGGATGTCTTCCAGCCGTTCTTTTTCCAGTTGTGGATCCATGACGTGATGCCGTTCTTCACGTACTGGCTGTCCGTATATAGATTGACGGCCACGGGGCGGGTCAGCGCTTCCAGACCGCGGATCGCCGCCAACAGTTCCATGCGATTGTTCGTCGTTTCCGGCTCGCCGCCGGAAAGCTCCTTTTCATTGCCGTTCCAGCGCAGCACGACCCCCCAGCCGCCGGGGCCGGGATTGCCTAAGCACGAGCCGTCCGTGAACATATCCACCGGCGCCGGGGTTCCGGGTGCATTATCCGTCATGGTGCATCCTGCAATCGGTCATTGTTCTCTCTTATTCCGGGTCACTTATTCCAGGCCATAATCAGCGACGCTTTTCACCCCCTGATGAAACCGCAGCTTATCCAGGTATTCCAAAGGATCCTTTCGCACCACCAGGGCGTCGGCGGGGGTATTGATCCAGTCATACAACCGCGTCAGTAGAAACCGGATG
>CAYFMQ010000021.1:26619-52653 GCA_964344255.1 uncultured Thalassospiraceae bacterium
CCCCACGGGCCAGGAGCGGCAAGGCGTCCATTTCTTCAGGCGTCAATCCTCGCTCGATCCTGTAGGTCGCCAGCATCCGCCGCGCCTTGGTGATATTGAAACTACCGTCGGGCTCGAAACACCAGGCATTAAGACAGATCCCTAAGTCATAGGCCATGGCGTCCGTGCAGGCGAAATAGAAATCGATCAGGCCGGACAGGTGGCCGTCACGAAAAAAAACGTTGTCCGGGAACAGGTCGGCATGAATGGTGCTGACCGGCAGGTCCGAAGGCCAGTTTGCTTCCAGGTAATCCAGTTCCTTCTCCAGGTCGCCAAAAAGACCGGAACGGACGGTTTCGGCCCCTTCCCTGCCGCTGGCTTCTAGCAGGGGACTCCAGTCGCCGACGGACAGGTTATTCCGCCGTTGAATGTCGAAATCCATTCCCGCTTTATGAAGCCGGGCGAGCGCTTCACCCAGGGACCGGCAATGGTCCGTGCTGATACGCTTGGGCCACAGGCCCGCCAGGAACGTAACGATTGCCGCCGGGCGCCCGCAGAGTTCACGCAGGGCGCTACCGTCAGAAGCCTTTACCGGCGTCGGACAGGGTACGCCCCGTGACGCAAGATGATCCATGAGGCCCAGGAAAAAAGGCAGGTCCGCCGAATCCACACGCCTTTCATACAATGTTAGGATGTAGACGCCCGTTTCCGTGGTGAGCATATAGTTAGAGTTCTCAACGCCTTCGGCAATACCCTTGCATGCAAGCACGCCGCCGATATCATATGCCGCAACGAATTCAGAAACTTCTTCGTCGCTCACTTCGGTATAAACGGCCATTGTCTATCCTGCTTCCAGACTTGAGATGCTATATTCAATGCCGATCACTCCGGCATCAAGCGTCTTTGCATTTTTTTATGGACCGGAGCCGCCCCGATCAGGGACGAAAAGCAACCTTCCTCTGCTGCGTGGTGTTTTTGGGGCTGCTGATTTTTCCGCCCACCACAAGTCTGGCAGCGACACCGGAAGGCGATATCACGGAGCCGGAAACAAGACAGGACTTAAGCCCACTTCTTCCCTCCCCCATCAGCATCGATCATATCAAGCGGGCCCAGACCGCGCTTCAGGTTCTTGATCTTTACAAAGGCAACATTACCGGCGAGGTCGATGCCCTGACGGAACGCGCCATCCGCGAATACCAACAGCGCAAGGGGCTGACAATGACCGGCATCATAACGGAAGATCTGGTCGAGGAACTCGAGACCGCGGTCAATGTTATCAAGCTCCTGGGCGACTTGTCCGCAGCGCGGAAATCGCAGACGGACAGGGCGCGCGAAGCCCTATTGAGCCATCCCGCAACCCGTGATCTGATCGAGGAATCGCTGAAAGACGAAGTCGCCGATGCAGCGCGTGATCCTTCAAAGTGTTTCAACTCGCCAACCGTGCGCTGCCTGCTGGACGAAGCCCTGGAAAACGCCAAGGCCGTTCCAAAGGACGATATGCGTGACTGGGCGTTCGGCGAGCTTCTGGTCGCGCAGGCGCGCGCAGGACTGAGCGATGAAGCCCGCGACACCGTCAGGCGCATTTCCGATCCCCGCCTGATCATTTCATCCCTTGGCCAGATCGCCGAGGCGCAGGCCATATCAGGACGGGATGAAGAAGCGCTGGCGGCAGCTTCCATTATTCCCGATGTGGCTGAAAGGGTGGAGGCCTATGCAAACATTGCCGAGATTACGGCAGATGCCGGCCGGACACTGAGCACAACGGCGGCCCTTGCAAACCTCCGCGTTGACGTGCGCTCGATCCCCCAGGATGCAAGGCGGATTTCCCTGCTCGCCAAGAGCGCGACGATCCTGCACCGCCTGGGTTTTGAACGGGATGCCGCCGTACTGCTCGACAGCCTGAAGGATCAGGCTAGGCTTATCGACAACACCTCGCAGCGGGAAATCGCCCTGCGCCATACGGCAAGCGCCCTGGCGGCGACTGGCGATATCACAGGCGCCGGGAATGTTCTTTCCGATATATCCAGCGATAGCGAACGTGCCCCTGTCATGATCAGCACGGCGGAAACGCAGATGCGAAACGGCGAAAAGGAAAAAGCCCTGGAAACGGCCAACGCCATCAAGGAAAACCGCTTCCGGACCGTCGTTCTTGCCTCCCTGGCGAGCGCCAGGGCCAAGGCCGGAAACAGGCGCGATGCCTTCCGCATCCTGGAAACGGCGGACAAGGAAAGAAGCAAGATCCGGTTTCCCTTCGCCCGCGACTACGCCGCCAGTCAGATCGCCCTGGCCTATGCAACCATCGGCGCCACAGGCGCCACGCCCGATGCCGGCATGTTTCTGAAAGCATTGCAGATATCGGAAGAAATCAAGGATGACCGCCTGCGCGCCGAAACGGCATGGTTGATTTCCTTTGCCAAGCATGATTCGGGGGCAAACGGCATGAATGAAACACAACAGACGGCGCTTGCCGATATCGAAGATATCAAGAGCGTGCCCACACAGGCCTGGTTGCTGGCCGAGTTATCGGAGAACCGCGCCTCCGCCGGCCAGACGGAATGGGCTTGGGACCTGTTCGGAAAGTCGTTGGAAAAATCCATATCCGTTAAAAACCCCTGGGGACGTGCGCGGTCACTTGCCCGCCTGGCTCAATCCCTGATTTATCTTGCCGAAGCATCCGCGCCGCCGCCCGAAGTAATATCCATTACTCCATGAACGGTCATTTTCTGATTCGACATGCTCCCAGTGCTTGCCCGGCCGTTATCCCGTCCGGTACAGTTGCCTGACTAGTTATTGCCCGGGACAACATCAAAGAAAGCAGCGAGGTTAAATATGAGCGATCCAGTTGTTGCACAGAAATCCCCCTATCCTGTCGATGTCGAGGAAGGGAAAAAATATTTCTGGTGTGCCTGTGGCAAGAGCAAGAAGCAGCCTTTTTGCGATGGCAGTCATTCAGGAACCGGGATTACGCCCGTCCGATACGAGGCAACCGAAAACAAGAGGGTGTTTTTTTGCGGCTGCAAGCAATCGGGGAAATCTCCGGTCTGCGACGGTACGCACAGCAAGCTCTGACATGGTAACGCCCAGCTACCGAATATAAGGAAAAATCTGCCGTCATGATTTCCCGACTTCATCACCACCTTGCCGGCAACGGGTCTTGGACAAGCTCCGTGAGGGTATTCAGAGGCATGGCCGTCATTTTCTTCAGCCTGCTTGTATCCGCCTGCACCGCAGTCGATGAAATCTTCGATGAGCCGCCTCCACCGCCCTGCCCCAGTGTATCCATCCTGGGAAATGCAGAGCGGATTACGCATTTCCGCACCGGTCAGGGACGCGATCTTATCGATATTACGGCCGAAGCCCGGATTGATGATTTTATCGCGCAATGCATCTACGACGTTGATGAGGAAACCGGCGTCGGGAAGGTTTATGTGGAACTGAGCCTCGGCATAACGGCATCCCGGGGCGCGGCGAATATCAGCGGATTTGCTGAACTCCCTTATTTCGTCACGATCACCGATCTTGAAAAAAGGGTGCTGAACAAGGCAACGTTCACCATCGTTCCGGTTTTTGAAGGCAACCGGTTTCAGTTGAGCCTGTATGACGAACCCGTGTTGCTTTCCGCTCCCATCGAGCCGCCGATGACCGGTCGGGATTACTTGATTTTTGTCGGCTTCCAGCTCACGCCTGAAGAGTTGGAATACAACATGCTGCTGCGTCAGTTAGGAAACTGAAAATTGAAAAAACCGGTCAATGAATCGGTTGAATTCCTGTTTAGACGCGCTAGACTGCTCACTGCCCGACAGGGTTGGTTGTGTACCTACCCGTTTAGGCAGTTCAGGCGCTTCCTCGTGACGCCCTGGACACGAACAGATAACAGCTATGGAATACGATGTTAATTCAGGATATTGTTTATCGGTGCTGAATTGACAACATACTCAGCTGAACACCAACGGGAGAGCTCGACTGCATTTATCTAGCATTGAACCGCAGTCGGCGCCGAAGGAGCAACCGCCCCGGAAACTCTCAGGCACCCGGACCGTTAGTGTGATGAGGCTCTGGAAAGCAAATACCAAGCAGATATTGAAATAGATCGTCTGCAACAGGTATTTCACCGAAGATGTAACCCGGCCCCTGGTTTTCTTTTTGGAGGCGTCTGGGGAATCTTTCAGGTTCCAAGACAGAGGGGGCGATGGACAGGCTCACATAGCCTGGCAACGCAACTGTCTGGAGACCAAGATGACTTCGACCCCGACTTCCGATAACGACTCCCCCATCAAGACCGTGCCTCTTGATTCCCTTCACAGGGAACTGGGTGCGATGATGGTGCCGTTCGCCGGTTACGACATGCCTGTCCAGTATCCCGCCGGTGTCATGACTGAGCACACCCATACGCGCGACAGCGCCGGGTTATTCGACGTTTCCCATATGGGGCAGGTCAAGCTACACGGTTCGCATGCCGCGGAGGCCTTGGAGAAACTGGTCCCCGGCGATATTACGGCGCTCTCGGCCGGGCGCATTCGCTATACCATGTTCACCAACGAGGCAGGCGGTATTCTCGACGACCTGATGGTGACACAGCACGGCGACTACCTGTTTCTGGTCATCAACGCCGCCTGCAAGGACGCCGACATCGCCCATCTCCGCGCCAACCTGCCTGCTGATTGTGAACTTGAAATCATCGAAGACCACGCCCTTCTCGCCCTGCAGGGACCCAAGGCCGCCGAGGTCATGGCGCGCTACGCCCCGGCGGCGCAGCACATGTCGTTTATGACGGCAAACGAGCTTCATATCGCCGATATCCCCTGCTTCATCACCCGCTCCGGGTACACGGGCGAAGACGGTTATGAAATTTCCGTGCCGCTGGACGCAACCGAGGATTTGGCCCGGCTGCTGCTGGATGAAAAGGAAGTTATGCCGATTGGCTTGGGCGCGAGGGATTCGCTGCGCCTTGAAGCGGGTCTCTGCCTCTATGGCAGTGACATCGATGAAACCACGACACCCATTGAAGCCGGTCTGATCTGGACCATCTCGAAGCGCCGGCGCCAGGAAGGTGGCTTCCCGGGCGACAGCATCATTCAGGGCCAGCTAGCCGACGGGGTTACGCGCAAGCGCGTCGGCATCAAGCCCGAAGGCCGCGCGCCGGCCAGGGCACACACGGAAATCACTGATGAGAACGGATCGGTTATCGGCGAAGTGACCAGCGGCGGCTTCGGACCGACGGCGGGCGGACCCGTCGCCATGGGCTATGTCGCAACGTCCCATGCCGAGACGGGCACGCCGGTCAATCTGCTCGTCCGTGGGAAGTCCATGCCCGCAAACGTGTGCTCACCGACATTTGTTCCACACAATTACTATACTGGCTGAAAATACGGCTATTATTTTTTCTAACCTGTTTAATAAATTCGAGGAGGCTTCATATGAGCATCAAATTCACCAACGATCATGAATGGATCAACGTCGAAGGCGATACGGCAACGGTCGGGATTACCGAATACGCCCAGGAACAACTTGGCGACGTCGTTTTTGTCGAACTGCCTGATGTCGGCGCTCAACTGGACCAGGGCGGCGATTCCGGCGTGATCGAGTCCGTCAAGGCGGCCAGTGAGATTTACGCTCCCATTGACGGCGAAGTTACCGAAGTCAACGAGGCCCTGAACGACGATCCGGCCCTGATCAACTCCTCCGCCGAGGGTGATGGCTGGATGTACAAGATGAAAATCTCGGATAGCGGGCAACTTGACGGCTTGATGGACAAGGCAGCATACGACGAATATGTGGAAGGACTAGGCTGATGCCAAACACACCGCTCAGTGAACTGGAACAGAAAGACGATTTCATCCGTCGCCACATCGGCCCGGGTGAGCCCCAGATCGAACACATGCTTTCGACAATCGGCGTTTCATCTATCGATGAACTGATCGACAAAACAGTCCCGGCATCCATTCGCTCGGACGAACCGTTGAACGTGCCGAACAGCATCACTGAACGATATACACTGAGCGTGCTGCGCCGCATGAGCGAACGCAACAAGGTATTCATTTCCATGATCGGCATGGGTTACTACGGCACCGTTATCCCCAATGTGATCCTGCGCAACGTGATGGAAAACCCTGGGTGGTATACGGCCTATACGCCTTATCAACCCGAAGTTTCCCAGGGCCGCCTGGAAGCCCTGTTGAACTACCAGCAAATGGTCATGGACATGACCGGCATGGAACTGGCCAATGCGTCGCTGCTCGATGAAGGCACGGCCGCCGCCGAAGCCATGGCCATGGCGCACCGAATTTCCAAGAAGAAGGATTGCGATACGTTCTTTGTCGATGCAGGCTGTCATCCGCAAACCATTACCGTGATCGAAACCCGCGCCAAGCTGGCGGGCTTTGACGTCATTGTCGGCGATCCCTGGAACGACCTGGAAGGCAAGGACGTATATGGCGTTCTAATCCAGTATCCGTCCTCGACGGGTGAAATCCGAGACCCCGAACCGGTAATCAAGGCTGCCCAGGAGCAGCAAATCATCACCTGTGTTGCAACCGATCTGCTGAGCCTTGCATTAATCAAACCGCCCGGGGAGATGGGTGCGGATATCGTGTTGGGTTCTTCCCAGCGCTTTGGCGTTCCCATGGGATACGGCGGCCCGCATGCCGCCTTCTTCGCCACCAAGGAAGAACACCGGCGCCAAACCCCGGGACGCATCATCGGCGTTTCCGTCGACGCCCAGGGAAATCAGGCGCTCCGTATGGCGCTGCAGACCCGCGAACAGCACATCAGGCGTGAAAAAGCCACCAGCAACATCTGCACGGCCCAGGTCCTGCTCGCTGTGCTCGCCGGGCTTTATGCCGTTTATCACGGACCCGACGGGATCAAGCGTATCGCGTCGAAGGTTCACCGCATGGCATGTATTACGGCAGAGGGACTGCGCCGCCTGGGAGTCGATGTATGTGACGAACCTTATTTCGATACCCTCAAGGTCAGGGTGCCGGGACAGGCCGGACGCATTGCCGCCAAGGCCCGTGAATCGCGCATCAACTTGCGTGTCATCGACCCCGATCATCTGGGTATTTCGCTCGATGAAACGACACGCCGACGCAACATCCATGCCCTATGGACAGTCTTCAGTTCCCGCAAGGCCGATAGCCTGAACATCGAAGCCATGGACGGCGAGGTCGAAACGCCGATACCGGAAGCATTGCAACGCACCAGCGCCTACCTGGAACACCCCGTCTTTACGCTCTATCACGCAGAGACGGAAATGCTGCGGTACCTGCGCTGGATGCAGGCGAAAGACGTGGCGCTCGATCGCGCCATGATCCCGCTCGGTTCCTGCACCATGAAGCTTAACGCCACGACCCAGATGATCCCCGTCACCTGGCGCAATTTCTCCGCCATGCATCCCTTTGCCCCTCTCGATCAGGCGCAGGGCTACATGCAGCTGTTCGAGGAACTGGAAGAACACCTGGCCGAGATTACCGGCTTCGACGCCGTTTCCCTGCAGCCCAATGCCGGGTCGCAGGGCGAGTTCGCCGGACTGGCCGTGATCGCGAAGTACCACGAAACGAACGGTGATATGCATCGCAACGTGTGCCTTATTCCATCCTCGTCCCATGGCACCAATCCCGCCAGCGCCCATCTTGCCGGCATGCGCGTCGTGGTCGTCGCAGCGGACGAAAACGGCAATGTGGATGTAGATGACCTGAAAGCGAAGGCCGAGGAACATAAGGATAACCTGGCGGCGTTGATGATCACCTATCCGTCAACCCACGGCGTGTTTGAAGAAGCCATCATCGAGATTTGCGATATCATTCATGCCAATGGCGGCCAGGTCTATCTGGACGGCGCCAACATGAACGCTATGGTCGGCATCGCCAAGCCGGGCAAGTTCGGCGCCGACGTCATGCACCTGAACCTGCACAAGACTTTCGCCATTCCCCATGGCGGCGGCGGACCGGGCATGGGTCCGATTGGCTGCGTGTCACATCTGGCGCCTTTCCTCCCCGGCCATGACGTCATCGATGGCGTCAACCCGGCGGCGGGAGAATCCGGCACCATCGGCGCCGTTTCAGCAGCACCCTGGGGCTCGGCCAGTATCCTTCCCATTTCCTGGGCTTATATCGCCATGCTGGGACCGCAAGGGCTCAGGAAGGCGACGGAAATCGCCATCCTGAACGCCAATTACATCGCCCACAGGCTCGATCCCTATTATCCGGTACTCTACAAGGGTAAGAACGGTTTCGTTGCGCACGAGTGCATCATCGATCTGCGCCCCATCAAGGAAAGCTGCGGCATTACCAACGAGGATGTGGCGAAAAGGCTGGTGGATTACGGCTTCCACGCCCCGACCATGTCGTTTCCGGTGCCCGATACCCTGATGATCGAGCCTACGGAATCGGAAGCCCAGCGCGAACTTGACCGGTTCTGCGACGCCCTGATCCAGATCCGCAAGGAAATCCAGGACGTGGAGGACGGCAAGGCCGATCCGGAGAACAATCTTCTCAGGAACGCGCCGCACACCCATAACCTGCTGATGGAGACTCCCTGGGACCACCCTTATACCAAGCAGGAAGCCTACTTCCCCCTGCCGGGCCTGCGCGAAGACAAGTACTGGCCGCCGGTCGGGCGAGTCGACAATGTCTACGGCGACCGCCACCTGGTATGCGCATGCCCGCCGATGGAAGCTTATGAAGAGGCGGCGGAATAAGCGCCGTGCCGGAACCCGTGGATCATCTCGTCACGGCCGAGGCCATTGAAGCCTATAACCGTGACGGCGTGATCCACATACCCCGGGCTGTCGGCGATGAGTGGTTGAGCATCATTTCTGCCGGCATCGAAAAGAACAGGTTGAAACCTGGACCCTTTTTCCGGGACCAGACCAGAAGTGACGATCCGGCCCGATATGTATTCGATTACTGGACCTGGCCGGACTTTGCGGAATTCAGGGATTTCATCGCCAATGGCCCCCTGGCCTCTCTGGCCGGGCAGGTCATGGGGCAATCGAAAGTGACGCTGTTGATGGATAACTGGTTCCTGAATGAAAAAGGCGCCACGAACGCAGCGCCCTGGCATCAGGACAAGCCTTATTTCGATTATGACGGAACCATGTGCAACGTATTGCTGGCGCTGGATCACACCCCAAAAGATGAGGCGTTAAAGTTTGCGCTCGGTTCGCACAAAGCCGACACAACCTACAAAGCCATTCATTTTCGCGATCATGTGCCCTTTGAAGGGCAGGCGGACGATCTTTACGCCGACATACCCAACATCGATGCCGATGGCGGCTTTGATATAACCGGCTGGGCTCTCGAGCCGGGTGACTGTCTGATCTTCGATCTAAGGACCCTCCACCGGGGGCCTGTCGGGAACACCCCTGCCAGCACCTTGCGGCGGCGGTATTCATTGCGCTTTGGCGCGCCGGACACCGTTTTCACGCCACGCGGGGACTGGACGGCAGAAATTTCAGAATTCCTGATCAAGGAAGGCCAGAAAGTCGGCGGCGTTGTCAAAAATGATATCTGTCCTATCTTTGATGTTCCCGCTTGATCTTATCTGCCCTACCGTTGGCGTATCCTGGTAATGCTTGAGGATTGCGGCCATGCCTGTACGAAATGACTACGCCCCCTTGAAAGCGGATGCGGCAAGGTCTCCCACCCTGCCCGGTTATTTTTATTACGCACCAGATATCTATGAGCGGGAAAAATCCCTGATCTTCGATCGCACGTGGCAACTCGTCGCCCATGAAAGCGAAATGGAAAATGCCGGCGATTATGTGGCGTCGGAAATCGCCGAGGAAAAAGTTTTTGTCATTCGCGGCGATGATGGCGTTCTCCGCGCCTTCTACAACATCTGCCAGCATCGGGCGCATACGTTGTTGGAAGGCACCGGCAATATCAGGAATGTCATCATGTGCCCCTATCATGCCTGGACCTACTCGATCAGGGGTGAGCTTAAGACCGCACGGCATACGGACAATCAGCCTGACTTCGACATGGCCGATTACAGCCTGCCTGAAATCAGGCTGGAAACGGCATGTGGTTTCGTCTTCATCAACCTGGACCCGGACGCTCCGACCATTGAGGAGACATGGCCCGGTTTTATCGACAGCCTGAACGAGCATGTTCCCTGGTGGAACGAGCTTGGCTTTCATTCCCGTAGCGACAGCATGGAAGGAAGCCCGCTGGACGCCAACTGGAAGGTTCTCGCCGAGAACTGCCGTGAATGCTACCACTGCGGCCCTGCCCACCCGGCCTTTGTCGGCCTCGTGAACATGAAGACCTACGAGCACAACTATCGTGACGGCTGGTTGTTGAATGTCGCCCCGGTCAAACACCACCGGAATGATGCCTATAATGTAGACCCTGACGAGCCCTGTCAGCATGCCTTGTTCTGGCACCTTTGGCCGAACAGCCTGATCGGCGTTTCGCCGGGGGAGAAAAACATGAACCTGTTCCGTTACTACCCATCGGGTCCGGAAAAGACGCGCATGCAGTCGGCATTCCTCGCCGTACCGGGCGTTGGCATCAAACAGGAACGCATCGACTATGTCGCCAACACGCTCTGGCCGGAAGACGAGGGAATTTGCGAAGCGGTTCATCAGGGCCTGAAATCGAAAGGATACCGGCAGGGACGGTTCGTCGTCGATGGCGATACCGGCGAGGATACGGAACGCCCGATCCACGAATTCCAGCTACAATACGCATCGGTCATGGGATTCGATGTTCAGGGTTAATCGCTTTTACGTTCATAGTGACGAGGTTCGATCCGGCCAACAACTTCTGCAACGATAACCACATCACTCAAGGGATAGGACCGGCAGGCAAGCGTATAGTCTGCTTCAATTTCCGCCATGGAAAGCGCCGAGAGCATGAACGGCTCCAGCTTGATCTGGCCGGAGCGGATCTTCACCTTGCACGTTCCGCATTCACCGCGTTGGCAGTTGCTGAACAGGTGCAAACCGCACGCCGACGCGCCGTTCAGCAGGCTTTCATCCGGCGCGCATTGATAACTCGCCCCATAAGGTCTGATTTCAATCCTGTAATGCATCAGGCCGCTCCTCCAGCCCAATATCCATAACCAATTTGTGGTTTAATTCGCACGGTCTATATGAGAATACTATTATATTGGGGGTGGGAAGGTTGACTTGGATCAAGCGCCTTCCTTGCGCGTGTGTAAAACTCGAGCTTATTCCTGGTCAGCAAAGGTCAGTCCCCTGGACAAGAAATCTCCATCATCCGCCACCCCTTACAGCAAGAAGACAAAGGCCCAGTTGATCGAGGAACTTGAGGCCCTGAAGCGCTCTGCCGAAAACCGTGATGTTGACGGTGTTACCGCCAGCGCCGACAGCCTGTTCCGGGCTGCCTTTGAGTCCAGCACCAACATGATGGCGGTTACACAGATAAGCGACGGCACGCATTTCGATGTGAACCCGGCTTGGCTCACGGCTTTCGGATACAGTCGCGAAGAGGTTATCGGAAGGACATCCAGTGAACTGGGAGTCTGGCAGCCATACGAACAACGCGACGCATTGCTGGAAACGTTGAAACAGGAAGGATCTGCGAAAAACGTCCGGGCGACGATGAAGGCGAAGGATGGTAACCTGATCGAGTGCCTGGTTTCCATGTCGCCTCTGGAAGCTATGGGCGAGGATTATCTGCTATTTTCAGCTCTCGACAACACGGCGTTCAATGCCCTTCTGGCCGAACGCCGCCAGACAGCCCGGGGCCATGAGATTGCAGCTGAACAGGCTAAGCTCAGCTTCTGGCGCTGGTCGTTCAGTGAAGAACGCCTGACGGATCATTCGGAATCCCATCCCCTCATCCACGGTTATAGCCATGATGTTCCTGACAGTTATGAGGACATGCTCGAATACGTCCATCCCGATGACCGTGAAAGGGTGCTAAAGACCTATGAAGAGACCGACAGCTTGAAAGCCGGTTTCGATATCGAATACAGGATCATCACTGCGAATGGCGAACTCCGGTGGCTCAGGGAATATGCGGAAATTGAGCATGACGATCACGGAGATCCAATTGCTCAGGTTGGCTTCAGTCAGGACATTACAACACTGAAACAGGCCCAGGAATCCTTGCGGGATTCAAGCCGGGATCTTGAAAAGGCCATTGAAGAACGCACCCGGGAATTGCGTGATGAAATCGAGCGCCGCCAGGAAATCACCCGGAACCTGCGTGAGCGTGACGCCCAGTATGCCCAGGCGGAACGGATCGCCAACATTCACAACTGGGTGTCCGATGCCACTTTCTCAGAAACTCTCAGTTATTCGAAAAACGTCGAAAAGATGTTCGGATTATCCCGGGAAGAAATTCTCAGGGAAACATCTAACTTTACCGAATATGTACACCCCGATGACCGAAAAAGACTCGAGAGAAACTACGAGAAGCAGGCTAAATCCCCTGAGTCCTATGAAATCGAATACCGGTTCTGCAAGCCCGATGGCGAGATCATCAACATCCTTGAAGTTGGCGAACCGGTCTATGACGAGGTCGGCAAGGTAATCATGTTCCGCGGCACGACCCAGGACATCACGGCCCGCGTCAAACGCGACGAGGAACTGCGCCGTTCCCTGATCATGGCGGAGCAGGCGGAAAAAATCGCCGGTCTGGGACATTGGGTGTGGGATGAGATCGAGGACCGGTGCACTTATTGCACGGATGCGCTGCCTGACATGTATGGCGTTTCAATGGAAGAGTTTTTGAGCCATAAAACACGCTCATTCGATCAACTATCCCATATCCATGCCGATGACAGGCAAATGGTCCTGGATGCCTATTCAAAGTGCGTTAATGAACAAACCGACTATGACATCGAGTACCGTATCAATAGAAAGGACGGCACAAAAAAATGGGTCAAGGAGATCGGATCCTGCCTTGAAGTCATTGACGGCCAGATCAAGACCACCATCGGCACCCTCAGGGATATAACGGCCGAGAAAAGCTACCAGCAGGCGCTTGAGGAAAGTGAATCCAGAAACCGCGCCATCGTTGAAACGGCAGCCGACGCCATCATAACCATCGATGAGAACGGTATCATCGGGACATTCAACCGGGCCGCGGAAAGAATGTTCGGCTTTGAGAGGGATGAGGTGATCGGCAAGAACGTCGAATACCTGATGCCCGAACCCTACGCCAGCAACCATGATGTTTATTTGAAAAACTACCTGAGAACGGGGAAGGCCCAGATCATTGGCATCGGACGCGAGGTCGAGGGCCTGAGAGAAGACGGCTCCACGTTTCCGATGCTTCTGGCGGTCAGTGAAATCAACGTTGCAGGAAAAAGGGTCTTTACCGGCATCCTGAGAGATATTTCCGATATGAAGGAAGCGGAAATGCAGGCTATTGCCGCCCGTGACGAGGCACAGCGGGCCAATGCGGCCAAAACCGAATTCCTGGCGCATATGAGTCACGAATTCCGCACGCCCCTGAACGCCATCATCGGATTTTCCGAAGCCATGACGAGCCAGATTTTCGGAGAACTCGGTAATTCGAAATACCTGGACTACGTCAAGGACATCAAGCATTCCGGCGATCTGTTGCTGCATATCGTTAACGACATTCTCGACATCTCGAAGATCGAAGCCGGCGAAATGGTCCTGGCGGAGGACAATTTCCTGCCCTCGGACGCCATAAAGGACTGCGTTGCCACCATGCGGGGGATGTCGCTTGAAGAAGGCGGCGCTTACATTGACCTCATTGATGAACTGCCTGCCGGCCACATGGTGGCGGATGAGCGGATTTTCAAGCAGATCATCCTGAACCTGTTGTCCAATGCCGTTAAGTTCACCCCGGGAGACGGGAAAATTTCCGTCACGACGTCTATTAGCCCTGAAAATTCTTTTCTCATCCGGATTTCGGATACGGGCTGCGGCATCCCGAAAGAAGACCTGGAGGTCGTCCTCGAACCGTTCGGTCAGTCGCGCTCCTCCACCCACACGACCCACAAGGGAACGGGACTCGGACTGTCCTTGTCAAAGGTGCTTGTGGAACTGCATGATGGAACGCTGGTTATTGAAAGCGAAATCGGCGCGGGAACCACGGTTACGCTCAGCTTCCCTGAAGCAAGATTTCACGCCAGCCAGTAAATCTGTTTCTTCGATAATGGATCAGAAGAAGTTTTCGCCTTCTCCGCCATGGCCCTCATCTTCTTCCGGCGACCCGAACAGGCTGGCGACATAGGCGAATTCCTTACGAAGACCCCGGCGTTCCAGCAGCTTTTTCTGCGCCCCGTCTGGGAAGTCGGTGAAATTGATCAGGTTCTTCTCGATCAGGATATCCACCAGATCCTCCATGACACGGGCAAGGCCCAGATCGGAATGAACCCACTGTTCTTCCGCCACTTCCTGCGGGGCGGTCTCCCTGACGAAGGCTGAAAGCTCAGGATCGTCCGAAGCGACCTCCTCGCCACCTTCCACAGGCTGGTTGTAAACACCTGCAATGTTGCCTTCCGGATCACGAACGATGAACGGCATGCCGAGCCCTCCAGAAAATGATCATATTTAAGAGTTTACCCGAGCGCACGCACAGGGCAAAGGGATTGCATCACACCTGAAGGAAATCTTCCTCGATATTTGGCGAGAATCTATCCACGCAACCTGTTCAGGTACCACCGGATCAGGGCCTGAGTGCCCCGTTCGTGATCGGAATAGGGGCCCGGCTCATAAAACCGGGATGTAACGCCTGCGTGGTTATCCTCGATAATTCTTTTATCCGCAATGGTCGTCACATCCCACAGCCAGATCATCTTTTCCTTGTCGTAGTCCTTCCCCTCCTCCGCATCGGCATGCACCATCCAGGTGATCTCCACATCCGTATGGGTCGCATCGATGGGGGTAAAGCGAAACGCCGTGGCGAAATCGTTACACATCAGAAGTGTAGCGAGTGGATTAAAGGCAACGCCAGTGTAGCCACCATCCCAGTCGTTGAATTTCCCCATCAGCGGCGCGGCTGGAGTACCGTCTTCCGTTTCGGAGAGCCAGCCTTCCTTGATTCCGGTACGGTCCGAGCCACTAAAATGAATCGTGTCCTCGCCTTCCCATGAAGTTTCCACCGCATGTCCCATTGCTTCAGCGCGAGCATTGAAGGCGTCCAGTTGCGGTTGATAGGCTTCTTCGGCGCCGTCAGGTCCTGATCCCCTACCCGCGCCGCGTGCCAAAACGTAATCCTTGGGATGAACCTGGCAGTATTCCGGATGCGATGGTTGGCAGTGGTAACACTCATAAAAATTCTCGACCACCAGCTTCCAGTTGGCGTCTGTCGGATAGGAATCACTGTGTGCGATCTTGGCGTTGCCCAGGTCATGCAATTCAAGGCACGGCAACAGGGGCGTGATAAATTTCTCGAAATCAGGCGGCTCGTTCCTGCTGAGGTTCAGGAAGATAAGGCCCTCTCTGACCTGGACATGGCAGCTGTGCAGTCCCCATTCCGCAGGATCGAAACCCTCGGGCATGGTCCGGGCGGCCACCAGGGAGCCGTCAAGATCGAAGGACCAGGCGTGATAGGGACACATCAGCAATTTGGAATTACCCTGCTTTTCCCGGCAGATGCGTGATCCACGGTGACGGCAGACGTTGTAGAAAGCACGGATTTCCTGATCGCGCCCCCGCACCACGATGATGGACTCGCCGGCGATTTCATAGAGGAAATAATCACCGGCGTCGGGAATCCGCGAGACATGATCGACAAACAGCCACATGGGCGCGATGACCCGGTTATAGTCCGATTCGAAAATCGACTGATCCAGATAGAAGGGCTGCTCCAGTGAATAGCCATCCTTGTGTGCTGCGATCATCGCGTCGATATCCAAAACGTTTACTACCCTGTTTTCCATAACCCGGTCCTCACATACGCAAAATCTTCAAACATCCGTATAACGGATATCACTTCGACCCAATTTCCCAGTTCCGATTTTATCAAACAAGACCCTTTTATGGTGCATAATCGATAATGCCCCTAATCTTAATAGGGTTTTCAGCATTTATTTCGTATCCAAAATACGCCTCTGGACAGGACAAGGCGCTCTGTCACATTGTTGCGATATGGATACGCTTTCCCACAAGGACAAGGTGCCGCTCAAGCACGACAGGGTGCTGGAACTCATCGGCAGGGCTTCTGCAGCGATTGGCACCAGGGCCTTTTATCACGCGCTGACGGCCGTTGCCGCCGCACGCGTACCGCACCGGATCGCCATGGCCTATCAGTACTGGCGACTGGGCGTGCCGACCTGTGTCGCCATCTCCGACAGGCTCTATGATCCGGATGGCGAGAGTGGCTCGAATGATATGTATGAGAAGGGATATTTCCGGTTTGATCCCTTCTACCGGTACTGGCGGCAGGTTGGCCGCCACGGTGTGGTAACCCTGCGCAATCTCCTGGATGGCAGTGATCACCATGCCGAATACGTCCGCGCCATGCTGTTCGATTTGGGCATGAAGGACGAAATCGCCGTCTTTCTGCCTTCACTCGGCGGTTCATCCCTAGGGTTATTCATGGACCGTTCGGGCGGTGTTTTCAGCAAATCCCATATCGATGCGCTGCTGGAAATCTATCCGGTACTGGAAGGCTTGTGCCTGGCCCATCAACGCTTTGTGTTCACGAAAGGCGCCGGCCCTAATACCGATGTCGTGCATGACCGCCCTTTCGCCATCGACGATGCGAAAGGCAGGCGCATCACCGCCAGCCCTGAATGGGTTGCCAGGGAACAGGAAGACCCGGACCTGAAAAAAGCAGCCAAGATGGCGGCTAAATCCGGCAACGATCCTGTGCAAACCGAAACCGGCTTTGTCCATTCATCGGAACTGGATGAAGACTTTCCTTTGGCGCCGGGCGGCAAGTTGCATCTCCTGGAAGATGGCGCCGCCGCACCGCCGCCGCTTTCCATCAGGGAAGCGACAGAGGGATTCTTTCTCGGTGAACTGACCCCGAGGGAACGGGACATCCTTAACCTGATCCTCGCCGGCAATCCTGGGCAGGCCATTGCCGGCAAGTTGGGGATCAGCGCCGATACGGTGAAAAAACACCGCCGCCGCCTGTACGACAAGCTGGACATTACCAGCGAGAGGGAGCTGTTTATCCGGTTCCTGGATTACGTCTTCGAAACACTCTGATCCTGCATGGACGAGCGCCCCGGTTCGCCGCCGGCGCCCGGTTTGATCAGGCGGTAGTAATGCCACAGCATCAGCGATGCCGTCGTTCGCCAAGGGCTCCATCGCAGGGCCAACTCATCCATCTCGGCTGGTCCGGGCCGGTCTGGCAATCCAAGAAGATGCTGCGTCGCCACCACAAGCGCCAGATCGCCCGACGGAAACACGTCGGGCCTGTTCAGGGCGAACATCAGGTAGATTTCCGCCGTCCAGCGGCCAATCCCCTTTATCTCGACAAGCGCGGCCTTGACCTCGTCATCCGGACGGCGGGCCAGGGCTTCCAGATCGAGCGCCCCGGTCGAAATGGCCCGGGAGAGTTCCTGGGCATAACGGGTTTTCTGGCCGCTGAAGCCACAGGCGCGCAGACCTGCATCGCCGGCCTTGAGAACCTTTTCCGGCGTCACATCACCCAGGGCGTTTTCCAACTTCCGCCAGATTGCCGCACCGGATTGGGTGGACACCTGCTGATCGACGATGATGCGTAACAGGGCGGGAAACCCGGCTTCCCGGTCCCTCGGCGGCGGAAACCCGCCAAGGGCGTGGATGCGCCGCATGTGCGGGCAGGTTTCGACCAGTTTCCTGAGGCCGGGACGTCTTATCTTGCTCATCCACCGACTATAGGGGAACAAGCCGAGTAAAGACTATCCGTTTATGACCGAGCGCGTATCCCACGGATAAGGTACATCAACCAGGACAAGCTCCGCCTCTTCGGTGGCGCTGACATCGATCTGCCCGGCGCTGGTGATGCTGACGCCCGAGCGTTCCTCGACAGGCGTTCCGTTCAGATCAACCCTGCCACGCGCCGGGACCAGATAGACGCCCCGCCCCTCCGCTACATCATGGCTGACCGATTGCCCTTCAAGCAGGGTTGCCGCCAGCAAGGCCGCATCCTGGTGAATCATCAACGCCCCGGCATCCTGGTCCTGAGCCCTGCCGGACGCCAGCACGTTCAGGCGTGCGTTACGTTCGGCTTTCGGGAACTGCCGGGTTTCCCAGCGGGGCGCGTATCCCCTCTTGTCCGGATAGATCCATATCTGGAACAGCGTGGTGTCTTCTTCTTCCAGGTTGTATTCGGAATGCACGATACCGGTTCCGGCGCTCATGACCTGCACGTCACCCGCCACCGTGCGCCCTTTGTTGCCGAGCGAGTCCTCATGCGTGATAGCCCCGCTCCTTAGGTAAGTGATGATCTCCATGTCCCGGTGCGGGTGCATGGGAAAGCCGGCGCCGGCCCTGATCAGGTCATCGTTCCAGACACGCAAGGGACCAAGTCCCATGCGCGCCGGATCCATGTAGTCGGCGAAGCTGAAATGATGGCGGGCGGAGAGCCATCCGTGCTCCGCCGCGCCCAGCTCTTCAAGTGTGACGATATCCATCATGCTTGTATCCTGCCTTCGCCATTAAATGGAACACGGTCCAGCAGGGGCAGCCTAACAGCAAACCGTCCCGATCCCAAAAGGGCTTGTACAAGAACGGTAACTGCCAGGAATACCGGATACTCCCACCCGCCGCCTTCGGCGCTGAAAACCCAGCCATTGGGGACATGGACCCAGACCGCACCCAGCAGGACCGGCAACAGGCCAAGGGAAACCCAGCGGACCAGGACGCCGGCGATCAGGGCCGCTCCGCCGCCGATTTCGGCCAGCACAACCACGTACGCCATGAAGCCCGGAAAGCCGACGGATTCAAAGAAACCCACCGTACCCGGCATGGTAAAGACCAATACCTTTAAAAGCCCGTGGGCTATGAACATCACGCCGAGTGAAAGACGCAGCACCAGGGCTGCCGTGTTCGTCATTGTTTCCTGTGTCATGTGTATTCTCCTGAAATTCCAAATTGGTGATCAATCACGCAGCCAGGGAGGTAATTGCCGAAACGGCGTCGCTGATCTGCTGTTCGGCGCTGTCTCGCCCTGCCTGACCGGACGCCAGGCCTTCGGCGTGGATGAAGGTGACATCCGTCAGGCCGACAAAACCCAGGACGGTTTTCAGGTAGGGCGCCTGCCCATCCAGGTCGCTTCCCTGGTAAGCGCCGCCTCGGGCTGTCAGCACGAAAACCCTGCGGCCGCCCAGCAGGCCTTCCGGGCCGTTTTCCGTATAGCGGAACGTGCGCCCCACCCGGGCCACATGATCAATCCAGGTTTTCAGGCCGGACGAGATACCGAAATTGTGCATGGGCGATCCGATGACCACCACGTCCGCGGCCTCGACTTCGCTGACAATCTCGTTGGACAGCGCAAGAATATCCTGCTGCTCTTCGGTCAGCGCATCCGCCGGCGTGTAGTAGGCATTGATGGTCGCCTGATCGAGGTGGGGCGGCGGCGTCAGGCCGACATCCCGGTAGACTATTTCGGTTTCGGTATTGTTCTTGCGCCAGTCAGCAACAAAGCGCTCCGTCAAGGCGCGGCTGACGCTGGCATCCGCATTGGGGCTGGCGTTGATAACGAGTATTCGGGTCATAGCGTTCTCCTTCCTTTTATGCAGTCGATCCGGTCCCCGTGAAATCGGGTTCCTTGTCTGAAAGGGAACGTAAGATGATTTGATTTTGGAGACAATTATGCTATTTTGAACAATATTGTATCGTAAATAGAAACAATAAGAAAATCATGGACACACTTTCCGGATTGCATGCCTTCGCCAGTGTTGTCGAGAACGGTAGTTTCACCGCCGCGGCACAGGCCCTCGGCCAGACCAAGTCGGCCATCAGCAAACAGGTCGCCGGGCTAGAGGACCGCCTGGGCGCCCGGCTGCTTAACAGGACGACCCGGCGCATGAGCCCCACGGAAGTGGGATTCGCCTTCTACGAACGCTGCCGACGCATCATCGGCGAGCTGGAAGAAGCCGAACGCGCCGTTCAGGAACTGCACGCCGAGCCGCGCGGCATGCTGCGCGTCAATGCGCCCATGAGCTTCGGCACCCGGCATCTCGCTTCCGCCATCGCCGATTTCATGGACCTACACCCGGACATTTCGGTCACGCTGGACCTGAACGATCGCCTCGTCGATGTTGTCGAGGAGGGCTACGACATCGCCATCCGGATCACGAACCTGCCCGATTCCTCCCTGATCGCCCGCAAGCTCGCCCCTTTCCGCCGGTCGATCTGCGCCAGTCCCGACTACTGGGAAAAACACGGCAGGCCGGAAAAGCCCGAAGACCTGCGCCACCACCAGTGTCTTCTCTATACCTATCTGCTGAGCGGCGATGACTGGAATTTCTTCGGGCCGGACGGGAAAATCTCGGTTCGCGTCAACGGCCGGTTCAAGGCCAACAACGGCGGCGCCCTGCTGAGCGCCGCACGGAAGGGTCTCGGCGTTCTGAACACGCCGACATTTATCGCCCATGAAGACCTGAACAGCGGCAGACTGGAACCGGTGCTGCTCGATTATGGCGATGAAATCGCCAGCATCTACGCCATCTATCCGCAGAACCGCCACCTGACGGCGAAGGTCCGCCTGTTCATCGATTTCCTCGTCGATGAGTTCGGACCCGTCCCGCCCTGGGACACTATGCAGGAACGGTCCTGACACCTTGCTTTCCGACATCCCTGAGCTGCTCTAAACTGTCCCCATGAAACGTGACGATCTCTATGAGGTACAGGAAACCGGCGTCGCACCCATCGGTATGCTGGACCTGCTGCCCTGGATGACGGCGCCGGAAACCGGAGCCGTGTTCGACGCCCTGGAATCGGAAGGCGCCGAAGCCCGGTTCGTCGGCGGCTGCGTCCGTGACGGCCTCGCCAAACGCGAGGTCAAGGACGTGGATATCGCAACCACGGCAACCCCTGATCAGGTCGTTGCGTTACTGGAAAAAGCCGGCATCAAAGCCGTTGAAACGGGCATTGAACACGGCACCGTCACGGCTGTGGTGGGCGACAGGTCCTATGAGATAACGACCCTTCGCATCGATGTGGAAACGGATGGCCGCCACGCCAAGGTCGATTACACCCATGACTGGATCGCCGACGCCCGCCGGCGGGACTTTACCTTCAATGCGCTCTCCGCCAACCGACAGGGCGATGTTTACGACCCCTTCAACGGCATTGCCGATCTGTCTCACGGCCGGGTCTGCTTCATCGGGCGTCCGGCAGACCGTATCGCCGAGGATTACCTGAGAATTCTCCGCTTCTTCCGCTTTTATGCGACCCATGGCCGTCCGCCGGCCGACAGGGACGCCCTGCAGGCCTGCCGTTCCAACGTCGAGCACTTGTCCGGGCTTTCAGGCGAGCGCATCAGGAACGAAATGCTGAAGCTCCTGGTTTCTCCCGATCCCGCGGAAGTTATCTTGATGATGCGGGGCGAACATGTACTTGAACACATCCTGCCGGAAGCGGGCGAAGTCGGGCGTCTGCGCGCACTGTCATGGCTGACGACACGGGCAATCAACCTCGATACCGTCTCCGTCGACTCTTTAAGGAACCTGGCTGGCCTGATTTACGGCGACGGCGACAGAAACGCGGCTCTGGCCGTCGCCGCCCGCTGGCGGCTGTCGAATTCCGAAACGGCGCGTCTTGCCGCCATGATGGAGCCCCTGGGCCTGGAACCGGATGCCGGGGAAGAGGAGATTCTCGAAAAACTTTACCGCGACGGCGCGGAAGTCGTGCGCGACCGCGCTCTGCTGGCATGGGCGGGGGAAGTGGCGCTGGAAGCCCGTCTGCCGCGTGAACGTACGGAGGGCTGGATAGCCCTGCTTGAACGCGCTGACCAGTGGCGAAAACCCGCCTTCCCGCTGACCGGCAAGGACGTCATGGACATGGGCGTTCCGTCTGGACCGGAAGTCGGCAAGCTGCTCGACGCCGTTCAGGACTGGTGGATAAAGGAGGGCTTCCCCGACGACCGTGAGCGTTGCCTGGACGAACTCCAGAAGCTTATCAAGGAATCTGACTGAATACCGGCAGCCTACGGTTCAAGAATGGCGATATCCGGCAACAGGATATCATGAACCTTGCGCCACGTCGCCTGATCCGTCGCCATGAGCAAGCCCTTTTTATCTTCTACCGGCATGAAGGCGCTGCCATCAAAGCGCCGGACAAAGCCACCCGCTTCCTGATACATCATCGCCCCAGCCGCATGGTCCCAGGGCAGGGTCCGGTAAAACAGCTTGAAATGCTTTTCACCCTCAAGCAGCGAGAGGTATTCATGTCCCGCACACATGGTTGTCCAGGTACGAGAAAAAATGCCTTTGGCGGCCTCAACCGATTCCCGAAGTTCATCTCGGAGGAACTTGGTCGCCAAACCGCCCAGCATAAGGGACGGATCAGAAGGCGCCGGCTCGATCCGAACTTCCTTGCCATTTATCCGGCACCCCCTGCCCTGTTCGGCAACAGCCAACCGATTGCCCAGCGGATCGTAAATCCATCCCGCAATCGTCTCGCCTGAATGAATGAGAGATACCATGACGGCAAACGTAGGCTTCCCGGCCACAAAGTTACTGGTGCCGTCCAACGGATCAATGACCCAGACAGGCGCGTCGCCCTGCAGGCGGTCGAGGACGTTTTCATCTGCATGGACCATTTCCTCACCCACCACGGAGGAACCCGGCAATAGGTCAGGTAGACGCTCCGCCAATCTGCGTTCGGCCGCCTGATCGGCAACCGTCACCAGATCTCCCGGCGTTTTCTCTTCAACATCTCCTGCTGAAAGCATCTGATAATAGGGTAGGATATCTTCCTCTGCCGTTTCGCATAGCAAAGCGCCAACGGCCTCGGACGAAATGGCCAAGACGGTCATGGCCACGCCACATCGGGCGGCATGGACATGAGAATGGCGTCCGTGTTGCCGCCGGTCTTGAGACCGAACAGCGTTCCCCGGTCATAGAGAAGGTTGAACTCAACATACCTGCCCCGTTTGACTCGTTGGGCGAGGCGCTGCTCGTCCGTCCAGTCGAGACCGAATTTTTCACGAACCAGCCGGGGATAGACATCGACAAAGGCCATGCCGACGTCGCGGGTGAAGGCGAAATCCTCCTCCCAGTCGCCGGAATTCAGGTTGTCAAAGAAAATACCGCCGACGCCGCGCGGTTCCTGGCGGTGTGGCAGGTAGAAATACTCGTCGCACCATTTCTTGAACTTCGGATAATACTCTGCGTTATGGGCGTCGCAGGCGTCACGGTACGCCGCATGGAAGGTTTCCGTTTCAGCATCTTCAGGGAACACCGGCGTCAGGTCGCCGCCGCCGCCGAACCAGCCCTCGGTGGTGACGATCATGCGCGTGTTCATGTGCGCTGCCGGCACCAGAGGCGAACGCGGATGGATCACAACCGAAATGCCCGACGCCCAGAACCGCGGGTCTTCCGCCGCCCCCGGAATACGGGCTCGCATTTCTTCGGAAAACTCGCCTGAGACGGTGGAAACATTGACGCCCGCTTTCTCGAACACACGCCCCTCGCGCATCACCGACATCACCCCGCCGCCGCCGTCAACGCCGCCGCGTTCTTTATCACTGCCGCCGCGGGCCTGATCGGCCTTGGCGCCCCGGCTCCAGGGCGTGCGCTCAAAGCGGCCGGCAGGCATGTTCCCCGTTTCGTTGGGACCGGGGGAATCGTCTTCGCAGGACTCGAGCGCAGCGCACAGCTTGTCCCGAAGTTCCCGGAACCACGTTTCGGCTTCTTGTTTCCGTTCGTCGGTATAAACGTTCGATTCTGACACGTCTTAAATCTCCTCTTTCGGGAAGGCCGCCAGTTGACGCAGCGCCTCTCCCAAGACAATCCCGGCGGATACAGCCACGTTCAGCGAGCGCATGCCCGACGCCATGGGCACCCTGATCCGGGCATCGACGCATTCATGGACCGCTTCCGGCACGCCGGCGCTTTCTCGGCCGACAATCAGGATGTCGTCTTCCCTGAATTGAAAGTCGGTATAGGGAACCGAGGCCTTGGTCGTCAACAATACCAGCCGCCCCGACATTTTATCGTCTTGAAAGGCCCGCCAGGACGAATGACGCACCAGATCGACGCTTTCGAGGTAATCCATACCGGCCCGGCGCAGTTTTTTCTGGTCCCAGACGAATCCACAGGGCTCGATAATGTCCGTACCGAGCCCGAAACAAGCCGCCGTTCTGAGGACGGTGCCGGTATTTTGTGGAATATCAGGCTCATAAAGGGCGATTCGCATTGTTTTCCGTCTTCCAGTGCTGTTTTGGTGGTCATCCTAATTCTTTGATCGGCAAGGCGTTTTACCCGGGAATCCCCGCCCAACCCCGGCATACAGGGATAAACACCCCACGATCGCCCCCGAGGGCCGGAAACAAGGGGCAGAAAATCGTTCATTTCTCCCATCTAGGCCTTTCAATCCCCCCGCTTATGCAGTATATCCCTGCCCGTCCAGCATCGGTGTTCTTTTTGCCGGAGCAGGTTATAATTCGCCCCGAGGGTTCGTGTAAAACACAGACCTGAAGGACCAAACAGTGCTCTTGCACATCAACGTCACGGAACCCGTATAAGAGGGGGTTTTAAATGGCAGATACCGCTAATGCCGCGACCGGCTCATCGCATGATGATGACAAAGGCCGTCGCGACTTTCTGATTGTGGCAACATCTACGGTCGGCGCCGTCGGCACCGGTCTCGCCGTGTGGCCGCTCGTCGATTCCATGAACCCGGCAGCCGACACGCTTGCCTTGTCGTCAACCGAGGTCGATCTTTCTTCCATTGAGGAAGGCATGAGCATCACCGTCGTGTGGCGCGGCAAGCCGGTCTTCATCCGCTACCGCACCCAGGCAGAGATCGAGGAATCCCAGGCCGTTGCCTTGTCGGACCTGATTCACCAGGAAACGGACGATGAACGCGTCCAGAAGCCCGAATGGCTGATCATGGTCGGTGTCTGCACCCACCTGGGCTGCATTCCGCTGGGCCAGAAAACGGGTGAGCCGAAAGGCGAATATGGCGGCTGGTTCTGCCCCTGTCACGGTTCGCACTACGACACCTCGGGACGTATCCGCAAGGGCCCCGCTCCGTTGAATCTGCCGATTCCGGAATACACGTTCCTTGACGATACAACCGTGAAGATCGGGTAAGGAGACAAACAATGGCTTCTAAATTTATGGAAAACCCGGTCATCAAATGGGTTGAATACCGCCTTCCGGTTTTCAGCTTCATGGATCATTCGCTCGGCACCCAGTATCCGACGCCGAAAAACCTGAATTATTGGTGGAATTTCGGATCCCTCGCCGGATTCGTCCTGATCATCATGATCGCCACCGGCATCATCCTGGCCATGAATTACACGCCGCACGTGGATTACGCCTTCGAATCGGTCGAACGTATCATGCGTGACGTCAACTACGGCTGGCTGATCCGTTACATCCACATGAACGGCGGATCCATGTTCTTCATCGTCGTCTATATCCACCTGTTCCGCGGTATGTACTATGGCTCCTACAAGGCACCCCGCGAACTGCTGTGGATGATCGGCGTGATCATCCTGCTCGCCATGATGGCTACCGCCTTCATGGGCTACGTTCTTCCCTGGGGCCAGATGAGCTTCTGGGGCGCCACGGTGATCACCAACCTGTTCTCGGCCATTCCCTGGGTCGGTGACGCCATCGTCACCTGGCTGTGGGGCGGCTTCTCGGTGGACAATCCCACCCTGAACCGGTTCTTCTCGTTGCACTACCTGCTGCCGTTCGTGATCTTCGGCCTCGTCTTCGTCCATATCTGGGCATTGCACGTGCACAGGTCCAACAACCCGATCGGCGTCGAGGCCAAGACACCGGAAGACAGCATTCCGTTCCATCCCTACTACACGATCAAGGATCTGTTCGGTATGGGCGTGTTCATGCTGTTCTTCATGTTCTTCGTGTTCTATGCGCCGAACTTCTTCGGTGAGCCGGACAACTACATCAAGGCCAACCCGCTGGTGACCCCGCCGCACATCGTGCCGGAATGGTACTTCCTGCCGTTCTACGCGATCCTGCGGG
>CAYFMQ010000022.1:0-5008 GCA_964344255.1 uncultured Thalassospiraceae bacterium
TGCCGGCGAAATCGTCATCTCAAGCGGATCGGACGAAGACGAACTCGTTTATTAATAACTTGCCAACCCCAGGTGTTAACTAGGTAATCTTACATAATGGCCGCTGTAACAAAATTCATGTTCGACACGAAGTTTGAGAATATCACTCAAACCGCAGAAGAAACTAAGCCCGTCCCTGAAGAAGAAAAGTCATCCGCAGAAACTTCGGAAGAAGAAACGGATGTTGAGGAAGAAGAAGAACTTCCCGGTTATAGCGAGACTCAAATGGAGGCCGCCAAGGCTGAGTCATTCGAGGCCGGAAGACAGGAAGGCATGAGGGAATCCGCTTCAACGATTGAAAAAGATTTGCTGATGACCATTCAGGCAATCAGTTTGAACATAACGGAATTGTTCGGCCGCCAGGAACAGGCAAACAGCGCTCTCCTACGCGACGGGATAGGAATAGCATCTACAATTGTCAGAAAACTCTTCCCCGCCATGAATGAGCAGAATTCACTAGGCGAGATCGATCGACTGGTTGAGCACACCTTGCTTCGTCTTATAGAAGAACCGCGTGTGGTGATCCGGGTTAATCCCGATCTTATGGAAGCACTCGGTGAAAGGGTCGATGGCCTGAAAGCCGGTGCGGGATATGAAGGCAGGATCATTATCAAGGAAGATGGTTCCCTCCCCTATGGCGATTGCCGCATGGAATGGGGAGACGGGAGTGCTGAGCGCAATGTTGAAGCCTTGTGGCAGTCCATTGACCAGATCATCGCAGGAAATCTGGGAACCAGTCAAATGAAGGACGACGGGCATGGCGCCGAAACCGGTGCTGTTGAGGTCTCAGATGTTCTTACACCCGATCTCCCGGCGGAAAATGACAGAGAAACCGCTCAGAATGAAGAGAATGAACAGGAGAATACGGAGAGCTCGATAGAAACCGATAGTGAACAGGATGCGTCTGCGGAGCTCCCTGAAACCAGTGAAATCGAACCTCCACAGGATGACGGGCAGGAGGTTCCGGCCGGCTCTGAAGAGGAGGTTGCCGAATCAGAAACCGTCATTGACGACGAAAACACGCAATCCGTTGAAGATGAAAACATATCTGACACCGAAAATTCCACGGATTCTGCGCCTTCCGGGACTGATAGCGGTGAAAGCATGAACTCCGGCCAAGAGGACGGTATAGTCGAAGCCATATCAGAGACCGAGGACTTTCCGGAACAGAACGAGCCGGATACCGAAGTTGACGGACCGGATGAGGCGGAAACGATTAGCGAAAACGCACCGGAAACGGATCTGGAAGATCATCAATCTGATGACAAAGCAGATGGATAGGAGAGAACCATGGCAGAAGAAGAAGATCTGTCGTTAAACGAATTTACTGAAGCTAACGGTGAAGAACAGCCACCTGCTGCAGAGACACCCGAACAGGCCGCACCGCCTGAAACTGTCGGACAGGCAATGGTTGATATCGGTGACCTGCCCCGTGGAGCAAAGGACCTGGAAGCTGTCTATGATATTCCGGTGAAAGTGTCTGCTGTTCTCGGCAAGGCCACGATGCAGGTAAGTCAACTGTTGAAACTTGGCCGCGGCGCCGTGGTCGAGCTCGACCGCAAGGTAGGTGAAGCCATTGATATTTACGTCAACAACCGCCTTGTGGCGCGTGGTGAAGTCGTTGTCGTTGAAGACCGGCTTGGCATCACCATGACGGAAATTATCAAAGCCGAAAAAAGCTAACTGAATTCATATGTCCGAAGATTCTCCAACGCCAGTCCGCGCACCACGTTCAGGGGTCGATGTTGCCACTGTGGTCGGACTCGTTTCGGGAATCGGGCTGATCTCCCTGGCAATTTTCCTGGGCGGTACGCCGGGATCCTTTATCAATCTTCCCTCGGTGCTGATTGTTATCGGCGGCACGCTCGCCGTGACCACCATGTGCTTTTCATTCAGCGATATGGCTCGGACCGTGGTTGTCGCATCCAGGGCGATCTTTTTTACTCGCCGGGAGCCCGGTGATGCCGCCGTGCAGGTTTTGCAGATTGCCGAACTAGCCCGGCGCAGGGGGGTGTTGTCCCTTCAATCCTTTGTCGAAGACCTAAAACGCGAACCTTTTCTGCAGATGGGGCTGGGCATGGTTGTCGACGGCACGCCGGGTGAAGAAGTCGAAGCGATCATGCGCCGTGACCTGCAGGCGACCGTACAGCGCCATAGCCGTTCAGCCAGCGTGCTCCGCAGGATGGCCGAGTTTTCCCCGGCCATGGGACTGATCGGCACCCTGATCGGTCTCGTCCAGATGCTGGGACAGTTACAGGATCCGGCCACGATAGGCCCCAGCATGGCTGTCGCCTTGCTGACGACGTTTTACGGAGCGGTTCTCGCCAACATGGTGTTTATGCCCTTTGCAGCGAAGCTGGAAAAAAACTCCAATGAAGAGGCCCTCATCAACACCATTTACATGATGGGCGCGTCTTCTGTCGGCAGACAGGAAAACCCGCGCCGCCTTGAGATGATGATTAACAGCATTCTGCCCCCTGCAGAAAGGGTGCGGTACTTTGACTAATTTGATGATGATGAATGATCGACCTGAAATGACCCTGATGAACGGAGAAGTTAAGCCATGCGCGTGATGATCATGGGAGCGCTGGGCGGGCAAATCGGCGCCGCCAGCCAAATTGCCATGTCGCGTGGCGCCAAAGTGTCCCATGTCGATGGTATTGAGGAAGGTTTAAGCGCATTACGGGCCGGTGATGGTGCGGACCTTATCATGGCCGACGTCATGCTCAATATCTCAGACCTCGTCGACCGGCTTGAGCTTGAACGCATCAACATACCCGTTGTTGCCTGTGGCGTTGGTACGGATTCACAGGCCGCCGTCCGCGCAATCAAGGCCGGGGCGAAGGAATATGTGCCGCTCCCGCCCGATGCGGAATTGATCGCTGCCGTTCTGACGGCGGTGGCCCATGAAGACAACAACCTGATCTTCAAAGACGCCAACATGGCCGCCGTCATGAAGCTGGCCGAACAGGTTGCGCCCAGTGACGCCAGCATCCTCATTACCGGGGCATCGGGAACCGGCAAGGAAGTCATGGCGCGTTACATCCATGACAAGAGCCGCCGCAAGGACAAACGCTTCGTTGCCGTCAACTGTGCTGCCATCCCGGAAAACCTGCTTGAGTCGGAACTGTTCGGGCATGAGAAAGGCGCCTTTACCGGCGCCGTTGCACGGCGGATCGGCAAATTCGAGGAGGCTGACGGCGGAACCCTTCTGCTCGACGAAATCAGCGAGATGGACCCCCGCCTGCAGGCGAAACTGCTTCGCGCAATCCAGGAGCGGGAGATTGATCGGATCGGATCCAACAAACCGGTCAAGGTGGACGTGAGAATTCTGGCGACATCCAACAGGAACATGGAAGAAGCCGTAGCAAACGGGGATTTCAGGGAAGACTTGTACTTCCGCCTGAATGTTATGAATTTGCGGATTCCGCCCCTGTCCGAACGTCCCGATGACATTCCGGCACTGGCTGTGTTCTTTGCCGATAAATATGCCGAGGCGAACGGCCAGTCCCCACGTCCCATCTCGAGTGTCGCCATGAACAAACTACAGACCCATGACTGGCCTGGAAATGTGCGGGAATTGGAAAATACAATTCATCGTGCAGTACTGGTTGCGAGTGGAGATGAAATCGGCGAGGAGGCCATTATCCAGCAACCTACGCCGGGCGCTTCCCCAAATGAGAGGGATGAAGCTGGCCACGGGAGCGGAGAAAGCCTGGTGGGACGCACCGTCGCAGACGTCGAGCGCCAACTGATCGTCAATACGCTCCAGCATTGTTTGGGAAACCGCACACATGCGGCAAACATTCTGGGCATTTCGATCCGTACATTGCGGAACAAGCTGAAATTATACAGTGAACAGGGGGTTTCAATTCCCTCACCCGGAGAGGATCAACACATATCCTGAAGCCAGGATGCCAAAGTGATAACAGATGGCTGAAGTCGTACCCGAATCCACTCCCGTTGTAGAGAACGGTGAAAGCCCGCAAACCAGCGACATGATGTCGAATATCATGTCGGGTGCGCTTTCCCGCGGCATCGCCCTCGCTCAACGCGGTGATTTGGCCCTTGCCCTGGGCATTGTCCTGATCCTGGTTGTCCTGATCCTGCCAATGCCCCCGTGGATGCTTGATGTATCCCTGGCTTTCTCCATTACCTTTTCCGCCCTCATCCTGATGACGGCCCTGTTTACGAAAAAGCCTTTGGAATTCAGTACATTCCCGACCGTTCTCCTGCTGGCGACGATGATCAGGCTGTCGCTGAACCTGGCGTCAACGCGTCTGATTCTGTCAAAAGGACATGAGGGCAAGGATGCCGCGGGTCATGTGATCGAAGCCTTTGGCGGATTTGTCATGAGCGGCAACTTTGTCATCGGCATCATTGTCTTCGCCATCCTTGTCATCGTTAACTTCGTCGTCATCACAAAGGGTTCCGGCCGTATTGCTGAAGTTTCCGCAAGGTTCACCCTGGACGCCATGCCCGGTAAACAGATGGCAATCGATGCCGACCTGTCATCCGGCCTCATCGACGAAGACCAGGCACGGGCAAGGCGTAAGGAACTGGAAGATGAAAGTACCTTCTTCGGCGCCATGGACGGCGCTGCGAAATTTGTTCGCGGCGACGCTATCGCCGGGCTGCTTATTACGTTCATCAACGTGATCGGCGGCATGATCATCGGCGTTGCCCAGCAGGATATTTCATTTTCGCAGGCTGCCGACACCTATGTCAGCCTGACCGTTGGCGATGGCCTGGTTACGCAGATTCCGGCACTTATCGTCTCGACGGCTGCGGGCCTTGTCGTCACGAAAGCCGGTGTCAGCGGAGAAACCGAAAAGGCCTTGTATGACCAGTTAGGCGGCGATCCCAAGTCCATGGGGCTTGTATCATTCCTGTCCATCGGGTTGGCGACCCTGCCAGGCATACCGGCCCTGCCGTTCTTTGTTATCTCCTGCATAACCGGCGGTCTCGC
>CAYFMQ010000022.1:5018-35271 GCA_964344255.1 uncultured Thalassospiraceae bacterium
CTTTTTACCTAACACGAGAGCGGGCGCGAATAGCCGCCGAAGCCGAGCAAAAAGCGATTGCCGCCGAAGAAGAGGCCGCGCCAGTCGAAGAAGAACCCATATCGGCAACCCTCAAGATCGACTTCCTGAGATTAGAGCTTGGTTACGGCCTGCTTGCCCTCATCAACACGCCGAGGGACGGGCAACGGCTGACGGACCAGATCAAGGCGCTGCGGCGCCAGATCGCATCCGACATGGGATTTGTCATGCCGAGCGTCCGAATACAGGACAACATGCAGTTACCGGCGAACTCTTACGTGATCAGGGTAAAGGAAATCGAAGGTGGCCGGGGAGACTTGCGGCCAACACAATTGCTTGTCATGGATCCGCGTGGCGAGGACATTACCCTGGCCGGTGAAAAGACCGAAGAGCCGACCTTCGGTCTACCAGCGATGTGGGTTGAAGAAGCACACAGGGAAGAGGCCCTGTTCCGGGGCTATACGGTCGTTGATCCGGCAACGGTCATCACGACCCACTTGACCGAAGTCATCAAGGATAACATGGCCGAGCTCCTCTCCTTTGCAGAGACCCAGAAGCTTCTCGATGACCTGGACAAGGAGCACCAAAAGCTGATCGGCGATATCGTTCCTAGCCAGATCACCGTCGGCAGTATCCAACGTGTTCTGCAGAACCTGCTATCCGAGCGCGTTTCCATTCGCGACCTGCCCACGATTCTTGAGGCCATCTCGGAATCCTGCAGCCAGACCCGTAACATCATTCTGATTACCGAGCATGTGCGTGGCCGGTTGTCACGCCAGATCAGTGATATGCATGAAAACGAACAGGGCTTTATCCCGCTTGTTACCCTGACGCCTCAATGGGAACAAATTTTCGCTGAATCACTCGTCGGACAGGGTGAAGAGCGCCAGCTTTCCCTTGCGCCAAGCGCCTTGCAGGACTTTATCAATGCGCTTCGCACCACGTTTGAACGGCAAGCCATGATGGGGGAAACGCCGGTTCTGCTGACCAGCCCGGCTATCCGCCCCTATGTCCGTTCCATTGTCGAACGGTTCCGGCCCATGACAGTCGTCATGTCCCAAAACGAAGTACACCCGAAAGCAAAAATCAAAACGGTTGGGCAGATTTAACTCAACGGTTTAAAAAAAGATTTTCCCGGATTTAAGGAACTCCACCCAAGTGACGCCACAGGATACAGCACCGGCACCAACTGCCACCCAGTCCAAGGGCAAGAACATGATCGCGATTGCTTCCGGGAAAGGTGGCGTCGGTAAAACCTGGTTCGCTATCACGTTGGCTCATGCCCTTGCCAAAAGCGGCAGCAAGGTTCTGTTGTTCGATGCCGATCTCGGCCTTGCCAATCTGGATATCCAGTTGGGTCTTACCCCAAAGTCGGATCTCGGGAGCGTCATATCCGGGAAGCTGACCCTGGGACAGGCCATCACGCATTATAATGACGGCGGGTTCGACGTTATTGCCGGCAGGTCCGGCACGGGCTCCCTGGCGAACCTGCCACCCAGCCGTCAGAGAGTTCTGGCTGACGATCTGGCCCAGCTTTCCTCATCTTACGATCATGTCCTGCTGGATTTGGGCGCCGGTATCGAGCGTACTGTCAGGCAGATCGCCACCTACGCTTCGACGTGTATCGTTGTCCTGACGGACGAGCCGACGGCGCTGACCGATGCCTATGCCTTTATCAAGGTAACCCATACCGAGAGGCCGGAGGCCAACATTCAGGTAGTAGCCAATATGGTGAACTCCAAGAAAGAGGGGGAAAGAACCTATAATACGTTGTCAAAGGCCTGCCAGGGATTTCTGAATTTTTCGCCGCGCCTGTTGGGCATTGTCCGCCGTGATAACAACGTACGCGAGGCCATACGTAACCAGACTTCGCTGCTTCGCAGGTATCCGAATTCGGAAGCGGCTGAAGATGTTGAAAGTATCGCCAGGAAACTAGGTTGAGAATTTACCGGTGAACTTTACGGGGGCCGGTACACTGTAATTGAAAGTGACACATGAGCACTGTTCAACCGCCACCGCCACCAACGACACCCCCCGCCGCCACGCCCCCGGCAGCAGCATTACCCCTGCTTACCGTGAAGAGCCCTCCCCCTGCCCTGAGCGCCCTGGCTCCGGGCACACCTGTAACGGCGCTGGTGACGTCGTTGCTGGCAAATGGTGGAGCAGAAATCGAAACGACGATCGGCAAATTCCTTGTCGATAAAACCTCCCTGCCGATAAAGACCGCGCAACCTCTCGTCCTTCAGGTTGCCCAGAATCCCGGCAAGGGCGTTATCACCCTGCACGTTCTGGAAATTGCCGGAAAACCCGTTCATGCACCCCGTGGAACGGTACAAGCCAGCGCAGGACAGACGGTCACGACATCACCGGGAACAACTCAACTTGTCAACCAGCCAACAATTACACCAACTGCAAACGTGAACCTTCTGGTAGGCTCGACCATAAACGCAATTTCACTGACGCCAATTACACCGAACCTTTCAGCTCCCTTTAACGCCACTTTGCCGACACCCGCGGGGCAACTAACAACACAAACATCGCCGTTACTGCAAAACACTCCAAATGCTTCAACGCCAACCCAGGTTACGACAGCGAACATTGCGCCAGGACAGCAGATCAATGCTCCGCAACCGGGGATGCAACAGATTCCAGGTTTAAGCGGGACTTCTGCACCAGGATTACCCCAAACAGGATTTACAGATAGCGGACAACCTCGTGTTTTCCCTGCCGGAAGCCAGTTCTCTTTGACAATACAAAATATTCAACCCGTCAATCCCTCCCAGGCGGGAGGAATATCTCCTCTACCTGCTCCCTCTACACCATTTTCCGTAGATGGCGTGATTTCAGGACAGGTCACCTCCCACACCGCCACCGGGCAACCGGTTGTGAGAACGCATTTTGGTTCATTTTTTCTGGATACGTCGCATTCACTACCGGTAAGGACGGAACTGACGCTGAAAATTAATACGCTTCCGGAACCTGGCGTTTCACCGAAATCAATTCCCCCAGCACTGCAACGGGTCGGCATGTTGATGTCCCAGTCATGGCCCAGTCTGGATGAGGGTTTAAACGCGCTGCAGGCGGCTGATCCTGTGCTCTCGCAACAGATTCAAACCGTCCTTATTCCGAAAGCGGACGTAAAACTAACAGCAACAACGCTGTTTTTCCTGAGTGCTATCCGGGGGGGGGATGTCAGGGGATGGCTGGGTGATAACGCCACCCGCATACTTGATCGCCTGCGTCCGGATATCATGCGCCAACTCAGAAACGATTTCCGGCTGTTTTCCGACCTGGACGATGGCGCGGAAACCCGTTCCCCGTCGGAATGGCGGGGTACGCTTGTCCCCTTCCTCAGCGGAAACGAATTAGAGCATCTGCGGCTTTTCACCCGCCACCTTGGGGAAGAGGATGGTGATGAAAATTCCAGAAAGGGTATCCGGTTTCTAATCGATATCCATTTGAGCAATATCGGACGTTTCCAACTGGATGGCATCGCGGAAACAGGTGAGCGCCGTCTCGATATGATTGTCAGGACGGCATCGGCGCTACCTGACCGGGTGAGAGCCGATCTGATGACATTGTTTGCAGAGGCCAATGAACTGGTCGGCATGCATGGCGGGATGATTTTCCAGGCTTCTCCAGACAGTTTTGTCGAACCCCTGGAAGAAGAACCCCGAATGGAAAATGCCGTTGGCATCATTGTTTGAATTCCGCCCAACAGTCCTATAATCAGAGTTACCAGTTTGGAAACCAGACGTGAGCACCCAAATGGACCTTCGAGAACGGCGGTCATTACTGTCATCCACTCCGAACCCTGACAGACGGCTGGATTATGTTTGCGTGCTCGGATCTGATTTGACCCTATCCATTGCCGCTACCCCCCTTAAATTCAGGATCCGGTATGTACCCGACCGTGTCATCCTGACACCGGAAAGCCTGTCGGCCTATCTGGAGAAGGTAGCAAAAGATCATTGGGACTCACTTGAGGATTTTTCCGTTACTGTCCTGAACGACATTAACGATGAACTGGTTGCACGCTGGATCGAGGTTTATTTGACATCGGAGGATGGCGAAAAGCATCACGATGTCGTTCTCGAAGAACGGCAACCTGAATGGCAAGATAAAGGGCTTCTGAGTCGCTTGCCTAACACTTAACAGGAACATACCCCGTGACATCTACGTTGACGACAGATCATTTAGGATTTTCCGCTGAACGCCTGGGCAGAATACGTTCATGGTCAGCAGATTACATCAACGCCGGCAAGTTACCCTGTGCGATCACCGCCATTATGCGAAAGGGAGAGTTAGCCTTCCTAGACGTTCAGGGATTCAAGGACGTTCAGGATCAAACACCGGTTGAGCAAGATACCCTGTTCAGGATTTTCTCCATGACCAAGATCGTAACTTCTGTTGCGGCCATGATGCTTTATGAGGAAGGGCGCTTTCAGCTTGACGATCCGATTGGCGATTACCTTCCGGAGTTCAAGGAAATGGCGGTTTATACAGACGGCTCCGTGGATGACATGAAAACGGAGCCGGTCAATAGCCCCATCACCATCAAGCAGCTTATGACCCATACTGCGGGCTTTACTTATGCTTTTAACGACCCGGAAGCTCCGGTCGAGTCGATTTATGAATATCGAAACCTGGATTTTAATCCGAAGGGAACCAACCTTGCGGAATGGTCCAGAGAATTGGCTAGTGTTCCTCTCGTCTTCCACCCTGGTCAGCGTTGGAACTATAGCGTAGCAACGGACGTTTTGGGACGCCTGATCGAGGTTTTGTCCAGCCAAACCCTGGAAACGTTTTTTTCGGAACGAATTCTTCAACCTCTCGGCATGAAAGATACCTCCTTCTCGCTCAAGGATCAGGATCTCGAACGTTTCGCAACCCTATACAAATACAAAACTGGCGACAGGATGTCCGTAATCGAAGCCCCTGAGGCATCTGTCTTCCGCGAGCCGGTAAACCGCTTTCAAGGCGGTGGCGGCTTGATCTCCACTGCGGCGGACTACCTACGGTTTCTTGAAATGCTGCGCAACGGCGGAATACATGAAGATGTCAGGTTATTGGGGCCAAAAACCATCCAGTTCATGACGGCCAACCACATGCCCGGCGATCTTGCCAGTATGGGTCAGGTCAGATTTGGAGAAACAAACTTTGAAGGCGTTGGGTTTGGATTGGGTGTCGCCGTCATGCTTGATCCGGCAAAAGCCCAGGTTTTAAGCTCTGCCGGTGAATATAATTGGGGCGGCGCCGCCAGCACGGCTTGCTGGGTTGATCCGGAAGAAGAGATTTCGGTTGTCTACCTGACACAATTGTACCCATCGAGCACCTATCCTCTACGGCGGGAGCTTCGTACTCTCGTCTATCAGGCTCTGATCGATTAATCCGGGATTACCCCGCCACCATGCGGTTTCTGCGGAAACTTTCCAATCCAACCGTATCCAGTTCGGCTTGCTCACGCCGATTGCGTTCAATCGCAGCGCGACGATCACGGTTTTCCTGTGCGACTTCGTATTTTTTCAGTTCAACATAAGCCAGGCGAAGCTCTTCCCTTGCCTCTTCAATGGCGATTTCCATTTGACGAATGGACTCCTGAATTCTTTCGCGGCGGTCGATCACCGTTTCGGCATATTCGCCATAGAGATATCCTGCTTCTTCCGGAGATTCTTCCGCCTTTTTCTGTTCTCTCGCCAGTTCTTCTTCAAGGGCTCTCGCCTGAGCTTCCAGATTGTCCAGAAGGCGGAGCAACTCACCGAGTTTTCGACGTTTCTCGTCGACATCCCATTCATGAATTTGGATGAGGTTATGAAGATCCTTTGCCATAGTTCATGCCCGTTTCTGTTTATTGATACTCAAGATTCGCTCTGTGTTGTTTGTTGCTGCTCAGCCGGTTGACCGGTTTGTTCTGGAACATTCTGTTCACCTGAATCCGCTTGTGGTTGTTCAATCTGCATGCTCAGCGCTTCCATAAGCATTTGATATCCAGTGGCCAGGTCCGTTGACTCTTCAATATTCTGTTCGAGGAAATTTTCAATCATCGGATAATAATGAATAGCTTCATCAATAGCCGGGTCGCTTCCTCTCCGGTAAGCCCCAAGCCTGATCAATTCAGCCATGTCCTCGTATGTCGCTATCAATTGGCGGGCCCTTGTGACGATTTCATTCTCTTCCTCGGTATTACACCTTGGCATGGTCCTTGATATGCTCCGCAATACATTGACGGCGGGATAGCGTCCCCGCTCTGCAATGGCCCGATCAAGTACGACATGCCCATCGAGAATACCCCTCACCGCATCAGATATCGGTTCATTATGATCATCACCATCAACCAAAACGGTAAATAATCCGGTAATATCGCCCTGTTTTTCTGTTCCCGGCCCAGCGCGCTCCAGCAACTGGGGCAATTCGGCAAAGACCGAAGGCGTATAACCTTTCGTAGCGGGCGGTTCGCCGGCAGACAGGCCAATCTCCCTTTGCGCCATGGCAAAGCGCGTTACGCTGTCCATTAGGCAAAGGACTTCCTTTCCCTGGTCGCGCAGGAATTCCGCTACCGCCATGGTAACGTACGCCGCCTGGCGGCGGACCAGGGGCGGCTCATCGGATGTCGCCACGACAACGATGCTGCGCGCCATGCCTTCCTCGCCGAGGTCGTCCTCGATAAATTCCCGCGCCTCTCGTCCCCGCTCTCCGACCAGGCCGATAACGTTGACTTCTGCCGACGTGTTGCGCGCCATCATGGACAACAACGTCGATTTCCCGACGCCGGAACCGGCAAATACACCCATTCGCTGTCCTTCGCATACCGTCAGGAAAGTGTTCATGGCGCGTATGCCCAAATCAACCTTTCCACCGATACGTTTTCTGGAATGGGCAGACGGAGGAGAATTGTGAATTGGATATGCGAGAGAACCGTTACCCAGCGGTCCTTTGCCGTCGATGGGCTCACCAAAGGCGTTGATGACACGTCCTAGCCAGCTTTCATCGGGGAAAATAGCAGGGTCCGTGTCGCTTATTTCCACCTTGCAACCCAGACCAATACCGTCCAGCGAGTCGAACGGCATAGCCAATGCTTTCCCATTCCTGAAACCGACAGCTTCGCAAAGTACCTTACGACCGTCCCGGCCGATGATGGAGCAGTAATCACCAACCGTAAAATTGCCCTCAACACCGCTGATTTCAACGAGCAGGCCGACAATCTGCGTAACATGCCCATAGACCCGGTAATCCGAAATCCGGTTGATTTGGTTCATTATTGTGTTGCCGACAACACTCAATTCGGGTTCCTGCTCATCATCAGTTTGCGAATCGTTTTTAGCCCGTTTGTTAATAATCAAGCTGTCCAGGTGGACAAAACGATTATCTGGTCAAAGTCTTTATGTATTATTAAGGCAGTTAAATGAATGACTTAGGTAAATTTTTACACAAAAATTAAAGAAAATTAACCATAACACTTGCGCCTGATTCTAAGCGAATTTATGGTTAATAAACATTAACACAAAACAGGAGGATCGCCCATGCGAGTCCTGCTCGTAGAAGATGATCCGTCGACAAAAGACAGCATTGAATTAATGCTCAAGTCAGCGGGAATGGTCGTAGATTCAACCGACATGGGCGAAGACGGCCTGGAAATCGGTAAGCTGTATGATTACGACATTATCATCCTGGACATCATGCTACCGGATATGGACGGATTTGAGGTCCTCCGGAGACTGCGGGACGCCAAGGTTCGCACCCCGGTTTTGATCCTCTCAGGTCTCACCGAATCCGAAAACAAGGTCAAAGGCCTGGGTTCCGGCGCTGATGATTACCTGACGAAACCGTTCAACCGCGAAGAATTGGTCGCACGCATACAGGCGATTGTCCGCCGCTCCGCCGGACATTCGCAATCGATTATTGAAACCGGGAAGCTGTCTGTAAATCTCGATGCGCAGACAGTGGAGGTTGATGGCCAACCGATTCATCTGACCGGCAAGGAATACGGGATACTGGAGCTTCTCAGCCTCAGAAAGGGGACGACTCTCACCAAGGAAATGTTCCTCAATCATCTGTATGGCGGTATGGACGAACCTGAGTTAAAAATTATCGATGTGTTCATCTGCAAGCTCCGCAAAAAGCTTTCGTCCGCTACCCAAGGGGAAAACTATATAGAAACCGTCTGGGGCAGAGGGTATGCCTTACGCGACCCGGAAGACGTTTCTGACAAGATCGCCGCGAACGCCTGATCGATCACGGACACGCACAAAAAAATCCGCAACATAATACTTGCGGGTTTTTTTGTTTTCATTGCTTAAATGTAAGCAATCAGGATGTTAATTCATAAATGCCCCGTTGCCCTTTTACCGGTTTGAAGCGGTCAGTAATTCCCAAAACCGTCTCGGCGCCACCCAGGAACAGCAGACCGTCTGACGGCATCATGTTGGCAATACCCTCAAGAACCTTTGATTTGGTAGGTTGGTCGAAATAAATAAGAACATTCCGGCAGAAAACGATATCAAAAGAGCCTAAAGGTTTAAGATCGTCCAGCAGGTTGAAGTATTTATAGGTTACCATCTGCCTGATTTCCGGCTTGATCTGCCACTGGTCCTCTATCTTGTCAAAATACTTGATCAACAGAGTGATCGGTAGGCCCCTTTGGACTTCAAACTGCGTGTAATTCCCCGACTTCGCCTTATCGAGGATATCCATCGAAATATCCGTTCCGACAATCTCAGTCCGCCAGTTGGCCATTTGCGCACCCGCCTCTTTCAGGAGTATCGACAGAGAATACGGCTCCTGTCCACTGGATGCAGCAGCACACCAGATTCTGAAGGATTTTGTCGAGGCACGGCGCTCCAGAAGCCCTGGGAGAACTTCGTCGCGGAACAGGTCAAATGGCTTCTGATCGCGGAAGAAAAATGACTCATTCGTGGTCATCGCTTCCATGACTTCCGTTATAAGTTCGCCATTCGATACCTGACGCATTTTACCAATCAGATCGTCAACCGATTGAAGGTCATTCTTTCGGGCAATGGGCATAAGTCTGCTCTCCAGCAGATATGCCTTGTCCTGCGTCAAGACCAATCCTGATTTGGACTTCAACAGCGTAGAAATATAGTCAAAATCTTCAGGTGCCATCAGGTGATCCTAGTAACAAATTGAGAAATATGTGCAGGAATATCATCAAGAGGCGCTATCACACTGCATACGCCGGCACCTGCGACAGCGCCCGGCATCCCCCAGACCACACTGGTCTCTTCGTCCTGGGCAAAAATCGTTCCCCCCGCTTCAACGATGCCCTGGCTTCCCTTCATACCGTCATTTCCCATGCCGGTCAGGATAACGCACAAGGTAGAAGCGCCATAAGACTTGGCAATACTGCGAAGCATGGGGTCGACCGCCGGGCGACAGAAATGCTCCGGCGGGTCCTGATTCAGATGGGCAACGGTCTGCCCCTGATCATTCTTATCAATAGTCATATGATAACCACCAGGTGCCAGCAGAATGAGACCCGGCCTTAACAAATCACCATTTACAGCTTCCCGGCATTCCCAATCGCCTGACTTGGAAATATGTTCCGCCAGAATCGTCGTGAAAGTGGGCGGCATATGCTGGGTAACGACAACCGGGATACCAATATCAGGGCTCAAAAGTTCAAAGAAGCGCCTCAATGCTTGGGGGCCACCGGTTGAACTTCCGATTGCCAGAAGCTTCGGTCGGGTTTTGCCAGGGCTACGGAGTTTTACATCTGACTTCTGGGGAATTTTCCATTGCTCGGTGGGCGCCTTAGCCACTGGGGCCTTCGCCTCAACAGGGGGCGGGGCTTTTACCGAGGCTTTCTTACGGCCAACTTCGCCAAGGGTTTTCACCTTTTGGAGGAGTTCCCCTCGGAAGTCCTGGCCGGTTGACAACTCGGTGTTTGTCGTCGGTTTCTGAATGTAATCCGCAGCCCCCGCTTCCAAGGCACGCAGACTGATGTCAGCGTTATGCGCCGTCAGGGTCGATGCCATTATGATCGTCACAGACGGTTGTACTTCAAGCAGCTTGGGGATAGCCGTGAGGCCATCCATGATCGGCATTTCGATATCCAGAATGATGACGTCAACATATTGACGCCCCAAACGTTCTACAGCTTGCTGGCCATTGGCGGCATCGTTTACGACTTCAACATCAGAATCCTGTGAAAGGAGACGACGGTATAACCCGCGAATAATCGCCGAGTCATCCACCATCATTACCTTGATGGGTCCTTCAATCTCATGACTGCCCGTTGACGGCATAGGCCCCCCGTTGATTACAATCCAAATTCAGAAGAGCTGCCTTACAATAAGCCGACTTGCGAAAACTTTGCCTGGATTATTTCACTGTCAAAGGGCTTCATGATGTACTCATTTGCGCCAGCTTCGATGGCTTCCTGAATATGTTCTATATCATTTTCAGTCGTACAGAATACGACAATCGGTGTGTCGCCGCCTGGCATCGCCCGCAAATCCCGTAAAAAATCGATACCGCTCTTAACAGGCATATTCCAGTCAAGAAGGACTGCGTCGGGCATCTTTTTCTCGCATTGTTCGACCGCTTGTTGGCCATCAGCCGCCTCTTCGGTCTCAAATTCGAGCTCTTCCAGAATTTTTCGTGCGACCATTCGAATGACCCTCGAATCGTCAACAATAAGGCAAGATTTCATCTTAGGGCCCAATCCCTCTCTTGGTTAGGGGCAGTTAATTCTAAAAACGTCCAGTCTTAGATGCGCCACCCGTGGAACATATATTCTAAACCTTACAGTGAGCTTTCAACCAAGAAAATACTCAACTGGGTTCAGTCGTTGCCATGGCAACCGTCTTAGCAAGTGTGTTAACAAGAACGTCCCGGTCGTATTTTGCGACGTAATCGCTAAAACCTACCTGACGTCCCCGGGCAAATTCACTATCCCCTGCGCGGGATGATAAGGCGACAAGAGGTATCTCAGACCACCGGCCTTCGCTCCTGATGGTTTCAGCAAGTTCAAACCCGCTCATTCCCGGCATTTCAATATCACTGATGATGACATCGAAATCGTACCCCTGATCACGCAAATAGAGTGCATCTTCAGCAGATTCTGCAGTTTGCACATGCCATCCGGCAACGGACAACAAGGGCGTAAGAAGATTTCTGAAGAATTGGCTGTCATCAACAAGCAGAGCTCGTCGTTGCCCGGCCTCGACTTTACCCTGCTGTTCTGAGGTTCCGAACCAGTCCGGGAACGCCTTCGTCAGGTAGTAGCCTGAATCGATAACATCGGTTGCCTTCTCGGCAATGATCGCCGTACCGATAATTCCCGGTTCATCAGCCGCCAATTCAATCTTCAGACGCCCGTCAACGATATCGACGATTTCATCGACCACCAATCCCATGGATCGCTCGGAATCGGCAAACACCAGTACGGGCTGTCTGCCGGAATCCTGGAATTCAAATTCGTCCTGGAACGGTATCAGAGGCATCAGGTGCTCACGGTACTGAACCACATGCGCGCCGTGAACGGTCTCCACGTTGGAGAGTTCAATTTCTTCAAGCCTGGCGATAAGAGCCAATGGAACGGCCTTCAGTTCCGGTCCGCCGGCACGGAAGACAAGCATCGAGGTCGTCTGATCGTCGCTGACGGAAGCGGCTTTTTCAAGCGTTGCATCGGCGTCACTGCTGACATCACCGGTATGAGAAGCGATGCCATTGGGATCCAGAATCATGATGACACTGCCATCACCCAGAATCGTATTGCCGGAATAGGAACTGATATTACGGAGAATGGGCGCAACCGGCTTAACAACGATTTCCTCGGTATCGAAAACACGGTCAACGATGATGCCGAAGGTATAGTTGCCAACCTGGGTTACAACGATGAACAACTCGTCGTCAGCCCCTTCCTCTCGCTCGCCGAGCTCAAGAAGATCATGCAAAGCGACAAGCGGCAACAACCTGTTGCGCAGGCGGAGCACAGGTGAATCGTTTATCATCTCGACTGCATGCTCCGAATGGGAAGAGGCCCTTACCAGTTCAAGCACACTGATCTGCGGAATAGCGAACCTCTCACCTGAGCATTCGACGATCAGGGCCGAAACGATAGCCAGGGTCAACGGAATCTTAATGGTGACCGTTGCACCCTTGCCTTCCGTTGATTTTAATTCAATGGTACCGCCGATTTTCTCGATATTCGTACGCACGACATCCATGCCGACGCCTCGACCGGAAACGTTGGTAATCTTTTCAGCCGTAGAGAAGCCGGGCTTGAAGATATATTGCTGGATTTGAGTTTCACTGAGAGCGTCGAGCTCGGTGTCCGTTGCCAGACCGTTCTCAATGATCTTCGTACGGATTCGATCCATGTTAAGGCCACGACCATCGTCCTTGATCTGGATGATGATGTGACCGCCCTCATGAAAAGCATTCAGGGTAATTGTCCCTGTTTCGGGCTTGCCGGCCTCGGCACGGTCTTCAGGGCCCTCTAGTCCATGGTCGGCTGAGTTTCTAACCATGTGCGTCAGCGGATCTTTGATCAACTCCAGAACCTGCCGGTCAAGTTCCGTTTCCGCACCAAGCATGACCAGTTCAATTTTCTTGCCAGATTCAACCGACAGGTCACGTACGATACGGGGTAGTTTTGCCCATGCGCTGCCAATCGGCTGCATACGGGTTTTCATTACGCCTTCCTGAAGGTCGGACGTGATATGGCTCAGTCGCTGTAAGGGAACCGTAAATTCACTGTCATCGTGGCCCCGGATCATCTGCAACAATTGGTTTCTCGTCAGGACAAGCTCACTGACGAGCGTCATGAGATCTTCTAATACATCCACATTTACACGAATACTGGATGCAGCAACGCCGCCTTCCTTCGCAGGACCAGCAGGTTTATCCGCATCTTTCTTGGCCGGAGGCGCTGCTTTCTTCTCTGCTGGGGGCGCTGTTTCAGCAGCAGGTACAGGCACCGCAGCAGGTTCAACAGCAGCCGGTGCAGCAGGGGCCTCACCACTGGTTTCCGCCTGTCGTTCGGCCGCCATTTCGGCGTCCAGTTGCTCATCGCTTGCTGCTTTAATTCCCTGCGCCTGTGCTTCGGCCACTTCCTCCAGAAGCTCGGCAGCCACAGGGGCGCCAAAATCGTTGGTCGCCGGTGGCAGGTCGTCTCCACCGGGAGCGCCACCGCCACCTTGTTCGGCAGCCGTTTCCGCTTCCATTTCAGCCGCCATGTCAGCATCCGACGCAGCCTTGATTCCCTGCGCGGTTGCTTCTTCGACTTCGGCCAGTAACTCAGCAGCAACAGGAGCGCCAAACTCGTTCGTCGGCTGTGCACCACCAGTTGCGGCAGGCGCGGGCTCTGGAGCAGGTTCCGGAGCAGCTGGGGCAGCTTCTGCGGCAGGAGCGGCAGCGGACGCAGCCCGCCCTTCGGCCATGGCGTTCAATTCATCAATGAGCGCCTGGTCCTCACCTTCCGGCTCTTCACCGGATTCCTCGAGTTCACCCAAAAGGTCGCGAATTGTATCGATACAGCGAAGGATGAGCGTAACGGCATCCGGCGTTACTTCCAGAACGCCATCCCTGAACTTACCCAGGACGTTTTCACCTGCGTGAGCAACGGCTTCAAGCCGCGGCAAGCCGAGGAAACCACAAGTGCCTTTGATCGTATGCACCAATCGGAAGATGTTTCCGAGAATTGCCTCGTCATTCGGGTCCTGCTCGAATTTCACCAACTCAACGTCGATGACAGCGAGACTTTCCGCAGTTTCTGTCAGGAATTCACTAAGTAGATCATCCATAACCTATTGGCTCCCACGATTTCGGCCCCATAAAGCCTGCATCGATTTAGTTTCGAATAACAGCAACGGTTCTGTTTTCATTGTCGACGCACAGCATCAATGCTGAATTATTACACTTAAAACACCAGCAAATCTACCATGCTCTCCCACACAAGTCTTTCAAATAAAAGGATCATTCCGATTCCCGCATGGGCATCCTTATATTAGGGGGTTGTTATACCCATTATCAAGAGCCGCCTTTGGTGGTCAGTCCATCGGCAAATAATACAGCCAAAGCGACTTGCCCCTGTTGAGGTTGCGAAATTTCAATTTTTGCACCGGTCTGCCGGGCCAGTAACATTAAAACATACGGTGGTATTGTTCGAGCCGTTAACTCGCTCTCACTCATTTCGCCAGCAAATGTCTTTTCCACCTCTTCATGTAATGCCGCGCCTTGACCTTCCGCAATACAGGCAATGGCATCCCCATCAGAAAACGATTGCAGACGGATATCGACTCCCCCCCCCCTGGGAAGCGCCTCAATAGCCGAAAAAATCAACAACATCAGTATTCTACCTGAGATCGAAGAAAACTCAGGAGGCATATCCGGATCCCATTGAAGGCTCACTTTTCCGGATGCGACAAGTCCATTCGCCAGATCGATCATTCCTTGGGTCTTTGCCGGTGCATCCACAGCGCCTAACCCAAAGACGGTCCGGAAAAAAGCAAGTTTTCTGCCTGCCTCCAAAGCGCTCCTGGCCAGGACTTCCAGCGCTTCGGCATCCAAAGCCTCATCACCTTCATCTTGCATCAGTTCAATCGCCGTATTAATTGCACCGACCGGCCCCACCAGGTCATGGCAAATACGTGAACAGAGAATCTGGGCTGTTCGAAGTTCAATTTTATCCGTCATGGAACATCCCTATTGTTTGACAGATGCTTATGTCTCCGACTTTCGGGAGAAGGGTCGGTTATCCAGCCAGTCTGCCCTTATTTTTCATTGACCACCAGTGCGAAACGCTTAAACGCTGGAAACAGAATACGCCGCCCGGTATCACCGGGCGGCGTATCGCGAAGAACTACAGTCTTTAAATTCAAAGACGGGTATTGGATGTTGAGAATGCCTGTCCGGATGTCGGATTCAATTCATTGAGTACGATGCCGGCGGCTATCGCAATGGCAACGGCGGCTATCGTTCCGATCCAAAATGACTTCCAGGATGATGTCATGTCTGTTGTCTCCTGTCTGATTGTCCAGCCGGGTTATTCAGCCGGCTGCTGGCCGGGTTCTTCGATCCCGCCGGTCTGTTCCAGTTCGGCAACCCATAATCCATGGTGTTCACGCGCCCAGTTCAGATCGACATGGCCTGTACCGACCGCATCGATGGCGCCTTCCATGCCAAGGGAGCCGATATAGATATGGGCGAGTATCACAGCGATCATGACCAAAGCGATCAGGCTGTGCCACAATACTGACAACTGAACTTCCTGTAGTGGCGTCAACTGATCAGGCAGATCCGCGCCAAATGCATTCAGGAAGGGTGTCATCCAGGACCAGGCCGCGACTTCGTAGGGGAACATCAACGATATACCCGAAACGGAAAGAGTGAGGCCACCTATGATGACGAGCCAGAAAATTATTTTCTGTCCGGCATTAAATCTGTGCGCCGGCGGATGGACTCCTTTGGAGAACAGGCCTCCTCCTACAGCAAGCCATTTAATATCCGTCACATTGGGAATGTTATGACGAACCCAGAGAACGAACATCAAGATAAGACCGAGCATGAACGCAAACGCGATATAGTTATGGGCATACTTGCCCCACAGGGTAATTGCCGAGAAAGCATCCGCACCCAAAATAGGCTTAAGGACATACCGTCCATAAAGAACATTCAATCCTGTCAGTGACAGCACGACAAAGCTTGATGCCGTCAGCCAATGGGCAAACCGTTCGGCCCCATTGAAGCGTTCAATGGTGCGCCCCATCATATCGGGACCGGCATCGATCGTGATGCGCCCACGAATAAAATAAAAGGCAGCCAGGGCGATAACTGAAGCTAGTAACAGCCAGCCGCCAAAATTGCTTATAGGACCGTTCTTGAAGGCGCGCCAATTGTCGCCTTCAGATTGAACAAGCGTTGCAGCTTTCTTGTCAGGGATGCTAACAGTCCCTTCAATACCACGACGGATCTGACGCCACACTTCGGCATCACTCAAGTTGCCAGACCAATTCCCGGGAACATTGCCGGCAGTCTGGGCGTATGCCTGTTGTGTTGATATCTCGATGCTGCCTGACATACCAACGCTAAAGCCGAAAACAACCAAGGCCGCAACGAGCATTCCCCTGAAGAAACGAGCCAATCTGCGTTCTTCGGTACATGTCGTCATGAAGAATCTCCTGAAAATCTCGATCTAGTTGCTGCCAACTGTCGAGGTGCTGCCAGCCTGGCCACGGACACGATAACGCAATGAGCGGACCTGTTCGTCAGTAAGGGCAGCCTGCTTTTTACCCAGGTAAACGCCAGGTTCGTACTTGGTGATACGATTTTGTTCTTCCGCCCGGCACCCGGCCAGAAACGGAAGTGCCACGATCACAGCCAAGCTGACCAGCGTTGTGAACCTAAAGGGTACAATTTTTCTCATTGTTTTATTTCTCCAACCCAAAGGATGCGAATCGCAGTCCCGGCAGCCATCATACACCAGATGGCTGCCGGAATCAGCGAAAAGACATCTCTCACAGGGTCTTATGAGCCTGCTTTGAGATCGTAAGCAGTACCCCAACCCCATGCACCGGAGCCGAAGCCACGGGCAACGACCCGCTCACGGTAGATGTTGGAGACTTGATCACCGTCTCCGCCAAGAAGTGCTTTCGTCGAGCACATTTCAGCACAGAGCGGCAACTTGCCTTCGGCCAGACGGTTGCGACCATATTTCTGGTACTCTTCCGTCGAGTGGGTTTCTTCCGGACCGCCGTTGCAGAAGGTGCACTTGTCCATCTTGCCACGGCTGCCGTAGTTACCCGCCTGCGGATATTGCGGCGCGCCGAACGGGCACGCATAGAAGCAATAACCACAACCGATACACAGGTCTTTTGAGTGAAGCACGACGCCTTCTTCGGTCGTGTAGATGCAGTCTACCGGACACACCGCAATACACGGCGCATCGGAGCAATGCATACAAGCAACCGAAATTGAGCGCTCACCTGGCGAGCCGTCATTGATCGTGACGACGCGACGGCGGTTCACACCCCAAGGAACATCGTGTTCGTTCTTACACGCAGTAACACAGGCGTTGCATTCAATGCAGCGCTCGGCGTCACACAGGAACTTCATTCTAGCCATGAGTATTCCTCCTTACCTTACGCTGCTTCGATGCGGCAGAGAGTCACTTTACTCTCTTGCATCTGGGTTACCGAGTCATAGCCATAGGTGCCGCACATATTGGATGCTTCACCCAAGACATATGGATCCGCGCCTGGCGGGTATTTGGCCCGAAGGTCTTCACCCTGCCAATGCCCACCGAAGTGGAAGGGCATGAACACCACACCCGGCTCCACGCGATCGGTGACAAGGGCTTTAACAAGAACCTTGCCGCCTTCCGGTGAGTGAACCCACATATCCTGCCCGTCAGCGATGCCGTTGTTATTGGCATCGACGGCGTTCACTTCACAGAACATGTCCTGCTGAAGTTCGGCCAGCCACGGGTTGGCACGGCTTTCATCACCGCCACCTTCGTATTCAACCAGACGGCCTGAAGTCAGGATAGTCGGGAAGTCCTTCGAGAAGTCATTCTTCTGAATGGATTCATACTTGGTGGGCAGTCGGTAAGCCTGCTTATCCGCATAAGTCGGATAATCGGCTACCAGATCACGCCGTGGCGTATAGAGCGGTTCGCGGTGAAGCGGCACCGGATCCGGGAACGTCCAGACAACGGCACGGGCCTTCGCATTACCGAAAGGCGCGCAACCGTGCTTGATGGCGACACGCTGGATACCGCCGGAGAGGTCGGTTTTCCAGTTGGTCTTGTCGCCAGCGACTTTTTCGATAGCCGCACGTTCGTCGTCCGTCAGGTCGCCATCCCAGCCAAGCTTTTTCAGCAAGGCCATGTTGAACTCGGGATGTCCGTCCTTCAACTCGTTGCCCGGAGGATAGGAACCCTCGGCCAACAGGTTATCGCCGTCCTTCTCAACACCGAACCGGGCGCGGAAGTTGAGACCGCCCTCGGCAACGGGTTTCGAAGGTTCATAAAGGATCGGCGTACCCGGGTGACCAAGCTCCGGCGTGCCCCAGCAAGGCCACGGCAGACCGTAGTAGTCACCACTGACCGGACCGCCCTTGGCTTGCAGGGTGGTCGTATCGAAGGTCGACTGGTTAGCCATGTGAGCCCTGAGACGTTCAGGTGACTGACCGGTGTAACCGATGGTCCACATGCCGCCATTGAATTCACGCGTAATGTCCTCGATCAGTGGCTCGCCATCGTTGACAGAAATGTTCTTGAACATCTCGTCAGCAAAACCAAGCTTGGTCGCGAACTTGTGCATGATGGTGTGATCCGGCAGCGACTCGTAAACCGGGTCGATGACCTTGTCACGCCACTGGAGCGAACGGTTCGACGCCGTTACGGAACCATAGGTTTCGAACTGGGTCGATGCCGGCAGCACATAGACGCCGTCCTGACGATCCGGAATGACGGAAGCGAATGTCGGAACCGGATCGATGACAACCATCAGGTCCAGTTTCTCCATCGCCGTTTTCATTTCCGGCAGACGGGTCTGTGAGTTGACCGCATGGCCCCAGAGAACCATGGCGCGAACGTTGTCTGGCTGATCGATGTTGGCCTTGTCTTCAAGGATACCATCGATCCAGCGGCTAACCGGTATGCCCTTGGATTCCATGAGTTCCTTGGAGGTGAAACGGCCCAGCAGGTACTCATAATCCACATCCCAGACGCGCGCCCAGTGCTTCCACGAACCGGTCTTCAGACCGTAGTAGCCGGGCAGGCTGTGGGACAGGATGCAGAAATCCGTGGCGCCCTGAACGTTGTCATGGCCGCGGAAGATATTCGCACCGCCACCGGCAACGCCCATGTTACCGAGCGCCAGCTGCAGGATGCAGTAGGCACGGGTATTGTTGTTGCCGTTCGTGTGCTGAGTACCACCCATGCACCAAACAATGGTGCCGGGACGGTTGTTGGCCATGGTGCGCGCAACACGCTTGAGCTGAGAGCCCGGCGTGCCGGTAACACGTTCGGTTTCTTCCGGCGTCCACTTCTTCACTTCGGCGCGGATTTGATCCATACCCCAGACACGCTGGCGGATGAATTCCTTGTCTTCCCAACCGTTGTCGAAGATGTGGTACAGAATACCCCAGATCAGGGCAACGTCCGTACCGGGACGGAAGCGCACGTACTCATCGGCATGGGCTGCAGTACGCGTAAAGCGCGGATCGCAGACGATCAGTGCCGAATTGTTCTGCTCTTTCGCCTTCAGAATGTGCTGAACGGCAACCGGGTGGGCTTCCGCCGGGTTTGATCCAATCAGGAACATGGCACGCGAGTTATGCATGTCATTGTAGCTGTTGGTCATAGCGCCGTAGCCCCAGGTGTTCGCAACGCCAGCCACCGTGGTGGAGTGACAGATACGAGCCTGATGGTCACCGTTGTTCGAGCCCCAGAAGGCGTAGAACTTACGGAACAGGTAAGACTGTTCGTTGTTGAATTTGGCTGAACCGAGCCAGTAAACGGAATCGGGACCTGAGCTTTCGCGGATCTCGAGCATTTTATCGCCGATCTCGTTGATTGCATCGTCCCAGGACATCCGCTGCCATTTACCACCCGACAGCTTCATCGGGTATTTCAGCCGGCGTTCAGCATGGGCGTGGTGGCGGACTGCCGCTCCCTTGGCACAATGGGCGCCCAGGTTGATTGGGCTTTCAAAGCCGGGCTCCTGCCCGACCCATACGCCATTGTCTAGCTCCGCAATAACTGTACAGCCGACGGAACAGTGGGTGCAGACGGATTTAACCTTCTGCAACTCCTTACCGCCAGCCGCAGCCTGTGCAGCAGCCTTCTTGGTCAGACCCAGTGGCACAGCAGACGCCAAAGCAGCGCCGCCAGCCGTCAGGCCTGAGCGTTTCAGGAATGTCCGGCGGTCAATTGAACCGCCGATCACACCTGCCAACGCTTTCTTCAAACGGGGGCCATTCGCCACCCCGCCGCTCTTTTTCGTGAGCATATGAAGTATCTCCTGTTAGTTGGCTTATGGTTGTTACCTTTTCATTGTGACCCGGCGTTCTTGAATTGCACCGGTTGGATTTTTTATCAGCCTCCCTAGAGGTTGATCTGAATTCGTCAATCTCCCGACATGGCAAAAGCTTCCGCCTCAATCGCCATGAAAAGCCGCCCCATGGTGCCTAGAGGCATGTAGAGAGCAGCCGATTCCGCCTTTTCAAGGTCGCTGAAGAACCGGCCGGCCCAAGGGGCGATATGCGTTTCAAAGAATGTTTTCTGACAAGCTGCCTCCGGCGAGGCGTCCCAACTGCCGGTAATGAGGCCATACATGACTTCACACAGGAAGGCGATGTGATCTTCGGGCTCTTTCAGGTCATCGGCAGGCGCTACACCGATTTCCTTCAGAGTCCGGCGCAAATCCGCAAGCGGACGCTCATAGAGGAACCCCGTCAGGTAATGGGAAGCATAGGGCAGCAGTTCACCACCGGAGCCGTTGCCATAGAAAAGCAGGGTAAATTCTTCACTGGCGGCGGTTTCCGTCGAACGCTGCGCCAATGCGGCAAAAGTTGAGATAGCCTCGCCAAATTCACCTTCGCCACCTTCCAGGTCACGAACCATCTGGATGGTTTCTGCGCTCATCGGAGCGGCAAGGAGTCTGGCGAGCAGGCCGTAAAGCTGGGCTCGCAGTTGGTCTTCTTCATGAAGAACAACTTGTCCGGATACAGTGTTCTGAACGCCGCCTACGGTTTCAGATTCGTTCTGTTCCAAATTTACAGCCTCCCGTAAATTTCATTCTTTATTATATTACGGCTGTTGGCTAAGGCTGGAGTTAGGGCTTCCCCCCCGAAACTCTGTCTTCCCAGTCACTCGGCCTTCTGTCGATAATAAGCCATTTTATAAAATGGTCTAAGGTATACCACAACAAAAAGCATCCAACGTCACACATTTAAGTGAAGCGCTTTTTATGTTTCAAGTCAATGGGAACAAGAACACATTATTGCGATTTCAAGGAATAAAAAGATCATCCAAGCTCGGGATCATCATCTTCTGAAGTCATGCCCTCAACTTCCGGTTCATCGGCAACCTGCTCTTTCGATATATCCGATGATCGTTCATCTTCCGTTTTGCCATCAGATTCCGGCACAGTTTCCGCCTGTTGGGTTTCGTCAGGCTGTTTAACCTGTTGTTTTTCTTCGCCTTCGGACGGTTCGGGTTCTCCTTCTCCTTGCGTTTTCAACTCAGATACGTCCTTCATAGCAGCGGTGTTGTAGACATAATCGCTGAGAACCGTGAAATCCTCGTCATAATCGTTGAGGCCATCCCGAAAACCGAACAACGGATTGGAACTCCATAGTTTCCTTAGAGCCAGACGGCGCAGCTTTTCCGGTACGCCGTCTTTCAGGAAAACGGTGTAATCCGATTCCTTTTCCAGAGACTCGATCTCGGGCAGATTCATTTCCTCGGCGATGGCCGTTTCTTCAGCGTTTAAGACACCATCTGTTGAGGCGTCCTTTTCCTGATCAACACCATGCTCTGCTTCAGCAGGTAAGGAATCGGCCTTTTCCTCTGTCAGAGGTGGCAGCCAAGGCCTGTATTCTCCACTGACCTCGGTTGGATATGCCGTCGGCGCAGCTTTGCCACGGCTGACGGCTTTACTTTCACCCGTCAGTTCGGATTCTTGACGTTTGGCGCCTCTGTCCTTGCGGGCTTTTTTCAACCTCGACCAGCGCGACAGCCCTGATTCTTCAATGGACACCGTGCCCACCTCCATTTTCATCACCTGGCCATTTCCGGGCAAAATCACCACGGGACGGATCATAGGCTTTCTTGTTCTTGCGTTTCTTGAAGACCTGCTCGACATGATGCTCGTCGACAAAATCCTGCAGCAACGCTATCAGTTCCTCCGGCATGGGAACGCCATCGACGATTTCATCGCCGCTTTCGATGTAGCTTTCCGCTTCGTATGGGCAAACCGTAAGCAGGCATGGTTCGACTTCTTCCTCATCCGCCTCCTCACCAGCGCGCAGGACGACATAGACGGAAGGTTGCGGCATGCTCAGATTGACCTTGTAGCCCTGGGTTTCTCTCTTGAAGAGCTCAAGTTTCAGCGTCCGGGCATGATAATGGATCCAATTGTCGCCAGTATACAGGGGTTTCCAGCCATCGGTTTCAGGCGCATTGGGAATGACGGCAATCGCCCGCCAGGCATAGTCCTGCCACTTGTTATCAATCTTGCGACGCTCAACGACAACACCGAACTGCAGGGTTTTTTCAGCCGTCACCCTCATGAAGCTGCTTCCATTCCTTCTTGATTCCTTAACCAGCTTTCCGCCTCCGCCAGGTCTTCCGGGCGGTTAATATTGAAAAACGGATCAATCCCCTCCCCCTCCGATTGATCGGAAACATCGAAATCCACATGCAGGATGTCGTAGCGTTCCGTCCAACGATCAATCTTACGCATGTCTTCGTCGATCATGGCATGACGGAGATCGTCAGCCAGACGCACGGGCCACAAAGCGAAGACCGGGTGGGTCCGCCCCTGTGTCCTGGCACAGGCCATGTCGGCACCGGCCTCATTCGTTTCCCTGATCAGTCTTTCAACCATATCAAGGGGAAAGAAAGGCGCATCCGTGGCAAAAGACACCATCCATTCAACATCCGACACATTATCCCGGCTCCATTCCATGCCCGTCAGGATGCCCGCCAGGGGACCTGCATATCCTTCAACGACATCCGAAGCGATCGGCAAACCATAGTTTGAAAATCGTTCCGTATCGCCATTGACGTTAAGGATCAGGTGATCCACTTGTTCACGGGCTCTTTCCAGCACCAGATCGAGGATGGGCCTACCGCCCAGGGTCTTAAGCGGCTTGTCGCCGCCCCCCATTCTGCGGCCAAGGCCTCCGGCAAGGAGCACACCGCTGACAGGACGTCTGCTCATGCCCGCGCCCCTTTCCTTTGATGTTTTTCATGCTCTTCTTCGGTAATATCGTCGGCAACGTCGAAAACAATACGATTCTCGCCGGCAAGGGCAACGAACCGGCGTCCACGCGCCCGCCCGATCAGGGTCAAACCGACCTGCCTTGCAAGTTCCACACCCCAAGCGGTAAAGCCGGATCGTGACACCAGGATCGGGATGCCCATCTGGACGGTTTTTATCACCATCTCGCTGGTCAGACGGCCGGTCGTATAGAAGATCTTGTCTTCGCCGTTCATGCCGTTCAGGTACATGTAGCCTGCGATCTTGTCGACGGCATTGTGGCGCCCGACATCCTCCATGAACAAAAGCGGCTGGTCCTGATGGCACAGCACGCAGCCATGAATGGCGCCGGCTTCAAGATACAGGCTCGGCGTCGTATTGACCGCCTTGGTAAGCGAATACAGCCAAGATGTCTTGATTCGGGCATTTTCCGGCAGCGTCGCGTTCTCAAATTTTTCCATGACATCGCCGAATACGGTTCCCTGCGCACAGCCGGACGTCAGGGTTTTCTTGCGCAACTTGTCCTCGAAATCCGTTTCTTTGGCAGTGCGGACAACGATGGTTTCGATGTCGTCCACATACTCCACCGCCGTGATCTCATCTTCCGGATGCAGCATGTTCTGGTTTGCGAGGTACCCGACAGCCAGATACTCCGGGTAATCGCAGATTGTCATCATGGTGACGATTTCACGCTTGTTGAGATATAGCGTCAGCGGACGCTCCACTGTGACGGACGTCTGGGTTTTCTGGCCGTGTTGATCGATGCCTTCAACCTTTTCCGTCAAACGCGGATCGGAAGGATCAGGCGCAACAATCAGGCCATCACTTACGCTATCTGTCTTCACAGACATCTTTCTCTCATCAATCGGCAAAGGCGCCGGTTCAGCTTGTCTGCCAGATATTCATTACACGAACAATCTGTGCCGGATACGCCTAGCATGCCCATGTCATGACCATTGGGCAAGCGTGGCATACCACAAATAGTCACGGACGGGCACGATTTCCATACTGCAATTATGAACTTCCCCAAGTGGCTGTCCATTGTTATAGTTTCCGTTCTCGGCCGGCGGTGGCGATTGGCCCGCTCGGTCCAAAGCAAAGATGTTTTGGTAGCGGATGACCGATTTTACCGCCGCTTTCTACGCGGCAATTTCACTTGTGGCGACCCTCGACAAGGATCTTGTCGAGATCGTAGGCCTGTCATTGCACGTCAGCCTCATGGCGGTAGGCATCGCGGCCCTGATCGGCCTGCCTGTTGGCGCGGCCGTCGCCCTGTTCCGGTTTCCCGGCCGGATGGTTGTCGCCGTCTTTCTGAACGCCCTGATGGGACTGCCGCCTGTCGTCGTGGGCCTCGTCGTTTATCTGCTGCTGTCAAGGGCTGGGCCCTTCGGCGTCTTCGGCCTGCTGTTTTCCCCTACCGCCATGATCATCGCTCAGGTGCTGCTGGTAGCGCCGATCATTGCCGCACTGGCGCGTCAGGTCGTCGAGGATCTGTGGCAGGAGTATGAAGAACAACTCCGCTCGCTGGGCGCCGGGCCTATGCGGGCGCTACCTACCCTGTTGTGGGATGGCCGGTTTTCTCTTGTAACCGCCGTACTGGCGGGTTTCGGACGAGCCTCCGCCGAGGTGGGCGCTGTTATGATTGTCGGCGGTAACATTGATCATGTAACGCGGGTCATGACCACGACCATTGCCCTTGAAGTGTCAAAGGGCGATCTGGCCCTTGCGCTGGGACTTGGCGTGATCCTGATCGTGTTGTCCGTCGGCATCAACACCGCCGTCTACCTGGTGCGGCATCTGGCGGAGAAACGCTACGGATGATGACACTCGACACCAACGCTCCCTGCATCCTGCCGTTGGCACTGGAGAACGTCGCCTTCGAAGCAGGCGGCATGCGCCTGATCAAGGATATGAACTGCCGCTTCGAAAGTGACAGGCGAACCGTCATTATCGGACCGAATGGAGCCGGTAAAAGCCTGCTGTTGAGACTATGTCACGGCCTGTTAACGCCATCTGCCGGCAGGGTGCACTGGTGCGGCCCAGGGGCAGAAAGGGATCAACAATTCATCGCCCACAAGCAAGCCATGGTTTTTCAAAGACCCGTTATGCTTCGCCGCAGTGTCGCCGGAAATGTGGAATACGCCCTCGCCTTAAGGGGTGTCGAACGTCGCCAGCGGCACACACTGGTCGACCAGGTCCTGCAACGAACGGGACTGAGGCGGTTGTGGGATTCCCCCGCCAGGGTTCTTTCGGGCGGCGAGCAACAACGCCTTGCCTTGGCCCGGGCCTGGGCATTAGCCCCGGAAGTCCTTTTCCTGGATGAACCGACGGCCAATCTCGATCCTTCCGCTACGCACAACGTCGAAGAAATCATCAACGCCATCCATGAAAGCGGCACGCGGATCATCATGACGACCCACGACCTGGGTCAGGCGCGGCGCATGGCCGATGACGTGATGTTTTTGCACCGGGGGCGCCTCATGGAACACGCGCCATCGGATCGTTTCTTTGAACAACCGGAAAACGACCTGGCCCAGTCTTTTCTCAAGGGGGAACTGCTTTGGTGGAAAAAGGGCAAGGATAACCGCAAGCCGCCCAAGAATGGCCGCAGCCGCGATTAAAAGACAATTTCTACGACAACCGAATAAGAGAAATTACATGAGACAAATCAAGAAACGAAATGCCTTAAAGTTCATCAGCGCAGGACTGGCACTGCTGACAGTCATGGTAATAACGGTGCCCCAGAATCCGGCCCAGGCCGATGATCCATACATTACGGTTTCATCGACAACCTCGACCAAAAATTCGGGTCTTTATGATTTCCTGCTTCCCAAGTTCACTGAAAAGACGGGAATTGAAGTCCGTGTTGTCGCCGTCGGAACCGGCAAGGCCATTCGCCTGGCCCAGGCGGGTGACGCAGATGTGCTGCTGGTTCATCACAAGCCCTCGGAAGAAAAGTTTGTTGCTGATGGCTTCGGCGCCAAAAGGTTCGATGTTATGTACAACGATTTTGTCCTGATCGGACCCGAACAGGATCCGGCCGGCATCCGGGGCAATGCTGACGTGACGGAAGCCCTTCAAATGATTGCATCTTCCGCTCACCCCTTTGCCTCCCGCGGTGACGACAGCGGCACAAACAAGAAAGAGCTATCGCTTTGGTCCGAAGCCGGGATTGACGTCAAAGCCGTTTCAGGCAGCTGGTATCGCGAAACCGGTTCCGGCATGGGCGCAACGCTTAATGTAGCGGCAGGGATGAGCGCCTATGTGCTCTCAGACCGAAGCACCTGGCTGAAGTTCGCCAACAAGGCCGATCTGGCCATTCTGCTCGAAGGCGATAAGCGCCTGTTCAATCAGTACGGTGTCGTTCTCGTCAACCCAGACCGCCACCCTCATGTTAAAGCCAAATTGGGTCAGGTGTTCGTTGACTGGATAACGGGGCCGGAAGGACAGCACTATATCGGCGAGTACAAGATACTTGGCAAGCAGGCTTTCTTCCCGAACGCCAGCCCTGACTCATAGTAAGGTGTTGTTATTCAGGCCTGGGCTTTGATTGGTGGTATCGCCTCTGCATGGGCCTGGAACAACAGTTCCTGATATTCCTTATCACTGAAAACCCTGCCACAGACCATGCAGTCGATCTTCTCAAATCCATTGTCGTCATTTCCAATCCGTCCTGTGAAACGGTTTTGGCGCTCGCCACACTGGGGACAGCGAACAGGCGGGCTGTAGTTCTGAGAAGAATCAGATGAATTCATGACTTAATGATCCCCGATACTGAAACAACAAAGAGCCAAGCGCTTGATGACAATAGGCCCAATCCGTTAAACAGAGGGCTACTGACGATTTCTTTTTCTAGGTAAAAATATTCATGACAGACGCATTTAACAATACAGACGATAATAGGGCCGAGTGGGTTTGCGGTGTTTCTCACACCAAGATCCAGCAAGGATATCTGTTGGCCGGTTTCATGTTCATCTCGGGCCTTGCCTTGATGTTCTATCTGAAAGACGCATCGCAAGACGCGACGCTTATCGGCATGGTCAACATTGTCTTCGCCGCCTTCATCCTGTTCATGACACGCAGGACCCTAAGAAATTCCCAGCGTTTGCTTGTCATCAACGACGACGGCGTGTGGTTTCGCGACTGGAAAGGGCCTGTCATTCCCTGGAAACAGATCCTCAATGTCAAAGTCGGCGGCAGCAGGATCAAGGCTTCCGTTCAAATTACGCTTAAAAATCCGGATGCTGTTGTTACGTTGCTAGATGCGTCTGACCGGACGGGCTTTGAAAAGAACCCTCTTGTGAACATGCCGGTATTGAAAATACCGAATGCCACATTATCCGTTCCATTGGACGAGGTTGCGGAGAAGATTAAGGAATATGCCCGCAAAGCCCGTGCTGCCTCTTGAACGGTGTTTGAAGCATCAATATCTGGTGAAGTAACGAAACAGGGCTTTCCCAACCCTGTGTGATCGGATTATACCTGTGGCATACCACAGAACAACAGCCCTGATATTTTGAGGGCGGACATAAACTGGGCACAATTCAGGAACTCGGACTTTAATGAAGATTAACAATAAGCGCGTATTATTGTGTGATTGCGAAGGCACCATGAGCATCGACGCCAAGGGGCTTGCGAAAGCCTGCGGCAGCGACGATGCACCGATGATCAATACGCAACTATGCCGCAGCCAGCTTGTGAATTTTGAACAGGCCCTCGCAGGTGAGGAACCCTTGCTGGTTTGCTGTACGCAGGAAGCTCCCTTGTTCCTGGAAACTGCCGATGGACACGAAAATTCCCCCGAGTTGCATTTCACCAACATCCGCGAACGCGCCGGATGGTCGAAAGCCGGACGGGAAAAACCCAAGAAGCTGACGCCAAAGCTTACGGCCCTGATTAAGGAAGCAACCCTCGATATACCCGGCAGTGCTTCCGTCAGCATGTCCTCCGAAGGCGTGCTGCTGATCCTGGGAACCGACAACCGAGCCATCGAAACCGCCCGGGAAGTGGCTGACAGGCTGGACGTTACAGTGATCCTTACCGGCAAAGCGGATGATATCGACCCGCCTGCACTGATGGACGTTCCCATTTTTCATGGCTCAATTACAGGCGCCCGGGGACATTTGGGGAACTTCGAAGTCAACGTCAGTGAGTTTTCACCAGCCAGCCCGGCTTCCTATAAATCTCTGACATTCCCCGGCGCTGGGCAATCCGGCGCCTCGGCCTGCGATCTGATCCTGGACCTGCGTGGCGGTACACCTTTGTTCACGGCGCCAGACAAGCGCGACGGGTACTTCAATCCCGATCCCAACAACCCGGCTCAGGTCATGAAGGCCTTGCTGGAATTGACCGATTTGGTGGGCGAGTTTGAAAAACCCCGCTATGTGGATTACGACGCGAAAATATGCGCGCATTCCCGCAACACGATTATCGGTTGCTCGCGTTGCATTGATCTCTGCCCTGCCGGCGCCATCGTTTCCGTGCCTGAGGAAGACCGGGTGGATATCGATCCCTTTATCTGTGGCGGTTGTGGCGTTTGCGCCGGCGCCTGCCCGACCGGGGCGTCACGCTACACACTGCCCGAAGGCGACACCCTTTTCCGCCGATTGCAGACCGTTCTGTCATCCTACACGGATGCCGGGGGCGTAAAGCCGGTCCTGCTGGTCCATGATAACGACTATGGACAAGCCCTAACCGGCATCCTTGCCCGCCAGGGAGACGGATTACCGGAGAATGTCCTGCCCTTTGCCGTCAATCAGACGACCCAGGTCGGGCTGGATTTTCTCGCTTCCGCCAGCGCTTTCGGTGCTTCAGCCGTTATCTTACTGCTGAATCCACAAAAGATTGACGAATCCGAAGCTCTCAGAGGCGACACCGATATCATGCAGGCCGTCATGGATGGCCTTGGCTATACCGGTTCTCGCTATCAAGTTATCGACCATGCTGATCCTGACGCCGTTGCGTCGTCCCTTGCGGAAATGGCTGAACCCAAGAAAGCGCCGGAACCGGCACCGGCCGGCAACTTCCTGGCAATGGGTCGCAAACGGGGCATCCTCAATCTCGCCCTGGCGCACCTGCACGAGCAGGCGCCAAAGCCCGCCGATTTCGTTGACCTTCCAGAAAACGCACCTTTTGGCACGGTGCAGATTGACACGGAAAAATGCACGCTGTGCCTGTCCTGCGTCGGCGCCTGCCCCACCGGTGCGCTCAAGGATAACCCGGACAAGCCGCAACTGTCGTTTACTGAAGATTCCTGTGTCCAGTGCGGATTGTGCCATAACACCTGCCCGGAAAACGTCATTACCCTGGTGCCGCGCCTGTCGTTCCTGGCTGAATCCCGCAGCCATGCGATCATCAAGGAAGAAGAACCCTTCGAGTGCATACGCTGCGGCAAGGCGTTCGGCGCGCGCTCGTCTATCGAACGCATGGTCGAAAAACTGAGCGGGCACGCCATGTTTGCGGAAGGCAACAGGATTGACATGCTGCGTATGTGCGATGACTGCCGCGTCATTGCGCAGATGGAAAGCCAGGATAACCCCATGGCGGCAGGCGAGAGGCCGAGAACCCGCACCACGGACGACGACCTGCGGGAGCGGGAAATTCTGCGCCAGCAGGCAAAAGAAGATATGGCAAGGAAAGGATTGCTCGACCCGAAGGACGAGGGATAAAGCGTCATTCAAAACCCCAAAAAATTTGGGGGCGACATTCGGGGCCGGGCTAACTATGTTTTTGTTACTGGGTTTTTACTGGGATTTTCAAAGGCGATACTAAATGGCGGAAATGATTGATCCTTTCGGCAGGCATGTGACCTATTTGCGGGTATCCGTGACGGACCGTTGTGATTTCCGCTGTGTCTATTGCATGAGCGAAGACATGCAGTTCCTGCCGAAAAAGGATTTGCTGACGCTTGAGGAACTGGACCGGTTGTGTTCAGCCTTTATCCGTAAAGGCGTGAAGAAACTGCGACTAACCGGCGGCGAGCCGCTGGTGCGCCGTGACATCATGACGCTGATCCGGAACCTGGGCCGCCATCTCGACACGGGCGATCTGGAAGAACTGACCCTGACCACCAACGGCTCGCAATTGTCGCAGCATGCTGCAGAACTGGTGGATTGCGGTGTCAGGCGCATCAACGTTTCCCTCGATACGCTGGATGCTGACAACTTCAGGGAACTGACCCGCAGAGGAGACTTCGAAAAGGTCATGACCGGTCTGGCGGCAGCGCGCGACGCCGGTTTGCAGATCAAGATCAACATGGTTGCGTTGCAAAACATCAACGATCA
>CAYFMQ010000022.1:35281-43681 GCA_964344255.1 uncultured Thalassospiraceae bacterium
AATTTACCGACATGGTCCGCTGGTGTGGCGATCAGGGGTTTGATCTGACCATGATCGAGACCATGCCCATGGGTGAGATGGATTTCCACCGGGGCGATCAGTACCTGCCGCTTTCTGAAGTACGCGCCCGCATCGAAGAGAGCTTCACCCTCACCGATATTCCCTATCGCACGGGCGGACCGGCGCGTTACGTCACGGTCGAGGAAACAGGCCGCCGCCTCGGCTTCATTACGCCGCTGACGCATAATTTCTGTGAAGGCTGCAACCGTGTACGCATGACCTGCACAGGCACGCTCTACATGTGCTTGGGCCAGGACGATGCAGCCGACCTGCGCGAACCGCTGCGTTCCAGCGAAGGAGACGAAGCGCTGGAGGCCGCCATCGACGCCGCCATCGGCCGCAAGCCCAAGGGACATGACTTTGTCATCGACCGTGACAACGGTGGCCCCGCCGTAATGCGCCATATGAGCGTCACGGGCGGATAAGGTCCCGAATCCCAAAATTACTCCTCAGACTGGCGCAAAGCCGATCATTGGATATACTCTCACCTGCCTTCTAGAGCAGGTCATGTTTCATTGGAATCATTTCGTGTTCCAATGAAACGTGTTCCTTTGCTCTAACTAATTGATGGCGATCGGATTCACACGTTTCGATGAAATGCGATGCGTTTCCATCTAAACGTGATCCGATCTATCTGGAGGGAATAAATGAAGTACAAGACAATCGGGTTTGTCGCCGCACGGAATGACGAGGCGCAGGAAGCCCTGAAGCGCCTGACGAGCCAGTATGAACACGTGCCGCCTGAAGAATCGGACGTGGTCGTCGCCTTGGGCGGTGACGGATTCATGTTGCGCGCGCTGCATTCAACTATGGACCGGGGAGCTCCCGTCTACGGCATGAATCGGGGGTCTGTCGGTTTCCTGATGAACGCCTACGAAGAAGACAACCTGCCTGAACGGCTGGAAAACGCCCAGGCCGCCGATCTTCATCCCTTACGCATGATCGCCATCGACACCAATGGTGAACGCCATGAGGCCCTCGCTATCAATGAAGTCTCGATGCTGCGTGAAACCCGCCTTGCCGCCAAACTGCGTATCAAGGTGGATGGTATCGAACGCATGGCGGAACTGATCTGCGACGGCTGCCTGGTGGCGACTCCTGCGGGCTCTACAGCCTACAATGCGTCAGCACACGGCCCCATCGTCCCCATTGGAGCAGAGCTTCTCGCCCTGACGCCGATCAGCGCCTACCGGCCCCGCCGTTGGCGTGGCGCACTACTGCCGCAACGGGCCGCCGTCGAGGTCGATGTCCATGATCACGAACACCGGCTGGTCAGCGCCGTGGCGGACTATACAGAGGTCAGGAACGTCAAACGGGTCACGATATCGCAGGATCGCTCCAAGACGACAACCCTGCTGTTCGATCCGGAACACAATCTGGAAGAGCGTATCGTGAAAGAACAGTTCCTGCCCTAGACATGGCTGAGGACCAGAAAACGCCTGCTCCATCACCTTCCACCGGCATGTTCTCATTTTCTTTCCATTCATGTCTGAAACTGGGAATTACGTTCCTGATTGGCACTTTGGGCGGCTGGCTGTTCGCGGCTTTGAGCATTCCCCTGCCCTGGATGCTTGGATCCATGGTCGCCACCACTTGCGTGGCCCTTGGCGGTCAATCCCTTGAACGCCCGATCCGTTTGCGCCTGGCCATGCTGGCCGTGTTGGGCGTAACGCTCGGCAGCTCATTCACCCCTGAAATTCTGGCAAAAAGCGCCGGCTGGTTCGGTAGCCTGGCAACCATGTCCGGCTTTGTCGTTATTGTCTCGGCCATCAGTTTCCTGACGATCTGGAAAATGGTCGGGCTGGACCGGCCGACGGCCTTTTTTTCATCGGTTCCCGCCGGCGTTAACGACATGGTTATTGTCGGCGCCGCCATGGGCGGCGACGAGCGTACAATCGCCCTGATCCACGGCATCCGCATTCTACTGACGGTTCTAACCATCCCCCTGTTCTTCCGCTTTACCATGGGCGCCGTTAGCGCCGACACAGCCGCCGGATCTTTATTTGAAGCGATACCCATTCAGGATATCGGTTTGTTGCTCTTATCCGGCATTGCGGGATTTTTCCTGGCGAAAGCGCTACGGTTCCCGGCGCCGGCCATCTTGGGTCCCATGATCGTCAGCGCCGCCTGTCATCTTTCAGGCCTGACCACGGCCGAGCCCCCGCTTATCCTGGTAAACACAGCCCAGGTGGTTGTCGGTTCCGCCATCGGTTGCCGTTTTGTCGGTGTCGCCATTCGCAAAGTCGGCGGGACGCTAGTCCTTGCCATTGTTAACACGGCATTCCTGATCATCGTCTCCGGCCTTGTCGCCTGGGGGTTCGCAGCATGGTTCGGAGCACCGTTCGAAGCCCTGTGGCTGGCGCTTGCCCCCGGGGGAATTGCGGAAATGCTGCTCGTGGGAGCGGCTCTTGATATCGAGCCAGCGTTTGTCGCCGCCCATCACCTGTTCCGGGTCGCCCTTGTCATCATGGGCGCGCCGCTCATCTACAAGTTTCTGATTGAGCGTTAACGGTAATCAGCGCCAACCGCCTCACTAACGGAGCTGAAACCTTCTGCCTCCAGAAGACGGATCAAGCCGTTCAGCATATCGATAACGATACCCGGTCCTTCGTAAACCATGGCGCTGTAAAGTTGCACCAATGAAGCACCGGCCTTGATTTTTCCGAAGGCGTCTTCCGCACTTGCGATCCCGCCGACGCCGATCAGGGGGATTTTCCCTTCGGTCAGCTTGTACATGTCGCCCAGCACACGGGTAGAAAGGTCAAACACGGGCTTGCCACTCAGGCCACCAGCTTCGGATGTCTGGCGGCTTCTCAGGGTTTCCGGACGGGTGATCGTCGTGTTGGTGGCGATTACGCCATCGACACCTTCCACCAAAACCACGGTAGCGATGTCTTCCTTGTCTTCGTCCGTCAGATCAGGCGCTATCTTCAAAAGCAGCGGCGGTGTCTTTTCAGGAACGGCTCTGTCCAATGTTCCCCGAACGCCTCTCAACAATTCTTCAAGCGGCTCTCGTCCCTGCAGGGCCCGCAGGCCGGGCGTATTGGGCGAAGACACGTTGATCACGACATAAGACGCATGCTCGGCAAGGGCTTCAATCCCAAGTATATAGTCGGCGAGAGCGTCTTCCGTCTCCTTGTTCTTTCCGAGATTGACGCCGACGATACCATACCGCCCTTTGCGGCCGGAAAGGTTTTCTTTCGCCGACTGTGCGCCCTTGTTATTGAATCCCATCCGGTTAATCACGGCCCGGTCTTCGGTCAGCCTGAACAGGCGGGGCCTGGGATTGCCCGGTTGCGGCCTTGGCGTGATGGAACCCACCTCCACAAATCCGAAACCCTGCGCCAGCATGGCGTCTGGGACCTCGGCATCCTTATCGAAACCGGCCGCAAGACCGATCGGGTTTGGAAACTCCATTCCCCATAACTGCGTTCGCAAGACAGGATCATCCGGCACCCGGCCATGCGGCACCAGCCCGCACTGCAGCGCCTTCAAGGCCAGCCCGTGCGCCTTTTCAGGATCAAGACAGCGTATCAGCGGCCCGACGGCGTCATAAAAACCGCTCATTGTTCACCACCGGTTTCGATGCCCAGGTCATCAGGGAAATCATGAAGTCCGTTATCGTCCAGGGGGAGTGGATCAACTCTGACAGCGGCCTCGATAGGCAGGGCGCCGTAAAGATGGGGAAACAATTGACCGCCCCTGGAAGGTTCCCACTTCAGTGCGCCTTCGGGTAGCTTTCCGGGGTCCACGCTCAACAGCACGAGACCCGTTTGTCCGGCACGGTGCTTGGCTGCGCTTTCCCTTAGTTGCTCCCCGGTCGAGAAATGAATGAAGCCGTCCGATTGATCCTGGGATGACCCATTATACTCACCGGCAGCTTCAGTCCGCTGCCATTCCTCGGCCCGGCACATATGAAAGATCAAACCATGGTCTTCTGCGTCATCCATGTCCGGACACTAACCGATGACGCCACAAGGGAACAGTCTTACATGATGGCACAAACAATCAATTACATACTAAAATATGCACCAAAAAGCAGAATTTCTCATTTTGGGAACCTCTATGGGAAAATTATGCGAAAAATTGCCGGATATCTATGAATACCCAAGTATTCCACTTAAAAACTATTATGAATCAATGACTTAGAAGTTGACTTTCTGTTCCTTCTTGCTGGCACTCATTGGCATGACCCTTGCTGCTATCCAGACAGATAATTTACTCACAGGGGAAAATACATGATTGATCAAATGAACTATCTGGATGAGTTGTTCTCAAGCGGCAGTACGCTTGGATTGACTGTCCAGATACTGGACTCCATTGGTTCGGAAGGCCTGTCCATCACCCCTACAGAACCGAATGACGCCATGCTAGCGGCTGGGGCCAGAGCCGGCGACATTACACCTGAAATGGCCCGCCGCGTCTATCAAGTCATGCTTCAGGCCCAGGATTAGACCACGACGATATCTCTCCCCCCTCCAAAACTCCCTGCACGGTAACGGCATCCGCCGGTCTCTGTGCAGGGTCATTTTTTAGGCAACGAAGAATCAATTCAGCCAAGGACGGTGGCATTTCGGGCAAATCCGCCGCAATTGCACCATCATCCAAAGCGGGTAGTTTTCCGGAAAACATCCGATAGGCTATTCTGCCCAATGCATACACATCAGCCGGCTTGCCGGCGGCCTTTGGATCAAACTCCTGTTCCGGGCTCACATAATCCCTTGATCCGATCAGTTCTCCAGGAACATCGAACATCTGGTCGCCCCAACGGGCCATACCGAAATCGCATAAGACTGGATCGCCCCCCTTCTTTCGGCTTAGCAGGACGTTTCCCGGTTTCAGGTCACGGTGAATGATATCCATTTGATGCAGGGCCTCTAACGCGTCCGTTATCCGGACCAGCAGGGATAACGCCCGCTCATAGGTAAGCGCCCGAGGCCGTCTCGGTGGCGCCAGCCGGCTTAGTTTGGCAGGATCGCTTATATCGCCACCCATTTCATAAATCAGGTTGGCCTCGACAAATGGCAGCACATGATAAGGCCGCCCGTCCGGCAGACTCCCCCTATCAACGAGGGCGATTACGCCGGGATGATCCATGGCGGCAAGGATACGCCCTTCGAGATCAAAACGTTTAAGCCAGACACCCTCATCCGGTGTGCCGATGGCTTTTTCGTTCGATCCGCTCAGGTCGAAAATCTTGACGGCGAATTTACCGGGCAGGTCTTTCGATATCGCCGAGTAAAGGGATGTCCAGCGCGATCGTGCAATAGGGCTTTTAAGGCGAAACCCGCCGACGCTCATCCCCGACTTAAGATCGATCGTATTCACAACGCAATCCTCAACCAAATCAGCGCCACCCTACATAGGTGGCGCTGATCAGGCTATAACACAGAACAAACGTTGCCTTCGAGGGTATTACCACTCGATCTTGTCGACACCTTCGAAAGTCAGTTCGCTGCCATCGGAAAGCTGGATGGTGCCGGAAGCATCGCCCTCGAACTCGATGCCGCTCTCGGTTTCAGTGAAGGCTGTGTCACCATCGACCTGCAGGGTCCAGCCAGCATCCACACCGGGACCACCGTCAACGCCTTCAAGACTGACCGTGTCGGTCCAGCCGTCACCGCCATCGAAGTAATCGCTGCCGTCACCAGCGCCGAAGATGAACAGGTCATTGCCGCCGTCACCGAAGGCCATGTCGTCACCAGCGCCGCCCTCGAAGGTATCGTCACCTTCGCCGCCGATCATAATGTCATCGCCGGCGCCGGCGTCGATTGTATCGTTTCCGGCACCGCCGTCGATGACATCCGCTTCGGCTGTGCCCGTCATCGTATCGTCGCCGTCAGTGCCCTGGGTGCCGAAATCGAAATCGCCATCCTGGTCGGCATCAACTTCCACCACCGTGCTGGTTGTGAACGTATCACCGTTCGTATCCGTTGACGTTGCACTGACATCGAGCAGGAAGTCACCGGAACCTTCCGGCACGGTGATCGTCATGCTGCTCATGTCGGCGGCCCCATCGACGCTCCATTCCCCGCTTGCCTCGTCAAAGACAGCCGGTTCGGAAATTGTTGCGCCATCCGGCACGCCATCGATGGTAACACTCAGGGATTCAGACGAATCATTGACTTGAGCCGTGATATCGAGCGGGAAGGTCAGATCGCCGCCACCGGTATTGCTATCCATGAAGTCCTGAACACCCTGGTCGTACAGGTCGGCAATCTGGTCCGCATCGAGCTGTTCACCGAAAATGGCGATATCGTCGAGATGACCATCGAAATGATCCCGCGTACCGTCGGACGAATCATCAGCGCTATGGGTCTGGCTAGCGCCGAACGTCCAGGGATTTTCATTCCCCGAAAGACCACCGGTATAGTTCGGATCAGAGGCCACCAGCTCGCCATCCTGATAGATGTTCATGCCGCCTTCGCCCCATGTCACGGTGACCTGACTCCACTCGCCTTTTTCGACGTCACCACCGGAGATGGTGTGACTGGAGTCCCCATCCTGCATCCTGAGTTCAAGTTCACCGTCGCGGTTGATGGACAGATCGAAGTGCCCGCCATCGTCGTAACCACGGGAATCGCTGGACGCCAGGGTTCCATCGTTGCTGTCATCCGTATTGAACCACAGCGTCAGGGAACCGCTGTCGGGTTTCAGGTCCGGCGAGTGATCGACCTCGATGAACTGGTCATCACGGTCCTTGAATTCCGCAGCCGTGCCGAACTGGCCGTCATCGTCAAGATCGAGGTTATTCTTCTCACCACCACCGCTGCCTCTGCCTCTGCCGCTGCCGGACTCCTTACCATGAGCAACACCGTCATTATCGCCGATCTGGTCTTCGAAGGTGGTGCCGCTTTCTTCGTCAAGTTTCCAGTATCCGACCGGAGTCGGCGCATCACCGCCAGATGATGTCGGCTCGCCAACATCAACACTCAGATCCGGCGCATCGGCGACTGCTTCTACACTGACACTTGCCGTCGCCGTGGAGGTGCCTCCCTCGCCGTCAGAAACCGTGTAATCGAAGGAGGTATCGCCACTCCAGTCTTCGTCCGGCGTAAAGGTATAGGTGCCATCGCCATTGTCCGTGATGGTGCCGTGCTCCGGTTGTTCGAATGACGTAATTGTCAACGCATCGCCATCGGCATCCGTATCATTTGCAAGGAGATCATCTGCTGAGAAGACAATCGTCCGATCCTCGGAACCGCTCAGACTGTCGTCCTCTGCAACCGGAGCGTCATTGACGTCAACAGTAACCGTTGACGTGACGCTTGCCGAAGTACCGTCTTCGGTTGCGGTCGCCGTTACGCTGACATCAAATTCTCCGGCATCCGCAGGTACGGTTACGGTCAATCCGTCAAGATCACCTGCTCCAGGATCGAGTGTATATGTATCCGTTACCTCGTCATAAACGCCAGCAGAGAGCGCCGCACCGTCAGGTAGCGTGCTGCCATCGATCGTGATGCTCAGTTGTTCTGAACCATCCGTATCGGTAAGGCTGGAGGTGATATCCAGTGGATATTCCAGAGAATCGGCTTCACCACCCGACCAGTCATCGCCACTGGTGATTTCAACGTTATCAATGTAAACGCCCTCGTCACTCGCAGTGGTGTCTGCTGCAAGATCAAGCTGAACCTGACCATTCTCATCCAGAGTTACTTCAAAGGAATACGTGCTCGAATCACTTTCAGAAGTATTGACCATCTCCTCGCCGTTGGCCGTAGCCGTGAAGTAATCGGTGTACTGCCCGCTTTCTTCCCAGCCACCAAAGGCTTCCATATCAAAGGAGATTGTTATGGTCTCACCGGCATGATCAGCACCGAAGTCGAACACCTTCGACGCGGTCTCATCCTGACCAATCGCCATCTGGCCGTTAACTTGGGAAACATCATCACCCCAACCGGAAACATCTGAAGCAAAATCTTCTGATGCGAGGGTTCCACCAGTATCACCGCCACCAATTGCCGTTGGTTCTCCTAGCTCAACGCTTAGTGTTGGTTCATCGGCAACGCCGCTAACCTCGATGCTTGTCGTACCGGTTGATGTTCCGCCCTCGCCATCGGAAATCGTGTAAGTGAATGAGGTATCACCACTCCAGTTTTCGTCCGGCGTAAACGTGTAACTGCCATCACCGTTATCAACGAGCGTGCCGTTGTCCGGTGCATCAATATTGGTGATCGTCAGGCTATCACCATCAAGATCCGTATCATTTGCCAACAAATCCTGGGCCGTGAAGGTAATGGCAGCATCCTCTGTTCCGGTCAGGGTATCGTCTGTTGCAACAGGTCCGTCGTTGGTGCCCTCGACCGTGATGGTGCCGGTGGCCGTGGACGTGCCGCCCTG
>CAYFMQ010000023.1:0-1268 GCA_964344255.1 uncultured Thalassospiraceae bacterium
GGCATAGCCAACGGGTTTACAGCCCGTCCCCTTTAGCCACTCGGGCACCCCTCCGGATCCCTTTCGCCAATCCTCGACAATGTCAGCGAGGAGGCTGAAATATGAGGAAATCCGTTAGCTTGTCAACGCCAAAAAACAAGCAATCATTTTAAGGCGCTCAATGGGACGCAAACAGCCGGAAAGGTTTCGAGACACCTGGTCCGCCGTCATGCTATAGGAAGGCATGGCAAAACGCAGGAAAACACACGGCAGACCCCCCTCGCCCGAGGGCAGAAAACCACCCCGCAGCAGGGATACAAGCCCGTCTTCGGATGCACGTTCGTGGCTGTTCGGCCTGCATGCCGTCCGTGCGGCACTTGCCAATCCGGAGCGCCGGTGCCACCGGCTGTTCGTTACCCAGGAAGCCAGACAGCAGGTTGAAGACGCCCTCTATTCGGCCGCTGAAAAGGGCGCCAAACGGCCGGCGCCGGAAATCGCCGACCGAGCGGTTATAGAAAAGCACCTGCCAGAAGGCGCCGTACACCAGGGCGCCGCCCTGCAGGTCGATCCCCTGGAATCGCTTCACCTCGAAGACCTGATTCACAACCTCCACGATGAAGCGCAATCCCTCATCGTCGTCGTCGATCAGGGGACGGACCCCAGAAACATCGGCGCTATCCTGCGTTCCGCCGCCGCTTTCGGCGCTGAAGCCCTGATCGTTCCCGACCGTCATGCGCCGGAAGCCACGGGTGTCATGGCCAAGGCCGCCTCGGGCGCGCTCGAAAGCGTACCTATGATTCGCGTCACCAACCTGACCAGGGCCTTGGAACAGTTGAAAGAGGCCGGTCACTGGACCGTCGGTCTCGATGGCGACGGACAAGATATCATGGGCGAGATGGACTGGCCCGGCCGCGCCGTTCTGGTGCTGGGCGCCGAAGGCAAGGGATTGCGGCGCCTGACGCGGGAGAATTGCGATTTCCTGGCCCGAATCCCCATGACGCCCGCCATGGAGAGTCTGAACCTCTCCAATGCGGCGGCCATCGCGCTCTATGAGGCCTTTCGCCAGAAAAACCCTAACGGACCTAGTAACCGCCGAAAACAAGCCCTGTCGCCACTTCGCGGCTGAGTCCCACCTTCTCCGCACCGAGCATCAGCTTCTCCCACGTTACATCGTCGAGGGGCATGCCGTGCGCCGTCCGTTCGGTGCGGGCGCGCACTTCCGGCTCACCGGCGACGAGAACCTCATCCGCCCCCTGCATGGGACGAGAGCTTTTCACATAATCAACGAC
>CAYFMQ010000023.1:1278-33409 GCA_964344255.1 uncultured Thalassospiraceae bacterium
CCGCCAGTCCTGACCCGCCCGGCAGGACATTCGGACTGACGAGCACGGAAAACAGGTTGTTGATGGTGGGGCCGCGCCTTTCGTGGTCGGGTTGGATGGTGAAACCACCTGAGAGCGCGCCTGCCAGAATTTCGCACATCAAGGCGAGGCCGGAACCTTTGTGGTCACCGAAGGTCAATTGCGAGCCTTTGGGCTCGGCGAACATGACGCCGGGGTCGGTGGTGACAGCGCCTTCCTGGTCCAGCAGGCAGCCGTCCGGCACAGGAACGCCCTTGTTGTTAGCGACCTCCACCTTGCCGAAGGCGATGCGGCTGGTCGCGAAGTCCAGCATCAGCGGCGCGCCGTGGGTGCCTCCCGGAACGGCGATGCAGACGGGGTTGGTGCCGAAGCGGGAATCCCGCCCGGCAAAAGGTGAGACCGTGGGGTCGTGGCCGACCACATTGACGAAAAATAACCCGACAAGGCCGGCCTCGATGAGCTGTTCGCCATAGGAACCGATGCGCCCGATATGGTGTGCATTGCGCAGCGACCAGATGGCCGAGCCGGTTTCCCTGCAGCGCTCGATGGCCTTGTTGGTGGCTTCACGGGCCAGCCGCTGGCCGTAGCCCTGGCCGCCGTCAAAAGCCAGCATGTTGCCCTGGTCTAGGATCGTTTCGAGGGCGACGTTGGGAAACAGACCGCCCAAGTCGATGTTTTCCAGGTACATGGAGATCATCTTGATGCCGTGGCTGTCGTGACCGGTTAGGTTCGCCTCCACCAGATGATCGCTGACGATGGCGGCTTCTTCCGGCGCGCACCCGGTCGCCTCGAAAATGGCGCGGCCGAGCCGCCGCATTCCGTCAGACGGATAGGTTTTGATGTTTGACGGTTGATCCATTCTTCCCTGCCCTCGCTATAACAGATTTTATAATTAATAAACGTCTCAGGAACAGGTATCAGAAAGACGCGTCAACGTCACCACTGTCATGGGTGCCGGTTTGGGTGCGGGCGACGGCCCTGGAAGGCGCGGTCCATTCCCTATGGCGCGCCGAATGCGCCGCCCCTGCCGGGTTGGAGAACCGGGCGAAGAATCCCCTGATCCCACGCCACAGTTTTGGCGCCAGCCAGATGAACAACGCCAGCCCGATCAGGGCCGCGATGAGGAACACAGCCGGCTTGAAGATGGCGAGCGAAAGTCCGGTAAAGACCAGGATATCCTCGACCAGTGAAGCGGCGATGTTGCTGAAGGGCTCCGGCGACATGTTGATGGCGGCGCGGCTGGCCGCCTTGGTGGCGTGCGAGCCGGCCGTCAGGGCGCCGCCCGCCAGCAGGGCGGCGATGAACTCGACATCCTCGCCGAGGCCCGTCAGGTCGACGCCCTCGATAGTCCCGGCGGCGATCAACGCGCCAGCCGGTATGCGGATGAAGGTGTGCAGCGCATCCCAGATGGTATCCACCACGGGGATCTTGTCGGCGAAAAACTCAAGCGCATAGAGCAGCGCCGCTGCCATCAGGACCACGGGGCTTTCCAGCATTTCGAGCCCCGGCGGCAGGTCGACGATGCCGAACAGGCCCAGGCCGCCGACCAGCACGATGGTGGCGTACAGATTGATCCCGCTTGCCCATGCCGCGCCCAGCGCCAAGGTGAGAATTTCCATGGTATCCATGCGCGTCCTATCGCCTTATCCGGCGGCAACCGGTGTTAATTCGTCAGTTCGCATCGGAGGATTGAACCGCCGATTCCTGTTCAGCAGCTTCCTTTGCCTTGCGTTCGTCCTGTATCTTCTTGATCGAAGCCTTCCGTGCCGCACAGGTATCGCAGTCATCGCCTGTGAGCAGGCTTTCCCACGCCTCCATGCGTTTTTGCTCCTGATAGCTTTCATAAGCCCAGTAACCGCCCAGGCCGATAACCACCACGGCAACCAGAAGGAAAGTCTGTTTGTTCATTGTCTGCCCTGTATCAAAAAGAACGGTCTTAACATTAAATATAGCCGAAAGTGTGCCGAAATCACGGGTGCGGCGCAATACGTTGCATGGGAATAGGCAGAAATATTGTCGCAACGGATGATACGGGTTGCAGAAAACGCCAGGAAGGCTGTATATGGTGCCCGACAGCCGGGACCTTCATGGACAAGGCCCCGGGCATCCAAAATGCCGGCTTAGCTCAGTTGGTAGAGCGACTGATTTGTAATCAGTAGGTCGCGGGTTCAACTCCTGCAGCCGGCACCATTTCTTAAGAAATCTACGAAATAGAGGGGACACCCATGGAACCCCTGGCCGCGCCCCCTACTCTGCCGCTTCCGGCGTTCGCAGGTCTTCGGCGAAGTGGCAGGAAACGAAGTGGTCGGGCTCTAGCTCACGCCATTCCGGCACCTCGGCCCTGCAGCGCTCCGTGGCGTGCGGACAGCGGGTATGGAAACGGCAGCCGGAGGGCGGGCTGGCGACGCTGGGGATTTCGCCTTCAAGCTTGATGGCCTTTTCCTGACGATCGGGGTCCAGGTGCGGAATGGCTGAGAGCAGCGCGCGTGTATAGGGATGCAGGCGGTGCGCGAACAGCGAAGCCCTGGGCGCCATTTCAACCAGACGGCCGAGATAGAGCACGGCAACGATGTCGCAGGTATGGGCGACGACGCTCAGATCGTGGCTGATGAACAGGAACGTGATGCCGAGCTGATCCTGCAGCGATTTCAGCAGGTTCAGGATATCGGCCTGGATGGAGACGTCGAGCGCGGCGACGCTTTCATCCGCCACAACGAACTTGGGCTCGCACACAAGCGCCCGGGCAATGGAAATGCGCTGACGCTGGCCGCCAGAAAAAGCGTGCGGGAAACGCCTCAAGTGCTCCAGGTTCAGGCGGCATTTCGCCGCGATCTCGCGCACGCGTTCGTCTGTTTCCTGACGTGAGTTGGTGATCTTCATGACCTCCAGGGGCTCGGCGATGATGTCGCGCACGGTCATGCGTGGGCTGAGCGCCGCATAGGGATCCTGGAAAATAAGCTGGGCACGCTTACGGAATTCCCGCAATTCCTCATTGGACATGGATTCCACATGATACGTCTTGTCGTCGTCGTGGAACTGTATCTCGCCGTCGCCGATGGGCGCGGCGCGCAGGATCGCCCGCCCGAGGGTCGTCTTGCCCGATCCCGATTCACCGACCAGCCCGAAAAACGTGCCGCGTGGAATCTCCAGATCGATGCCATCGAGCACGCGCAGGTGAACGCTGCCACCCAGGAATCCGCCGGAGATCGGGTAATCGACCGCTAGGTTCTTAATGGAAATCAGGGAATCGCCGCTCATGACGCCATCCTCCGATCTTCAAGGGCAAAACAGGCGGCTGTATGACCGTCCCTGACATTGATCATTTCCGGGGCCGTGGTGTCGCATTGTCCGGCCATGGCGACCGGGCAGCGGGTATGGAAAACACACCCCTTGGGCCGCTCAAGCGGGCTCGGAATGTCACCGGCCACGGGTTGCAGCGGGTTGTCCAGATCATCCAGGTCCGGCAGCGCATTCAGCAAGCCTTTCGTATAGGGATGCGCCGGATTGTGGATGACGTCGGCAACGGGGCCGTATTCGACGATTTTACCCAGGTACAGAACGGCGACGTTGTCTGCCGTCTGGGCGATGACCCCCAGATCGTGGGTAATGAAGATAATGCCCATGCCAAATTCCGTGACGAGGTCTTTCATCAACTCGATGACCTGGGCCTGGATGGTGACGTCGAGCGCCGTCGTCGGTTCGTCGGCGATCAACAGCTTGGGCTTGGTGGAAAGCGCCATGGCGATCATCGCCCTTTGACGCATGCCGCCGGAGAACTCGAAGGCGTACTGATCGAAGCGTTTCGCCGCATCGGGAATACCGACCCGGGCGAGCATGTCGATGGAGAGCTCGCGGGCCTGCTGTCTGGTCATGTCGGAATGAAGCAAAAGTTGCTCGACCATCTGGCTGCCGACGGTGATGGCCGGCGCAAAGCTCGCCATGGGTTCCTGGAAGATCATGGAGATGGCACCCCCCCTGATGAGCTTGAGATCGCTGGCCTTTTTCAGCGACAGAACATCCACCGTCTGGCCATTCGCATGCAACGTGATCCGGCTTTCATCACCGTAATGCGTATTATCGGCGTTCAACTGCATCAGGGATTTCGCTGTAACCGATTTCCCTGAGCCGCTTTCACCGACAAGGCCGAGCACTTCGCCCGCGGCCAGGTCGAAGGACACCCCGTCCACGGCGGTTATCAGGCCTTCGTCGGTCCTGAAACGGATGGTGAGATCCTCGATATTTATCAGGGGCGTTTTATCACTCATTATTTCTTATCCGAATAGGGATCCGCCGCATCGCGTAAACCGTCGCCCACGAAAACGAAGGCGAGCACCATGGTCACGAAGAAGATGACGGGGATGAAATACCATTGGTAATTAAGCAGGACGTCGGCATCGGTAACGTTTTGCAGCATGACGCCCATTGAGTTTACCGGGTCCCTCAAACCAAGGCCAATAAAGCTGAGCGCCGTTTCCGACAGCACCATGTAGGGGAACGAAATCACCAGATCGACGATGATGTAGCTGGTAAAGCTGGGCAGCAGGTGTTTGCGGATTATGTGGCCTGCCGGCGCGCCACAGAGTTGCGCCGCCATGACGTATTCCTGATTCCGTTCGGTCAACAGATGAGTTCGGACACGTCTGGCAAGCGTCGGCCAGTTGATGAAGCCCAGGATGATCGAGATGAAGAAAAATCTCATCTCCGAACTCCACTCACTGGGAATGAACGCCGCAATTGCCATGAACAACGGGATAGCCGGCACCGTCCGGATCGCATCAGTGATCATCTGCAACACGGAATCGATCCAGCCACCGTAGTAACCGGACACCCCTCCTATAATCAGGGCCATGACAAAGGCGATCGCAACCCCGATCGTCCCCACGGCAAGAGACGTATTGATGGCGTGCAGGGTCCGGGAAAAGATATCCTTACCCGTACTGTCGGTGCCGAAAATGTGGACCTTGCCGGTATCCACGCCGAACAGATGACGCTCAAAAGTTATCCCGAACAAGGTGTATTTCTCACCTTTGGGGAACAGTGTCAGGTAGCGGCGTTTGTCCCGGTCAACGGTGGAAACCCATCGGAAATTCGTCGCGATGGAACGTTCCCGTTCATAGGTGTAGACGAAAGGCCGGAAAGAAAATCCATTCTCGTCCCAGAATTTGGGTATCTGCGGAGCGCCGTTCTCGTAGTTCTCATTCCGGCCATCAAGGGTCGGAGAATAGGGCGTCAGGAATGGCGCAAACAACCCGGACAGCACCAGTATGATCAGCACCCACGCGCCCACCATGGCGGCTTTCTGCTTTTTGAAGCGCGACCATATCAACTGCCCCTGCGAAGCCGTAAAATATGCCTCTTTCAGCTTCTGATCCGTTTCCGGCGTTATCGTATCGGGTTCTGTCATGGTTCTTACTTCACTATGGAACTACGGACACGCGGGTCGATGATGGCGAGCAGTATATCTGTCAGGAAATTCAGCGCGACGATACTGCCGGTTAGAAGGAAAATGATCGCCCCGGCAAGCTGCTGGTCATTTGAACGGGCCAATGCCTCGATCAGCAAGGCGCCGGCGTCCGTTAACGTCAGAATCACCGCGATAATCGGTAACTCGTTGAAAATACGATTCAGATCGAAGCCCAGCGAATTGACGATCGGGCCCAGAGCATGCCGGGCAGGATAGCGCCACAGCAATTTCCTGCCGGTAATACCGCGCGCCCTGGCTGCCGTTACGTATAGTTTGCCAAGTTCGTCCGACATAAGCGCCCGAACCGTCTGGATGGCGAAAGCGGTAGCCGACCAGGCCAAAATGAAGACAGGCAGCCAGGCTCGTGACAGGAAGTCTTTCACCCTGTCCACGGACCATGGGGCGTCGCGATATTCCGGTGAAAACAGTCCGGTCAGGCTTTCCCCGAATATGATCGTCGAAACCAGCATGATCATCAGGGCGAGTAGGAAGTTCGGCAGCGCCAAACCCAGATAGCTGACCAAACGTAGGGAATTGTTCAGGAAGGCGCTGTTCGACGTCGCTGAAATAATGCCGACTGGCAAGGCGATTAAATATGCCAATACCAGTGACGTCAGACAGATTCCCAGACTGATCCAGAATTTTTGCCCAAGCAGCAGGGCGATATTGACCCTGAGAATGCAACTGTCGCCGAAATCGCCATGAAAAGCGTTGTAAACCCACACGACCCAGCGTTGCAGGTAAGGCTTATCCAGGCCGAGGCGGACCCGTTCCGCCTCAATGTCTTCGATGGTGATATTGCTGCCCTGGGTGTTTTTGAAAGCAACATAGCGCTCGGCGCAATCGCCGGGCACAAATTCCATTAACGTAAATACGATGAATGAGACAATAAGAAGCGTTACGACCGCCAGCATGGCGCGAACAAGGAAGAATCTTCCAAATTTCAGCATCGCAACACCCCCTCTTATGCAGGCCTTCTTCTTATGGGAGGTCTTTAGCAGCGGAATTCATTTGAATTCCCCCGGATAGCCTCAAGGAGACCATCCGGGGGATTCATTACAAACGCCCTTGGATCAATTGTCCAGATACCATTGGGGGCCCCGATAGGGGAAATTCCAATAGTATTCATAGGAGTGCGTCTTGAACTCCGGGATATTTTTCAAGGTGTTGTGGTGATAGACCGGCCCTGTCGCCAGAACCGTACCGATAAACAGGGTCTGGCCTACCATGTTCTCCACCAGCCGCTTGCCGATTTCATCGGACTTCGCACTGCCGGCAGGCTGTGACTGGAAGGCATTGATATCATCGATCATCTGATAGGCCCATTCAGGCGGCTTCACGCCCTTGGCGCCATTCGTATCGATGTACTCAGCCCACAACATGGCCGTACGCAGGAAGAAATAACTTTCATACGGCGGCACGAACATGTTGTTGTTACCCAGAACGATGGCCAGCGGGTGGCCTTTACGCCACATGCCGACATCCAGCTTGTTGGACGACTGCGCGGAGCGGTATTCATCAGGCGTGACTTCCTTGACGGTCGTCTGGATACCGACGTTGGCCCAGTGCTGGCCTACCAGTTCGACGACCTTACCGGCGATACCCTGGGTGGCGAACTGCAGGTTCAGGACCAGCTTTTCACCGTTCGGGAGCTCGCGGTAACCGTCACCGTCCGTATCCTTCATTCCAACCGCATCAAGCAGGGAATTCGCCATGGCCGGATCATGCCCCGTCATATGGGATTTCCACTTGTCATCGACAAACGGCGGGTTGGGCGAGAAGCCGGTGTACTGTACAGGCTCACCCTGGCCGAAGAACGCAACTTCGTTCAATTCGCCACGGTCGATGGCAACGGACATGGCCTGACGGAAACGGACATCACCGAACACCTTACGTTTTTCAAGATTTTCGGAGGTGACGTTGAACGTGAATGTCGGAGCCGCAATTTCAGGCTTCAACTGCACCTTGTAGTTGCCCTTTTCCTGGTTTTCCAGGAGAACGGGTGCCATGGGCAGCTGCAGGGACTGTGACTTGAACTGTACTTCACCGTTGATCAACTTCAGGATACGAACCTGGTTATCGTTGACGTAAGTTTCATCATATTCGTTGATGTAGGGAAGCTGGTTACCGGCCGTATCGACCATGAAGAAGTACGGATTGGCGACATAATGACGGCCATCGGCGTTCTGCTTCGTGTGGATGTGCGATTCGAGCGTGGGCACGGTATCCGCCGGCAGGTTGGCAACCTTATCAGGTGCGGCCAACATCGGTGTCGGGGTATCCGTCCAGTCCGAATTGCCATAGTAGGCAGCAAGAACAGCCAGGCCATTCTCAAAACCGGCAGCCTGCGCCATTGCATCGGCTTCAGGGTTCAGTTTCGGATCCCATTTACCCAGGAAGTGTTTCGGCTGGAAACCCTGTGCGAAAGAGGACGCGAAGTGCGCCAGCAAACCCGGTTTGGGTGCGGGCAGGTTGAAAACGACAGTTTGCGGATCAGGCGTATCGATGGTCATCCGCTCGCCGGCAACCAGGACGTAATCCTTGGTTTTCTGCATGACGTCCGGGTTCAGGGCCAGGTTGTCATACCAGTACTTCACATCCGCTGACGTGAACGGTGCGCCGTCGGACCATTTGTGGCCCTTACGCAGATGGAAGGTCAACTGGGTGTAGTCATCATTCCAGTCCCACCCCTTGGCGACGTTCGGTACGATGGTCTGCAAATCATCGGAATAGCGCACGAGGTTGACGTGCCTGATGGACAAAAGACCAGCCGTTCCCGCCTCGGAAGCGTTGGTGATCATGTTCATGGTGCCGCCGTATTTGCCGATCGAGTGATAGGGCGCGACGACAAGAGGCTCTTCCGGCAGACGTTCCGCCAACGGTGGCAGGCTCGGGTTCCCTCTAATCATGCCATTAATAGAGTCAATATCCGGATTGGCAGAAAAGCTCAGCGTACAACCCGCAGCTGACTGAAATTCGGAAAGTTCGTATTGCTGGGGATAAGCGCCCGCAGCGACACCTTTCATATCTGCTACTGTCACAGCGGGGCAATCCGCTGCCTGCGCCACACTTCCCATCGCAAACAATGCGATTGTGGCCATGAGTATTCGTTTCATTAATTACCTCCTCCGTGGTGATTTATTGAAATTTTTTTTTCAGGTTACACACTGAATATAGAACAAACTACTGAACCAAGATAGAAATTTTTTTATTAATTTATTAACCTCTTATGACAATTAAGGCCGATGCACGTATTGGGACCGGGTCCCTTTCAACCCGGCGTTCCATCATAAAGTTATTCGTTGTTATGACGGTATGTTGTTGAACCGTAGTTACAATGTTATTTAACCCAAGTTTCCTAGACGCTTTTTCGTAAATCATCCGAACGAACAGGAGCGATGAATGCTGATCGCACAAATCAGTGACACCCATATCCCTGTCCGGGGAGAAAAAACCAATGGCATTGCGCCGATGGCTGAGAATCTGACGCGTTGTATCGATCACATCAACCGGTGCATCCCGAAGCCCGATGTCGTGTTGGTTACCGGCGATATCACCAATGAGGGAGGGTTGGAAGAAGCCGAGCATGCGGCTAGCCTTTTGAGCAGACTGGAAATTCCGTATTTCATCATACCCGGCAATCACGACGAGAGGGCCATACTTGAGGCGGCATTCGATGAACATGCCTGTCCATCCGGGCTGGATGGCTTTTCCTGTTACGTGGTTGAGGATTTCGAGGTTCGCCTGATCGCTATGGACAGCACCGTGCCCGGCAGCCCAGGGGGCGAAATCTGCCAGAAGCGGGCCGCATGGCTTGATGAGCGTCTATCCGAGGATCAACATCGGCCGACCGTTATTTTCATGCATCACCCCCCGGTAAAATGCAGCGTTCTGGAAACCGATGAGGATGGCTTTGAAGGTACCCACTTGCTGAGGGATGTTGTCGCTAAAGCCACAAATGTAGAACGCATCATGTGCGGACACATACACTTGCCGGTCCATGTACGCTGGCATGGCACGGTGGTCAGCACGGTCCCGAGCATGGGCATGCAGTTAGGGCTGGATCTTACAATGAAGCGCCCTTCGGAATACGTTCTGGAAGCGCCCGCCTATCAGTTGCACTACTGGACCCCGCAAAAAGACTTGGTAACGCACACCGTATATGTCCGCGACGTCAACGGGCCTTACCTGTTTTAGGCTCCCAGCCGAACTGTCGATGCAGCCCTCAAAGAAAGGGTAAAAACCAACATCACTCGATGATCTGGCATTTCTCCGACATGGACAGAAGACGTTTGTCGCTCTTGTAAATCAGATAGAGATCCCGAATCCAGGCACTGCCCAGCTTCTTGGTCGAGCTTTCCATGGCGATGAGGCCGGCGCGGCGCAGGTCGTCCGGGCTGGCGGGCGCTCCGCCGGTTACGACACGCCCGAGAGCCAAATTGATGGCATCGACTATGTTCGGTGCATAATCGCAAATCCGGTTAACGAGATCGTCATCCTTGATAATCAGCACCGGGACCAAAGCGGCGCCCCTGGCGGATTCCCCTTCGACCCAGCCGGACCAGTAGAAGCGCTGCAGGATCATGACAATGGGGCCAAGCTTCTTGATGGTATCGGGCGTCATCTGGCCCAGGGGATAGCCGTCGTCGGAAAGTTCCAGCTCCATCACTTCTACCGGTTCGGGCTCGGGCTCGGGTTCGGGCTCCGGTTGCGGGGTCACCTGTTCTGTCTTAGCTGCCGTTTCCTCAGGCGGCTCGTCATCGGGGGACAACACCATAATGACCGCAACGACGGCGATGATAGCCAAAACAACGCCGGAACCAAGCATGCCGATAATCGTCGCCAGTTTCTTCTTGTCCAGTTCCTCTGCCCGGCGTTCCTGTTTCTTTTTCTTGGCTTTTTTACCGAGGGCGGCTTCCCTCTTCTTGTTGGCGACGTATTCGGCCGCCTTCTTGATACGGCCGTTCTTGATGCGCCGCAGCAGGCCGATAATGGATTCCTGCATTTTCGGCAGGTCTTCCGAGCCTTCAGTCTCGCCCAGGATCAGGTCAAGCTCGCGGATGAACTTTTCAACCTGAACGGCGTCGTTTTTACGGGTAAAAAGCTGTTTAACGACCGTTACGGTGGCCTGATAAAGCAGTTCTTTTGATGGCGCCTTGGAAAGCGCAGGGATGATACCGTTTTCGGGATTTTCGAAAACAGTTTCCCAGTCGATGGTTCCATCCGGCGTTTGCGGCCAGTCGGGTTTTTTTACGTCGGCCATAGGCGCATATCTCAAGAGTGCAAAAGAATCGTCACGATAACCCTACAATGGATATCGTTAATCAAGAGTGACCACCGTCACACCCCTGAGAGCCCTCTTCCGGTCCCGAACAGGCCCCGCAAATGATGGCTATTCTGCGGCGTTAGAGGCCGCAGCGGCTTCCTTCGGCATGAACATGCAGAAGAATTTCTTCACGTACTCCGTGCTCTTCCACACATAAGGCGCGCCCTTCGGCACATAGGCCGTATCCCCCGCTTTGAAGACCTGCTCGTTGCCGGCGCCGTCCGACATCGTGACGCTGCCTTCCAGGATGCACATCATCTCATGGCGGTTGAAGGGTTGGGCGGGACGCTCGAACGGCTCGCTGTCCCACAGCCCGACCAGGAACTGCCCCGTGGGATCCAGGTAATATTCATGCATGCCTTGCTTCGGAATGCCGCCGCCGACGAATTGCTCGGGCTCCAGGCCTTCCACGGGCGTGAGCGCGCCATCGGCTTTGGGCAGGATAATACCGACGGTATCCAGGTTATCTGCCAGCACACCGGAAGCGTCATCGAAGATGACGAAGAACTTGCGCAAGTATCCGGGCTGTTTCCACTGGCAGACCAGGCCCTTGGGAATCACAAAGGCGTCGCCGGCGTTGATGACGACCTCGGAGCCGTCCTCAAGAATCATGGTCAGCGAGCCTTCCAAAAGCAGCATGAATTCGTTGACGTCATAGGGTTCCATCTTGCCGGTAAAGGCCGTGCAATCCCAGACACCCGCCATCAGGCCGAGGTTTTCGTCATTGTAATAGACATGACCGCGCTGGACCGGCTCGCCGCTTTCCAGGCTTCCCGGCGGGATCGGATCCCACTCCACCATACCGGTATCGGCGGGTCCGTGGGGTTCAACGCGCATGATTTCAAGATTGCTCATCTTATCCTCCATCTGTCGATCCTTATACGGACGGATCGGGTGTCCAGGTTGTTATCGTTGATAACAATTATGCCATGACTTCATCGAGAAATGCTGCAGAAATTTTAAGGTATTCATCCACGTCCCCGGCCGTGTGGGAGAAGGATGCGACGGGTCCAGCGGAATTCAAGGACTCCCAGACGCCGTGAGTCAGCAGGTAAAGCCGCTTGGCGCGGGTGAAATCGGGATCCAGCGAGAACCCGGCCTCAAAGGCTGTGCGTGGAAGCTCAGCTGAGAGTATCCATCCCGAACGGCCGCCGATCCACGGTGCACGCCAGTCAAGGCCGCGGTCCCTGAATATGACTTCCAATCCTTCGCCCAGTCGCTTGCCCAAAAGGGCATTCTGTTCATAGACCGCTTCCGTCAGGCATTCCTCCAACGTCGCCCGGACGACGGCCAGGCTCAGCGCGCTGGCGTAGGTCGTTCCACCCACCATCAGGCCCGCATACCCTTCCCGGTCACGGTCCAGACGCTGTTCGGAAAGTCTCGCCAGTTCTTCCGTCATGCCGTAGGCGCTGAATGGAAATCCAGTCCCCATGCCCTTGCCAATGGTCTGCAGATCGGGATCGATGGACCATTTTCTGGTCAACCCCCCGTAGGCGAACGCACCAGTGTGGGCCTCGTCGATGGATAGCAGCACGCCCTTTTCACGGGTCATACGGCGCACCTCGGCCCAGAAACCGTCGTCGGGAAAAACGATGTTGGCGTTTGTCAGCATGGGTTCCGCCATGACGCAGGCCACATCGCCGGGCGCGAGCGCCTGTTCCAGGGCGTCCAGGTTGTTAAAGGGTACGATCCTGGCTTTTTCCAAAGCACTTTTAGACAGGCCCACCCCTTCGGCGACGATCTTGCCGTTTTCGCTGGCGAGCAGGGTGTCGTCGATATGGCCGTGGTACTTGCCTTCGAACATGACAAGAATTTCCTTACCCGTTGCAACCCGGGCCAGGCGAATGATTTCCATATTGGAAGCCGAAGCCGACCCGGTAAACTGCCAGAACGGCAGGCCGCTGCGTTCCGCCAGCAGCTCCGTCGCAACGATGCCGTCTTCCGTCGGCAACAGGAACGAGGAACCCTTGGCCGACCTGGCCGCCAGTGTGTCTGTTATGGCCTTGGGCGCAAATCCCAGCGAAGCGGCGTAATCGGCCTGGTTCATGTCCAGATATTTGTTGCCATCGACATCGAAGAAATACGCCCCGTCACCGTAATCGATATACATGGGCGGATGTTCATGCAGACCCAGCATCCAGGCCATGGGCACGGCATTGGGTTGCGTTCTGGCCGCCCGCTTGCCCAGTTCCAGGGATTTCGGGATCATCGCCTGAAAGCGTTCCGCTTCCCGATCACCCACTTCCCGCAGCCGCTGGCCGTCTATTCCATAGGGTTTTCCATAGGGTTTCATCGTCATCGGTTACCTCACATACGAAGCGCCGTTCACATCCAACGTTGTGCCCGTGGCGTGCGGCGCAAGGCCGGAGGCCAGGAAACAGATGGCGTTGGCAACGTCGCCTGCAGGAGCAATATCTCCCATGGGAATATCGCGGACCGTTATGTCACGAAGCGCCGGGTCGAGTTCGAACGCCTCGATGGCCATATCCGTTTCCACATAACCGGGCGCCACGGCGTAGCTCAGGATACCGTCGGCGGCGTGCGCCCTGGCGATGGTCTTCATCAAGGAAACCATGCCGCCCTTGGACGCCGCATAAGACCAGTAATCTGGCCCGTCACCGCGCCATGTGGCCCGGCTGGCGACATTGACGATGACGCCTCGCACAAGCTTGTCCGGCCCTGCCTTCCAGGTGTTGACGGCTTCGCGGCAGAGATCGGCCGACGCAATCAGGTTGACCTGCAGGGTGTTCTGCCAAACCTGCCGCCAGGTTTCGTCATCGCCGTCAACGGGCGCCGGCGAAAAAATACCGGCGTTGTTGACCAGAGCATCCACGCGGCCTTTCCAGTCCATGGCCTGTTTCCAGAGCAATCCTGCGACGCCGGGTTCGTTCAGGTCAGCCGCAACAAGATGGCAGTTATCCGCCCCTGCCTCACGGGCGGTTTTTTCAGCTGCCTCGCGATTGGAACCGTAATGCAAAATGACGTTGCCGCCGGCAGCGACCAATGCTTTCACCGTCGCTGCGCCAATACCGCGCGAACCGCCGGTTACCAGAATGACTTTTCCGCTGAAATCAATCATTTGCTTTCCTTCCCTTGCACCCTCTTGCTACACCTATCCCACCGAAGAATGAACAGCATATTTGGGATACGGGGAGAGATAATGTCCGAACAAACGGTTCTTGTTGTACAGGGCGTTTCCGAAATCAGTGAAGTGCCGGGCCTGGAAAGCATTGCAGACAAGGCCGAGATCAGGTTTGCGTCCGACAAGGAAGTCCTGCTCTCCACCCTGCCGGGAGCTGACGTCCTTCTCGGCTGGAACTTCCGGGCAGACGATTTGGAAGTATGCTGGCCTGCCGCCGATACGTTAAAATGGATTCACTGGGGCGGCGCAGGTGTCGATGCGGCCCTATTCCCTGCTCTGACAGAGAGCGACGTGACGCTGACCAACTCCGGCGGCATCTTTGACCGTTCCATGGCGGAATGGACTCTGGGCGTAATGATCTCCCATGCAAAGTTGTTCACCCAGACTTATGATTTTCAGAAACAACGGGAATGGAATTACCGTCTGAGCACCTTGATGCTGGGCCAAAAAGTTGCCATCGTCGGGGTCGGCAACATCGGCCGTGAAATCTATCGCATGCTCCGTGATTTTGGCCTGAACGTCGTCGGGGTAGGACGAACGGCGCGGGATAACGATCCGGATTTTGGTCATGTTTACGGTCAGGATGACCTGAATGACGTGATCGCCGATGCGGACTACGTCGTCCTAATCACACCCCTGACGAAAGAGACGACGGGGCTGTTCAATGCGGAACGGTTCGCTGCCATGAAGAAAGGCGCCATGTTTATAAACATCGGCCGTGGCCCACTCGTGGATGAAGCGGCCCTGCTGGACGCCCTTGAAAGCGGCCAGCTCGGCCATGCGGCGCTTGACGTTTTCTGCGAAGAACCCCTGCCCGCCGACAACCCGTTATGGGATGCGCAAAACGTATTCATCTCGCCGCATATCTCAGGGGACTTTACCGACCACTACGATGCCCTAGCTGACCTTTTCCTGGAAAACTTCGCATTGTATCAGTCCGGAAAAGAACTCAAGAACGTCGTTTCCAAGAAACAGGGATTCGTTCCGTCAGTTTCCTCAACCTGATCAGATCGCCGAACATCGGGCATAACGGGATTCGTGCCAGGCAACGTCGCCTGCACTGGCGTCGATCATGCAAAGCCGCTTGAAAAAGTGCCCCATGGGATAATCGATCGTCATGGCAATCCCGCCGTGGAGTTGGATGCCTTCCTGCCCCACCTTGCGGCCATAGCGCCCGACCAGGCTTTTCGCCGCCGATACGGCGCGGCGGCGTTGATCCGCGTCGCCTGTATCACAAGCTGCCGCCGCCTCGAAAGCCATGGACTGAGCCATTTCGCACATCATGTAAACGTCAACCATGCGGTGTTGCAGTGCCTGGAAGGAACCCAGGGTTTCGCCAAATTGCGAGCGCGTTTTCATGTATTCGAGCGTCATCTCGTAAATGCTCCACATGATGCCAACAGCTTCCGCTACCAGGTCGGAATTCAACCGATCCAGCACCTCATCGACGGCGTCATAGGCCGCTCCCTCCTCGCCTATCAGGTTCTCTCCTGCTACCTGAACGTCCGAAAAGGTAATGTCGGCAGCCCGGTTTCCATCCTGTGTCTGATAGGCAGTCATCGTGATACCTTCAGCATCAGCAGGCATTATGAACAGGGACAAGCCGTCGCTTTCCCCGACCTTGCCGCTCGTGCGCGCCAGAACAATCAGGTCATTAGCCGTATCGGCATGGAAGACCGTAATTTTACGGCCATTCAACAAGAAACCATCGTCATTACGCACAGCGCTCAGCGCTGTAGCTTCGATATCATAGCCTGACTCGTCTTCAGCAAAGGCGAAACTGATCATCCGCTCGCCACCGATTAATCCTTCCAGCAGGGTTGATGCCTGGGGAGAACCGGCGATTTCGAGCAATCTGGCCGACATCAGGATCGACGAGACATAGGGCCCGGTAAATAAGGCCTTGCCCATCTGCTCCATTACCAGCATGGTGTCGACGGCTCCGCCGCTTAAGCCCCCGTTTTCTTCCGACACGGGTAACGCCAGAATGCCCAACTCCGCCAGAGTATCCCAGTGGTCCCTGGCGTAACCGGGCACGGCATCGATGATCGTCTGACGTTTTTCAAAAGGGAAACTGTCGGTAAGAAACCGCTGAATGGTATCGCGAAACAGAACCTGTTCTTCGGAAAACTGAAAATCCATGATGATCGATCCCTACCTCAGGCCCAAAACGGTTTTGGCGATGATGTTTTTCTGTATTTCGTTCGAACCGGCATAGATCGACGTTTTCCGCAGATTAAAATAGATCTGCGTCGCATAATCCGCACTTTCCGGTCTGTCACCGGGTGCGCGGTTATCCTCGGGATCATGCGTTTCATCAGGTGATATCCTATGCGCCCCGTAGCCCAAGGCCTCTACAGCGAGTTCGTATATGCGCTGTTGGATTTCCGTACCCCTGACTTTCAGCATACAGGCCTCGAAACCCATGGCGTCGGCGCCGCCTGGTTGGAAAAGAAAGCGCTGTTCCGTCAGCTCCAGGGCGCGCAGCTCGACCTCTGCCTGACCAATCTTTTCAGCGAACGCCGGGGTATCGATCAGCGCAGCGCCGTTTCTGGTCGTTACTGCAGCAAGTTGTTTCAACCTTCCAAGACTGGCGAGCGAGCGCGACACCTCCGCCGTGCCGAAGCGTTCCAGGCCCAGCATGTATTTACCCACGGTCCAGCCATGATGCTCATCACCCAACCGGTTATCGGCAGGCACGCGAACGTTGTCGAAGAATACCTGGTTGATCTCGTGGGTGCCGTCAAAAGTGACCAGAGGCGTCATGGTGATGCCCGGCGTCGATAGATCGAGCAACAACATGGTGATACCCTGTTGCTTCTTGCCCGAACTTTCGGTCCTGAACAGGCCGAACATCCAGTCGCTATTATGCCCGTCAGTCGTCCACGTCTTCGTGCCATTAACGACGTACACATCGCCATCCAGTTCTGCCTTGCATTGCAACGACGCCAGGTCCGATCCCGCATTGGGTTCAGAAAATCCCTGGCACCAAAGAATATCGCCCTTGGCGATGGGCGGCAGGAAACGCTCCTTCTGTTCTTCGGTGCCGAACTCAATAATGGTTGGCACCAGCATGTCGACACCAAACACCATGGGTCTCGGCGCATCGTTCAGCGCCATTTCACGCTCGAAGACATAGGATTGTTCATCGGACCAGCCGGTACCGCCGTATTCCTCGGGCCAGGCAGGACAGGCCCAGCCTTTATCGGCCAGAATCTTGTGCCATCGCTGATGATCCTCACGCGACACGTCCATGGTGTCTTCCGCAACCTTGCGGCGGATATCGTCGGGCAGATTTTCGCGGATAAAAGACCTCACTTCTTCACGGAAGGCCTCAACGTCGTCACTGAATTTAAGCTCCATATTCTGGCTCCCGGGCCGAATAAAACCTCAGTATTTTTCGCGCATTTGCGAACGTAATTTGTTTGCTCTCGATTCCCAATCGGGTCAATGATAACTGCAATTGAAAGTGTGATATTTTTTTTGGGAAATAAGCAATACCTCATATTTGAGGCAGGGAGGTTTTCCATGGCTGATCTAAGCGTTCAGAAAGTCATCGCCAATCACGTCAACCGCCAGCACGGCGCCATGGAATTCAGCGATCTGCCGGAAGGGCTGGACCTGGACGAGGTACGCCTGTACCGGCTCGGACGGGTCCGCGAGGCTTTGAAAGAACGTGATTACGCCGCCGCCGTTCTGTTCGACCAGTTGAACACCCGTTACGCCACGGACGTTACCGATATGCAGCTCTGGTGCCTGCATAATGAAACCCGTTATGTCGTGGTGCCGGCGGAAGGTCCCGTCGTGGTGTTTGAATACGGCGGCTACAAGCATATTTCTGAAGACGTGCCCACCGTTGACGAAGTCCGCCCCGCCAACGCCTTCTACTACATGGGCGCCGGTAACCGCTACAAGGAACTGGCCCAGAAATGGGCCGATGAAATCGCCGACGAGATCAACCGCCACAACGGCGGCAACATGCGTATCGCCATTGATCGCATGGCCTATGACGGTATCGCCGCCCTGCAATCCCACGGCTTTGAGATCTTCGACGGCTTCGAGCTCATGGAAAACGCGCGCGAAATCAAATCGCCCGGCGAAATCGTGCTCATGCAACACGCCATCGATGTTTGCGAAGTCGGTATGCGCAGTATGGAAGAGGCCATGGAGCCCGGCATGACGGAAAACGCGTTGTGGTCCATCCTGCACCAGAAGAACATCGAACTGGGCGGTGAATGGATCGAGACACGGTTGCTGTCATCGGGCCAACGAACCAATCCCTGGTTCAGGGAATGTTCCATGCGGGTCATCGAAAACGGCGATATCGTCGCCTTCGATACGGACCTGATCGGCCCTTATGGCTATTGTTCCGACATATCGCGCACCTGGGTCGCCGGCGACATCAAACCGACCGATGAACAGCGCCGCCTGTACGCTAACGCCTATGAACAGATCCAGCACAATCTGGGCCTGATGAAAAACGGCGTCAGTTTCCAGGAGATTACCGAAAAGGCCTGGAAGATTCCCGATGAGTTCCTCTCCAACCGGTACGGCTGCATTTTGCACGGTGTGGGGTTGTGCGACGAATACCCGGCGGTCGTGCACCAGGTCGACTGGGACAACGGCAAAGGCTGTCACGGCATGCTGAAAACCGGCATGACGGTGTGCGTTGAATCCCTGATCGGCACCAAGGGAGGTCAGGAATCCATCAAGCTGGAAGAGCAAATTCTGATTACCGACGACGGCTACGAAATGTTGTCGTCCTATCCGTTTGATGAGTCACTTTTGTAAGAAAAAGCGTGAAGATTCAGGTTTCGATTTCGAAATCCAAATTCAAACTTTTTGCCAAATTTTGAATCCTGCGCTCCACGACCTCGCCTTGCACGAGTGATTTCACCTGCTTCGAGCCCAGCACAACCGAACGTTCTGTCCGTTCAAGATAGGTCAAATCCAATAACCCTGGCGCGGATCCGGCAACAACGTGCCCCAGGCGGATCGCCTGTCCAGTTACGATTGCGCCCAATAAAGCGTCTTCGTCAATTTCGGACAGTACCGGTTTTACAATTTCATCTGAAATGTCGCCGCCATAACGAATATAGATCGACAGGGCCAGGAAGACCCGCTGAGCATGATTCAACCCGGCGACAGGCAAGGTAAGGGTGCGCTCAAAAGCATGTTCGGAACGGTAATCAGGATGCTCGTTCCAGCAGATATCACTGAGCAGACAGGCCGCCAGGCGGCACCGGTCATGTTCTTCCGTATCGGGTGAAAAGATTGGTGAAATCCACCGGTACAGCTCGTGCCCCGCAACGGAAAAACGTCCAGCGCTTTTGCCCATGACTTCGGCGGCGGCGATCAACGGGTCCAGATTTTTATCCCGTTCAGGCAGCATGGAAAGCATTTTCCCTTCCCGCATGCCGAACGCGGAGAAAACAACTTCCTTAGCCCTTGTTTTCTTGAGCAACCGACCCAAGACAAGCGATGCCGTCGGCAGCGTTTCGACACGCTTGGATGACACAAAGGGTAATTTTGAAAGCGATGCGGGGCTTTGTCGGGACAGCAACTTCAGGAAATCCTGGATAACGTCACTGCGCACCACCAAACCGTCAACGACATGAATAGGGTAATTCGTTTGCCGGATGTACAGCTTGGCTAAAGCCCGGATCGCGCCACCCACGGCAAAGAGCGGACGCCCCTTCGCATTGGACAGCCACGTGTAATCGTCGAGATCGTTGTCGATAATTTTTTTTGCCTTGTTGATTTTACCACCCGAGCGTTCATGTAACACGATGTGTCCAAGCTGCGCCGTCGCATAACTGTGATTGTCATCCGCATCCATCAGCACAATGTCCAGGCTGCCGCCGCCAAGGTCGCACAACACGCCTTCCCTATTGGGCAGACCATTCAGGATGCCAATGGAAGCCAGGCGGGCCTCCTCTTCGCCTGAGATGATCTCAACGCTTTTCCCGCAGATTTTTTCTATATCGTTGATAAAACGCTTTCCGTCGGAGGCCGCCCGTACCGCCGCCGTAGCAACGATCGACAGGCCGGAGACTTCCATGGCGCGCGCCAGTTGCACAAACCGGTCGATACTGTTTCTGGCAAGGTTGGCGCCTTTGGGATTGAGCTTACCGGTCTCGGCAAGACCGGCACCCAGCCTGCAGGTGGCCTTTTCATTGAACATGGGGATCGGCAGGCGGCTTTCAACGTTATAGACGACAAGGCGCACGGTATTGGAGCCAATGTCTATAATGCCAACTCGCTCCAACGTTATTCTCCTGTTGTTTTATAGCTTGCCGTGTTTGCAACCAACGTCTCAACCTGCCCCATGGACAACGGCGTGTCATGTGGTTTTGAGAATGATTTCAGGACTGTCGGGCTTGATGACGCCAGATTGTCGCTTTGTGCCGGAACCGCGCCCTGACAGGCTGGGATTGGTCATGAAATAATGGTGGGCGTTGAAACCGTTCTCTTCCGCCTCAACGCGATCATAGCCACCATCGGAAAGCATGACCCAGCTTTGCTGCTCGTCCTTCAGGTTGGACAGCATGATCTCGTTGAGAACCTGCTCATGCACCGTGGCGTTGCGGATGGGAACGAAGGTTTCCACACGTCGGTCGAGGTTTCTCGGCATCAAGTCTGCCGAAGATATGTAAACCATCGCCTCAGGCGAGGGCATCTCGGCGCCGTTGGCGAAGCAGTAAATGCGGGCATGCTCCAGGAACCGGCCGACGATACTCTTGACCCTGATATTTTCCGACAAGCCCTTGATGCCCGGACGCAGGCAACAGATACCGCGCACCACCAGGTCGACCTGAACCCCGGCGCCGGAGGCGGCGTAAAGGGCGTCGATCATGCCCGCATCCAGCAGCGAGTTCATCTTCATCCAGATGGCCGCCGGCTTGCCGGCCCTGGCATGCTCTACTTCCCTGTCGATCAGTTCGTACAGCCGGTTCCTCAACGTGTCCGGCGAATAGGCCAGAACTTCCATGGAATCCGGCGTGGCGTAGCCGGTCATGTAGTTGAACAGGCGCGCCGCATCCCGGCAAAGCGCCGGATCCGTCGAGAAGAAGGACAGGTCCGTATACACCTTGGCCGTAATGGGATGATAGTTGCCAGTGCCGAAGTGAACGTAGGACTTGAGCGATCCCCCTTCCCGCCTGACAACCAGATTGACCTTGGCATGGGTCTTTTTATCGACAAAGCCGTATACGACCTGGGCGCCGGCGCGCTCAAGATCACGCGCCCAGCGAATATTGGCCTCCTCATCGAAGCGCGCTTTCAATTCCACCATGGCGGTGACCGACTTTCCGGCCTCAGCCGCCTCGATCAGGGCGGCAATAATGGGCGACTTGTTGGAAGTACGGTAAAGCGTCTGCTTGATGGCGACCACATCCGGGTCCTGCGCCGCCTGCTGAACGAACTGGACAACGGCGTCGAAACTCTCGAAGGGATGATGAACGATCAGATCCTTCTGGCGGATGGCGGCGAAAATATCGCCGCCATGATCGCGCACCCGTTCCGGGAAGCGGGCATTAAAGGGGGTGAACTGCAGGTCCGGGCGTTCATCGATAATCAGTTGCGACAGATCGGAAAGGCCGAGCATGCCTTCGATGGGAATAACGTCGTGCAATTCCACGCCGATGTGATCAACAACCGTGTCGTGCACCAGATCAGGCGTTTCGGCGATATAGGTCAGGCGTATCACACTGCCGCGGCGGCGGCGCTTGAGCGCCGATTCAAAAGTCCGCACCAGATCTTCCGCCTCTTCATCGATTTCCATTTCAGAATCGCGGATGATACGGAAGATCGCGCTCTCAATCAGTTCGCAATCCGGAAAAATCTGGTGCAGAAACAGGCCGACTAAGGATTCCAGCGGAAGGAAACGAACCCGGCCGCCCGGCAGGCGGATGAAACGCTCCATCTTGTGGGGAATCGGCAGCAGTGCGCGCAGGATGTTACCGGTATTGAGTTTCCTGAGCGACAACACCAGAGAAAAACCCAAATTCTGGATAAAGGGAAACGGATGCGCCGGATCGATGGCGATGGGCGTAAGAACGGGAAAGACCTCGTCCATGAAACGGCTTTGCAGCCATTCGATTTCGGAATCCGTCAGTTCCTCGGGTTCAAGGACAATGATTCCCGCAGCATGCAGTTCCTTGCGCAAGGCCCTCCAGGTCGCGTGCTGGGCACGCATCAAATCGGTGGCGTGCGCGTTGATAGCCACCAATTGCTTCCTGGGCGTGAGCCCATCGTCGCTGGGCGTCGTGATGCCGGCGCGGACCTGCCCTTTGAGGCCGGCGACGCGCACCATGTAAAACTCATCAAGGTTTGTGGCGGATATGGACAGGAAGCGGACCCGTTCCAGCAGGGGCTGGCGCGGATTGTTGGCTTCTTCCACGACCCGCATATTGAACGCCAACCAGGACAATTCACGGTTCAGGAAACGGTCGCTGGTCTCAGGTGTCGGCAAAGGGGGCGTATCGGCGTTCACCAGGTTCAACCTGGCGACGTCGCGGTTGTCGTTTTCCGCCGACTTGTCCGAATTCTGTTCCGCCGTCTTATCCATGTCTGCAGTTGTTTCCGCTTAAATCAGGGCGCAAGGTTATATCAGGCAATAGACTGATATAGCACATAATATTGTCACCGATAGTTAAGCAAACGACAAGCAGGCTTACTGGCTTAGCCAGTAAGCCTGTTTCTGCAGCAGAAGACTCAGCCTTTCAAATGCGCCGCTCAGCTTCCCGCCTGGGTTTCCCAGTATTTTTTATTTAAATGCAGCATGGCGCCATCATGACGTTCCATCAGGCAGTAGGCCATTCCATAAGTCAGCCCTTCTTCCCTGAGCGCCTCACATTCGGCGAACTCACGCTCGATGTACTCCATGCCTTCAGGGGACAGTTTTTCCCCGGAGGCGATTTCGTCGATATCCCGGCGCATCTCATTCATGGTCAGCTGCTCATAACCTCGCCATTCCGGCACGCCGCGGAGCATGGTGCCGAGAACGCGTATTGCCTTTGCGCCTGGCCCCTGATCGACGATATGCGACGCCGCCTGGCGCATCGGACCGGTGGCGACAATGATTTCATGTGCGCTCAAGGGTTCGGGATCGCCGGGGATGGCGTCCGGCACCAGCGATGCCTGTTCGTCGATCACCAACTTGACGCTGGCGGCTTCATATTCATCGATCAGGCTCTTGGGCAAGATGGCGTCAACGGCGTGATAGTCACGCACGGTGATGAAATACAGGCTGTCGTCGACGGGCAACGTTTTCTCACTGCCATCCACCATTTCAAGGATCAGTCGGTAATGGGACTTGTCCGACGCGTGATAGCGTGTCCGATAGGGCGGCGACGAGCGGTCGCGTTGCAGGCAGAAGGTGGATAGGGTGGCCTTGCACACATCCCCTTCGCATTCCATCAGGGCGCCGTTGCCGGTAGACAGCACGGCCAGCACCTGTGGCGCGGCCGATGCCTGGCTGTTGATCAGCATGAAAGTAGCGGCAACCGTCGTCAGGGACAGGATGTATCGAAACATAGTAGCCTCCAGCCGCCCGGTGCGCTGGATAAACGGCGCCGGGCCGTCATCTATCAATCAGGTAAGACAGTTTGCCATTTTTTTCACTCCGGCGCTACCGAAGGCGCGATTACGAGCGTTCACTTTTTTGCAAGATCATCCCGCCGGTAGCTTCCAAAACCTTGAAATAAAACACGATATACCCGGATTCTGCTATGGTGGAGAAAACGGGGACGTGTTGTGATAATGTAACGTCCTACGGTATCGGTTTTGCTAATTCGCCAGACTCCAAAGGAGCATGAAAAATGAGCGCATTCGGATCACACAGTGAATTCGGCAAATTGCGGGAAGTCGTCGTCGGCAGCCCTGAAGACCTGACCCTGCCCCCTTTCGGCAAGGATCTGAGCCATTACAACGATGAACTGCGCTCGGTTCTGGAATCCACCGGCAACAAACCCCTGGATATCAAGAAGCATTTTCCCGAACGCTGGGAAGAGACCAGAGATCAAATGGAAGGCATCGCCAGGACCTATGAGGATAACGGCGTGGTCGTTCACCGTCTGCGTCCCTACACGGAAGAGGAAAAGCGCTACCTTGGACATCTGCAGCAAGGCCATTCCCAGCTTTACCCCGCCGATCCCGTCTTTGTCCTCGGCAATCATTTCATGGAAATCAATATCCGCCGCGCTTATCGCCGCAAGGAAGTGTTCCCGATCCGCGACGTGATTTTGCCGATGATTGAGGTCGACCCGGACATTCACTACGTCGCCATGCCACCCGCGCGCCCCTGGTCGCCGTCGGGCGAGGGACCGGGTCCGTTTCTGGAAGGTGGCGACATCCTGATCAATGGCAACGACATTATCGTCGGAATGGGCAGCCTGTGCTCCAATAAGGCAGGTATCGACTGGTTGAAACGCTATATCGAACCCTATGGCTACAAGGTCCACGCAATGCCCATCGAGGGCGATATCCTGCATGCGCTGGGCATTGCCTGCCTGCTCAGGGAAGGCCTGATGATGGCCTACATGCCGGCCCTGGCCGAAGGCCTGCCGGAGCCCCTGAAGGACTGGGACGTTATCGAACTGACCGAACAGGAAATGGAAGGCCACGCCACCGTCGGTGTATCGTTGGATGAAAAACGCTACATGATCGACCCGCGTTTCAACCGCGTCATGGACGAGCTTCACAAGCGCGGGGTTGAGCCCATCCCGACGCCCTGTGACGCCATCGGGTATTGGGGCGGCGCCATTCGCTGCACCACGCTGCCGATCAAACGCGATGCAGCTTAAAGGCGTCCGAGTATGAGTAGAACTGTTAAGCCAGGCGGGCTCGATGATGCCCTCGCCGCCGATATTCTTTCTGTCATCGCGGACGGCTTCACATCCCAGGTCTCGTTTACACAGGAACTGGTCAGCTATCCTTCTCTCAGGGGCCAGGAGCACACAGCGCAGGATTTCATCCACCGCAGCTTGAGCGAACGCGGCTATACCATGGACCGCTGGTCCATCGATGTGAGCGAGATCGAGACCCATCCGGGCTTTTCGCCCGTGAAAGTGGACTACGAGAACGCTATCAACGTGGTCGCCACGCACCGCCCGTACGAAGAAATTGGCCGCTCGCTCATCCTGAACGGCCATATCGATGTGGTCCCCACCGGTCCCGCCGACATGTGGCAACGCCCACCCTTCGAACCATGGATCCAGGGCGATTGGATGTATGGCCGGGGCAGTGGCGACATGAAAGCCGGACTGGCCGCCAACATTTTCGCCCTTGATGCCCTGGCGAAACTCGGCTACCAGCCCGCCGCCACCACGTTCATTCAGTCGGTAACGGAAGAAGAATGCACCGGCAACGGCGCGCTTTCCTGCCTGGTGCGCGGCTACACAGCGGACGCCGCCATCATTCCGGAGCCCGAGGACGACAAGCTGGTTCGCGCCAATGTGGGCGTGGTTTGGTGCCGGGTGCATCTGAAGGGCCGGCCCGTGCATACCCGGGTTGCCGGTACTGGTTTCAGCGCTATCGACGGGGCATATACCCTAATGGGTGCGCTCCGGGAACTGGCGGAACAGTGGAATGCCGAGAAGGACAAACACCCCTACTTCGAGAACGAGAACCATCCCATCAATGTGGTGTTCGGTCAGATTCAGGGCGGTGACTGGGCTTCCATGGTGCCGGCCTGGTGCTGGTTCGACGTTCGCATCGCTATCTACCCCGGCACCAACCCGAACGATGCAGCCAGGGAAATCGAGGCCTGCCTGAGAAACGCGGCTCAAAAAGACCCGGCCCTCGCCAATAATCCACCGGAAGTAGAGTACACGGGCTTTTTTGCCGAAGGCTACGTTCTGGAAGAAGGCTCCGATGCGGAACAGACACTCGCCAATGCCCATCGGCATGCCTATGGGCAGGAACTGGAAACCTTCACCACGGCTGGGTACCTGGATGGCCGGGTGTTCGTACTTTATGACGATTGTCCGTGCCTGGTATACGGACCTTACTCTGAAAACATCCACGGCATCGATGAACGCGTATCGCTTTCCTCAATCAGGCGCGTGACCGGCTCCATTGCCCTGTTTATCGCCGATTGGTGCGGACTAGAGCCCGTCAGATAACAATTTAGACGCCAAGACCTGACAAGCACATAATCTGTCGTTATTCTTTCCCCCATGAGCCATTTTCTGCCCAAAAAGGCCCAGAACGCCTACCGTAAGCTCCTCGAGCAGCGCCTCGCCGAACTTGAGGACGACCACGCCCTGACGCAGGAGGACCGAGCGCCGGTGGAACTGGATCAGACAACCCAGGGAAGGCTATCGCGCATGGATGCGTTGCAGGTCCAGGCCATGGCGCTGGAAACGGACCGGCGGCGCGAAATGGAAATCCGCAAGATTGACGCAGCGCTTGAACGCCTGGATGACGGAGAATTCGGTTACTGCTTAAGTTGCGGTGACGAGATCGGCGTCAAGCGCCTGGACAACGATCCCGCCGTTCCCAGCTGCATCAGTTGTGCCAGCGGACGGTTGAGCTAGTCTGGTTGACCATCTGTTTCGCCAGAGCAGTTAAATCCCTCAGAGTGGTTGAAAAAATTATCTGAACACCTATGTATTCTTTGAATCTTGGATCGCCCATGTAAATTTGGGGCGAGGAGATATACCGTGAATCCTGGACTGAATAATGCGCACACTCTTGTTCTCTATTTTTCTCGTTACCATTGTTGCGGTCGGCGTTCTCATCTTTCAATACGGCTTTGGCGAACAAAAGGAAATCGCGGAAAATACTGATCAATCAACCGGCTTTGACGGCTCATTACGGTTCGGTTTCGACCTGCGTGGCTCGCCCCAGGAGGATACACGCCAATATCTTCCCTTCCTGAAGTATCTGGAAGAAGCGACAGGGTATCGGTTCGATATTCGATTTACGCCAGAAGATGGAAAACTCGATGAAGACTTGTCAAACGGTGTGGTGGATATCGCAGCCATCGGAGCGGTCAGTTATCTAAACGCGAGCTCTTTAGGCAATGTCATTCCACTAGTAAGGGGTTTAAATAAAAACAATAAAGCTGAGTACCAGTCCGTCATCATCGTCTCTGTTACAAGCCAAATCAATTCCATAAATGATTTAAAGGGTAAAACCCTTTCATTTGGCAGCATCGATTCAACTCAAGGGCATATCATTCCGAGACTGTCCCTGAATCAAGAAGGGATATCTCTGGATGACCTGGGCAGCTATAGCTATACAGGCTCGCATCAAAATTGCGCAGATTCTGTCATTATCGGTAAAGCACATGCCTGTGCGCTTCAGGATACGTTAGGAAAAGCGTTAGAAACCGAAGGTGCAGTTAAAATCATCTACGAATCAAAATTCTACCCATCCAGCGGATTAGCCTTGAACTCGAAGCTTCCAGCAAATGTCATCCGAAAAATCCGCCAGGCGCTATTGGACTTCGATCCGACTGGCAAGCATTCAGCAGGGCTTTACAATTGGGCGCTCACAGAAATGCCCAATGGATTCACTGAAGCCAGGGAAGAAGACTACAATGATCTTCGCAACAATATGAGAGAGTTAGGCTTTTTAAAGTAACAAGGTTTTATCCAAGACAGCCCAACTAAAATATGATGTCAAAAAAAAATACACCTAAAAACCACTTACTCTCATACCAGACTAAAATTTTTGCAGGTTTCAGCATCATTATCGTTGCTGTTATCGGCTATTCCTATGCCATGAGCATAACCATCAACAACATCCAGAAAACTGAAGAGAGGTTGTTGTTGGCCAATCAGACCATTAATCATGCAGAAACAATCGTCGAGCAACTGGCGAGCATGGAGAATGCGCAACGAGGTTTTCTGATTGTCGGCAGAGAGCAATTCTTGGAGCCGTATCGCAACGGAAAAGAGATATTCGAATCTGAAATCTCCCTCTTAAAAAATCTTGTCGAGGATAATGACGCTCAACTGAGGAGGCTGGAATTCGTAGAATCGCTTGCACTGGAATGGCAGAGGGAAATTGCCATACCTGAAATTGAGTTGCGTAGGAAAGTCCTACGAAACGAAGCTTCCATTGATGATGTCATCAGCATAACGGAAACGGAGTCCGGAAAAAGGTTGATGGAAACAATCAGGGGGCTGATGGAGGATTTCATCCTTGAACAAAATTCAATCAGTGAAATTAGCCTAACCCAATCCAAGAAAGTGACGAAAGAAGCATTCGTTTTCTCTGTTGTAGGCGCCTTGATAGCAATTTTCATAGGTGTTTTCGTCGTCCTGGCTGTAATTCGAGGTGTGACTCGTTCACTCAACGAAGAACTCGCTTCAGCCATACATGCCCGCAACCTGATACTCGAGTCAGCTGGTGAAGGGGTCTACGGCATAGATCTTGATGGCCTTTGCACATTCATCAACCCTGCGGCTGAAACATTGCTGGGGTGGGAAAACGGAGAACTGATTGGCAAGGATCAACACGAATTGCTGCATCACACCAAATCTGATGGAACCCACTACCCTAGAACTACATGTCCCATTTTCCAGGCCTTTAGGGAAGGCAAGGCGCACACAATTGATAATGAAGTCTTCTGGCGTAAGGATGGAAGCAGTTTTCCCGTTGAATACACCACGACACCAATCTTTGAGGATGGAGAAACCATTGGTGCTGTTGTTGTGTTTCGAGACATCACAGAGCGCAAGTCGATTGAACAGCAACTGATGCAATCGGCGAAAATGGCTACACTTGGTGAAATGGCTACTGGCGTGGCGCACGAGTTGAATCAGCCCCTTAACGTCATTCGTATGGCTGTCAACAACATCCAGCGCAAGTCCCGTAAGAACGTTGCAGATGTTGAGTATCTGAAGGACAAGCTGGAAAAGATCGAAAGTCAGGTAGAACGGGCATCGGCAATTATTGATCACATGCGCATCTTTGGACGCCGATCCGACTTGATACCATCGGCCCTGGATCCGAAAAAGATGGTGGACAACACACTGGACCTGATTGGCGAACAACTACGCTTGTCGGGAATCAAGGTATATGTCGATTCTCCAGATACCTGCCCGACGTTCCTAGGGCATCAGGTACAGGTAGAACAGGTTTTACTAAACCTCTTGGGCAACGCCCGCGATCAGCTTCAAGCTGTGGAAGGTGATAAGCGTATCGATATCGGTTTAAGGGTTCATGACGGGAAAATACAATTAACCATTGCAGACACTGGTGGCGGCATTCCCGAGGAAATGCTGCCACGTATTTTCGAACCATTTTTTACGACCAAGGAAGTTGGCTCAGGAACGGGCCTTGGTCTTTCCATCAGTTACGGCATTATCAATGATATGGGAGGAACCATCGAAGCTGAAAACGCCGAGCTTGGAGCCCGCTTCACTATCACACTCCCCGTCACAAATGAGAAAAACACGGCAGCATAACTCCAATAATAAAATAATTCTTAGCTAGCCCGGGAGTATTGAAACGTTAGCCCATAATTCGTTAGAACGTCAGGCGACAGACTCAATGATCTCTAGGATTTTTCGGCTGACGTCATTGGGCCTGTGCCCACGCATGGAAGCGTGACCTAGGCCGGGCATCAAATGGTAATGGCCATTGGGCGCCAGGTCCGCCACCTTCTTGCATACGGCAGGCGGGGTTTGCATATCCTCGCCAAAGGCGATTACATGAATCGGTACCTGACACGCCTTCAGACCCTCATCGCAATCGAAGTCAATACAGGCCTGCCACTGAGCTTCGAGATCAGCGCTGTTGCGGCGCTCATCCCGGGGCGTCAGTTCAGCACTCAGGCGCGCCCACAATTCATTATCGCCCAGCACTTCGGCAGGGTATGAAAGTACACCATAATAAGTCGTCGCCATTTCAGGCGTAAGACGTCCGCCGGCGCGGCGAAATTCGACATCGGCGACCATGAAATCGCGGGAGTACCCTTCGCGGAAATTGGCCGCCGTCCCCATGGGGATGGCTAGTTTCACCAGTTCCGGATAGTCGATCGATACCTGCTGCGTGATCAGGCCTCCCATCGATAGACCGGTCAGGATTACCGGTGGGTCGCAGACCTCCCTGATCAGAGCCGCACAGTCAGCCGCCATGTCCGCAATGCTCCAGGGTGGCTCCTTCCGGCAAACCGTTTCACCGGCTCCACGCGGATCATGACAGGTGCTTCGGAACCGGTTTTCAAAAAACGGATACTGCTCACGATAGGATCTGATTGTTCCATCGCCGCCGGGAACCCAGACAAGGTCCGGCCCGTTACCGAACTGCTCGTAGTGGATATCGATATCGTTCGTTTTCAGATACGGCATGAAGTCCCCCGTAATCCGACAGGTTGCTACTCCACGGATTCCGAATGGCCGTCAACCGGTACCGCCTGGCCGGAGATTTTCGCGCCGGCATCCGAACACAGAAAACCGATGGTGTTGGCAATGTCTTCCACCGTGACGAAGGTGCGGAGCGATACACATTCTGTATAGGCGGTACGGACTTCATCTTCCGAACGATCAGACGCCCGGGCTTCCGCTGCGATCACCCGATCCATGCGCGGACCGCTGACGGCGCCAGGGCAAATGCAGTTGGCGCGGATACCCAAGGGCCCCAGTTCCATGGCCAGGGTTTTGGTAAAGCCGATGATGGCCCACTTGGCCGATGAATAGGGCGAACGGTGAGGGTAGCCGAACAGGCCTGCCGTGGACGACAGGTTTATGATCGCCCCTTCGCCGGTGGTTTTCAGACGAGGAATGGCTTGCCGTGCACACAGAAAAGCGCCGCCCAGATTGACGTCGATACATTGTTTCCATTCTTCGTAGTTGACGTCCTGAACCAGTGCCGTCGGCCCGGCGATGCCGGCATTGGAGATCATGTAGGTAAGACCGCCGATCTCCTCATCGGCCGTGTCGAACAGGCGCTCGACATCGTCCTCATCCGATACATCGGCCTTGACGCCCGTCGCGCCGGGATTTTCATCCAGGAACTGCGCCAGGGCATAATCGTCAACATCGCAGATATGGACCTTGGCGCCCCGGGACAGGAACATTCTGGCCGTCGCCGCACCGATGCCGGCGGCGCCCGCAGTAACGATAACCCCTGCCCCTTCCAGATCCTTCAGTGGCTGCTTGCTCATGGACGGCGTTCCTTCCTGTCTGGTTTAAATCTGGACGATGTATGACCTATGTTTGCATTAGGCTACTGACGGGAAGAATACCCCTACAGTATAGAGTGAAAAGCGAATAATTTTAGCCCTCGTCAGACAACACACGAACAGGGTATGTATTGTCCGGTCTAGTCGCTGAAACTAGGAAAGACTTCAATGACAAAAACGCTGGACGCCACCGGCTTTAACTGCCCCATTCCGGTCCTGAAAACCCGCAAGGCTCTCCAGAACATGGAGGGAGGAGAGGAACTGCGCGTGCTCGCTACGGATCCGGCGTCCGCCATCGACTTTCCACATTTCTGTAACACCACAGGCAATGAGCTGCTTGAAACCAGCGTCGATGATGGGGTCTATTCATACCTGATCCGGAAATTGCCACCTGACAGCCCGGCAAGCTAGCGGGCGTCCATGATGGGGGAGGTTAGCGCAGCCAAACAACCATCCAGACCCTTTGTAAGGGGTGTCTTCTGGATGCTGCTGGCGACCTTGCTGTTCGGCGGAACCAATACACTGGCCAAATTGCTGGGTCAGGACTACGAAATCGTCCAGGTGGTTTGGGCACGCTATACCTTTCATCTGGTATTCATTATCCTGCTTCTCCGCCAGGCTTTTCCAGGCGTGCTGCCGACCCGACACTTCAAGTTGCAGATCGGCCGCTCGTTGTTGCTGCTCGTCTCGTCGGGCCTCTACTTCACAGGCTTTACCATGCTGCCGCTGGCGGAATCGGCCGCCATGCTGAATGTGACGCCGATCCTGGTCACCATCTTGGCCGTACCCCTGCTGGGTGAAAAGGTGGGTATCCGCAGGGGGCTGGGTGTCGTTATCGGTTTCTTAGGCGCCCTGATCATCATCAGGCCCGGTATGGACGCCTTTACGGCAGCCGCAGCTTTCCCTTTGAGCGCAGCTTTCACCTATGCGCTTTATCAACTGGCAACCCGCCACGTCAGCCATGCCGATACGCCTATGACCTCCATCACCTACACCGCCTTGGCCGGAGCCGTGTTGGGCGGCCTGATCGTTCCCTTCTAC
>CAYFMQ010000023.1:33419-38069 GCA_964344255.1 uncultured Thalassospiraceae bacterium
CCGGACATGGCGGGCTGGGCGATGATGTTGGGGATCGGTTTTACAGGCGGACTGGGACATTACGCCATGATCCGTGCCTATACTGCGTCAGAAGTTTCCGCCCTGGCGCCCTTCGCCTATATGGTGCTGATCTGGATGATCGCCAGCGGCTATATTGTGTTCGGCGATCTGCCGGATATCTGGACCATCCTCGGGGCTGTCATTATCGCCGGCAGCGGTCTCTATATTTCCCGGCGCGAAGCCCTTGCCAAAAAGAAAGCGCAGCCGACCCATGACATCTCCGGTTGATCAGAACAGGGAAAACAACATCCCACTCGGCATCCTCTGGATGATGGGGACCGTATGCTGTTTCGTCTCGCTTGACGCCGGTATGAAGACCCTGGTCGAGACGTATCCCGTGCCGCAGGTCGCCTGGGCGCGGTTCATGTTCCAGCTGGTTATCCTTGTTTGCGTCTTCAACCGTCGCCTGCCCTACCTGTTTAAGGCCAAACGGCCCGGGCTCCAGATGCTCCGTTCCGCCCTCATGCTGACGATAACGGCGCTCACCATCTTTAGCCTCAAGTTCATCTCGCTTGCCAGCCTGAGCGCCCTGATGATGACGGGGCCGCTGTTCGTTACCGCGCTATCCATGCCCTTGCTTGGCGAACGCGTGGGTATCCATCGGTTGTTGAGCGTGCTCGCCGGTTTTATCGGCGCGCTGATCATTATCCGGCCCGGCACCAGCGTCATGGACCCGGTCGCCCTGTTGGTCCTGTTTATCGCGCTCTGCTACGCCTTGTTTCAGATCAGCACGCGCATTCTGAACCGAACGGAGTCATTGGACACGACCCTGCTCTACAGTGCACTCGTCGGCGTAGTGGTAATGTCCGTCTGGGCGCCGTTGGAATGGACGGCGCCGGATCTGAAAGGCTGGGTTCTAATGGCGGCTATCGGGGCTTTTGGAGCCGGCGGGCACTTCTGCATGATCCGGGCCTTGAGCATGGCGCCCGCCGCGGTGATTGCGCCGTTCGGCTACACCAATATCGTTGGCGCCGTGCTGTTGGGCTACTTCCTTTTCGATCACTTGCCCGACGCCCTGACGGTGGTGGGCGCCGTCATCATTATCATGAGCGGGCTATACATCCTGCACCGGGAGGAACAGGCCAAACGGCGGGAGCAGGGAAAGTCGAAAGAGATTGAAAACTGAACTGGCTTAAACCGCCTGCTCCTTGGTTTTCTTGAATCTGATGTCGGGCCATTCTTCCCGGGCCTTGTCCAAATGCCAGGCGTTTCGGGCCAGAAACACGGTATCGCCGTCATGGTCCTCGCCCAGGGCCGCCTTGTTGGCGTCGATGAATTTCTTCAGGACTTGAGAATCGTCGGCCTCGACCCATCGTGCGGTCAACAGTTCCGTCGGCTCGAAGTGGACCGGCACGTCATACTCGGTACGGATGCGGTCCGCCATGACGTCGAACTGCAGCCCGCCGACGACGCCGACGATCCAGTCGGCCCCGATCATGGGTTTGAACACGCTGGCCGCGCCCTCTTCCGCCAGTTGCTGGAGCGCTCTCCCTAAGTGTTTGGCGCGCATGGGGTCATCCGGGCGAGCGCGCTGCAGAAGCTCCGGCGCGAAGCTGGGCACGCCGGAAAAGTGGATATCCTCACCTTCCGTGAGCGCATCTCCGATCCGCAGGTTTCCATGGTTCGGAATGCCGATGATATCACCGGGCCAGGCTTCTTCCGCAAGTTCCCGGTCCCGGGCCAGGAACAGCACCGGATTGTGGACATTCAGAATCTTGCCACTGCGGACATGTTTGAGTTTCATGCCGCGCTTGAACTTGCCGGAGCACAACCGCACGAAGGCGATCCGGTCACGGTGCTTGGGATCCATATTGGCCTGGATCTTGAAAACGAATCCGGACACCTTTCCTTCCTCGGGCTTTATTTCCCTTTCAACACTCGGCTGCGGCAGGGGCGACGGCGCCATGTCGGCCACGCCGTCGAGCAGTTCATGCACACCGAAGCTGTTCAGGGCACTGCCGAAGAACACCGGCGTCAAATGTCCCTCGCGGTAACTTTGCAGATCAAAGGGAGGGCAAAGACCGCGCGCCATTTCCACTTCCTCGCGCAGGCGTGCGGCATCGGCCTCACCCAGCAACTCGTCAAGCTTGGGATCTTCGAGCCCATCGCAGCGGTGGGCGATATCGGGCCGCTCGCCTTTCGTGCGGTTGACCAGAACCAGCTGATCGCTCAACAAATCGTAGCACCCCTTGAAGCCCTTGCCCGATCCGATGGGCCAGCTCGCAGGCGTGACATCCAGAGCCAGGGTCTGTTCGATCTCGTCCAACAGGTCGAAGGGATCGCGGCTGTCTCTGTCCATCTTGTTAACGAAAGTGATGATGGGCATATCGCGAAGACGGCAGACCTCGAACAGCTTGCGGGTCTGGGTCTCGATGCCCTTGGCGCAGTCGAGCACCATAATGGCCGAATCGACCGCTGTCAGGGTTCGGTAGGTGTCTTCGCTGAAATCCTCATGACCCGGCGTGTCCAGCAGGTTGAACACATGGTCGCGGTATTCATAGGTCATGACCGACGAGGCCACGGAAATGCCGCGTTCGCGTTCAACCTTCATCCAGTCGGAATGGGCGCGACGCTGCTCACCACGCGCCTTGACGGCGCCGGCCATCTGGATCGCGCCGCCTAACAGCAGCAGCTTTTCGGTCAAGGTCGTCTTTCCCGCATCCGGATGCGAGATGATGGCGAATGTTCGGCGACCGTTTACGGCCTCGGTTAATGTGGTCATGGATGTCCTGATAAATTCATATTTAGCGAATTGCCCGCAGAATTTAGGGCTCTACAGCCCAAATACCAGATTTTTTTCGCCCCCAAGGTAGTCAAAAACGATTTTCATTGTATTATCGAGAGAGGGAAGTTGTGGGGATTCTGTATTTTCTTCCACATCTTGACTTTTTTGATCGCCATCTGCCTGTTTAATTGGGGAGAATTTACTGATGATGACAACGGATGATAAAAGAAGTGGTGATGATCGCCGCGTTGACGATCGCCGGCTAGAAGCCCGACGCTCTCACCCTGAACGCCGGGAAGATTCGGACCGTGCCCGTCAGGATCGTCGAGACGATGAACGTCGTAATGGTGAGCGCCGTAACGGCGACCGGCGGCACGACTAATTTTTCTGTCAGTTTGTTCTGGATGAAACAGCAGCGCCGGGGCTACGACGCTGCTGTTCTGTTATAATCGGTTCAAAATACGGCTTCAGCGAACTCAGCACCCTTCCGTATCGAGGGTGATGCTGACCTGCCCGTCCGTTTCCGTGATGGTGTAACCATCACCGGAGCCGTCATCACCGTTGATGTCATCCATGCTGACGCCTTTCAGCGTAACCTTCGTGTCGGGAACACCCTGGAAGGAAATTTCTACATTACCGTCTTCGTTTTCATTGAAGATCATGTCTTCGGCATGGAACTCCTCTCCATCGAAAACGATAGTATCCTGCTCCATGATGTCCTTGATAATGTCAGAGCCGCTTTCAGCGTCGAAGATGAAGGTATCAGCGCCGCCGCCACCTCTGAGGATGTCATCACCGGCGCCGCCGATGATTGTATCCTCGCCGCCGCCCCCGCTCAGGTAATCCGAACTTGCGCCGCCATTGAGAATATCATCGCCGCCGCCGCCCCACATGAGGTCGCTGCCAGCGTCACCGAAGAGGGCATCGTCTCCACCACCACCAAAGATTGCGTCAGAACCATCACCTCCGTGGATTTCATCATCGCCGCCATGGCCGGAAATCAGATCATGTCCATCCATACCCCAAATTTCATCATCGTCACCAGTACCGATCAGGAAGTCGTTACCATCCGTGCCGATGATGGCGTCTTCGCCGGGTTGCTCGTCTGAAAGATCAACGATGGCGCTCTCGGTCGTTGTAGCCGTATCCTGGTTCTCTGTCTCTGTAGAGGTTACTGATACCTCAATGGCGAAATCCATCGTCTCGCCTTCAGGAACCGTCATGGTCAAGCCATCGAGCTGTTCCGGTTCCAGCGTCCAGGTACCGTCACCATTATTTACGCCGTCAGAAAGAATCGTTCCATCAGGCGCATTCACCAGAGTAACCGTGATGGATGACAGGGTCTCCGACTGATCCGTATCCGTCAGCGATGCCGAGATGTTGACCGGGAAAATCTGGCCGGCATCACCGGTTGTCGGATCACCGATTTCAAGTGTAACAGTCGGGGCGTCGGCCACGGCGGCAACGGTTACTGCCAGCATGGAAGCGGCACTGACGCCGCCATCCGTCGATGTCGCCTGAACGCGCAGATTGAAATCGTCCGCACTGTCTTCGGGCGGCGTAATGGTCAGGCCTTCCAGTTGCGCCGTCGTCAGGGTAACGGAACCATCCGCATTAGGCGTCACGGCATCCGTGCCGACGGAAATGACGGCACCTTCAGGAATATCGCTGATGGTAATGGAATCGACACTTTCTGTTCCTTCCACAACCGCGCTGATATCCAAGGCGATGGCCGTATCCTCGTCGCCGGAAGCCGGGCTGATGGTTACGACAGGAACGTCATCAACGGCATCTACCGTTACCGTGAAACTCGACGTCGTAACGGCTGTGTCACCTTCCGCCTCCGTCGAAGTCACGCTGGCGGA
>CAYFMQ010000024.1:0-26377 GCA_964344255.1 uncultured Thalassospiraceae bacterium
TGGATGCCCTCGTGGGGCGGCATGATCAACGGCCTGATGACGCTGTCCGGCGCCTGGGACAAGCTGCGCACGGATCCGATCCTGCGCATGATGGCCATCTCGGTCGCTTTCTACGGCATGAGCACCTTCGAAGGGCCGCTGATGTCCATCAAGGCGGTTAACTCCTTGAGCCACTACACCGACTGGACTATCGGTCACGTGCACTCGGGCGCATTGGGCTGGGTCGGCATGGTGAGCTTCGGCGCCATCTACTTCCTGGCTCCCAAGATGTTCAACCGTGAACAGCTTTACTCGCTTCGTCTGGTTTCGGTTCACTTCTGGCTCTCGACGGCGGGCATCGTCCTTTACGCTTCCGCCATGTGGGTTTCCGGTATTCTGCAGGGTCTGATGTGGCGGGCCTATGACGCACTCGGCTTCCTGGAATATTCCTTCGCCGAAACCGTCGAGGCCATGTTCCCCTTCTATGTGATCCGTGCTCTGGGTGGCGGCCTGTTCGTCCTCGGTTCGCTGGTCATGGCCTACAATGTCATCCGGACAGCCCGCGGAGATGTCAGGACGGAACAACCCTATCTGTCCCAACCGCAGACGGCCCAGGCATAAGGAGATCGAGCAATGTCATTATTTGAAAAACACAAAAAGCTCGAAAAGAACTCGATCTTTATGCTGGTCGGTATTCTGATCGCCGTCTCCATCGGCGGCATCGTGGAAATCGCGCCTCTGTTCTACCTGGAGAGCACCATCGAGAAAGTAAAGGGCATGCGGCCCTATACTCCGCTCGAACTGGCTGGCCGGAACATCTACATTCGCGAAGGCTGTTACAATTGCCACAGCCAGATGGTCCGTCCGTTCCGTGACGAGATCGAGCGCTATGGCCCCTACAGCCTTGCAGCGGAAAGCATGTACGACCATCCTTTCCAGTGGGGCTCGAAACGGACCGGTCCCGATCTCGCCCGCGTCGGCGACAAATATTCCGACGACTGGCATCGTGAACACATGATCGACCCGCGCGCCGTGGTGCCGGAATCGGTCATGCCCGGCTATCCGTTCCTGCAGGAAACGGCGTTGTCATTCGATGACGTGCAGAACCACCTGCATGCCCAGTCGATTGTCGGCGTACCCTATACCGAAGAGATGATCGCAAACGCCATGGCTGACCTCAAAGCCCAGGCCGATCCCGACTCGGACGGCGCCGATAGCGTCATGGAGCGTTACCCGGGCGCCCAGGTCAGGGACTTTGACGCCAACCCCGAGATGCTGTCCGAGATGGACGCTATTATCGCCTATCTCCAGGTGCTCGGCACCATGGTCGATTTCAGCGCCTACAAGGCCGAAGACAATCTCAGGTAAGGGAGGGTGAAAATGGATTTCACGACACTATCGCAATTCGCCCAGACCTGGGGCCTTGTCTATCTCGTCATTCTGTTTGCCGGGGTCCTGGTCTATGCCCTGCGTCCCGGCGCCAAGTCTAAGTTTGAAGATGCCGCGCGCATCCCGTTCAAGGAGGACTGATCAATGTCCGAACAGAAAGAAATCGATCAAATCACCGGCACTGAAACAACGGGCCATGAATGGGACGGCATCAAGGAACTGAACACGCCCCTTCCCAACTGGTGGCGCTGGATTTTCTATGCAACGATTATCTGGTCCTTCGGCTACTGGATTGTTTACCCGGCCATTCCACTGGTGAACGACTATACGCGCGGCGTGTTCGGATACAGCTCGCGGGCTAACGTGGCGGTGGAAATGGCGGCGGCGAAGGAAGCCCAGGCTGCTCATATCGAGAAACTCGACGCGGCGACGCTCGAGGAAATCAGGACCCAACCTGACCTTCTCGAGTTCGCTCTTGCAGGCGGCCGTTCCGCCTTCAACGTGAACTGTTCGCAATGTCATGGTTCCGGCGCACAAGGCTTTGTGGGGTATCCCAACCTGAACGACGATGAGTGGATCTGGGGTGGAACGCTGGAGGAAATCCAGTACACCATCGCCAATGGTGTGCGGAATGAGACAGATGACGCGCATGTTTCCGATATGCCGGCATTCAAAACCGATGAAATCCTTTCCAAGGACGAAATCAGCGATGTCGCCGAGTATGTTTTGAAACTGTCCGGTCAGGAGTATGACCTGACAACATCGCTGCGTGGCGGTGCCATCTTTGACGAACAATGCGCTTCCTGCCATGGCGAGGACGGTTCGGGCGATCCGGCTGTCGGCGCCCCTGCCCTCAATAACGCCATCTGGCTTTACGGCGGAGACAGAGACACGCTGGTGGAAACCATTTCCAACAGCCGTGCGGGCGTGATGCCGGCCTGGGGCAGGATTCTCGATGCGACGACCGTGAAACAGCTTGCTGTTTACATCCATTCACTGGGTGGCGGTCAGTAATCGAGAGGATTGTGGCGAATAATCTTCTCCTCACGGAGCAAGGGTGATGAACGAGCAGAAGACTGCTGGTGACGTCGAACAATTCGACGTCCAGGCGGTTATGAAGAAAGAGGAAAGAAGCCTCTACAAAAAACGCGTGAAGATCCACCCCAAGCGGGTAGACGGATTTTTCCGCCGCCTGAAATGGTGGATCATGATCGTGACGCTCGGCATCTACTACATCACGCCGTGGATACGCTGGGACCGGGGCCCGGGCGCCCCGGACCAGGCCGTGTTGATCGATTTTCCGGCCAGGCGGTTCTACTTCTTCTTCATCGAGATCTGGCCGCAGGAGGTCTACTATTTCGCAGGCCTGCTGATCATGGCGGGGATCGGCCTGTTCCTCGTCACCAGTCTCGTTGGTCGCGCCTGGTGCGGTTACGCCTGTCCGCAGACGGTCTGGACGGACCTTTTCCTGGTCATCGAGCGCTGGGTGGAGGGTGATCGGGCCGCGCGTATCCGTCTGGACAAGTCCTCCATGAATGTCGACAAGGCCATCAAGCGGCTGCTGAAATACATACTCTGGCTGATCGTCGCCATGGCGACGGGGGGTGCGTGGATTTTCTACTACGCTGACGCTCCCACCCTGTTCTGGGATCTGGTCAAGCTACAAGCCCCAGCCATTGCCTACTGGACGGTCGGCATTCTTACCTTCACGACGTTTTCGCTTGGCGGTTTCATGCGTGAACAGGTCTGCATCTACATGTGCCCCTGGCCCCGCATTCAGGCCGTCATGATGGATGAGGAATCCCTCACCGTGACCTACCGCGGCGACCGCGGCGAGCCACGCTCTCCCTACAGGAAAGGTGAAACCTGGGATAACCGGGGCGACTGCGTCGATTGCAAGGCATGCGTGGTATCGTGTCCCATGGGTATCGATATCCGTGACGGCCAGCAACTGGAATGCATTACCTGTTCCCTTTGCATTGATGCCTGCGATACCGTCATGGACAGGATCGGCCGCCCGAGGGGGTTGATCGATTACGATTCCATCGCCAATGCAAATCGCCGCACGAAAGGGATCGATGGAAAGATCAGGTTCGTCCGCCCACGCACGCTGCTGTACCTCGGTGTCTGCGCCCTGGCCGGGTGTATTATGCTCTATACCCTGCTGGCCCGTTCGGACCTTGATATAAACGTTCTCCGGGATCGCAATCCCCTGTTCACGACCCTGTCCGACGGCTCCATCAGGAACGGTTTCACCTTCAAGGTCCTCAACAAGTCCAGAGATCAGCGGACATTCGGCATATCGGCTGAAGGCATCGAAGGCATTCGCCTTAAACTTGTCGGCTCCGAGGACGTCAATGACTTCACCACCCCGTATGTCACCGTAAAGCCCGACAGGGTGCAGAGTTTTCGGCTTCTTGTAACGGTTCCGTCAGCATCCCTGGACGATGATGCCGAAGATATCCGCTTTGTGCTGCAGGAGGTCAACAACACGGCCACGGCCGTTTATGACAGTATTTTCAGAGGGCCTGATAAATGAGGTCGCCCACGATCATAACCGGCCGGATGGTACTTTACGGCATCTTGATGTTTTTCGGCGTTATCGTCCTGGTGAACGGCATCTTCGTATACTTCGCCATGGACAGCTGGCCGGGCTTGAGCACGGAAAACGCCTATGAAGAAGGCAAGGCGTACAACAAGACCATCGCCATTCAGGAGGCGCAGCAGGCGCTTGGCTGGTCGAGCCGGGTTACGCTCCTAAAAGGCGACAACGAGCGCCACCTGTTCAGGATTGATTTCAGGGATGAACAAGACCAGCCCTTGAGCGGTCTCAATGTCTCCACGGCGTTCACGCGTCCCGTCGGGGATAAAAACATGATAGAATTGTCCCTGACAGAGGTCTCCGATGGACTCTATGAAGGTTCTGTCGCCCTTCCACTCGCCGGCAGGTGGTTTGCCACCATCAAGGCTGGTCGTGAAGGCGCCGCCCGCTATGTTATGCAGCATGAGGTTTCCGTCGATCAATGAATGTGATGACCGCCAAGGCCGATACCCTGCCTTCCGCTGCCGAAGCGGTGGAGGTGCCGTTCACCATTGACCTGCCGGACGGTATTCGCCGCCTCAACCTGATGGTCGAGAATATCCATTGCGCCGGCTGTATCCGTAAAATCGAGAGCAACCTTCATGCAACGCCGGGCGTTGTCAGGGCCCGTGTCAATATGAGCACCCGCCGCCTGGCCCTGGAATGGCGGGAAGCGGAAACCGATGGCCGTTCGCTCATGGACCTGGTCGAAGGCCTTGGCTTTCCCGTGGCGCCCTATGATCCCGGTCAGTTGACCGATTCAGGCGCGCGGGAAGAAAAGAAGTTGTTGCTGGCCCTGGCGGTCGCCGGGTTTGCCGCCGGCAACGTCATGCTGCTGTCGGTTTCCGTCTGGTCCGGTCATTTCGACGGCATGGGTGAAGCGACAAGAACCCTGTTTCACTGGATTTCCGCCCTGATTGCGCTGCCCGCCATCGTCTATGCCGGCCAGCCGTTTTTCAGGTCCGCCTATGGCGCGCTTTCCAACCGCTCCCTCAATATGGATGTGCCCATATCCCTGGCCGTCGTGATGGCTTCCGTCATGAGCCTCTACCAGACCATCCAGGGCGGCGAGCATGCTTACTTCGACGCCTCCGTCAGTTTGTTGTTTTTCCTGCTGATCGGGCGCTATCTGGATCACCGGGCCCGGTCCAAGGCGCGTTCAGCGGCGGAACACCTTGTCAATCTGACGGCGACGGTGGCTCAGGTGATCGACGCGGACGGTTCGCTCAGGCAACTAGCCGTCGGCGATATCAGGCCGGGCATGACCGTACAGGTGGCCGTGGGCGAACGCATTCCCGTCGACGGCGACATCATTCAGGGGGAAAGCGAGATCGACACCTCCCTGGTGACAGGCGAAAGCCTGCCCCGGGCGGTCGAAGCGGGAGAGCGCGTTTTCGCCGGCACCCTGAATTTGGGACAGCCCGTCAGGCTCAACGTGACGGCGGCCGGCGAGGGCACCCTGCTGGCGGAAATCGTGCGCCTGATGGAAGCCGCCGAACAGGGCCGGGCCAAATATGTCCGGATCGCAGACAGGGTTGCAAAGCTCTATGCTCCTGCCGTGCATCTGTTGGCCGGGCTGACGTTCCTGGGGTGGATGGCGTTCACTTCCGCAGGATGGGAAGCTTCGTTGATGGCGGCCATTGCCGTGCTGATCATTACCTGCCCCTGTGCTCTGGCCCTTGCCGTTCCCGTGGTGCAGGTCGTCGCTTCGGGCCGGTTGCTCATGCACGGTGTGTTATTGAAATCGTCCGACGGCCTGGAGCGGCTTGCCGCCGTCGATACGGTGGTGTTCGACAAGACGGGAACCCTGACGCGGGGCGATCTTGCACTCCTGAACCGAAGCGAATACCGAGATCAGGATCTGGCGCTAGCCGCCGCCCTCGCCCATCATTCCCGTCATCCGTTGTCACGCGCCATTGCGAGGGCAGCGGAGGAATTGAGCCTGCCCGATGTTACCGCCGTTAGCGAGGTTGCCGGTTCCGGCTTGGAAGCGACGGTTGACGGCGTCGCAGTCCGGCTCGGCAAGGCTGAATGGTGTGGCGTCGAAGATACATTTATCGAGCCCGGATCAGGGGCGGAACAGGATCGCATCGGGGCGGAAATCTGGCTGCGGCGGGACAGTGACGATCCAGTCCGGTTCACGTTTTCCGATACCCTGCGCCCGGATGCCCTGGACGTCATTGCCGCCGTCAGGAAGCTGGGCTTGCATCCGGTGCTGATTTCCGGTGATCGGGAGGAAATCGTGCGGGATGTGGCTTCCTCGCTGGGTATTGAGGATTATGAAGCCGAGTGCCTGCCGGATGCCAAGGTGGAGAGGGTCCGTGCACTTACCAAGGAAGGCCACAAGGTGCTGATGGTCGGCGATGGCCTCAACGATGCGCCGGCGCTGGCGGCGGGCTATGCCTCGATCTCACCTGCCACGGCCGCCGATGTCAGTCAGACGGCTGCCGATATCATCTTTCAGGGCGATGCCCTGGCGCCGGTACCGGCTACGATCCGCACGGCACGGCTGGCCGACAGGCTGGTGCGGCAAAACTTCGGCCTCGCCTTCTCCTATAACGCTGTCGCCATACCGCTCGCCATTATCGGACTGGCGACGCCGTTGGTGGCCGCCATCGCCATGTCGACGAGTTCCATCATCGTGACCCTGAACGCCTTGCGCCTGCGCATCATGCGATGGGAGGTCCGCTGACGTGGAAGCCCTCGCCTACCTGATTCCCGTTGCCCTGTTTCTGGGCGTCGCCGGTCTCGGCGCGTTTTTCTGGTCGCTTAAATCCGGACAGTTCGAGGACCTGGACGGCGCCGGCATGCGTATCCTGATCGACGACGAAGACGCCCTTCAACCTGACGATCAGGGTAAAACGACTGGAATGGAAGCAGTAAAAGACAAAAACAAGATGTTGACGTCAAAGGAGAACTAAAGTAGAACACATGGATGTTTCTATTTTGTTCTTTTTAGGAAAGACGGATTCATGCTTACCCGCAAACAGTACGAACTTCTGGTCTTTATCGAAAAACGGCTCTCCGAGGATGGCGTTTCCCCGTCATTCGACGAAATGAAAGAGGCCCTTGGGCTGCGGTCAAAATCCGGTATTCACCGCCTGATCACCGGGCTGGAGGAACGCGGGTTCATCCGCCGCCTTCCCCACCGCGCCCGGGCGTTGGAGGTTCTCAAGCTGCCAGATAACCAGATGGCGGCCAAGTTCGGCAAAACTCAGGAAGACCAACCGTCCGTATCCGTCACCAACTCGCCCAATGTCATCGAAGCGGATTTCAACAGGAAGCCTGATATACCTGATGCCGGACATCCCGAGAGCCTGCAATTGCCGCTCTTGGGCCGGATTGCCGCCGGTACGCCCATCGAGGCGCTTCGCGATCATTCCAATTTCGTCGATATACCCCCGTCCATGATCGGCTCGGGTGACCATTACGCCCTCGAAGTCGATGGCGAATCCATGATCGAGGCGGGCATCCAGGATGGCGATACCGTGATTATCCGGCGGTGCGATACGGCCGATAACGGCACCATTGTCGTCGCCCTCGTCGACGATACGGAAGTGACCCTGAAACGCATTCGCCGCAAGGGCAATTCCATCGCCCTGGAACCGGCCAACAAGGATTTCGAAACCCGCATCTGCGGACCCGATCAGGTCAAGGTGCAGGGCCGGTTGGTCGGCCTTATCCGACAGTACTGAGGAAAAAGCCGTTCTCAGGATTCGGAACCGGCGTTTCGCTTGCGTTTATTCGTGGCTGAGCGTATCCAGGGACGGTTTCCTCTTATTTCCCGCGTGTTCTCTACCCTGATTCCGTCTTCTTCTGAATAGATCGCATAGGCGCCGTTTCGCCACAGATCGAACCGGTCGATGACCAGTTCCGGCGTATCACATCGCCTGCGGACCGGTACGGCGCTGATGACAACATCCATTTCCCAACAATCTTCCAACAGGGCTCCTTCGTCCCACAGCACGGATAGTTTTTTGCCATTTTCAAGGACCACCACGCACCCCATGTGGTCGCAACGGACGGCTTTCTGATTGGCGGGATTAACACCTGAACCCCTACCCGGTCGATGCCCCGCCCTTTCCAACCATTCATTGCGCGTATAGCGGTTGGCGTTGGTGCCGGGACCAACGAGATAGAACCCGTGAGACGTTCTCAGGCCGAAAATCTCGGAGTTTTCCGAAGCGAGAACGACAGGTTGCTCCGTTTGCATGATCGTGAGGAGCCCGACTAGGCACGCGAACAGCCCAAAATACCGCCACTCGCGTTGCCAAAGACACAGCCAGGGCCCGCCAAGTGCGATCATGACGAGGGCTGCGAGTGGCATGGCGGGGAAGGTCTGCAGGTTGCCGGGCAAGGTTGCGACGGTGTGCGCCGTTAAAATGAGGTTTTCAACACCAATCCCCATGAAATAGAGCGCTATATGTTCAAGCCCGAAAGGCATCAGGGCCATAGCCAGCAAGGCGGCCGGCATAATGATGAGGCCCGTCAGGGGAATGGCGACGATGTTCGCAACCAGGCCGTAACTTGCAAGATGGTGGAAATGGTAGGCGGCAAAGGGCGCCGTCGCCAGCCCGGCGACCAGGGTTGAGAGCAGGACGCCGCCCAGATACCTGAAAAGACGTTGATGCCATGCCCCTTTCCGCCAGAAGGCGGGAAGCCGTAGGGAAATCCATTCGTAAACGGCGACAAGCGCGACAACGGCGGCAAAGGAAAGCTGAAAGCTGGGGCCGAGCAGTGATTCAGGCAGGAACAGCAAGACGATTGTCGCCGCCAGGGCGACGGAGCGCATGGAAATGGCCCGCCTGCCGAGCATGACGGCGCCCAGGATCAGCGCCATCATCAGGAAGGACCGCATGGTGGGGATGGTTGCGCCAGCGAGCAGCGTATAGAAAAAGGCTGCCGCCAGCGCCGCCAATGCCGCCCAAGTCTTGATGGGGTAACGCAACGCCAGCGCGGGGATCAACGCCAACCCCGCACGGATAACAAAGAACACCAGTCCGGCCACCAGGCCGATATGCAACCCGGAAATGGCCAGCAGATGGGCAAGGCCCGCGTGGCGCATGGCCGTAACCGTGTCTTCCGGTATCGCCAGCCTTTCACCCGTTATCAGGGCCGCTGCCAGGGCCCCGGTTTCGCCCGGCAGAGTGTCCCTGACCCTCTCACCGATGGATAACCGGAATCGTCCGAGCCAGGTCGCTAGTCTTTCCGAAGCATTATCTTCGTTCCATTTCCGTTTGATCTCCGGCGGGCCGAAGGCATACCCGGTGGCGCCGATCCCGTGGAAAAAGGCGTAACGCTGGAAATCAAAGGCCCCCGGTGATACGGGCGGAGACGGCGGTCGCAAGACCGCGCGCAGCGTCACCCAGTCGCCGGGAACAATCCGGTCTTGCCGGTCCATCCGGGCGGTGATCCTGACGGTTTCGGGCGTATCAAAGGGCTCAAGCCCCCGCACCATTACCGACTCGAGGAGCAGACGGACACCATTTGTTTTAGGCTCCACCCGGACAACCTTGCCGATGACCCTGGTCGGTCCGGTCTCTTTGGCAAGAACCACATGATCGACGTCGAGGGTTCTGATCTGGGCGGCGAGATGGCCGAGAAACACGGCGAACAGGAGGATGGAGAGCTGAAACAGGCCCGTCTTCCGGCGAAATAGGAGGATTGAGGGCAAAAACACGGTAGAACCAACGATGCCGATATAAAGCGACGGCTCTTCCGGCAAAGAGAAGTAAATCCCGATCCCGAAGCCGATGAAGACGGGGATCCACAGGATCTGGCGGTTCAAGTCGTCGATAAAGGGGCCCGCAAGTATCTGGACAAGGCGTGTAAGAGCAAGAAACACCGGTTTGGTTGCCGTGTTTTTCTGATAAATCAAACGGTTATCGTGCTCTGACACCCTGAATGCCCCTCTCGGTGCTGGATTTACCGGGGAAATATGCTAGTTGTTTGCCCGCTCTCGGCCCACCTAGAATAACTGATCCGGATAACCATGACTGTTGTAACCCGATTTGCCCCCTCTCCCACAGGTTTTCTGCACATAGGCGGGGCGCGTACGGCGCTCTATAACTGGCTGTTCGCCCGTCACCATGGCGGCAAATTCCTTCTGCGCATCGAGGATACGGACCGCAAGCGTTCTACGGACGAAGCAGTCGAGGCGATCTTTGACGGCCTGAATTGGCTGGGACTGGACTGGGACGGTGAGGCCGTGTCGCAGTTTTCCCGCGTTGAGCGTCATCGCGAGGTGGTCGAGGCCATGCTGGAACAGGGCCACGCCTACAAATGCTACTGCACCCAGGAAGAACTTGCGGAAATGCGTGAACAGGCCAAGGCCGAAGGCCGCCCCTGGCGGTATGACGGCCGCTGGCGCGACAGGGATCCGTCGGAAGCTCCCGAAGGCGTTGATCCGGTGATCCGCCTGAAAGCGCCGACGGAAGGGGAAACCGTGATCCGGGACCAGGTCCAGGGCGAGGTCAAAGTCGCCAACGATCAACTGGATGACATGGTCCTCATGCGGGGCGACGGTACGCCGACCTATATGCTGGCCGTGGTCGTCGATGACCACGATATGGGTGTAACCCACGTAATCCGGGGCGATGACCACTTAACGAACGCTTTTCGCCAGTCGCAAATTTACAAGGCCATGGGCTGGGATATCCCGGAATTCGCCCATATTCCGCTGATTCACGGGCCTGACGGCGCGAAGATGTCCAAACGCCACGGCGCCTTGGGCGTCGACGCCTACCGCGATGAAGGATTCCTGCCCGAGGCCATGCGCAACTACCTGCTCCGCCTGGGCTGGGGTTATGGCGATGAGGAATTCATCACCACCGAACAGGCCATTGAGTGGTTTTCTCTGGAAAATGTCGGGAAATCCCCGGCCCGGTTCGATTTCGCCAAGCTTACCCACCTGAACGGGCAATATATCCGTGCATCCGGTTCCGACCACCTTGTTCAGGCCATCCAGCCGTTCATGGAGCAAAAACTCGGGAAATCCCTGTCATCGGAGCAAATTTCCCTGTTGTCAGAGGCCATGCCGGGATTAAAGGAAAGGGCGAAGAACATCGTTGAACTTGCTGATTCTTCATTGTTTTATGTGCTTGAAAGACCCTTGTCCTATACCGATAAGGCGAAGGGGTTGCTCGATGAAGAAGGATTGGCTCATTTACAGAAAATTCGCGATGATTTTTCTCAGATGACCGAGTGGAAATCGGATATACTCGAAACACATATACGCGCGTATGCCGATGCCGGTGATCCGCCCATCAAATTGGGCAAGATCGCCCAACCGCTTCGGGCGGCCTTGTCCGGTTCTACCGTTTCGCCGCCGATCTTCGAGGTTATGGCGTTGCTCGGCAAAGATGAAACCCTTGGTCGGCTGGATGACGCCCTCGGGTCTAATTAAAACAACCAATCCGTATCCCTGCGCTTAAGGACGAGGAGGCATAAAAAATGGCTGAAAAAGATAAAGCAAAAGACGACACCTTTACCCTGACCGATAACCGGTCCGGGAAGTCCTATGAGTTACCCGTTCTGCACGGTACGACCGGTCCCGATGTGATCGATGTGCGCAGACTTTATGCGGAAACGGATTGCTTTACCTATGATCCGGGCTTTACCTCCACAGGCAGCTGTGAATCCAAGATAACCTACATTGACGGCGACAACGGCATCCTCCTCTACCGTGGCCTGCCCATCGAGGAATTGGCCGAACAGTCCGATTTCCCGGAAACCTGTTACCTGCTGCTTTATGGTGAGCTTCCCAATGCGGAACAAAAACGCAAGTTTGAAAACGACATCACCTATCACACCATGATGCATGAGCAGATCAACTACTTCTTCCGCGGTTTCCGACGCGACGCCCACCCCATGGCCGTGATGTGCGGGGTTGTTGGCGCGCTGTCCGCGTTCTATCACGACAGCACGGATATCACCGATCCCAAGCACCGCCTTGTCGCTTCCTATCGCCTGATCGCCAAGATGCCGACAATTGCCGCCATGGCCTACAAATTCGCCATCGGCCAACCCTTCGTCTATCCCCGTAATGATCTGCGGTATGCGGAAAACTTCCTCTACATGATGTTCTCGACGCCGTGCGAGACATACCGCGTCAATCCGGTCGTGGCTCGCGCCATGGACCGTATCCTGATCCTGCATGCGGACCATGAACAGAATGCATCGACGTCCACGGTGCGCCTGGCCGGCTCATCCGGCGCCAATCCGTTTGCCTGTATTTCCGCCGGCATTGCGTCCCTGTGGGGACCGGCCCACGGCGGCGCCAACGAGGCGGTCCTGAACATGCTGGAAGAAATCGGATCGAAAGACCGCATTCCCGAATTCATCGAGAAGGCGAAAAACAAGGACGATCCCTTCCGTCTAATGGGTTTCGGCCACCGGGTCTACAAGAACTTCGATCCCCGCGCCCAGGTCATGCGCAAGACCTGTCATGAGGTCCTGGATTCCTTAGGAATCGACGATGAACCCTTGCTCGATATTGCCATGGAGCTGGAGCGTATCGCGCTTGAGGATGAGTATTTCATCGAGAAGAAGCTCTATCCCAATGTCGATTTCTATTCCGGCATCATTTTCCGCGCTATCGGCATTCCGACCAGCATGTTTACGGTCCTGTTCGCCGTCGCCAGGACGGTCGGCTGGGTCGCCCAGTGGAACGAGATGATCGAGGATCCGACCCAGAAGATCGGCCGTCCCCGTCAGTTGTACCTGGGCCAGACGAAGCGCAAGTTCGTGCCCTTACACATGCGTTAGGTAAATTTGAACCTTTATTCTGAAAAGCCATGCCGTTTGATCGTCGGCATGGCTTTTTTTGATCCTATGAAGAAGGTATTCCAACGGGGATATGGAAAGCTGATAATACCAGTCCTATGATCGCCAAATATCTATATTTATTACTATTTACCGAAAAACTGGAATCTGCAGATGACCTCGAATTCCGCGCTGAAATTTGTCGGAGCCCACCCGCCCGCGCTTTCTCAGGATGAAGCCCTGGAAATATCAAAAAAGCATTTCGGTGTTTCCGGAACCTTGAGTCCCCTGTGGGGAGAGCGGGACCAGAATTTCAAGATCACACCCGACAATCCCGGCGACCATGACGGATACGTTCTGAAAATATCCAACGCACGGGAGGTTCCGGACGCCATCGATTTCCAGACCAAGAGTCTGTCACATCTGGCAGCGTACGCCCCCACCCTGCCCGTTCCCCGGGTAAAGCCCCTGCTCGACGGTCGTCCCTTCGCCGGTATCAAGTGCTCGACGGGCGAGGAACACCTTGTTCACATGGTTTCCCTGCTGGACGGCATCACGTTGGATGAAGCCCCCCTGACAAAGGATGTATTTCATGCCGTCGGCGTTCAGGCAGCAGAAGCGACCAACGGTCTTCAGGGATTCTATCACCATGACGCGGGACACCACCTTTTCTGGGATGTCCGACATATCGGGCAGTTCCGCCAATATGCGCCGCACATCAAGGATTCGTCCCTGCGCAAGATGATCGAGGACTTTATCGATTCGTATATCAGTGACGTTTTGCCCCCGCTCGCCAACATGCGTTCCCAAATCATTCATCACGACACAAACCTGACGAATGTTCTGGTCGATTCCGAAAATCCGTCTCGCATGACGGGCCTGATCGATTTCGGCGATATGCTGCACGGGCCTGTTATCCAGGATGTCGCGGTCGCCGCCGCCGAGGTCGCGCGGGGCGACAAGAACCTGATTGAGGACGTTGCCGCCCTCGTCTGTGGTTATGACAGCGTGTATGCCCTGCAAAGCGAGGAAATCGACGTTCTCTACGACCTGATCATGGCCCGTTACGTTCTCGGCCTGCTGATCGGGGAAACCCGGACTTTAAACGGGGTCGTTTCCGAAGGCGATTTCGACTATGCCGAGCTTTATATGGAGCCCCTGGAATCCCTGCAGAACGCAGGGCGCGACAAACTGCGGGATACGGTTCGCGATGCCTGCCGTTTCCCGGAATACTGCCCGCCGGCGCCCCTATCCGTCGGAACAAACAAAAACCAGACAGACGACCTGCTCGCACGCCGCAGTAACGTACTGGGTACGGAGTTGTCGATCACGTATGAAAACCCGCTTCACACGGTCCGGGGCGACGGGGTGTGGCTCTACGATATCGATGGGCGTAAGTATCTGGACTGCTATAACAACGTTCCGCATGTGGGGCATTGCCACCCGCACGTGGTCAAGACAGTCGCACGCCAAGCTGCGGCGCTGAACACCAACACCCGCTACATTTTCAAAAGCGTTGTCGAATACGCTGAACGACTGGGTGCTTCGATGCCGGGTGACCTGAACGCCTGCATGTTTGTTAACTCCGGATCGGAAGCGAATGATATCGCACTCAGGATGGCGAAGCTGTGTACCGGCCAGGACGGCTCTCTGATCGTCGATGGCGCCTATCACGGCATCACCAACGAGATTTACGCCCTCTCCCCCTCGGCCGAATGGCACATGGGCCATATTCCGAATAAAGAACCGCATGTCGCCTTTACACGCCCGGACATCGAAACCGTGGTCAGTCCGGATACCGTGCGCGGACCCTATGGCGCTGACGACCCGGAAGCCGGCGCCAAGTACGCAGCCGATGCCGACAGGGCCATCGCAACTCTTGCGGAAGCCGGCCACCCCGTCGGTGCGTTCATGGTCGATGCGGCCTTCTCCACCATGGGAATCCTCGACGTTCCGTCAGGTTACGTGGATGGGGTTGCTGAACGCACGAAAGCCGCCGGTGGTATGATCATCGGCGACGAGGTGCAATTCGGCTTCGGACGCAGCGGCGAACACATGTGGGGTTTCGAAAATTACGGGATCGTTCCCGATTTCGTGACGCTTGGAAAGCCCATCGCCAACGGCATCGCCATCGGTGTTTGCGTTACCACCTTTGACATTCTTGAGGAATTCACCCGCAAGAACGAGTTCTTCTCCACATTCGGCGGCAACCCAGTCGCCTGCGCCGCCGCCATGGCGGTGATGGATGTCATCGAGAACGAAGGCCTGATGGAAAACGCCCGCGATACCGGCGCTTACTTCAAAAAAGGCATGCAGGATGTCGCCCGTGGGAAATCAAATATCGGCGATATCCGCGGCAAGGGCCTGTTCTTGGGCGTCGATGTGGTGAGTGACCCGGACGCCATGACTCCGGACGCTGCGGAACGCGCCCGTATCCAGAACCACTTGCGGGAAAACGGCTTCCTCGTCGGTAGTGACGGTATTGCCGAAAACATCCTGAAAGTCCGCCCGCCCATGGTGTTCAAGCGCCACCACGCGGACATGATGATCGACGCCTTCGAGAAGGCCATTACCAGGTAGATCAGATCATGTTTAGACGGAATCACTTTGTGATCCGTCAAAACATGTGAATCTGATCGATATATAAAGACTCAGATCGGTGGAACACGTTTACATGGATGCGTCTGCGCATCCATGTAAACGTGACCCGATCTAGAAATCTTATTCCGGCCGCAGGTTGATGTAACCGCCTTCGTAGGCGAAATAGAAAAGGCCGAAGGCGACGAGCGAGATCAGCGTCGTCACCAAGATTTTCTTAAGCATCATCGGTTTGGCCGGTGCGCCGGAATCATGGCCTTCTTCGATGCCTTCCCGTTCGATCTTGGCCTTTGCGCCGAACGGCAGGACCATGAACAGAACCAGCCACCAGATAATGATGTACGTGGCGAATGCGCTTGTCGTTGACATGAGAGACGTCCTTTAAGCCTGTTCCAGTTCCACCAACGTGCCGCACATGTCCTTTGGATGCAGGAACAACACCGGCTTGCCGTGTGCGCCCGTTTTGGGCTCGCCATCACCCAGGATGCGGGCCCCCTGCTCCACCAGCTTGTCACGGGAAGCCAGGATATCGTCGACCTCGTAGCACACATGATGCATGCCGCCGGACGGGTTCTTTTCCAGGAAACCGGCGATGGGCGAACTATCGCCCAGGGGATGCAGCAGTTCGATCTTCGTGTTTGGCAGTTCGACAAAGACGACCGTCACGCCGTGGTCGGGCTCATCCACGGGGGCTGAAACAGAAGCACCCAGGGTGTCACGGTAGGTGGCAGTGGCGGCCTCCAGGTCCGGTACGGCGATGGCGACGTGGTTCAAGCGTCCAATCATGAGAATTCATCCTGTCTTCGTTTATTCAACCCGCACCAAATGAATATGCGTTATAGGGTTTTTGTCCAGCATTGATCTGAAGGCGCGGCGCAGATTGATCCTGATTTCTTCCGCCGCTGCGTCGTCATCCCGTGCTGTCCTTTTCGACATGTTTTCGACGGCGTCAATGATGGCGTCGTGGGCCGCGTCTTCCAGGTCTGTTTCACCAAGCTCCAGCAGCCCGATGGCGGAAATTTGCGGTTCATCCACCAGTTCACCTGCTTCATCCATGATGACGGTGGCGACGATGAAGCCGTTATAGAGCGCCTGCCGCCTTTTACGCACCAGTTCGCCGTCGAGGGAAACCAATCGGTTACCTTCCAGGGCCAGCCGGCCAGAAGGAACATGCTGGACAATCTCCGTTCGTCCTTCGGCGATGCGCACCATGGCGCCGTTTTCCATAACGATGGTTTCCGGCACCTGGCAGTCACGGGCAAGGCTGGCGTGTTCGATCATGTGGCGGGTTTCACCGTGAACCGGGATGGCGATTCTGGGTCGTGCCAGTTGATACATCTCGACCAGTTCGTCCCGCGCCGGATGGCCTGAGACATGCACGAAGTCGTCCTTCCAGGTGATGATATGAATGTTCCTCGACGCCAACTGGTTCTGAAGACGGGAGATGGAAACCTCGTTTCCGGGTATGACGCGTGACGAAAAGATAACCGTGTCGCCGGAATCGAGTGAAACGCGGGGATGGTCCTCGTTGGCGATCCGCCACAATGCCGCCCTCGGCTCGCCTTGCGATCCGGTGCAGATGATCAGGCTCTTGTCCTTCGGGATATAGCCGGCGTCGTCTTCCGTCAGGAACGCCAAGTCTTCCGACAGATAGCCCGTTTCCTTGGCGGCGCCGACCATGCGTTGCAAGGAACGCCCCGACAGGATGACGTCGCGTCCGTTGTCGCGGGCGGCTTCGGCGATGGTCTGCAATCGCGCGATGTTGGAGGCGAAACAAGCGACGGCGACCCGGTTCTGGCAGCCGCCGATTATCCTGGAAAGCGATTCACGTAGATCGCCTTCCGAGCCGGAATCGCCGGGGGAGAAAACATTGGTTGAATCGCAGATCATGGCGAGGATGCCGTCATCGCCCAGTTCGCGCAGACGCTCTGAATCAGGCACATCGCCGACGACGGGATCCGGATCGAACTTCCAGTCACCGGTATGCAGAACGACGCCGTGATCCGGTGTCCGGATGGCGATAGCATTGGGTTCGGGAATGGAATGGGTAAGCGTGATCAGCTCCAGATCGAACGGCCCCAGGGAAAAACTTGACCCAAGGTCGACGATGTTAATCTCGATCTCATCCCTCCAAGGCACCTCGGCCAGTTTCCGGCTCAAAACGGCAGCGGTAAAAGGCGTGGCGTAGACCGGGCATTTGAGTTGCGGCCAGAGGTACTGAACAGCGCCCAAGTGATCTTCGTGCGCGTGCGTAAGCACGATGGCGATCAGGTCATCGGCATGCTCGACGATGAATTCCGGATCCGGCAGGATGACGTCAACTGCCGGCATGGAAGGATCAGCGAACGTAACGCCCAGATCGACCATGATCCACTCGGCTTTTTCCGGCTGGCCGTAACCGTACAAATTCAGGTTCATGCCGATCTCGCCGGCGCCGCCGAGGGGAAGAAACAGGAGATCGTTTTTGATGTCTTTTGTCACGAAGCGTCCGATGCCGTATTGCGCTGGTGGATGATCAAAAGACCTTTCATGGTCAGGTCCGGATCGACCTCATCGAAGATTTCCGTTGCACCGGCAAACAGCGGCGCCAGGCCGCCGGTGACGAGGACCTTCATGTCCTGCCGGCCATGTTCGTCCCGGATACGCTTGATCAGGCCTTCGATGAGCCCGACATAGCCCCAATAGACGCCTGATTTCATGGCCTCGACAGTGCCCTTGCCGATCACGTTGTCCGGCCGTTCCACGGCGATGCGGGGCAGCTTTGCCGCCGCCACATGCAGTGCCTCGACACTCAGGTTGATCCCCGGCGCAATGATGCCGCCGATATAGCTACCCTGTTTATCGACGATATCAAAGGTAGTTCCCGTGCCGAAATCGACAACGATTAGCGGTCCGCCGTAAAGCGCGTGACCGGCAACGGCGTTGACCAGCCTGTCGGCGCCGGCTTCCTCAGGGCGGTCGATGAGAACCTCGATGCCGAGATCCGTTCCGCCCTCGCCGATTACCCAGGGATCGCAGTTGAAATAGGTGCGGCACAGCACCTTGATTTCATACAATGCCTGAGGCACGACGATGGCGACGACGCAATCCGATATATCGCCGGGTGTGAGGTTTTTAAGCGTCATCAGATGGGTCAGCCAGACGGCGTACTCGTCGGCTGTCCGGGCGGGGTCGGTGGCGATGCGCCACTGACCGATCACCTTGTCACCGTCATAAACGGCGAATTTGACGTTCGTATTATTGGCGTTGATGGCAAGAAGCATCGTTTACATCCGTTTGGGGCTAGTGGGTCAGGCCGGGAAAGAACACATCGCCGACCGTCATTGCCCTGACTTCAGAGCCGCTATCCCCGTCCTGGCGCAACAACAGGGCGCCGGTTTCGTCGATACCGACAAAGATACCCGATAAAACCTCATTTTCCAGCCGTACGTCGATGGCTTCGTTCACCCCCTTGGCCCGCCACAGCCAATTTTCCCGGATTTTGGCGAAGCCGTCTTCCATCCAGGACCGGGTCCAGAGCATGAAATTCCGGGCGAATGCGGTGAGAAATTCCTCACGTGTGATATGAGGCGCCCCCTCGGCATGTAATGAAGTCGCCGGAAATTCCACATCTTCCGGATGCCCGGCCACGTTGACGCCCAGACCGAGAACCAGCCAATCGAGATTGCCGGCGCCGTCGCCGGATGCCTCCAGCAGGATTCCGGATACCTTCTTGCCGTTGAGCAGCACATCGTTGGGCCACTTGCAATGGGCCTCGTAACCAGCCGGGCATAACTGACCGATGGAATCATAAACAGCCAAGGCAGCAACGTAACCCAACTGTGTGGCTTCCAGGGCCGGAACGTCGGGTCTGAGCACCAGCGACAGAAACAGGTTGCCCTCCAGGGATTCCCATGCCCTGCCCCGCCTTCCGCGAGCTGCGGTCTGCGCCTTGGCCCAGATGAGCGTGCCGTCGGGGCAGGTCTCTTCGCCTTCGGCAGCAAGGCGCTTGGCCTCGTCGTTGGTACTTGAGGTCTCGTCGAGGGTGATAAGGTTATAGACCCCGGGTAAATCCGGAATTGCGCTCATCAGCCGCCAATCAGTGCCGCCGCCGCAACGCTCGCAGCATCAAGCAACGGCGCAGGGTAGAGAATGAAGAAGACCATCAGGAACGCGCTGAGAGCCAGCACGATGGTGATGGGAAGCGAGATGGGCCTGTCGAAACTGTCCGCCGGTTCGTCAAAGTACATGACCTTGATAATCCGCAGATAATAGAAAGCGCCGACAACGCTGCTCAGGACGCCGATGACCGCCAGCGTGTAAAGCTCGGCCGAGACAGCGGCCAGGAAGATATAGAGCTTGCCGAAGAATCCGGCCAAGGGCGGGATCCCGGCCATGGAGAACATGAAAATGGTCAACACCATGGCCAGTAACGGCTTGCTTTTCGACAGGCCGGCGAGATCGGAAATTCCCTCGACCATGCGGTCGCCTCGGCGCATGCACAAGATGCAGGCGAAGGTGCCGATGTTCATGAACAGGTAGATGCCCATATAGACCAGGACGCCCTGCACGCCGACCTCGTCGCCCACGGCGAGGCCGATCAGCGCGTAGCCTACATGGCCGATGGAGGAATACGCCATCAGTCGCTTGATATTGGTCTGGTTGATGGCGGCGAATGCGCCCAGCACCATCGAGGCGATGGAAACGAAGATCACGATTTGCTGCCATTGGGCGACCATGTCGCCGAAGGGATCCATCATGACCCTCAGGAACAACATGATGGCGGCGATCTTGGGCGCAACGGCGAAGAACGCGGTGACCGGCGTCGGCGCGCCTTCATAGACATCCGGCGTCCACATGTGGAAGGGCACCGCCGAAACCTTGAAGGCGAGGCCGGCAAGAATGAAGACAATACCGAAGATCAGGCCCAATGAGGGACCGTGCTCGCCGCTGTGGGTCAGCGTTTCGGCTAGGACGCCGAAGTTCGTCGTGCCGGAAAATCCGTAAACGAGAGAACTGCCGTAGAGCAGCATGCCTGAGGCAAGAGCGCCGAGCACGAAATACTTGAGCCCCGCTTCCGTCGAACGCTGGTCATCGCGATGGAAGGCTGCAATGACGTAGAGCGAGAGACTTTGCAGTTCCAGGCCGATGTAGAGCGATATCAGGTCGTTGGCGGAAACCATCATCAGCATGCCTAGGCTGGCGAGAGATACCAGGATGGAGAACTCGAAACGCGCCATGCCGTGCAGTTCCAGGTATTCGCGAGAGATGAACAAGGTCAGCGCACCGGCCAGCAGGATCAGGATCTTGGCGAAAATGGCGAAATCGTCGGTGATGAACAGTTCGCCGAAGGTCAGCATCTTTCCGCCCGAGACCGTCAGCACCAGTACGCCGGTCAGGGCCAGCGACAGGATACTCAGCATCCAGACCTGACGGTTGACGCGTTCAGCGTCTTCCGGTCCGTCGGCCTTCTGGAACACACCAACCATCAACAACGCCATGGCGGCGCATGCCAGGAAAATCTCTGGCAGGGCCGGGATCAGGTTTGGAAAGTCAGTTATCGGCATGGTCAAACTCTTGTTCCAATCTTACTGCATGGCCGTCGTAACGGTTTCAGCGGCGGCGCGGGCGGCCTCGACGTGATCAATCAGGTTCTGAACGGATACATGCATGAAGTCCAGAAAAGCGGGCGGATAGATACCCATCCAAATCGTGATGATGGCGAGCGGAGCGAAAACCAGAACCTCGCGTGGGTTCATGTCGGTAATCGTCATCAGGTTTTCCTTGGTCAGCTTGCCGAAGATGATGCGGCGGTAGAGATACAGCATGTAGGCTGCGCCCAGGATTACGCCCAGGGCGCAGAAGGCTGCAACCCAGGTGTTGACCTGGAAAGCGCCCAGCAGCACCAGAACCTCGCCGACAAACCCGCCCGTGCCCGGCAGTCCCACGGAGGCCAGCATGAACAACATGAACATCAGCGCATAGATCGGCATGCGTTCGACCAGGCCGCCGTAAACGTCGATCTCGCGAGAATGGATCCTGTCATAAACCACGCCGACGACAAGGAAGAGCGCGGCGGAAACGACGCCGTGGCTCAACATCTGGTAAATCGCGCCCTCGATGCCCTGCACCGTCAGGGTGAAGGTGCCGACGGTCACGAAGCCCATGTGCGCGATGGAAGAATAGGCGATCAGCTTTTTCATGTCTTCCTGGGCCAGCGCCACCAGCGAGGTATAGACCACGGCGATAATGCTGAGCGCGTAGATGAAAGGCGTGAAATCGGCCGAAGCCAGCGGGAACATGGGCAGCGAGAAGCGAAGAAACCCATAGCCGCCGAATTTTAACAGCACGCCGGCAAGGATCACGGAGCCCGCCGTCGGCGCCTCAACGTGCGCATCCGGCAGCCAGGTGTGCACCGGCCACATGGGAACCTTGACGGCGAAGCTGGCGAAGAAGGCCAGCCACAGCCAGGGCTGCATGGTGGCCGGGAATGAGTGGTTCAGCAGATCGACGATATTGGTCGTACCGGCATCGAAATACATGGCGATCAGGGCGACCAGCATGAAAACGGTGCTCAGAAGCGTATAAAGGAACAGCTTGAAGGCGGCATAAACGCGGCGCGCCCCGCCCCACACGCCAATGATCAGGAACATCGGGATCAGCACGGCTTCAAAGAAGATGTAGAAGATTACCATGTCCAGCGCGCAGAACATGCCGACCATCATGGTCTCCAGAACCAGGAAGGAGATCATGTATTCCTTGACGCGGTCCTTGATCGTGGTCCAACTCGCCAGGATGCAGAGTGGTGTAAGCAACGTGGTCAGCAGCACGAACAGCACGGAGATGCCGTCGACACCCAAATGATAGGAAATGCCGAATGCCGGCATCCATTCGTACTTCTCGACGAACTGGAAGGCCGGTGTCGTCTGGTCGAACTTACCCCACAGCATCAGCGACAGCAGGAAGGCCGTCATCGAGGTAACGAGGGCGACATTGCGGGCGTTTCGCTGGACGACCTCTTCATCGCCGCGGATCAGTAATATGAACCCTGCCCCGATAAGCGGGATCAGAACCAGGAGCGACAGGATCGGAAATTCACTCATGAAACGTCATCCCACATTCGTAAATAGGTACCAGGAGATCAGCACGACGATACCGGCCAACATGGCAAAGGCGTAATGATAGAGATAGCCCGTCTGCAGTGCTGCAACCCGCTTCGCCAGGTGCTTGACGGCGGCGGAAACCCCGTCTGGTCCGATGCCGTCGATCAGGGAGCCGTCGCCCACTTTCCACAGGTTGCGTCCCAGGTAGAAGGCCGGGCGGACAAATATGCGGTCATAGAGCTCGTCGAAGTACCACTTGTTGAACGAGAACAGGTAGAGCCCCTTGAAATTCGCCGCCAGCTTGGCCGGCAGGTCCGTACGCTTGATATAGAGGAAATAGGCAAGCGATATACCCAAAATCCCGACCACCAGCGGCATATACTTGACCCAGGCCGGAACATGGTGCGCGTTCTCGAGCGCCGGGTGGCTATCCAGAACCAGGATGGCGTTACCCCAGAATTCCACGGCCGCCTCGCCGACGAAGCTGGAGAAACCGACCAGTCCTGCCAGCACCGCACCCGTCGCCAGCACAAACAACGGAATGATCATAACCTTGGGGCTCTCGTGGACATGGGCCATGACCCGTTCATCGGCGCGTGGAGCGCCGTGGAAGGTCATGAACAGCAGGCGCCACGAATAAAACGCCGTCAGGAAGGCCGCCAGGATACCGAGCCAGAAGGCGTACTGACCGACCCCCGTATGCGCCGCCCAAGCGGCTTCAAGCACAATATCCTTGGAGAAGTAACCGGCGAACGGCGGAATGCCCGCCAGCGCCAGGTTGCCGATCCACATGAGCGCATAGGTCACCGGAATCAGCTTCCAGATGCCGCCCATTTTGCGCATGTCCTGCTCATCCGACATGGCGTGAATCACGGAACCGGCGCCCAGGAACAGCAACGCCTTGAAGAAGGCGTGTGTCATCAGGTGGAAAATGCCTGCCGAATAAGCCGAAACGCCGCAGGCGAAAAACATGTAGCCCAGTTGCGAGCAGGTTGAATAGGCGATCACACGTTTGATGTCGTTTTGCGTACACGCCACGGTGGCGGCGAAGATCGCAGTCGACGCGCCGACAATGGTGACCACGTTCAGCGCGATATCGGAATACTCAAAAATCGGCGACAGGCGCGCGACCATGAAGATGCCTGCCGTCACCATGGTGGCGGCGTGGATCAGGGCCGAGACCGGCGTCGGGCCTTCCATGGCGTCCGGCAGCCAGGTATGCAGACCCAGTTGCGCCGATTTACCCATGGCGCCGACGAACAAAAGCAGGCAGGCGACGGTCAGGGCGTGGAACTCGCCGCCGAATATGACGATGGTGTCATCCGCCCGTGCTGCGGCAGACGTGAAGATCGTATCCAGGTGAATGGTATCGAAGATCATGAACACGGCGAAAATACCGAGCGCAAAGCCGAAATCGCCGACCCGGTTGACGACGAAGGCCTTGATGGCGGCGGCATTGGCCGTCGGGCGGTCGTACCAGAACCCGATCAGCAGGTAGGACGCAAGGCCAACCCCTTCCCAACCGAAGAACATCTGGATCAGGTTGTCCGCGGTGATCAGCATCAGCATGAAGAAGGTAAACAGGCTGAGATAAGCCATGAAGCGCGGCACATGGCGGTCATGATGCATGTAGCCGATGGAATAGACATGCACCATGGCGGAAACCACGGTAACCACGATCATCATCACGGCGGTCAGGGTGTCCACCTTAAGCGCCCAGGAAACCTCGAACGCGCCGGAGCTGATCCAGGTGAACAGCTCGACCGTCCGGGCGTTGCCGTTCAGCGCAACGTCGTTGAAGACGACAATGGCGGCGAGCATGGAGAGCAGCAGCCCACCACAGGTTACCCACTGTGAAATCTGATCGATGCGGTGCGCGGCCGCTTCGTCCTTGCCGTGACGGACAAAGGCCAGGATACCGGCGATAATGGCGCCAAGCAGGGGGAGGAAAACGACGGATGTAATCATGTCTTCGCTCACCCTTTCATCATGTTGATGTCTTCAACCGCGATGGAACCACGGTTGCGGAAGTAGACGACGAGAATGGCCAGACCGACGGCGGCTTCCGCTGCGGCGACGGTCAATACGAATATGGCGAACACCTGTCCGACCAGGTCGTTCAGACTGGCGGAAAAAGCCACCAGGTTGATGTTGACGGCCAGCAGCATCAATTCGATGGACATCAGGATGACGATGACGTTCTTACGGTTCAGGAAAATCCCGAAGATGCCAAGCGAGAACAGGATGGCGGCGACTGTCAGGTAATGGGCAAGACCGATTTCCAGCATCAGATACCCTTTCCTGGTTCGACGGTGCGGACTTCGATGGTGTCTTCGGGACGCCGCGCCAATTGATCGGCGATAACCTGTTTCTGGACATCCGGGCGCTTGCGGTGCGTCAGCACGATGGCGCCGATCATGGCGACAAGCAGCACCATGCCGGCGGCCTCGAACAGATACAGGTAATCCGTATAGAGGATATTGCCCAGTGCATGGGTATTGGTCATGGCGTCCGCCGCCGGCGTCGGATAGCCGAGGGCGTGACTGACATCGTCAGCGAAGACCCAGCCGCCCATGACCGTCAGCAATTCGACCAGCAGGATCAGCCCGATGAGTGCGCCGATCGGCAGGTATTGCAGGAAGCCCTGCCTCAGTTCGACGAAATTGATGTCCAGCATCATGACGACGAACATGAACAGAACGGCGACGGCGCCCACATAGACGACGACGAGGATCATCGCCAGGAATTCAGCGCCCAGCAGCACGAACAGCCCGGCTGAGTTGAAGAACGCCAGGATCAGGAACAGGACGGAATGGACCGGGTTGCGTGCGGAAATCACCATCACGGCCGAGGCGACGGCGATGCAGGCAAACATGTAGAACGCGAAGGCCTGGATCATGTCCGGATACCTCCGTTTAACTTATTCCTCATCATGGCAGCGGTCTGCTTCATGCCTTCCCGTTGCTCCTCATCTATTCCGTTCATACCGTTTGCGCCCTCTCAGTCCTACCGGTAAGGCGCATCCATGGAAATCCGTTGTCCGAGTTCCGTTTCCCAACGATCACCGTTGGCAAGCAGCTTTTCCTTGTCATACAGAAGCTCTTCACGGGTTTCCGTGGCGAATTCAAAGTTCGGTCCCTCGACGATGGCGTCCACCGGGCAGGCCTCCTGGCAGTAGCCGCAGTAGATGCATTTCACCATGTCGATGTCGTAGCGGGTGGTGCGGCGGCTGCCGTCCTCGCGGGGTTCCGCCTCGATGGTGATGGCCTGGGCCGGACAGATCGCCTCGCACAGTTTACACGCGATGCAGCGCTCTTCACCGTTGGGATAGCGGCGAAGCGCATGTTCACCCCGGAAGCGGGGACTCAAGGGCCCTTTTTCATAAGGATAGTTGATCGTTACCTTCGGACGGAAGAAATAACGCAGGGTCAGCGCCATGCCAGTGACCAGTTCTTTCAGAAGAACGGCGCGAAGTCCGCGGTCGATGAAACTCATGATCTCGCCTCCTTACCCTTCCCCTATCCTGCCATGCCCGGCGCCAGGTCAAATGTGACCAGGACACCGCCGACGACGGCGACAGCGGCCAGTGAAATGGGCAGGAAGACTTTCCAGCCCAGCCGCATCAGCTGGTCGTAGCGGTAACGCGGGAACGTGGCGCGTACCCAGATGAAAACAAACAAACAGAATGCAATTTTAAGCGCCAGCCAGATCGGTCCCGGAATCCAGGTAAACGGCGCAAAATCGAACAACGGCAGCCATCCGCCCAGGAACAGGATCGAGGTCATGGCCGACATCAGGATCATGTTGGCGTATTCGCCCAGGAAGAACAGCGCGAACGTCATGGCCGAATATTCAACGTTGTAGCCAGCGACCAGTTCGGCCTCCGCTTCCGGCAGGTCGAAGGGATGCCGGTTGGTTTCGGCCAGCGTCGAGATGAAAAAGATGACGAACATGGGGAACAGCGGCAGCCAGTACCAGCTGAACA
>CAYFMQ010000024.1:26398-33739 GCA_964344255.1 uncultured Thalassospiraceae bacterium
TCAGGACAGTGATGATGACGAAGCCCATGGCCACTTCATAGGACACCATCTGTGCCGCCGAGCGCAGGGCGCCTAAGAACGCGTACATGGAGTTGGACGCCCAACCCGCCATCAGGACGCCGTAAACGCCGAGTGACGAAATGGCGAAAAGATAGAGGATACCGACATTGATATCGGCCAGAACCATGCCGTCATCGAAGGGAATGACGGCCCAGGCCACGAGCGCCAGGATAAAGGTCACGCAAGGCGCCAGGACGAATACGCCCCGGTTGGCGCCGGACGGAATGATGGTTTCCTTCAGGAACAGTTTCAGGCCGTCGGCAATGGGTTGCAGCAACCCAAGCGGCCCGACCACATTGGGGCCTTTCCTGAGATGCATGGCGCCGATGATCTTGCGTTCGGCCAGCGTCAGGTAGGCGACCGACAGCATCACCGGAATCACGATCGCCACGATCTTGATGACGATCCAGAGAAGCGGCCAGATGTATGCGAAGAAAAACTCAACCATCGGTGCCGGTCTTCCCTGTCGTTTGTCCCCCCAGCACCGAAGTGCAGGTCGCCATGGTGTCAGAGGCGCGGCTGATGGGATCGGTCATATAGAAATTTTCAACGCTGGTGACGAAAGGCGTATCGTCGATCACGCCCGACGTTCCAAATGTTCCCCAAGATGCCGCTTCGATCATGTCCCGGCTGGCGAAAACCGGATTGGCGTCCGCCATTTTGGCGCGGACCTGGTCGAGCGTGTCGTAAGGCAGGGTTTGGCCGAGAGCGTCTGAAAGCGCGCGGATGATGGTCCAGTCCTCGCGCGCGTCGCCAGGGGCGAAGACGGCTTTCTTCGTGACCTGAACGCGTCCCTCCAGGTTAACGTAAGTGCCTGATTTTTCAGTATAAGAAGAGCCCGGCAGGATGACATCGGCGCGGTGTGCGCCGTTGTCGCCGTGATGACCCTGATAGACGACGAAGGTCTCACCCAATGCCGACGTATCGATCTCGTCCGCGCCGAGCAGGAACAGGGTGTCAAGATTGCCGCCCTTTGCGGCGTCGAGGATACCATTGGTGTCCAGTCCGCCATTGCCGGGTACGAAACCGATATCCAGACCGCCCACGCGCGACGCCGCGGTTTGCAGGACGTTGAAGCCGTTCCACTTGTCCGACACCATGCCGTATTGGTCGGCGATCTGGCGAGCGAGATCGAGAATGGCCGCGCCGTCCACGCGGTTGAGAGCGCCTGTGCCGACGATCAGCATGGGGTTTTTGGCCTTCTTAAGAACCTTGGCGAAGTTGCCCTTCCCGTCGGCCAGTTCTTTCAAGGCGTCACCGCCAGCGCCGAGGTAATCGTACTTATAAGTCAGGTCCGTCCGGTCATCCGCAATGCCGCCGATAACGCCGATAGCGAAGCCACCCATCAGATAGCGTTTACGGATACGCGCGTTGAGAACCGGGTTCTCGGTCCGCGGGTTCGACCCGATAATCAAACAGGCATCCGCCGCTTCGATCCCGGCGACGGTGGTGTTGAACAGGTAGGATGCGCGGTTGGCGGGATCGGACGCAGTACCGTCCTGGCGGCAGTCCATATTGCTCGATCCCAGCGCGCCTAACAGGTCTTTCATCGCCATCATGGCTTCGACATCGGCCTGGTCGCCGGCAAGGGCTGCGATTTTGGAACCGTCCTTGCCCTTGAGACGCGCGGCGATGGCGTCGAAAGCCTGGTTCCAGCTTGCTTCCTGTAGCTTGCCGTCCTTGCGCACGTAGGGCCTGTCGAGGCGGCGTTTACGCAATCCGTCGCAGGCGTATCGGGACTTATCAGATAGCCATTCCTCGTTCACGTCCTCGTTCAGGCGGGGCAGGATACGCATGACTTCCGCACCACGGGCGTCGACCCGGATGGCGGAGCCGAGCGCGTCCATGACGTCGATGGATTCCGTCTTTTTAAGCTCCCACGAACGGGCATGGTAGGCATAGGGCGCCGAGGTCAAAGCGCCGACAGGACACAGGTCGACCAGATTGCCGGAAAGTTCGGACGTCAGAGCCTTCTCGACGTAGGTCCCGACTTCCATATGCTCGCCCCGGCCCGTAGCACCCAGTTCCGGAACGCCGGCAATTTCCCGGGCAAAGCGGATGCAGCGGGTGCAGTGGATACAGCGGGTCATGATCGTCTTGATCAGGGGTCCCATGTACTTGTCTTTGACGGCGCGCTTGTTTTCGGCATATCGGCTGCGGTCTGCGCCATAGCCCATGGCCTGGTCCTGCAGGTCGCATTCGCCGCCCTGATCGCAGATCGGGCAATCCAGTGGGTGGTTAATCAGCAGGAACTCCATGACGCCCTTGCGCATCTTGTGAACGGCGGGCGTGTTGGTGTGAATGACCATGCCGTCGGCCACCGGCATGGCGCAAGAGGCAACGGGCTTCGGCGCGCGTTCCATCTCGACCAGGCACATGCGGCAATTACCGGCAATGGAAAGCCTTTCGTGAAAGCAGAACCGGGGAATTTCGGCGCCCGCGATCTCGCAGGCCTGAAGGACGGTCAGGCCGTTTTCTACTTCGACTTCTTTGCCGTCAATCGTCAGTGTAGGCATTCCGTCACCCTCATTCCGCCGCGTTGGCCTTGGCGGCCTGATATTGAGCAATCCGTTCTTCCATCAAAGGACGGAATTGACGGATCAGTCCCTGGATCGGCCACGCCGCGGCATCGCCGAGCGCACAAATCGTGTGCCCTTCCACCTGGCGGGTGACTTCTTCCAGCAAATCGATTTCCCTAACGTCCGCATTGCCCGTGGTCATGCGTTCCATCATGCGCCACATCCAGCCAGTGCCTTCGCGGCACGGCGTGCACTGGCCGCAGCTTTCGTGCTTGTAGAACCTGGACAGACGGGTAATGGCCTTGATCGGATCCGTCGTCTTGTCCATGACCATGACCGCCGCCGTGCCCAGGCCCGACTGGACCTCTTTTAGCGAGTCGAAATCCATCAAGACCGTATCGCATTGCGCCTTGGTCAGCATGGGAACGGAGGCGCCGCCGGGAATGACGGCCAACAGGTTGTCCCAGCCGCCGCGCACGCCGCCGGCGTGTTTTTCGATGAGGGTCTTCAGGGGAATGCCCATTTCCTCCTCGACCGTGCAGGGGTCATTCACGTGGCCGGAAATGTTGAACAATTTGGTGCCCGTGTTGTTGGGACGGCCCAAAGCCGCAAACCAGTCAGCGCCGCGCCTCAGGATTGTCGGTACAACGGCGATGGATTCCACGTTGTTCACCGTCGTCGGGCAGCCCCAGGCGCCAACGTTGGCCGGGAACGGCGGTTTCAGGCGCGGCTGGCCCTTCTTGCCTTCAAGGCTCTGGATCAGGGCGGATTCCTCGCCGCAGATATAAGCCCCTGCCCCCATGTGAATGTAGAAATCGAAATCAAACCCGGAGCCGCAGGCGTTCTTGCCGATCAGGCCGTCTTCGTAAGCTTCGTCCACGGCGCGTTGCAGGGCTTCCGCTTCACGGTAAAACTCGCCCCGGACATAGATATAGGCCGCATGGGCCTGCATGGCGAAGCTTGCGATGAGCGCACCTTCGATCAGCTTGTGAGGGTCGTTGCGCAGGATTTCCCTGTCCTTGCAGGTGCCCGGCTCGCCCTCGTCGGCGTTGATCACCAGGTAATGGGGCCTGTCGCCTACTTCCTTCGGCATGAACGACCACTTCATGCCGGTCGAGAACCCGGCGCCGCCACGGCCCCGGAGGCCAGAGTTCTTGACCTCGTCGATGATGTCCTCGCGGCCCTTCTCCAGGAGTGCTTTGGTGCCGTCCCAGTCGCCGCGTGATTTCGCACCGGCCAGGGTGCAGTCCTTAAGACCGTAGATGTTCGTGAAGATGCGATCCTGATCTTTCAGCATCAGGCGTCCTCCCCTTCACACAGGCTGGTCAGGCCGCCGGCCGGTTCGGATGTGTGGCGTCCGGATTGAGAGCCCGGCTTGGGCGTGCCGCCGGCCCGCAGGATATTGATGATCTCGGCAGCCGATTCAGCCGTCAGATCTTCGAAATAGTCGTCGTTAATCTGCATCATTGGTGCGTTGACACAGGCGCCTAGGCATTCAACCTCGCTCAGTGTAAACAGGCCGTCTTCCGAGGTTTCACCGAAACCAACGCCCGTTTCGCGCTTGCAGGCGGCGGCGATGTCATCGGAGCCCCTGAGCCAGCATGGCAGGTTCGTGCAAACCTGGACGTGGTGTTTACCGACGGGCTTCAGGTTGTACATGGTGTAGAAGGTCGCGACCTCGTAGACCCGGATCGGCTGCATGTCGAGGACTTCGGCAACATGGTCCATGGCGGCGCGGGGCAGCCAGTTGTCGTTCTGGCGTTGCGCCAGGTCAAGCAACGGCATGCACGCACTTGCCTGTTTCCCTTCCGGATACTTGGCGATAATGGCCTTCGCCTTTTCAGCGTTTTCCGGCGTGAAGACGAAGGTCACCGGCTGCTGGCTGTCTGCTGTATCCATGCTCATCGGTCAATCTCGCCAAATACGACGTCGATGGAGCCGATGACCGCGACAACGTCGGCCAGCATGTGCCCTTTCGACATCATTTCCATTGCCTGCAAATGCGCAAACCCAGGCGCCCTGATCTTGCAGCGATAGGGTTTGGAAGAGCCATCGGAGACCAGGTAAACGGCAAACTCGCCTTTCGGGGCCTCGACGGCAGTGTAGGTTTCACCGGCGGGGACGTGATATCCCTCGGTGTAGAGCTTGAAGTGATGGATCAAGGCTTCCATCGATTGCTTCATGTCGGCGCGCGACGGCGGCGCGATTTTGCGGTCATCGACCTTGACCGGTCCGGCCGGCATCAGTTCCAGGCACTGGCGGATGATCTTGACGCTTTCGCGCATTTCCACCATGCGAACCAGGTAGCGGTCATAGCAGTCGCCGTGCTTGCCGATGGGAATATCGAATTCCATGGCGTTGTAGACGTCATAAGGTTGGGCCCGGCGCAGGTCCCAGGCGACGCCCGAGGCGCGCAGGTTGGGGCCGGAAAAGCCCCAGTCGAAGGCCTGTTCAGGCGAAACCACGGCGACATCGACGGTGCGTTGCTTGAAAATGCGGTTTTCCGTCAGCAGGGTTTCAAGATCGTCGATAAAGGATGGGAAATTGCGCGCCCATTCATCAATATCTTCGGCCAGACCGGGCGGCATGTCGAAGGCGACACCACCTGGACGGAAATAGGCCATGTGCAGCCTGGCGCCGCAGACGCGTTCGCAGAACTCCATAAGGATTTCACGGTGCTCGAAGGCCCACAGCATGGGCGTCATGGCGCCGACATCCATGGCGTAGGACGTGATGTTGAGGATGTGGTTCAGGATACGGCCGATCTCGGCATAAAGGACGCGGATATACTGACCGCGGGGCGGCACTTCGACGCCAAGCAGTTTTTCAACGGCCAGCGCGAAGGCGTGTTCCTGATTCTGCGGCGATACGTAATCCAGCCTGTCGAAATAGGGAACCGATTGAACGTAGGATTTGTACTCGATCAGTTTTTCCGTGCCGCGATGCAACAGTCCGATATGCGGATCGGCGCGGTCGACAACCTCGCCGTCCATCTCGAGAACCATGCGCAGCACGCCGTGGGCCGCCGGATGCTGGGGGCCGAAATTGATGTTGAAGTTCTTGATTTCGGTGCCTGCCATCAGCCTGCCCCTCCATCACGCGCTTCATCCCCCGCTTCGTCCGCCTTTTCATCACCCGGAAGCTGCGCCTGAACGCCTTCCCAGGGACTCTGGAAATCGAACGTGCGGAATTCCTGAGTCAGTTTGACAGGCTCGTAGACAACGCGTTTTTTCTCGTCGTCATAGCGCAGTTCGACATATCCGGTAAGCGGGAAGTCCTTGCGCAAGGGATGACCCTCAAACCCGTAGTCTGTCAGAATGCGGCGCAGGTCGGGATGGCCGGAGAAATAAACCCCGTACAAGTCCCAGGCCTCGCGCTCGAACCAGCCGGCGGTGCTAAACACGCCGGTGGCCGTGGGTACGGCATTGTTTTCGTCGGTCCGTACCTTGACGCGGACGCGCAGGTTGTGGGTCAGGCTGAGCAGGTTATAGACGATCTCGAAGCGCTCTTCGTCTTCCGGGTAGTCGACACCGCAGATATCCATCAACAGCTTGAACTGGCAGTTGACGCTGTCGCGCAGGAAGCTGAGCACGGGAACGATGGACTCGCGTTTGGCCCGGACCATCAGTTCGCCCTTTTCAACCGAAACATCCAGAACCGCATCCGGCAGGGAGGTTTCGATGATCGATCCCAGGTCTCTTAAGGTGGCGTCCATGACTTAGGCTTGTTCCCCTGCGTGCAAACCGATACGGCCCGGCGCTTTAGCGCCAGAGCGTTCCCGTCCGGTGGATTTTCTTTTGTAACTGCATGATTCCATATACCAGCGCCTCAGCCGTCGGCGGGCAGCCCGGTACATACACGTCAACCGGCACCACGCGGTCGCAACCGCGGACAACGGAATAGGAATAATGGTAATAGCCGCCGCCATTGGCGCAGGAACCCATGGAGATGACGTAGCGCGGCTCGGCCATCTGGTCGTAGACCTTGCGAAACGCCGGCGCCATTTTGTTTGTCAGCGTGCCGGCGACGATAATGACGTCAGACTGCCGGGGGCTGGGCCGGGGCACGACGCCCATGCGGTCCAGGTCGTAGCGCGGCATATAGGCATGAATCATTTCAACGGCGCAGCAGGCCAGACCGAAGGTCATGGGCCAAAGCGATCCCGTCCGGGCCCAGTTGACAAGCTTGTCCAGGCTGGCGACGACAAAACCCTGGTCGGTGAGTTCCCCGGTGACGCGTTTCAGGATTTCATCCTGGGCGGCGCCCGGAGGCAGCGGCGTTCCGGCAGGCATGGTTTCGCGTTCTACTCCCATTCCAGAGCCCCTTTTCTCCACTCATAGACAAAGCCTACGGTCAGGATAGCAAGGAACACCATCATAGACCAGAAACCGAAGACGCCGATGTTGCCCAGCGTTATGGCCCAGGGGAACAGGAAGGCCACTTCCAAATCGAAGATGATGAAAAGGATGGCGACAAGATAGAACCGAACGTCGAACTTGTGTCGGGCATCGACGAAGGCGTCAAAGCCGCATTCGTAGGCCGACGTCTTTTCGACGTCCGGGCGTTGGGTGGCGACGATAAATGAGGCGGTGACCGCTATCCCGGCGATTGCGACGGCAATGCCGAGAAAGACGAGGATGGGCAGGTAATCGAGGAGCAAAGCGTCCACTGCAATCATCCTTCGGTGCTACGGGCCATCAGAAACGAATGGCGGGAGTGACGGGACTCGAACCCGCGGCCTCTGGCGTGACAGGCCAGCGCT
>CAYFMQ010000025.1:0-9765 GCA_964344255.1 uncultured Thalassospiraceae bacterium
CTGTTTGCTACAGGCCTGCGGCGAATAGCAGCGCTTTTCCTCCGGCGTCAACAGCCGGTGCGGATGCCTCTGTGGGCAGCGTAGGAGACTCATACGACAATGCTCTTGCCGAGACCATAAATGGGCTTTACAAGACCGAGATCATTCGCCGTAAAGGGCCATGGAAGGGAATCGATGATGTCGAGTATGCGACCTTGGAGTGGGTAGACTGGTTTAACAACCGTCGCCTACTAGAACCTATTGGTGATATTCCTCCTGCTGAGTTTGAAGAGGTGTATTATCAACAACGGAGTGAGTCTGCCATGGTGGCATGACTCAAGCTAAACAGTCTCCGGTAAACCCGGGGCGGTTCACTGCCCAACAACGTGGCCGAGCGCCGGGTGATCCCGATCTACAAGTTCGACCGCGAGAGCGGCGATGTCACGCCCACGGTGCAGGAGAAGTCCAACCTCTACCTGCGGGATCTGCTGGGCACGCTGCCGGGCAGTCGGATCACCGTCTCCTCGATCACCGAGGACCAGCTCTCCTTCGCTGCCGCCGAGGGGCTCAATTCCCTGATTCAGAATCTCGCCGAGCGCACCTTCGACCAGGCCGGAAGCTACCTGGTGCGGGGCTTCGACACCTTCATCGGCGGGGTGGATGATGACAGCGTGGAGGCGATCACCAACGCCGGACGCGCCTACATCCAGGGCTTCCGGCATCAGCGCGATCTGCCCACCTCGACCCTGGTGCCTAAATCCATCGCCACCAAGTCGGTGCGCGGCGAGCAGAAGACCTTCGACATCAACAAGCGCCGCTATCCGGTCAACTCCACGCCGCTCAAGGAGACGACCCAGGTGGAGGCCATCGTCGAGATCACCCGCAACGTCACTCGTGGCTCGGTGGGCGGCGGCGAAGACCTGCTCGACCCCAATCCGGTAGTGGACATCCTCGAGGTCAGCCAGGGGGCGACCATCTTCCAGGAGGGCGTGGACTGGCAGCAGTCGGGCAACCATGTCGACTGGCTCGGCTCCGGCAACGAACCGGCCATCGGCACCACCTACACGGTGCGCTGGACCTACACCAAGCAGATGGTCAAGGGCACCGACTACGTGGACAGCGGCTGGTTTGGGCAGGTCAACCATCCGGCGGCCGGAAACTATTTCTATCTGGTGACCGCCTACAACGCCACCGGCGAGACGGCCTTCAACGCCGCTGCGGTCATTGCCCGGGCCACCGCCGCCGGTGAGATGAACAAGCTCTCCTGGCTGCCGGTCAGCGGCGCGACCGGCTATCGCGTCTACCGGGCCGCGACCAATGGCGCACGCACCGACTACAAGCGCCTGATGGAGCTGGGCAGCGAGGCGCTCTCCTACGTCGATGACGGCGTCGAGGAGATCGGCACCGCTTCGCCTCCGGCCACCAACACGGCCGGACTTACCATGTCGCCGGTCCAGCTTGAGCTGGGCAACCTCAACGTGATCAACTTCGGACGCGGCAGCCTCGGCGACCAGCCGGTGAACGGTTCCAACTGCAGCCTGGACTACGACTATTACCTCGGCCGCCGCGACATCGTTTACGCCACCACCACCGAGATCAAACGCCTCGAAGGGGCTCCGGCGGATTTCCCGAAGCTGCCCATCGTCCCGGAAAACGCCCTGGGACTGTGCAGCATCGATTGCCCGCCCAACTCCACCGACATGGAGATCCGCAACTTCGGCCTGACCCGCATCACCATGGACCAGATCCACGACATCATCCAGGACGTGGAGGACCTGAAGTACAACGACGCCCAGTACCAGATGAACAATGAGCTGCAGAACCGGGACGCCCAGACCAAGAAAGGCATCTACTCGGACGACTTCTCGAACACCGCCCAGTCGGACATCTACCACGCCGAATGGGACGCCCGGGTCAACGAGATCGCCCGTTTCGTCGCGCCGGACCGCATTCCGCACTCCACCGTGCTCTCGGTCGATCAGGCGGGCAGCAACGCCAGCTTCTTCGGCAGCCTGGCGCTGTTGCCGGGCAACGAGACGGTGCTGGTGGAACAGAATGACTGGTCCGAGGAGCGCAACATCAACCCCTACGCCGTGTTCGACAAGCCCCCGGCCATGCTGCAGATCACGCCCAACCTCGGGCGGCGCGGCCAGACCGGCATCGCCGTCACCGGCATCAACTTCACCCCGAGCAAGTCCGGCATCGTGCTGCGCTGCGACGGACAGGTGATGGCCAGCAACCTGATCAGCGACGAGGCCGGTCGGGTCAGCGCCTCCTTCACCATCCCGACCAACGCCCGCAACGGCAACCGGATTGTGGAGATGGCCGACGGGGTCTACTCGGCCCGGGCCAGCCTGCAGATCAACGATCCGCTGGTCATCACCCGCATCGAGCGCATCATCGAGAACCGCATCATCCGCGTGCCCGTGGTGCAGGTGGTCTGGCGCACCCAGACCATCTTTGTGCCCCGCGACCCGCTGGCCCAGACCTTCAGCTTCACCCGAAACCAGGTGATCTCCAGCGTCGGTCTGCAGTTCACCGCCAGGGACCCGAGCATTCCGGTCACCGTGCAGATTCGCGGCGTCACCACCGGTCTGCCCAACGGCGTGGTGTTCGCCGAGAAGGTGCTGGCCCCGAACGAGATCAGCCTGAGCGGCGAGACCCGCATTCGCTTCGACGACCCGTTCTACGCCGAGGCCAACACCAGCTACGCCGTGGTGCTGCTGACCAACAGCACCAACTACAAGGTGCGCACCGCCACCCTCGGCAAGATGGGCCGCTGGGGCATCATCACCCGCCAGACCTACATGGAGGGCGTGCTGCTGGAGAGCTCCAACGCCGAGACCTGGACGCCGCTCAACGGCTCCGACCTGGCGATGAAGATCTACGGCTACAACTTCCAGTCCGAGGGGATGATCCGCTTCCAGCCGATCACCGGCGTGCAGTTCTCCGACATCAACCTCGACGAATACTCGGCCATCCCCCAGGGCACCGGCCTCGACTGGGAATACTCCACCGACGGCGGCGTGACCTGGGACGCCATGGTTCCCGCCGAGGAGGAACGGTTGCCCAACCTCGCCACCCGGGTCCAGATCCGCGTGCGCTTGAGCAGCTCGCTTGCCAACGACACCCCGGCCATCAACTTCCGCAACGTCAACCTGGTGGGCTACCTCAACAAGACCACCGGGGCCTACCTGACCCGCGAGAACGAGCTGACCCAGGGGGTGGAATCGACCAAGGCCTATGTGCAGATGCAAATCCCCAGCGGCACCACCCTGCAATGGTTCGCCAGCAACGACGGCGGCCTGACCTGGGAGGCGATGACCATCCAGGACACCCGGCCCATCGACGAGAACTGGACCGAGTACACCCTGGTGCGCACCTTCACCGACAACACCGGCAACAAGGTCCGCTACAAGGCCGAGATGACCGGCACGCCGCTGATCTACCCGCGCATCCATTCGCTGGGCGCGACCCTGAGCTAAGGAGGCACGGCCATGATCGTTCGACGCAAAGGCGGCCTGACCGAGTTCATTCCCTCGCCGCAGGAGAAGCGCGACGGCCTGATCCGCGACCACGCCCTGGGCCTGCTGGAGAATCTGCACCAGCGCCTGGCGCGGCTGGAACGGGCATCAATGCTCCCGACCGCCGAAGCGGAGGCCTTCACGGCGCTGCTGGCGCGGATGCGGGCCGACGAGTCGCGCAACCTCGAGTTGCACGCCAGCTTGATCACCGGCGAAACCGCTTCCGGCTGACCGGCTCACTGCCACCGTCAACCCAGAAACCCCGGATACGGAAAGCCCGTTCCGGGGTTTCTGCCGTCTGTGCGCCGCCCAATCCGGCCAAGTTCTCAAGTCATTGAAAATAAAGGTGTTAAATGTCGGATTCGGCTGTTCTTCTACTTGATTTGTGTCCGGAAAGAAGCATTCATTCATGGTGTAAGCGGAGGCTGAAAAGCCTTGCCTGACAACGATTTAGAAGCGCCATGAACGACGGAGGCACGCATGAACCTGAAAGAGATCCACTACGGAATCGAGATCGAGACCGTAAAACGCACCCGGGAGCAGATCGCCTGGGCCATCCACTCGGTGGTGGGCGGCACGGTCCGCCATGTCGGCATCCCCAGCAGCTATGACCCCTGGGAGGTCGAGGACCTGCGCGGCCGCGTCTGGAAGGTGGTGGGGGACGCCTCCCTGACTAGCGTCCCGGCCCACCTGCGGGCCGAGGTGGTCAGCCCGGTCCTCGGCTACGACGACATCCCGCAACTGCAGGAGGCGGTCCGGGCCATCCGCCGCGCCGGTGGCAAGATCAACAGTCAGTGCGGCATCCACATCCATATCGATGCCGCTCCCTTCGACGGCAGGCACCTGGGTAACCTGGCCAAGATCATCTACAAACAGGAGCCGCTGATCCTCCACGCCCTCGGCATCAGCCGCGACCGCCTCAACCGCTACACCCGGCCGGTCAGCGACGAGCTGATCCAGCGTATCGAACAGCATCGCCCCCGCACCAAGGACCAGCTCAACCGCATCTGGTACGGCTACCACAACCGCCAGCCCCAGCATTACGACAACAGCCGCTACCACGGGGTCAACCTGCACAACGTCTGGTACCGGGGCACGGTGGAGTTCCGCTGGTTCGAGGCGACCCTCCACGCGGGACGGATCAAGGCCTACCTGCAGTTCTGCCTTGCCGTCGCCGCCAAGGCGCTCAATGGCCGGGCCGCCTCCAGCCGCAAGCGGGACTTCGATCCCCAGAGCGCCAAGTACGACTTCCGGGTCTTCCTGCTCCACCTTGGCCTGATCGGCGACGAGTTCAAGACCGCTCGCAAGCATCTGATGGCCAACATGCCCGGCGACGCCGCCTTCAAGAACGGACGGCCCAAACCGGAGGAGGTACTTCCGGACGAAACCGAAACCACCACTCTCACCAACGAGGCCGGGCAAGTTCCCGGCCTCACTGTTTAAGGAGGTGCCCCATGAAGATTCTGATCCGCTCCACCACGCTGGACGGCGAACCGATCCCCGGCAGCGGGGAACCCCTGCAGGCCGCCGATTGCCTCGAAGTTGTCGAGCTGATGCGCGGCCAGACGCCGTTTACCGCCAGCCGAGCGCCCCGGGACTACATGACCGAGGTGCTTTCCGGCATCGAAGGCGGGCCGACCCAGCCGTTGCCGGAAGAAGCTGCCGCTGCGGCCGCCGAGTTTCTGACCCGTCTGGCCCGGCACGGCCTGATCGAGTTCCTGCCTGACGACAAGGCCAGCGATCCCTGGCCGGAATACTTCCTCGAAGCCCTGGAAACGGTGCGGCTCTCCGGTCGCACCAACATGCTCGACCACCCGGAGGTGACCCGGCTGACCGCCGAGATGGGTTACCCGGAGGTGGCCGAGTGGCTGGCGGACCACCGGCGCGAGTACGCGGCCTTCGTCCTCGAGGGGACGAGACCGCTCGGCAAGAACTTCGGCGGCAAGGAGGACCCGGCTCCATGTGCGGACAAGTAGGCATCATCTTCGGCCGCAAGCGCAGACGGCCCGACGAGCGGGATTACCTGCGCGAGCTCTTCATCCGCATGCTTCTGCACAGCGAGGAGCGCGGCCCGCACGCCTCTGGTCTGGCCTGGCTCAAGACCGACGGCAGCCACCGCATCTTCAAGCGGCCGATGCGGGCGCACGAGCTGGTCTACGAGAAGCCGTTCCAGGAGCTGCTCGGGCAGGTCGACAACGAGACCACCATCCTCATGGGACATACCCGCTGGCGCACCCGGGGTAACGAGTTCAACAACCGCAACAACCATCCCATCCGGGCCGGGATCGTCATCGGCACACACAACGGCACCATCTACAACGCCGATTACCTGTTCCGCCGCCTCGGGCTGCCCCGCTACGCCGAGGTGGACAGCGAGCTGATCTTTCGCCTGGCCGACCGCTTCGCGCCCGAAGGCCCCATCGACCAGGACGGCCTGAAGAAGGCGCTTACCCTCTGTCGCGGCCAGATGAGCGCCGTGCTGGCCTCGCGGCTCGACCCGGGCTCCATCACCGTGCTCAAGGGCAACAAGCCGCTCTGCCTGCGTATCCACCGCCAGCACCGGGTGGTGCTCTACGCCTCGGAGCTCGCCTTTATCGACTTTGCCGTGGCCAACGAGAAGGGCTGGCGCGAGCTGGAGGTGCCGCCCATGACCATGCTCACCATCCGCCACGCGGATGTGCGGGCCATCGAAAACAGCGAATTCCGTTTCATCCCCCAGGAGCGCAAAGGGACACTGCCCGAAGGAGTGAATGCATGAACATTGGAGACACCGCGAAGCTGAACACAAACCCGGAAGACACTCCCGAGACCATCCTCCGGCTCTTCGTCTACGGCACCCTGAAACAGGGCTACTGGAACCATCAACGCTTCTGCGCCCAGGCCCGCAGCATCGAACCAGCCGTGGTCTGGGGCAGGCTCTACCATCTCCATGCCGGATTCCCGGCGCTCGAAGTGCCGGAAGGACAGATCCTGGCCCGAGGCACCGCCGATCCACTGACCGACGCCCGCTGGCAGGAGATCGGCACGCCTCGCTTCTGCCGCCCGACCGGCGACTGGGACCTGATCCATGGGGAGCTGGTGACCTTCACCGATCCGCAGCGTGACCTGCCGCCCATCGACCGGCTGGAAGGGTTCCGGCCCGGCGGGCACAGCATGTATCAGCGGGTGATGGTGGCAGCAGCCAGGGGCTCAATCGCCTGTGCGGTATGGACTTACACCATGTATGCGCCTCAAAACGGCCACCGGATCACCAACGACAATCAGGCCGTTTTTTGGAAAAGTCGGCACTAATCGGCACAAAACGCTTGATTTTGGCAATCCGCCAATGTAATTTGTGGAGGTTAATTTGCGGCACTGTGTCCGGATTTCGGGTTTCCCGGAGACCTTCGGGCTTTTACCGAAAACATGATGAACGAAGGACGAAGGCTATGGATGAGAGATGGCTGACGGTCGATGACATTTGCAAATATCTGAATGTAAGCAACGAGACGGTCTACAAGTGGATCGAACAACGGGCTATGCCCGGTCATCGCGTCGGCCGTCGCTGGATGTTCAAACAAGACGAAGTGGATGAATGGGTCCGCTCCGGCGGTGCGGCTGATAAATCCGATAAGCCGGACACCGAGCAGTAAGGAGCGACCATGGCCGAACCGATTCACGACAAGATAAAACGATCCCTCCAGGCAGCCGAAGGGCTGTATCACCGCCTGGTACTGCTGGTGGGTGAGACCGGTTCCGGCAAGACCGGCGTTCTTCGGGACGTTGCTGAAGAATTCGGCTCATCCGTCGTCAACGTCAATCTGGCGCTTTCAGGCGAACTGCTTGAGCTGACGGCAAAGCAGCGGTCACTACGGCTGCCAGGCATCCTCGACCAGATCGCGGACCAGGCTCAGTCACCGGTGGTGCTGGATAATCTCGAGATCCTTTTCGACAAGGATCTCCAGCAGGACCCTTTGCGCCTACTGCAGTCCATTTCGAGAAACCGGGCCGTGGTGGCTTCGTGGAACGGAATCGTGAATTCCGGGAGGCTTTTGTACGCCGAAACCGGCCATCCCGAGTACCGCAGCTATGACTCGGTCGATGCGCTGATTGTGGGCATGGATGGCACGGCCACGGTCGATTCGGCAAAAAACAATAGAGAGGCAGGACAAGCATGAAATACGGAGACCTTATCCAATTCGACCCGATTGAGTCGGTCGTTCAGTTGCGTGACGCGGACAAATCCAGCGCCGCGCACACCCTCGTGAACACCTATGTCATTTCCGAGGAAATGGCCGAACGGCTCACCCAGCTTGTCATTCCTCAGATGCAGTTCGACCAGCCGGTTGACAACAAGGGCCTCCTGGTCGTCGGTAACTACGGCACCGGTAAATCGCACTTGATGTCGGTGGTCTCCAGCCTTGCCGCAGACGCCTCCCTGCTGGAAGGGCTGAACCACGCCGGTGTCCGCGATGCGGCTTCTCAGATCGCCGGTCGGTTCAAGGTCATCCGTACCGAGATCGGAGCCACCACCATGTCCCTGCGTGACATCCTGGTGGCCGAACTGGAAGAGCATCTCGAAAAACTCGGCGTGGAGTATGTATTCCCCGAAGCCGGGACCATCACCAGCCACAAACGGGCCTTCGAAGACATGATGGCCAAGTTCGGCGAGGTCTTCCCCGAACACGGTCTGCTGCTGGTGGTCGACGAGCTGCTCGACTACCTGCGCACCCGCAAAGATCAGGAGCTGATCCTCGACCTCAACTTCCTCCGAGAGGTCGGCGAGGTCTGCAAGGACCTGCGCTTCCGCTTCATGGCCGGTGTCCAGGAAGCCATTTTCGATAGCCCGCGCTTCGCCTTTGTCGCCGACAGCATCCGCCGGGTGAAGGACCGCTTCGAGCAGATACTCATTGCCCGCAGCGACGTCAAATTCGTTGTGGCCGAGCGCCTGCTCAAGAAAACCACCGAGCAACAGGCCAAGATCCGCGACTACCTGATGCCCTTTGCCAAATACTATGGCGGCCTCAACGAGCGGATGGACGAGTTCGTCCGGCTCTTTCCGGTGCATCCCGATTACATCGACACCTTCGAGCGGGTCACCGTGGTGGAAAAACGCGAGGTGCTCAAAACCCTGTCCATGGGCATGAAGGGCATTCTCGGCAAGGACGTGCCGCAGGACGAGCCCGGCCTGATCGCCTTCGACAGTTACTGGAACACGCTCAAGCAGAACGCCTCGTTCCGCGCCATTCCCGAGATCCGGGCGGTCATCGATTGCAGCCAGGTGCTGGAATCCCGCATCGAGAACGCCATCACCCGGAAACAATACAAGCCGATGGCGCTGCGCCTGATCCATGCGCTGTCCGTCCACCGCCTCACCACCGGCGACATCTATGCCCCCATGGGCGCATCCGCCGAGGAGCTGCGCGACCGCCTCTGCCTGTTCGATCCGCTGATCGCCGAGCTGGGCAGCGACGAGCCCGACAAGGATCTCCAGACCCATGTGGAAACGGTCCTGCGCGAGATCCACAAGACAGTCAGCGGCCAGTTCATCTCCTTCAATGCCGATAACCGCCAGTTCTATCTCGACCTGAAGAAGACTGATGACTTCGACGCCCTGATCGACAAGCGGGCCGAAAGCCTGGGCCAGGCTCAGCTCGACCGTTTCTATTACGAGGCGCTCAAGCGGGTCATGGAGTGCCAGGACGCCACCTACGTCACCGGCTACAAAATCTGGCAGCACGAACTGGTCTGGCAGGAGCACAAGGCCGCCCGTACCGGCTACCTCTTTTTCGGCGCTCCCAACGAACGTTCCACCGCCGTGCCGCAGCGGGACTTCTACCTCTACTTCATCCAGCCCAACGATCCGCCGCGCTTCAAGGACGACAAGGTCAACGACGAAGTCTTCTTCCGTCTGAAAGGCACCGACGAGGAATTCCAGACTGCGCTGAAGAGTTACGCGGCCGCCCTGGATCTTGCGGCCACCTCATCGGGCCACGCCAAGGCCACCTATGAATCGAAGGCCAACGGCTTCCTGAAGAAGCTGGTCCAGTGGCTGCAGAAGCACATGAGCGATGCCTTCGAGGTCACCTATCAGGGCCGCGCCAAGTCCATGACCGAATGGGCCAAGGGCAAATCCATCCGCGACCTGTCCGGCCTGTCGCCCCACGAGACCATCAACTTCCGCGATCTGGTCAACACCATCGCCGGTGTCTGCCTGGCCCCGAACTTCGAGAACCAGGCCCCGGACTATCCGTTTTTCTCGGTCCTGATTACCGGCAACAAC
>CAYFMQ010000025.1:9775-24168 GCA_964344255.1 uncultured Thalassospiraceae bacterium
TGGAGCTGCTCGACGGCGAGAAGATCGACCCCTACAAGTCGAAGTACACCAAGTTCATCCTCGATGCCGTCAAGGCCAAGGGCCACGGCCAGGTGGTCAACCGCAGCGAGATCATCCAGGATGACCACGGGCTGGAATACATGAACCCGGGCGGTTCACGCCTGGAGCCCGAATGGGTGAGCGTGCTGGTGGCTGCGCTGGTCTACTCCGGCGACATCGTGCTCTCCATCCCGGGCAAGAAATTCGACGCCACCGGGCTGCAGCAACTGGCCGCGACCGGCATGGACGAACTGGTCCGCTTCAAGCACCTGGAGCAGCCCAAGGAATGGAACCTGCCTGCGCTCAAAGCGCTGTTCGAACTGCTCGGCATGACGCCGGGCATGGCCCAGCTTGTCACCCAGGGCAAGGACGAGCCTGTGCAGAACCTGCAGCAGGCGGTGGGCAAGATCGTCAAGCGCATCGTCATGACCCAGCAGACCCTGCGCGAAGGGCTCTCCTTCTGGGGACTGGATCTGCTCGCGGGCACCGACCTGGCCAGCCAGGCCAGCGGGCTGGACGAGGCCAAGAGCTTCTTTGAATCGCTCCAGGCCTACTCCTCGCCGGGCAAACTGAAAAACTTCCGCTATAGCGCTCCCGAGGTGCTGGCCCACGAAAAGGCCGTCAAGGCGCTCGATGAGCTGGACGCCCTGCGCGAGTTCATCATGGATCACAGCCCGACGGCGTCCTGGCTCTCCACCGCCGAAGCGGTGCTGCCCGCCGAGCATGACTGGGTGGATCGCATGAAGACCACCCGGCAGGATGTGCTGGATGCCCTCAAACAGGCCGACCTGACCGAGCTGGCCAGCCAGTCCCAGCCCATCGGGGCCAAGCTGCAAAAGCTGAAAAAGGATTACACCGTCGCCTACATCGGCCTGCACACCAAGGCCCGGCTGGGCGTGAACGACGACAAGCGCAAGGCGGGACTGCTCAACGACCAGCGGCTGCAAACCCTGCTCAAGCTGGCCGGTATCGACCTGATGCCCCGGCAGCAGCTCACCGACTACCAGAACCGCCTGGCCGGGCTGAAGAGCTGCTTCGCCCTGACCGAGCAAAATCTCGACGCCTCGCCGATCTGCCCCCATTGCGGGTTTCGGCCTTCGGTGGAAACCGGTGCGGCGGCTGGCTCACAAATGGTCGACCAGATGGACGCCCAGCTCGACGCCATGGTGACGGCCTGGACCTCCACCATCCTCAGCAACCTGGAGGACCCGATCACCCAGGCCAATATGGATCTGCTGAAAATCGACGACCGCGAACCGCTGGAAGCCTTCATCAAGTCGAAGGAACTGCCGGTGCCGCTGGACAGCAACTTTGTCCACGCCCTGAAGGAAGTGCTCTCCGGCTTGGTCAAGGTCACCGTCAAGGCGCAGGAGCTGCAACAGGCCCTGCAAGTCACCGACGGTCCGGCCACCCCGGCGGAGATGAAGAAACGCTTTGAGGAGTACATCGATCAGCTCACCAAGGGCAAGGACCCGGCCAAGGTGCGGATCGTCATGGAATAAGAGTGACTAAGCGAGTGACCAACTCCGCCGAGCTTGGTCACTCGCAAAGTTACCAAGCTGAGAAACAAGACGCCAGCAAGGATTATGAAGATGAAAGAAACCAGTTTGTTCGACTCGCTGCTTGAAGAGCCGCAGAAGCCCTCCGGCCCGGTGACTTGTCTCGGCATGACCTTCGAGAACGACGAGGCTCGCCGCGCCCACTTTACCGAGGAATTGCGCAAGAAGCTGCAAGACCCTGAGTTCCGCAAGATCGAAGGCTTTCCCATTGGCAGCGACGAGGACATCCTGAACCTGAGCGATCCGCCGTACTACACCGCCTGCCCGAACCCGTGGATCGCCGACTTCATCGCCGAATGGGAAGCCGAGAAGCCGGAACAGCCTGAAGGCTATCACTACCACCGGGAACCTTTTGCCTCTGATGTAAGTGAGGGCAAGAACGACCCCATCTACAACGCACACTCCTATCACACCAAGGTGCCGCACAAGGCCATCATGCGTTACATACTCCATTACACGCAGCCGGGGGATATTGTGTTCGACGGCTTCTGCGGCACTGGCATGACGGGAGTGGCTGCGCAGATGTGTAGCGACCGTGAAGTGGTCATGTCGCTCGGCTACCAGGTGAAGCCGGACGGGACCATTTTGCAGGAAGAGATGGATGAAGATGGCAAGAAGGTTTGGAGGCCGTTTTCAAAGATCGGTGCGCGCAGAGCTGTACTGAACGACCTTTCACCAGCGGCGACCTTTATTGCTTACAACTACAACACGCCTGTCGATGTTGCAGCGTTTGGGAAAGAGGCAAAACGCATTCTCAAGGAGGTCGATAAGGAATGCGGATGGATGTATGAGACCAAGCACTCGGATGGTCGTATAGGAAAGGTCAACTATACCATTTGGTCTGATGTGTTCTTGTGCGGTGAATGCTCGCAAGAGATTGTCCTGTGGGATGCTGCTGTCGACAAGGATTCTGGCGAGGTTTCATCAGAGTTTTTGTGTCCAGGATGCGGAGCTAGTTGGACCAAGAGGACAGCCGAACGAGCTTTCACAACGACTTTTGATCAATCATTGAATGAAACTATAAAGCAGGCCAAAAAGGTTCCTGTCCTTATTAACTATTCGGCGTCAGGGAAAAGCTACACCAAAACTCCAGATCAATACGACTTTGAGCTTCTTAATAAAATTGAAAGTAGCAACATTCCGACCTGGTTCCCTGTTGACCGATTGATGGATGGGAAGGAGACGCGTAGAAACGATCCTATTGGAATAACGCATTCCCATCATTTTTATACCAAGAGAAATTTATGGGTATTTAGCTCATTTCTCTCCAAAACAAGGGTCTCATTTTGGAAGAATCATTTCTGGGGCGCAGCCAAGGACTGCCAGTCTTATGCAACCAGGATGATCAAAATAAATATCAAACGGCTATTATTCGGCGGCGGGCAGTTTATGGGATTCGTAGGTGGCACCCTATACGTGCCTAGCCTTCACGGAGAACAAAGCACGCTTAAATCAATAGCGACAAAAACAAACAAGGTTCCCTCTAATTATAAGAACCAAATGGACCAATCTGGTGTAATGATAGGTTCGGGTTCGCTGAGTTCATCTGATACCCAACCAGACGAATCAATCGATTACATATTTCTCGATCCGCCATTTGGCTCAAACATCAATTACTCTGAACTGAATTTCCTATGGGAGTCCTGGCTTAAGATCTGGACAAATATTGAGCCAGAAGCCATCGAGAACGACGCTCATAGCAAAACGCTCGATGATTATCGCCATTTGATGACGAAATGCTTTCGGGAAGCTTATCGTGTCCTGAAACCTGGACGGTGGATGACGATAGAGTTTTCAAATACAAACGCAGCGGTTTGGAACAGCATCCAGACTTCGCTTACTGAGGCAGGGTTCATTGTTGCTAACGTATCCGCTCTTGACAAGAAGCAGGGAAGTTTCAAGGCCTACACTACCCCCACAGCGGTTAAACAAGACCTCGTCATCTCGGTATACAAACCCAATGGCGGTTTTGAAGATCGTTCCCAGAAAGAGGCACAAACTGAAGAAGGTGTGTGGGATTTCGTCCGTACTCACTTGAAGTATTTACCGATAACAAAACGCCAAGGCGTGCTGATGCTGTTCGTGCCCGAGCGTGACCCACGCATCCTGTTCGACCAGATGGTGGCCTACTACGTCCGCAAGGGCTATCCGGTGCCCATCTCCAGCCAGGAGTTCCAGATCGGGCTGGCACAGCGCTTCATCGAGCGTGACGGCATGTACTTTCTGCCGGACCAGGTGGCCGAATACGACCGCAAGAAAATGACCTCTGGTGCCCCGCAGCAGCTTTCGATGTTCGTCTCTGACGAGGCATCGGCGATCCAATGGCTCCGTCAGCTCATCAAGGAAAAGCCGCAGACCTTCTCCGACATCAACCCACAGTTCATGCAGCAACTGGGCGGCTGGAGCAAGAACGAGGCCCAGCTCGACCTGCGCGAACTGCTGAACCAGAACTTCCTCAGCTACGACGGCAAAGGCCCGGTGCCTGAGCAGATCCATGCCTACCTCTCCACCAACTGGAAAGAGCTGCGCAATCTGCCCAAGGACGATCCGACTCTGGTCGCCAAGGCCCGCGACCGCTGGTACGTGCCCGATCCCAACAAGGCGGGCGACCTGGAGAAACTGCGCGAAAAGGCGCTGCTCAAGGAGTTCGAGGAATACAAAGAGGTCAAAAAGAAACTCAAGGTCTTCCGCCTGGAAGCTGTCCGCGCCGGATTCAAGAAAGCCTGGCAGGAACGCGACTACGCTGTCATCGTCGCCGTGGCTGACAAGATCCCCAACAACGTCCTGGAAGAAGATCCCAAGCTGCTCATGTGGTACGACCAGGCAGTAACAAGAATGGGAGGGGAATGAAATGACAGATAAATGGAATTTCCCGGGAAGCAAATGGTGGAAGTTTGATTTCCACACGCATACTCCAAAGTCGGACGATTACGGCCGGGGAGATGAATCTTTCAAGAGCATAGAACTGGAGGAATGGCTCCAGAAAGCTATGGAATCCGGCCTCGACTGTGTGGTGGTAACCGATCACAACTCGGGCGGCTGGATTGATGTATTGAAGGCCAAGAACAAGGAACTCAGAGATCGTGACACGAAGCCCGTCTGGTACAGGGAGCTGACCATTTTCCCGGGAGTTGAGATCACGGTTGCCAACAGCAGCAGCCGAGTCCATTTGCTGGCCGTTTTTGACCCCAGTTGCGATAGCCAAAAGGTGACTGGTGTTCTGGGTTCATGCGGAATCACATCAGGATATGGTGATGACCAGAACACATCCACGACGACGGGTTTTGTGGAGACGGTTCGAAAGATTACCGAGGCAAACGGGGTTGCCATTCCTGCTCACATCGACGGTTCAAAAGGGTTGCTTGAAGGCATTGCAGCTTTAACGCCTGAACTCGAAAAAAGCCTGAAAGCTGTATCCGCCGCAGAGTTTTGCGATCTTCACAAATTCGACGATGCGGAACCAACCTTGAAAAAGGCGGTTGACCGTCTTGCAAAAGTTGCTGGTTCCGATGCCCATAAACCAGGCGACATTGGGAGGCATTCCAGTTGGCTCAAAATGAGCAGACCCTCTATTGAGGGTCTGCGACTGGCATTACTGGATCACGAGTTTTGCGTAAAGAACCAAACCGAAAACCCTAATCGCCTGCCCGATATTTTCCTGTCGAAGCTGACTATCACGGCCATGCGCCATTGCGGTCGCATCAGTGGCCAACCATTTGTCACCCAGTTGCACCCGCATTTCAATTCAGTCATCGGCGGTCGAGGAACCGGAAAATCCACCATTCTCGAATCGATCCGTATCGTTTCACGCCGTGATCAGAATCTGGCGACCGAAGCCCCCAGGGTAAAGGATGAGCTGGATAAGTTCATGAAGCTGTCGCAGAACAAAGGCGTCATGCTGAATGACACGGAAATCCTGCTGGAGCTTCACCGGCGTGGCAAGAATTATCAACTGCGCTGGAGGTTTGACGGCCAGGGCGCGGTGTTGGAGGAGGAAGCCAACAGTGTATGGCAAGAAATCGAAGCCGGTGACCTTAGAGGACGGTTCCCGATAAGCATTTTCAGCCAAAAACAGATCAACGAACTCGCATCGAATCCTCGAGGGCTTTTGGAGGTTGTTGACCGTTCACCCGAAGTAGATCGGGCGGAATGGAAGTCACGCTGGGAAAGCGTCAAAAGTCAGTTCCTTCAATTGAGGGAGCGAAGAAGAGAGCTATTACGGCAACTGGCTGGCGAACAGCAAATTCGTGCAAAGCTGGGGGACGTTGAGAACGACCTCAAGCAATACGAAGAAAAAGCAGGATGAAACCACAGCCGAGATCAAGGCGATTCACGAACAAACAGCTCAAGAGCTAAAAAAGGTCAGTGAAACGCTTAGCAAGCTCGCCGATAGCGTTGATGCACTAAAGGCCCAAAGGGTAAAAGACATTTCCTCAAGCAAATGGCACCAAGCGGTACAGTCAAGCATCGCCGCGTATGAAGGGCTGGTCAAAGAGTATGAGGAAAAGAAGAGCCAATTGAGTATTTCCCTTTACGGGGAATGGGTACAACAGAGAAATCAACTGCAGCAGCAATTGAAAAAGCTGGATTCTGTCCGCAAGGAAACTGAGTCGACGGAAAAGCAGATTGAGGAATCCCTCGCCAAGCTTCAGGAATTACGCGTCGAGTTACTCGAAAAAAGGAGAAGCTTCCTTAATAAAGTCATCGGGGCCAGCGCTTTTGTGCGCATGGAGTTGGTTCAGTATGGTGACGTGAGTACATTGGAAGACGAATACCGCTCGTTACTCAATCTTGAAGATGGAAAGTTTGTAAGTTCGGTATGTGACCGAGAAAACAAACAGGGACTTCTCTGGGCGTTCAACAAATGGGAAGAAGCAAAAACACCTGAATCCGATTTGCCGCAGATCATCTCGCAGATCAAAGCCAGAACACTCGATATCGCCAGAGGGCAGGTTTCCGGTAATCATGGTGCGTTTGATAATCGCTTGAAAAAGTTAATGGAAACACAACCGGCCATTTTCGATCAGCTCGATGCATGGTGGCCCGAGGATATGCTGCGGGTCAAGTATTCCAAAGACCCGTCCTCTGGCAAGTTTGATGACCTGGAAAAAGGGTCTGCCGGGCAGAAAGCAGCAGCGATTCTTGCCTTCTTGCTGAGCCATGGCAATGAGCCATTGATTATTGATCAACCAGAAGACGATCTGGATAATGCGCTGATCTATGACCTCATCGTCAAACAGATCCATGAGAACAAGAATAGACGTCAGCTTATCATCGTGACTCACAATCCCAACATCGTCGTAAACGGCGATTCCGAACTTGTCCACGTCCTGAAATATGACGGAGGTCAGGTACAAATTGACCAACAAGGCGGTCTTGAGGAATCGAGTATTCGGGAGTCGATCTGCACCATCATGGAAGGTGGCCGTCAGGCGTTTGTGAAGCGTTACAATCGCATAGCGTTGGAGGTTTAGGAATGTTTGAAACCACAGACGAGCTGTTAAAGCAAATTCGGTTAGGCGAGGATTCTTCTCTTGAGTTGAAGGACTTGAGATACAAGGGGAATCAAGTTAATGACCCACATCGCAACAGCATGGCAGATGAGTTGGCTGCGATGGCAAATACTGCCAACGGCGTATTTGTATTAGGGGTTGATGACAAGTCGAGAACGGTTGTCGGTATCCCTGAGGACAAATTGGATGTTGTCGAAACTTGGGTAAGAGGGATATGCAACGACCTCATCACTCCCCAGCTTTTCTGCCGGATTCGAAAAATCCCGGTCGTTACTGATGATGGTGTGGAACGGGTTATTGTCAGAGTAGACGTTCCCAAAAGCCTGTATGTGCATCAAAGCCCTGGCGGTTATTTTCATAGGATCGGCAGTTCTAAACGGCAGATGGCGCCTGATGTTTTGGCCAGGCTTTTTCAACAACGAAGCCAGGCCAGGATTATCCGATTTGATGAGCAGTCCGTGACTACCGCGCCCCGCGAATGTCTCAATAAAACTTTATGGGAAAAATTTAAAACAACGCTTTCCCCGAAAGATGATGAGGAGTTTTTGCTCAAACTTAAACTCCTTACACAGGATGAAGATGGCAAGATTTGTCCCAGTGTCAGCGGACTATTGATGGCCTGCGAACAACCCAATGAGTTCCTCACCAATGCCTTCATTCAGGCGGTTGTCTATCGAGGAGTAGAACGAAATGCAGCTTACCAGTTAGATGCAAGAGACATTACGGGACCTTTGGATGTGCAAATAGTCGAAGCCTATAAATTCGTCGAAAAAAACATGAAGGTTTACGCGATCAAGGAGCCCGCAAGACGTGACATTCCGCAGTACGCGATGCAGGCGGTATTTGAAGCATTGGTGAATGCTGTCGCCCATAGAGACTATTCAATTCAGGGTTCCAAGGTTCGGCTGCACATGTTCTCGGATCGTCTTGAGATTTTTTCACCTGGAGCAATCCCCAATACAATGACGATTGATAGTCTCCCTCTTCGGCAGGCCGCCCGTAATGAGCTTCTCACCAGCCTGCTCGCACGTTGCCCAATGCCATTTGCAGACTTCCCGGGTGATCGCAAATTTCTTATGGACAAGCGAGGCGAAGGAGTCCCCATCATCATTTCCGTAAGTGAAAAACTCTCAGGACGACTTCCAGAGTATCGCTTGATTGATGACACCGAACTTCTGTTGACCATATTTGCAGCGCAACCGCCCGAGGGAGAAGGCTAAATTGACAATGGAGTCGCCTTGGCAATACAGCACCGTTCATAACAGCGCCTGCAAGGTTATCGAAGAACAGACCTTGTGGGGGCAGACGGTGTGCCGTGTCTGGTTACCGAACCAGGACGCGGTGGTGCGCGTGCCCCGCTCCGCCTTGCGGCCGCTGAGTGCCGACCTGCAGCCGGAGATCGAGGCCGGACGCATTGCCTATGTGGCCGCCGCAGCCAAGGTGGCCGAGGTGCTTGAAGGCTCCACCAGCGCTACCGACGGTCATGTGCTGCTGGCTCCCATGGAGTCCAACGTCATTCCGTTGCCGCATCAGATCCACGCCTTGTCCCGGGCCATCTCCGGCGACCGTGTGCGCTACCTGCTGGCCGACGAAGTGGGCCTCGGCAAGACCATCGAGGCCGGTCTGGTCATGCGCGAGCTCAAGCTGCGCGGGCTGGTTCGGCGAATCCTGGTCGTCTCTCCCAAAGGCATCGCCACCCAGTGGGTGGCGGAAATGCAGACCCACTTCAACGAGCAATTCCAGCTCGTGCTGGGCGACGACATCGGCACATTGCAGCGTCTGGCCCCAGGGGCGGACCACCGGAACTCAGCCTGGTCGATGTTCGATCAGGTCATCGTTTCCCTGGATTCGGTCAAGCCCATGGACAAGCGGCGCGGCTGGACCGCCGAGCGCGTTGCCGACTACAACCGCAGCCGGTTCGAGGATCTGATTACCGCTGGCTGGGACCTGGTAGTGGTGGACGAAGCGCACCGCCTGGGCGGCAGCACCGATCAGGTCGCCCGCTACAAACTCGGCAAGGGCCTGGCGGAAGCCGCGCCCTATGTGCTGTTGCTTTCGGCTACGCCCCACCAGGGGAAGACAGATGCCTTCCATCGCCTAATGAACCTGCTGGATGACGACGCCTTTCCGGACATGGATAGCGTCTCCCGCGAGCGGGTGGCCCCGTATGTCATCCGTACCGAAAAGCGCAAGGCCATCGACGCCGACGGTAAGCCGCTCTTCAAACCCCGGCGGACGCAGATGGCTCCGGTGGCCTGGGAGAGCCGTCATCACCTGCAGCAACTCCTCTACGAAGCGGTGACCGACTATGTGCGCGAGGGCTACAACCAGGCCCTGCGCGAGAAGAAGCGCCATATCGGCTTTTTGATGATCCTGATGCAGCGCCTGGTGGTCTCCAGCACCCGGGCGATCCGCACCACGCTGGAACGGCGACTTGCCGCACTCAAGGAAGGCGAACAGCAGGCCAGCCTGCGCCTGGCGGAGCTGGAAAACGGCACGGAGGGATCGGAAAGCCCAGACGATGAAATGGCCGAGCTCTACGACATGGACGGCCAGGAGCTGCTTGACGAGCTGCTGAAATCCCACGTGTCGGCTCTGCAGAGCGAAGGCAGCCATGTGGAGACCCTGCTCGATGCGGCAGTTCGCTGCGAACAGGCTGGACCGGACGCCAAGGCCGAGGCGTTGATCGAGTGGGTCTACGAGCTGCAGGCCAAGGAAAACGAGCCGGACCTGAAGGTGTTGATCTTCACCGAGTTCGTGCCGACCCAGCAGATGCTGAAAGAGTTTCTGGAAGCCCGGGGGATCTCGGTGGTCACCCTGAACGGCTCCATGGATATGGAGGAACGCAAGCAGGCCCAGGACGCCTTTCGCAAATCGCACCGCGTGCTGGTTTCCACCGACGCGGGCGGTGAAGGTCTGAACCTGCAGTTCGCCCATGTCATCATCAACTACGACATCCCCTGGAACCCGATGCGGCTGGAACAGCGGATCGGCCGCGTGGACCGAATCGGCCAGCCCAAGAAGGTGCGGGCAATCAATTTCGTGTTTGAGGACTCGGTCGAGTTCCGCGTCCGTGAAGTGCTGGAGCAGAAGCTCTCGGTAATCTTCGACGAGTTCGGCATCGACAAGACCGGCGACGTACTCGACTCCGCCCAGGCTGGTGAGCTGTTCGAGGATGTGTTCGCCTCGGCCATCCTCAATCCTGACGGTATCGAAACCTCCGTCGATCACACGGTGGCCCGGCTTCGCGATGAGATTCAGCAGGTGCGCGAGGCCTCCGCCATCTATGGCATCTCCGAAGAGCCGGATGTGCAGGCTGCTGAGCGTCTGCGTTCCCATCCGCTGCCCCATTGGGTGGAACGGATGATGGTCGGCTACCTCAACTCGCACGGCGGTGTGGCCAGCCGTAAACGTTCCTGGTGGGACCTGAATTGGCCGGACGGCCAGGAACATCGCAAGGCCGTGTTCAACGCCCGGGAAGCGGATCGTCTGACCGACGCAACCCTGCTCAATCTTGAAAACAGCCGTGTCCGTGGGCTGGCCCTGAACCTGCCGCAGATCGCGGCGGGCCAGCCATTGCCTTGCGTAAGCGTGAGCGGATTGCCAGCCAGCATCTCTGGACTCTGGGGGCTCTTTGAGATCCGCCTTCAGGCCGGGATGCACCAGAAGACACAGCTCCTGCGCATTCCCATGGTGCGGCGGGGATATGTCAGTGTGTTCCTGAGCGAGGAAGGCAAACTGTTTCTGCCCACGGCCCGGCATATCTGGGATGCGCTGCAGACAGCGGAAGCCCAGGTGCAGGCCACCCTCGGCCAGGACGAATCCATCATCGCCCATGAGCGGTTGCAGGAAGCAGCCGAGCAAGCCGGACAGGAGCTGTTCGACGCATTACAGCAGGCACATCTCGCCTCTGTGGCTCGCGAGGAGGAACGCGGCATCGTCTCCTTTGCTTCGCGCCGCAAGGCCATTGAGCGGGTTGGATTGCCGGAGGTACGGCAATTCAGGCTCTCCCGTTGCGATGCGGACGAATCCGAGTGGCGGCACGAACTGCAATCAGCAAGGCAGATCGTGCCGGAAATCCGGCCGCTGCTGATGCTGCGGATCATCAGGGGAGGCGCTCAATGAGTAGTTGGCGAGACGCCATCCTGAACGACTTTGTGCCGAACGTCAGCAAGCTGACCCTGGTCGCAGACCCGGATTGCCTGCTGACCGAGGAAAAGCTGGCCTTGGAACTTCGCGGGCGCGGCTTCGACCTGATCGAGTTCAGTGACCCGGTCGAATTCAGATACGCCTATGAGTCCAAGTACCGTTCGATCTGGGACCGGGGTGAGCACACCGATCTGGTGGTGGTCCTCCGCTTGCAGGATGCGGAGCTGGAATCCCTGCCATACGATCTGCTCCAGGCGGGCCGGAAGCTGTCGTTCAACCTGGGGGATCTCTTTCCCCATCTGAGCTACCCGGTCATAGAGAAGCTCGACCGGAGCCTGCTGGACGCGCTATTCGAGGCCCAGCGCAAGTCGCCGCCGGATCGCATGGGCGACAACGCCACCAAGGATTTTATTCTCCGTCATGTGTTCGACATTGCGGCAGAGCTGATCGCCAACGAGGTGGAGCTGCTTCGCGCCTTGCTCCGTCTGCACTACGGCAAGCTCCAAATCCCGCTGATGCTGGCCGAGCGGCTAATCCAGGTTCTGAAAGGCCATGATGGGTTTAAAGCCTGGCCGCTTTCCGAGATCGTTCCGGACGATGAGGCCTTCTTCGCCTTTTTACAGGAACGCTGGCCGCTCTTTCTTTCCCGGCTGGGTAGCGCCAATCAGGCGCGGGAAGATTCACCGGAATACGGCCTCAAGTATCCCGGCCCTGACCGCCTGCCGTTCGACCATCAGGACATCAAGGTCTACATCGACAACCTGTTCCTGGAGGGGAAACTCACCCCAGTCGAGGCCACAGATATTGAAGTGGATGCCGGGTCCTGGGTCCGAAGCGGTATCGCCACCTCCGGCACGGACAATGACGCGCTGCGGATTTCCCGCCTGTTTGACCTTGTCGAAAAGGAGCTGCCCACTGCGGATGCGCGTTACTCGGACTGGACCGCCTTTGCATTGAAATGGGCCGAACTCTCTTCCCTGGTTCACTGCGGCAACAGCACCGAGTATCAGACCCGGCTCAGGGAAATCGGTGATGCACTGAACTCGACCTTCGCCGGTTGGCTGGCGGACCACTACTCCAGTCTGATCAACTTGCCGCCGACCAATCCAGCCATGCTGCACCATGTGCCGCGCCGCCTGGCCCGGGATATCGAGGACTCCGGTGGCAGCCGCGCCGCGCTGATCGTGGTTGACGGCCTGGCCTTGGACCAGTGGGTGACCATTCGCCAGCTTCTGCAAAAGCAAGATACCAATCTTGTCATGCGTGAATCCGCGACCTTCGCCTGGATTCCGACGCTGACCTCGGTATCGCGGCAGTCGATCTTCTCGGGCAAGCCGCCGCTCTATTTTCCGTCATCCATCAACTCGACCAACAGCGAAGAGAAACTCTGGAAGCAGTTCTGGGAAGGCCATGGCCTGTCCCGGCTGGATGTCGCCTACCAGCGCGGCCTTGGCGACGGCGATGCTGTGGGCGTCCTCGACTCCGCAATCCACCCCGGGAAGACCAAGGTGGTGGGGTTGGTCGTGGACAAGGTGGACAAGATCATGCACGGCATGCAACTCGGCTCGGCCGGGATGCACAACCAGATCAAGCAGTGGTGCCATGCAGGATTTCTTTCCGCGATGGTCGGCCAACTGCTGGATTACGGCTATGAGGTCTGGCTGACGGCCGATCACGGCAACATCCAATGCGAAGGTAAAGGCCGCCCATCTGAAGGTGTGATTGCCGAGACTCGCGGCGAGCGGGTTCGTGTCTATCCCACGCCCGAACTCCGCGCTCAGGTGGCTGGGGCCTTCCCGTTTGCCCACGAGTGGCAGCCGGTTGGGTTGCCCGCAGATTATTTCCCCCTGGTGGCCGGTGGCCGCGACGCATTCGTGAACCCGGGAGATGCCATCGTTGGTCACGGCGGTGTAGCCATCGAAGAAGTCATCGTGCCCCTTGTGAAGTTTGAAAGGAGTACACGGTGATGGGTAAACGACATGAAGCCATTGGCATCAAGCAGGCGATCCGTTTCGAGTGGATGCAGAAAGCAGCCAATCTGCTGCTGGCAGGAATCGACGCCAAAACCATCCGCCAGGAGCTGCATGAGTTCCTCGCGGACAGAAAAGGCAATGGCTCAGAGGGCGAGCGAAGCGATCAGACCCGGACCTTCGTGGTCAACAACCTGATGAAGATCTGGGTCTCTCCCGACCCCGAGTTGATCCCGTTCCGGGATGCCTCGCTGGCGTTTCTGCGGGAAAACCCGGCCATGGCCCTGGCGGTCCACTGGGGGATGATCTCGGCGGTCTATCCGTTCTGGTTCAACGTGGCCCGCCAGACCGGCCGTTTGCTGGCCTTGCAGGATCAGGTGACCCAGACCCAGATCATCAACCGCCTGAAGGAACAGTACGGCGACCGGCAAACCGTCAGCCGCTATGCCCGGTTCGTCATCCGCTCCTTTGTCGCCTGGGGAGCCCTGAAGGATTCCGAGGCCAAAGGCTGCTATGAGAAAGCCGCCCCGGTGAGTATTGCCGAGCCAAACCTGGCCATCCTGATGTTCGAATCCGCACTCCTGGCCACCCCGGAGGCCAAGGGCGCATTGGGGCTGCTCCTGAACAACCCGGCATTCTTCCCATTCCAGCTCCCCGTGATGACAGGAGATTTTGTTTCCCAGCGCAGCGACCGGATCGATGTGGTTCGCTATGGGCTGGACGATGAGCTGTTGAAATTGAAGGGCAACTAAATCAGGGATGGGACGTGAATGCCTTGGACTTCGGAACACACTAAATGGCTGGTCGACACCGGCGAACGACTGAAGACCGCCGACGGCAAGGAGGTCGAGGTCTGGGAGTTCCGTCATGAGAACGACGAGGCAGTGCTCTCGGCCTGGGCGAAACACTTCCGGAATCATTACTGCTTTGACAGCGAGATCGATTATTGGCGCAGGGGGTACAAGTGCTCTCGTGGAGAGTATCTCAACACCATAAAGTTCCCGGACCAAAAAGATGCGCCAGGACCCAGTGACGTGGTTCAATAGCCCTGCACACCTCAGTTAAGGATAATGACCTTAAATTGAGGAACAAGAAATGACAGACAGAAAGTAATCGGTCAAACCAGCCCGTTCTTCACAGCTCCTTAAAATTATTGTAATAGA
>CAYFMQ010000026.1:0-7942 GCA_964344255.1 uncultured Thalassospiraceae bacterium
CATTAGGTGGATCACAAAGTGATTCAACCTAATACGATCGCGCTCTAACCGGAATTCCTTCCGTTAACACGGCAGTTTAACAATGCCAACGCGGGGGGGATAGAGAACTGAGACAATATCGTGCGGAACGGGCAAATGAAGGCCCTGAAAGACCTTGACATGAGAACAAAACAAGAACAAAATGCTCGGCCCAGCACAAAACGGGAGATTGAACCCATGCGAAAAGAACTGGTGGAGGTCCGGTTCCATCCGATTCGCAAGAATCTGGCTCTGGCGCCGTTGGAAGTTTTTCACGCCCGCCCGCGCTCGGGTGAAACAGCCATGCGTACGGCGGAACGCGTTCTGTCACGGCGTTACCGGGTGCGCGATTACCTGATCATGGATGCGGAAACGCTTTCAGGCGGACTTTAGGACAGGATTGGCCATCGACAAAGGCGTGCGTGGCAAGTACAGGGCCGGTTTAATCCCAGTCCTTGAAATACTCTTCCTTGTCGGCTTTTTTCTGTTTCCCGTACAGATTTGAATCGCGGTACTCGCTGTCATCGTCATCATCGAGCGGCATGCCGTCACTGTCCACGTTCTGAACTCCTCCCGCGCCGCTACCGGCCTTGCGTTTCCCCTGTGCGGATTTCTTGGCCGCTTTCTTAGCCGCTTTTTTCTTCGACGATGTATGGAGCATGACCGCCAGAATTATCAGGACGACAATCCCAACTCCGATTGTGATCCAGAACCGATACGGTTCGATCATTTCCATGAACGCTGTCATCTATTACTTCCCCGTCGTGCTAACCCCAAATATTGAGCACTTTTACAACCGTATTATTGCAACAACCTGACAGATTGAAAACACTCTAAATAGGGCAGCCAAAAGCAGAATACAAAAGACGCGATATAATTAGTCTTTGACCGGAAACCCTCAGACATGGATGCTGGTTGCCTAGGTGTCATTCCAGGCAAAGGGTTTCCGTCGTGACCATGGACAAGACCGCCGATCTTCTGAAACTGGTTTCCGGGAAACAACCGTTCCTTGATGCAGGCGTCTGCTTCGGCTCGCCCAGGCCGTGCCATGTTTTCATGATGGACCTGGTCCGGCGGCGGGCGGAGGACCGGGGCCCCGATGACGGAAGTATCCGCATCCTGGAAATCGGCTCCTGGCTTGGCGCTTCCCTGCTGACGTGGGATGCGGCGCTTGCCAGATACAACGACGGCAGGGGATCCCTGACCTCCGTTGACCCCCACGAGCCGTACTTTACCCCGCCTGCCGATGCGACGGCGTTCGAGCAGCAGTTCGCCCGGCTCATGGCGACCGGGCTGGCCTATGAGATTTTCCGCCACAATACGGCCTGTATCCGGGCCGATGGCGGCTTTACGCATCTCCGGGCCGAGAGCCGGAACGCGCTTCCGCAATTGCAGGACGGTTTCTTCGACATCATCTATGTTGACGGCGATCACCGGTATTCTGCCGTGACGTTTGACATTGCGGAAGGCCGTCGGCTGCTCGCCGAGGGCGGCTATCTGTGCGGGGACGACCTTGTGATCCAGAGCGGCGATTGCGATGCGGATATTCTGGAAGAGCACCGGGAACAGGAATCGGCCACCCTGCCCGATGATCCGGAAACACGCTTCTTTCCAGGCGTTACGGCGGCCGTGGGGGAGGCGTTCGGCCCGGTGAGCACCCGGGAAGGCTTCTGGGCCGTCCGCAAGGACAGCGACAATTGGAAAGCCGTCACATTTGACGGCATCGATCCGGAACTGCCAGATCATTTCCCGGCGGAAATCCGCGACGCCATCTTCAAGCACCTGGAGAAGGGCTGAAACGTTATTCCCACTCAATGGTGCCGGGCGGCTTGCTGGTGACGTCGTAGACGACGCGGTTGATGCCGCGCACTTCGTTGATGATGCGGTTGGAAACGCGTCCCAGGAAGTTGTGTTCGAAGGGATAGTAGTCCGCCGTCATGCCGTCGGTCGAGGTGACGGCGCGAAGCGCGCAAACATACTCATAGGTCCGGGCGTCGCCCATGACGCCCACGGTCTGCACCGGCAGCAGCACGGCGAAGGCCTGCCAGATGGCGTCATACAGTTCGGCGTTGCGGATTTCTTCCAGGTAGATGGTGTCGGCCTTGCGCAGGATATCGAGCTTGTCGCGTGTGATCTCGCCGGGAACGCGAATGGCGAGGCCGGGGCCGGGGAAGGGATGGCGGCCGACGAATCGGTCCGGCAGCCCCAACTCGCGGCCAAGGTCGCGGACTTCGTCCTTGAACAATTCGCGCAGCGGCTCCACCAGTTTCATTTTCATGCGCTCCGGCAGGCCGCCCACGTTGTGATGCGACTTGATGGTGACGCTGGGCCCGCCGGTGAACGAAACGGATTCGATCACGTCCGGATACAGCGTTCCCTGGGCCAGGAATTCCGCGCCGCCTACCTTGTGGGCCTCCTCGTCGAACACGTCGATGAAGGTCGCGCCGATGATCTTGCGTTTCTGTTCCGGATCGCTCACCCCGTCGAGCTTGCCGAGGAACAGATCGGAGGCGTCCTTGTGGATCAGCGGGATATTGTAGTGGTCCCTGAACAGGGTCACGACCTCTTCCGCTTCGCCGGCGCGCATCAGGCCTGTATCGACGAACACGCAGGTCAACTGGTCGCCGATGGCCTGGTGCAGCAGCACGGCGACCACGGATGAATCGACCCCGCCCGAGAGGCCGCAGATCACTTTTGATTTTCCGACCTGTTCCCTGACACGCTGGATTTCCGTTTCGCGGAACGCCGCCATGGTCCATGAACCGCCACAGCCGCAGACCTTGTGCGTGAAATTGGCGAGCAACTGCGCCCCGTGGGGCGTATGAACCACTTCCGGGTGGAACATGAGGCCATAAAAGTGCCGTTCGTCATCGGCGATCAGGGCGAAAGGGGCGTTTTCCGATTTGGCTACGGTACGGAAGCCCTCAGGCGGCTCGATGATGCGGTCGCCGTGGCTCATCCACACTTGTTCGCGGTCACCCACGTTCCACACGCCCTCAAACAGTTCGCAGTCCTCGATGACATCGACAAAGGCGCGGCCGAATTCCCGGTGATCGGAACTTTCAATGACGCCGCCCAGTTCGTCGGCCATGGCCATCTGGCCGTAACAGATGCCGAGTACGGGCAACCCTAAGTCGAACACGCTTTCAGGCGCGCGCGGCGTGTTCTCTTCCGTCAGTGACGCCGGGCCGCCCGACAGGATGATACCTTTGGGATTGAAAGCCCTGATGGAGTCTGCATCGACTTTATTGAAAGGATGAATTTCGGAATAAACGCCGGACTCGCGTACACGCCTGGCGATGAGCTGTGTTACTTGCGATCCGAAATCGACAATAAGAATGCGGTCGGTGGTGGTGTCGTCCGTCATGGATGCTCCGAATGTAATGGAGGCTGGACCATAGCGAAACCGTCGCAGTCGTTCCAGCGTATTTAGCTTCAATAAAGGCCTGATTTGCCATAAGCGGCTTAAGACTTTGATTCGACCGGGCTATTGATATCGACCGGCAGCAACTCGATGACGGAGCCATTGATGATGACCTTGCCCCGATGCTCGAAATTGCAGGTGATTCGGTCTCCGTCCATGGACTGTACCTGTCCGAGCCCCCAGTCTTCCGTGGGATGGCGGACATAAGCGCCCGGTTTCAGAAAGAAATGGTTTGGAACGTGCGGTGTCATGGTCTACGGGGGCTTCAGCTAATCTTCTTCATGAATTTAATAAACTCTCATGCTCATTTCTTCAAATGCAGAATTTCAATCGTTAAATTGCATATATATGTACAATAAATCAATAAAAACAAATAGTTAATTGATTTTCTAAAACAGATGTACAAATACTCGTGTAACGATAACGGAACAAGAAATCCAGTTGGATAAAAATGAAACACCTATCCAAACTATATGCCTTGAAATAATGAATTTTCTGACGATAGAAGGCGTCGAGACAGTTACCTCATCACGAGTAATGCTGTTTTACGAATACTGGCTGTCCCGGTGCGAAGGCGATGACATCCCCAGATGGAGCGCTATCGACCTGATGGATATCTACATCTTTGCGCCTTTCATCGCGGTGAAGGATGTCGTTGATAATGGCGCGGAGTTCCGCAACCGTTACTGGGGGACGGAATTGACGAATGCCTACGGATATGACGCCACGGGCAAGTCATTTTCCGACTATCTGTCACCGGATGCCGTTGCGGAAGGATTGGCGGTTCATCGAAGCGTCATGTCGACACGCAAGCCGCTTAAATCATCTGGGACGCTGGTCTTCTGGAAAGATAAATCCCATATCGCCTTTGAAGGTCTCATCTGTCCGCTCAAGGGGAAAGATGACGGCGTCGGGCACATGATTTCCTGTTACGATTTCGCAGGCGACTAGATCGAATCATGTTTGGATTTAGCGCTCCACGAAATGCCAATATGTGAAAAACTCTATGTAGACAATACTGGACTCCCGCCTACGCGGGAGTGACCGGTTTTGGGCTTATCCAGCCGTCATTCCCGCGAACGCGGGAATTCAGTATCGACAAAGAACAATCAAGTATTGAATGGGTCAAGCTGGATGCAACAATTCCGGCTGTTCCAACAAGGCCCTGCTGACGGCAGTCATCAGCCTGTTTTCTTCCTGATCGTTTTCAGGCGCGAGGGAGGCGCACAGGTTGGCCCCTCTTGCCGGTTCGAACAGGGATTGGCGGAACAGGTCAAGGGAGGCTCCGCCGCCCGCGGCAATGTCATTCACGACATCCGGACTCAGCATGGCGATCTGATCGCTGAGGTCAAATCCGAGCGTGTTATGGAGCGAGGTAAGCAGTTTTGGGCCCACGACCTGTGGCGCCATGCCCTTGCCCGGGCCGGGTTCCAGACGGCGGATGATGCGACGGCAGTAATCCTGATAGAAGGGCAGGAACGTATTGTCCTTGCAAAAAGTCATGAAGGCGTTGTGAACGTTCCTGTAGGCCCGGGGTTTGCCGGCGGCGTCCTGCTGTATCCAGATTTCACGGCCCAGCATGAAGCCGGTCTCCAACTCGACGGCCAGGTTTGCAGGATCAGTGATCAGAACATCCGCATCCAGCCAAAGGGCTCGTCCGTATCCGTCATCAAAGGCTTCCTGGATCAAGTGCAAACGGCCGAGATCGGCGGCGATCTGGGGGTAACGCCTAGTTTTCTCCAGATACCAGTCCGGCACGCGGTCGAAAATCTCATCGCCGTAAAACCTGTAATCGAAACCCTGGGAAAACGCCCAGGACTTGACGGTTTCAAGGCAGGTCTTAATCCATGGAGGAACGTCCGATGTCCTGTAGGACTGGAGGACCAGGGTCTGCATCAGGCGGCGTCACCGGACTTCTGCAGGACGGCGCAGAAAAATCCGTCCGTTGCTGTGGTCGCAGGACTCAGGTGCATGTGGGGTCCATCGAATGGCGCTTCGCCGCCGACGCATTCCCGCCAGATGTCCCGGCAGTCCAGTTCAGTGAATTCAGGATGCTCACCCAGAAACCAGGCTACCTGGTCCTCGTTTTCTTCCGGCAGGATGGAGCAGGTGGCGTAGATAAGTCGTCCGTCCTGCTTTACCAACTTGGCGGCGCTTTCCAGAATTCGCTGCTGGGTCGCGCAATATTCCTCCAGTTCCATCGGCGTGAGTCGCCATTTATCGGCAGGACTGCGGCGCCAGGTGCCGGAACCTGAACAGGGAACATCCAGCAGAACCCGGTCTGCTGTATTCGCTTGCTCAGAAACCCAGGGATCGGCTTCCGATGACAGGGTATGGCGTTGAATGCCATCGGCGCCGGCGCGTTTGATCCTGGCTTTCATGCGTTGCAGGCGCTGGGCGAAAACATCGCAGGCGATCAGCCGTCCGCGCAGTACGCCATCGGACGCCATCGATGCGGCAAGCGCCAGTGTCTTGCCGCCGGCCCCGGCGCAGAAATCAATAACCGTCATGCCTTCGCGGGCATCCGCCAGCAGGGCGATAAGCTGGGAGCCTTCGTCCTGAACCTCGATCCAACCTTGCTGGTGGGCCGAGGTTCCACCGATCCGGACATGGCCCAGGATGCGGAACGCCAGTGGAGAATAGGCCGTCGGTTCGGCGTTGATGCCTTCAGAGCGCAGGGAATTATAGGCGTCCTCGAAGGTCGTTTTCAGGGTGTTGACGCGGAGATCCATGGGCGTTGGCTGGTTGAGCGCCGTCATCTCGTCTGTCAGCCTTTCACCGAGGAACCGTTTCAGGCTGCCGTCCAGCCATTCAGGGTATTCCAGCGCCACATTGTCCGGCATTTCTGTGTGATGCGTGACGGGCCGGCCGGCCAGGCTGTCGGCCAGGGCGGCTTCCTCGGGTGACAGCGGGGCAGGGCAGTGCCTGCCGCCATTGAACAATTGCTGGATTTCTTCAGGCCGTGCCTTGTCGTTGAGTGCCAGGTCGGCGATGACGCGCTGGCGGGCGCTAGGCGCCAAAGAACTGCCGGAGCGGTCGATCCACCAGTTCAGGCGAGCATGACGCCTGATCAGGCCATACACCCTGTCGGTTATGGCGCGGCGGTCCTTCGATCCGGCATAGCGCCTGGTGCGGAAATAGGCATCGACAACCGTATCGGCGGCGGACCTTCCTTCATCGATTTCCGAAGCGATTTCGATGGCGGCGTTGAGCCGGGCGCCGGGCGTCATGGATATCGCGCTCCTGCCGTCAGCCTGAAGCCGGAACTAGTTATTGTGCCGGTAGTTGGGCGCTTCCCGGGTAATGGTAACGTCATGTACATGGCCCTCGCGGTATCCAGCGCCGGTAATGCGCCGGAAAACGGCGTTCTTCTGCATATCGGCGATGGTCGGGTTGCCCGTATAGCCCATGGAGGACTTGAGACCGCCGACGAGCTGGTGGATCACCGGCGCGACAGGGCCCTTGTAGGGAACCTGGCCTTCGATTCCTTCCGGCACCAGCTTCAGGTTGTCGGAAACCTCTTCCTGGAAATAGCGATCCGCCGAACCCCGCGCCATGGCGCCCAGGGATCCCATGCCGCGGTAGGACTTGTAGGACCGGCCCTGGTAGAGGAAGACCTCGCCCGGCGATTCGTCCGTGCCGGCGAACAGAGAGCCGACCATGACGCTGTCGGCGCCGGCGGCGATGGCCTTGGCGATATCGCCCGAGGTCTTGATGCCGCCGTCGGCGATCAGGGGAATATTCTGTTTCTTGCAAACCTCGGCGGTTTCCATGATAGCGGTCAGTTGCGGCACGCCGACACCGGCGACGACCCGCGTGGTGCAGATGGTGCCGGGGCCGATGCCGACCTTGACCGCATCCGCGCCCGCATCGATCAGGGCCTTCGCCGCATCCGGCGTGGCGATGTTGCCGGCGATGATCTGCACGGCGTTGGAAAGCTTCTTGATGCGGTCTACGGTGGTCAACACGCCCTTGGAATGGCCGTGTGCCGTGTCGACGACAATGACATCCGTTTCCGCATCGATCAGGCCTTCGGCCCGGGATGCGCCGTCATCACCGACGCCCGTAGCGGCGGCGACGCGCAAACGTCCCTTGTCGTCCTTGCAGGCATTGGGATGTTGCTGGGCCTTTTCGATGTCTTTCACCGTGATCAGGCCGATGCAGCGGAAGTCGTCATCGACCACCAGCAATTTTTCGATCCGGTACTGGTGAAGAAGCCGCATGGCTTCGTCCCGCTCGACGCCTTCCTTGACGGTGATCAGGGGACGTTCGGCGGTATGCCTGGTCATCAGCTCGCTGACGGGGATTTCCATGTTGGAGGAAAACCGTACGTCGCGATTGGTCAGGATCCCGACCAGCTTGCCCGTGTCTTTCTCAACGACGGGAATGCCGGAGATCGCATGGGTCTTCTTGATCTCAAGCGCGTCGGCAAGCGAGGCGTCGGGGTGGATCGTCAGGGGATTCACCACCATGCCCGATTCGAATTTCTTCACCTTTCGG
>CAYFMQ010000026.1:7952-20613 GCA_964344255.1 uncultured Thalassospiraceae bacterium
CTGCTCCTCGATACCGAGGTTTTTGTGGATCACGCCGATGCCGCCCGCCTGCGCCATGGCGATGGCGAGACCGCTTTCGGTTACCGTGTCCATCGCCGCCGATAACAGCGGAATGCCGAGGCTGACGGTGCGCGTCAGTCTGGTGCTGGTATTCGCGTTTGCAGGGAGAACTTCGGACGCAGCCGGGGTGAGGATGACGTCATCGAACGTCAGTGCTTCCTTGATAGTCATGCCACCTCCAATAGAACGAGTTGGCGGGCAATCATACACATCAAAAGTCTCTTGCCAACACGGATTATTGCCATGGGGGCAAAAGTCTTATTGTGCGTCGTCCTTTTGCGTCTTTCCGCCCCTGAAACCCACCGCAACGACATACATTTCCGCCGAATCGGAACGGCTGGCTGGCGGCTTGGCGTGCTTGACGGTCTTGAAGATCTTTTTCATGCGCGCCAACAACTCGTTTTCCGTGCCGCCCTGCAGGACCTTGGCGATGAAAGCGCCGCCCGGGCTCAAGACCTCTTCGGCGAAATCCAGCGCCGCTTCGCACAGGGCGACGATGCGCAGATGGTCCGTCGCCGGGTGTCCTGTGGCGGGGGCGGCCATGTCGCTGAGCACGACATCGGCGGGGCCGTCGAGAAGCGTTTTCAGTCGCTCGGGCGCTTCCGGCTCCAGGAAGTCCTGCAGCAGGATATCCGCGCCGGCCACGCCTTCCATTTCATTGATGTCGAGGCCGACGACCTTGCCGATCTTGCCGCTGGTTTTCATCGCCCCGGTCCGCTCGACGGCGACCTGGGTCCAGCCGCCGGGCGCCGCGCCCAGGTCGACCACACGGGCCCCCGGTTTCAGGATGTGGAACTGGTCATCCAGTTCCAGCAGCTTGAAGGCGGCGCGGGAGCGATACCCGCGGGCTCTGGCCTCGGCGACATAAGGATCGTTGATCTGTCGTTCCAGCCACTTGGTTGACGACAGTTTGCGCCCCTTGGCGGTACGGACTTTTTCGGTCAGGTTGCGCTGGGTGAAGCGGGTCTGGGCCTTGCGGGCCGAGGTCTTGCCGCCTGAAGATTTGGCTGTTTTGCCGCCAGAACGTCCGGATCTGCTTCCCGGCCTGCCGCCTTTGCCCGGTTTACGGCTCATGGATGGGCGGGTCCGGTAACGGGCAAATCTGTCTCAAAGCCGGTTTCCGTTTCCGGTTCAGGGACAATGCCGCCTTCAGGGGCGCCGGCGCACAGGCGGCCGTCCTCGTTCATCATGCCGAGCAGCAGGCCTTCGCGGATGCCGCGGTCGGCGACGCGAATGCGGTCAACCGGCCAGCGGCGGCAAACGGCCTCCAGGATGGCGCAGCCCATGGCCACCAGGTCGGCCCTGTCCGGACCGATGCAGGGGTGATTGGCGCGGGATTCACAGGTCATGCCGGCCAGCATGGCGTTCAGGTTACGGATGCTGTCCAGGTCGATGACCATGCCGTCGACACGGGAGCGGTCATAGCGCCTGAGCCCGAGATGCAGGGCGCCCAAGGTGGTCACCGTACCCGAGGTGCCGAGCATGGCGAGACGCGACTGGCTGGCGGCCTTCGACGCGCCGACCTCGCGGTCGAATTGCTCCAGCCAGGGATCGATATGGTCCAGCAGCGTCTCGTACATTTCCGCATCCATGGCGTCGCCGCCGAAACGTTCGGACAGCGTGACCACGCCTTCGGGAATGGAATGGAAGGTCACCATCTTGGCGTTTCCTTGGCGTGACTGGTCGATCCACATCAGTTCCGTGCTGCCGCCGCCGATATCGAACACCAGGCCGTAAGGCGCATGGTCGTCGAGCAGGGGATGGCAGCCGGCGAACGTCAGGGTCGCTTCGCGTTCGGTCGAGACCGGCTCCAGTTCCAGGCCGGTTTCCGAGCGGACCCGGGCGATAAAGGCTTCCCCGTTGCGGGCCCGCCGGCAGGCCTCCGTTGCAATGGCGTGGTAACGGCTGACGCCGTTATGCTCCATGACCGACGCGCAGATGCGCAGCGCCTCGATGGTGCGCTCCATGGCCTCGTCGGCCAGGAACCCGGAAGCGCCCAGGCCTTCGCCCAGCCTGACGATGCGGGAAAAGGAATCGATGACGCGGAAATCGTTGCCGTCGGGAACCGCGACCAGCAACCGGCAGTTATTGGTGCCGAGGTCGAGGGCCGCATAGACCGTCTTCGCTCCGGACGGTTGTTCGGCCTGTGGTTTGGACTGTGGCCGTCTGTGCTGTCGGTTTTGCGGCTTGACCATAACGGCCGGTTCTCCCCTTTAAGCACAAAACGTTCCGTGCATCATGTAACCAGATATTCATTAGTCTGTCACACGGTAAGGCTCAAGCCCTGTAATCAGCAATTAGGGAGAGCTTGTGAAAAAAAGCTCCAGAAAATTGCCAGAAAATTACCTGATAACGCAGGTTTTCATGCTAGATTAGGCGGAATTCGTCATAATCTTCAAGAGGGGCAACCGTGAAACCCGACGTTCAGATATCTTCCATCAGATGGCAGGGGTTGCTGTCCCTGGAAGACCTTTCAACGGTCGACCAGATGATCATCGCCCATTTGCAGCAGGACGGGCGGAAATCTTTCGTCAGCATTGCCCGGGACATCGGCGCGACGGAAAAAACCGTGCGCAGCCGGGTGCGCCAGTTGCTCGCCAACAACACGATACAGATCGTCGCCCTGACCAGTCCGGATGCCCTGGGTTATTCGGCGGGCGGCCTGGTGGGGATCAGGCTGGACGCCGGTGTGAGGGCCGAGGACATCGTCCGGCAGTTGGTCGAGCTGGGCGATGTGGATTATGTCGTCACGACGCTGGGGCGCTACGCCATCATGGCGGAGCTTATTTCGCAATCGTCTCAGTCCATGCACAGGGCTATCGAGCAGGGCATCGGCTCCATCGGCGGCATCCGCTCCTACGATGTTTTCCCCTATATCCATATCTTCTATCAGCAGGCGCAGTTCAGGACCTTTCACGGCGCGCTGACCATCGAAGGCGGCGTGCGGCCCAGCAAGATCGACGATACGGACAAGGCGATCATCGTGGAGCTGAACCGGGACGGCCGGATTCCGATGCAGGAAATCGCCGGCAAGCTGAACGTTTCCGAATCCCTGATCCGTAACCGGGTCAAGCGCATGCTCGAAAGCAACGCCATGCGCATCATGGCGATCACCAACCCGATGAACCTGAGCCACAACGTCGTCGTCTGGGCCGCCGTTCAGCTTGTTCCCGGGCATTCGCTGAAGGAACTCGCAGAGCAGGTTTCCGACGTGCCCAATGTGACGTATGTTGCCATCTGTGCGGGCATGTACGACCTGTTCGTGGAAATCGTCTGCGCGACCAATGACGAGTTGCTGTTGATCCTCGACGATCAGGTCCGCTCCCTTCCGGGCACGGGCCGTGTCGAGGTCTTTCCCTACCTGGACCTCCGCTACAAGCGGCTGGTGCCGGCCGTGGAATAATTTTCAGGGGCAGGGATCACGAAGCCACGTCGATGGTGATGATCTCGACCCCGCCGGAGGCGAAGTTGCCGACATCGGCGACGGCGGCCTGACCCTCGGGCGAGCCGAGGGAGGCGTCGAGGTCTTCCTGGGACTCATAGGTGAGTATCGCCACAAGGTGGTAGGCGGCGCTTTCGTCGCTGCTGACGACCGGGCCGGTGCTGTATTCGAACCCTTTCAGCAGGGGCATCTTTTCAACCAGCGGAATGTGGATGTCCCTGTAGTGGGCATCGAAAGCCGCCGGGTCTTCCGGCATGCCGTACTGGACGATGACGCGCTTCATTGTTTCCTCCTTCAGCATCATTTTGTGACCGCCAAGAGTATCCGCTCCTGCGGGCCTGGCAACAAATTCTGTGTTTCAAGATACGGCGGGTATGACCTCCTCGCCGATCAGCCTGATCGAGTTCATGATGTCGTCGTGGGGCACGCCGTCGATCCGGAGCAGGACTTCGTCGACGCCGCGTCCCTCCAGGTCCCGGCAGCGCTTGATCAGGTCGTCGGGCGTGCCGATCATGACGGACGGCGTCTCGTTGAGCAGGAAATCGATGTTGTCCTTGTTCTCAAGCAGGCGGGTGATCTTGTCGTCGAGGTATTCGTAGCTCGTCTCCTTGCCCAGCGGCGCATAGAGATCGAGAATGAAGTGGTAGTAGCGGAAAGCGACATCACGCGCCACCTCGACGGCCTCTTCGCGGGTTTCGGCGCAGAACGCCGTCGCCACATAGAGGCCCATCAGGTCGGTGCGCTTCCGCACCTTGCTCTTGCCCGTCGCCCAGCCTTCCTTGTAGGCGTCGATGCATTCCTGCAGGTAGTCAAAGCCGAAATAGCTCTCGAAACACAGGGCGCCGATGCCGTATTCGCCGGCCATTTTGTGCGACTGCACGCTGGACGCGGCGACCGACAGGGGCAGGTGCGGCTTCTGGATGGGCTTGGGGACGATGTCGACTTCGGGGATCTTCCACACCGGCCCGTCGTGCGACAGCGTGTCGTCGGCCATGGCCTTGACGATGACATCGAAGGAATCCGCCCACTGCGCCCGCGTTTCCGACGGATCGACGCCGAAGACGTCCAGCGTGAACGTGTTGTTCGACCGCGCCGTCGCCAGTTCCGCCCGGCCGTTGGAAACGATGTCCAGGGTCGCCATGCGTTCGGCGACGAGAATGGGATGGTTCCACGCCAGCAACACGGAACACATGATCCTGAGCTTGATGTTCTCGGTATGCTGGGCGATGGCGGCGTACAGGACTTCCGGCGCGGAAACGCCAAACGTCGGCGCGGCGAAGTGCTGCTCCGACGTGCCCCAGCAGGAAAAGCCCAGTTTGTCCGCCAGCGTGGCTTCCCTGATCAGTTGGTGATAGCGCTCCGCCGTATCGACGCCGTCGAGCATTTCACCTTCCTGTAGCATGCCGACTTTCATGGAGGTCTCCTTTTTAAGTTTCCGGAAACAGCATTGTTTTCACGAAAAATGACCGTATTTCGCATTTATTGATCTTGTCAAGGCATTTACCGTCTATATGATGAGTCAAAACGAACGTTATTCACCTTATCCTGCTCTTTTTTTACCGGATACCGTATTGTAATCACATACAAAGAAGTTAAGAACAGGATGCCAGAGAACAGGAACGAACGGGAAGGCCATGTCGCTTTACAAGGGATATTCGAAAGAACAGCTCGAAGAGCAATACAACTTGAGGGCCCGCAGGCCGGATTATGAAACGGCCGTGGTGCCGGACTGGCTGGAGCGGTCCAAGCGGTATCGGGAAGACTCACCCGACGCCCGGCTCGACCTGGCGTACGGCGACGGTGAGCGCGAGCGGATCGACTTTTTCCCAGGCGGCGATGCAAACGGCCCGGTCCTGGCTTACCTGCACGGCGGCTACTGGCAGAGGGGCGACAAGTCCTTCTACAGCTTCCTCGCAGACCCGTTCGTCAGAAACGGTGTTTCCGTCGCCGTGGTCAATTACAACCTGTGCCCCAGTGTGAGGATTTCCGAGATCACGCCGCAGGTCCGCCGCGCCCTGGTCTGGCTCTGGCGCAACGCCGGCGACCTGGGGTTTGCCCAGGACCAGCTCTGCGTCATCGGCCATTCCGCCGGCGGGCACCTGACGTCGCGCATGATGTCGACGGACTGGACGCAGGAAGCCGCGGACCTGCCGCTGGGCATGATCAAGGCGGGTGTGCCCGTCTCAAGCCTGATCGAGCTCGAGCCGCTGCTTCATACCTCCATCAACGACGGCCTGCACATGGATTTGGACGAAGCCATCGCCGAAAGCCCGCTGCACCATCCCCCCGTCACCAACGCGCCGCAGCTTGTCGTGGTCGGCGGCGCGGAGACGGACGAGTTCCACCGCCAGTCCGACGACTACTGCGAACAGATCCGGACCCCGGAGCGCCCGGTCGAGCGCTACAGCGTGCCGGATGCGGATCATTTCGACGAACTGAACGAGCTGGCGAAGGACACAAGCGTCTTCTTCGAAAAGGTGCATGCACTCGCAACGTCCTGAGGCGACCTCCTGAGGCGACATCCCGAGGCGACATCCTGACCGCCAGGCTGCGATTTACGCCGGTGTTCCCCTGATTCATTCATTTATTTCAAATGGTTATATAAAGCCATGCGTTTGACGCATGGGCTGGATGCGGTTTGACGGGGTACTCATTTCCCGCGCTTCCGCCTATCTTCCTCTCGTCACGCGGCGCTGCCGCCAACAAGAAAAACGAAAGGAAAAAAGATGAATCGCAATAAATACGACGCCAAGGGTGCGGCCATCCATTCCCTGGACTGGCACATGAACAATGCCCGCCAGGTCCGCGCCGATGCGCTCCGCCACGGCATGGGACGTTTTGTCCGCCTGCTGGCTTCTCCGTTCGCACCGTCCGTACCGTCCGCCTGATCCCTGTTCGGAAAACCGGGCCAGGATAACCGGGCCAAACCGCGATCAAGGGCGATTGCTCCCGTAAGGATATAAACTATATCCATGTATCCGGCTCTTCCCTTCCCCCGGTCATTCCGGACGGACGGGAAGGGGGCTAAGGAGGGCGCCTTGAGCAAACGCAAAGTCTACGACCGGATCGCCCGGCTTTATGACCTTCTCGACCTGCCCTTCGAGAACGTCCGCTACAAGCCTGTGCGCCAGGTCCTGTTCAAGGGGCTTTCGGGGGCGGTGCTCGATGCCGGTGTCGGCACCGGGCGCAACTTCCCTTACTATCCTCATGATGCCAGCATGACCGGTATCGACCTGAGCCCCGCCATGCTGGCCCGCGCGCACGCGCGCAAGGCGCGGCTCGGAACCGAGATCGATCTCAGGGAAATGGATGTCACGGCGATGGACTTCGCTGACGGCAGTTTCGACGCCATTGTCTCGACATTCCTGTTCTGCGTGCTCGATGACGATCTGCAACGGCCCGCCCTTGAAGAGCTTCGCCGGGTCTGCCGCCCGGGCGGTGAAATCCATATTCTTGAATACGCCTATTCGGAAAATCCTTGGCGGCGCTTCATTATGAAGCTTTGGGCGCCCTGGGTTCGTCTGGCCTATGGCGCAACGTTCTACAGGAATACCGAACAGTACTTGGACGCCGCCGGGTTGGACCTGGCGGAGATCCGCTTTCTCTACAAGGACATCATCAAGCTGCTGGTCGTGCGCCCGAAATGATCAGGCTGGCAAATTCCGGTGTGATACGGGTATGGTGACCTTATGAAGAAAAGCAGGAAACAGGCGCATTCGGCGCAACCGTCGCCCGCCATCCAGCGTGATTTGAATCAGGCCGTTCAGCATCACACACAGGGCCGGCTGCCCGCAGCGGAAAAAATCTACCGGCAGGTTCTTCAGGCCGATCCGCAAAACTTCGACGCCCTGCATCTGTTAGGTGTCGTCGCACTCCAGTCCGGCAAGAGCGACGCCGCCGTGAACCTGATCTCACAGGCTGTCGGCATCCGGGATGACAATGCGGAAGCCTTCAGCAACCTGGGGCTTGCGTTAAGGGGTATCGGCCGGATCGACGACGCCATCGCCAATTTCCGCAAGGCGATTGCCGTCAACGCCAAATACCCCGAGGCCCATTTCAACCTCGGCGGCACCCTGCAGGACACGGGCCGCCTGGAGGAGGCGGAAAAGACCCTCCGCCACACCCTGCAGCTGAAACCCGACCATGCCAGGGCGCACTATGTCCTCGGCGTCACGCTGCGCAAGATGGACCGGATGGAGGAATCGCTCGACTGCTACAGCCAGGCGCTGTCCATCGTTCCGAACTTCACCCAGGCGCATAATGACCTCGCCAACACGCTTTTGGTGCTGGGGCGCCATGACGAGGCCGTGGCGAGCTTCCGGCAGTTGCTGAAGGTCCTGCCCGGCGACGCCAGGACGCATTACAACCTCGGCAGCGCCCTGAACGAATTGGGAAAGACAGAGGAAGCCGTCGAAAGCTTTCAAAAGGCGATCGAGATCCAGCCTGATTTTCTTGAAGCGCACAACAACCTGGGAAGCGCCCTGCACGATCTCGGCCGCATGAACGATGCCGTGGAATGCTACCGCAAGGCGCTTGCAATCAACCCGGGCTTTAAGGAAGCAAAGGATAACCTTTGGCGCACGCTGTTGAAGGCCGGCCGGCATCAGGAAGGCCTTGCCGGGGAGCGCCAAGCCATCGGCAAGATCGAATTGGCCGATGACGGCAACCGCCGGATTACCATCCGTACCTGAAAGGAACGACAGTGACCCTTGAACGCATAACCGTGGAATGTCCGGAAAGCCCGAATTTCGTTGGTTGCTGGAAGATGGCGGACACCGCCCTCTGCGACGGCGTGGTTGACCTCTTTGAAAGCAACGCGAACAGCCATAATCCAGGCGCCATGGGCGATGGAAATGTGAATGAGACGCAAAAGTCCTCAACGGACATGACGGTCAGGCCCCTGGACCTGGAGGACGAAAAGTTCGCCGCCCTGCTGCCGTACATGGAGCACCTGAAGGAATGTTACCTGGATTACATGGAACAGTGGGATTTCCTGAAAACCTTCATGAACCGGGTCCATATCGGCACGTTCAACATCCAGCGCTACAACGAAGGCGGCCATTTCTCGAAACTGCATTCTGAGCGGACGTCGCTCAAATACCTGCACCGGATGCTGGTGTGGATGACGTATCTGAATGATGTGGAAGAGGGCGGCGAAACGGAGTTCCCGTCCTTCGGGCTGAAAGTCAGGCCGGAAAAGGGGAAAACCATCATCTGGCCGTCCGACTGGACGCACGCCCATTTCGGCGGGGTTGTCACCAAAGGCTCCAAATACATCATTACGGGCTGGATGCATTACCCGGACGACGCCTGACGGGCGCCGGTGAAATGCCGAAACGATAGGCCGGGTCCGGGAGCGGTCACAAGTAACCGGCCAGGATGGGGGATAGTTTGGCGGTAGGAAAACTAGCGTAGAATAAATTCTCTCTTGTTTTCAGTTGTTTACAGAACATCACTGCTGACAGTCTTCATTTTTTCTCCTGATTTATCCTTATTTATCAATAGATAAGGTTTTCAGAGCGCAGAGTACATCTCTACACAATTTCTATACAATGATCTGACTACTTGGAGTAGTATTCAGGTTGAAAAACTATTGAAAGACGTGAACAAGAAAGCCCGTGCCATATATGGAGTTCGCAATGAACAAGCTGAGACTAAAAGTTGGTGACACTGAGATCGAGTATGAAGGTAGCAAAGATTTCTCAAGAGAAGACATAGAGACTCTCTTGGAAATTATTGGTACTGCATCTGTACAACAAACGAAGAATTCCGATCTGAATGATGATGGAGGCTCAGGCGGAAACCCCGCATCAGGCGGTGCGAAGTTAACTGAAATGAGTACGCGTATGATTGCACAGAAATTAAATGCCAAGACTGCGAAAGAAGTTGCATTCGCGGCGTCAATCCGACTGGGACTGATTGATGGCAGGCAGTCTTACTCGCGACAAGAGATTCTTACGGAAATGAAGAATGCCCACGGTCATTACAAGAGCTCAATGAAGGGCAGCAACTTGAAAAGCGCTCTTGAGGGTCTCACGAAGGACGACCTGTTGATCGAACCTCAATCAGACAAGTTCTCTCTCACCCAAAATGGCGAGAATGTCGCAAGGAGTAGGCTTGGCTGATCGGGAAAAATTAAAGACGCTTATTCATTCTATCGGTTTGAGCAAAACTGACACGTTGCTTCTACTGCTTTCCGTAGAGGGAGGTGCTCCAAAGCAGGTTAAGGACATCAAAGCGTTGGGCACCGAACTCGGCGTAAAGGGTGTTAAGAGTTGGAATGTATCTCCGTTGCTAGCTAGTGCGAATCCAAAGGCAATTCGCACAAACTCTGGCTGGGAACTCGGTCCCCTAGGGATAGAACGTGTATACGAACTCGGCGTAGACCTTAGGACGCAGGGGGTGGAACGAGTAGCGGCTGATTTGCGGGCAATTTCGAAAGGCGTGGCTGACGCAAATATTCGATCGTTCGTGGATGAGGCGATCAATTCACTAGAAAACAGAAGTTATCGTGCAGCGACGGTCGTTGCTTGGATCGGCGCAATGGCAGTTTTATATGAGTACGTACTCGCAAATGAACTGTCTGCATTCAACAGCGAGGCAAGACGCCGAACTTCCAAGTGGAAGGATGCCGTGAACTTCGACGATCTAGCTGACATGAAAGAAGACACGTTCTTAGACGTACTTCATGCAATTTCAATAATCGGGAAAAGCGTTAAGGACGAGCTCAAGTCCAGATTAAAAATGAGGAACGGTGCTGGCCATCCAAACACGTTCAGTGTCGGCGAAAACATGGTCCGCGCTCACATTGAGTCACTGATCAACAATGTCTATCAAAAGTTCTGAGTTCAGTTGATTCATTGTATAGGATTAATCTGATTATTCAGCGCAGCTTATCACCATGACAGATGAAACGGAAAAAGATGATGATAAGTTCGTGCCTTGGTTCAATCTGAAGAGCGATCCATATACGATACCAGAAGAGTTTGCTCACGAGCTTGCAGCAATTGTTGTTCAATGGGGTAGTTTTGAAATGTCCCTCGTGAGTGATACCTCAACCATGATGGCATATCCCAATGTGCGAGAACTTGCGAAAGAGGCACCTCGTAGTTTTACGCGAAAAATTGAACTTTGGAAGCGATGTACCAACACCCTCTATCCCACTGTTGATCTCTATCGTAACAGTGCCAAAGAGATTTGCAGCAAGGGTAAGGCTATCTCCAAACATCGCAATCGCTTAATCCATGGAACGTGGAACCCGCTCAATGAATCGGAGCCTGGAGACTTCCGCATAGTATCCTACACGGGACTGGAGTATGTGGACGAAATGACGGATTTGATTGTTGATCTTGCCTACGTTAAAGCACTTCACGCAGATATTTGTGTGCTTAATGATGCACTATACTCTCTAATCGCTAATAAGATGATGCATGCGCATATGGGATTACTGACGGCCAAACCAGCACCGTAGGCTCAGATTCTAAAAAAGATGACTCTTTATTATTGCTAGATATAAAGACGTTTTTGGTGTTGAAACATTGGCGCGAATTGGATATCTACAGCTCACGTTAGCAAACAGATGCTCGTATTCTGTGAGCACCATCTAAGTCATTGAAATTATTGAATCGGCTTTACACAGATCTTACACAACAAAAAAAAGTACCGAAAAAATCAATGACTTACTTGGGGGATAGTTTAGCGGTAGAACTCTCGGCTCTGACCCGAGCAGCCCTGGTTCGAATCCAGGTCCCCCAGCCAACCACCTTCCAAAACCTCTTCGATCATTTTCAGGCGGTTTCATTCCTCCGGGCTTCATGCCGTTCGTTGGGGACAGCGCGAAAAAGGGTGCCCCGATTTTTCTTGACTTTTGCCTTAAATTATGCTTATATTCCTAGTTTGGTTTTGCGCTCTTTTCCATTGTTTATAGATCCCAGGAATGATCGTTTTCACTTATCGTTTGGTGGGAATGATGATCCCTATCCTTTTCCTTATGCCCCGTTCAGGCCGGGAAAAGCGGTGCTTATATTAGCAAAAGCTGAATGTAGACATTTGTAGACATGTCTACATTCTCTAAATGGGAAAGTCCTTGAAAACAAAGGGTGATTCAGGAATTTTCCATAATCTGTGAGATTATGTAGACAAATGTCTACAATTTGTTTGGAATCAAGGGGTTACAGAGGGGCTTTTGTAACAAATGTCTACAAAAGTCTACATTTCTGTCTACATTTCCTCTTTCTAATGTAAGGGCTGGATTCAGATAATTTTTTGAATCGCAAACCGTCGTCGCGATCCGGTGGATCGCTCGGGCTTTGCTAGTGGCTTTTCCAATCGTCCATCGTCGTTGCACATGTTCCATGTGCGACGACGGTTCACGGCTCACAAAAAAACTAATCCGGATTCATGATCGCGCGGGAACGACGGCTCAAAACCACTCGATCACCCGCCGGGAATTCATGCCCCAGGCGCGGGCCAGTTTGCGGACCGGGCCCCAGGGCGGGATTTTCCCGTGCTTCAGGGCGGCGAACATGTCGAAGTCCATTGCGCCTTCTTCGTTGCCGGTAATGGCGTCACTGATCATCCGGCCCGACAGATGGGTCGAGGCGACGCCGTGGCCGGAATAGGCCTGGGCATAGTACACGTTCGGCGCCAGCCTGCCGATCTGCGGGTTGAAGTTGATGCTGACGCCGATCCGGCCGGTCCAGGCATAGTCGATCCTGGCGCCCGCAAGGTGGGGAAAGATTTTCAGCAGGTTGCGGCGGAGCTGGATTTCAGGCTTGTCGCTATCGTCGCCGGACCAGTGGGCGAGGCCGCCCCACAGCAGACGATCGTCCGGCGTCAGGCGGTAATAGTCCACGACCGTGCGCAGGTCGCTGCTCGCGTTATTGCCCCGCATGGTCCTGTTCAGGATTTCCCGGGACAGGGGTTCGGTCGCGATAATGGCGCTGTAGCCGGGAATGAGCGAGGGCATCAGCGCCGGCGCCAGCTTCTCGAGATAGGCGTTGCCGCACAGCACCAGGGTATCGGCGGTGACATGCCCCGACGGCGTGGTGATCCCGACCGGGCCGCCAGAAGCGCCAGAGTCGTCGTAGTCGATGGCGGTGGCCGGGGTGCGCTCGTAAATCCTGCCGCCCAGGCCCGCCAGCGCCTTTGCCTCGCCCA
>CAYFMQ010000027.1:0-14960 GCA_964344255.1 uncultured Thalassospiraceae bacterium
AGCAGCTGACTCTTAATCAGCGGGTCCAAGGTTCGAGTCCTTGTGCGCCCACCATTTTCTCCAGAATTTTCAACACTTTATGAGTGTTTACAATTGTTCTGTCAGACTTGTTCCGACAAGTTTGTCAGACTTTTAGCTTCTTTTGTCCTACTCCTCGGTTTATTCCAAAAGATTGTTATCTTTCATGAACCCAGCAATTCCTTTAGCGACAGCTTGATTCATCAAATCTGAATAGTGACCGTCCTTCGGCACACGTTTTTCTTCTTTCGAAAGGTTCTCTACCGGTTTTTCGATATAGTTCTTCCAATCTTCATCGGACATGTAATGTAAATTTACATCTAGGGAGCTTTCGACATCCTCAATGATATCCTTGTAAAACCCTCTCTTATCAACCCATACCAAAGAAAAACCATGCTGTTGCACAAGACGCGTAAATAATGTCAGGTGTTCTTCCAATATGCTGTTTTTTAAGACAGTCGGTATAGGTTTGTCGCCGTGTCTCCATTCCCTTGAATGGCTCGCGTCTTCACCAAAAAAATCATCGTGCCATTTACGAAGGATTTGTAGAGGCCTGATAACGAAAAAACTTCCACGGATCATAACCTGCAGTGAAAAAACCAGATGGGTATTTATGATTTTTAATTTGATCAGAAACATAACCCTCTGGTGGTGTTACAAGTTCAACATTGTTGGATGTGGAGTTTATCCAATAACAGGGCTCTAGAATTTCTTCCGGTCTTTCCTTACCGATACATGCCGAACGCAGCCACATCCCTTGCGTGTGATAAATCACAGTTTTCGGTTCCAGCAATTCAACATGTCGTTTGAGCAAAAGGTAAGCCTGGGCCGCGCTGTAATTTGGTACTCCGAGGTTATTTACTGGCTGATTAAGAATCTGCTCTAAATGATAAGGCCAAGACTCTTCAAAGTTTACTCCATAGCCAAATACCCAAGAATCTCCAACAGCAACAATAGATTTCTTGCTTGGATTTCCGTATGGGCTCGCGCTTCTTAAGCCTGCATTATTGGTAAATATCTCACTGCTGAAGTATTCCTCCCCAGAAATTCGGTTATGTAAACTTAAGCAGGAGGAATGATTTTCCGCCAGCACCCAACCTATTTGGCTGTCAGATTGGCCATAGGGACCACAATATTCGTATGACAATAAAAGTTTGCGAACGCCAAGATAGCTAAAGACGAGGGCAGCAGGAAAGGTAACTACTATAAAGATCATAAGAGTGTAAAAAATTGTTTTTTTCCATAGTGGCATTTTATTTTTTCCCAGACACTCATTTCATCCGTGTGCAAAATTGACGAGAAAACTATCGACGCATCGTAACGAAGATTCTCTTGATAAGTCTGAGCACAAACTATCACTGTGTTGCTCGGACCATCAATTCTTCATTGCTGTGGGATTTTTCTTATGGTTTCGAATGGTAATTTTTATGTTAAATCAATCGATTATGTCTAGGCGTATAAAAATTTACCCAAAATTAACCATAAAGTGACCGCGATCACTTCGCTCTCGTCTTTTATATGGCCTTATGCTTGTACCGGAGGGGGTGGTCTCCACGGGTGATAACTAAAGCGGCTCTCGGAACGGCAGGTACAGTATGGACACTCAATCTCTTTTCATGTTTAGCGCAGTTGCCCTGCCGATCGTTTTTTTCCTTTTCTGGTGGGAATTCAAGACCACAGGCTGCGCCTACGGCGGGTCGAATTCGGGAAGAGACAACTGGTTGCTTCGCAGCCTTAAGAACAGTATCAGCCGTTACCGCAAGGAACGCGCCCTGCGCGCGACGCGCGATATCTCGGATATCTGATTCTGTTACTGGACAGCCTGGTTAACCCTGAAATTTGTATCCGACTCCCGTCACGGTCTTGATATAGACCGGAGCCCTTGGATTCTTTTCAATCTTCCGCCGGATTCGGCTGATGAAAGCGTCGATCATGCGGTCATTGGGGGCTTCTTCGTGACCACTGATGGCGTCGAGTAACTGATCGCGGTTGAGAACCCTGCCGCGGTTGTTAAGCAAGGCGCCGAGAACGCGGAATTCCCCGGGTGTCATTGTAACATCGCTGCCCTCCGGCGAGGTGACCGTATATCCCTTGATGTCGACAATCCAGCCATCGAAGTGGAAAACATCTTTCTCTCCCACCGCCGGTTGGGAGCTGGTTTGAGATGGCGATGACGTGCGCCTGAGCAGGTTGCGCACCCGTAGCAGCAGTTCCTCTGGATCGACCGTCTTGTTCAGGTAATCATCGGCGCCCACGTCCAGTCCCGCCAGCCGGTCATCAACGCTGTCGCGCGCCGTCAGGATAATGATCGGCAGGTTGGAGCGGGTGCGAAGTTTCCGGGCCAGGACTAACCCGTCTTCATCGGGCAGGCCCAGGTCCAGGATGAGAAGATCGATATCGCTTCTTTCATTCAGGCAACTGAACATCTCGCCGCCCGTCGCGGCGGTAATGACACTGTAACCCGCCTGATCCAGGTACCTGGACATCAGGGCCAGGATCAACGGGTCGTCATCGACCAGCAAAATGGTGTTTTTATTGCTCATTCAAGGCTTTCTTCCTGCCGTGGCGCAACTCGGTCACACCTCAGTCACATTGCAATAAATGTCTGACAACATCCTTGCACTAGGGTGCATTCCATCGATTCGGTACCTCCTACTTTCCAGAAGGAATGCAAGTAATGAAAAAGCTTTTCTCTCTCGTCATGTTTGGCCTGGCTTTCATGGCCGTTTCCGCTCAGAACGAACTGCGGGCTGGCCAGAAAGACGACCAGCCGATTCTGGTGGCGACTGTGGCTGTCAATGCTCTGCCGGTAGAGATTTCCACAACGTGTAAAAAGGGATCTGCGATCTTCATCGTCAAGAATGTGGGCGAAAAGTTTCCCTCGGCGATCGATTTCACCATAATCGATTTGATCGAGGACAAGGTGTTCTCAAAGCGCCGCATGAATCTGGCCGCCGGACAGTCGGCGACGTTCAAGTTGAAGAATGCGGACAAGGTTTCCGGTGGAATTGGATTGTTCATGGATACACAGTGGTTTCCGCGCGAAAGGCAGATTGACGCATCTGTCCGTTGCGATGCATAAAGTGTCTCGTTCACGATCTGATCAGCCACAGTATGTATCATCATCGGCGGATTGTTACGCTTCATTGTGTACAGTTGCACATGGAAGATTGTGTACAGTTACACATGGAAGATTGTGTACAGTTGCACATGGAAGCGAAAGGTCGCTACGTAATCCAGCCAGATTGACCGACAAGATCACAGGCGTTTCTCTATTCTGTTAGAACGGATGCGAAGGCTGGAAGCGAGTCCTGCCGACTCACATAAACCGGGAGCGGCTCAGAGCTGAGGGATATTCAGATTCTCCGGCGTCAGCCTGCCGGTCGCCAGCAGAACCTGATAGGAAGCGAGGCGTTCGTCGTAGGAAGTCGAAGTGAAGTTGATCTGCGCCGACGTGACCTGGTTCTCCGCATCCAGCACATTGATGATCTCTCCCTTGCCCGCCTCGTAAAGCTTGAGACGGGATTCATAGACCTCGGCGGCGATGTTGACGGCATTTTCCAGCAGGTTTACCCGGTTCTGGGTGGTAACCAGGGATTGCCAGGCAAGCCTGACCTGCTCAACCACCTTGCGCTGGGTAAAGGTGTGGTTGTCCTGGCTGGCGCGATAATCGTAGTTCGCCTTGTCCATCCCGGCCGGGGTCGAGAATCCGGTGAAAATGTCCCACGACGCCCTGAGCAGCAGGGTATAATCCCGCCGGATGCCGATGGTTGTGTCATTGTTTTTTTCGTAGTTGGCGACACCTTCCAGGTTGATCGACGGATACAGTCCCGATGTTGCCGAGCGTCTGGCTTCCCTGGCCAGCTCCACACTGGCGGCGCTGTTGTTGACCGCTGGATTCTCGCGAATGGCAAACGAAATGGCTTCGTCAAGGGAGCGGGGAACCAGTGAGATGGGAGGCCAGGGATCGAACATCTCGTCAAGGTCCGGTGCGCGGCCGAAAACCTGTAAGTAACGACTGGAAGCATCTTTCAGGGCGCCTTCGAAACTGACCAGACGTTCCTTCGCAATCTGCAGGCGCGACTTGGCTTCCAGGACATCCACGGAGATTCCGGAACCGCGCCTGACCCGTTCATCCGCCAGGTTCAGTTGCTGCTGGATGTTTTCCACGTTTTCGAGGCCAAGGTCGACCAGGCGTTTCTGGCGTAAAACGTCGATATAGGCCGTTATGCCTTCGAACAGGGTCGTCTGGCGGGTTTGCTCCAGGGCAATGTCGGAAGCCTCCCTGTTCAACCTTGCGGTTTGAATGGCGGAAGAGGTGGAATTACCGTCGAACAGGCTTTGCGTTACCGTCAGGGTCGCCGTCTGTTTGGCTCGGTTGTAATCCTTCACCGTCGGATTGGTAATGTTTTGCGGCCCGGCGTCAGCCGCCAGGGAAACCGTCGGCAGCAATCCGGCGCCGGCTTCATCGATGCCGATTGTTCTCGACTCAAGCGTTTTCTCGGCAGCCTGAATATTGGGGTGCTCGTTCAGCAGATAGCCGAGCGCCGTTTCCAGGGGAAAGGCCTGGGCTATGCCTGATGAAAACAGAAACGATCCGGCCAGAAGGGATGCGGCAAGGCAGCGTTTTACGGACAGGCTGCCCGCTCTGCCGGTGCGAATTTCCGAATCCGAACCGGCGGAGAGTCGGTTGATTCGTAAAAGGTCGTTTCGAATCAAGACATTACCCGCTGACACAAGGTTACTCTATGCTATAGTAGCCCCAAAATAGGGGGGGTCTGTCAAGATTAATTCACAACATGTTGTAGGTTTTTCAAGGCGGTTCAGCCAAAACCACCACCGCCCGGGGTTTCGATGAGGAATACATCGCCTGGTTTCATTTCCCGGCTGTCGGCGCCGAGAAGTTCTTCATACCCACCGTCGGAGCGGATCACCCGGTTGCGCCCAAGCTGGCCGGGATCGCCCCCCTTGACGCCAAAGGGCGGAACCCGGCGGTGATCGGACAGGATGGAGGCCGTCATGGCTTCCAGGAACCGGATACGGCGAACGGACCCGTGCCCACCGCGGTGAGCACCCGTGCCGCCGGAACCGTGACGCACGGAGAAGCTCTCCAGCAGAACCGGGAACCGCCATTCCAGGATTTCAGGATCGGTCAAGCGCGTGTTCGTCATGTGGGTGTGGACCGCATCGGTGCCGTCGAAATCCGGACCTGCGCCCGATCCGCCACAGATGGTTTCGTAGTACTGGTACTTGTCGTTGCCGAAGGTGAAGTTGTTCATGGTGCCCTGCGCTGCGGCCATGACCTCCAGCGCGCCATATAGCGCGTCGGTGATGCTCTGGGACGTTTCCACGTTGCCCGCGACCACGGCGGCGGGATATCGCGGGTTCAGCATGCATCCTTCGGGGATGATGATGTCGAGCGGCTTCAGGCATCCGGCATTCAACGGGATGTCGTCATCCACAAGCGTGCGGAACACGTAGAGCACGGCCGCCTTGCATACGGCGGATGGCGCGTTGAAGTTGCTGTTCACCTGATCCGACGTGCCGGTGAAATCGATGACGGCGCTGCGTTCCTCTTCGTTGATGGTGATGGAAACACAGATACGATGACCCTGATCCAGCTCGTAGGTGAAGGAACCGTTCTTCAACACACCCAACACGCGCCGAACGGATTCCTCCGCATTGTCCTGCACATGGCGCATGTAGTCATGCACCGTCCCGAGCGAGAAATGATCCACCATCTTGCGCAATTCCTGCACACCCTTTTCGTTGGCGGCAACCTGCGCCGCCAGGTCTGCCTTGTTCTGGTGCGGATTGCGGGCGGGATATTTGCCACTCGCCAGCAACTCATCCAGCGCCTTTTCCCGCAGCCGTCCGTTTTCCACCATCAGGAAGTTGTCGATCAACACGCCTTCCTCTTCCACGGTGGTTGAATCGGCGGGCATGGACCCCGGCGTAATGCCGCCGATATCGGCGTGGTGACCACGCGACGCAACAAAGAACAATAACTCCCTGTCATCTTCATCGTAGACGGGCGTAATAACGGTGACATCCGGCAGGTGCGTGCCGCCGTTATAGGGTGCGTTCAGGGCGTAGACATCGCCCGGCTTGATGGTGTCGCCCCGCTCGCGGATAACGGTCTGGATGCTTTCGCTCATGCTGCCCAGGTGCACCGGCATGTGCGGCGCATTGGCGACCAGGTTGCCGCCCTTGTCGAAGATGGCGCAAGAGAAATCCAGCCGTTCCTTGATGTTTACGGAATAGGCCGTGTTGGCCAGCGTCGCACCCATCTGTTCGGCGATGGACATGAACAGGTTGTTGAAGATTTCCAACAGAATGGGATCGGCGCCTTCCTCACCCGATACATCGCTGCCCGTACCGATAGCGATGCGGGTGGGAAGGGGAACGACCCGTTCCAGCACCAGATGACCCTTGCCGGTCATGGTGCTCTGCCAGCCGGGCTCGACCACCGTTGTCGCTGTGCTTTCGATGATGATGGCGGGACCGTCCACCTGCTGGCCCGGCTTCAGGTTATCCCGGTCATAGACCGGTGTCTGGTGCACTTCGCCGCCGGAATAGAGCGGCACCGTGTCCAGGGCTTCCGGCGCTGATGCATCCGCGGTCACGGCCAGGGCGGAATCCTCGACCCGTTCCGTCAGGCCAATGGCTTCCGCCGAAACGGTGCCAGCCAGGCGAACCCTATCGGGCGCATTGAAGCCGAAGCGTTTCATGTGCGCTTCCTCGAATTCGTCGACCATATCCTTCAGCGCGCCGAAGGTGACGATCAGCGAGGTGTCCGTGCCTTCGTAACGCAGGTGCACCTTGCGCACCACATTGATGTGATCGGCGGCGACACCCTGGTTCTCCACCTCGGCCCTGGCTTCCTTGTCTAAATGGTCAAGCGTGCTTGCGAGTACCGGAATGGCCTCCGCTGTCAGGGGCGTCTCCACAGTCTTTTCCCGCATGGCCCTGACGTCAGCCAGTCCCATGCCATAGGCCGACAGAACGCCGGCGAAGGGGTGCAGGAACACCCGTTTCATGCCCAGCGAGTCGGCGACCAGACAGGCATGCTGGCCGCCGGCGCCGCCGAAGCAGTTCAGCGTGTATTCCGTCACGTCATAGCCGCGCTGGACAGAAATCTGCTTGATGGCGTTGGCCATGTTCTCGACAGCGATCTTGAGGAACCCTTCTGCCACTTCCTCCGGCGTTGCGGGCTGGCCGCTGGCTTTGGAAATTTCCTGAGCCAGCGCAGTGAATTTTTCCTTCACGATATCGGCGTCCAGCGGTTCGTCCGCATTGGGACCGAAGACCGAGGGGAAGAATTGCGGCTGGATCTTGCCCAGCATGACGTTGCAGTCGGTCACCGCCAACGGACCGCCTCGGCGATAGCATGCGGGCCCCGGATCGGCGCCAGCGGAATCTGGCCCGACCCGGTAACGCGAGCCGTCAAAATGCAGGATCGAACCGCCGCCGGCGGCTACGGTATGAATACGCATCATGGGCGCACGCATGCGAACGCCCGCGACCAGGGTTTCGAACTCGCGCTCGTACTCCCCGTCATAGTGAGAGACGTCCGTGGACGTGCCGCCCATGTCGAAGCCGATAACCTTGTCGAAACCCGCCATGGCGGCCGTGCGCACCATGCCGACGACACCGCCTGCGGGGCCGGACAGGATGCTGTCCTTGCCCTGGAACAAGTGCGCATCTGTCAGGCCACCGTTGGACTGCATGAACATCAGGCGCGTCGAATGATCGTCACCGCCTTCGATATCGGTGGCGACCCGGTCCACGTAGCGTCTCAGGATCGGCGACAGGTAGGCGTCCACCACAGTCGTGTCGCCCCTGGAAACCAGCTTCATCAGCGGGCTGACCTCATGGGAAACGGAGATCTGGGTGAATCCCACGTCATGGGCGATCTCGGCGGCGAGGCGCTCATGGTCGGGATAACGGTAGCCGTGCATGAAAACGATGGCGGCGGATCGGATGCCGTCGTCAAAGGCTGCCTGCAAGTCCCGCCGGATGGTGTCCATATCCGGCGAGGTCAGAACCTCGCCATGGGCCGTGATGCGTTCGGCGACTTCGATCACTCTTTCATAGAGCATTTCCGGCAATTGGATATGACGGTCGAACAGACGGGGGCGGTTCTGGTAACCTATACGCAGGGAGTCGGCGAAGCCTTCGGTAACGACCAGGACCGTTCTATCGCCCTTGCGTTCCAGCAATGCGTTGGTGGCAACCGTTGTGCCCATCTTCACAGCATCGACGGCGGTTGAGGGAATGGGGGCGTCCTTGGGGATTTCCAGCAATTCGCGGATGCCCTGCAGGGCCGCGTCCTTGTATTGCTCCGGATTCTCCGACAGCAGCTTGTGGGTCCTGAGCTCGCCTTCAGGGGTGCGCGCCACCACGTCCGTAAAGGTGCCGCCCCGGTCGATCCAGAATTGCCATTTCGCCATGTCGGTCATCGTTTTAGCTTAACCCCAATGCGATCTCTCCAAGCCGCCTTCCGTTATCATGCCCGGATGGCAGGGTAAAGACAGCGGATAATTAGAAATTCCCTTGGCGATCCGGAAACCTGAGGGCAAGGTGCTCTTATGATCCGGTTTCTGGAATGGATATCGCGCCATGCGAGCGCGGTATTGGTGGCGAGTGTGTTCCTGGCCCTTGTTGTGCCGGAAATTGCTTCGCTGCTCTACCCGTTAATCGGTCCGGCTGTGTGGCTGGTTCTTTTCCTCTCCGTTATCCGCATCGATGTGGTGCAACTGGCGCATCACGGCAGGAGTCCCCTCAAGGTGATCGGTGCCGTCTGTTGGCTCGCCGCAGTCGCTGCTCTGCTGGTCTGGGTGCTCATCTCGGCACTGGACGCCGTCCTTCCGGCGCCCGTGCCGGGGCCAATTAAAATCGCCCTGGTGTTGAACGCCGCCGCGCCACCGTTGATGAGCAGCCCTGCCATTGCCTTTCTTGTCGGTCTTGACGCCGCCCTGGTGTTGATCGTCGTCACCATCTCGACGCTGGTCATGCCCCTGGTGGCGCCCGCCATGGTGCAGGAGTTCTTAGGCCTAGACGCCGGGTCGGGAACGCTTGACCTGATGCTGCGTTTGGGCGGCCTGATTGTCAGCGCAACCTTTGCCGGGCTGATCGCCCGCCGGATTATCGGTGGCGACCGCATTGCCTCGGCGGGAACCGTGATAAACGGCCTGTCTGTTCTGATCCTGGTGTTTTTCGCCATCGCCATGATGAACGGGGTGACGCAACGCATACTGGATGACCCCGCCTATGTGGCGGGCGTCGCCGTGCTGGCTTTTGGCGCCAATGTTGGCCTGCAAGTCGTCGGGGCTTTGCTGTTCTTCCGGCTTGGAAAACGTGAGGCGCTCAGCATCGCCCTCGCCAGTGGTAACAGGGCCATGGCCTTGTGGGTTGCCGTGATCCCGGCCATGCATCCGGACGTGTTCCTGTTTTTCGCCATGGCCCAGTTTCCCATTTACCTGTTGCCGGCGGTCATGGCGCGCGTCTATGGCCGGTTACTTCCCGGTTGACCGGATCACCTTTTTTCTCTCACAATTTAGTGAAACCCTTGCGTTAGACGTGAGCCATACCAAGTTAGCTGTTAGGATAATGGCAAGATCAAGGGATACAGGTGTGATCCATGCGATGGAAAAAAACCGCTTACACCGTTGCCGGCATTGTGCTGTTGCTGATCGGCTCCATCTGGTCGGCGGCGGGCGAGGGGCATGCCGTGGCGAGTGACTGGCGGACCGCAAGCCGGGAGCCGGCGGGAATAGCGCCGGATCCGCTCATCACATCCGAAGCCGTGGTGCAGGTCTACGCCGCCCGCGCCTTCAGTTGGCGTGGATACTTCGGCGTTCATACTTGGATCGCCGCGAAACGCGAAGACGCCACGTCATTTACGGTTTACGAAGTCATCGGCTGGCGCGCCTATCACGGCCAGCCCGTCGTGACGGTCATGGAAAAGGAACCGGACCGGCGCTGGTTCGGGGCCATGCCGCAGATCCTGCTGGATCGCCGTGGCGAGGGCGTTGAGGACATGATCAACGACATCGAGATTGCCGTTGCCAGCTACCCATACCAGAACGACTACACTCTGTGGCCGGGGCCTAATTCCAATACCTTTACGGCCTTTGTGGCGCGCAATGTCCCGGGTATGGACCTCGACCTGCCGCCGACGGCCATCGGCAAGGATTACCTGAGTGACGGCATCGTCGCTTCGACGCCCAGCGGCTCCGGTTATCAAGTCTCGCTATTCGGTCTGCTCGGCGTCATGGCGGCTGTGGAGGAGGGGGTTGAGGTGAATCTGCTCGGTCTGACCTTCGGTGTCGACCCCAAGGATCTGGCTCTGAAATTGCCGGGTGTCGGGCGGGTATCACCTATATCCAACTGATTTTTTACTTCCCTGTTATTCCCAATCCCCTTGTCTTGATCCGGCTTCCAGCATAGTAAACGGGATGTTTCTTTCTACGAGGTCCAGGTTATGAGTATTTGGGGTAAGGTTATCGGTGGTGTCGCCGGTTTTGCTGTCGGCGGGCCCCTTGGCGCGATCATGGGGGCGGCAGCTGGTCATGCGGTGGACCGCATGCGCGAAACCGTTCCGGAAGAAGACCAGTATATCGATCCCAGTAATACCGAAGCCCGGCAAGTTGCTTTTACCATGGCCGTCATCGTGCTTGGCGCCAAGCTCGCCAAGGCCGATGGCCGGGTGACGACGGACGAGGTCGCCGCCTTCAAACGCGTGTTCAGCGTGCCGCCCGGCGAGGCCGGCGATGTGGGCAAGCTGTTCAACGAGGCCAAGCAGGACGCCCGGGGTTTCGAGCCCTATGCCCGCCAGATCGCCCAAATATTCGCAGGTGACAGATTAATGCTGGAAGACCTGATGGGAGCGCTGTTCCATATCGCGAATGCAGACGGCGAGTACCATCCGGCCGAACAGGATTACCTGGCCCGCGTCGCCGTGATTTTTGGTTTCAACCAGCATGACTTTGTCCGCCTTGAGGATACCTATATCAAGGGCGAGGATGCGGAAGACCCCTACGAAATTCTCGACCTGACCAAGGACGCTTCGGATGACGAGGTCAAGGCCGCCTACCGCAAGCTGATACGGGACAATCATCCCGATGTCATGATGGCGAAGGGCCTGCCGCAGGAATTCATCGATCTCGCCAACGAAAAAATGGCGACCATCAACGCCGCCTACGACAAGATCTGCAAGCAGCGCGGCATCAAGTAAGGTGTCTGCCGCAGCTCTGACCATGTCATGGCGTCACGCCCTGCTGGCCCTGTTATCCGTTGTCGTGCTGGGCATCAACGTGGTCGCCATCAAGGTGGCGGTCGGCCATGCGCCGCCCTTGTTTGTCACCGCGCTCCGCTTTGCGCTGGTCGGGCTGGTTCTGGTGTGGTTTTTCCCGGTGCCCAGGGGGCAATGGAAAAACATCATAATCTTTTCGTTGGTCCAGGGCCTCGTCCATCACGGCATCATGTTTATCGGCATGACCGGGGTGGATGCCGCCATTGCCGCCATTGTCATGCAGCTCTGTACGCCTTTTGCCGCCATCATGGCATGGAGCATGTTGGGCGAGCATTTCGGTTGGCGTCGAGCTGTGGGCATTGCCGTGTCATTGAGTGGCGTGGTTGTGCTGGCTGGGGAGCCGGAAGTCCGTTCCGCCGCTTTTTATATCGGTCTTTTGCTGTTGTCGGCGGCGGCCTGGGGTTTCGCCAACATCCATGTCAAACGCATGGGCGATATCAACATCCTGCAGATAACGGCATGGATGTCCCTGTTGGCCGCGCCGGAGTTGTTCATCGCCTCCGCTTTACTGGAGCAGGGACAATGGCAGGCCCTGATGAGCGCCCCCGACATCTTCTGGGTTTGCCTGGTGTTCATGTCGCTCGGCGCCACCGTCATCGCCTATGGTATCTGGTACAATCTGCTGGCTCGTTATGACGTTGTGCAGATTGTTCCCTATGCCCTGCTCAATCCCGTGACCGGCGTTGCGGCGGGGGCCCTGCTTTTGGACGAGGCGCTGGGCTGGCAGAAAATCCTGGGCGGGCTCATAGTACTGGCGGGGGTCGCCATAATTCAGGTACGCTGGCGGCGGCGGAGAGTACCGCAGGTCGACTGACAGGTATCGATCCGAAGTTGGAAAGGGAGGATACAATGGCGGAAATTCACGGAATCAACATCGCCATGCAGACGCCGTTCAACGAGGACGGCAGCATCAATTATGCCCGCTGGGAGGAATTGATCGATCTTTACCACGATGCGGGCGTGCACGGCTTCGTGCTTGGCGCGGGTACCGGACAGCATCCTTACCTGACGGCGGAAGAATGCGACAAGCTCTATGAGCTCGGAATCAAACGCATCGATGGTCGCGCCAATGTGATCTGCCAGACCTCGGCGCTCAACATGGACGAGATCATCGAGCGTTCAAAAAAGGCCGAGGCCATGGGCGCCGATGCGGTGATGATCCTGCCGCCTTATCTGGAGGGGCCCGGCGACGATGATGGCATGTTCCGGTTTTACGAATCCATCGACAGGGAAGTCTCCGTCGACATCGTCGGCTACAACATCCCCCAGGCGACGGGGTTTGCCGTTTCGCCGGACTTGTATGCCCGGCTTCTGACGCTGGAGCATTTCAACTACGTCAAGGACAGCGCCGGCGATATGACCACCCACCAAGCCTATATCCGGAAAGGCGGCAAGGTTCTGAACGGCGCTGATGCGACCACGGTATTCGCTTTCATGGCAGGGGCCGTCGGCACCATCTGGGGTGGGGCCAATTTCATGCCCCGCGAGGCGGTACAGTTATATGACCTGGTTCAGGCTGGCGACCATGCGGGCGCGCTTGAGTTGTGGGCGAAGATGGTGCCGTCTCTCATCTACATCTGGCACGGCGACTACAATCCGGCGGTGAAGGCCGCTTGCCGTATCATGGGCTATGACGGCGGGACCGTCAGGCGGCCCATCCATCCGTTGCCGGCCGATGAAGAGACCAGGCTCGCCGAAGCCCTCAAACCCTTGCAGGAATAGGACGGGCGCTTCCTGCCATGATCGAAACGCCATCCCCTAACTTCAATGATCGCCCGGCAAGCACGGTCATCGATATGCTGGTGCTGCACTATACGGGGATGAGATCGTGTGGAGAGGCGCTTGAACGGCTGTGCGACGAACGGGCGGAAGTGAGCGCTCATTATTTGATCGACGAAGACGGCACAGTCCATCGACTGGTTGCCGAGGATAAACGCGCCTGGCACGCGGGCGTCGCTTTCTGGCAGGGGAGGAGTGATGTCAACGATCGCTCCATCGGTATCGAACTGGTCAATCCCGGCCATGAGTTCGGCTACCGGCCCTTCCCTGAAGACCAGATGACGGCCCTGGCCGCTTTGTGCCTCGATATCCTGGGACGCCATCCCATCCCATCCTGTAACGTGGTTGGACATTCCGATGTTGCGCCTCGGCGCAAGCAGGACCCAGGTGAGTATTTCAAGTGGTCCAGGCTGGCGAAAGCCGGCATCGGGTTGTGGCCGGATGTCATGACCGGAGAGCCTGTAACCGAGGGCGACGCCCCAGGGATCTTGCAGGAAATCGGTTATGAAACGGATGATCTGACGGCGACGATTACGGCGTTCCAGCGTCGTTACCGGCCGGAAAAAATTGATGGCCAACTAGATGCCGATACGTCGCAACTATTATCGGTGGTTCAAGGGCTGTCCGTCAAAGGTCGTGCCTGAGTAACGGCAGCATTCTGCCGGGGATGGAGCCGGATGGCGTTTCGCCCACATCGTAAGCTCCCATATGACGATAAAACGGTGCGGCATTAGGATCGGCGTCAATCATCAAGGTATCAGCACCCATTTCGCGTGATGTTTCCACGATCCAGCGATACAGCAGTCTGCCCGCGCCAATGCCCATCCGGGCCGGTTCAACGAACATGGCTTCGATTGACGTGGTTTTATCATCCGTCAGTGCGAGCCACGCCACGCCAATGTAGCCCTGTTCGTCTTCTGCCACTCTCAGGTGTGTCTTGATGCCGTCAGCGGGATGTAGGGTCATTTCCTCAACACAGGCCGCCATGAATTTGTCGTCATAGCCCCAATGGGCCTTTGAGCGCAGACATAGCGCGGTCAAGTCCGGCAGTTCGTCTTCATGGGGGCGGCGAAGCTTAATCATAACCCTACACTAGCAACATAATGCGGATCATGGTAGGACATCCCCGCCAGACGGTCGGACGGTTGCCTTTCGGTGCTTCGGTATCGGGGGGAGGAAAGTCCGGGCTCCACGGAAACACGGTGCCGGGTAACGCCCGGCGGGGGCGACCCCAGGGAAAGTGCCACAGAAAGGATACCGCCTCGCTTGCCGGTTTCGGCCGGGTCTGCGGGGTAAGGGTGAAAGGGTGCGGTAAGAGCGCACCGCGCGACCGGCGACGGGAGCGGCATGGTAAACCCCACCGGGAGCAAGACCGAGTAGGGACGGTGGTTTCCTCCGGGAAGCAGGCGCGTTTCCGCGCTACCGTCCGGGTAGGTCGCGCGAGGCGTCCGGTAACGGACGTCCCAGATGAATGACCGTCACCCTCTTTCGGGAGGGGACAGAACCCGGCTTACAGACCGTCTGGCCTATTCCTTGTTCTGCTTTGGCAAGTGTCGGTAGTTACTTGTTTTTGTTGGCTAAACAAGGTGTTCATAATCCATTTAAAATAGAGCGGTTACAATTCCTGAGACATTTTTAACAAGGATAGAACATGCCCAAATCTGACTTTGATGATGATAGCCTCGATCATGATGCATTATCCGTTAATCGTAGGCGCGCCCTGTTAACGCTTGGGCTAGTTGCTACAACTGCGTATGTCACGCCCTCACTGATGTCCCTTAATCCTGCATCTGCTTCCTCCGGCGGCGGTGGTGGTGGCGGTTCCGGAGGTGGTGGCGGCGGAGGG
>CAYFMQ010000027.1:15008-18392 GCA_964344255.1 uncultured Thalassospiraceae bacterium
ACTGGCGCTGGTGGCGAAAGCCCCGACGCGGGCACGGGTTCCGAAATAGAAACCGACGGAACGACTGATACAGGCGGTGGCGGTGGTGGTGGAGCCGACGGCAGTGGTGTCGGCGGTGTTGGACTCTAAAATCAGGGAAAATTAGATTTTCCTTAAGTAATCCATTGTGTGTCACAATATGAGAATAATCAGAAGAGTTTTCGCCATGAGCCTTCGTTCTGCTTTTAACCGATTTTTTTTGTTGATTCCGGTCATTGTTTTGTTAACCGCGTGTGAAACGCTTAGCCCGGAACGGTTTGGTGTGGATGACCAGGAAGCAACAGACCGTTTTGGCGCTATAGCTTTTTCCGCATCCACCCAGCGATGGCATATACGCTGGAATGTTACTGGTCAGGACCGGGCGGATAGTCTCGCCTTACAATACTGCGGAACATCGGATTGTTCTGTCGTTTTGAGGTTCGGTCCCGGTCAATGCGGCACGTTCTCCCTAGGTGATTCCGCTGCGTTGGGTGTTGGTTTGGGTGCCACAGAAGAAGAGGCGGCAAAGATTGCATTTGATGACTGCACTCAATCAGGCCAGTCCTGTAAAATCGCCCCGGTTCGTTGTAACGACCAATCTTGAATCATGCGCCCCATTTTTTTCATCGTATCCCTTTCTGTTGTGCTGGCGACATCCGCTGCCAGCATCGCTGAAGACACTAAAAACAGTGGCGACCATTCTGAGGATGATCATAAATGGGCAATTCAGGCTGTACGTTCGGGTCAGGCAATTCCACTTGCCCGTATCATCGGCACCATAGAAGAAGATTTTGAAGCGACAGTTTTCGAGGTCGATCTTATTAAAAGTGATGATGCAAGCGTTGCCTCAATATATCGACTCAAACTTGTATCTGAAGACGGCCGTCTGACGGAACTGCTGGTCGACACCTTGTCTGGTGAGCCGGTTGGTATTGGCGGACAGGGGATTCCCGATGACAACGAATAATAGGATGATTGATGAAAATTCTTGTTGTCGAGGATGACAAGCGCCTTTCTGAAATGCTTGTCGGTATACTTCAGGACTCCGGCTTTGTCTGCGATGCGGTCCACGATGGAGAAGAAGCCCATGAGCGCGGATGTGTTGAGTTCTACGATGCAGCGGTTCTGGATCTTGGGTTGCCCAACCTTGACGGGGTAAGCGTTTTGCAGGCGTGGCGGGACGCCGGTGTTACGTTACCTGTCCTAATATTAACGGCCCGAGGCCGCTGGTCAGAGAAGTTAGCCGGATTCAACGCCGGTGCTGATGACTATATGACTAAACCTTTTGAACCTGAAGAAGTCGTTGTCAGGTTGCGTGCCCTGATCCGCCGGAGCGCGGGCCATGCATCTCCTGATCTGAATATAGGTGGGGTTGCTCTGAATACAATCAGCGGGCGCATTACCAATAACGGCTTGCCGATTAACCTTACGGCTCTTGAATTTCGGATACTGTCCTATCTGATGCACAATCCGGACCGTATCATCAGTCGAACGGAATTCCTCGAACATGTCTATGGAACAGATAATGATCCGGATTCAAATGTCATCGATGTCATCATGGGACGACTAAGAAAGAAAGTTACTGGAGCGAGAATTTCCACCGTACGTGGCCAGGGATTCCGGCTCGAAAGTGCGGTATCAGGGAATGAATAGCTTACGGTCCCGTTTGGTTCTCTCTGCCGCTGTGTGGATTGCATTTGTTCTGATCATAGGCGGTCTTGCTCTTTCCTATATTTTTCAACGCTCGGTTGATGAAGCATTTGTGAGGCGGTTGGAAGTTCATGTGAACACCCTGATCGCTGCCACAGATTTGAATGATGTGGAAAATATTAAAACTACACGTTCTTTAGGCGATGCACGTTTCGAACAACCTTTATCCGGCTGGTACTGGCAGGTGTCATCGAGTGGGAGAACACTGGTATGGTCCCGGTCCCTTTGGGATGAAAGTCTGGCCTTTGAAATAAACGGATATCAGCCCGGCGCATCGGGAACCGCCACCATTCAAGGTCCCAGACAACGGAACTTGTGGGTGGCGTACCGCTTCTTGCAGGTTGACGGTTTTCCGGATCCTGTTTTGTTTGTTGTTGCCGGCGATACCTCTGACCTGATGGATGACCGGCGGGAATTTGACCTCGTTTTGATCCTGTCTCTTTTAACATTAGGCATCGGCGTTCTTCTGGCCTTGCTTATTCAGGTCCGTTATGGCCTGAAGCCTCTGAATGGACTGGTTCAGAATCTTGAGGAAATCCGACTGCGGAAGACTGATAAACTTGGGGAGTCGTATCCTGAAGAAATTCTGCCTCTAATCGAGGTAACAAATGCGGTGCTAGAAGAAAATCAGGAACAGATTAAAAGAGCACGCCGGCATGTTGGAAACCTGGCGCACGCGCTGAAGACCCCTCTTACCCTGTTGAAGGGAGAAATTCGTGAGAAAGTACAACCTCCTGGACAGGAAGCACTGAACGATCAGCTAGGCAGCATAACAAATCTTGTAGAGTATCATCTGGCCCGTGCTTCGGTTGCAGGAACCTCGGCATTGGTAGCTCATATTGTTCCGGTATCAGAGGCGATTGAACCTATATGCCGTTCTCTCGAGAAGATTCATGCTGAAAAGAACAAGTTTGCATATCTAGATATCCCACCTGCACTTTGTTTCCTGGGTGAACGAGAAGACCTGGAAGAGATCGTCGGCAATATCCTCGAAAACGCCTTTAAATGGGCTAAAAAAAGAGTCACCGTATCGGCAACAGGCGGAGAGAATGGACTAATCCTGCAGGTTATGGACGATGGACCTGGCATGACAGAGGAGGATATGAGGAATTCGGTGGTCCGTGGTCATCGAATTGATGAAATGACCCCAGGACATGGACTTGGGCTATCGATCGTTGCTGATTTGGTTGACTTGTATCAGGGATCGTTTGAATTGAGCCCTGCCTCAACAGGAGGACTGTCGGTATCTATCCTGTTTCCCCCGGAACGGCTTGCTTATCAATAATCGGTTTTTTCATAGTTGATATTTATGAATGGTTCGTGAACGGCAGCTTCACAACCAGTTTATAGATTTTTTCATAAACTCCCGTTGATACCTTCGATTGATGGAGAATAACAATGGGATCGTTTCACTCAACAATAGAAAATGATGCTCAATCCGGTAATTTGACGACGGAAGTCAAAGAACCCGGACGGCGATCAGCACTTGCCAAGCTCGGATTGTTTGCAACTGCGGCTTATGTAACCCCTGTTCTTTTATCACTTAACAGTGCTTCCGCTTCTTCCGGTGGCGGCGGTGGTCGCGGTGGTGGTTCTGGCGGCGGTGGCGGCGGCGGTTCGGGAGGCGGCAGAGGAGGCGGTTCCGGCGGTGGACGT
>CAYFMQ010000028.1:0-17396 GCA_964344255.1 uncultured Thalassospiraceae bacterium
AACGGTGGGTCAATCACCAGCACAAAAAAGGGCGGCCTGCTGGCCGCCCTTTTTTTCTTACGGCTAACTACGGACTCTACAGAAGATTGTCCTGCTGGTCGTCCATGTCGTTCATCACCCGCTTGATGAGCGGAATGGTGATGTTCCTGCGCTCGCGAAGCGCAACTTCGTCAATTTGTGCGACGATGGTTCTGATACCGTCGAACGAGCGTTCGGTGCGGGAAAGAATGTAATCGACGATAGACGCATCGATGCTGAGCTGCCGGTCCCTGAACAATTTAACGACAAGCGCCGCCATCAAGGCATCGTCCGGCATGTCAATGGCGACATGGGGAATGGCGTTCAGACGTGATTGAAGGTCCGGAAGCCGAACCGGCCAGCGCGCCGGCGGGGTAAGGGAGGAAATCAGAATATGTTTTCCCGCTTCTCGAAGGATATTCAGCAGGTGAAAGAGGGATTCCTCACGCGGTGTAGCTGCAATTTCCTCGGCGTCATCGAGAACAAACGCTTGATACTCATCAACGGCAGCCCGGATTTCACCGCTATTCAATGTTTCCTGGTCAAGTGCATGGGCCTTGGATAGGGACATGAAGACATGACATAAATGCGTCTTGCCGCTTCCCCTGGGGCCGGAGATGGCGAGAGCTGGTTGCGGCCAGTCAGGCCAGCGGTCGAGCCATTCGATCACCGTTTGGTTTGCCGGGGCGACGAGAAAGTCATCGCCGGAAAAAGACGGGCGATGATCAAAATCCAGGGTAAACTGACGCGCCTGACTCACTAGGCCTCATCTCCACGATCACCGTGTCCTGGATGACCGGAATAAAGCGGGCTTTTCAGGTATTCACCGATGAAAAATCTTATCAGCACGCCAATGACGGCTGCCGCCGGTACGGCCAACAAAACGCCGGTGAAACCGAACAATGTGCCGCCGGCCATCAGGGCGAATATGATCCAGAGGTCGTGCAGGCCGACCTTATCGCCCACCAGGCGGGGGGTGAGGACGTAGCTTTCCGCCAGTTGACCGGCCAGGAAAATGGCGGCAACGCCAAGGATGGGAACCAGTTGGTCGAATTGGACAATGGCGATGCCGACGCCGACGGCCAGGCCGGTAAACGCGCCGACATAGGGGATGAACGAAATGAGCCCGGCGCCGAGGCCGATCAGCAACCCGGCTTCAAGGCCGATAAGGCTAAGGCCTAGCCCGTAATAAATGGAAAGCGTAATACAGACGCTGGCCTGACCGCGCACAAAGGCGGATATGGTCTTGTCCATCAGTGAGAGCTGTTCGCGAATGACAGGCGCCTGCCCTCTGGGAAGCAGGCTATCCATCTTTGCGACGATATGATCCCATTCTTTCAACATGAAAAACGAAACGATGGGCGTAATCAGGATCAGGGAAACGATCTGGAACAGGGCGACGCCGCCGCTCAGCAACCTTGTGGCGACCGTTTTCATCCAGCCGACGAGAACGCCTGCATAATCGCCTGCGGCATCGCTGGCTTTCTGCATGGCGTCATCCGGCAGAACGCTTTCAAGCTGCGATAGGACGGACCCCGCCAGGCGTTCCACAAGGGCGAACAGTTCAGGCAACCGTTCCGCAACGGCGATGACCTGCGCCTGCAACAGGGGAAACAGCATGACCAGAATGCCGGCGACGATCAGGAAAAACGCCGCCGTTATCACGAGCGTTGAAACCAGGCGTGAGAGGCCTTTCCTCTCAAGGCTGTCCGCCAGCGGGTCGAGAAAGTAGGCGACGGCCATGCCGGCCACGAACGGCAGAAGGATTTCCCGCAACGAATGGACGAGGATCAGAAAGGCAATGAAAACAACAGCCCAGATCGCAAATCTTTGTGTTCGTGTCACGTTACAGAATCTCCGTCAGAGTGCTGGTCCTGATTGCTTGTATGTTGCGTGGAGGACAGAATGGAGGGGTCCTCCATTTCTGCTGCGCGCCGGCTCCATTCCCATAAATAAATTGCACCTGAGAGGAATGTCGTTGCCGCGACGACGATAATACCAATATCCAGCATGATCCCCAAGGATAACTGAAAGGCCGTATCCCCCATAACGAAGCCGACAAGAACGAGCTGCGAGGTCGTGTTGATCTTGCTGATCATCAAGGGCTCCATGGACAGGGATTGTGTCATGGTCTGGTATAAGATTGCACCGGAAATGATGAGCAGGTCGCGGAATACGACAAGGATGATTAGCCAGAGCGGTAGGTATCCCTCTACCCCCAGAGAAACGAAGACCGATACCAGCAGGGCCTTGTCTGCGATTGGATCCAGATACCCGCCGAGCTTGGTCACGCAGTCGAACCGTTTGGCGATAAACCCGTCGACGGCATCGCTGATGGCGGCGGCCACAAAAAGCCAGAAAGCGGCAGCTATGGCGTCCTTGAGGATCAGCCAGACACATACAGGGACAATCAGAATTCTGCCGAGAGATATGACATTCGGAATATTCATCGTCGTCCAGGCGCTTTCGTTTCGGTGATAGCCAGTTAAAGGGGGGTAACCGACCAGACCCCTTCTACCTGAATGAGTTGAAGGTCGGCCTGGGCAAATGCCGTTATCAGTTGCTGAACGTCGCCAAGGTAAAACAGGTTGAGACGCACTTCATCTTTTGAAAGCAGCACCATTTCCATTTTTCTGATAACGGCGATATCGACGATTTTCCGCTGAATGGAGAGCCAGTTCTGGAGGCCGGTAATGGAAACCGAAACCGGGAGAACTCCCTGTTCCCCCAGGCGCATGACATTTTCCTGCTTCCAGCCTTCTTCCAGGTAGGTCGCCGTCGCCAGCGCCGCATTGCTTAGCAATGTTTCAATCGGTTCGCCAACCGGCAGGCTGAAGGTCATGACCTGGGTCTGCAGCGGCATGGTGATGTCGTGCCGGGTTACGTAAACTTCCAGCGACATGAGATCGGAAAAGGCGCCTGACTTAAAAACCCCATAGGCAACCACAACCGGCGCATTGCCGTAACGCTTGCTGAGCCTGTCCAGCCGTTGGGTATCGCCGTCGATAGCGTGGTGCGGCCCGATGGTGTCGATGTCGGCCAGGTCCCCGGCCGGATGCAGCAGTGGTACGAGGCTTGACGTTTCAGGCTGCTGTAGCCACGCCGTGCGCCAGCGGTTGACCTCTTCCCACAACATCAGGGCGCCATTGTATTCCATGACCGGCAGGATCACCGTTGGCTTGCTGACGGTTTCGGCGAAGGGCAGGCCGAACTCATATAGCAGAGCGCGGACATCATCGCTCTTGAAACGGACGTGCAGATTGGCGAGATAGCGGACGCTCGAGGTTTTTTCATCAGATACCGAAAAATCCCGCACATAGGTCGAGACCGTCTTTTCATCCGGTATCGGCAGAATTTCATGATGCTCCATCAAGGTCAGGCGTTTGAGCAACCGGATAAAGGCTTCGCGCTGTCCTGCGGCAAGGGCCGATTCACGGGCAGCCGCAGCCGATTCCGCCGTCGCGTCGACGGCGACGTTGGTTACTTCATAAACATCGCTGGCGGCATTTCCGGGGCGGGGAGCCCCGAGAATCAACAGGCTTACCAAAAGAATCGCCAGAAATGCCGTTCTTTGGGGAAAACTATGTTGACGGTGTGTTGCAAACCGGTGTGGACTCATTATCTTCTGCGTTTCAATCGGCAGGTGCCTGCTGTTTGTCGGCGGTTCTGTAACCGGGCCAAAGTGCCCTGATCAGGGGTGCCGAAGCAAGTGAAAACAAGAAATATTCCCGGAGTTTGTTAATGTCCAAGGACAAATCTTCCGCCTCTTCGAGTAATGGCCTCACCTATCGTGATGCCGGCGTTGATATCGATGCCGGTAATGACCTGGTCGATGCTATAAAGCCGCTCGCGAAAGCGACCAGCAGGGCAGGGGTCATGGCGGACCTGGGCGGCTTCGGCGGCTTTTTCGACCTGAGGGGCGCCGGTTATCAGGATCCGATCCTTGTCGCCGCTACCGATGGCGTCGGCACAAAGTTGAAAATTGCCATCGAATCAGGGCGACATGATGGCGTCGGCGTTGACCTGGTGGCCATGTGCGTGAATGACCTGATCGTACAGGGGGCGGAGCCGCTGCTGTTTCTTGACTACTTCGCAACCGGCAAGCTTGACGTCGATACCGCACGCGATGTCGTCGCCGGTATTGCCGATGGGTGCAAACAGGCAGGTTGCGCCCTGATCGGTGGTGAAACGGCGGAAATGCCGAGCATGTATGGAGACGGCGATTACGACCTGGCCGGTTTCTGCGTTGGCGCGGTTGAACGCGGTCAGGCGTTGACCGGGGATACCGTCAGCGTGGGCGATGTGGTTCTGGCCCTGGGTTCCAGTGGCGTGCATTCAAACGGTTTTTCCCTGGTTCGTCGTATCATCGACCTGGCGGGGCTGTCCTTCGGCGATCCGGCGCCTTTTGCGCCTGAAAAGTCGCTGGCCGAGGTATTGCTGACGCCCACGTCCATTTATGTGAAAAGCTGCCTTGCCGCGCTTAAAAGCGAAAACGGCGACCAGGCGATACGGGCCTTCGCCCATATCACAGGCGGCGGTCTGACCGAAAATATCCCCCGTATCCTCCCGGCGGGGACCGGTGTTCAACTGGAAGCCGGAAGCTGGCCGGTGCCGGCCGTATTTCCATGGCTTGCCTCGGCAGGCGGTGTCCTTCATGCCGAAATGGTGCGAACCTTCAATTGCGGTGTCGGCATGGTTGTCATTGTCGAACCCTCGTACGCGGACGAGATCACGGATATACTTGCTGACGCAGGCGAAACGGTCAGCCGGATCGGCGTTGTTTCGGAAAATGCCGAGGGAGAAGAGCAGGTGGCGATTGCAGGCCTCGAGGGTGATTGGCTGACATGAAAATAGCCGTTCTCATATCCGGCAGAGGCTCGAACATGCAGGCGCTCGTCAAGGCGTCGGAAGAGCCCGGTTATCCGGCGGAAGTCTGCCTGGTGGTTTCCAACCGGGCCGATGCCGGCGGTTTGAAGATTGCCGAAGACGCCGGTATCGAGACAGCCGTTATCAAGCCGGGCGATTACGAATCCCGCGATGAATTTGAAGTTGCGCTCGATGAGCGAATTCGTCAATCCGGTGCGCAAATGATATGCCTTGCCGGTTTTCTCTGGCTGCTTGGTGAAAGTTTCGTCCACGGATGGCGTGACAGACTGCTGAACATCCATCCATCCCTGCTTCCTGCCTTCAAGGGTCTGCATGTACAGGCACAGGCCGTGGAAATGGGCGTGCGGTTTTCCGGTTGTACGGTGCACTTCGTCAGGCCGGAACTGGATGACGGACCGATCATCATTCAAGCCGTCGTGCCGGTGTTGCCCGGTGACGATGCGGACAGCCTGTCGGCCCGTATCCTGGAGCAGGAGCATAATATCTATCCCACGGCGGTTCGCTGGATTGCCGAGGGAAGGGTGCGTGTGTCCGGTGAGCGGGTTCTGGTCGATGGCGGCGATCCACCCGGCCAGGTGCTGATCAGCCCGGCGTTGCAGCATTCATAAAAAAAGCCGCAGGCGTCGCCTGCGGCTTTAATGCTTTATTGACCTTAAGCTCAGCCGACAAGTTCCAGCTTCGAGAAGAAATAGGAAATCTCTTCTGCGGCCGTTTCCGGCGCATCGGAGCCGTGGACCGAGTTGGCCTCGATGTCTTCGGCAAAGTCCTTGCGAATTGTTCCCTCTTCGGCGTTGGCCGGGTTGGTCGCACCCATGATTTCACGGTTGCGGCTGATGGCGTTGTCGCCTTCGAGGACCTGCACAACGATGGGGCCGGAAGACATGAAATCGCAAAGGTCGCCGAAAAAGGCCCTTTCCTTGTGGACGGCATAGAAACCTTCGGCTTGTGCACGGGTCAGATGCAGGCGCTTCTGGGCGATGATGCGCAGGTCCGCATCTTCGAACCGGGCGTTTATCTGGCCGGTCAGGTTGCGGCGGGTGGCGTCCGGTTTGATGATGGACAGGGTTCTTTCGACAGCCATTGGCTGATCTCCTTGTTTTTTCATGCAGACAGAATCTTGTGCGTATGACCGCTAAAAGGTCGCGATCACCGCGCGGGTCGGGGTTATAACCACATCACCCCGGCCTTGCAACCGCACTTGGCAAAATATATTGGTTGACGGGTATTCCGGAATTGCATGGCTTTTTGACAAGCCAGCTGTCCCACCGCTTCAAAATCTGTCAGGCCGGAAAGGGTCAAGATCGATTGCGGGTGTTCGCCCGGCAGCCACATCGGCGACGAGCTCCGCTGTGGCCGGGGCCTGCGCCAGGCCCACGTGACCATGTCCGAAGGCGTGGATAATCCGGGAGCGTACCTTCGAGCGCCCGATGACAGGTTTCGAATCGGGAAGGGTGGGACGGTATCCCATCCATTGCTTGCCGCCTTCGGTTTTCAGGCCGGGCAGGAAGCGTTTGGCCTTGTTCAGCATCGCTTCCGACCGGCGATAGTCGGGTGGCGCTTCCAGGCCGCCGAGTTCCACCGCACCGCCGATACGAAATCCCGACGTAAGGGGGGAGGCGACAAATCCATGTTCGCCGAAAATAAGTTCCCTGGTCACCGATATGCCAGGTTTAGGGATGGTCGTGTTGTAACCACGTTCGGTTTCGAGCGGGATGCGTTCCCTCCAATGCGCCGCAAGCCTGTGAGACCACGCGCCGGCCGCCAGTACAACCTGATCGGCTTCGACCTGCCCGCCTGATTGCAGATCGATCCGTATGCCGGATGGCGCGTCGGCAATATGGCGGACTGTATCCTGAATAAATACCGTCCCGGTGTTGACGGTATGATCGGCAAGCGCCTGGCCAACCACGGCGGGGTCGCTGACCAGAACCCAATCGGGCAGCCACGTGGCGCAGACGAAATCCGGTCCAATCTCGGGTTCCATCTCTATCAGGGTATTTCGGTCTATGTGTTCGAATTTAACGCCCACCTCCCGGCGAAGATCCCAACCCCATTGCGCCCGGTTTCTTTCGGCTTCCGATTCATAGAGGTGCAGCGCGCCGACGGGCTTTAAGTGGGAGCTCAGACCGCTCCTTTCGAACAGTCGTTCCGCTGCGGGCATCGCCAGGTTCATGTCGGAGGCAATAGCCCGGGTGCTTTCGCGCACCCGCTCCATGGTGCTTGCGCGCCAGAATTTATAGAGCCACGGAACGAGCTTCGGCAGGTAGGTTGGGCGAACCGACAACGGTCCCACCGGATCGAGCAGCCATTTGGGCGCTTTGGCGAGTATGCCGGGCGAGGCCAGGGGCAGGACCTCCGCCGTGGCGATGGCGCCGGCGTTTCCGGATGAAGTCCCGGTGCAGGGCGGATCTCTATCAATCAGGGTGATCCGAAACCCCCGGTCCTGCAGCACGCTAGCACAGCAGATGCCGACAATCCCGGCGCCGATAACGGCAATATGGTCCCTGTTGTCATCCATGAGCTTGTCCCTAATTCCGGTTCCCTTGTATGCCCGTTATGTGCGCTCGCTGACAAGCCGTTTTACTCTTTGCCCCGGCATGGTAAGAAGCGCGGCATGTTACACATCAATGATCTGACTTACCGCATCGCTGGCCGACTTTTGTTCGAGCAGGCGACGGTGGCGTTGAACGAGAACCACAAGGCCGGGTTTGTCGGGCGTAATGGCGCAGGCAAGTCGACCCTGATCCGCCTGATCCTGGATGAAATCCATCCCGATGGCGGTTCTATCTCCGTCAGGCCGCGCGCCCGCGTCGCCTGTGTCGCCCAGGAAGCGCCCAGTGGCGAAACCAGCCTGATCGAAAGTGTTCTGGCGACCGATACGGAGCGGGCAGCGCTGATGGCCGAATCTGAAACGGCGAGCGACCCCCATCGTATTGCCGAAATTCATGAGCGCCTGACGGATATCGACGCCTATACGGCGCCGACCCGGGCGGCAGCCATCCTCAGCGGTCTGGGGTTTGACGAAGAAGCTCAGCAGCGCTCCCTCAACAGCTTTTCCGGCGGCTGGCGCATGCGTGTCGCGCTTGCCTCCACCCTGTTCGCCGACCCTGACCTGCTGCTGCTCGACGAGCCAACGAACCACCTGGACCTTGAAGCGGCCATGTGGCTTGAAAACCATTTAAGAAACTGGCGGGGAACCATGCTGATCATCAGTCACGACCGCAGGTTCCTGAATGCCGTCGTGGACGAGATCATCCACCTGGAAGAACGAAAACTCGTTCGTTACCAGGGTAACTACGACACTTTTGAGCGGGTCAAGCGGGAACGCCAGGAGCTTGATTCGAAAATGCGGTCCAAACAGCTCGCCCAGCGCAAGCACCTGCAGGCCTTTGTCGATCGCTTCCGCTACAAGGCGTCCAAGGCGAAACAGGCGCAAAGCCGCATCAAGATGATGGAGCGTATGGAACCCATTGCCGCCGCCGTGGAGGATCCGACCATCAATTTCGATTTTCCGAAGCCGGAGCCCTTGTCGCCGCCCATCATCACCCTGGATGACGTTTCGGCGGGCTACGAACCCGGCAAACCGGTTCTCACCCGCCTGGATCAGCGGATCGATATGGAGGACCGTATCGGGCTGTTGGGCGCCAACGGCAATGGTAAGTCGACACTTGTCCGTATCCTGGCTGACCGCCTGAAGCCTATGGGAGGCATGCTTCGGAAATCATCCAAACTGAAGGTTGGCTATTTCGCCCAGCACCAGTTAGAGGAACTGTCCCTCGACCAGACAGCGTATGAGCACATGCTGGCGCTAATGCCCATGGATACGGAAACCCGCATCCGGGCCCATCTCGGTAAATTCGGCTTTCAGGGCCAGCGCGCCGATGTGGTTGCCAATAACCTCTCCGGCGGCGAAAAAGCACGTCTGGTTATCGCCATCATGAGTCGGGAAGCGCCGCAGCTCCTGCTTCTCGACGAGCCGACCAACCACCTGGATGTGGATAGCCGCGAGGCCCTCGTCCAGTCGCTTAATGCCTACGAAGGCGCCGTTGTGCTGGTCAGCCATGACGAACACCTGTTGGAGACGACCTGCGACCGGTTGTGGCTGGTCGATGAAGGTACGGTCAGGGACTATGACGGCGATCTCGAAGAGTACAAAAAAATGCTGCTCGATAGAAAACGGGCTGAGCGGCGCGGGCCTGAAAAGCCTGAGGGCAGGAACGGCGCTGGAAACGGCGCGCCGGCAAACAAGAAGGATCAGCGCAAGGAACGCGCCAGGGAGCGTGAACAAGGCAGTGCACTCAGAAAAGCCGTACGTGATGCGGAGCAGAAGCTTGAAAAGCTGGGCAAGGAACTGGATGAGGTCGAAACGGCCCTTTCCAACCCCGCGCTTTACGATGGTGATGACGCGGAACGCATTGCTGTCCAGACCCGTCACAAACGCCTGAAGGAGGCTATCGCAGAGGCCGAGGAGAAGTGGTTGGAGGCTTCGGAAAAGCTGGCGTCTTAAGACTTGGTGAATTTCAAAAATATAGGTGTGGGAAACAGGGGATTTCTCTAAACTATTCCCCTGTCTATTCAGAAAGGAAATCTTATGCCTGTACGAAACATCATCGAGGGCAACCCGGTCCTGATCGTGGTGGATATTCAGGAAGCGGATTTCATGGAGGAATTTTCTGCGGATGACTCTGCGGGCGGCATACCTTCCATGCCCGGCTATACCGAACGCGTCGCCAAAACGCGGGAGCTGGTGGATATCGCCCATGACGTCGGCATTCCCATCGTCTTCGTGAAGGAGGTTCACCGCACGGACCATGTGGATTTCGGCCGAGAACTGGACGGCAGCGAGGATGTTCACTGTATCGAAACGTCTCCGGCAACGGACTACGCTAAGGCCATGGATCCCCGCCCAAGCGACTTTTTCATCGCCAAACGCCGCTATTCCTGCTTTTTCGGCACCGAGCTGGAAATTTTCCTGAAAGGCCTGAAGGCCAATACCCTGATCCTGACCGGTGGGCTTACGGATGTTTGCGTTCACTACACCTTCGTTGACGGGCACCAGCACGATTATTTTTGTCGGGTTGTCGAGGACTGTGTCGCCGGATCATCCCAACGGGCCCATGAGGCGGCCCTGGAGGCCATGGAATACCTGCAAACCGGCGCACGCCGGTCTCTCGAGGATATGAAGAGAGCATTTCGGGAACATGGCGGCAGTTCCCGCACGGCCGCTGCCCAGTAGTTTTCTGCCTAGAATACCAGCGCCATGCCGCCGCCGTAAGGGATGTCGGCGCCGCCGCTGACCTGGCCATCTTTCACCCGCAAGGCATGGACAGAGGCGAAGTCGTAACTGTAGGGGCTGCGCCTGAACTCGTAACCCATACCTTCCAGAGATTCGTAGACGTAGCGGGGAATGCGCGGGCTGACATCGATCACGTCACTCGTGGCGGAAAACCGTGGGGCGCGGATCGCCCGATCAATGGGCATATCGAAATCGATCACATTCAACATGACCTGCAGTACGCCGATAGCGATCTGCGTACCGCCCGGCGCTCCGATGATCAGCGAGGGCTTGCCGTTATCGTCGAAAACGATGGTCGGGCAAACGGAACTGAACCGTGATTTGCCCGGTGCGATGGACCCGGCATGACCCGGCCTGGGATCAAACACGCCCATGCAGCCGTTATACATGAAGCCCAGGCCTTCCGTGATGACCCCAGACATCATGCCGAGTGAATGGGTCATGGAGACGGCATTGCCAGAGCTGTCCAGGACGCTGATGTGGGTCGTCTTCTGGGATTCAGGAATACCGAGCCGCTCGACATGTTGCTTGACGCCTTTCTTGATCTGCCCGGCCTGTTCGGCGGCATAATCCTTGCCGGTCAATCTATCGACGGGAATATCGACGAAATTCGGATCGCCGACGTGATTGTCCTTGTCCGCAGTGGCGATTTTCATGGCTTCGGAGACAACCCGGATATAATCCGGCGTATTGTGGCCCAAAGCCTTCAGATCGAAATTCTCCAGGATATTGAGCATCTCGACAATCATGATGCCGCCGCCAGGGGGGTGGTTTGTGGAATAGGAATGCCCACGGTAGTTGCCCCACAGCGGTTCCTTCGTTTCCGTTTCGTAATCGGCCAGGTCCCTGGCTGACAGCAACCCGTCGTTGGCTTTCATGTCGGCGTCGATCTGCCGGGCGATATCACCCAGATAAAACACATCCGGCCCCTGTTCGGCGATCAGGGACAGGGTCTTGGACATATCCGGGTTTTTGATAATGCTGCCGAGAGGTTTTGGCTCGCCGTCCTGGTCGCAATAAATTGCCCGGCCCGGCGCTGAATAACACAGCCTTTCAGCAACACTGGTGCGCCCCGGGGCATCGCGGGAAATCCAGTAGTAGTAAACTTCGGCAGACAGCGTGTAACCGTCCCGGGCGAACCGGATGGCGGGTTCGATGACCCGTTCCCAGGGAAGCACGCCATAGCGGCTATGGGCCCCGTGGAGCGCCTTCAGCGTTCCCGGTACGGTAATGGACTGATGGCCCAGGTCGTTGACTTTGCCTTCCAACAGGAAGCCGAAACCGTCATAGGTTTCGCCGATAATCAGGTCCTGCCACATGTCAGGCGTTGCCGCTGCCGGAGCCTTGCCGTGGAAGTCGATAAACGTATGGACATCCTGATCAGGAAGGAAGAGTTGCATGGAGCCGAAACCGGCCAGGCCGCACATCAACGGGTCCACCACGGTCTGGACGAAGGCGCAGGCAACGGCCGCATCGACCGCGTTGCCGCCTTCCTGCAAAACCAGGGCGCCGGTTTCCACGGCGTCGGGCTGTGGCGCTACGATGGCTGATTGAGGCATGGCCATTCCCGTTACGTGAGAGTTAGTTCACGATCTCGAAGTGGGCGTTTGTCGGCATGACACCGACGCCGTTCACCGGCAGCATGTCCTGCGGACAGCAGGAAAAGGCAATGATCAGGTCCATTTCGGCACGCAACACGGAATACTGCCCGGGCTCGCTGGTCGGGGCATCGAAACTGAGCCCGCCGTCTGCCGTCCACGGAATGTTCATGAACACGTTCAGGGGCGAGGGCGTGTGCGTAATGTCATGGCCCAGGTCTTTCATGGCCCGGTGCAGATTATCGGAGCAGTTGTCATGGTACTCCGTGCACCCCAGCAATCCATACCGGTAGTTGTCGCACGCCGCCATCAGGGTATCGTGGATGCCCGGCGTCGTGTCTTCCGTTAATGTCAGGATGGCTCTGCGGTTGTTGGTGTATAGACTGTCACCCACTGCCGGGATCAGTTTGGTGATCGTGGCGCGGGTCGCCTCCATGGACATGAATTCGCTCAAATCGCCGGCATTGTAGGCCCAGGTATCCACAACCTGATGGCCGTGGGTGTTGATCAGCTTGACCGACTGACCCTGTTTTACAACATGCGCCTTGCCGCCCCGGGCGGGAATTTCAATCAGCTCCGTCATGGAATGTCCTCTCCTGCTTTGTTTTCTTTAGGGTAGGGGTATCACAGGACTGCGGTGATGGGGATAAAAAAACGGCCCGGCGAGGAGCCGGACCGTCGAAGGTGTTGGTTTGTTCCGGTAATGGAACTTGATCTTAAGCGAACCACCAGCGTTCGGCGTTCTTGTGGCCGTCGAGTTCCCAGTTGCTGGCAACGTTGTCGCCCCACATGACCTTGTCGCTGGTCGCCTGGACGTACGCCATGAAGATCGGAATAACAGCGCCACTGTCGTCGCGGCAAAGCCGTTGCATTTCCACGTACATTTCGCGGCGTTTCTTCTCGTCCAGTTCGACTCGGGCCTGAACAAGCAGCTCGTCGAAGCGCTTGTTGGACCAGAAGGTTTCCGTCCAGCTCGCATCCGAAGCATAGATGAGCGAGAATATCCAGTCTTCCGTCGGACGGCCGCCCCAGTAGCTGGCGCTCCAGGGTTTCTTCTGCCACACGTTGGACCAGTAACCGTCATCGGGCTCGCGTACGACTTCGATGTTGATGCCGGCGGAACGAGCCGATTCTGAATACAGCTGACCAGCGTCCACAGCGCCCGTAAAGGCGGTGTCGGCGGCATGGAACTGCAACGTCAGTTCGGAATGACCGGCTTTGTTCAGATGATACTTGGCCTTTTCCGGATCGTATTCGCGCTGCGGAATTTCATCCTTGGTGGCGCGGTAGTGGTTAGCCGGGCCAAGCGGGATATCGTTACCGACTTCGCCATAGCCGCGAACGATCAGGTTCAACCATTGTTCACGATCGATGGCGTATTTGAGCGCCAAACGAACGTCGTTGTTGTCGAACGGCGCAACATTGCAGAGCATGGGCAACGTAGCGTGCTTGTTGCCGTTGGTCTGCAGAACCTTGATGTTCGGCGCCTTTTTCAGCAAGTGCAGGGTTTTCGGGTCGGCATTGGCGATGCAATCCAGCGAGCCGTTCTGCAGGCCGGACGTACGGGCTGTCAGGTCGGCGATCTGCAGGTTGTCGACCTCGTCGAAGTGGGCGCGGCCTTCTTTCCAGTAGTTGGGGTTGCGCTTCACGACGGTGGACACGCCGGGCTCGTACTTTTCAAGGGAGTAACCGCCCGTACCGATACCGGACTGCCAATCCATCGTGCCGTCAGCATTGGCGGGGCAAATGCCAATGTGATAATCGCTCATCAGTACCGGATAGTCGGCGTTACCGGCTTTCAGGTCGATAACGACCGTATGCTTACCATCGTCCTTGATGGTGTCGGCCTGATCACAAATACTCTTGGCGGCAGACGTTGAGTCTTCACCACGGTGATGGTTCAGAGACGCGATAACGTCATTAGCTTCAAGGGACTTGCCGTTATGGAATTCGACACCCTTGCGCAATTTGAAGGTCCAGGTCTTGGCGTCGGGCGTGGCTTCCCAGCTTTCCGCCAGTTCGCCGATCAGTTCGCCTGTGTCGGCGATTTCCGTCAGGTTATTACGGAGCTGGCCTGAGCTGACCTGAATCATGTAGGAGTCATTGATTTCAGCAGGATCAAGAACATCGCTGGTCGCGCCACCGGTCAGAGCCTGGGTGAAACGTCCGCCTTTCTTGGGGGTAGCCGCATACACCTTGTCGGTAAAAGCGGTGGCCGCGGGAACGGTTAAGCCAAGAGCCAGGCTGCCTTCCATAAAGGCGCGGCGGCTGATCTTGCCTTCCTTGTAGGATTTCTTAAGCGAGTCGACCTTCAGCTCTGCTTCCGGCGTCAACCCGTCATGGGATTTGCTCGTCATCGTTTTGGGTCCTCCCAGTCTGTGTGAACGTTATTGCTTTTGGTTAGGATGCATGCAGCAACCAAGCGTGCTTAAAGTAACGCTATCAACATACTACAGCAAAAATTCACATGCTGAATAGATAATTTGGACTATGTGGAAATATCATAAACCTGTCATCAAAAGCCGCTCCGGATGCGGCCATTGGCGGCGGGGAATGACAGGGTCGCTTCCGTGAAGTTATTGACGAACGCGTGGAAGGCTTCCGCATCCATCGGCTCTGCGAAAGCAAAACCCTGGATTTCCTCGATAGGCAGGGACTGGACGTAATCAACCTGTTCCGATGTTTCAACACCCACAGCCGTCACGCTGATGTTGAGCCCCTGTGCCAGTGCAGCGGCGGCGCGCACGGTGCGGCCGGCCTGGGCATCCTTGCCGACATGGGAAACGAATGTCGGATCGACCTTGATCCTGTCGACAGGCAGGGCGGACAGGTGTTCGACACTGGAGTATCCGGTGCCGAACCCATCGAGAACGATCTTTATGCCCAGGTCGTGCAGGGTCAACAGTGGCGCCGCATAGGCATCCGGGTTAGCCATGATCAGGCCTTCGGGGAATTCCAGTTCCAACAGGTTGCTGGGCAGCCCGGAGCGTTGCAACGCATCGTCAACCGCGCCGACCAGATCGCCGCTTTTCGCCAGCGCTGCGGAAACATTGACGGATAAACTCAAGGGCGCGCCGCCGCGTTCCCGGTTGTCGAGCCATTTCTTGTGCTGAAGGCAAGCCATATTCAATACCCATTTGCCGAGGGCTATGCCGACATCGCAGGATTCTGCGATTGGAATGAAGTCGTCAGGCAGCAGAAGCTCCCCGTCGTTTCGTGGCCATCGGACAAGGGCTTCGGCTCCGGCGATCCTGCACGTCTTGAGGCTAAGGCGCGCCTGGTACTGCAGTGTCAGTTTGTTGCCGCGCAGGGCTTGTCTCAGATCAGCGCTCAGGGATTGGCGCTTGTGAACTTCCTCGTTCAGTCGTGCGATAAAGAACCGGACCGTATTGGTTCCGTCCCCGACTGCATGCTCCAGCGCCATTTCAGCATTACGGATAAGCTGGTCTGGTGAATCGGCGTCGTCCGGATACAGCGTGATTCCGATGGAGGCGTCGATGTGGATGGTCTGGTTGCCGTTATGGAAAGGATGGGAAAGCGTTTCGAGCAGGGCTTCCGCTTCGGTGATCGCGTCGGTCGGGTCAGTTGTGTTCTCGCAAACCACGGCAAACCGTGACCGGCCGAAACGGATCACGCCGTTTTCTCCCAATTCGGACGAAACGGCTCTCAACCGTGCGATCACATCGCGGACAAGATCGTTGATGGCCGTATAGTCGATCGTCGAGGCCATGTTGTCGAAGTCGTGGATTTCAATTAGGAACAGCGCCCCGCCCTTGCCGGTCGAACGCCACATTGCCAGGGCATGGGCGAGGCGTTCTTCGACAACGGCACGGCCATTGGCGCCGATCAGGCCTCCTTGCTGGGCGAGAATGCCGCCCTGGCCTGCATTGTCGGCTTCTTCCTGCCTGCGCCGGGTGATGTCGTAACCGTAGATGTTGACGGCGTCATTGGTTGATGCCGGAACGATGTTCAGGGCATAGACCTTTTCACCGAAGGTTTCCTCGATCTCTCCTGAGGTGCGCCGCTCCAGAAAACCCGAGATACGCTCTCGCCAGGGCGCCGGCAGGTTGCCGCCGATGGATGCGCCCCAATGCTGAAGCAACGTACGGCCCGGTTCGTTCGCATACAAGATGACGCCATCGTGGGCGACACGGAGAATTGGCGTGCTGGCGCTTTCTGTCAGGGCGGCGAGACGAACCAGCTTGCCTTCGACATCCTTCAGGCGCTCGATTTCCGAACGCAGGGTTTGCGTGCGTTCCTCGACACGTTCTTCCAGGGCCGGTCCGTCCAGGCGGGGCGGGCCGTTCCTGCGCATGACCGATTCCTGAATCTCGCGCCATTCATCCTCCGCCGTGTCCGAGATATGGCTCGGCAGGCCAAGGCTATGGCGCAGGCGGGCAAACGGCGCCAGTACGGTTGGGGTGATCAGGAACAGGACGCCGAAGGTGATCGCCAGGGTGAGAACGATGGCAATGGTGACCGCCTTGGTGATGAAGGTTTCCGTCTTGAGCTGGACCTGTGTGGCGTTAAGGCGGGCATGGACCGTGTAGGAAGCGCCCGTATCGATTGCGCGCCACACAACATCATAGCGGTCGCCGGTGGTGCTCAGGTTTCCGAAAGGCTGGCGGCTAAGGGACTGGATATCTGTGGGCGACGGCGGTTCACCGAAGCGGCCGATCATGCGGCCGGACTTTTCATAAAGCACACCACCGGATATCTGTGTGCCGGGAAGCAGCATCTCGACCGTGGCGAGAAGCATCCTGTCAGACATCTCATAGGGGTGGGTCAGGAATATTGCGGAAAAAGCGGTTTGCGCCTGCTCATTCAGGGCGGTGAGGTTTTCCTTTTTGTATTCCTGGATCAGGGCGTAAAGAAACGCGCCCTCAATCGCCAGGACGAGGATAAACAACGTCGCCAGGGTGCGTCGGAACACCCTGGTCTGAAGAACCGTTTTAAGAACGCCTTTACCGCTTTGCATGGCAAGGCGCGCGCTGGTTTGTCATGGCGGTATCGTCATTGTGAAAGCCTTCATCAACTCCATACTGTAGAGCATTTGCCGGGCAATGTCGGAAGGCCTGGATTTGGCTTAAAGGTGGTAAGGATTTGTAAAGTGATTTCAATGTGTTATAGCCGATGCGGGATAAGGTTGCGAGGCTGCTTTATGATGCAATCGCGCAATAGTTTGGCGAATCGGACGAATCGGCATGAACATCCAGGCACCTGAAACAGGGAACAGACCGGCGGCAAGTGCTGTGTCGAAGCCTGGAATCCGCCTTGGCATGTTTTACGCCGCCCTGTTCGGCGTTATCGGAATCAACGTTCCGTTCTGGCCCGTCTGGCTGTCGTCGAGGGGATTGGACGCGTCCGAAATCGGTATCGTTGTTTCCGCCGGTCTGGTCATGAAAGTGCTCGCCAATTCCCTGGCCGGACATGTTGCGGACCGCTCCGGGCACAGGCGCTCGCTGATGATCGTTCTCGGCTTTGCCGCTACCATGGCCTATGGAAATTTCTGGTTCGCCCACAGCTTCTGGCCGCTGGTGTTCATCTCCATGACTTATTGCGCCTTGTGGTCGCCTTTGATTCCCCGGGGCGGGAAC
>CAYFMQ010000029.1:0-15521 GCA_964344255.1 uncultured Thalassospiraceae bacterium
GGCTCCCCAAACGTAACAGTTCTCGACGCCGAAGTCCAGGCTGGGCGAAGCCCGAGGTTTGGTTCCGGATCGTCCATATCGCCCAGGATGGCGCGGATAGGGCCCCCAGGAGCGCCTACCGGGAACAGACAGTCGAGATCGCTCTGGGGCCCAATGGAGCGTTTAGGAGCGGCCCCGTGGGCACCCTGGCTCGCCGCCTAGCCCCTGACCGTGTGGTTAACGCGCTGCCGGCCAGGACCCGAAACCGGAAGCCGCCCAAGGCCCCCCAGACGCCGAAGGTGGTTGAGCTGCTCCGGACGGCCCAGACGTGGCAGCAGCAACTCGACGCCGGTGAGGTCGAAAACCAGGCCGCAATTGCCCGTCGAGAAGGAATCACGCGCGCCCGGGTGACGCAGATCATGGCCCTAGCTCGTCTCGCGCCTGAGATCCAAGAGCATATCTTGTCCCTCCCCGACATGCACCACCGACCAACAATTACCGAGCGGACACTACGGCCCATCGCGCAAATGTCGAATCTCCGAGAACAACTTGTTCAGTTCCGCAACCTGATTGCCTGAGTCTATCGCGGTCCGTTTGATAGCCCCAGGAGGTCTCTCGATAAAAGCGTCAAGACCTTAGATCCCGTCCGTAACGGAATCGACGCAAAGGAGTGCGCGAGCGCCACGGGTATTAACGCGTGCTCGTACAGGCTCGTCCCAAGTCGATCGAGAAGTGCCAGAGTTGCCGGAAGCATTGGATAGTGATGAGCCTCATAAGGCCTGTCGACACCATCAGCAGCCTTCGGGATGGTCATGGTCAGCATCTGCCCTTGCGCCGTCTTATAGTAGAATTTCTGGCCGTAATAGGTGTCACGACCAAAAGCGGCATGCGGAGCTACTCGAAAAGTCAGGATGTGTTGAAAGATATAATCATCAGGAAGAACCATGAGTCTTCCGCGTGGGATCCGCCCCCTGATAGCATCGGCATGCTCCGCAAATTGGCCGCCCTTTTCGATGCCAACAACGATCGGGCAACCTAGATTCCGTTCCCTGAGCGAAGACTCAAGGTCCCTTAAAAACGCCAGAATCGGAGTATGCAGCCATGCCTGCGGTCCGAACAACGCCAGCGGGCCGTCCATGATGAAACCGACTGAACCGAGAACCCGCGGTTGCCTTTGACCCAGGTAATGCAGGTAGGCAACAAGTGTGATGTGCTCCAATGCCGTCATCAGGCGACCAAGCGCGGTCGCATTGCTATGTTCTTCAGATACTTCCTCATGAATGCGAAGGGAGTCTGTCGGAAACAAAAACCCGTGGCAGGTTGGACACTCCCGGCCTTCCCTTGGAACGGCAATGTCCCTTGCGCCGCAATCCTCACTTGCGGAACATCGGGCCAGCACGACCCCGCCATCGGGCGCCCTCTTATCACTAAAAGCCACCAGGCGCATGAAGACATCTAAAAGCGGGATCTCTTCGACCGTATAGTCACGGAAGATCTCGAATACTTCGGCCCTCCAAGAATCCCGCACCGTCGGCATGTCCGGTCGGCATACATTCGATCCGGGCAACACCATCGAGTGTAGTGCTTCCTGCGTCGCGGCTCGAATTACTGCGGGATCTACAAGGTGTTCTCTTTCTTGCCCCAGCAATTCGCTCAAATGGACAAGCACCCCAGCCACCTGAACGTAACCAATCCGCGTACTTGGGTATTCCTCTCGCGCCGCCACTTCCTGAGGGGACCCATCGAAAGACATAACCCACGTTGCGGCATCACCCACCGGACCCAGAGTAGCTGGATCAAGAAGTAGCCCCTGGTCGATTTCCTCGGGTGGATCTTGGGCGAACACCCTAAAATTCCTGAGCCGCTCCTTTACAAGCTCGTTCTCGACAATCGGAACGTGAGCCGTACTTCTCGCTCGCTCAAAACGGCCGGACCTCGTCCTATACGGCATGACCTACTCCTCTGCCCCGGACGAAGATCCAGCCGCAGCCAGTGCCGCTTGTCGGGCTGCTTGGATTCGGGATTGTTCAAACAGGTCGATCTGAGCAGGGATAATATATCTCCCGCTTCGAGTTTTCACTCTCGCGAACCCCACATCTTCAGCGCGCAGTGTCAGTTCGGCAAAATCCTGGAAATCGTAGTACTTCGAAAGCTCTCTAACCTCAGTGTGGTTGTTCAAGTGCGTGACGATCCAATTCGAGGTATTCGAGAGTATCAATGGATCGACACTGCTCACTTCCTGCGTCGCATATATCAATCCTATCTTGAACTTCGCAGCCTGTGGTTTCTCTCCTACGGCAGCCAGAACGTGAACATCCGGGGGCCCGTACCCCCGACCGTCAACGTCTATAACGACATCCGCTTCCAGTCCTACAACAACCAGAGCGAGTTCACATTCACGTCCTGCCCGACATCGCAGGTCGTGGCTACGACGCCGGCACGGGCGGCGAAGGTCTATTGCCCGACCGATGTCCGCTTCAACGGGGAGAGCTACCCGGCGTCGATCACCGGCGAACTGACCGTGTCATGGTCGCACCGGAATCGGCTGGGATCGTGGAGCTATGCCGACTCGGGCAAGACGACATCGCCCGAGACGGGCACCGAGTACGACATCCTAGTCTACGGGGAACTCGACACGCTGGTCCACACCGAGTCAGGCATGACTGGCACGACCTGGACCTACCTTGAAGCAACTGAGATTGCCGAATCTGGCCTGGGGCGGCTCAACGATCACCTTCGCGTTGAAATCCAGGCATTCGGCGCCACTCGCACGCACGAGGCGATTCGGAAGATCGAGTGGGAATTCGCGCGCGTCTAGGTCTGGACAACAGTATCGCCACGACCCCGCCTATCGGCTTTGCGCCTCTAGCTTGTCAATCATCTCCAGGTAATTTTTCCGCTTTTGATCGTACTTCTCACTGAAGCGAATGTTTTGGTCTTCAAGACTCGCAGCATCGGGCCATTCTAGTTGAATGACGAGCGCTCTAGCCCTCGAGTACTCACCGTTGGCAATTGCCTCCTGAATTACCTCTTCCTGATGCGTGAGCTGCTCTAAAGCTGCCTCCTCTTTTTTGCTCTCTCCGCCCGCCATGATAAAGGCGAAAATCATGATTCCAACCATCGATGCGGCAGCAATAAGTCCGATCTTATGGGGCCTTGCCAGAGATTTCCTCTGCGAATCGTAATCAGCACGAAGTCGGGTTACAACATGCGCAAGTGTGGAGTTGTTCTGCGCCCTCACCTCCAACAGGTGGAGGTATTTCGCAGCCATGCCGGAGATTTCCCCTTTTTGCATGGTCTTGATGCCCCGCCCGGTCCACTCGTTGGCATTGGGGGCTACCAGCCTAACCACTCCATCACTGATCTTGCCGATCCATTCGGACGCTCTCATTATCAATTCATCGTCGTCGATGGAATCAGTGTTTAGCCCCCGGATCGGAGCCTTGCAATACAGACAATTGCTAAGTACCGGCTCGATTGGCGCCCCGCATTTCTCGCAAGTCGTCCTTACCGAGGGGCCTGCCTTTCGCGCACCATCATCCTGCTGATGGACGTCACCACTTTCTTTAACACTATGCAGGGCGGCATCTAGCATTACGTCCGCGGTGTCTCTATCGATTCCAAGTTTGTCCGCAGCTCTATATAGGACGTCGCGCTCCTTGCCTGTCACTTTCCCATCGGCAACGATCGCTTCAATTAGCTTTTCGAACTCTCGGTCCATTCCATGAACTCCCCGGTGCTATTCGTTACTGGTTTATGGGCGACCAGGACTTGGATGTTTTCCATCCTTCATCCCCCCGGGCAAACGCCAGAAATAGATCTTCACACTCTTGATAGCTGACCGCATCATCATCAAGCGCGTACTGCTCTCCCGGCCTGCCCTCGGAGTACTCGACGTAGTACCCATCGCCGTTTACGGCCGCTTGAATGAAACGGCCATCCGATCTTTCGAGAATGAGGAAGGTGCTATCACAACCTTCGCCGACGATCTTGATCGCCCGTGAGATATCTCCAATTAAGGGGCCTTGGATTTCGGAACCATCCTCCAGAGAAAGCAGGAGATTCCCTAGAATCTCAGCTTTCTTCCAATCGTGCCCGGTCCGCCACGAACTCTCTTCTCTGGCGAACTCCTGGAGAATCGAATTCGCCACACCGTATTCCACTATCTCGGGGTCGATGTTGAAATAGGTCTCGCCCCCGTCCTCCTCCGCTTCACAAAAAGTCACTCGATAACCATCGCCGAACTTGAGAGCCTCAAGATATGATTCGTCACTTCGATGCAACTCGACGCCCATGCCTTCTTCGACTTCCAGAAGGGCGCTTGTGATGTCGACGGAGCTCGGGTCAGGGACTTCTTCGTCGGCGGTAAGCAATAAATATTCGAACCTCGGAGCGCCCGATCCCTTTGACGCTGTTGGCTGGTCTTGTGTAGGCCTCGGCAACTCTGAACTGCAGAATTCACACCTACCTTGGCCTGGCTCAAACGCAGCTCCGCAATTATTGCACAGATTGCTAGTCAATGTTGGCCTCCGACCCCGCCCTCGTCCCTTGGCCGGTCAGGCTTGGCGCGGTTTCCTGATGGTGTTTGGATGCAACGTAAGCCCAGGTCATTGCTGACAACTCCAATGCAATGATCAGGATTATCAAGAAGAATACAGTATTGGCCCCAAATGCACGGGGTAGGAAGACGCACAGGACTATTCGGATGAATCCGGTCGCCCCCAGAATCCCCCCGAGCACAATCCTGAAGGCGTCGGCGAATCTCCACGAAATCACGAATACCTGCATTGCCATTGTAAGTGCGACAGAACCTGCAACTAGGGCAGCATGAAATCCGCTAAACGCATCAAGGAGAAGCCAGGCCGCCAGGTCGACGAGCAAAATCACAACACCGCTGACGATTACGCCGGTCTTCATTCTTCCTTCCCTCCCTTGTCGGGTGGCGGGGGCGGCGAAGCCGGTGGTGGGGGCGGTGGTGGCACGTCGCCTTGGCCCGTGCCCCCGAAAGACGCGAATTCTGGCTGGTCCTTAGCAGGCGCCCATCCTGCCATCCCCGTGCGCCAAACAAGGGCGTCCGCAGGTATTCTGCCCTCATTGATATAACCGATGATCGTCTGGATCGGATACGGCCCGTACTGCTGTCCACCGAAGTGAACATGGAATTGCACCTGTGCGTTCGGTGGGGGCGGCGGCGTCGCGCCAGCCTGCCCCCCTACGCCTGGGGTCAGATTGCCCGCGATATTGCCGAAGACTTGGCCAGCAACTGCGCCCGCTCCAAGGCCCATGCCGAGACCAAGTCCAGCGCCCATTGGACCGCTTCCATCCCCCTGGTTCTCTGCAGCTGTATTCATGACGTCCATGCTTCGATCGAATTGATAGATGTCCTTTCCCAAGCCATCGATCGACATCTTCTTCTCTTTGAATTCCTTCAGCTTCCGGACAGAAGAATCATCGTCGGGAACGTTGATGGACATCACGTAGAAGTTCGGAGCGGCCACGCCGAACTTGGCAAGTTCGGTTTGGATGTCATCCAGGCAAGCCTGCGAGACCTGATTGAATTGGGCGGGGAGATCGAGGATCGATATCTTTTCCCGGATGACAAGTGCGCCCAGCGCGTTCGTAAAGGCTGTCACGATCTTGCCCGTGAAGTACTCCACGAGTTTATCGGCGGAGAATAGTTTGATCGTCCCGACAATTGTCTCTAGAAACAGCCGCGGGTCCTCGATATTCAGCCCGAACTGGCCGAAAGCCCTTACCGGGACAACGATTCCATAACGCGGATCTTCGAGCTGAATTGGGGCAGGCGTTCCCCAGCGGTTGTCCAGCTTGGAGATCAGATTGACGAACCAGACTTCGGCTTGAAATGGCGTGTCACCACCGAACGGGATGCTCACCAATTTGTGGAGAAGCGGAATATTGGCCGACTTGAGGGTAGTAGTACCTGGCCCGAACTGATCGAGAACCTGCCCCCCTCGCACGAAGAACGCGGTCTGAGCCGTTTTCACTACTAGTTGCGTTCCTAGTCGGAGATTCTCTGAAGGAAACTTCCACAGGAATTCCTGATCCCCACCCTCGTATTTTACGACATCGATTATTGCCATTATCCGCCCCTCGAATCTTTGGTGTCGGTGATTGACTCCAGCACGGCCCGCAGCACACCAACCATTTCTTTGCGCAATCTAGCGAGCCTCCGGTCCCAATGAATGTCGATGCCGAGTGTCCCAACGCTCGCAAGGGCCTGAACCGTCAGTAGACGGGAGACCATCAGGCTGATGCGATCGATCGCATCTCTGCCCGGCACGTCTGGACTTTCGTTCTCGGCTGAGTCGTCCTCGGGCGACTTCTTCTCGGCAAGCGATGCTACAATGGCCTGTGCGCCGTCCCGGCTGAGAGGAACGTCATTGAGCCCCATGCCAACCGCAGAGAGCAGTGGGCAGGTCATTTGGCGCAGGATCGCATTTCTCGAGTTTTCGTCTCCCGCCTCGTTGGCACGATCTGCCAAATCAAGCAGGTTGAGTAGAACCCTGAGTTCCAACACGATAGCCCGGGTGAAGCGGCCGATCTGATCCTGCTCTGACGTAGCGTCGTCGCGCCTTTTCTGGAGATCCACAAAGATCTGATACGCCAGACCACCGATGCCGGAGAAATCCAAGGGCTCTCCAATCCGATATGCTGGTTGAAATAATCGACGGGCCAGTCCCAAAGTGGCCCAATAAGCCGGTGTGCCTATCGATTCTAAAGAATCAACGACCGATATCCAAGCCCAAAACGATGCTGTCTTAAATCCAGTCGCTCTATCGGGAATCTCGTTTAGCTGAGTTCCGCAGCAGTTACGCCCCCACTCGAGCTTGGTCGTCCCATAACCGGGCTCGGCTTTCTCCGGTGTTTGTCCCGCGCGATGTCCCCACCATCAGACCCACTCCCCCCTTTGATCTCCAGAGACACCCCGCCCATGCGGCACCAGAAAGCACGCCAGGGTTGTCCGCTCACCCCGACACTTCGATCTGGGGCGGGGTAGATAACTGGTAGTGGCATCACATCCGCTCCGGGAGTGACGATGTTCCGTGACGAAGCGCTTGAACGCGGCAGGTTCAAGCGCGCCCCCGATCGCTGGCAGACCGAATTCGGCCGCTGGGTGGCCGATTTCGGCGTGCCCCGCATCGTCGCGGGCCTCTCCCACGATCCCGACCTCCGCGTCACGAACCAGGCCGTCTACGAGTGGCTCCAGGGCCACACACCCCGCCCAGCTCGCGCCATGGCCCTGGTCGAGATGTCCCGGGGCCGCCTCACCCTCGAGGCCATCTACCAGCACAGCCAGCAGATCAAGGAGTCCGGGGGCGACTCTGGAGGGCCGCAATGAGGATCGACCTGCAGATCGACTCCGCCCCGCTCGTCCTGCGCCTGCAGAACGGCCAGCGCCGTCTGGCCTACGCCGTCGTCAACGCCATCAACAACACGGCGAAGCGCATCCAGGCCGTCGAACGCCGGCGCGTCGAGGAAGAGTTCACGATCCGCAAGAAGGAGTTCATCCGGCGCCAGGCCGCGGTCATCAAGCCGTTTGCCAACGTGAAACATGGCCGGCCATACGCCGAGATCGCGGTCGGTCAGAAGCCCCGCCTCCTGCTCTCCGCCTTCGAGCGTGGAGCCGAACGCAAGCCCTCCACCCAGGGCGCCAGACGCGTGGCCGAGCCCGTGGTAGGCGGACCCGCGCGCCCCCGGTTCAGCCAGCCCGTCCCGCCCGAGTTGCGGGTCAAGAGACTGCGTTTCGACCGCACCAAGACCGGCAAGCGCCGAGTAGGTGTGACCCGGACCAAAACCTACCTCATCCCCAGCGTCGGGATCTTCCAGCGCACCGGACCGGAGTCGTCGCGGCTCGTCTACTTCTTCTCGCATGGCAAGCGGCTCAAGCCCCGCCTGCGGTTCGTCCAGACGGCCAAGAAGGAGTCCGACCGCTGGTTCCGCGAAGAGATGGAGAAGGAAGTCCTCAACGCCATCGCGAGGTCGAAGGGAAAGGGCCTGTGAACCCGAGAGAATCGTATGCCGCTTCGCCCCCGCGAAGCCTCCGAATCACAACCGACGATGCTGTAGGTACTTCCGGCGGCGTCAACCGCGGGTGCCGGCGACCTCGGCCCTCGTAGCGTGGGAGAGTCATGAAACAAGTTACCACCCGTAACAAACGTTCCAGTTCTGGCGGATCGAAAACGGCACCAGACGCGCCTAAAACGGTCCCTACGGGCAATTCCGGGCATCCGGAGTCCCCGGTGATCCTGCCAGGAAAGCTGGAACACTGGAACATCGACCGGCTCCGCCCCTACGAGCGGAACCCCCGGACCCACAGTCCCGAGCAGGTCACCAAGATCGCGGCCAGTCTGCTCGAGTTCGGGTGGACGAATCCGATTCTGGTCGACGGCGAAGCCGGCATCATCGCGGGCCACGGTCGGTTGCTGGCCGCCCGCGAGTTGGGCATGACTATGGTCCCGGTGATCGAGCTCACCCACCTGACCGAGGCCCAGAAGCGGGCCTACGTCATCGCCGACAACCGGCTCGCGCTCGACGCCGGCTGGGATGAAGACCTGCTCGCCGAAGAGCTGAAGGCCCTCGAGGATCTCGACTTCAACCTAGAGCTGACCGGATTCGACCTGGACGAGCTCAACACGCTGCTCGACGAGGAGATCCCTGAGGAGGTCGCCGCCCCCGAACCGCCCGAGGAGCCCACGAGTCGCCTCGGAGACCTGTGGGTCCTGGGCAACCACCGCCTGTTGTGCGGTGACAGCTGTGACCCCGCCGCCGTCGACCGACTGCTCGGCGGCGAGGAGATCCACCTCGTGAACACCGATCCACCCTACAACGTGAAGGTCGAGCCGCGATCCAACAACGCCATTGCCGCCGGCCTGTCCAGCTTCCCGCCGTCCACCAAGAGCGCCGTCGCGGCCTCGGACGCCAAGGGCATGCACCACCAGGGATTCGACCTCGCCCGGCACAAGACCAAGTCGAAGGCTACCGGGAAGATGCGCCCCAAGGACCGCCCCCTGGCCAACGACTTCGTCTCGGACGAGGCATTCGACGAGATGCTGATGGCCTGGTTCGGGAACATCGCTCGCGTGCTTCAGCCCGGGCACTCCTTCTACATCTGGGGCGGCTACGCCAACTGCGCCAACTACCCACCGGTGCTGAAGGCCTGCGGCCTCTACTTCAGCCAGGCAGTCATCTGGGTAAAGGAGCACCCCGTGCTCACTCGCAAGGACTTCATGGGCAACCACGAGTGGGCCTTCTACGGCTGGCGCGAAGGAGCAGGCCACAAGTTCTACGGCCCGACCAATGCCGTCGACGTCTGGGCGGTCAAGAAGGTCAATCCGCAGAGCATGGTCCACCTGACCGAAAAGCCGGTCGAGTTGGCCGTGCGCGCCATCCAGTACTCGTCCAAGCCCGGCCAGAACGTTCTCGACCTGTTCGGTGGCAGCGGATCGACCCTGATGGGAGCGGAGCAGACCGGCCGCCATGCCTTCCTCATGGAACTCGATCCCGCCTACACGGACGTGATCGTGATGCGCTGGCAGGAAGCCACCGGCCAGAAGGCCATCCTGGACGGCGACGGCCGGGCCTTCGACGAGATCGCCGCCGACCGCAGGGCCGACCGGGATGAGTAGGCGGTGGCCTGACCGGCATCATCAAGTGCGCGCGGTGCAAGAGCCACATGTTCGGCGGCGGCGGACACAAGAACGGCGTCCACGTGCCCTACTACGTCTGCTCGAAGCGCACCAACGATCATGAATGCATACAGGATTACGTACGGGCCGAGCTCCTGGAGTCGGCCATCGTCCAGGACCTCAAGGCCATGTTCCGAGACGAACAGTTCCTCGCCCGGGTCTGGACGGAGGCGAACAAACAGCTGGGAGCGGAGAAGCCGAACCTGGACCAGGAGATCGCCAAGGTCGAGGCCCAGGCCACCAAGACCCGGGCCGCCATCGACCGCTACTTCGAGGCCTTCGAAGCCGGCACGCTGGACGCGGGCCTGTGCAACGAGAAGGTCCGCGACCTGCGGGCGCGACTGGACGAACTGGAGGACGAGAAGCTGGATCTGGAGGCGCGGCGCGAGCGCCTGGAACTCCCCGCGATCGACCGGGAGATGATGGCGACCCTCGTCGACCAATTCGACCGGGTCATGGCCGAGGGGCCGAACCCCAAAAAGAAGGACCTTCTCCGCCGTCTGGTGAAGAAGGTCCTAGTCCATGACCGTCGCACAATTGAGATCTGGTACGGCTTACCAAACCCGCAAGGGTGCGAGGACTGGAACAATTGGCTCCCCGAGTGGGACGCTGTGCGAAATCTACACTGAGAGATAGATGGATATGCTTATCAATACGGCGATGGCTAGAGGCATACATGCTCCTCTAAAACCGCATATCGATAGTCCGGACGGGATATGGAAAAGGACCATACATCACGCATGGGCTGCGCCAAGGACAGATGCCGACAGCACATCAGCGAGCCAGAACCAGCTTCCCGGTCTTCGACACATCTCCAGCGATTGCCCGCCAGATATATGTGCCGGATGGCAATTCACGCCCCGAACCATCAGTTCCGTCCCATGCCTCCCTGCCCTCGCCCGACAACACCACTCTATCTACAAGAGTGTGCAGTAGGCGCCCTCGAAGATCATAGATCATGATATAGACTCTGCTGTCCCGAGGTAAGAACCAACTGAACTCCGTACGGGGATTGAAGGGATTCGGAATAGCTGATATATCAAGCGCCCCCGGAGAATGGCTGGCGAGCCCTGTGGCCACAGGATCACAAGCCCGAATGGCAACGTTGTCATAGTAGGGCGCGGGCGTGGAATCCTCGATTGGGAATGATGGTGCAAATGATACGCCTAATGCTATTTGTATAAATGCAGTTGATCCAGGGATGACCCCATTGGTTAGATGCGATTCACGCAGGTACACGGGCTCCCAGTTCCCATAAAGATGTCCATCATCGAGCCAGGGTGACCACCCAGACTCCCCAAGCGAGTCTGGGGTCCAACGTACCGACCAATTGCGGCGAATGCGGCCACGCATATGATTCCACACATCATACTCCAACAGCAACCCACGATATCCGCTAGGCCATGCGATTGGAGGAGACCAGATTGCGTTATGCCCCGCTTGAGGTGATTCCTGATTGACTACATACCCGCCCGGCCCATAGGACCACGTGTAGCCAACCACGCCCTCACTGCATGGCGTGCCCCCATCATCGATGAATGCCCATTGGGGCGAATCGTTCTGATGAATGGGATCGATATCAGCGAGCTGTGGCCAGACTCTTCCATACGCGCATCGCTCGACGCCTGGCATCGGGAGCCACTGCAAAGTCGATCCCTGCTCACAAGTCTCCGTTTCGCCGATCTGGACTGGCCCACCCCCTTGATCAAATGTAACTGCAATCAGGTCAATACGAGCCCCCCCCGCTGTAGGCCACAAGCAATCTTCGTCGCTCCATGCACCGTCACTAGTGAATTGCCACTTCAGCCTAATGCTATCGCCATCATAGTCTGATGTTTCGAGGGGAATAGTGATGTCTACTGAATAGGCGTCGAGGTGTGAATCCCAAGCCCCAACTTGTTCCCACGACTCTCCATTATGATAGTGAAGACTCAGCCAGTCATAACCGGGCTCGGTATCAACATCTATCACTGCAGTTATACGCACATCTGTTGGCAACAGGGGGTTAATGGCCGGGGCCGACCAAGCAATCGCCTCGTTCCACGCATTCCCATACCCACCTATCGGATCTCCAGGGCCACAGCTAGGCATATCAGGGATACCACACAACCAGGCCCGATTACCTGGAGTGCTCGGATCTAGCCCTTCAGCGCGATATGTATCCACCCGCCAGTGCACAGCCTGGCCATCATGATATTGATCAATCGCTTTCCAGTCCTGCTCGTCAGGCATTCCGTCAGCAGACTCGAACTTGCCCTCATCAACACCAGGGCCGCCATAAACAACAAGAGTATCAGGGGGCGAACCATGTACCACGCTGACAGGTACTGCTGAAATAATCACCAATAGAGCGGTCAACAGATTCTCTCTACCCAAGCCCGCCCCCATCATTCCGTTGCCTCGACGTTCCGGCCCAAGCACGTGGCCAGGAGAACAATTGTTCTCCTCCGCCCCCCCCCTACTAACGGTACATCGACTTGACAGATCCCATGCTCTTGGCTTCATTTCGCACCGGGTTCTCATAATAGGGCTCTACAACAGTATGTACATTCATTGAGGGATCATCATCTTCATCCCACACCCATGCAGCTATGGTATCAGCACTCGCCGTCCCCCAGTAATTATTCTCTAGTCGCTGCTGTATTAGCACGTCCTGGGAATACGACGACAGTCTAACGGCATACTCGGAATTACCGCGTAATATATGGCTCTCATGAATATCCAATATGCCAAGTGACCCTACTATTGTGGCATACCCGCCACCCTCTATGTCGGTACCCAGAAACAAGTTATTCTGGCCACTAACACTAGAGTAGCCTGATACTTGCACCTGCTTGTTGCCGCCAACAAAACTAGAATGATTAAGTGTCAATTGCGCTTGCGTCACGGTGGATATGTGCGGTCCATACCCTGAGTGAACCCTGCAATTCTCAACGATGCCACGGCATGACTCACCGTCAAGCTGAATAGACACAATTCCATCATGGAAATCGCAGTTCTCTATTCGCACCTCTTCTACACCCTGAATGCTTATATGCCCCTGAGCCCACCCCGTGAACATGCAGTCTCGTACATCAAGTCCGCCCCCATGGCTGCCCGCCCATATCGCGAGCTCAGAGCAGGCCTCAAATATGCAGGACCGGACATAACCTCCACTTGTTGCCCAAGACGCCATACCTGTAGCACAGCCCAGGACATGTACATCCTCAATGTGCGAACTTCTCCCCCAGTGATATATCCCAGTCCTCATATTGACGATGGTCATGCTCTGGGCGCAGAGACGATTGTCTGTAGTCATAGCAATGGCAATTGGCCCCGGGTTGCCATATGGAGGAGGATTCTCTGGACCTATGATCGTTTCCCCAATGCCTGAACCAATAAGCGCCAAATCCTTATAACTAACAGCAATAATAACTTGTTCAGTCCACCCCCCCACGCCAGAGGTGTACCAAAACATATCATCCCAGCGACCAGGGCCAATCAAGAGGGTATCGCCACTAGCAGCAGCATCTACAGCCTCTTGGATTTGCACGAAATCCCCCGTGCCGTCAAGCTCAACGCGGTGCTCTGCAGCAAAGGCTGTAATAGCAATTGCCCCTAATACTGAAACGGCTACTATCACTTGTCTCATGACGCTTATCCCGGGCACCAGGAATGTGCAATCCGGAGCCCCCCCCTTAATGGTTGTTACCTGACCATCATCAGCCGATGCGACTGAACGAAGCTCCCTGCTCTTAAGCGGGCTATATACAGGCCACTGCTCACCTCGCGATCTCGGTCATTCTTCCCTCGCCACACCACGACATGTTCTCCAGCGCTGAACACCTGACCCGCTAGTCTCCTGACATGACGGCCACGGATATTGTATATATCCAACTCGACTCTTGATGCCACCGCGAGCGTGAACTTCAGCCTAGTCACCGGATTGAATGGGTTCGGGTAAGGAGCTTCCATTGCAGTCCGTAAGACGACCGCCTCCCCTTCTTCTCCGTCATCGCTAACGACATGCTCGATAGCTTTAACGGCCCTGGCCAGGATGATGGTCTCCTGGCCCTCCTCAACTACAATAGGGCGGAACGCAAAGCCACAGTCGGAGTGCAGCCCGATCCATTCCTCGCCGTCAGCAGAGAACCAACCAGGAAGACCGTCATCACGGGCCTGGACGCCCACAGCCGCACCGCCACCGGCGCCCTCACTGACAAAAACACTTGCCGCGGGCAGACGGAAAATGACATACACCCCGCCTACTTCGCTTCGATATGTTCCGCTCCATTGAACTTGACTCCATGCTGAACTCTGACCATACAGATCATAGCCCACTATAGCGCCGGCGCTATACGCCCCAGGGTCACTCACGGTACCCCCGGATACTGCGATTTCAGGGAATCCGACAGTCCCGTCATTATTATACCACTCCACGCCAGCTAGCGCATCCCCGTCCCCCAGGGGAACGAATACAGCCACACAGCTCGTTAGCTCGACTGGGCTCATGCCAACAACACCAACTACATCATCATTAGAAACAACCGCCTGGGCGGCTATCATCACACTGACTACAATTATCAGGTTCCGGATATTGTTCACCACACACCTCCTAAGATGACGGACAAAACCGCACCCGCCTACTACCGTCCTGATATGACCCATCAGGGTAGTATTCCGTTGAACTCTTTACTCGGAAGTAGTACATGCCGGGCTGACACTCCACATCCCATACTCTCAGCGTATGGGTGTAGCCACCTCCAGCGTTGGCGACAACAGTCACGTCGGCGTTTCCATACATGGGCGACGCATTGTGGTTCCCCACCGACCCAGGGCCTGTTATGTGAACCATATCCCGCTCCCATTTGCTGCTGACATCAGTAGTCCACTCGAAGGTCCACTCTAAGAGACCGTTCATCTGAACGGTGTAATTCGCTATTAACGAGCCCGCCTGAACCACAGGAAGGGTCTTGTCCTCGATTTCGATAGGCGCGGTAGGACTTATTAGTGCGCCAGGGATAATCTCGTTCTGGACGTAGCCTCCAGGCCATTTGATCTGCACAGATACATCTCCCGTCCAATTCCCGAGGCCGAAGGTCATTACATTATCGTCTTGCCCCCCGCGACCACTGCCGCCATCCACCTGCTGTACCTGCTGCCATCCAGGATAACTAGCAGTCACATTCGCGCCGATGGCCGATGCATTGTTGGCGCCATTCTGAGCCAGCACAAGCGACAGATAGTGCCCAATCGGCGCATCATCACCATTGGGTGCTGACGACCTGAAGAAGAACTCCTCCACCGAGGGCCTCCCAAGGTAAATGTCAATATCGCCATCAGTAGAAACTGGCCCGCCCCCAGCATTAAAGTCGCTGACAACAGCCCCACTAACACGACCTTGCGTATTGAGCCCCACGGCTGCTGTTACATCTGTTAATTGCACAGCTCCAGCACTGCTCGTATTGTGCAACAGGTGCGGAGTATCCGAGCTCTCACCGGGCAAATACAGAATATCCTGTAGCCCGTCAAGGTCGCTGTCAAATACTCGCACCCCTGTCGACACCATCGATATTCCTGTAGATGACTCAGAGAACAGACCGCCACTATTCACAAACACTCTTTGTGCCGTGGCCGTTGGGGCACCTGCTGAGAATGCGGCATCAAGATCGCCATCGTTGTCGACATCCAGCCACTGGACTCCACTAACCCAATAGAGGCTCGGCGTCCCAAACTTGGATGTGAACTCCTCCGAGAAAGTAGCGTCATCCTGGTTGATGTATAGTCGGGCTGTTTCATAGGTTGTAGAGCCCATCTATTCTGTCCCACCTTCTGACGATAAATCATGTGACACGT
>CAYFMQ010000030.1:0-10056 GCA_964344255.1 uncultured Thalassospiraceae bacterium
ACGCCCACGAACATCTCCACGAAGTCCGAGCCGGAGATGCTGAAGAAGGGCACCCCCGCCTCGCCGGCCACGCCCCGCGCGAGCAGGGTCTTGCCGGTCCCGGGCGGGCCCATCAGCAGGACCCCCTTGGGGATGCGCCCGCCCAGCCGGGTGAAGCGCTTCGGATCGCGCAGGAACTGGATGATCTCCTCCAGCTCCTCCTTCGCCTCCTCCACGCCGGCGATGTCGTCGAAGGTGACCTTCTTGTTGGACTCGCTGAGCAGCTTGGCCTTGCTCTTCCCGAGGGACATGGCCTTGCCGCCGCCGCTCTGCAGCTGGCGCATGAAGATGAAGAAGATGACGAAGAGCACCAGCATGGGCAGCCAGGTGATCACCAGCTGCTGCAGCATGGTGTCCCGCTCTTCGGGCCGGTACTTGAACTTGAAGTCCGCGTCGGCGGCGGCCGCCGTAGCGAGCTCCTGCTGCAGATCCTCGCCGATCTTCCCGTAGACCACGAAGTTCCGGGTGTCCTCGGTGGAGGCCTCCTTCTTCAGCTCCCCTCGGATCTCGTCGCGATCCACTTCGAGGCTGGCGATGCGCCCCTTCTCGATGTGGGTGTAGAACTCCCCCCAGGTGATCTCGCCGTTCTTCTGGCCGCCGCTGGGGAAGACCTTCCAGATGACGAAGAATGTGACGATCAGGACGAGCCAGAGCAGGCTGGTCTTATAGGGCTGGCGCACCGCGCCTCCTCACTGTCGGGGCGTTCTGTCCGAGGGCCCGGCGCCCGGCCGGCGGCCTCTTTGGAAAGCTTCGAAACTGGGCCGAAGCTAGCACGCGTGCGCGGGGAAACTCAAACACGCGCCCGCGGGGTGGCGACCCCGTGGCGCCACCTGAACATTGAGACGCCTCACGGGCCCGGTGTGTTTCACGCGGGGTGGCAGGTGATCCGCACGCAGGGGCCCTCCAGAGCCCGAGCGTGGTGGGCGACGGCGAGCCCCCGGACCCAGATCAGGCGGCCCGCGGAGGTCAGCGTCGGGGTCGAGGATCGGGCGAAGGGCGGCACGCCGCGAGCGCCGAGCCGCTTTCTGAGAGACTTGGCGCCCGGCGCGCCGGCGGGGCGGAACCGCTGGCCCACCTCCGGACCCCACAGCCGCCACGGGAAGGGCGCGGCCGCGGCGACCGTTGTCGAACAACGCATCCACGGATTCCTGCAGCATACGCTTTTCGTTACGCACGATGATGTCCGGCGCACGAAGCTCGATCAGTCGCTTCAGGCGGTTGTTCCGGTTTATCACGCGGCGATAGAGATCGTTGAGGTCCGACGTAGCGAACCGGCCGCCATCGAGCGGAACCAGAGGACGCAATTCCGGCGGAATGACCGGAATGACCTCCAGGATCATCCATTCAGGACGGGCGTTGGATTCGATGAACGCCTCGATCAGCTTCAGGCGCTTGACCAGCTTCTTGCGCTTGGCCTCGGAAGAGGTCTCACGTAGATCTTCGCGCAACATTTCACATTCGTCATCAAGCTCGATGGCGGACAGCATGTCGCGGATGGCTTCGGCGCCGATACCGACTGTGAAGGAATCCTCACCGTACTCGTCAACGGCGTTCTGATAGGCTTCCTCGGTCAGCAACTCGTGTAGCTTGAGCGGCGTCAGGCCGGGCTCGACTACCACGTAGTTCTCGAAATAGAGAACCCGCTCAAGGTCCTTGAGGGTCATGTCCAGCAACAGGCCGACACGGCTCGGCAGGGATTTCATGAACCAGATGTGTGCCACCGGCGACGCCAGTTCGATATGGCCCATGCGTTCACGGCGAACCTTCTGCAGGGTTACTTCGACACCACACTTCTCGCAGGTGATGCCCTTGTACTTCATGCGCTTGTACTTACCGCAAAGGCATTCATAATCCTTCGTCGGGCCGAAAATACGGGCGCAGAAAAGTCCATCGCGTTCCGGCTTGAACGTCCGGTAGTTGATGGTTTCAGGCTTCTTGATTTCACCAAACGACCACGACCGAATACGTTCCGGTGACGCGATCGAAATGCGAATCTTATCGAACTGTTGGGTGTTCGGCTGTCCGAAAATCTTGGTCAGTTCATTCATTGTCGGTCTCCTTCAGGTATCCGGTTAATCAAATCAGTTCCACGTTCAGGCCAAGGGAATGCAGTTCCTTGACCAGGACGTTGAACGATTCAGGGATACCCGCTTCGAACGTATCATCGCCGCGGACGATGGCTTCATAAACCTTAGTACGGCCGGAAACATCATCGGACTTGACCGTGAGCATTTCCTGCAGCGTGTACGCTGCGCCGTAGGCTTCCAGCGCCCACACTTCCATTTCACCAAACCGCTGGCCGCCAAACTGGGCCTTACCTCCCAGCGGCTGCTGGGTGACGAGGCTGTAGGGACCGATGGAACGGGCGTGGATCTTGTCATCGACAAGGTGATGGAGTTTGAGCATATAGATATAGCCGACGGTAACCTTGCGGTCGAACGGCTCACCCGTCCGTCCGTCGATCAGCGTCACCTGGCCTGAGGTGTCGAGACCGGCTGCTTCCAGCATCTCGACGATATCGGCCTCATGGGCGCCGTCGAAGACCGGCGAGGCGATCGCCACACCATTCGTCATGTTCTCAGCCAGTTCCATGACCTGACCATCGTCAAGATCGTGGACCTCCGCCTTATAGCCCTTGGGATCATAGATCTCCTTGAGCTTCGAACGGATCGGCTTGACGTCGCCGCCGTTGGCTTTCGCTGCATCGACCAATTCACCGATCTGGCGTCCCAGTCCATGACAGGCCCAGCCCATATGGGTTTCAAGGATTTGCCCCACGTTCATACGCGATGGCACACCCAGGGGATTGAGAACGATATCGACGGAGGTTCCGTCTTCCAGATGCGGCATGTCTTCTACGGGAACAATCCGGGAAATAACACCCTTGTTGCCGTGCCGGCCGGCCATCTTGTCGCCGGGCTGGATTTTACGCTTAACGGCGACGAAGACCTTGACCATCTTCATGACGCCTGGGCTCAGGTCGTCGCCGCGCTGCAGCTTGTCGACCTTGTTCTCGAAGCGTGCCTGAACACGGGCAATGCCTTCTTCAAACTGTGAACGCAGCGCCTCGACGTCCTTCATCACGCGATCGTTTGAAACGACGATCTGCGACATCTGGCCCGGCGTATATCCATCAAGAATTTCTTCCGTCAGCTTGGTGCCGGATTTAAGGCCCTTCGGACCGCTGGCCGCTTTCTTGTTCAACAGCAGAGCGTGCAGTCTCGCCTGGAAGCTGCGTTCCAGAATGGCGCGTTCGTCATCGCGGTCCTTGGCGAGACGTTCGATTTCAGCCCGCTCGATAGCAAGCGCACGTTCGTCCTTCTCGACGCCGCGGCGTGAGAAAACGCGAACCTCAACCACCGTACCGGAAACGCCCGGCGGCAGGCGCAGCGATGTATCACGAACGTCGGAGGCCTTTTCACCGAAGATGGCACGGAGCAGTTTTTCCTCCGGCGTCATCGGGCTTTCACCCTTCGGTGTCACCTTGCCGACGAGAACGTCACTCGGCTTCACTTCAGCGCCGATATAGACGATACCGGCTTCATCGAGGTTCTTGAGGGCTTCTTCGCCAACGTTGGGGATATCACGGGTGGTTTCTTCCTGGCCAAGCTTTGTGTCGCGGGCCATGACCTCAAATTCCTCGATATGGATCGAGGTAAAGACATCGTCACGTACGATACGCTCTGAGATCAGGATCGAGTCTTCGAAGTTGTACCCGTTCCACGGCATAAACGCGACGAGGACGTTCTTGCCCAGAGCCAGATCGCCCAATTCCGTCGACGGGCCGTCGGCAATGGTATCGCCGATCTCGACCTGATCGCCGACCTTCACCAGCGGACGCTGATGCAGATAGGTGTTCTGGTTAGAACGCTGGAACTTCTGGAGATTGAAGATATCAACACCAACGTCAGAACTCGACGTTTCGTCATCGGTGGCTTTGACCACGATACGGGTGGCGTCAACCTGGTCGACGACACCCGAACGACGGGCGACGATGGTTGCGCCGGAATCTTTGGCGACGGCGCCTTCCATGCCAGTGCCGACAAACGGCGCTTCACTTTGCAGCAGGGGCACGGCCTGGCGCATCATGTTCGATCCCATGAGCGCGCGGTTGGCGTCATCATTTTCCAGGAACGGAATCAGCGCCGTGGCGACGGAAACAAGCTGTTTCGGCGAAACGTCGATGTAATCGATGTCTTCGCGGCGGGCCAGCATGAAGTCCCCGCCTTTGCGGCAGCTAACCAGGTCCTGAACGAACTCGCCCTTGTCGGTCAGTTCAGCGTTGGCCTGGGCGACGGTGTAGCGACCTTCTTCAATAGCCGAGAGATAAACAACCTCGTTCGTTGTCTTGCCGTCAGCAACTTTACGGTACGGCGTTTCGATAAAGCCGTACTTGTTGATACGGGCAAACGTTGCGAGCGAGTTGATAAGACCGATATTCGGGCCTTCAGGTGTTTCAATAGGACAGATACGGCCATAATGAGTCGGATGCACGTCGCGCACCTCGAAACCGGCCCGTTCGCGGGTCAGACCACCCGGACCAAGCGCCGACAGGCGACGTTTGTGGGTGATTTCCGACAGCGGGTTCGTCTGGTCCATGAACTGCGAGAGCTGGGAGGAGCCAAAGAACTCGCGTACGGCTGCAGCAGCCGGCTTTGCGTTAATCAGGTCATGGGGCATAACGGTATCGATGTCGACGGAGCTCATGCGTTCGCGAATGGCGCGCTCCATGCGGAGCAGACCGACGCGGTACTGGTTTTCCATCAACTCACCGACGGAACGTACCCGGCGGTTACCGAGGTGATCGATATCGTCGATTTCACCCTTGCCGTCTTTCAGTTCGACGAGTGTCTTGACCACATCAAGGATGTCCTGGCGTCGCAGGACACGGACACTGTCGTCGCGTTCTTCATATCCCATCCGGGCGTTCATTTTGACCCGGCCGACAGCGGACAGGTCATAACGTTCCGGATCGAAGAACAGACTGTTGAACAGAGCTTCCGCCGTTTCTAAGGTGGGCGGTTCGCCCGGGCGCATGACACGGTAAATATCAATCAGGGCCTCTTCACGCGATGCATTCTTGTCAACGGCCAGCGTGTTGCGGATATATGGGCCGACATTGATATGGTCGATAGCGAGGGTGTCGATCGCATCAACACCGGCGTCGTTGAGCGCGGTCATCACCTCTTCGGTGATCTCCTCGCCGGCTTCGACAAAAATAAGGCCGGTTTTCTCATCAACAAGGTCACTAGCGGCGTAACGGCCGATCAAATCCTCGTCCGTTACGAGTTGTTCCTCTAGACCCTTCTCGACAAGCTGCTTCAACTGCCTGGGCGTCATCTTGGTGCCGGCTTCGGCGACGACGCGACCCGTCTTGGCGTTGATCAGGTCGGAAACAAGCTTGACGCCACGCAGCGTTTCCGGACGGAATTCGGTCTTCCATCCCCGCTTGGTGCGCGCAAAGCTGACTGATTCATAATAGTAATCAAGGATGTTCTCAGGCGACATACCACTGATTTTTTCGGGGTTAACTTCCTTGTTCTTCTTAACGCAATCCTCACGGTATTTGTGGGAAGCAGCGTCATCCAAAGCCATCAGCATGGTCGTGACCGGCAGTTTGCGGCGGCGGTCAATGCGGACGAATACCAGATCCTTGGCGTCGAACTCGAAATCGAGCCAGGAACCACGATAAGGAATGACCCGGGCGGCAAACAGGAATTTGCCAGAAGAATGGGTTTTGCCCTTGTCGTGATCGAAGAAAACGCCCGGCGAACGGTGCATCTGCGAGACAATAACGCGCTCGGTGCCGTTGACGACAAAAGTACCTTTGTCCGTCATCAGGGGCATATCGCCCATGTAGACGTCCTGTTCCTTGATATCGCGGATCGAGCGCGATCCCGTTTCCTCGTCGATATCCCAGACAACGAGGCGCAGCGTCACCTTCAGGGGCGCTGCGTAGGTCATGCCGCGCTGCTGGCACTCCTCAACGTCATATTTAGGCTCTTCAAACTCATAGGATACGTACTCCAGTGTTCCACGCTCGGAAAAATCCTGAATCGGGAACACGGAACGGAAAACCTCTTGCAGGCCCGTCTGGGTCCGCTCGGCAGCAGGCACATGGCGCTGCAGGAAGTGTTCGTAGGAGGTCTTCTGGACTTCAATGAGGTTCGGCATTTCCGCCACGGTCGTCAAACGACCGAAGTTCTTACGGACGCGTTTGCGACCCGCGAGAGAGCTCGTCATGGGATATCCTCTTAAATTTCCGCTACCGAATCATCCCGTCCCAGCCACCGCAACCGTTACGAAACAATTCTTATTGCACGTTGGATCCTGTGACCCTTCGCGTCCTCGGAGCATTCATGTTTCCCGGCCGCGGTAAGCCAATGCGAATGAATGCTGCGGTCTTATGACAGAAACTTTGGAATACTTCAAATCAGAAGTTTGGTTTCTGCAAAAAAAGTAACAAACATAAAAAGCAGACGGGAGCGCCGAAATTCGGCGCCCCCGGCATGCAGTATATTATTTCAGCTCAACGCCGGCGCCGGCTTCTTCAAGTTTCTGCTTCATTTCTTCAGCTTCTTCTTTCTTGACGCCTTCCTTGATCGTCTTCGGAGCGGATTCAACCAGATCCTTGGCTTCTTTCAGGCCAAGACCGGTGATGGTCCGGACTTCCTTGATCACGTTGATTTTCTTATCGCCTGCGGAAGCCAGAACGACATCAAATTCGTCCTTTTCTTCAGCAGCAGCGGCATCACCACCAGCAGCAGCGCCGCCAACGGCAGCGACAGCAACGGGAGCAGCAGCGGAAACGCCCCACTTTTCCTCCAGCATGGAGGAAAGTTCAGCAGCTTCCATAACAGTGAGGTTCGACAGATCCTCGGCAATTTTTTCCAAATCAGCCATTTCTAAATCTCCTAGGCTTGAACTGTATGTTCAGTACTTCAATCTCAAACGGTGACTCACGCGGCGTCGCTCTGCGATCCCCGTGCGGAAAGCACACGGGCGACCTGACCCGCCGGAGCCTGCAGAACGCCAGCAATCTTGGTTGCGGGCGCATTCAGCAGACCGACGAGCTTGCCACGAAGTTCATCAAGGGACGGCAGGGAAGCCAACGCCTTGACGCCATCGACGTCAAGCTGCTGTTCACCCATGGCGCCGCCAATAACGACCAGCTTGTCGTTTTTCTTGGCGAAGTTCACACATACCTTGGCAGCAGCCACCGGATCATCGGATACGGCGACGGCTGTCGGGCCTGTGAACAGGTCCTTCAAGCCTTCAAACTTCGTGTCCTGCAGCGCAAGACGCGTGAGACGATTTTTGGTGACCCTGAAGCTGGCTCCAGCTTCGCGCATCTGGCCCCGAAGCTCTTCCATTTCACCCACCGTCAGACCCGAGTAATGAGTCACAACGACAGCCGTGGAAGCGTCGAACACCGAATGCAAGTCAGAGACCATTTGTTCTTTGGATGCTCTATCCATTATCGTCTCCAGTCTCTCTGATTTCCGCGCTCCCAAAGTCCGGAGCACAAAAATCATTGCACTTTGGCCCTCCCCGACAATCGGAAAGAACCGGCTCGCCTATCCAATGCAACAGTTCAAGCCGTTCAGCGGATATTCGGCTGTTTCAGCGAATATCCGAAAACGGGTTAATACCGTCTATGCAGGCGTTTGATCCTTTAAGCTTCAGGCCCGGATCGAGCCGTCGGCGCCTACAGTCTCGGACAGGTTGAAGACGGCAGCGCCGCCTTCCGATCCGGTGAGGCCGAAACCTCACCGAAGCACTTTATACAGAGACAACCTCTGCAATATTCAACTTAACACCAGGTCCCATGGTGGAACTCAGGCTGGCGCGTTTCATGTAAGTTCCCTTCGCACCGCTCGGCTTGGCTTTTTGCAAAGCATCGATCACGGCGGAAACATTTTCGGCAATGGCGTCTTCAGTGAAGCTCGCCTTGCCGACACCGGCATGAATGATACCGGCTTTTTCTACGCGGAATTCGATCTGTCCGGCCTTGGCGGCGGCGACAGCGGTCTTCACATCCGGCGTTACGGTACCCAGCTTAGGGTTCGGCATCAGGCCTTTGGGGCCCAGAACCTTACCCAGACGGCCAACGACAGCCATCATGTCCGGCGTCGCGATACAACGGTCAAAATCAACCTCGCCTTTCTGGATTTGTTCGGCAAGATCTTCTTCGCCCACCAGGTCGGCGCCCGCTTCACGCGCTTCGTCAGCCTTGTCGCCCTTGGCGAATACGGCGACGCGGAGTGACTTACCCGTTCCGTGCGGCAGCGCAACGGTGCCACGGACCATCTGGTCCGCATGGCGGGGATCGACACCCAAGTTGACGGCCAGTTCGATGGTTTCATCGAATTTTGCCGTGGCATTTCCCTTGACCAGCTTTACAGCCTCATTCAGGTCGTAAAGTTCGTCCTTGTTGATTTTTTCGTTAGCAGCGTGGCTGCGTTTTCCCAATTTAGCCATGATCAGTTCCCCACCACTTCGATACCCATGGAGCGTGCCGTGCCGCAGATCATCTTGGCCGCCTGGTCAATGTCGGCGGCGTTCAGATCGACCATCTTGGCTTCGGCGATTTCGCGAACCTGGTCCATGGTCACCTGACCGACGACCTCACGACTGGGTTCGCCTGCGCCTTTCTGCAGTTTGGCGGCTTTTTTCAGGAAAAAGCTTGCCGGCGGGGTCTTGGTAATAAAGCTGAAGGTACGGTCTGCATAGGCCGTGATCACCACGGGAATAGGCATTCCCGGCTCCATGTTCTGCGTTTCGGCGTTGAACGCCTTGCAGAATTCCATGATGTTGAGACCGGCCTGGCCGAGGGCCGGACCGATGGGCGGTGACGGATTGGCCTGACCTGCAGGCACCTGCAATTTGATGTAACTATCTACTTTCTTTGCCATTTTTCTCTCAGTCCTAAGGGTTTTAACCCGACCGCAGGCCGGGATTTTGCTGAGTGCGTGGTCCGGTCATGGCATGACCTCCCACACGAAGCGGCGACATATAGAACCTATGACGCCAAAAAGCCAGCAGAGAATTTAAAGTTTCTCTACCTGGCTGTATTCCAGTTCAACGGGCGTGGCGCGGCCAAAGATGGACACCGCGACCTTGAGGCGGGCCCGTTCTTCATCGACATCCTCGACAAGACCGTTAAACGAATTGAACGGACCATCGCAAACACGCACCTGCTCGCCGACCTCGAAGGAAATCGACGGCTTCGGACGATCGACGCCTTCTTCAACCTGTTGCAGGATGTGCTGAGCTTCCTTCTCCGTAATCGGCGACGGACGGCCCTGACCGCCAAGGAATCCCGTGACCTTCGGCGTGTTCTTGACCAGATGCCAGGTTTCGTCGGTCATTTCCATCTTCACCAGCACATAGCCGGGGAAAAACTTGCGTTCGGCGTTCACCTTGGCGCCGCGGCGCATCTCGACGACTTCTTCCGTCGGCACCAGGACACGCTCGAACATGTCATCCATGCCGGCCTGTTTCGCCTGTTCCTCAATGGATTGCGCAACTTTCTTTTCAAAGCCTGAATAGGCGTGCACAACGTACCATTTGGCCGCCATCATTAACCTCCGAGACCAAAGATCAGCTTAACGCCCCATGATAGCAGCTGATCAACCAACAGGAAAAACAACGCAGCAATAATCACAAGGACAAAGACCATCGCCGTGGAAATACCAGTTTCCTTGCGCGTGGGCCATGTCACCTTGGAAGCTTCCTGTCTGACTTCCTTGACAAATTGTGCCGGATTCGTTTTCGCCATGGGTTAATACCGGTCCGTATTTAAACGTTACAAAAAATTCATTCCGGCCAGCCATACTTATCAAAAAGTACCGCTGCCGGAAACCTGAAGCTGGCAGGGGCACCAGGGCTCGAACCCGGGACCTGCGGTTTTGGAGACCGCCGCTCTACCAACTGAGCTATACCCCTATCCCGTCCGGCGCCACCCCAAAAAGGGTGGCGCTTTAGGACGCATGATTACTCGATGATGCTCGCAAC
>CAYFMQ010000031.1:0-6695 GCA_964344255.1 uncultured Thalassospiraceae bacterium
TACCGGCGCCAACAAGCGTCCGCTGAAATCACTTTCCGACATGCTGAAAGGCAAACAGGGACGTTTCCGCCAGAACCTGCTTGGTAAGCGCGTTGACTATTCAGGCCGTTCCGTGATCGTGGTCGGACCTGAACTGAAACTACACCAGTGCGGCTTACCCAAGAAGATGGCGCTTGAGCTGTTCAAACCGTTTATCTATTCCAAACTGGAACTCTACGGCATGGCGACAACCATCAAGGCCGCCAAGCGGATGCTTGAAAAGGAACGTCCAGAAGTCTGGGATATCCTGGAAGAGGTTATACGCGAGCATCCGGTTCTCCTGAACCGGGCGCCGACGCTTCACCGTCTCGGAATCCAGGCTTTCGAGCCGGTTCTGATCGAAGGCAAGGCCATTCAGCTACATCCGCTGGTCTGTGCCGCCTTTAACGCCGACTTCGATGGCGACCAGATGGCCGTTCACGTGCCACTGTCACTCGAAGCCCAGCTTGAATCCCGCGTGCTGATGATGTCCACCAACAACATTCTCAGCCCTGCAAACGGCAAGCCCATCATCGTTCCGTCGCAGGACATGGTCCTTGGTCTCTACTATCTGACCATGGATCGTGACGGCGAACCGGGTGAGGGCATGGTTTTCGCCGATGTAGGTGAAATCCAGCAGGCCCTCGATGCGAACGTCATCACGCTCCATTCCAAGATCACGACACGCTACAGCGGTGTGAACGCGGAAGGCGAGCCGGAAACAGTTCGTGTCGAAACCACGCCGGGCCGCATGCTATTGTCGGAAATCCTGCCCAGGCACAAGAACATCTCCTTCAAGCTGGTCAACCAGTTGCTGACCAAGAAGGAGATCTCCAACCTGATCGACGAGATCTATCGTCACTGCGGTCAGAAGGATACGGTAATTTTCTGTGACCGCCTGATGGGTCTTGGTTTCGCCCATGCCTGTAAGGCCGGTATTTCCTTCGGCAAGGATGATCTGATCATTCCGGACGAGAAGGGGCCGATGGTTCAGGAAACCGAAAATCTTGCCAAGGAGTACGAGCAACAGTACCTGGACGGCCTGATCACCCAGGGCGAGAAGTACAACAAGGTCGTTGACGCCTGGTCCCATTGTACGGACCGGGTTGCCGACGCCATGATGCAGAAGATCGCCACAACCAACGAAACCTCGGACGTCAACTCCGTCTATATGATGGCGCATTCCGGCGCCCGTGGTTCCGCCGCCCAGATGAAACAGCTGGCTGGTATGCGTGGCCTGATGGCCAAGCCTTCCGGTGAAATTATCGAAACGCCGATTATTTCAAACTTCAAGGAAGGCCTGACCGTGCTCGAGTACTTTAACTCGACCCACGGCGCCCGTAAGGGTCTGGCTGATACAGCGCTCAAAACCGCTAACTCCGGTTACCTGACCCGTCGTCTGGTCGACGTGGCCCAGGACTGCATCATCCGCGAAAAAGATTGCGGTACGGAACGGGGTATAACCATCGCATCCGTCGTCGAAGGCGGCGATGTGATTTCGCCCCTGTCCGAGCGTATTCTGGGCCGCACGCCGGTTAACGACGTCATTCACCCGGAAACGGGCGAAGTCCTCGCCAAGGCCGGTGAGATCGTCAATGAAGACCAGTCTGTTACCATCGAAACCGCCGAGGTTGAATCGGTCCTGACCCGTTCGGTCCTGACCTGTGAAACGACCAATGGCGTATGCGCTGCATGCTATGGCCGTGACCTGGCGCGTGGCACGGAAGTCAACATGGGTGAAGCCGTCGGCGTTATCGCGGCTCAATCCATCGGCGAGCCGGGTACCCAGCTCACCATGCGGACCTTCCATATCGGCGGCGCCGCCCAGCGTGGCGCACAGGAGTCCAAGATCGAGGCCATTTCCGAAGCCAAGGTGAAGCTGAAGAACTGCTCGACGGTCAAGAACTCAAAGGGTGTCCAGGTGGTCATGAGCCGTAATGCGGAACTGACGCTGGTCGACGATCATGGCCGAGACCGTGCACGTCACCGTATCCCTTACGGTTCGTTGCTGCTGGTCAAGGAAAAGCAGAAGGTTAAGAAAGGCGACAAGCTGGTCGAGTGGGATCCCTATACCCTGCCGATCATCACGGAAAAAGAAGGTGTCGCGACCTTTATGGACCTTGTCGAAGGCCTGTCCATGACCGAACAGGTCGACGAAGCGACCGGTATTGCTTCAAAAGTGGTTATCGACTGGAAGCAGCAGCCGAAAGGCAGTGACCTGAAGCCGCGCGTTACGCTGCGTGACGACAAGGGCGAGGTGGTTCTGCTTCCCAACGGTATGGAAGCCCGCTACTTCCTGTCGGTTGACGCCATTCTGTCCGTCGAACCCGGCCAGAAGGTCTATGCCGGCGACGTTTTGGCCCGTATTCCCCGTGAATCGGCCAAAACCCGTGACATTACGGGTGGTCTGCCGCGTGTTGCCGAACTGTTTGAAGCCCGTAAACCCAAGGATTATGCGATTATCGCAGAAGCCCCGGGCCGGGTTGAATTCGGTAAGGACTACAAGGCCAAGCGCCGGATCGTCGTCGTGCCGGATGACGGTGGCGAACCCATGGAATATCTTATCCCCAAGGGCAAGCACATCAGCGTCCAGGAAGGCGATTATGTGGAAGTGGGCGACGCCCTGATGGACGGTAACCCGGTTCCGCACGATATCCTGCGTATTCTCGGTGTCGAAGCGTTGGCCGAATACCTGATCAACGAAATCCAGGACGTTTACCGTCTGCAAGGCGTGAAAATCAGCGATAAGCATATCGAGGTGATTGCCCGCCAGATGCTGCAGAAGGTCGAGGTAATGGACGGTGGCGACACCACCTTCCTGATCGGCGAACTGGTCGACCGTATGGAATTTGAGGCCGAAAACGAAAAGGTCAAGGACGACGGCGGCAGGGCAGCCGAGGCGATCCCGGTTCTCCAGGGCATCACCAAAGCCAGCCTGCAAACGCATTCCTTCATTTCGGCGGCTTCCTTCCAGGAAACGACTCGTGTGCTCACCGAGGCGTCCGTTTCCGGCAAGGTGGATACGCTCATCGGCCTGAAGGAAAACGTCATTGTTGGCCGTCCGATTCCCGCAGGTACGGGCAACTACATGAATGGATACCGCCGAATTGCCGCAGAACGCGACGAGGAGATGGGTGTTGTGCTCGAGCCGGAGCCAGAAGCCATCGAATCCGATGCCAATGAGGTCATCTCAATCGGCGAATCCGAGGGTGAAACGGCATCTCCAGCCGAATAAACTCGCGAATTTCGCCAGAATTCGACTAAAAATCCCGGGGTTGAAGCCAGTCTTCGGCCCCGGGATTGTCTTTTTTGGCGTGTGCAGCGCAGCATTTTGCTTAAGTTATTGAAAAAACAGCAATTCTTTTTCTTGACGGGGTATAGGGGCATGCATATAGTGCGCGCACATCGCAGGGACCTGGTGGTAGGCCATACGGACTAGACGCAGGTACCAACTGCGAAACGTTTTAGAATTTGTAAACCGCGCACTAGGTGGCAGATGCCGCCAAGATGCGTTTCGTCTACTCGGTGACAGGCTTTGCCTGAAAAAATACTGGGTCCGAATAGATGGAAACGCGCGGTTTTCTATTGTTTGTAAACTGGAACTCTCCCGTTTTACGGAAGGACGGAACAGCGAAATGCCAACGATTAACCAGCTGATTCGCAAACCGCGTAAAGACAAGCCGAGCCGGAACAAGGTTCCTGCTCTCGAAGCTTGTCCTCAAAAGCGTGGTGTTTGCACCCGTGTCTATACGACAACGCCCAAAAAGCCCAACTCCGCCCTTCGGAAAGTTGCGCGTGTCCGTTTGACCAACGGATTTGAAGTTACCAGTTACATTCCCGGCGAAGGCCATAACCTTCAGGAGCACTCGGTCGTTATGATCCGTGGTGGTCGTGTGAAGGACCTTCCCGGTGTCCGCTATCACATTATTCGCGGCACGCTCGATACCCAGGGTGTGTCTGATCGCCGTCAGCGTCGTTCCAAGTACGGCGCCAAGCGACCGAAGTAAGGAGAAGGCGCCCATGTCCCGACGTCACGCAGCTGAAAAGCGCGAGGTTCTGCCTGATCCGAAGTATGGTGATCTGGTTGTTACCAAATTCATGAATGCCCTGATGCTCGATGGCAAGAAATCCACAGCTGAGCGCATCATTTATGGCGCCTTTGACCGTATCTCGGATAAAGCCGGTGGTGATCCGCTGAAGGTCTTCCACGAAGCGATCGACAACGTAAAGCCGTCCATTGAGGTTCGTTCCCGTCGTGTTGGCGGTGCAACATATCAGGTTCCCGTTGAAGTGCGCGCTGAACGCCGCCAGGCCCTGGCGATCCGCTGGATCGTTTCCAATGCGCGTAACCGCTCGGAAAACACCATGGTCGAACGTCTTTCCGGCGAACTGATGGATGCTGCCAATAACCGTGGCGCTGCCGTTAAGAAGCGCGAAGACACCCATCGCATGGCAGAGGCCAACAAGGCCTTCTCGCATTATCGCTGGTAACCCGTTTTATTAGGTGATCTGAAATGGCACGCTCAACTCCCCTTAATAAGTACCGCAATATCGGCATTATGGCCCATATTGACGCCGGCAAGACCACGACGACGGAACGGGTTCTGTATTACACGGGTAAGTCCTACAAAATCGGTGAGGTCCACGACGGTAACGCAACCATGGACTGGATGGAGCAGGAGCAAGAGCGTGGTATCACCATTACCTCTGCCGCTACCACCTGTTTCTGGAATGATCACCGCATCAACATCATCGATACCCCTGGCCACGTCGACTTCACCATTGAGGTTGAGCGCTCGCTGCGTGTTCTTGATGGCGCTGTCGCCGTTTTCGATAGTGTCGCAGGCGTTGAGCCGCAGTCGGAAACCGTTTGGCGTCAGGCTGACCGTTACAACGTTCCGCGTATCTGTTTCGTCAACAAGATGGACCGTATGGGTGCGGACTTCTATCGCTGCGTCGATATGATCGTTGACCGCCTGGGCGCCCGCCCGCTGGTCACGCAGCTTCCTGTTGGCGCTGAATCCGAATTTGCCGGTCTCGTTGATCTGCTAAAAATGAAGGCCATCATCTGGAAAGACGAATCCCTTGGCGCCGAATTTGAGGAAGTCGATATTCCCGCCGATATGGCAGATGACGCCGCCAGCTACCGCGAGCAGTTGATTGAAATGGCCGTCGAACAGGATGACGACGCCATGGAAGCCTATCTCGAAGGCGAAGAGCCTTCCATCGAGACCCTCAAGAAATGTATCCGTAGCGGCGCGCTTTCCGGTGATTTTGTTCCGGTTCTTTGCGGCAGTGCCTTCAAGAACAAGGGTGTTCAGCCGCTTCTTGACGCTGTAATCGACTACATGCCGGCGCCGACAGACGTTCCCGCAATCAAGGGTGTCAAAGCCGACTCCGAAGAGGAAATCGAACGTCACAATTCAGATGACGAGCCTTTCTCGGCCCTGGCCTTCAAGATCATGAATGATCCCTTCGTTGGCTCTCTGACCTTTATCCGTGTTTATTCCGGCATCCTGAATACCGGTGAATCCATCATGAACACCGTGAAGGGCAAGCGTGAGCGTATCGGCCGTATGCTGCTTATGCACTCAAACAGCCGTGAAGACGTCAAGGAAGCGCATGCCGGCGACATTGTCGCTCTGGCCGGCCTGAAAGAAACCACCACGGGTGATACCCTTTGCAATCCCAACGAGCAGGTCATTCTGGAACGCATGGACTTCCCGGATCCGGTTATTGAAATCGCTGTAGAACCGAAGACCAAAAGCGACCAGGAAAAGATGGGCGTTGCCCTGGCCCGCCTGGCGGCGGAAGATCCTTCCTTCCGTGTTTCATCCGATGTTGAAAGCGGCCAGACCATCATTAAGGGTATGGGCGAGCTTCACCTCGACATCATCGTCGATCGCATGAAGCGTGAATTCAAGGTCGAGGCCAATATTGGTCAGCCCCAGGTTGCCTATCGTGAGCGCCTCTCCAAAGATGCCGATATCGATTACACGCACAAGAAACAGACTGGTGGTTCCGGTCAGTTCGCCCGCGTCAAAATCAATTTCGAACCGCTTCCTGCCGGTTCTGGCTTTGAGTTCGAAAACAAGGTTGTTGGCGGTAACGTTCCCAAGGAATACATCCCCGGTGTTGAAAAGGGTATCGTCAGCGCCATGGAATCCGGCAACATCGCCGGTTTCCCGGTAACCGACCTTAAGGCGACTCTCTATGACGGCAATTCTCATGACGTTGATTCAAGCGTTATGGCCTTTGAAATTGCCGGCCGGGCCGCTTTCCGTGAAGCCATGGACAAGGGTGCTGCACAACTTCTTGAGCCTGTTATGAAGGTCGAGGTCGTCACGCCTGAAGAATACATGGGTGATATTATCGGCGATCTGAATTCCCGTCGTGGACAGGTGTCCAGTATGGACCAGCGTGGCAACGCCCGCGTTGTTAACGCCATGGTGCCGCTGGCCGCCATGTTCGGGTATGTGAATTCGCTGCGTTCCCTGTCACAGGGCCGCGCCCAGTTCACCATGCAATTTGATCATTACGATGTCGTCCCCAACCAGGTGTCTGAAGAAATTCAGCAACGTCTGGCGGGCTGATATCGGTTTAACCAACGTATAAGTAATTACTACAGCGCGAACGGAGCAAAACGATGGCTAAGGAAAAGTTCGAGAGGACAAAGC
>CAYFMQ010000032.1:0-3626 GCA_964344255.1 uncultured Thalassospiraceae bacterium
CTGTTTGCTACAGGCCTGCGGCGAATAGCAGCGCTTTTCCTCCGGCGTCAACAAGTATGAGTGGGTGTCATCGCTTTGCCGTCTGGGCCGTAGAGCAGCCCCTTGAGCGGGGCCGCGGTCTGTCGCCGGCCGTCTGCAGCGCGCTGGGTTTTATCTTTTGCCATGATGCCATGGGCCTTATCCCATAGATCCTGATCGATGATGGCTTGGTGCTCTCCGGGATACCATTTGTCCTTGTGCCGTATCTCGCCCAGGTAGATGCGATTATTGAGGATCTTGTAAAGGGTGGTTTTGTTGAAGGGGTGGCCGCCGCTCACCCGGCCGTCGCGGCCCCGTCGGCGCTTGGTGCGGAAGCCATGATCATTGAGCTCCTTGCACAGCAGGGTGGTGGAGCCCAGGCGGATGAAGCGATTGAAAATGCGCCGCACCAGCTCTGTCTCTGGTTCGTTGGGTACCAGCTTGCGGCTGGCCACGTCGTAGCCCAGGGGCACGTAGCCGCCCATCCACATACCCTTCTTCTTTGATAGGGCGATCTTGTCGCGGATGCGCTCGCCGGTGACCTCCCGCTCGAACTGGGCGAAGGAGAGCAGGATGTTGAGCGTCAGCCGCCCCATGGAGGTCGTGGTGTTGAACTGCTGGGTGACCGAGACGAAGGAGACGCCGTGCTTGTCGAACAGGTCGATGATCTGGGCGAAGTCCCCGAGGGATCGGCTGAGGCGGTCCACCTTGTAGACCACCACCACGTCGAGCCGGTCGGTCTTCACGTCCGCCAGCAGCTGTTGCAGGCCGGGACGGTCCATGGTGCCACCGGAGATGCCACCGTCGTCGTAGCGGTTGGGCAGCAGGGACCAGCCCTCGTGCTTCTGCGAGTGGATGTAGGCTTCACCCGCCTCGCGTTGGGCGTCCAGTGAATTGAACTCCTGCTCCAGGCCCTCCTCAGAGGACTTGCGGGTATAGACGACACAGCGGATCGGTTTTTTCATCTCAGTCATTTGCCGCTCCTCGTCAGACCGAAGAAGAGCGGTCCCGACCAACGGGTGCCGGTGATCTCCCGGACAATGTGGGACAGGCTGCGGTAGGTGCGGCCCTGGTACTCGAAGCCGTTGCGGGTGACGGTGACGTGGTGCTCGATACCCTGGTACTCGCGGATCAACTTGGTGCCCACGGCAGGTCGCTTGCCCCGTTTGCTGCTGGGCTTGAGCTGCTCCTTGCTGCGCATCAGACGGTTGATGCGGTCCTGCGCACTGTCGGAGAGGCCCCCGTAGGCCAGCTCCTGAATGCGCCAGGCCAGGCGTGGGATCAGATAGTCCCGCTTCTTGCGCGGAGCCGGTTCATCAAACAGCTCCCGCCACAGCTTCTTCAGTTCGTCATTTTCCAGCGACGGCAGCGCCGCCACTTTGCCGATTACATCTGCGCTCATCGCTATTTTTCTCCGTCGTGATAACGGTCATGATGAACGCTTCCGGTGGGCAGGAAGTCCAGTGGAAAATCGCTCTCTTTCTGGGCGTTCCGGAGCCGGATCAGGCCGGTGGCTAGGATCTCGGCGGCCTCGACCGTCCGCTCCTCGTCAGAGAGCACTTCTGCTGGTAGAAATGTTGGCATCGCTTATCCCGGTGAGCATGTGAAATCTCGAAATCGTTGATAAGCGATATTGTCGTGAGACTTCGTGTCTTTATAAATCAGGGAGTTGCGGAGCGCATGGGGCCAGTGCGTACTATTGAAAATACAATCGAATATCCCCATATACGACATGGAATCTCGCCGCCGATTGTCGGCGGTGTGACGGTACGGGTATCCAAGAAGAAAAAGGGACAGCGATGAATGATGCAGAAAACCTGAGTAAGTTGCTCAGCCATGCGCAACCGAAGGACTTCAGGGTATTCATGGCGGAGGATTTCCAGGTTGAACTGCCGGAGGTCGAGCCGAAGAAGGGCAAAAGGGAAACCCGCGCGGGGTTTGCCGAGGTCCTATCTTCATTGTCGGTCGCCGATCGCCAGAAGATGGAGGAGGTGGCGGAGAAGATCGTTCTTCTCACCGATGGGCCCGGACAGGACGCGGTCGACAGTGTGCGGCATGAACACTTCACCAAGGTACAGCAGGAGGCCTTCGACAAGTTCCGTAATCAATATGATCGTAGTCTGTGGCTGTTCCGTGATGACCCGCACCTGTTCAATGAGGCGATCAATGCGCGCTTGGCCGATGTATTCCGGCAGAGTGCCAGCTGTTATTCAGGGTTTGTCGGCCCGAAGAATTTAGCACTGAAAGACGACCTTTCTTCCGTTGATGTCTTCCATGACAAGGTTGCGGAGCAATTTAAGTGCTCGAAGGATCAGGTGGCGGTCCAGGTGTTCAGGCGCCTTCATCCGGATTCCAAGACCGGCGACGATGTCGCGCTGTACCAGGTCAGCATTCATTACAACCTGGCCCCGGAGGCGGTCGAGTGCGTAAAGGACAGTCAACTCGACAGCCAGCAGGTCACGCGAGCCGTATCTTCCTTCATCACCTACGAACCCAAAAACGGGAATCTGGAGGTCCTGTCCAAAGACAGTAACGGGCGGGAGGCACTTGCGCGACTGGCGGCGGATCATCTGCTCATGTCGCCCATCACCGGGGAGCGCGTTCCTTTGAAACGGTACGACTACCAGTGCCTGGCGAGACCATTCCAGTTCGACATCGCGGGTGAGAAGGTGGACTGGGTCCGGGTGACCCAGCTCGGTTATACGAAATCGGGGCGGAGCATGGTTCTGAAGATCGGTGTCAAGGATCCGGATGACATCTACCAGGCGTCTCGTGACATGGTCACTGCCGATTTCAAATTTAGCCGACACCTCATCACCTTCGCTCAGATCTCTGTCAAGATCCGCAAGCAGCACGGCGAGCGGGCGAGGACGGTACACATCGTCCTGCGCGGTGAGAATGGCTGCAACATCAAGACCAAGCGCGAAAAGGATCGGGTGCTTTGTGACCACCTGCTGGAGAAGTGGGGCATCGTGCGGGAGATCGGTGATGAGAGCCTTGCCGCCGCGAACGTCGCTTAACCTGATCGACCTCTTCGATGCATCCGCCCAGCCGATCATCGGCAATGATGGGCAGCGGCTGTGCGGTATCCCATCACGGGAACTGGACAGGCATCACCCGGGTTTTTCCAAGCCTCCGCTGGATGACTGGCTGACCTCAACCGGGTACGCGGGAGTGATCGAGGCGGATTTTGACGACGAGCCGGTTCAGGTAGAGATTGAAGAAGATGACGATCCTGACTGGGTGCGGTTTCGGGATCCCAACACCCTCCGATGGCAGAGGGTTCCCGTGGCGGAAACCGAGGTAAGGCAGGTTGCCGAACAGCCTTTTCTACACGCGATCGCGGATCTGCTGGATATACCCCAGGCGCAACGGGTCGGTATCACCGACCCGGTGATACCCGGTGTCCTCTGGGCGCTGGGGACCGCGCGATTGGGGGATGGCTTGCACCGGCAGGTCTGGCTCGTGAGAAAGTTGGACCACTATCTGCCGGTGGTGATAGCGCAGTTGGAATCGCGCGGCAGCAGCGGTCTGTTGTTTTCAACGGGTCAAGGGTGTCAATGGCCACCCAAACTGATCCAGAAACGGACAACAAAAATGATCCACCC
>CAYFMQ010000033.1:0-2565 GCA_964344255.1 uncultured Thalassospiraceae bacterium
ATGGGTGGATCATTTTTGTTGTCCGTTTCTGGATCAGTTTGGGTGGCCATTGACAGCCGCAGATGCGCCTGCTGACCTACCAGATGCCGGATGAGCTGCTGGCGATTGCCAGCGGCGGCGAGTTCGACGAGTTCGACCTCAACGAGTTTTTCGCCGCGACCGGTTCAGGATCGGCCGCGCAGTTCAAGCACAAGAACGACGTGCAGAAGTGGCTGGACATCATCCGTGGCGGCTACGCGCAGAAATCGGTCGAGCACTTGAAGACGGGCACGCGGCCGCCGTTCCCGTATTCCGACGTGCGCCTGCTGCCCTATTTGCAGCACGCGTTCTGGTTTCTGCCCAATGTCGCCGCCTGCCATGCGATGGGTAACCTGCTGGCGGAAAAGCACAACGTCTTTTGGCATGACTACGCCGTGGCCGTCGCGGCCGGTGCCTCGGCGGGCATTGGCCTGGAAGCCCTGCCGCCAGTGCGCACGGCGATCGGCAGCGGCTTCGAGACCAAGACGATCACGCTCTCCTGCGGCAAGCTGACGACCGGCGTGACCGTGCCGCAGTGGTCGTCCATCCTGATGCTGCGCAATCTCAAGTCGCCGGAAACCTATTTCCAGGCAGCGTTCCGGGTGCAATCGCCGTGGTCCATCAAGAACCCAAATGGCGACAATCCGCACGAGGAGGAAATCCTCAAGCCGGTCTGCTTCGTGTTCGACTTCGCGCCCACGCGGGCGCTGCGGCAGATCTCCGAGTACGGCATCGGGCTTGCGCCCAATGAGCCGAACCCGGAGAACGCGGTCAAGGACCTGGTGTCGTTCCTGCCCGTGCTCGCCTACGACGGCGCCAACATGACCCAGATCGACGCCGGCGGCATTCTCGACATCGCGATGGCGGGCACTTCGGCCACGCTGCTGGCGCGCAAGTGGGAGTCCGCGCTGCTGGTGAACGTGGACAACGACACGCTACGCCGCATCATGGACAACGCCGAAGCCATGGCCGCCGTGGAGCGCATCGAAGGCTGGCGGGCGCTCGGCGACAACGTCATCGAGACCATCATCAACAAGAGCGAGAAGGTCAAGGAACTCAAGAACAAGGCCAAGAATGACGACTTGACGCCGAAGGAGAAAAAAGAACTCACGGCCGAAGAGAAGGAATACAAGTCCAAGCGCAAGCTGGTTCAGGAAAAGCTGATCAAGTTCGCTACCCGTATTCCTGCATTCATGTACCTCACAGACTTTCGCGAGAACACGCTGCAGGATGTCATCACAAAGCTGGAACCAGATTTGTTCCTTGCTGTGACTGGCCTGACGGTTCAGGACTTCCACCTGTTGGTCCGCCTCAAGGTGTTCAACACCGAGCAGATGAACCAGGCCGTGTTTGCCTTTCGCCGCTATGAAGATGCCTCGCTGCGCTACACGGGCATCGAAAGCCACGAGGGGCTGGCGCACTATGGCCTTTACGACACGGTAGTGGCAAAGGACTGAGTGGTGGCGAGGATGGTTCGCATTGCCAGGGATATAGGGCTTGCGCATCGAGATCGGCAAGCCAAACGGCATGGAGCCGAATTTTGTCCCTGGCCATGTGCAGATGATAGGTGTATCCGCGGTGATGCTCAAAGGCCGGAAAGGCTGAAGCCGCCCCGAAGGACGGCTTCGTTACTTCTTCTACACATGGCAGATGAGCTGGTGACATTGTCGGCATCTGATCGCGAAAACTCAAGGCGTCTTTGGTTTACTGAGTCATCTGGGCGTTTCAGCGACGCCTTCTTCTCCGTGTTCATGCGCGTTTTTAATGGTTGGTCTGGTGAGGTGTTTAGTATAAACTAAACAATATGACGAGGATGGACAGACAAGAACGAGGAACCGGGCCAGCGCGGCGGGATGCCGTGGTCTATGCGCGCGTCTCCTCCAAGGAACAGGAGAAGGAAGGTTTTTCCATCCCGGCCCAGCTCAAGCTGCTGCGCGACTACGCCCTGGCCGAGGGTATCCGCGTCGTTGAGGAGTACGTCGACGTGGAGACCGCCAAGCAGGCCGGCCGCTCCAGCTTCGGCGAGATGGTGGACTATCTCCGCCAGCACCCGGAAGCCCGCATCATCCTGGTCGAGAAGACCGACCGCCTCTACCGCAACCTGAAGGACTGGGTGACCCTCGACGAGCTGGACCTGGAGATCCACTTCGCAAAGGAGAACGTCGTCCTCTCCGCCGATTCCCGTTCCTCCGAAAAGTTCATGCACGGTATCAAGGTGCTGATGGCGAAGAACTACATCGACAATCTCTCGGAAGAGACCCGCAAGGGCATGACCGAGAAGGCCGAGCAGGGGATCTGGCCGTCATACGCTCCGTTCGGCTACCGGAATATCGTCGGCGAGAACGGTAAAAAGACCATCGAACAGGACCCGGAACTCGCCCCGGTCGTCCTCCAGATGTTCGAGTGGTACGCGACAGGAAGGTACTCTGGAAGAGATATCACCAAAAAGGCGCGGGAAGCGGGCCTTACATTCCGTAAAACTGGAAAACCAGTTCCACAAAGTACCGTCTGTTGACGCCGGAGGAAAAGCGCTGCTATTCGCCGCAG
>CAYFMQ010000034.1:0-2503 GCA_964344255.1 uncultured Thalassospiraceae bacterium
CATCTTGTGGTCAGGGGGCCGCAGCGTGATTACAGATTACCCACACAATTCAGGACGGAGCCCGAAATGTCGGGCGTGACGGTATGCCGCTCATTCGGATCGATAACATTGCGACCGCCCAGTTCAATCAGGATGCTGCTTTTTAGGTAATCATCACCGCCCTCGACGGCTGAGGGGTACTGAACCCAGATCTTCTCGCCATCATCGGATACTTCAATTCCGTATTCCTCCGACCTGGGCAGCGCCTTCAACTGGGTTTCGATATAAGGGATAACGACGTCGCTCGCATATTGAAGGACATAGCCCTTCAGCCGTTTGCTGAATTTCTTGACGGCATTATTGCTCACATCTGCGGCAAACGGATCGAAGTCATCATCAAAGGCCCGGTAGTCGAGGGTGACATCCACGTCCTCAGAGAAGCGGTTGATGACGCCATAGATCTTCGAGAGGGAGGTGCCACCTTTGAATGCCATTGGGTGGGCATCCGGCATGGAAAAAAGGGTCTGCAATGTCCAGCAGACCCATACATCTTTTTCCAATACTGTCGCCTGCTGCCCAAGCCGCGTTGCAGCGGTCTGGAGAATCTCCCTGCGGTCGCCGACCGGCAGATGCAGGAATTGCTCAGGCATGGACAGCTTCCTTGCCGTACCTTTCCAATGCGCCCGCCATCCATCCAGGCATGTCTGTGTGTTTCAGGGTTTCAAACTCTTCCGCCGTCAGGCCTTCACGAATGGCGCCGACCACGTTGGCGTTGACGTTGTTTTTCCCCAGGTACCACAGGGCCGACAGTGCCAGGCCTGGGCGCTTCCCGGCTAGGTGAAGCTTCCGGTGACTGGCGTGCCTTAGTTTGACGGTCAGGTTGCCGATCTTGAGTTCCCGGCTCGGCCCACTGGTGTAGAAGACTGGCATGGTAGGCACCTGAGTCGATAGCTTGAAACGGCGAGCCGCTTCCGCGCCATGAACCTGGATCGTCTCACCGTGATCCCTGGCCATGACCTCCACGACCTTCGCCACGTCAGGCATGACGGTACCGATAAACCGGCTTTTCTTGGGACGCACGAACACACCCCGGGCAATCCGCTGGATCACACCTTCCTCAACAAGGCGGGACAGTGTCTTGTCCACGGACGCACGCGAACCCAGCTTGAGGAACCGGGTGTTGGTAAACGGCTCTCCCCGGCGGGCTCGCAGCACACGTTTACGGATTGTTTCGGCTGTAGACATGATCTCTCCCTCTATTCATGTCAGAAAAACTAGCAAAGTATCTGACATTTTGCAAGCTGGGTTTGTTCTGGTGGCGGGCGTCTATTATCACTTCGATAGGAGTGTAACCAACTGAAATAACGAAAAATACCACCGATTTTCCCACCTGCCGATCCCCGGATTTTCCCATGGTCTCACCGCCATCATTACCCCGTGTTCATTGCAACCACGAGGTACATCGACATGACCGTGAAACACCTTAATCAGGCCGAACTGGCCGACCGCTGGGATCTCTCCCAGCGGACCTTGGAGCGCTGGCGCGCCATCGGCTGGGGGCCCTGCTTCCTCAAGATCGGCGGCCGCGTCGTCTACCGCCTCGAAGATGTCGAGGCCTACGAGCGCCAGCACATGCGTGCCTCTACCTCCGAGCCTGCTCATCAGCCGCAGGCGGGAGGTGTGGCATGACCATCACATTGGAAGAAGCCAGACTCCTATCCGTCGCCGAGATGACCGGATTGCCGGCGCAGGATCTGCTGCAGTTGCAATCGGCCGCTGTGGATCTGTTCCGTCAGGCCAAGGACCTCAAGGAGTGGATCGACGGGGCTATTGCCTTGAAGTACGACGCCCAGGCCAAGGCACTGCGCGTCCAGCTCGGCAAGGACACCGGGACTGTCCACTTCGATGACGACGGCGTCCGTATCACGGCCGACCTCCCCAAGAAGCCGGTTTGGGACCAGAAGAAGCTGTCCGAGATCGCCGAGCGCATCGCCACCAGCGGCGACGACCCCACTGAGTACCTGGATATCACCTACAAGGTCGCCGAGCGCAAGTACACCGCCTGGCCGGAGAACCTGCGCGAGGTATTCGCGCCGGCCCGCACCCTCAAGACCGGTAAGCCCACCTTCCAACTCATCCCGATCGAGGAGTAACGCCATGTTCAAAAAACACACCCTGCTCGAAAGACTGAGAAAGCAGCATCCCTATCTGCTGGAAGAACTGCCCGAACGGATCGTCTCGAATGGTGAGGAGGTTGCGATCGAAGACGCCACGCTCGATCAGATCGCCTTCGCCATCCTCGCGCTCGAAGCCGAGATCCGTCCCCTCAGTCGGCGTATGAACGCTTTGCGCGAACTCTACGACCTCGCCCGAAAACGGGGCGCCCTGGGTGCCCACCGCGTCGGCGACACCTTCTCGAGCGAGGAGGGCCACTCATGAGTTTGCCCATCATTTCCGCTGACCAGCGGCTGGTGTTGACACCGGAGTAAACCCGCACTTATTCGCCGCATCCCGCAGGGGCGGC
>CAYFMQ010000035.1:0-2009 GCA_964344255.1 uncultured Thalassospiraceae bacterium
GACGTGGCCGGGGAACCGGTTTCGGACGCGGGTTCGATTCCCGCCGCCTCCACCATTTAGAAAAGACAAACCCGTCTCTCTGGGGTCATTCTCCGGGGTGACGGGTTTTCTTTTTCCCCTTGTTTCTAAAGGGTTTGCGCCCGTTTCACATCTTTCCAAAGCACCTCTCCACAGCATCACTTCTCCCCATTTTCCCGCCTTTCATTCTCTGTTTGGCCCCTGATTCTCTGTTTTCTCCGGACCAAGTCCGAAGCGCGTCCGGAAAGCTACATCCTTGATTGATATGGATTTGCGGCTGGTTGCCGTTTTGGGCGGTTGTCTTAGGTCATCGCTCGATGTCGCAACCGGACGTTTTTTTCGAAATCACCCGCCTCGGCCATGAAAAGAAGCGTGGTCAATTCCGATTTCCTGCCACCCAAAGTAGAAAAGCCGACGCTGATGGTCGGCTCTCTGGGGTGGTCTCCGGTCCGGTCGTCAGTCGGTGGCGAAGCCGAACTGGCGGCGCTGCTCGGCCCAGTCTTCGGGGAAGGTCTGGGTCAGCTTGGCCAGCGAGAGCCCGTTGGGTTCCTCGCCGTTGATCAGGGCTTCCACGATGTCGGGGGCCAGAGTCGTCAGCTTGAGGATGCGGGCCACATACGAGCCATCGACGTCGAGGGTACGGGCAAGCTCGCTGATGGACTTGATCTGCCCGGATTCGAGGATGTCGGCCCAGGAAAAGGCCCTTCCCAGCGCCTGGAGGATGGCGGACTGCACCGGTTCCTGCGCTCCGGTGATTTCTCCATCCAGGGCCTGGGGAGCGATGACCGTCTTGCGGCCACGCATGCGCCGGATCAGCATCGGGATGTGGATCTGCAGGTTGCCGTTGTCGGCCACGGTAATGGTCGGCTTCATTTTGTTCGCCCCATCCCTGGGGCTCACCCCTTCGGGGCCGCCCTGGCGGGCGTCAAAAATCGTTCCGGACGATTTTTTCATCGGCTTGCCCTCCGTTCGGTGACTTCGCATGCCAGACCTGCCAGCTCGGCGATGAGCGTTGTCAGCCCGTTGGTGCGCAGCTCCATGTCGATTCCGGTCTCGCGGATCTCGACCTTATCCACCAGGAGGCGGATGAGCCGGTTTCGTTCCACCGGGAAAAGGTCTTCCCAGAAGCCCTCGACATTCTGGAAGGCCTCCGACACATCCTGTTCCGTGATGCTGCTCCCCTGGTAGGCTCTGCAGCGCTCGCTTACGTGGGTCAGTTGTTTCGAGAGCTCGACCGCCTGGCGATTGACCGTCGTCAGCATCTCGGTCTTGCCCGGCAGATCGTTGCCAGGTTTCATCAATTCGAGTGCCTGCTCCCGCGCCTGCGACAGCTCCATCTCGAGTTGGGCTTTCTGCTTGAACAACCGCTCCCGCTCCGCCTGCTCGATGTCCCGGGCCGCGAAGTAAGTCTTGGCCACCAGCGTCGGTGTGCGGAACACCGCGCTCAACTGCTCGATTACCGCCTGCTCGATGTCCCCGGCGGGAATCCGTTTGAGCGGGCACCGGCTCACGGTCCGCTTGCTGTCCTTCTGACAGATGTAATAGGTGTAGTGGCGGCCGTTCTTGCGGGCGTAGGTCGGTCCCATCGCGCATCCGCAGTGGCCGCAGCGGATGACACCTTTCAGCGGGGCGACCATTTTGGTTCTGGCCATGGAAACCTTGACCGGTTTGTTGTCCTCCAGGATGGCCTGAACCTTGTCCCAGGTCGCCCGGTCGATGATCCCTTCGTGCTCACCGGGGTAGCTGCGATCCTTGTGGGCGATCTCGCCGATATAGATCCGGTTGTTCAGCAGCCGGTAGATGTGGGCAGTGTTCCATTCGGAGCCCTCGCGCACCCTGCCTTTCTTGGTGGTCCAGGCCTTGGTGCGGTAACCCTGTTCGTTCAGCTCCTGGCCCAGCTTTTTGGCCGAGCCGATCTGGATGAACCGGCGGAAGATGAACCGCCCCGGGTTTACCGGAGACTCAATTTCTTGAGAAGATAGAGAGATGAG